>NZ_FYEH01000005.1 GCF_900187945.1 Arboricoccus pini | reverse complement strand
GATAAACCCCAAGACCATCCAGAATATGCAAGACAACGTCACCGCCGCCTGCACATCCCTTCCAATTTCATCATCATCACGATGTCAAAAGAACATAACTGACGAGGCAGATGTACAACCGGACCTTTGGGATCCGATTTTGTCTTCCTGACTCTCAGGTGGGTCCGCTCTTCAGCGGCGAGGGCTGATGTACCCCCGCCCCTCGCCGCATGCAAGTGGTTCTCGTCATTTTTTTGTAGCAAGGCCCGGGTAGCGTCATCCCGAACCAAGGACATTAAGGAGGAGGTTGCTTTGGGCGCAAAGGCAGTCCGCTCTTCGACCTCCTTCTACGCGCAGCTTGACCCTGGCGCCGGGGTCGGTTAGATCGCGGACCCTATTGCAGCGTGGGCGGACGTCGTTGATTCGACGTATGTCTGCGCTTTTGCCTGTTCAAAGCAGAGTTACGTCCATGGCCGTTCCGAAGAAGAAGACCTCGACCTCGCGTCGCGACATGCGACGTTCTCATCATGCGTTGACCGTGCCGAACGTGATCGAGGACAAGGACACCGGCGAGTTCCGCCGCTCGCATCACATTGACCTAAAGACCGGGATGTATCGCGGCCGCCAGGTGATTGTCCAAAAAGAGTCCGCTCCCGTCGACGACTAAGTGCTTGTGGAGGTTCGGAACGGCGTTCCTATCCGATCGAATGACAGCCCGCGCTCAGCTTGACAGTCGTCGAGCTATTGTCTACCTCGCACGGGCCCTGGCGGCGGAGTAGCTCAGGGGTAGAGCAGGGGACTCATAAGCCCTTGGTCGGGGGTTCAAATCCCTCCTCCGCTACCAACATCTTTCTTCTACAGCACGTCAGTGCGCATCAGATAGCGACCGCCCTCAGCCGGATGCAGCCGTTTGGTCCGTGAACAAGGCGGCCGGCTCGTCAGCCTGAACACGCACCGAGCGCTCGATCCATCCCCCGCCCAGAAGTCGCGTCTCGTCATAGAGCACACAGGCCTGGCCCGGCGCTATACCGGCCTGCGGCCGTGTGAAACGGATCTCGAACGCCCCCTCTTCAAGCCGCGCAAGCGTGCCCGGAACGTCCCCTTCATTGTAGCGATGGCGCACGTTCAAGGTCTGTCCGGCACGCGGCACCGCGAGCCAGTTCGGCTGCCGCACGATCATGGCGCTGGCCTCGCCGGCATCTCGCGGCCCGACGGTCACGCGGGCCTTGGCGGCGTCGAGTTCGATCACGTAGAGGCGCTCTCCCGCCGCCACACCCAGACCGCGTCGCTGTCCGACCGTATATCTTAGCACCCCTTGGTGGCGCCCCAGGCGTTGGCCGTCGACATGGACGATGTCGCCCGACTTGGCCGCATCCGGACGCATCCGGGCTATGAAACCCGCGTGATCGCGGTCGGGAATGAAACAGATATCTTGGCTATCCTGCTTGTCGGCAACCCGCAGGCCAAAGCGAAGCGCCTGCGACCGCACCTCCGGCTTGGTCATCTCCCCCAGGGGAAAGCGCAATTGCGCGAGTTGGGCCGGCGTCGTCGCGAAGAGAAAATAGCTCTGGTCGCGATTGAGATCATGCGCCTTGTGCAATTCGGGCCCATCCGGGCCGAGGCACCAGCGCGCATAATGTCCGGTCGCCAGCGCATCGACACCCATATCGCGCGCTATATCGAGAAGATCACCGAATTTCACGCGCTCATTGCAGCGCACGCAGGGGATGGGCGTCCGGCCGGCGGCATAGGTATCGACGAAGTCGTCGATGACGGCCCGCCTGAAGCGCTCCTCGAAATCGAGCACATAATGAGGAATGTCGAGCGATGCGGCAGTTGCCTGCGCATCGGCGATATCGACCCCAGCGCAACACGAACCTTTGCGGCTCACCTGGCCTTGGTCATAGAGGCGTAGCGTTATACCGACGACGTCATAGCCTTGGCTCTTCAAGAGCGCGGCCACCACCGAACTGTCGACGCCGCCCGACATCGCCACCGCGATCCGGCATTCGTGCGGCGGGCGCGCAAATCCAAGGCTGTTAAGCATGTTTTAAAAGAGACGTTCAGACAGTGAAGCTCTCGCCGCAACCGCAGCGGCTCTTCTCATTGGGATTGCTGAAGACGAACTGAGCTCCCAGTTTATCCTCGACGAAATCGATCCGTGTACCGGCCACCAGCTCATGGGCCTTCTGGTCGATCACAAGACGCACCCCTTCCTCGTCGACAACATGATCCCCAGGCAAGGCTGCCGGTGCGAAATCCATAAGGTAGCTGTAGCCAGAGCAGCCCGTGGGCTTAATAGCCAGCCTTACGCCAAAGGCTTCATTCCCCTTGCTGGCCAGCAATTCACGCATGCGGCCGATCGCGGCGGGGGTAAGCGTCACCAGCATCTCGGTCATAATCGTCCCCATCAGCAGGCTGGCGGGGCCAAGTTCCCTCCCAGCGGTCCTCATGTCGGCGATCAGGCGCCACTTGACAAGCCCATGCGACGTCGCCTCACACCGACCATTGACTCATAGACGCTCAAGAAGGCATCGATGTCACGCTCACAGCTGGCCCAACCTAGGCTGATCCGAATGGCCGATCGCGCATCGTCCGCCCCCACGCCCATCGCCTGCAGCACCATCGAGGGCTCGACCTTGCCCGAGGAACATGCCGAGCCGGTACCGATGCTCACGCCGGCCAGATCGAGGGCCATGAGCTGAGCCTCGTTGCTGATCCCGGGAGTGATCAAGCAGGTGGTGTTGGGAAGGCGGGGCGCCTCCTCCCCGACAATCCGTGCCTCGGGACAGAGGAGGCGAACCTCTTTCTCCAGCCGCTTCCGCAGCAGCGCGATCGCGTTCCAATCGACGCTGCTCGCCAACGCGTGAGCCCACCCCACTGCACTTGGCACGTTTTCCGTTCCCGCCCGTCGCCGGCCTTCCTGACCGCCGCCACGTAGCCAGGGCCTGATGCGTCGCCCGGGAGCCAGGATAAGTGCGCCGATCCCTGGCGGGCCACCCAGCTTATGCCCCGAGATGCTGAGCGAGTCGGCGCCGTCCACCCCACCCACGCATAGCGGCAGCTTTGTTATCGCCTGGACCGCATCAACGTGCAAAAGCGCGCCCGCTTCATGTACGAGCCGGGCGATCGCCCCGACCGGCTGGACAACACCTGTCTCATTGTTCGCCGCCATGACGGCAACAAGCTCCGGCCTGTACGAACGCAACATCCGCTCCAGCGCGTCGAGATTGATGACGCCATCGGGCGTGACCGGAATGGGCGGGCAAGAGGCGTCAACGGCCGCAACCGAGGGATGCTCGATCGCCGAGACCAGCCGCTTGCCATCGACCGCCGCCAGGGCCGCATGGTTGCTCTCGGTGGCACCGCTGGTAAAAATCACCGCCGTGGGGTCGACCGCGACAAGTGCCGCCAGAGCACTGCGGGCAGCTTCGAGGCGACGCCTTGCCCCCTGCCCCGCCTGATGCGTCGAGGAAGGATTGCCGACCTCGCGCATAGCCTGGGCGATGACCGCGACCGTCTCCTCCCGCATGGGAGCGGTCGCGTTGTAATCGAGATAGGCTTTGGTCGTCGGCTTGGGCATGCCGCTTCAAACCGTCAGTTATGTGTGCCCGTACGACCGTAATCGACCTCGTCGCCGCCACGCTCAACAGCCATACGCTCAAGTTCGGCGACGCGGGCCTCGAGGGCGTCCATCTGCATGCATGCCCGCTCCAACGCGCGGCTGACCGGGTCGGCCGCCACGCCCGGCCAGACACCGTAGGCTGGAAACTTCATCTCTTTGTCGGAAACCGCCTGCGGTCCGACGGGTTTGGCCGGAATGCCGACCACCGTCGCCCCCGCTGCAACGGCCTTGAGCACGACGGCGTTGGAGCCGACGCGCGCATTGCGACCGACGGTAAAGGGACCGAGAACCGCAGCCCCGCTGCCGACGATGACGCCATCCTCCAGCGTCGGATGACGCTTGCCAGCATCGAGGCTCACGCCACCGAGCGTGACGCCTTGATAGATCGTCACGTCGTCGCCGATCTCGGCCGTCTCGCCAATCACTACACCCATGCCATGATCAATGAACAAACGCCGCCCGATGGCTGCACCGGGATGAATCTCGATGCCCGTCAAGAAGCGGGCGACCTGAGAGATCCAACGGGCAAACAGATACCATTCTACACGCCAGAGCGCATGCGCCACACGGTAAAAGATGATCGCGTGTACGCCTGGATAGCAAAGTGCCACCTCGATTCGCGAGCGCGCTGCGGGGTCTCGCTCGAATACAGCGTCGATGTCTTCCAAGATCGTCTTGAACATGCGGACCCGCTTGCGCTATAGGCGCCGATCCGCTCGGCACCTCCGGCCTCGAGTCAGCGCACCTTTCGACGGGCTCGAACCTTGAGCACCGTCAACTGCGCGCCGACTGGGCCTCTTAACTGGGGTGGCGGGCCTGGGTCAATCAAGGCGCGGCTTGCATTTGGCCGCTTGGTTTTCGCTCTTTTGGGCGCGGACCGCATGGGATCAAAGGAAGAGTTGCATGCCTGAAGTTATCTTCAACGGCTCCGATGGGCGGCTCGAGGGACGTTACGTACATGGTGACGGGCCAACCCCGCCTCTTGCGATCATCCTGCATCCGCACCCGCAGCATGGCGGAACGATGAACAACAAGCTTGTTCATGCCTTTTTCCATATGTTCCAGCGACGCGGCTTCTCGGTGCTGCGCTTCAACTTCCGCGGCGTCGGACGCTCTCAGGGCGTATTCGAGCACGGCCAGGGCGAGCTCCGCGATGCGGCTTCCGCCCTCGACTGGATGCAGAGCCACAATCCAAACAGTAGCGGCTGCTGGGTCGCGGGCTTCTCCTTCGGGGCATGGATCGCCATGCAACTCCTGATGCGCCGCCCTGAAATTCAGGGTTTCATGTGCGCCGGCCTGCCGGCCAACATGTATGATTTCGGTTTCCTGGCGCCATGCCCTTCCTCAGGCCTGATCGTTCATGGCGAACGCGACGAGGTCACACCCACCGATTCGGTCGTCAAGCTCGTCACCAAACTCAGCCAACAGCGCGGCATCACAATCGATTTCCACACGATCGAGGGCTGCGATCATTTCTTTACCCATCACATGGAAGAATTCGAGCGGATCTGCGAAGGCTATCTCGACAAGAGGCTGAAGCCCGCCTCCGAGGCCCTTGCCCTGTCGCGATGATCCCCAAGGTCCACTAGACCGCCCATCTGGCTGAGAGAACAGACCTTGTCGACGCGCCGCTCCGAACTGATCGCGATCCTCGAGGAACGCGGCTTCATCCATCAATGCACCGACCTTGAGGCATTGGACGAACTTGCCGCGGCGCAGACGATCACCGCCTATGTGGGCTACGATCTGACGGCCGATAGCCTTCATATCGGCCATATCGTCAGCATCATGATGCTACGCCGACTTCAGCAGGCCGGCCATCGGCCCATTGCCCTGGTCGGCGGAGGCACGACCAGGGTCGGCGATCCATCGTTCAAGGACGAGAGCCGCCCGCTCCTCACGGACAAGCAGATCCAGCACAACAAGGCCGGCATCAAGCGATCGCTGGGCAAATTCCTGTCCTTCGACGCTGGCTCGGCGCTCCTGGAAGACAACGCGGCCTGGCTCGATGAGCTTGGCTATATCCCCTTCCTGCGCGACTTCGGCCGGCACTTCACCATCAACCGCATGCTGACCTTCGATTCAGTCCGGCTGCGGCTTGAGCGCGAGCAGCCACTGACACTGCTCGAGTTCAATTACATGGTCATGCAGGCTTATGATTTTCTCGAGCTCAGCCGGCGGCATGACTGCCGGCTGCAGATGGGCGGCTCCGACCAATGGGGTAACATCGTCAATGGCGTCGAACTTGGCAGGCGTATCGATGGCAAGCAGCTTTTCGGTCTGACGACGCCTTTGATCACGACCTCATCAGGCCAGAAGATGGGGAAGTCGGCGGCGGGCGCCATCTGGCTCAATGAGGATCGCCTGCGGCCATTCGATTACTGGCAGTTCTGGCGCAACACCGAGGATGCCGACGTCGGTCGCTTCCTGCGCCTCTTCACCGATCTTCCCATCGACGAGATCCGCCGCCTCGAAGCTCTGCAAGGCGCCGAAGTCAACGAAGCAAAGCGTATCCTTGCGACCGAAGCCACGGCCATGGCGCATGGCGAGGCTGAGGCAACGGCGGCTGCGGCGGCAGCGGCGGCCCAGTTCGGGGGGGCTAAGTCGGTCGGCGGCCTTCCCGAGGTGGTAGTAGATCGCGCGCGCGCCGACGAGGGCTTCAGCATCGTCGAGCTTTTACAGCTCGCCCATATCGTAGGCTCCAACGGCGAGGCTCGTCGCCTCATTCGCGGCGGCGGCGTTCGCATCGACGACAGGACGATTGAAGACGAAACGAGCCGTGTGGAAAGCGTGCCGGCGGCGGGGCTGAAGATATCGGCGGGCAAGAAGCGCCACGTGATCATCCGGCCCGCCTGAACCTTGCCTAGCGGCTCGGGCGACTCATCTCGCTCATCCAGTCGCGGAGTGCCCCCGGCACGATGAGGCTGAGCGGATTGACGCCGACGGCCGGGTCATCGATCGGACCGTCCGCCCAGAAGGTTACTGCGAAGGCGCCGACACCGTGGGCGCCACGCATCAGGGTGCCGAGCAGCGGGATCTGACCAATGGCACGATTGATTGTGAAGGCGGGGATGACGGTCCCGGTCATCGCCACCTTGCCCTTGTCGAGATCGACGTCGCCTCTGAAGGTCAACCCTAGCTCCGACCCGTGCACCAGGCCGTCCGAGATACGAATCTGATCATCGTCATAGTCAAAATGAGCACGGCCTCGATCGAAGGATATCCCGTTACCCTGCAGCGTGTTCAGGATGCCGGTAAATGAGGCCAGCGTCAGGACCTTAGCCAGGACGGGCGCCTGCTCGGCCACAAAGTCGTGCAATTCGATCTGTCCGTTCAGGCGCAGGGGCGACTCGCCGGTCAGCGTGCCCTTGACCCGAAGTCGCCCGCCGGTGGCGAATCTTGCGCCCCGCTCCAGAGCGGTCAGGACCGCGCCCGCATCGTCGGTCTCGAATTCGAAAGGCGAGCCACCCGCCTTGCCCGTCAGCTGTGCCGATATCGTGCTGCCACTTGGCATCATGGCCGAAAGGTCGATCAACTGCCATGCCCCAGGTCGGCGCGTGAGTCTCAGCTTTAAGGTGTGCGCATTGCCGCCAGGCAGTATGAGCTCGTTTGCGGCGATCGAAAGATCGAGCGGCGGGATCGCGCTCAGCGCCTCAGAAACCGAACGCGTCGTGCTGCCGGTCTTGCTAGCTTTGTCCGAGCTTTCGCCCGCCGCCATGAAAGGCCGCAGATCGAACGTTCTCGCGTTGATCGTGCCTACATAGCCGCGCGCGACGTCGTTCTCGAGAGTGCCCGACAATCGCGTCAGCCCCTGGACGGCATTGCGGATGGTCAACGATTTCAGCCGCTCGTCCATCGTCAAGACGATATCGCCGTCAAATTCGAGATCTGGCGTGAGCAGCGAGAGCCCGTCCACGCGGGTCTCCAGGCTGTTGCGCCGGAGCCCGAACGTTGCGCGCCCGGGCACACCCTTTCTCTTCAAGATCGCCAAGGCTGGCACTTTGAGCTGGGCGGGACCTAGGTCGGCATCGACTTGAATGACAGGCTCGCCCACCCTGGGCACACGAACATTGACGGTCGACGGCAGGACACCGCTCATCGACAGCAGACTTGGAGAAATCCGGTAGAGGTCCAGGACATGCTGATCGATGGCCAGTGTCACCGTGGCCTCGACGGGCCGCCGGTCATCGGGAACGATGCTGACCCAGACCTTGTCGATCGTAGCCGGCACCCCGTCGATGACGCCCTTGCCGCTAGCTTCCACGTGCTCCTTGTCGACCATAACCGATGCCTGAGCCTGACTGAGATCAAGGCCCGGTGCCAACTCACGAATAGCCAGTTCCCGGGCCTGAACGTCGACGCCCAGCGTAACGTCCTTCATCTCGATGTCATCGGCGATCGGCAGGCCCAAATTGAGCTTGAAAGATGCTCTGCCTTTCGTCTGCGCCGGCCGGATCGGCAACTGGCTACCCTTCAGCATGGGGAGCTGCTCAACCAAGCTCAGTGCCGCTGGAACGTCGCCTTCCCCGGAAGCCTGGAGACGCAGCGTATCGGGCTGTCCCGCCGGCATGAAGGCCATCTCGAGCCGACTCGGACCGATCGCCAGCCCTTGAAGCTTGGCCGATCGGAGATCGATTTGCATTCCGTGCTCATCAATCCTGCCCGTTCCCACGGCTTCCTCGACGGCGGGGAAACCGTCGAGAAAGCTGACCTTCGTGCCGCTGGCGTCGAACGCAACACCGAGCTTGACGTCATCGGGCATTTCCGGAGGCTGCTGAGTCCAGGCGACATCAAGGCTCGCGTGCGATGCCGTGCCGTCCTGGAGATTGGCCTTTAGCCAGTCCCTTACCTGGGGAAGAATGGGCGTCGGCCAGTAGTCGGTGATCATCTTGCTATCGACCTGTTGCCCCTTGAGCGACAACGTCAAATGGCGTCCCTTCGCCGCAAGGAATGCGTCAAGCGCGGCATCAATGCGCCCACGACCCGTCGCCAGACTGGCCTCGTCGAGCTTGAGATGAAGGTCATTGAGGTCGACGCTGCCACGGGCCGACAACTCATCGACGCTGACCGCATCCTCGAATATGCCCGGTAGGGCCAGTTGCGTGGCCGCCGTGCGCGCATTGAACAGGATGGGCGACAGGGAGCCATCCTCCGCCACAACGGCGGCTGCATGGCCGTCGATAGGCGCATCGAGCTGGGCCCCTTGTTCGACGCCCCAAAAACCGACGAGCGGACCCGGAACGATCTTCTCAAGATCGATCTCGATTCCAACATCATTTTTGCCGGATTCGGGCAAGGGTGCCAGGCGGCCCGAGATGTGGCCGCCGCCGATCATCGAATCGGCTTTTAGCTGCGCACTGCTCCCAGCTGCCATCCAGTCGACAGCGGCAGGACCAATCGCCAAAGATCGACCGGCCTCCGTCAAGACGAGCTCGAGACCGCCCAGATGCGCTTTTTCAAGCTGCAGACCAGGCACTGGCCTGGCAAAGACGCTGGCAAGCACTCGACCGGCCTGCTCTACCCCTTTCTTGAGCTGTAGCTCGGGATCTTGCCCTTGGCCCTGCCCCGCGTCCTGGTCAGGCGGCTGAATCGCGACCCTGGCATGAACATCGTCAAGGCTGACGTTCGTCAGCACGGCCTCATGCTGGCGTACCGAGCGTATCGGATCGAGATAGAGGCTGAACTTACCGCTCGCCGCCGCGGCGACATCTCGGCGATAATTCAGTTCCAGCCCCTCGGCATTCAGCTGGAGCGCTGCCGCGTCAGCCGGCCATTCCAAGCTTATATTCTTATAATTCAAATTGACATCATGCAGGTATGGCTGGATGAAGGGCCACACATAGGGAATGACGAAATTTATCGAGACGGGCCGGCTCTGGATAAGGGCCAGTACGCCCGTGGCGACAAGCAAAGCGAGCAGGACGAGGGAGAAAACAAGCTCGACGATCTCCTCGATCGTGCGGCGCATCTTGTTCACTGAGCGATGGAAGGCTCGCCTAGATCCTCCTTTCGGCACGGCTTGACCCGTCTTCCCCAATTCGACCACCCTGTCGCCTCAGATTCCGTCCATATCGAGACGAACCAACTACACCTCTCGGAATTGATCGGAACTGGTCTTGGCCAAAACCGACATGACTCTTGCGACAAACCTCTCGCTGCCATTGTCATCCACCGACGAGATCGTCAGTCGGGCCAGACAACGGTGGCTTCGCTTAACCGATCATTCCCCTGATCAAGGTTTGGCAGAATTCCTCAAGACGGAACAGGCCAAGGGAGAAACAAGCCAACTTCTCGATGGGATATTCGCCGGCAGCCCATTTCTTACCGACTGCCTCATGGCGGAGCCTGGAATTCTGCGCAGCGTCGTCGAGGACGGCGCCGAGCATACGATCGAGCAGCTTCTGGCCGAGACGGATGCTCTCGCCACCGATGACCGCACACGCCTGATGCGGCGCCTGCGCGAGATTCGCCGCAAGGTTGCCCTTGCGGTCGCGCTGGCGGACTTGAGTGGAGCTTGGTCGCTGGAGCAGGTCACAACGACGCTCAGCCGCTTTGCCGATGCGGCGGTCGAGCGTGCCCTCGCCGCCCTGGTCGGCGAGGGCATTCGCCGCGGCGAGCTGGACCTCGACCCCGCATCGCCATTGGCGGAAAGCGGTCTCATCGTCCTGGCGATGGGCAAGCATGGCGCCTTCGAGCTCAACTACTCGAGTGACATTGACCTGATCCTCCTCTTCGACGCCAAGATACCTTATCGTGGCGTCGAGGGTCCGATGGCCTGCGTGGTCAAGCTCGCGCGCGGCTTGCAATATATTCTCGAGCACAAGACCCCGGCCGGCTACGTCTTCAGGACCGACCTGCGGCTCCGACCACACCTGCCGGGTCACCCGCTCGCGATCTCGACAGAGGACGCTGAACTCTATTATGAACGCCATGGTCAGAACTGGGAGCGGGCGGCGTTCATCAAGGCACGCCAGATCGCAGGCGATAGATCCGCCGGTGCCGCATTCTTGGCGGTCATGGAACGCTTCGTCTGGCGTCGCCATCTCGATTTTGCCGCCATTCGCGACATTCACAGTATCAAGCGGCAGATCAACGCGCATCGCGGCTTTGCTACCATTCGCATCGAAGGCCACGACATCAAGGTAGGGCGCGGTGGCATTCGGGAGATCGAATTCTTCGTCCAAACACAGCAGCTCATAGTCGGTGGACGCGATCCAATGTTGCGCTCCTGCGGCACGCTACCAGCGTTACACGCATTGTCAGCGGCCCGCTGGGTCGACCAGGAGGCGGCGACCGAATTGGACGCCTGCTATCGCTTCCTGCGGGCGACCGAACACCGGCTGCAAATGGTGAGCGACCGGCAGACGCAGACGCTGCCTGCCAATGAGGCGGATTTCAAACGTTTCAGCCGCTTTGCCGGCGCCGCCCCCGAGACATTCTCCAACCTTCTGCGTTCCTGCCTCGAGACGGTGGAACGCCACTATGCCGCCCTTTTTGAACGCGAGCCCGATCTGGGGGCCGGTCACGCCCTGGTCTTTACCGGCATGGACGACGCGGCCGACACTCTCGCCACCCTGAGAAACATGGGATTTCGCGATCCCGCTGCGATCTCCGGCCGCATCCGAGCTTGGCATCATGGTCATATCCGCGCGACGCGAAGCACGCGGGCCCGGGAACTGCTCACCGAACTTCTGCCAACGATCCTGAATTCACTGAGCCGCCAGCATGACATTGATGCCGCCTTCGTCCTCTTCGACGAATTCGTCAGCAGCCTGCCGGCGGGCATCCAGCTCTTCTCGCTTTTTCGCGCCCACCCCAGCCTGCTCCAACTCGTCACCGACCTGATCGGTGCGGCGCCGCGGCTGGCACGGCACCTCGCGCGCAACAACGATCTCTTCGAAGCCCTGCTCAGGCCAGATTTTTTCGACCCACTGCCGCCGGCTGATGCGCTGCGCGCCGAGTTGAGGTCCCTCATGCGAGATGCCTACGAGTTGGAAGAGGTGCTGGACCTCTGCCGGCTCTGGGCACATGGACGGCAGTTTCAGGCCAGCCTTCAGGTCTTTCTCGGCCTCTCGGCCTTCGAAGAGGCGGCACTGACCTTGACGACGATCGCTGAGACCATCATCGCTGCCATGATCCCGCCGGCCCAGCGCTGGCTGGAGGCTCAGCATGGCTCATTGCCCGGCGGCCGGTTCGTCGTCCTCGGCTTGGGAAAACTTGGCTCCGCCGAACTCACCACGGGCTCCGACCTCGACCTGATCTTCATTTATGACCACGACGATCAGGCGCGTTCCGACGGCCCACGCAGTCTGACTGCCAGGGAATGGTACGCTCGGTTGAGCCAGCGGCTCATCAGCGCGCTTACGGCACGCACGGGCGAAGGTCGTCTTTTCGACATTGATACGCGACTTCGACCATCCGGCACCATGGGTCCGGTCGCCTGCAGTTTTGTCAGCTTTGGCCGCTACCACGAAGAAACGGCCGAAACCTGGGAGCAGCAGGCGCTCACGCGCGCTCGTCCTATCGCTGGTGATCCGGGCCTTGGCGAGCAGATCATATGCGTGATCGATACCGTTATCCTCCGGCAGCGCGACCTGAACGCCCTTGCGCAGGCGGTACGGGCGATGCGAATGCGCGTTTTCAAGCAACACGGCAGCGATCGCCCATGGGCGGTGAAACATGTCCGCGGCGGGTTGGTCGAGCTCGAGTTCCTCGCGCAGTATCTGCAGTTGGGATTCGCCGCAAAATATCCCTCGCTGCGTCGGACGGCGACCGCTGCCGTGTTCGACGCGGCCGCGACAGTCGGCATTCTGACGGTCGAGGAAAGTGCCGGGCTTATCGAGTCGCTACGGCTACAGCAGACCTTGCAGACGGTGCTGCGACTGTCCCTTGCCGATTCGTTCGATGCCGAGCAATCGCCGCCGGCAATGAAAGAGGCCCTGCTACGGGCGGCAGCCGGCGTGTCGGGTCGAAGCATCGCGACCAGCGATTTCGTGGGATTGGAGCGCCGTCTGTGCAATCTGCAACAAACGGCACGCTCCAGCTTCGATCGGTTTTGCCCGCCGGACTGAGGGCTCGAGGATTTCGCTAGGGTCGAGATCCAGCTAGGCTCGAATAGATCCAACAATGAGGAAGAGCCCGATGAGCACGACGCTCCAGGAAGGCGATGCCGCGCCGACATTCGATCTGCCAAGCGACGGCGGTGGCCAGATCTCCAGCGCCAGCCTGAAAGGCAAGCCCTACGTGCTCTATTTCTATCCGAAGGACGATACGCCCGGTTGTACCAAAGAGGCGATCGGGTTTACCGAAGCCTATCCAGCCTTCGAGGCGGCAGGCGTCGAGGTAATCGGGCTATCAAAGGATACAGTCTCGAGCCATCAGAAATTCAAGCAGAAATACGGGCTTTGCTTTCCTCTCGCTGCTGATGATGGTGGCCAGGTCGTCGAAGCATTCGGCGCCTGGGTCGAGAAAAGCACGTACGGCAAGACGTATATGGGCATCGACCGGTCAACGTTCTTGGTCGACGGTGAGGGCAAGATCCGCAAGATCTGGCGCAGCGTCAAAGTGCCGGGACATGTCGACGAGGTTCTGGCCGCAGCCAAGGCGCTATGAAAAGAAGGCTGCCAACGCGATCAGGGATGCCCTTGTGAGCCCACGCACCTTGAAGCTGGACGGACCCGTCCTCGACTACCTGAACAGTAAAGGAAGTCGGGAGGTTGAAGCCCAGCGCGCGCTACGCGAGGAGTCGGACCGCCATCTGCATGGCAATATGCGGAGCTCCGCAGAACAAATAGCGCTCCTGGGATTCCTCATTGAGACAATCGATGCGAGATCCGTGCTCGAGGTGGGCTGCTTCACCGGCTATGGTACGTTGGGAATGGCGCTGGCTGTGCCGCCAGACGGCAAGATCGTCAGCCTCGACGTGAACGAGGATTGGGCCGCCATCGGTCGGCGCTACTGGGAGGAGGCCGGGGTCGCTGAACGGATAGAGTTCCGAGCGGGCCTGGCACTCGAAAGCATGGATCGCCTCTTGGACGAGGGTCGGCTATTCGACCTCGTCTATGTGGATGCGGACAAAAAGTCCTATCCCGCCTATTACGCCCGCGCCCTCAAGCTTGTGCGTCAAGGTGGCATCGTTGCGCTCGACAACATGCTGCGGAACGGCGGCGTGGCCGACCCCGACGACACCACCCGTCAGACGGCGGCCATTCGGGAATTGACGGCGTCGATCCGGGAGGATCCGGCCGTAGCGATGTGCCTCACACCTGTTGGCGATGGGCTCATGCTCGTTAGAAAGCGAATACCCTCAAGCGCCTAAGGCTGGGGCCGCTGCTTGGTGACTAATTCCTCCAGCGAGGCTATCGGCACCGCCCCAGGGACCAGCGTGTCGCCGACGATGAAGCTGGGTGTCCCGTTGATGCCGAGGGCACTTGCCAGCTGAAGGTTCTGATCGATCAGCTCGGCGACATCGGGGCCAGCCATATCGCTGTCGAATCGCGCCAAGTCGAGACCGTGCTTCTTTGCCATGGCGTGCAGGGAGGTCTTCGAAAAGTCGGTGGCGACCATCAAATCTTTGTGCATCTCAAGATATTTACCCTGCTTTTGCGCCGCCAGGGCCGCTTGCGCCGCCACTTTCGAATCCGGCCCGAGAATGGGGATGTCCTTGAAGACGACACGCAGCGACTTGTCCTTGTCCATCATCTTCCAAAGATCATCGGCCATGCCACGGCAGTAGCCACAGCGGAAATCGAAGAACTCGACCAGCGTGACGTCGCCATTGGCGTTGCCGGCTACGGGATCGGTGGGCTGCGCGAAAATTGCATCACGATACTGGCCGATCGCCTGCTGCCGTTGATCGGTAGCGGCCTGCTCATGCTTTTTTTGCAGTTCCGCCAGCGCTTGATAGATCACCTCCGGCTCACGCATCAGGTAGTCCTTAACGAT
The DNA here is from genome assembly GCF_900187945.1 of Arboricoccus pini. Classification (GTDB taxonomy): domain Bacteria; phylum Pseudomonadota; class Alphaproteobacteria; order Geminicoccales; family Geminicoccaceae; genus Arboricoccus; species Arboricoccus pini. The sequence goes on along the minus strand of NZ_FYEH01000005.1, from coordinate 308,496 downwards.
CTGTTCGACCTGCTCACGAGAGAGCGAGGCCGGCAGGGCCTCGTCCGCGTGACCCGCCGAGGTCGTCGTCAGCGAAACGAGAGCGAAGAAGAGGAGCAGGTAAATCTTACGCACAGGGTACATTGTCCTTCAGGCTCGGCCGGCCAGATGAGATCGATCAACGATTTCGCCTAAGATCGTCGCGCAGGTCATTCACAGCCCGCTCCAGATCTTCGACGCGATAATAACTAGCACTCTCGGGCGGAACAGCGGCCTTGGCTCGGCTGACATAAAGCCTGGCATCGTCATAATTCCGAATAAGCAGCGCATATTCGGCAAGCGCCATTGCCGATTCGCCTCGATTTCCGATCTGGCCCTCGGCCACCCCCAGGGATCGCCACGCACTGGCGTTTCTTGGGTCGACGCGGGTGACGTCGCGCAACAGGGCTGCGGCCTCCGGCGCATTATTGCCACCTTGCTCCTCGAGAAGGGCCCGAGCCAAGGCATACCGGATCAAAGGTGCGTCGACCTTCAGGCGCAACGCGTCACGAAAGGGCTGAACCGACTCAGCTACGTGGCCATTCTCAAAAAGCATTTGCCCCTTGAACTCTGGGAAATAGGGATCGCTGGGGTTCTCCTTGATGAGCTCGTCGATGAGGCTGAGCGATTTTTTCACATCCGGTATCTTATAATAGGCGATCGCCTGAGCGTAACGATCTACCAGACTATTCCCGGCATATTTCTTCAAAGTCTGGTTCGGCGGCGAGAGATAGGCGTCGAGCTTGGCTCTGCTGCGATCGAATGCCACGTGGTCAGAGGATGGCAGCTGCCGCCCTTCATAAGGCGAGCGGGCGACCTGGGTCCGCAGAAAATCGATACGTTCCTGCGTTAGGGGATGCGATCGCAGGAAAGGATTTCCACGCTCGCCACCCAAAAGATTGTTCTGCGTGTTCAAGATCTGAAAGAACTGCAAAAGACCGTCGGGCGGCAGATGCAGACGACCGAGAAATGTAACCGCCGCCTGGTCGGCGGACTGCTCCTGTGTGCGCGTGAAGGCTAGAAATTCACCCTGCGCGACCGTCATGCCGCCAGCGAGCATCGCCATCCCAACCTCGGGGGCCCCGACCACGGCGGCAGCCAATCCCAGGATCGAGCCGATGATCATTTGCGTTCCGGCGCGATCCATCGCCTGGGAGCCACGCGCCAAATGACCGCCAGCGATATGGCCGGTTTCATGTGCCAACACGGCTTGAAGCTGTTCAGGCGTCTCCGCAGTGATGAACAATCCCGTATTGACAAAAATATTCTGGCCGCCCGCGACGAAGGCGTTCAGCTGCTGGTTGTTGACGATATAGATCCGGACATCGTCCGGATCGAGGCCAGCAACCTTGAATACCGGCGCCATCAGATTGTGAAGGAGCGCCTCCACTTCCGTGTCACGAATGACCGACGCCGCATTCGCGGGAGCGGACACGACGAGAAAGGCAAGGAAGAGCGGCGTCCAGGAGAAGCGGCGCAATAGACCGATCAAGCGGCTGGCCAAGGCGAGGTCATCCAGCAGTGTGCGACCGCAGTCAGGCTAGCATCATCAACTTAACGGCAACAGCCGGCAGAAAGGCACGAGGCCGTCCGAAAAGATTAAGTTCTTCTCAGACGGCCTCCTATCAAAGATGAGCCTAGCTCAGGCGCGTGCTCGGCTCCACCAGCCCGCACGGCGTCCAGGTGCCTTTACCTCGCCGGCAGGCGCCTCGACCACGGACAGGGCCACCTGAGGTTCCGCGGGCGCTGCCGGCTTGTCCGCGGCCTGCGTCGCCTTGGCCCTGGAGGGACGAGACGCCTTGGCCTTGGCCGGCACTTTCTTACTGGCCTCTTCCGGTTTGACAGCCGGCGTCCGCGTGCGGACGCGCCGCTTCGGCGCAGCTGCTTCCTCGCCCGTAGCCGCCGCGTCGGTGGCAACAATTGTCGCCGGCGCTTCGACTGCGGGCTCTGCCGCCGGCTTGCGAGCGCGAGCTCGCGACGGCCGGGCCCGCTTGGGCTTGGGAGCGGGCTCCTCGACCGACTGGGCTTCGACCTCGTCGGTCACGGCTGCCGCCGCAACGGGCAACTCGGACAGGATCTCGACAGGTTCGCTGCCGGCGGTCACCTCGATGATCTCCGCTGGGGGTGGCGGTGGCGGCGCATCGGCGTCTTCATCCTCCCCCTCGCTCGGCGAGAGTCCGTCCGGCAATTTGGCTGAGAAGAACGCGGGCGCCTGATCCTCGTTCTGGTCCTCGTCGAACGACAAATCAGCTTCGGACTGCATCGAGGCTGCTTCGCCACCCACACCCTCGCCGCCGCGACGACGACGACGGCGGCGACGGCGACGGCGACGGCCGCCCTCTTCGCTCTCACCCTCACTCGGGCGTGCGGCTTCCGCCGTCTCGGCACTATCAGTTGCCTCGGCTGCTTGCACTTCCTCTTCCGGTTCCTCGTCGACATATTCGACTTCATGAACGACGTGAGGAGTGGTGCGAGCGGGCGTTGCCGGCCGCGTATCGCCTTCACCCGTCGACGGCTCGCGCTTCTCCACAATCTCGACATCGATCGTGCCGGGCACCACGTGGTCGTCCGTCGCGACATAGACGCGCATCTGATAGCGCTGTTCGAGACGAACCAGCGACTCACGTTTGTGATTGAGGAGATAGAGCGCGACGGCGGACGGAATCGAGATTTTGAGAACGGTCGCCTCGCCCTTGATGCCGATCTCCTGCACTGTGCGAAGCGCCTGGAGCGCGCAACTCTCGGTGGAGCGGACGACGCCGGTGCCCTGGCAGACAGGGCAGACCTGCGTGCTCAGCTCGAGAATGCTCGGCCGGAGTCGCTGGCGCGAGAGCTCCATCAGGCCGAACATGCTGATCCGGCCGATCTGAATGCGGGCTCGGTCCGCCTTGAGCGCATCACGCAGCCGCTTTTCCACAGCCCGCTGATGCCGACCCTCCGCCATGTCGATGAAATCGATGACGATGAGGCCGGCGAGATCACGCAGCCGCAACTGCCGGGCGACCTCATCGGCAGCTTCGAGATTTGTCTTGCTTGCCGTCTCGTCGATGTGGCGCTCACGCGTCGAGCGTCCCGAATTGACGTCGATCGCGGTCAGGGCCTCCGTCGTGTGGATCACAATGGAGCCACCTGAGGGCAATTGCACCGTCGGCTGGTAAATCAGGTCGAGCTGATCCTCGACCTGATGCTTGAAGAACAGCGGCACCTCTTCCTGGTACTGCGTGATCATCTTGGCACGCGACGGCATCAGCATCTGCATAAGACGGCGCGCGTTCCGAAAGCCCTCTTCACCCTCGATGACGACTTCCTCGATATCGCGCGAGTAGAGGTCACGCAGCGCACGCTTAATGAGATCGCCTTCCTCGTAAATCAACGCCGGCGCGATGCTCTTAAGCGTCGTCTCGCGGATTTCGTCCCAAAGGCGGATCAGATACTCATAGTCTCGCTTGATCTCAGGCTTGGTCCGTTCCGCACCGGCGGTGCGAATGATCAGCCCCATGCCGGCAGGGACGTCGAGCTCGCTCGCTATCTCCTTCAGTCGTCGACGATCCTCCGCAACGGCGATCTTTCGGCTGATGCCGCCTCCCCGGGGCGTGTTCGGCATCAAGACGCAATAGCGGCCCGCCAGCGAGAGATAGGTCGTGAGAGCGGCACCTTTGTTCCCGCGCTCCTCCTTGACGACCTGCACGAGCAAAATCTGCCGTCGCTTGATTACCTCCTGGATCTTGTAACTCCGCATCAAGCGAGAGCGGCGGCGCGCCTGATCATCGAGATCGCCGATATCGTCGTCGTTCTCGCTTTCGTCCTCGGACTCGCTCTCGGCTGCGGCCTTGCGCTCATTCTCCTCGATCAGCTTACGATCGGCGGCGGGGATCTGATAATAATCGTGATGAATCTCGCTGAATGCGAGAAACCCGTGGCGGTTTCCGCCATATTCGACAAAGGCGGCCTGAAGCGAGGGCTCTACCCGCGTGATCTTTGCGAGATAGATATTACCCTTGAGTTGCCGCTTGGTCGAACTCTCGAAATCAACATCGAGTAGCTGGTTGTCCTGCATGACGACCACCCGCGTCTCTTCGGGATGTGCCGCATCGATCAACATACGCTTCGTCATCAAATAAACTCTCCGGCCGCCCGCCGCAGGTGTGCTGCGGTGCTGAACGACCATTCATAAGGGAAGCCGGCAGCCAAGCCGGCCGGACAGGCGCCATTCTCAAGAACGGCGCGCGAAGGCCGACTGCGCCGGCGATCCAGCCCATGCGAACGCATGAAGGTCGGATCGGGCAAATCGGGCCGTCAACATAGGTCGAAACGGGGTTGTGGGAGGGCGATATGACGTCAGTTCAAGCAAACTCGCCTGAGCAAGCGCCCCTGATGTCGGAAAACCCCGTCCACGATCCGCAAGATCCTGCGGTAAAGTCTTCCACGACATGTCAGACCGGCGCGCGAACGGCTTGGCCTGACCCTTTCCGGCCGGAAAGGCGCTACAGCGCGAGTACATGTCCGAGGCGCCCTCGGGCGCCTGGCGGCCGCATCTCCACGCGAATGACGCGATTTTGAACTGTCGTGCTAGACCCATCACGCGGGACGTTATAGAGCAAGACACAAGACTGCCACAATCCTTCATGCGTACAGCCAGTACGTAACCGTTCCCGACGCATTGCCCGTGCGGCGGAAGGACAAGCCAAACGGCGGTCGGAGGAGAGATTGCCATTGGAGCCGACGGCGAACCTTGCCGTCGCTGCGGCTAGCGTGCGTCCTGCCCGCATCGTGCCGTGGCGTTTAATCCTGTGCCTGTTGACCGCCCTTATCCTGATCGGGGCCGGGCCATCGGCGCGAGCGCTGACCGCTAACGGCTTCAGGTTGGGCAACCACGGGGCCAGCGGCGTGCGGATCGTCATCGAGGTAGACCGCCCAACGACCTTCAAGGTCGATGCGGTCAACGGTCCGCCTCGTCTCATCGTCGATCTGCCCGTTACCGATTTCCAGCTGCCGCAATGGATTCCGAACGCGCCCAAGCTGGCCAAAGGCTTTCGTTTTGGTCGGTTCGACACCTCACGCTCGCGTCTGGTCGTCGACATGACGAGGCCCTTTCGCGTGGTGCAAAGCTTCATGCTGCCGCCCACCGACGGGGGGCATGTCTTTCGTATCGTCATCGACGTCGAGGACGTCCGCGACATGCCGGCCACCGGCAGCCCCGGGGGCCCTCCCGTGGCGGCATTGACGCCGCCCGACCGACACGACGATGCGCCCGCCGTGCAGGGCGAAGCAAAGACACCCCTGCCACACACGCCTGTCCAGCCAAAGCCCCGCAAGAAGCCCCTCGTTGTCATCGATCCCGGACATGGCGGCGTTGATCCCGGAACGGCCGGCGTCAATGGAGTCGATGAAAAGATCCTAACCCTTAAAATGGGCCTCGAGCTTCGCCGTACACTCCTGGCGACCGGACGCTATCGTGTGGCGATGACCCGAGACAAGGATGTGTACGTGCCGCTGCGCGACCGCTTGAAGATTGCCCGGCAGAAGGGCGGCGATCTCTTCATTTCGCTGCATGCCGACAGTATCGCCAATCCGGCCACACGCGGTCTTTCGGTCTATACCCTCTCCGACAAGAGTTCGGATGCGGAGGCAGCAAAGCTGGCCGCCAACGAAAACCAGGCCGACATTCTGGCGGGCGCCGATCTCTCCTATCAAGATCCCATTGTGGCCGGCATCCTCCTGGAGCTCTCGCAACGCGGGACGATGAACGCTTCCATCGATTTCGCCGATCGGCTGGTCCAGGAATTGGGGAAGGTCACCAATCTCTTGCGCCGCACGCGTCGCTTCGCCGGCTTCGTTGTCTTGAAATCGCCGGAAATTCCGTCGGTGCTGATCGAGCTTGGCTATCTTTCAAACCGCGATGATGCCCGCCACCTCACGGAGACCAACCACCGCGCCCGACTCTGCAATGCCATCCTCAAGGGCGTTGATCATCATTTCGGTTTTACTAATTAACGCATGTTTGGATGACCCGGGAGCATCTGTCGGCTAAAGGGGGCATCCGCTTTTCCTCCCGAACAGCTTGATGGCCCCCGTAGTGCGATTTCTCATTCTCTGGCTGAGCCGCTTGGCTCTTGGCTGTTTCGGCCTCGCGCTTGTGGGTGCGGGAATCCTTGCCTACGTCATCTATTATTACGGCAAGGATCTCCCGGATCTTCAGTCCCTGGCCTCCTATGAACCGCCCACGGTCACCCGCGTTCACGCGGGCGATGGCCGCCTGCTGGCCGAATATGCCCGGGAACGGCGCATCTATGTGCCAGCCGACGCAATGCCGGCTTACGTGAAAGAAGCCTTCGTTGCCGCCGAGGACCAGAACTTTTACAGCAATTACGGGATCGACCTGACAGGTATGGTCAGGGCGTCGATCACCAATGTCGAACGGCTGATGTCCGGCCGCCGGCCACAAGGCGCGTCAACGATCACGCAGCAGGTGGCGAAGAATTTCCTCCTGAGCAACGAGCTCTCGATCTCCCGCAAGATCAAGGAAGCCATCCTCGCTCTACGGATGGAACGGGTCTATTCCAAGGATCATATCCTTGAGCTTTATTTGAATGAGATTTATTTAGGCAATAGATCCTACGGCGTAGCCGCAGCGGCCCTCAACTATTTCGACAAATCCTTGGACGAGCTCACCGTGGCCGAGGCCGCCTTCCTCGGCGGTCTTCCCCAGGCACCCTCGCGCTATGATCCGACCAGGAACCCCGACGCGGCGCTCAACCGGCGCACCTATGTGATCGGCCGCATGTTGGAAGACGGTTACATCACGAAGGCTCAGGCCGAGGAAGCCGCCAAGGAGCCCCTCAACCTCCGGCCGCGACGCAGCCGAGAGGGCGCGCGCGCCGATTTCTTTACAGAGGAGGTGCGCCGCCAACTCGTCGGCATCTACGGCGAAGCCGGATTCTACGAGGGCGGACTGTCGGTCCGCACGACGGTGCAGCCGAAGGTGCAACGCATGGCCGACCACGCTCTCAGGGACGGCTTGTTCACCCTCGACACGCGAGCCAATGGCTGGCGCGGGCCCGTGGGACATCTCGATCTGGGATCGACGCCCGACTGGGCGGCCGCTGTCGACAGCTTTGATGCAGGGTTCGAGCTGATGGACTGGCAGGCCGCCGTCGTCCTGGACACGAAGGGCGATGCTGCCACGATCGGGCTGGAGGACGGTTCCAAATCCTCGCTGTCCTTTGCGGACATGCGCTGGGCACGCCCCCGCGACGATAATGGCCATCTCGGCGCATCACCCCGGAGCGTGCGCGACGTTCTCAAGGTTGGCGATCTTATCGTCGTGGAGCACGAGGGCGAAGGTGCAAATGCTCATTGGTCGCTCCGGCAACGACCATTGATCGAAGGTGCGTTGGTCGCACTCGATCCCAACACGGGCCAAGTCCTGGCGCTCACGGGCGGCTTCAGCTTTCGCCAAAGCTGGTTCAACCGGGCAACCCAAGCCTGGCGCCAGCCTGGCTCCTCCTTCAAGCCTTTCGTCTATCTGGCGGGCCTCGAATCGGGCATGACGCCATCGACGATCATTTTGGATGCACCAGTCTCAGTCTACCAGGGTCCGGGACTTCCACTCTGGCAGCCTGAGAACTTCGAGCGCAGTTTCTACGGCCCGGCGACGTTGCGCCTCGGACTCGAGAAGTCGCGCAACCTGATGACCGTCCGCCTGGCACAGCAGATAGGAATGGAGAAGGTCCGCGACGTCGCCCATCGCTTCGGCGTCGATCACAAACTGGGCCTCAACCTCGCAGCCGCACTAGGCTCGAACGAGGTAACCCCGCTCTCGATGGCGGCGGCCTACGGAATGATCGTCAATGGTGGCCACAAGATCGAACCCTATCTAATCGAGCGTATCCAGGACCGGCATGGGCGCACGATCATGAAGCGCGACCATCGCACCTGCGAACAATGTCTTGCGGCCAGTTGGGATAACGGTTTGCCGCCCGACGTCCCCGATGACCGCCCGCAGGTCGAAGATCCGCGCATCGCCTACCAGATGGTCTCACTCCTTCAAGGTGTGATCGAACGCGGAACGGGTCGTGCCGCAAATGCGTTGGGCCGCCCGCTGGGTGGCAAGACCGGCACGACGAATGACAGCAAGGACGGGTGGTTCGTTGGCTTTTCGCCTGACCTCGTAGCCGCGGTCTATGTCGGCTACGACCAGCCCCGCAGCCTCGGCAGTCGAGCCCAGGGCGCTACCGTGGCGCTGCCTATCTGGATGGATTTCATGGGGAACGCCCTCAAGGACGTGCCGCCGGCGCCCTTCCGCACGCCGCCCGGCCTGCAGTTCGTCAATGTCGATGCAACGACAGGCCGGTTACCCGGTGACAACACGCAGAACATCATTCGCGAGGCCTTTCTGCCTGGCACCGATCCAGGTCATCACAGCCAGCCGATCGTCGGTAACTTCACGACAACCACAGGCGACGGCGGGCCAGATGTAAATCAGGGCAGTGGCGACGCCGACGGCACCGACGGTGGCGATGGCGGGGTTGGCAGCGGCGGTAATGGGGGCGCCGCGAGCGATCCTCACGCCCCCTCGATCGGCGGGCTTTACTGAGACTTGCGACGGCCTGTCCCTATTGAGGCGCAAGGCCAGAGGGCTTACTTGCGCCTTAACTCCTAGAACGCGATTGAGGATCTATCGACATGCGCGCCGAAGTATCGAACTTGGTGGCTCCCATCGAAGATGGGCTCCTCTTACTCCGGAGGCATCTTTGACTGGGAACCTGCCCTTCTAAAGCTCGATGAGCTGAACAGCCTGATCGAGGATCCGAAGCTCTGGGACGACACGGAGCGCGCGCAGAACCTGATGCGCGAACGCACGCAGCTTGCCGATGCCGTGGATCGGCAGCGCGCCATGGAGCAGCGCCTGCAGGACGCCATCTCCCTCACCGAAATGGCTGAGGAAGAGGGCGACGACGCGACCGTGCGCGAGATCGTCGCCGACCTCGAGGATTTGAAAGCGCAAATCGAGAAGCTGCAATTGCAGAGTCTGCTCTCGGGTGAGGCCGACGGCAATGACTGCTTTCTCGAGGTCAATGCCGGCGCCGGCGGCACGGAATCCTGCGACTGGGCCGAAATGCTGTTGCGCATGTATCTGCGCTGGGCCGAGCAGCATGGTTGCAAGATTGAATGGGTCGAGGAGAGCGAGGGCGAGGGCGCCGGCATCAAGTCGGCAACGATCAAGATCATCGGGCCAAATGCCTATGGCTGGCTGAAGACCGAGGCCGGCGTCCATCGACTCGTTCGCATCTCGCCGTTCGACAGTCAGGCAAGGCGCCATACCAGCTTTGCCTCGGTCTGGGTTTTCCCCGTCATTGATGACCGCATCGAGGTCACGATCGACGAGAAGGACCTGAAAATCGACACTTACCGAGCTTCGGGCGCCGGTGGCCAGCACGTGAATCGGACCGACTCCGCCGTACGTATCACGCATATGCCGACGGGCATCGTCGTTGCCTGCCAGAACGACCGCTCGCAGCATCGCAATCGTGCTCAGGCCATGGACATGCTCCGGGCGCGACTCTATGAGCGCGAACTGCAGATCCGCCGCGCCGAAAGCGATGCGATCGAGGCCACCAAGACCGATATCGGCTGGGGGCATCAGATCCGCTCCTACGTCCTGCATCCCTACAAGATGGTGAAGGATCTGCGCACGAGCGTGGAAACCAGCGACACCCAAGGCGTTCTCGACGGCGATCTCGACCGCTTCCTCGAAGCCTCATTGGCACTGGATGCCGGCAGCAAGCGCGTCGAGGAGGACGCTTGAGCAAATGTACGCCTGGGGCTTTACCCCCCGGCCATGCAACCATGCTCCGTCCGTCCGGTTCGGACTAGCGACGATTGACACGGTAAGGAGGGCATTGGATGGCGGCGCGCACGGTGACTGGCCGGAAAGTCCGCTACGGGGTTGTCGGTGGAGGCTGGATCTCGCAGCAAGCGTTCATGCCGGGCGTGGGTCAGACGGACAATTCCGAGATGACAGCCCTTATCACGGGCGATCCGGAGAAGGCCGACCGGCTCGCGAAACGCTACGGACTTAAGAGCTTCAGCTACGATCAGTTCGCGGAATGCTTAGCTAGCGACGCTGTCGATGCGCTCTATGTCGCTACGCCGAATTTCCGCCATACCGAATTCGTCGTGCCCGCGCTCGAGGCAGGCGTTCATGTGCTGCTCGAGAAGCCCATGGCGACGAGCGAGGCCGATTGCCGCTTGATGATCGAGGCAGCGGAGCGGTCCGGCGCGCGGCTCATGATCGCCTATCGTCTCCACTTCGAACCGGCGACCGTGGAGGCGTTTACCCGGATAAGATCCGGCGAATTCGGTGCCCCCCGCATCTTTAGCTCAACCTTCGGCCAGTACATCAAGGCCTCCAATCATCGGGCGTCGAGCGGCTACTGGGCAGGCCCTGTCGCCGATCTCGGTCCCTATCCGATCAATGCCGCCCGCCATTTCTTTGGCAAGGAGCCTATCGAGGTGCGAGCGATCGGCGCGCGGACGCGCGATCTCGGTTTTGACGACATTGTGCAGGTGGCGCTCAAGTTCGGACCCGGCGAGATCGCCCAGTTCACCCTCGATTATAGTGGCCCAGCCTACAACGATTATCGCCTCATCGGTACGAAGGGCGATATCCACATGCAACCGGGCTATGCCTTCGGCGCGGCGAGCGGCCTCGGCTATACGGCGACGCTAGGAGGCGACATCCGGCGTCACAACCATCCCATCACCGATCAGTTCGGCGGCGAGACGGCCTATTTCTCCTCCTGCATCATTGAAGGCCGGGATCCTGAACCGGATGGCGAGGACGGAATGCTCGATGTACGCGTCATCGCGGCCATCGAACGCGCGCTCTCAACCGGCGAAACCCAGTCTCTCGAACCCCTTGCGCGTCGAAAGCATATCCAGGCGGATCAGGCCTATACGCTCCCACTCGCGCCTATGCCGGACATGATCAATGGCGAACCCCCGGCCTGAAGGCAGTGGGCAGACTTAAAAGACGGGCAGCGAGACGAACCGGCCGAGACGGACTGCCGTCAGCCCTGGGCGGGGCAGATTGGTCGGCATAACCAGCACACATGCATCGTATGGCGTCCGGATCATACGACCGGCCTCGTGGGCGATGACGGTCCCCGACTCGTCGATAACTTCCAAATCGCCAAAGGGGCGCACGAAGGCAAAGTCGGTCGAGGTCACTGTGACGACGTCCGTCACCTCGACAAGGCGCTGATTTTGCCCCGGCGGCACGCTGCCCGAAAATGCCCCGGCACTCTCATCGTCGATCGACCCCACGACTTGCAGAAAGCGGATCGAGATGTCGAAAGCGGTGCGTGCGGTCGATCGCGCCCAATGCTGCCCGGCCTCAAGGAGGACAGCGGCCGGCCGTCCCTCCCCTTCTGCCGAGTTGGCCCAGTCGATGAGACGCCGGCCGTCTTCATGGCCCCGATCAGCGACGACGACGGACGGGGCCCCCACGCGCGCGGCGAGTTCCCGACCCGCAGCGCCCCAACCAGAAAGCATGAGCGGCACCGTACCTGAGTACATGGAATGGAGGTCCAGGACGAAGTCGGCACGCTCGAGGATCGGCAACAATTCGCGGGCTCGCCGACGCTCACATGTCAATGCTGGCCGTTGATATAGCCGATCATCCCAGAGCCTGTTCATATCCTCATCAACGAACCGTGAGTTTCTCGGCCGCGCCGGATCGAAGCGTTCAAATGCAGCCACGTTAGCAAAGATGAGCGAGAGACTGCCTGCGTTTGGGCGAAGTCCACCCTCGAGCATGCGGGTCAAAGCAAGGGCACCGGAAATCTCGTTGCCGTGAAGAAGGGACAAGATCACGACATCCGGCCCCTCTAACGCGCCGGTGAATGTCCATACATGGGGAATACCCGTATTGCCGGTCCGCCATGGTCGCAGATCGGGTGGTGCGAGCTCGATCGGCGGGGCGACATTCACCGGCACAGCCTTTGGACCAGTTCGTCGAGAAAGTGATCGCAACGCCCGAGCTGCCCGACAGTGATCCACTCATCCGGCTTGTGGGCGACATCAATGCTTCCCGGCCCGCAGACGCAGACGTCAATGCCACTTTGCGCAAAAAGTCCCGCCTCGGTGCCATAAGAGACCTTGGCGGGCTCGTCGCCACCGGTCAGGTCGCGGACCGTACGCACAATCATGCTCTGCTCAGGCGCCTGGAAACCAGGATAGCGCAGGAGTTCGGTGAACCGAATATCGCACTCTTCGGCCTGGGCGCTCATCGCAGGAAGAACCTGCTCACTGACTAACCGTTGCACGCGGGCAACCTCATCGCGCGGGTCAGTGCCGGGGAGTGCCCGCACCTCGAATTCGAACCTGCAACGATCCGGCACGATATTGATCTGTGAGCCGCCCTCGATGCGCCCGACATTGAGGGTGGTCCAAGCCGGTTCGAAGCCAGCGGCGAAGGGTCCTTCCGCCTGGAGCTCGGCCGCCCGCGATGCGAGGGCGGCAATCAGCTGCGCGGCTGCAAAAACCGCATTGGCGGCTTTGTGGGGCAAGGCCGAATGGCCGGCGCGTCCCTTGATCTCAACGGCCATGGCAACTTTGCCCTTATGGCCATCGACCGGCTCCATCATGGTCGGTTCACCGACAATGCAGCCAAGCGGTGCTGGAAGCGTTTCGAGAAGCGCGTGGATAAGAGGTGGGGCGCCTTTACAGCCCACCTCTTCGTCGAATGAAAGCGCGAGGATAAGGGGATGGCGAAGTGATGTGGGATCGATTCGCTCGAAGAGGGCGATCGCCGCCGCGTCGAAGCCCTTCATGTCGGCAGCGCCGCGCGCGATCAGGCGATCGTCCTGCCGGCGAAGAGCGAAAGGATTGCCACTCCAGCGCTGCCCGGTGACAGGAACGACGTCGCTATGCCCGGAAAGAACGAGCCCAGGCCTATCGGTCGGCCCGATCCAAGCGAGGAGATTAGCCTTTTGCCCCTGTGGGTCGGGAAGGACACGGCACTCCGCGCCAGCCGCGCGCAACCGCCCGGCCACGAACTCGACGAGGTCGAGATTGGAGTTGCCGCTGACCGTCTCGAAGCCCACGAGTTGTTCAAGCAACTCGATCGTAACCGTCACGCGCCTTAGCCCCATACAGCGAAAAACCTACTATAGGCGTCTCTCGGGCCTCCTGTCACGGATGGTCGGACTATTGACGAAACATGGTCAAATTGCGCCACTCTCGCTAACCACAAAGGGGGTCAGCGCGTTTTTGCATCGAACTGGCATGCTAGTTCGATGCAAGGAATGGCAAAAAAGGACAACGAACATGCAACGAACGTTATGCGCCGCAGCTCTAGCCGCAGCCTCTCTCCTGGCTCCGGTAGCGGCGATGTCACAGGAGGCGGCGGGACCGGTTCAGATCTCGACAACGGCCGATCTGGCTCGCGTTTGCGATGCTGCACAAGGTCCAACCTATAGTTATCAGCGCGGCGCCTGCGATGGTTTCATCGGTGGAAGCGGCTCTCTTTACGTAAGGCTCGTAGAGAACAAGCTAGTGGCCAATTGGTCGTGCGCGCCGGCGAATGCATCCCTCGACGATGCGCGGCGCGTGTTCGTCACGTGGGCCCAGGCCAATCCCCAATATGCTAGCGAGACGGCAACGGATGGGCTTTGGCGCGCGTTAAACGCCACCTGGCCCTGTCCCAAAGCCGACGGGCCCATCGTTCCCGCGCCGTCATCCATCGTTAAGCACAAAACGGTGAAACCCTGATCGCGCGCCCGGAACGTCCCCAACGACTACCCGTTTTCGAGTGAAAACCGGGCAGCTCCTTCTCGAATGGAGAAATCGATGAAAACCCAGATGTGTCGCTCAATACCTCGCGCCCTGGGAGCTCTCGTCCTCGTGGCGACGCTGGGACTGAGCGCTTGCGAGGTCAACCGAGAGACGGGCAGCCGAACACTGACCGGCGCCGCCGTCGGCGCTGGCGCTGGTGCGGTCACCGGCCTCATTACCGGCGATTTCCTCGGCAAGGCAGCAACGGGCGCCGCCGCGGGCGCCGCCGGCGGCTTCATCTACGACCAGATCCAAAAGCGGTAGCAGCCTTGGCCGGAATATCCGATCGCCTTGTCGGACAATCCGGCCTAATTCGCGACGTCGAAAGAGGGAATGGTCACGCCGATGAGATCGCCCTCGTCTACAAGCGCCGCCAAGGCGTCCTCGTTAAGCCCGTCTGTCCCCGCCGGTCGGACGGGAAGGACCATCCAGCGATAGTCGGCCGTGCTGTCGACAACGCGGATACGCGTCGTCGACGGCAGTGCTGTTCCCCAACTCTTGAGCACGGCGCGTGGCTCGCGTACCGCCCTCGCCCTGTAAGCCGGGGATTTGAACCAGAATGGCGGATAGCCCAGGACGGCACGCGGATAACAGGAGCAGAGCGTGCAGACCACCAGATGGTGCAGGTCCGACGTGTTCTCGAGGACGCCGAGGGGGGGCACTCCGCGCATCATGATGCCGATCGATTCGGCAGCCTTCGATCCATCCGCCAGCAGCAATTGACGAAAGGCCGGATCAAGCCAGGCCTTGGCAACCAGCCGTGCGCCAAGCCGCGGCGAGGCCTCGTCGGTGATCGCGATACGCTCTGCGATCTCACTTGCACTGACGTGACCCTTTTCCGCCAGGAGCTCGACCACAGCGGTTAACAGCCGTTCCTCTTCGAAAGACTGCATCACGCCTCCTCGACAAGCCAATGATCAAAGATCTCGACCAGGATATCGGCCGGCTCGGCATCCACCCATAGATCGGCGCTGGCAAACATCACATGATAGAGTGCGCGCCGCTGGGCAGGACGGTTGAAAGCCAGTTGCTCCGGATCGGCGAACTCGCCGAGATAGCGGACGATCTTCCCCCTACGCCCGCGAAGATAATGCGGGGTGCGAATATGCGCGGGTCCCTGCCTCTCCGGCCAGCGATCGTCGACGCGAACGCGTGAGCCGACGTCTAGAGTCATGGGCCCTGCGTCCTCAAGCGCTCCTCGAGTTCCGCTTCACTGATCACCCCTCGCCGGATCAGCGTGACGGCGATCGACCGGATCCACCGTTGGTAATAACCAAGCCGATCGTATTGATCGGCCGGCAATGCCTCGATGCCACGCCGCAATTCATCGACCGTCAATAACCCTTTGACGGCCAAGATCTGCCGAAGAGCGTCGACCTGCCTATCGAAATCGGTCAATTCGTGGTCGCTCAGGTCAATGTCGTCGCAGTAGAACTGCTTCACGCCCCCCATATCGTGGCGGGCCGGCCTCTTGCCATCCTCGTCCATCGTCGGCCTCCCGGACTGCTCCTAGCCCAATACGTTGGCCTGGCTCACAAACTTGGTGGCAAGATAAGCCTCCATCGCTTCCAGGCCCCCCTCAGAGCCGTAACCCGAATCCTTGACGCCGCCGAACGGATTTTCCGGCAGGGCCAAGCCGTGGTGGTTAATGGATATCATGCCACTCTCGATCGATGCACCCAGCCCCTGCGCAATCGAGGCCGAGCGCGTATAAGCATAGGCAGCGAGGCCATAAGGAAGCCGATTGGCCTCCTCCACGGCGTCTTCGAACGCCTTGAACGGCCGGATAAGGGCAACGGGACCGAAGGGCTCCTCGTTCATCGCCCGTGCATCCAGCGGCACGTCCGTGATGACGGTCGGCGCATAAAAATATCCCTCATTGCCGATACGCCGGCCGCCGGTGCGAACCTTGCCGCCTTTGCCGCGTGCGTCTTCGACCAAGCCCTCCACGGCATCGACACGGCGCGCATGGGCAAGCGGTCCCATTGTCGTTCCCTCGACTAGCCCATTGCCGACCTTGAGCGCTTCAGCAGCCTGAGTGAAACGGTCGACGAAAGTCTCGTAGACCTTCTCTTGAATGAGAAAGCGGGTCGGTGCGATGCACACTTGGCCGGCGTTGCGGAACTTGTTGGCGGCCAGGATCGAGACGGCGGCATCGATATCCGCGTCGTCGAAGACGATGGCGGGTGCGTGGCCCCCAAGCTCCATGGTCACGCGCTTCATATGCTCGCCAGCGAGCGCCGCCAGCTTTTTGCCAACTGCAGTGCTGCCCGTGAACGAAATCTTGCGGATGATCGGATGCGGGATCAGGTAGCCCGAAATCTCCGCCGGCGTCCCGAAAACGAGGTTGAGAACGCCCGCCGGCACGCCCGCATCGGTAAAGGCCTGAACCAGCGCGGCACAGGATGCCGGCGCCTCCTCGGGACCTTTCAGAATGACGGAGCAACCTGCCGCGAGCGCGGCGGCCGCCTTGCGGACCGCCTGGCTGATGGGAAAATTCCACGGTGTGAATGCCGCCACAGGACCGACTGGCTCCTTGACGACGAGCTGATAAATCCCCGGTGCCCGCGCGGGCACCACGCGACCATAGGCACGCCGGCCCTCCTCGGCGAACCAGTCAATGATGTCGCCGCTGGCCATCGTCTCGAGCCTGGCCTCGGCGAACGGCTTGCCCTGCTCTTGCGTCATCAGTCGGGCGATGTCGTTCGCTCGCTCGCGCATGAGATCAGCTGCCTTGCGCAATATCTTGGAGCGCTCATACGCCGATACCCGTCGCCACGCCTCAAAGCCGCGGCTCGTCGAGACCAATGCCTTGTCCAGATCGGCGATCCTGGCATGGGCCAGGCGTCCCAGTTCCTCACCCGTGGCCGGGTTGAGGACAGGTAGCGTCTCGCCGGCCTCCGCCTTCGTCCATTGGCCATCGATGAACAAGAGAACGTCGGCATACATGAGCAAGGCTCCGGACAATGAGGGTGGTGCGGTCACCTGCGACGTGGCCGCTGGCCGGTAGGGACGTCAAAGCTGATACACCCGGGCCGGCAATATGGGCTAGAGCCTGACATGCTACGGTAACCTTGGCCGCAGCGAATTCCGGCTTTCTGCTGCACCGCCCGTCGGCAAGCACAGAAAACGGGCCGCGGGCGACCTTCGCACCTCGGCGGCTTACTTATGCGACTTCAGTCGGTCGAGACGGAGGCGTTCCCGGTCGTCAGTGAGCCAGCGCATCGTCAGCAACGTCGTCACCAGCGCGGCGATGCCGCTGCTGCCACCCAGCAAAAACATCAGCAAGATCTGGTATTTTACGGCTTCAACAGGATCCAGCCCGGCCAGAATCTGACCGGTCATGGTCCCGGGAAGCGTGACGAGGCCAGCGGCCGCCATCTGATTGATGATTGGGACCATGCCTCGCCGGAGGGCCTGGCGAAGAAGGGGACCCATGGCCGTCTTAAATCGGATCCCCAGGCAGAGCTGCGCCTCGATTGCGGCTGCCCTCTGAACAGCAGCGTCGAGCAGGCTGTCCATGGACAGGCTGGCAGCGTTAAGCACACTGCCCATGATGATCCCGGTGAGTGGAATGACGTAGCGCGCGTCGAGTATCGGCTCGGGACGGATGGCGGTGAGGAGAGCCAGCATGCTGGTCAGCGATGTGGCGACGAACACCGAGATCGTGCCGATCAACAGGTTCCCACCTCGGCTCAGGCGACGTTCCGGCCGGACCGCCACTTCGCGTGCCGCGCTCAAGGCCATGACGACAAGCACGGCCAGCGTCAGGGCGGGTGACGCAAGGGCAAAGACGGACTTGAGAATGTAACCGACCAGGAGGAGCTGAATGACCATGCGGCTGGCGGCAACGACGATCTGCTTGTGCAGCCCCAGGCCCAGCACCACCGACAACAGTCCGTCCACGACGATGAGGAGGGAAGCCGCGGCCAGATCGAACGGTGTGAGCGAGATAGGTGTCACGCTGGCTGCAGCCCGGCTGCCGTCAAGACAAGCCTGCAGTCACCCAGGCGATCGGCCAAGGCGCTGTCATGTGTCACTAGGATGATCCCCAAGCCTGCTGTCAGGTTGTCACGCAGGAGGCCCTCGACCTTAGCCGTGCTCTCCGGATCGAGGGCCGCCGTGGGCTCGTCCAAAAGGAGGACCGCCGGCTTACGCGACAACGCGCGAAGCAGAGCAAGCCGCTGTCGCTCACCCGTCGAGCATCGCTCCGCCGTCCGCCCGGCCAAGTCCGGCGACAACCCCAGCCGGTCCGCCAGATCGCCCGGATATTCTACGAAATGTGCTGCCACGGTCTCTGCCCACCACGCAGGCTCGGCTGGACAATAGACCACGCTCGAACGCCATTTGCACGGCGCGTAGGTCCGGGCCTCGCGCCCCGCCAGATGAATCTGGCCCTCATAAGGGTCGAGATCGGCTAGCCGACGCAGCAATGTCGATTTGCCGCTGCCGGAAGCACCTGTAATCGCTAGGCAACTGCCCGAGCGTAAAGCCAGGGAGGCCTGGCCCCCGTGTCGATCAACAATCTGGGCGGCAAAGAGCACATCCTGCCCTACCATTGCATGATCCGTCGCTCGTGATTGACTAGACAATGGGTCTAGGCGCCCCGGAGCGCGCTCTCAACATGACGCGCCATGCGGCTTCCTCAGTCCTCAGGGTTCGATTGCGACGTTGTCGGCCACGACCGCCCCCCGGGCACCCATCGGTTTTGCCGGTGGCTTCGTCGAATCGCGAGCCGTCTGATGCTCGATCTCCGCATTAAGTTCGGCACCGGTCAAGACAATCACCGATGAAATCCACATCCAAGTCATGAAGCCGATCACCGTCCCCAGGGAGCCGTAGGTCCGATCATAGGTGCCAAACTTACTCACGTACCATGAGAAGCCGATCGAGACGAGGATCCAGGCCGAGGCTGCCAGAACGCTGCCTGGGGTGATCCAGCGCCATGTGGCATGATTGCGACTTGGTCCATAGCGATAGATGACAGCCAGGACGAAGACGATCACGACGAAGAGGAGCGGCCATCGGCCAATGCGTAATAGGAGATCGTTCGAATTGCGCAGGCCGACAAAGTCGAGCGCAATAGGCAGCCCAACAATCACTGCCAACGCCACCAGGACGAAGGCCAGACCCGCGATGGTGAAAAAGAGAGTGAGGAGGTTGAGCTTGAAAAAACCGCGCTTCTCCATTTCCCCATAAGTGACGTTCAATCCGTCGAAGATCGCCTTCGTGCCTGCATTGGCGCTCCAAAGGGCAAGGAGAAGGCCGAAGGCAAAAGCGAAACTCAGATGGTCAGTTGGCTGACTGCTGATCCGACGCATCTGGTCGGCGAGAATGTCCGTAGCCCCGGCGGGGAGAAAGCCGCCCACCAAATTGAGATGCTGGGCCATTGCCCCGGCATCAGTGAACAGACCATAGATCGAGACGAGCGCTGTGATGGTCGGGAAGAGTGCCAGCAGACTGAAAAAGGCGACGCCCGCTCCGACCGCGAGCACGCGATCATCCTGGATCTCCCTGACCGTTCGCCAAGCGATATCCAACCAACCGCGCGGTGGAATTTCGAGGGGATTGCGTGCTTCTCGGCCTCGAATTTCATCTTGGGGAGGGTCAACACTTACCTTCTGCGAAGGCACGTCAGTTGCGAGCAGGCCGCAGCAATAAAGCGCGCCGATCCCAAGCATCGCCGTCAGACTGATCGCCTTACAGATCCGCCCATTCATCCGCTGGATCCCACCGTTCGGATCATGAGGTGCCACATGAGCGTTCAAACAGTGGATTTGCTCCAAGGTTTCGGCTTGCTTGGCGAGGTCAAGCTGAATGCCGATGTGCTAGAGCCTGGCCAACGCCTCAAGCCGGCGGAGCAAGCGGTTCCGAGCGTCGATAAACACATCGCGATCCGAGGATGTCGACGAACAATCAATCGCGCGGACGACGTCGTTGAGCAGCACGCGCATCTGCTCATAGTGAATATCGACATGCTCTCGCGTTGAGGCATCGCGCGTGGGCGCGGGCTCCTCAACGAACGGCTCCGTTCCTTCCATAACCTTCCGCTCGCATCCAAGCGGCTTGTAAGGTACGCGGTTGCGAAACGAAGCGCGCCTCGCGTGGCGCTGCAACTGCATCACCCTGCCTCAACGGTAGAGCCGAGAATCGAGACATGGCGGACCGAATAGTAAATGCGTCGAACCGTCCGGCCAATGCCGTTGCGCCTTACGCAGCGGTCATAATCGCTCATTTGATCGCCTCTCCATCCCCAACTCCGCTCAAGCTAGCGATCGAAAGGTGAGCGAGCGCGCAAAAAAAACGTGAAAATGGAGAACACTGCCTCCGCCTACATGCCGCCAGGATAATTCGGACCGCCACCGCCCTCCGGCGTCACCCAGTCGATGTTCTGAGTGGGGTCCTTGATGTCGCAGGTTTTGCAGTGGACGCAATTTTGGGCATTGATCTGCAGGAGTGGCCGCCCATCCTCCGCGCCGACCGCTTCGTAGACGCCAGCAGGGCAGTATCGGCTTTCCGGCGAGCTATAAAGATCGAGATTAATGTTCAGCCAGCGGGCATCGTCCTTCAAACGGAGATGAACGGGCTGGTCTTCCTCGTGATTCGTGTTGGAGATGAAAACCGAGGACAACCGATCGAACGTCAGTTGGCCATCGGGCTTGGGATAGTCGATCCGAGGTGCATCGGCGGCTTTGCGAAGCGAGGTATGGTCCGGATGATGCCCGAAAGTCCAAGGTGCCTTGCCGCGCAGGACGTAGGTGTCAAACGCCCCATAGGCCATGGCCGGCAGGAGGCCCCAGCGAAAAGCAGGCCTGATATTACGCACGGCACGTAATTCGTCCCACAACCAGCTGGCCTCGAGTAACCTTGGATAAGCCTCCAGCGACGGGCCGACGGCATCGTCAGCCAATGCTGCGAAGGCGGCCTCGGCGCAGACCATGCCGGATTTCATCGCCGTATGCGTGCCCTTGATCTTGGGCACGTTCAGGAAGCCGGCCGTATCACCGACGAGGGCACCGCCGGGAAAAACCAATTTGGGTATAGCCTGGAATCCCCCCTCCGATAGAGCGCGAGCGCCATAGGCGATGCGTCTGCCGCCTTTGAAGATCGGGCTAATCGATGGATGAGTTTTGAAGCGCTGCATCTCCTCGAAGGGAGAAAGCCAGGGATTGGAGTAGTCGAGGCCAACGACATAGCCGACCGAGAGCAGATTCTCGCCGAACATGTACATCCACGAGCCGCCATAAGTGGAATGATCGACGGGCCAGCCTACCGTATGGACAATCCGCCCCGGCGCATGCAGCGCAGGATCGATCTCCCACAGCTCCTTGATTCCAAGGCCGTAGGTCTGAGGTGACACCCCCTGCCGCAGGTCATAGCGTTCCATCAACCGTTTGGTCAGCGAGCCGCGACAGCCTTCGGCGAAGATCGTCAGGCGTCCGTGCAGTTCCATGCCCGGCTGAAAGTTCGGACCGGGCGTACCGTCCTTGTGCACGCCCATGTCGCCGGTTTGGACACCTTTCACCCTGCCATCGGCGTCGTAGAGCACGTCGGCTGCGGCGAAGCCGGGATAGATCTCGACGCCTAGCTCCTCGGCTTGAACTCCTAACCAACGGACAAAGTCGCCGAGGCTGGCTATGTAATTACCCTTATTGTGCATCTGCGGGGGCGTCGGCAGCTGGTAGGCCCGGCTCGCCGTCAAGAAGAGGAATCGATCTTCCTTGGCGGGTGTATCGAGGGGAGCTCCCTTCGCCTGCCAGTCGGGGATGAGTTCGTTCAACGCCCGTGGTTCGATCACTGCGCCCGAGAGCGTATGGGCGCCAACCTCTGAGCCCTTTTCAATCACGCACACGGTAAGCTCACGCTCGGCTTCGATGGCAAGCTGCCGCAACCGGATGGCGGCGGCGAGACCGGCGGGCCCTGCCCCGATGATCAGCACATCGAAAGCCATCGAATCGCGCTCGACTTCGTCCATTGTCACCGTTGCCTTGCCTCCGCCGCCTTCTAAGCCGCGCGCTTCATAAAACACATCCGAGCGTTGAGCCAAATCAAACACAGATGGAGAATACGAGATACCTTCGCACGACAGTGTCACGATCCCGGGGCCTCACCACCTGTCGAGGGCCTTGCGGAAGATGTAGATTTAAAGAGAAGTCAGCGGTCAAGCCGCCGCTGGACGCGAGAAAGGGAAGACATCATGCAGGTTCAAGACATCATGACCCGCGCGGTTGTGAGCGTGAAGCCGTCCAGCACCCTGACGCAGGCAATCGCCAAGCTTCTGAGCAATGGGATAAGCGGCGTGCCGGTCGTCGATGATGACGGCAAGCTGGTAGGTATCCTTACCGAAGGCGATATGTTGAGACGCATCGAGACGTCGACCGAACCACAAACGTCGCGTCTCATGTCCTTCCTGCGCAGTACTGGCAGTCAGGCGGAGGAATTCGTCCGCACGCATAGCCGTCGCGTACGAGACATAATGACCGAGGAAGTCGAGAGCGTCGCGCCGGATGCCGACCTTGAGACTGCCGTGAACTTGATGGAGAAGAAGCACGTAAAACGGCTGCCCGTCGTGAAGGATGGCCAACTCGTCGGCATCCTAAGCCGCTCGGATCTGATCCGCGCGCTCGGCCGAAGGCTGCAGGGCGAGGATCGTGAAACGCCGCTCGCCGATGCCGAAATCAAGAAAAGATTGGCGGAGGCGCTGGATGGGCAGGTATGGTATAATGACCGTGATGTCCGTTTCGAGGTGCGAGATGGTGTCGTCACACTCGAGGGCATCGTTATCGACCAACGGACCAGGCTGGCACTTTGGGTCGCGGCAGAGAATGTTCCAGGGGTGAAGTCGGTCAACGACAAACTGACATTCGTCGATCCGCTGGCTACGTCGGGCGTCGGGATCTAAGAAGGGGCGACTTCTTGACAAAGAGCGGGCCCGCGGCATCGACGTCGATGTTATGGTAACGCGGCGCGTGGCGCCGCTATTTCAATGACGGAAGGCGCCTATCGAATGCGACGGGTTTACAGGCATGGATGATCTGGTCGGACAGCCAGAAGCCGAAAGATTGGTCTCGCGACTAAGGCCTGTAGCCCTCCTTGCCTGTCCCGCCTGCGGCACACTCCATCGTGCGCGCGGCATTCCTAGAGGCAGCGTTGCTACCTGCCGCGCCTGCCGCACGAAGCTCTTCGGCGATCGTCGCGGCAGCCTGCAGGCTGTGCTTGCGCTGAATATCGCAGCACTTGTGGCCTTTATCGCCGCCTATCTCTATCCATTCATGTCGATCACCTATGCTGGCAACACGCACACAGCAACGCTCTTCACCGGGCCCATCATGCTGGCAAAGGAAGGCATGTGGCCACTTGGCCTGCTGGTCTGTGCAGCCGCACTGATTTTCCCTGCCGGTCGCATGCTGGCTACGATCTGGGTCCTAGGGCCGCTCTCGTGCGGTTATATTCTGCCAGGCGGGCTTTTCATGCTGCGACTGATGCACGCTCTGCGCCGGTGGGCGATGCTGGAGATCCTCTTTTTGGGCGTGCTGGTTGCGTATGTGAAAATGTCGACCTGGGTCTCGATCACGCTGCAGCCAGGCATTTACGCGCTCGCCATCGTCATCATTCTCCTCGCGGCAGCGGACGCGATGTACGAGCAGCGTGCGGTCTGGGAACGGATAAGGCGGCAGAACCGATTCGAGCTCACCGGGACACCAATCGATCGGCTTGTCGCCTGCGAAAGCTGCCGCCAATTGAACGAGGTACCTGAGCGCAAGCCGCGCCTAAGCGCCTTCTGCTCGCGCTGTGCTGCTCCTCTACATATTCGAAAGCCGGCCTCGATTGCCCGCACCTGGGCTCTCGTCGTCGCCGCTGCCATTCTCTACATTCCGGCTAATTTGCTGCCGATCATGAACTGGGTCTATCTTGGCGAGAATTGGCCGGACACCATTTTTAGCGGCATCCTGGCACTCGTGGCCGCTAAGCAATTCCCGATCGCACTCCTGGTTTTCTGCGCCAGCCTCATGGTGCCGATCCTCAAACTGTGTGGTCTTGCCTGGCTCTTGATCAGCGTGCAGCGCGGCTGGCTCAACCGACGTCGCACGCGGACCTTCGCTTATACGGTGATCGAAATGATCGGCCGCTGGTCGATGGTTGACATCTTCATGATCTCCCTGCTGGTCGCCCTCGTCAATTTCGGCTCTTTATCGACCATCCAGCCGGGCCTGGGAGCGCTCTGCTTTGCCGCCGTCGTCGTCTTGACCATGCTGGCGGCAGAGACTTTCGATCCGCGCCTGATCTGGGATTCGGCTGCGGATCCAGCCGAACAGTCACGTATCTGATAGCCATTGCGACGCATCGCGATGCCTTTTAAGCGAATGCCCGCAGCCGGCCAACCAAGAGCGCGCCCGGCCGGCTGATCGCGGTCAGGAGTCCCTTTAACGCCGGACGTCGTCCGGCATGATGAGCTTGGCTTAAGGTCGCCCGGCTTGCCATACCAAGACCTTCGCATCTTTTTCCTTGTTGAGCTTGGCCGCACGCTCCCCGGCAATCTTGGCCTGCACAAGACGGGCTACGACCTGATCTTGCTGCTTGGCGGCGGCTTTTTGTCGGTGACAGCCTCGGCGACATTCGCCGACCAAAGCTGCGTCAGCTTGGCATAATCAGGCACGTTATAGCTCAGCTTTGGCGCCATCGCCGTGATCAGCTGCAAGCGTCAGGCGCTCTCTCGCAAAAGTGGATGGATGTGAGCATCAATCGCATCGACCAGAGACGGGGGTGCCTCCAGACCGAGCTTGGTTCGTCGCCAGAGCACATCGTCGGCCGTGCAGACCCACTCCTCGCGGACGAGATAGTCTATCTCCGCTGGTGTTAGGCCCGAGCCTATGTCACCACCCATGTCGTCAACGGAGCGAGCCTTGCCCACGATACGATCGGCCCGCGTGCCATAGGCACGGGCTAGCCGCAATGCGACCGGCGCTGGCAGCCATCGGTGTCTTTGCGCAAATCCGCTGGCGAATGTGAGGAGGTCGCCATTGGGCATGTCCCCGCCCGGCAAACAGGCATTTGCCGTCCAGGGAGGCGCCAGCCCGGGGATCAACGGCTCGAGTTTGGCCAGCGCGTGCTCAGCCAGACGACGGTAGGTCGTCAACTTACCACCGAAAATCGACAGCAGCGGTGCCCGGCCGCCAGGGGCATCCAGATCGAAGACGTAATCCCGTGTAACAGCGGAAGGATTGGAACTTGCATCATCATAGAGCGGGCGGATGCCCGCAAAGGACCAGACAATGGCGTCGGCCGTGATGGGCTGGGCCAAATATCGGTTCACGACGCCGCAAAGATAGTCGATTTCCGCATCGCTGATCGCAACTTCTCTTGGTGGCCCCTCCTCCGAAACATCGGTCGTGCCGATCAGGCTGTAGTGATCGCGATAAGGGATCACGAAGACGATACGCCGGTCGTCGTTCTGGAGGATGTAGGCGTGGTCGCCCTCATAGAGTCTCCGCACGACGATGTGACTGCCCTTGACCAAGCGGACGCGCGAGGGGCCATTAAACCCCAGTCCCGACTGAAGGAAGGCGGACACCCAGGGGCCGGCCGCGTTCACGAGAATGCGGCAGAAGCGTTCTTCCTTCCGGCCGCTTGCCCGGTCCTCCAAAGTCACGCGCCAATGATCGGCCTCGCGAACCGCCCCTAGGCACCGCGTACGCGTCCTGATCCTGGCACCGCGCTCACGGGCGTCGATCGCGTTGACGACCACCAGCCGGCTATCGTCGACGGCGCAATCGGCATAGGTGAAAGCCCGCTTGACCCAGGGGCGCAAAGGCGCGCCCTCAGGCGTATCCTCCAGGCAGACGGGACCAGAGCCCGGCAGGCAGCCGCGGCTGCTTAGATGATCATAGAGGAAGAGGCCAAGCCGGATTATCCAGGCGGGGCGCTGCTCCGGACTATGCGGCAGGACAAAGCGGAGGGGGGACACCAGATGCGGTGCCAGACGAAGCAACACGAGCCGCTCCTGCAACGCCTCGCGCACCAGTCGAAACTCACGGTGCTCGAGATAACGAAGGCCGCCATGAATGAGCTTGGAAGACCAAGAGGATGTGTGGCGCGCCAGATCGTCCTGTTCGACGAGCGTAACCTTCAGGCCACGACCCGCCGCATCACGGGCAATGCCGACGCCGTTGATCCCCCCGCCGACGATCAGCAAATCGTCGATTGAGGCGTCGTCGGTACTCGTTGAGGTCGGCGTACCCCTTGAGCCCACGATATTCCTGCTCCCCACTCATGGCAGATACGCCACCATCTCATTTAATGTCTTTAAATGATCATTTGCCTTTCGAAAACGAAAATAATTATGCTCCTTAGGAATCGGCGACGAAAAGCTGGCCACCTGCCTCGCGAAGCAAGGTGGTCATTGCCGCCGGGGGCTCACGGTCGGTAAAGAGCAAGTCGATCTCGGCAATGCTTCCGACACGCACCATGGCGGCACGACCGAACTTAGTATGGTCCGAAACCATGAGGACGCGCCGCGAGTTCACGATAATTGCCTGAGTGACGCGCACCTCTCGATAATCATAATCCAAGAGAGTGCCGTCGAAATCGATTCCACTGATGCCGATGATGCCGAAATCCACCTTGAACTGGCGGATGAGATCAAGCGTCGCTTCCCCGACGATGCCGCGGTCGCGTGTGCGCACGACACCCCCCGCGACAATGACCTCGAAATCTTCCTTTTGCGCCAGGAGAGCCGCCACGTTCAGGTTGTTTGTTATCACCCGCAACTGACGATGACCGAGGAGCGCCTTGGCGACTTCTTCCGTCGTCGTGCCGATGTTTATGAAGAGCGACGCGGCGTCTGGAATCTGCGTCGCGGCCAAGCGAGCGATCGCCTGCTTTTCTTTTAAATGCAGAATCTGTCGAGCCGGATAGGCAATGTTCTCGATCGAGGAAGGCAACCCTGCGCCACCGTGATAGCGACGCAGCAGTCCCTGCCCGACAAGCGCATTGATGTCTCGGCGAATAGTCTGCGGCGTTACCGCAAATTGCTGCGATAAGTTCTCGATCGCGGCGAATCCGTCTCGCTGGACCAGATCGACAATGGCGCGATGCCGCTCCGCCTCACGATTGCCAGCTCTCGTCACAAGCCCTCTGCGGAATTGCTCCGTACTCGGCTGACCGCGTCGTGCCATCCCTTGAGATGGGCGACTCGCAGGTCCGTATCGAGTTCGGGATTGAACTGAGCGCCTCGCTGCCAGATCGCGGCAATGTCGGCCTTCGTCTCATAGACACCCGTCGCAAGGCCGGCCAGAAAAGCCGCACCCAGCGCCGTCGTCTCGGTGACCGCCGGGCGTTCGATCGTGCAGGCGCAATAATCGGCCAAGGATTGGCAGAGGCGATTATTAGCGACCATGCCCCCATCCACACGGATGACAAGAGGCGCATCTGCCCGTTGTCGCTCGAGCCCGGCGTGCCGGAGATCTTCCGCGAATGCCGCCGTAAGATCGGCGGTCTGATAGGCCACGGCATCCAAAGCAGCACGCACGAGGTGCCTTCCGTTCGTATCGCGCGTCAGACCAAAGATGGCGCCGCGCGCATCGGGGTCCCAGTAAGGCGCCCCAAGCCCCGTGAAGGCCGGAACCATGTAGACCCCGCCGCTATCTGGCAGGCTCCCGGCGATGGCCTCCGATTCGGCTGCGGTCCAGATCATCCGCAATTCGTCGCGCAGCCATTGCAAAGCCGCGCCTGCAACGAAGATCGAACCCTCAATAGCGAAGGTCGGCCGACCGTCGAGGCGATAGGCGACGGTCGTCAACAATCGATTGGTCGACCTAACGGCCTTGTCGCCGGTATTAAGGAGCGCGAAACATCCCGTCCCGTACGTGCTCTTGAGCATGCCGGGCTCGAAGCATGCCTGACCAAAAGTCGCCGCCTGCTGATCGCCAGCCACCCCAGCAATGGCAATGGCGCTGCCAAAGAGTTCGCGCTGGGTAAGGCCGAATTCACCGGCGCAGTCCACCACCTCCGGCAGGAGCGAGGGCGGAATGTTGAAAGCCTCGAGCAGGTCGTCGTCCCAGCACTGCCGCTCGATATCGAAAAGCATTGTCCGGGAGGCGTTGGTGGCATCGGTCTTGTGCACGCGACCGCTAGTGAAGCGCCAAAGAAGGAAGCTGTCGACGGTGCCAAAGGCCAACTCGCCCCGTTCTGCACGAGCTCTGGTGCCTTCGACATGATCGAGGATCCAGACAAGCTTGGTGGCGCAGAAATAAGGGTCGATCAGCAGACCAGTACGCTCTTGGACCAGAGGTTCCAGTCCCGACCGCTGCAATTGCCGACAGAACGCTGCTGTTCGCCGATCCTGCCATACAATGGCCTTGTGCACAGGCTCACCTGTCCGCCTGTCCCAGACCAGAGTTGTTTCGCGCTGATTGGTGATGCCGATTGCCGTAATGTCGGCGGCCTCCAGACCCGCACGCTGGATGGCCTTGCGGATGACGGCGACAGTGTCCGCCCAGATATGCTCGGGATCGTGCTCAACCATGCCGTCATGCGGATAGAACTGCTGCAGTTCCCGCTGTGCGCTGCCTACCAGCCTGGCCGCGCGATCGAAAATGATGGCTCGAGTGCTAGTCGTACCTTGGTCAAGCGCCAAGAGGTATGGCCCGCGCATTGCGGTCGCCGTCATCCACCAAGCTCCCTGACTGCGATTGATTTTCGTTTTCGAATTTTTTTTGGCACGACCCGAACGCAAAGGCCAGATACTTGGGGCGACTCTCCGTCAGCCGCACGACGATCCATCCCAGACCCTCTACTTTACAGCACCGAGAGCCAGACCGCTGACCAATCGTCTTTGCAGGAAGGCGAAGATCAATGCGACCGGAAGGGTCGAGAGCGTAGTCGCCGCCATGACCTGCTGCCATTCAATTCGATACGCTCCACCGACCAGCGTGAAGATGCGAAGCGGCAAGGTTGCCTGATCCCCTGAGCGCAACAAAGTGAGCGCGAGCGCAAATTCATTCCAACTGGCGATGAAAGTGAAGATGCAGGTCACTGCGAGGGCCGGTGCAGCCAGAGGCAAGAAGACCAACACAAGACTCTGGATGCGGCTGGCCCCATCGATCCAGGCAGCCTCTTCGATCTCACGAGGGATGGTCGCCATAAAAGATTGCAGCATCCAGATGGCGAAGGCGAGATTGAATGCAGCACCGGTCAAGATGAGCGCGAGCAGGGAATCGATGAGACCTAGCCCTGCAATAAATCGAAAGAGGCCGATCACCAGGACGATCGGCGAGAGCATCTGCGTGACCAACAGAAACTGACGATAAAGCTTGGAACCCGTGAATGTCAGACGGGCGGTAGCATAGGCCGCGGGGATGGCAAAGATAATGCAAAGCAACGTCTGACCAAAACCAACGATCAGACTGTTCAGGAGGGCACGACCAAAGCCTGTCGAGACCCACATGGCCGAAAGATTCTCGAACGCCAGTCTTGATGGTAGCCAGCGTGGCGGAAAGACGAAGATTTCGTCCGATGGCTTTAGTGCCGTGGAAACCATCACCACATAGGGAAACAATATGACAATGACCACAGGCGCCAAGAACAGCCAGCTCAGCACGGTACGACGTTGGCGTGAAGTCATTCTGCAGATTGGCTCCGCATCGCCATGCTGGCGTAAGCAACCGAAAAGACGAGTAGAATCAGCAGCATGACGATCGACATGGCAGCGGCGAGGTCGAGGCGGCCATATCGAAAGGCGAGTTTATAAAGATAAGTGACGAGGATGTCGGTCGAGTTGGCCGGATCTCCCTGCGTCAAGACCCAGATGATCGGAAACGAGTTGAAGACGTAGATGATATTCAAAACGATGGCCATGTTGATGAAAGGCTTGAGCAACGGCAGCGTGAGCGCACGAAAGCGCATAATTGCGCTGGCGCCGTCAACGCGCGCGGCTTCGTAAATCTCGCTCGGCAGGGAAGCGAGACCGCCCAAAAGGATGGTCACCGTAAAGGGCATCGAGACAAATATGCCAATAGCGATTTCGATCATGAATGCAGGCCTTGCCTGGGCCAACCACTCAACCGGCCCATCGATCAGGCCAAGATCGAAAAGCAGCGCATTCAGCATCCCGTATTGGCCGTTCAGGATCCAGCGCCAGACGACGGCGTTCATGGTGAGCGAAATGGCCCAGGGCAGCATAATAATTACCCGGGCCAAGCCTCTGCCGGCGAAGTCCTCCTGGAGGACCAGCGCTATCGGTAAGGATACCAAAATCGTGCCGGCGACGACGGAGGCCGTCCAAATCAAGGTACGCCAGAAGCTGGCAACAAAGATCGGGTCTGCCAACAATGCCGCAAAGTTGGCGAGACCGACAAAGCCGGTCGTCCGCCCGAAGCGATTGACGCTGTGAATCGACGTGACGGCGATATCGACGACCGGATAGCCGACTGTCCAAAGGGTCAGCACTATGCTCGGCAGGATCATGACGAAGGCCAAGAATCCGCTTACACCGGTATGGCGTCTCATCAGAGGATCACATCCTTTAGCGCTAGGGCTTGATCAATCCATCGATCTTGTCTGCCGCCGACTTGAGTGCGTCCTCCGGCTTAGCGTCACCCAGGTAGATTTGCTGCAAAGCGGCCATGGTCGCATCCGCCATCTCCTCCCAGTTGGGAATCAATGGAGCGAACCGTGCGCTGGGCAAAAGAGCAGTCAGTGCCTTCAGCCCTGGATCATTTGCAAATGTCGGATCGGCGGCTTCGGCCTTAGTGATAGGCAGAAATCCCTCTTTGAGCGTGAACTCAGTCCGCCATTTGGGGCTGAATGCCTGTTCCTCGAGAAACTTCCAGGCGACGTCCTTGTGCGAAGAATCCTTAAAGAGAACGATGCTGTCGGTAACACCGTAGGTCGCCGCGGTCGTCCCTTTGGGGATAGGAGCAATGCCATAGTTGAGCGTGGGCGCTTCTTTGGCGATCTGGCCTCGCATATAGGGCCCTGTGAAGATCATGGCCGCCCGGCCCTGCTTAAAAAGTGATTCGACGTCCTGGCGGTTGGCGCCTGTGGGCTCAGGCTGAGTTAAACCTTCGTCGATCAGTTCCTTGTAGAGCGTCGCAGCCTTGATCCCCGCTGGGCTGGCTATGCCACTCTTCCCATTTTCGATCAGATTGCCGCCCATCGTCCAGAGGGCATAGTACCAATAGACGTCGGTCTCGAGTTCCTTTCCTTGTAGTCCGAAAGCGTACGCGCCGCCGCTCTTGGCCTTGACGCTCTTGGCAGCGGCGAGAAAATCGTCCCAGGTTGCGGGTGGCCCATTGACGCCTGCCTTGGCCAGAAGATCCTTATTGTAGAACATCGATCTGACGGACGCCGCCACCGGCAGCCCATAGGTCTTGCCATTGATGACGGAAGGCTTGAGAAAATCGCCGATGAAGCGATCCTTGAATTCTTGGGTCATATAGGAATCGAGGGGTTCGGCCACATCCTGACTCGCATAGTCGAGGAGCCAGCGCGTGCCAACGATGGCGAGGTCAGGTGGCGTGCCGCCCGCGATATCTGTCGTCAGCCGCTGCTGGAGATTGTCCCAAGAAACGTCTTCAACTCTAATTTTCACGTCGGGATGCGCATGCTCGAAGTCTTTGGCCATTCCTTCGAAGATCGGCGCCGTGGCGTCACTATAGTGCGCGACAACGACCCTGATCTCGGTGGCGGCATGCGCGGTTCCGGCGGAGAGCGCCAACGCGCAGATTCCCGCTAGCAGCCAACCTTGGCGCAACCTCATCTGGACCTTCCCCCTCGTGACGATGATGGAGTAAGCATTGGCATCACCTTCTCAGGCGCGCAACCGCTTGCATCTTCGGCGACGTAGCTAGCAAAGAGCCTGCCGAGAAAGCTGAGCCGAGGCGACAATGATGCTAGGCGCGTAAGTCTTACGATGCTTCAGAGTGCCAATATTGATCAGGGCAGCTTCAGATCGATATCGATTGCCCGGATCGCGTCTTGTGAGATTATTGTGGTTCGATAACTACGGTATCTTGGGCTAACGACACGCGCATATCACCGGCCTCACGGTGGGCTGGAGGCATCAATGCGTCTGCCATCCGATCAAATACACAGGAACGAAGGCTCTTACTCGATCACCAGGGATGTGCACCTCGGCTTCGATGGAGAGCGTGGCACGCGTCGCCGCTTGAGCGCATCTGCCTGCAACGAGGCCATCGTGGTCTTAAGCTAGGCAGTCTGGTCACTGTCGCTGACCGCTGGCGTTGGCATCATCCATTCCTATCTGGCCTGAGGCGAACGTGGACCTGGAGCCGCAGGCCCGCAGTGGTCGAACAAGCGGCCCTGCGGAACGCAGCTCCACCAATAAAGGGGATAAGCCGCATCCCTTTTCGCGATTGCCTATTCGTCGCGTCGTGCGCGAATGAGCTCGGTCATTTTCGCGGCTGTCATCCCAGAATGACTCTGTCGATTCGGATGAACAATCGGCTACGCCCATGTCATCTGCTATTTCCTCATTGTCCGCTAGACAGGCCGAAACAGTCAGTGGGCGATGGCCGATGCCATGCCAACTAAAGCTGTGGCTGTTGTCAGCGCATCCACAGCGGAAGAAGGATGACGACCGACCAGCCTACGCTTTGTCTGTCCAGATGCTCTACGAGGAATGGAGAAGTCTGGTCGCCATGCATCCGTCGCGGCGATCAGTGGTTCGGCCAACCCATCCGCATGATGCAGATTTCCGTATCAAGATGACCGTCGCACCGTTTATGCCGCCGCTGGTACAGCCGGCGCCGCGGACGATTTTGAGAGGGCGGCGACGCGTTCAGGCCGAAAGCAAGAAGGAGGGCGGCGACGAGGGCAATGGCAGCGGCCTCATTGCACCGGTCACGGTCGCGGTACCCGGATCGATCAAGTCGTGTTCAACACGATGCGCAGTGACCCGGAAAGACCCTCACGCACACCCAAGCCGCCAGGGGTACGAGTCGATTTCACTCTCCATCGAGCTAACCTCTTCACACCAGCCGATGCCGAAACGACGGGCGATCAAATCCAGAAACATAATAATTATATATACAATAACTCCTTTAAAGATTCTATTAATCTCTCCGAGATACTTGACATAATCGACAATTAGTTTCGTAAGGGCCTTTACGAGGATGAGATCTTCTGGGTCATAGCTTACAATGCCTGAAAGTAGGGCACCGAAGATCGCATCAAAAAATAGCGCGAGCACGCTTCATTGACCCCCGGCATTTCTCACTTTACTCGACCACTCTGCATTTACGATCATCTGGCGCCACACAAGCACGTACTGTCGTGACGACCGAACGAGAAGTCGGATCTGACGATCTTGGCTGCAGCACTACATTTCATAGCGATACTCGCGGGCAAGACGCGCAAATTCCGGTACGGCAAGCTGCGCGGTTCGTGGACGGACCATACCGACTTTACAGGCCTATTTCGCGGGTGGCGCGGCAGCGGCGACGAACTCGAGCGTTGCTTCGACCGCGGCCAGGACGTGACTTGCGCTCTAGGGCCGGCGGTTGCCAAGTGCGTTTAGCCCCTCATCCCAGATCGCAAAAAGATGATGGCAACAAACACCGTCGACCGTTCCGGCTGTTTCGATAAGGATCTTTGCTTTTGCGCCACTGAGGATCCTGCGCAGCCGAACGCATCTGCCCGACCGACCGCGCCTTTCAAAGATCACGTCAGCACCCTGGATAAGGTGAATCATCGGCGCAGGTCGCACGCGGTTGTCCCTGCTATGAGTATCGGATCGTGACCGTGCGTTTTTATCGACGAGCCGTCCTCGCAGGATCACTCGTGACCTTGCTGCCGGAGCTTGGGAGATCCGCGACGCCCGAGCGGATCGTCGTGTTGGATTGGTCTCTCGCCGAGACCATCCTGGCCCTAGGCCGCCTGCCGCTTGGGATGGCGCAGCCGGCCGAATACAGCCATTGGGAAAATGTGCCACAGCTGCCTTCGGCAATCCTGGACGTGGGCCTGGCAACGCAGCCAAATCTCGAATTCATGCAGAGTCTGGAGCCTGATCTCATTCTCCTCGATGAGAGGCAATCAGCCAACCTTCGCCACCGCCTCGATCGAATCGCCAAGGTCGTATCGATCACCGTCTATAACGGTGATGGTCAGCCCTTAGCCGCCGCTGAAGAGGCGACGCGGACACTGGGCGGTCTCCTTGGCGCCGAGACGGCAGCACAAGCGCTTCTCGCGGATGTGCATGACATGGCGGCGGGCTGTCGAGCCCGATTGGACAGCGCTACTGGACAAAAAGTCCTTTGTGTCATTCCGCAGGATGAGCGCCACGTCTGGATCGCCGACCGAAATGGCCTCGTGTCGAACGTCATCGAGCGCCTGGGCCTTAAAAACGCATGGCACGGCTCATCCAGCCTTTGGGGGTTCACGCAGGTCGGCATCGAAGCGCTGGCAGCCTATGAGGACGCGCTCATGTTGATCGGCCGATTCACATCGAAGAGCGCCGATGAGATCGACTCTTCACCGATCTGGCGGGCATTGCCGCCCGTGCGTGCTGGTCGCACCGCCAGCCTGCCGCGTTTTTGGTATTTTGGCGCCATCCCAACTGCGATGCGCCTTATGCCGCTTATTACCGACGGCACTCTTTCCGCGAGACGAGGATGAGCGCACCGCCGATGGCCCCATATGCAGCCGAAGATCGCACTGGTCCTGGAATCCTGTTCGATATCGAGCGCGTGAACGTCGTGCTCGAACGACGGACCATCCTGTCGTCGGTTTCGCTTGCGATCAAGCGTGGCCAGGTTTTAGGACTAATTGGCCATAACGGATCCGGTAAATCGACACTCATCCGTCTGCTTGCCCGCCAATCACGGCCCACCGCTGGAAGCATACATTTTCTCAATCGAACGCTCGACGCCTGGGGTCATCGTGACTTCGCTCGCCAGGTAGCCTACCTGCCGCAGCTACCGCCGGCAGCCGGAGGCCTGCTCGGACGGGAACTCGTGGCCCTCGGTCGCTTTCCCTGGCATGGAGCGCTCGGGCGCTTTACGCTGGACGATCATCGCCACGTGGAGGACGCACTGGCGATGACGGATACGGCGATATTCGCCGATCGCGCTGTCGACACTCTCTCCGGTGGTGAGCGACAACGCGTGTGGCTGGCCATGCTGATGGCACAGAATGCCTCGGTGCTCCTTTTGGACGAGCCGACATCCGCGCTCGATCTTGCCCATCAGGTCGACGTGCTTACGCTTGTGCAGCGTCTTGCGCGCGAGCGTGGCCTTACGATCATCGTGGTTCTACACGAAATTAACATGGCGGCTCGATTCTGCGACCGCTTGGTAGCACTCCGAGCCGGTCGAATCATCGAGGACGACACCCCTCAGCGCCTTATGCGCTCGGTCACGCTGGAGCGAGTCTTCGGCTTGCCCATGGGCATAATTTCACATCCAGAAGGCGGCCATCCGATTGCGTACGTCCGCTAGATGAAAGACGTTCGAACGCACAACGGCGCTGCCCCTTCCGGTAAGGGTCCCACGCTGCTGCTGACGGCCCTTCTCTTTGCATCGGCGCTCGTCCTCACCCTCTGGTCGCTCTCAGTCCAGTTGCCGATTCGTCAATGGCCGGATGCCCTCGGCGGCAGTGACCCTGACATAGCCTCGATCGTCTGGCGCGAAGGAGCATTACCGAGACTAGCCGTCTCATGGCTGGCCGGACTCGCTCTTGGCGTAGCCGGAGCGCTCTTTCAGCAGGTCCTGCGCAATCCGCTAGCCGAACCATCGACACTCGGTGTCTCAGCCGGCGCCCAACTGGCCCTGGTCGTCGGCACCCTGCTCGCTCCCAACCTCATGAATCCTTGGGGTCGCGAGGTGACCGCATTTGCCGGTGCGGCTTTAGCACTCTTGCTGGTGCTATCCCTGGTGAGAGCACGCCTTCTCGCTACGACGACGCTTGTTCTGGCCGGGCTGATTGTAACCTTCTATGCCGGCTCGCTGTCGTCGCTACTGGTGATCTTCAATCATGATTATCTCCAGACGATTTTCATTTGGGGCTCAGGATCGCTAGTCCAGAATGGCTGGGATAACGTCCTCTATCTTCTCCCGAGCATCGCCGGCATCATTGGACTGATCGCGTTGATGCACCGTTCGCTCGCCCTTCTCGATCTCGGTGAGGAAGCAGCACGAGGCCTTGGACTGCACGTCGGCCGGATGCGATTGCTGGGTTTGGTTCTGGCGACAATACTAGCCTCCCTTACGGTCAGCGCCGTTGGGGTTGTGGGCTTTGTCGGCCTGGCCGCGCCGGCTCTCGTCCGGCAAACGGGCATTCGTCGCTTCAGCGCCCGGCTGGTTTGGTCGGCGATCGTAGGCTGTGTACTGCTGTGGCTCAGCGATCAGATCGTGCAAGCGGCTTTCGGCAGTGCGCGCGAACTTGTTCCAACCGGGGCAATGACGGCACTCCTTGGCGGTCCACTGCTGATCTAC
Source organism: Arboricoccus pini (assembly GCF_900187945.1). Taxonomy (GTDB): domain Bacteria; phylum Pseudomonadota; class Alphaproteobacteria; order Geminicoccales; family Geminicoccaceae; genus Arboricoccus; species Arboricoccus pini. The sequence continues at coordinate 272,188 of NZ_FYEH01000005.1, read as the reverse complement.
CTGATGCACCGCCTAAAAACCGTCGACATAAATCTGACGAACGCGGCCTCGACCGCGCAAAGCTATCGTGTGTACGGGCGCCCACTTCTTTGGCTCGCCAGCTTTCTACTGGTGCTGCTTCTCATCGCTCTTCTTGTCGGACGCGACAGCTCGGGTTGGCACTGGGCATCATCGGGCCAAATTGAGACGCTTCTGCCATGGCGCTGGCCGAGGGTGACAGCGGCCCTCGCCGCGGGACTGATGCTGGGCGTAACCGGCGCCCTTCTGCAACGGCTAACCGGCAATCCCATGGCTTCTCCGGAAGTACTGGGTTTATCCTCGGGCGTCGCCATCGGCATCGTCGTTCTTCTTACCCTGCCAATTGTTCCCTCGCGCCCTGCCCAACTCGGCGCGGGAGCGCTCGGCGGCTGCCTCGCCATGCTCTTGCTCTTGCTTCTGGGCCGGCGGTCGGACCTTGCACCCGAGCAAATGCTCCTGGGCGGCGTTGCCATAGGCACCGCGATGAGTGCGCTGACCTCCATCGCCATGGCGTCAGGCGACCCGCGTATGAGCGGTCTTCTCACCTGGCTCGCCGGCTCGACCTGGAGCGTGGATCCGCAAACAGCGCTGCTCGCAATCATCGCCGGCGTGGTCGGAACGGTTGGGGCGTTAGGAATGTGCCGCTGGCTCGACATTCTGCCGCTCGGGCCAGCGACCGCGCAAACGCTCGGTTTGCCACTTGTGCGCGCACGCCTCCTCCTCGTCGCTCTTGCCGCATTGCTGACGGCGACGGCGACGCTGCTGGTCGGCCCCTTGAGCTTCGTCGGCCTGATGGCACCGCACATGGCCCGCTTTCTGGGCGGCCGATTGGCTTGGCGCCATCTCTGTATGGCTGGCCTGCTCGGTGCTGCCATCATGGTAGCGGCCGATTGGCTCGGGCGGATGATCCTTTTTCCTTATGAAATTCCAGCCGGACTCGTCGCTACCCTTATCGGCACGCCGTACCTGCTATGGCTACTTCGACAGCGTTAAGGTCACCCGCTGTAGGGCACGGCCAGCACCGCCCTCGACCTTTGGACGGCCCCGCGAAGCCATCATCCTGCGCCCGTCGCTCAAATAAGAGTCGGAGTCTCGACGAGAAGGTCGACGGCTGACGATGATTGACGCGCCCATCCGCGCTCGTCGAGCATCGCCATCCCACCCCTTGTGCGCGAAACCACGAGACGTCGGATCGGGTTGCCGCTATGCCGGCCATCTCGTAAATCTCGCCGCCAGCCCCTGGAGCCGTCATTGGCGCCGAAATTCTCGGATCATCCTCTCATGCTCGATAAAACCTATAGGCCAAGCGAGGTCGAAAACCGGATCTATGACTCCTGGGAACGGAAGGGCTATTTTCGTCCTTCCGGCAAGCCGGGAGCTCCGACTTTCTGCATAGCATTGCCGCCGCCCAACGTTACCGGCAGCTTGCATATGGGGCATGCTCTCGACCACACGATCCAGGATGTCTTGATCCGCTTCCACAGGATGCGTGGGTTCAATACGCTGTGGCAGCCGGGCACCGACCATGCCGGCATCGCCACGCAGATGGTAGTTGAACGTGAGCTCGCGAAATCAGGGACAAATCTGTCCCGTCGAGAGATCGGCCGAGAAGCATTCGTCGAGAGGGTCTGGAACTGGAAATCGCAGTCGGGCGGCACGATCGTTCGACAAATGCGGCGACTTGGCCAGTCGGCCGACTGGAGCCGAGAGCGTTTTACCATGGACGACGGCCTTTCGGCCGCGGTTCGGCGCGCTTTCGTTACGCTCTATCGCGAAGGGCTGATCTACCGGGACAAACGCCTAGTCAATTGGGATTGCCAACTCCAGACCGCCGTGTCCGACATCGAGGTCCAACAGACAGAGGTGGACGGAAAGCTTTGGTATCTCAATTATCCGATCATCGAACTCCCGGGAACGTATGTCACGGTTGCCACGACGCGTCCGGAGACCATGCTCGGCGATTCAGGCGTGGCAGTCCATCCCGATGATGAACGCTACCGCGACCTGATCGGCTTGCACGTCGACCTTCCGCTTGTGGGTCGCCGGATCCCGATCGTCGCGGACGCCTATTCGGATCCCGAAAAAGGAACTGGCGCGGTGAAGATCACGCCGGCTCACGACTTCAACGATTTCGAGGTCGGTCGCCGACACAAGCTTGAACTCATCCCAATATTGGATGGCATGGGGCGCGTTAACGAAAACGGACCCGATAATTATAGGGATCTGGATCGTTTTGAGGCGCGCAAGAGGATTGTCCAAGACCTCGACGAGTTGGGGCTCCTCGTCAAAATCGAGCGGCATCGGCATGTCGTGCCGCATGGAGATCGCTCGGGTACGCCGCTTGAGCCATATCTTACCGATCAGTGGTATTGCGACGCTGCCAAGCTGGCGGTCGAAGCCATTGCTGCTGTCGAAGACGGGCGTACGGTGTTTGTTCCACGCGCGTGGGAAAACACCTACTTCGAATGGATGCGCAACATCCAGCCATGGTGCATATCGCGACAACTCTGGTGGGGCCACCAGATTCCCGCCTGGTTTGCCCCAGACGGTCAAATCTTCGTCGCAGAGAGTGAAGAGGAGGCATTCGCAGAGGCGCGTCGACAACTCGGCCCGGATGTGAAGCTCAAGCGCGACGAAGATGTCCTCGATACGTGGTTCTCGAGTGGCCTCTGGCCATTCTCGACGCTTGGCTGGCCCGAGCAGACTGCCGAGCTTGCGCAATTTTATCCCACGAATGTTTTGGTCACCGGATTCGACATCATCTTTTTCTGGGTGGCCCGCATGATGATGCTAGGGCTGAAATTCACGCGACAAGTTCCCTTTCGCACCGTCTACATGCACGGGCTCGTCCGCGACGAACGCGGTCAAAAAATGTCGAAGACGCGCGGCAATGTCGTCGACCCTCTCGAACTCGCCGATGAATTCGGCGCGGATGCGTTACGGCTGGCGCTGCTTGCCAGTACCGTCCAAGGCCGCGACGTAAATTTTGCGCCGAGCCGCGTCGAAGGCTACCGCAATTTCGTAACCAAGCTCTGGAACGCTGCCCGCTTCCTGGAGCTGAACGGCGCCAAGCTCAATGAGCAGGTCGACTTGACCGCCAATCAAAGTGCCATCAATCGCTGGATCGTCGGCGAAACCATGGAGATGGTCGACAAGGTTACGGCGTCGATCTCGGATTACCGCTTCAATGACGCGACGTTGAGTCTCTATCATTTCGTATGGGACACGTTCTGCGACTGGTATGTCGAACTCGCAAAACCTCTCCTGGCTGGTGACAATGACGAGATCAAAGCAGAGACGCGCGCTACCGCTTCATGGGTACTGGCACTCACTCTAAGATGCATGCACCCGTTCGCCCCCTACGTAACGGAAGAGCTTTGGGATCGCCTTTTTGGCGCTCCCGGCGGTATGCTCATTCAGTCGGAATGGCCGAGCGCCAGTGCCTCGCTTGTCGACCCGGAGGCTTCTCGCGAGCTGAACTGGGTCGTGCGTTTAGTCAGCGCGATCCGCTCTGCGCGAACAGAGATGAACGTGCCGGCAGGGGCTCGATTGAGACTGCTGGCCATCGGCACCGACGAAAAAACACGTTTGTGGCTTGAAGCAAACCAGGATGCGATTTTTCGCCTGGCCCGCATCGAATCCATTGAAGCGAACGTTCAGATATTGCCAGAGCGTGCGCTGGTCGTCGTCGTTGACGATGCGAGCTTCGCACTGCCTGTCGGCGACGTCGTCGATCTGGACCGGGAGCGTAGTCGTCTCGCCAAGGAAAAAGAGAAACTCGTCATCGAGATAACAAAGCTCAAGGGCCGCCTAGCCAACGAGGGCTTTCTCGCCAAGGCGTCAGCGGATACGATTGAGGAGCAGAGACGGCGCCTCGATGACATGCAAGCGACCTTCGAGCGCCTGAGCGAGGCGGAAAGAAGGATTGCCTAGTATTATGTTGCCCTATCTGACGCCGCTGGCATCGCTCGTCGATCGCCAGGACAATGCACGAACCCTCCATCTCGTACGCCCGAACATGTATGGGCAGTGGCTGACCGAAATCGGGGAGCGAGGGCGACGCTGGCTAGCCTCGACCGGCTTCGAGCCCCGACCAAACAATGTCGGCCTGTTTCCGGACACCGATGGAGAGCTTGAGGCCGCCGTCGTTGTCACCCATGAACCGGCCGAGCTTTGGGATGTCGCCGCGGCCATTCCCGCCCTTCCGTCCGGTCCCTGGCTGATCAAAGGCGATGACCTGGAAGCGGCTGAGGCGGCGCTGGCCTTTGCGATGCAGTCCTATCGCTTTACGCGGTACCGGAACGACAACACTCAACAGCCAATGCTCGTCATTGGTGACGCCGCCGCCCGCCAACGCGCCAGGATACTTGCCAAGTCCATCTACATGGCGCGCGACCTGGTCAATACGCCCACGAATGACCTTGGCCCCGAACAACTGCAGGCCGCCGTCGAATTTGTAGCCAAGGAGGGCGGGGCAAAAATCCGTGCGGTCGTCGGCGAGGAATTGATCGTCCAGAACTATCCAACGATTCATGCGGTAGGTCGGGCAAGCCCATCTCCGCCACGCTTGCTTGATCTCACATGGGGCGCCCCCGATGCGCCGAAGGTCACGCTGATCGGCAAGGGCGTTTGCTTCGATACTGGCGGTTTGGATATCAAGCCATCCAGCTCAATGCTCCTCATGCGCAAGGACATGGCGGGCGCTGCACTCATGCTGGCGCTCGCTAGATCGATCATGGCGTTGGCGCTCAAGGTCCGGCTACGTTTGCTGATTCCCGCCGTCGAGAACAGCATAGCAGGAAATGCCTTTCGGCCGGGCGACATCTTAACTACGCGCAAAGGGCTGAGCGTCGAGATTGGCAATACGGATGCTGAAGGGCGGCTGATCCTGGCGGACGCACTTGCCGACGCCGACGACGAGACTCCAGACATCATTCTAGATGCCGCCACCCTGACCGGGGCTGCCCGTGTGGCGATCGGACCGGACCTACCCGCATTGTTCAGCCCTAACGATGGCCTGGCATCGGACATCCTTCGCCATGGCAACCACGTTAACGAACCACTTTGGCGGCTACCGCTACACGCTCCGTATTCGCGTTACATCGAAAGCCCGGTCGCCGATCTCAACAATGCAGGGACAAAACCATTTGCGGGCTCGGTAACGGCGGCGCTTTTTCTTCAGCGATTTCTCACGAATACCCCAAACTGGGCTCATCTTGACATCTTCGGCTGGAACGACGAGAGCCGACCGGGTCGACCCAGAGGGGGAGAAGCGACAGCCTTCCGAGCGCTGCTGTCTTTTCTTGAAGAGCGCTACGGATGAGCAGAAACGATGCGCCTAAACGAGATTCGTTTAAATGGTTCGCAAATGTTAGTACGCGATTTTCCGACAACGACCTTTTTGGTCATGTAAATAATGCTATATATTATAGCTACATGGACACATCCATATCAAGATATTTATTTAATAAAATAAAATACGACCCAACGTCATCTGATTACCTTATTTTTGCGGCCGAGAACGGGTGCAAGTTCTATGACGGACTTAGTTTTCCCGACTCGGTAGATGTCGGATTATCGATTACGCAATTGGGGAATTCGAGCTTCCGATGGAGGCTCGGCATGTTTCGTGGGGCGGACGATCTGGCATCAGCAGTTGGACATTTCGTCCATGTCCTTGTTGAGCGGGCGACCCGCCGACCAATTCCCATGCCACCGGAATGGCGCTCAGCTCTCGAAGCGATTTTCGACGCTGGCGGGGTCAATCCATGACCAATCAACATGCGCGCATCAAGATCAATCTCGCACAGCGCGAGATTGAGATCGAGGGAGCCGAGAACTTCGTCTCCCACTGGGCAGACCGACTCGATGAACTTCTCGGCTACTTCGGCAACAGCGAGGAGTCGCGGCAGAAAGCCGAGGAAGACAAACCGGAGGGGCCTCGCCAGCTAACCGGTGACGATCTCGGCGCATTTGGGGAATTTATTCAGAGCCTGCCAAACGCCTCGACCGAAGTCGACAAGATGCTGGCTGCAGGTCTCTGGGTACAGCGTCGCAGCAACGATGATGCGTTTGGTACCGGGGATGCAAGTCGCCATCTCGCAGATCATGGCATGCGGATCGGCAATCCATCCCAATGTGTGCGCCAATCGCTAATGGCAAAAAGGCTCTTTATGGTTCAACGAGGGCGCTATCGCATTTCTCAGCAGGGCTACAATTATCTTCGCCAGCTGATTGGCCCATCGACGCGCATCTGAGCCGGCCCGGTCCGCCTCCGATATGCCCGCAGCGGACCGGCTACGATTTTCCCTCACCTACTCTACCGGATCTTCGTCCTCTTCGTCGCCCACAACGGGGACCGCATAGGTGCCATCGAGCCAATTTATCAGATCACGGTCCCGGCATTCGCGGGAACAGAAAGGCCGAAATTTCTCCAGTCGAGCTTGTCCGCAAAGAGGACAACGCGCCAGCGGTTGCCCGTCAGGTCCCGCCGAACGATGCTGCGGTTCATCTGTTCGCTTTTTCAATCGTCCACTCGCCATCCGGCAATGTTGCATCGATCGAGTAGGCATATGGGAAGCGCGTGCCCAACGAACCTATGTAGGAGCCCATATCCTCTGATACTTTGACGACGGCAGACGGCATTTCGATCATCTTACGGAAGAGCGTCTCGGCCCGAAGGCGTAACGAGGCGATCCGCCCGTTCCCCTCACAGGAAGGACATGTGCGGGTCAGCAGTGCATCCAGAGAGCGTCCGCGTCGTGCCCGGCTTATCTGAACTATTCCGAGCGGCGACATGGGATAGATGTCTACTGGCACAGAATCGTCCCGGAAAGCCGCCTTAAGCTGGGCTTCAAGTTGCAGCCGTTGTGGCTTCGTCGGCAAATCGACGAAGTCGATCACGATTGTTCCACCAAGATTTCGTAGCTTCACGAGTCTCGCGATCTCACTCGCAGCGGCAAGATTGACGTCCAGAGCCCCCCTGCCCCCGCCATCGACGTCGATCGCCACGAATGCCGCAGTCGGCTCAATGATCAGCCTTCCGCCGTTTTCTAGCGCAATCTCCCGATCCAACGCTCGCTCTACTTCGTCTTCAACACCGGCTTGTTCAAAAGCGGTCCGCCCGGCAGGCAATGATTCGAGTTCGAGCTCCAGATAACTCAATCGTTCAGAGAAGATCCGCCTCGCTCTCGACAACAAGCCCGGGTCGACCGATTCGATCAAATCCAGGGGACCACTCTCGAGTGCGGCCTGCAGAATATGCTCCAGAGGATCGATCATCTGCAGAGGTCCGACTTTACCCTTCGACGCGGCATTCTCCACAGCTGCGAATTTTCGCTCAAGCCAGCGCAATTCTTCCTGAAGAAGATCATCAGGCGCCGCGGACGCCATCTTTCGCAATATCACCGAACGCTGTGGAAAAAGCTCATTCGCGCGATCCTGCAACTGCTGACGATGAGCCCCTCGTACGGAGCGCAATCGATCTGCGGGATCGCCTCGAGGCCGGTAGATGAGATGAAAGCTCATCAGCTTAAGATCGGTTGTTACCCTGGGGCCCTTGTCGCCTTCAGCCTCTCTGACGCCTTGAACGATAAGACGTTGCCCATTTGACAATAGCCGTCCGAGGGGCACTTTATCATCGGCCGCGAGCCCTCGCCGGGCATCCTTGGCATTGAGGAAGGCCAGGCGGCCCGCTCCGACATCAAGAAATGCCGCACCCAGCCGATGATCGACGGAGGACACCTGGCCCAGGAAAAAAGCGTCGGTCGCTCTCTGTTCACCAATCTCGTCGAAATCCCAGAATGCGACCAACCGATCGTCGAGTAACAGCGCCGCTGCGATTCCGGGAAGAGTTTTCTCAAGGACTAGACGCTTCATAGATTTACCTGGCTGCGTGCCCACCCGAGACCGCCGAGAAGCTGCAGGGTTTCCACAAGCGGGAGGCCAACGACGTTGGTGTATGAGCCGGCAATCATCGCGACGAAGGCGGCGGCCAAGCCTTGAATGGCATATCCGCCGGCTTTGCCCCGCCACTCGCCGGAGTCGATATAAAAATCGATGTCCGCGTCAGAAAGGCGCCGTATGCCAACCTGCGTGATCACCACACGCGACACGCTACGCTCGCCGCTAGCTACGGCAACGCCCCCATAGACGCGATGTCGGCGGCCGGAGAGAAGCTGCAGGCTAGCACGAGCTTCTAGCTCGGTTTCGGCCTTGCCAAGGATGCGGCGACCGCAAGCAACTACCGTGTCAGCGGCCAGGATATAGTCGGCTGAAGGGCATCTTTGCTGTATGGCTGACAATTTCGCGCGCGCCATGCGTTCCGCATACCTGCGCGGCTGCTCATTCCGCCACACGGACTCGTCAACGTCCGGCACTTCGATTGACGACGGCTCAATCAAAACTTGTCTGAGCAGCTGCAGCCGACGGGGTGACGACGATCCAAGAACGATGGAGGATGCATTGGCCCCCGTCATATTATTTGAAACGGTACGTAATGCGTCCCTTGGTCAGGTCATAGGGGGTCATCTCGACGGTGACCTTGTCTCCCGTCAACACGCGGATTCGGTTTTTACGCATTCTGCCCGACGTATGCGCCAGCACCTCGTGCTCATTCTCGAGCTTGACGCGGAACATCGCATTGGGCAGGACTTCCGTGACAGTACCGCTAAATTCGATAAGATCCTCTTTCGCCATTGGCGCTCCACAAAAAGGGGTATCGCACCGGCCGACATCCGCGACCGATGTTCATTGGCCCCTTCATGGTGACCACCGCGCTCCAGGTCAAGAGAGCCATCCACATTCAGCCTTCCCGCCCGAGGCATTCTCGTCGTTGCCGGGTGATGGATGCTAAGGCGACGGCAGCCAGCCCTGCAGTTCCTGCACGGCCATCTGCTCGAGCAGATCAATGTGGGCTTCGCTGTCGTTGAGGCATCGAATATAGGCGAAATCTGCGCCACCATGCGCCAGAAACGTCTCCCGCCCGCTCACCGCGATCTCCTCAAGCGTCTCGAGACAATCGGTAGCGAAGGCGGGCGATATGACGGCAATTCTCTTGACGCCTTTGCTCGGCAGATTTTCCAAGGTGCGATCGAAATAGGGCTGAAGCCATTCTTCCGGTCCGAACCGAGACTGGAAGCAGGTCATGGCCTTCGCCTCGCTCCATCCCAATGCCTCGCGAACCAACCGAGTGGTGTGCATGCACATACAATAATAGGGGTCGCCGGCCAGTAGAAATCGCTTGGGCATCCCGTGATAAGAAAAGAGCAATAACTCCGGTTCGAATCCAGCCTCAGCAATTCCGTCTTGTACGCTACGGGCGAGAGCCTGAATATAAAGGGGATTATCGTAGTAGGGGGGTGCCGTACGAATAGACGGCTGCCACATCATCTTCTTGAGAACTGCGAAGACTGCATCGTAGGCGGTGGCTGTCGTAGGAGACGCGTATTGCGGGTAAAGTGCGATCAAGACGATGCGCCGACACCCTTGGTCCACGAGGCGCTTGAACGCGCTCTCGGTAGAAGGGTTTCCATAACGCATGGCCCAGTCGACGATGATGTTGGTATCGCGCGCGGCAAGCCGATCGGCCAGCTTTTGTGCTTGCGATCGCGATACCGTTCGCAACGGACTCTCATTGAGCTCCTTGTTCCAAATGGACCGATAAAGCGCCCCAGATTTGGATGGCCGCCTCGTGAGAATCATCGTTTGCAGGATTGGCTGCCATATCCACGGCGAGTAATCGATAACTCGTCGATCGGAAAGGAATTCGCGCAGGTAGCGGCGCATCGACCAATAATCCGTCGCATCCGGCGTGCCTAAATTCATTAGCAGGACGCCTAATCGGCCAGTTGCCACCGGCGGATGCTCGTCTGGCCTACAAGACTCACTCAAATGAGATAGGCTCTGGCCCGTTTGTTCCCCTGCCGACATCGTGATCGAATCGCCCATTGCATACCTCTGGAAGGACAGTTGTCATATGGGCAAAGGCCTGTCGTTGACCAGCACCCGGGTCGCTGACGAATTCGCTCGACCGATGTTGTCGCATAACCTCCGCTCTACTAGCTTGAGGGTGTCACAAACGACTGCCTTTCAGTCGCCGTCCCACGACGGAATCCGGAGTTTCTCTACAATGCCGCAGACGCCCAACTCGCTCCATGCCCGAGACATCGAGTATACGATCCATCCCTATACCAATCTGCGCGCGCATGAGGAGCAGGGCCCGCTCGTCATAACGCGGGGAGATGGCGTCTATGTCTTCGACGACGAAGGCAAGAGCTATATCGAGGGCATGGCCGGCCTCTGGTGCACGTCGCTGGGATTTAGTGAAAAACGCTTGGCGGAAGCCGCCCGCAAGCAAATGGAAGTGCTTCCCTATTCGCAGATTTTCAGCCATCGCAGTCACGAACCGGTCATCGAGCTTGCAGAGCGTGTCGTATCGATGGCCCCCGCATCGATTGCCAAGGCCTTTTTTGTCAATAGCGGATCGGAAGCGATCGACACGGCAATCAAGCTCATCTGGTATTATCAAAATGGGCGCGGCAAGCCGAACAAGAAGCGTATCATCGGAAGAAGGCGCGCGTATCATGGCATCACGATTGCCGCGGGGCATCTGACAGGCCTGCCTTACGCGCGAACCGGTTTCGATCTGCCCATGTCGGATCGATTCTTCCACGTTACGCCGCCTAGCCTCTACAGCGAGGGCAACCCGGGAGAGACGGAGGAGCAGTTCACCGACAGGCTTGCAACCGAGCTTGACACGCTTATCATAACGTTAGGCCCCGATACGGTCGCCGCGTTTTTCGCCGAGCCCGTGATGGGTGCTGGTGGCGTCATCGTTCCACCGCTCAGCTACTTCCCCAAAATCCAGGCCGTCTTACGCAAGCACGACGTTTTGATGGTGTCGGACGAGGTAATCTGCGGTTTCGGCCGAACCGGCAACTGGTGGGGGGCGGAGACGATGGGTATCGAGCCCGATCTCATGACGATCGCCAAGCAGCTATCGTCGGCCTACCTGCCGATCGCAGGCGTCCTCATGAGCCAGTCATTTTACGAAGGTCTGGCCGACCAGTCGGCGGCAATCGGCAATCTTGGGACGGGCTACACCTATTCCGGCCATCCTGTAGCTGCCGCTGTTGCCTTGGAAACCCTGCGTATTTACGACGAGGACGAGATCCTCAATCACGTTCGCGAAGTTTCTCCACACTTCAAACGCCGTTTGGACGCTCTGGGTGGCCATCCTCTTGTTGGCGAAGCCCGTGGCGTCGGCCTCATCGGTGCCGTGGAGATCGTGAAGGACAAGGCATCGAAGACGCATTTCGACCCAGCGATCAAGATCAATGCCCAGGTTGCCGCACAGGCCCAGGCCCATGGGGTCATTTTGAGGCCAGTCCCCATCGACTCGGTCGGCATCTGCCCCCCGCTGATCATCACGCGCAGCGAAATCGACATGATGTTCGATGGCCTCGAGAAGGCGCTTGACGGCGTCGCGACTTCGACTCTTATCGCCGCCTGATCCCAACCGTGCCCTCTGCACTCCAATGAATACACGTCTCGAGGACGAACGCATCTAGGGAAGGTTCTGTTACCCCTTCCCTAGGATAGGAAGGCAGCTTCCATGAGCGCCCTCGTATAAGGCGTCTGAGGTTGGGAAAGGATCGTGGAGGCTGGGCCCTGCTCCACGATCCTGCCACTTCTCATGACCACGATCCGATGGCTCATCGCCCGAACCACACGCAGGTCATGGCTTATGAATATGTAGGCCATGCCATGTTGCTCCTGCAGCGCGCGCAGCAGTTCGATGATCTGTGCCTGAACGGAAATATCGAGCGCGGAAGTCGGCTCGTCCAGCACGAGCAATTGGGGTCGCACCGCCAATGCGCGAGCAATAGCAATGCGCTGACGCTGACCGCCAGAGAATTCATGTGGATACCGGTCGAGCGAACTCGGATCCAATCTTACCTCACGGAGGATCTCCGCTGCCATTTCCCTTCGTTCGCGAACTTCGCCGATATTGTGAAGATCCATCCCCTCGCGGACGATCTGTTCAATCGATAAACGCGGGCTGAGGCTGCCATAGGGATCCTGAAACACGACCTGCATCCGTCGCCTATAGGCACGGAGGCAACGAGCAGATCTATCTTTAAGCGGCTCGAGTTCGCCGAAGCGGATGGTACCTGTGGCGGGAATGAGGCGTAACACAGAGAGGGCGAGCGTTGACTTGCCGGACCCGCTTTCCCCGACGATTCCGATCGTCTCTCTCGTACCGACACGCAGGCTGACCTCGTCGACAGCCGAGACCCAGTCGACCGTTCGCTGCAAAAGCCCCCGCTTGACGGGATACTTGACGCTTAGATTGTACACCTCAAGGAGCGGCTTCGGGCACGCCTCGGGCGCCGGCGAGACGCCTGGCTCCGATGACAGCAATCTTATCGTGTAGGGGTGCTCTGGCTGTTGGAGGACACGCTCTGACTCACCTTGCTCGACCGCGACCCCTTCTGTCATGACCACAACACGCCGAGCGAACCGTCGGACAAGCGTCAAGTCATGCGTGATCAGCAAAATGGCCATCTTTGAGTGCTGCTGCAGATCCTTGAGAAGGCGAAGGATCTGAGACTGCACCGTGACATCCAAGGCCGTCGTCGGCTCATCGGCAATCAACAAATCGGGTTCGTTCGCAATAGCCATCGCGATCATGACTCGTTGACGTTGGCCGCCCGAAAGCTGATGTGGAAAACTGCTGGCAATACGGGCTATATCTTCAAGCCCGACCGACTGGAGGAGTTCGAGTGCTCGCTCGCGCGCCGCCTGCCCGGAGAGGCGTCCATGCAAACGAACGACCTCCTCCACCTGACGAGCGACACGGTGGAGCGGATTGAGCGACGTCATTGGCTCCTGAAAGATCATGCTTATCCGATCGCCGCGGATACGCCGCATGCTTTTCTCGCCACTGCGCAGCAACTCCTTGCCGCGCAGTCGAATCGAGCCGCATGTCACGTTCGCACCCGTCCGGTGAAAGAGTTGCATGATCGACAAAGCCGTCACCGACTTCCCCGATCCACTTTCGCCCACCAGAGCGACTGTTTCTCCGATGTCGATGTGAAAACTTAGACCACGAACGGCGGCGACAGCCGTAGCACCTTGGCCGAACCCTACGCAGAGATTGTCTATCTCGAGGAGAGGAGCGCAACTCAAGGAGGCGTCCGCCGCGGATCGAACGCGTCCCGCACCGCTTCGCCCATAAAGATCAGTAGCGACAAGGCCGCTGCGAGAACGAGGAACGCCGTCAATCCAAGCCATGGCGCCTGCGGGTTATTCTTGCCCTGCAAAGCGAGTTCACCAAGAGATGGGGAGCCCGGTGGCAAGCCAAATCCGAGAAAATCCAAAGCTGTCAACGTCGTGATGGACCCGTTGATGATGAATGGCAGGAACGTAGTCGTGGCCACGAGCGCATTGGGAAGAATGTGCCGCAGCATGATGCGAGGATGCGACGCGCCAAGGGCGCGAGCAGCTCTGACGTAATCGAGAGACCGCGCACGCAAGAACTCAGCCCGAACAAGATCAACCAGGGTCATCCAGGAAAATAGCAGCATCAAAATCAGCAGCGTCCAGAATCCGGGAATGAATATCGAGCCCATGATGATCAGCAGATAGAGTACCGGCAATCCGCTCCATACCTCGATGAAACGCTGCATTCCAAGATCAACCCAGCCACCGAAATAGCCTTGAACCGCTCCAGCCAAGATCCCGACGGCCGAGCTGGATATCGCCAGAAGCAGGCCAAACAGGACGGAGATTCGGAAGCCATAAATGACTCGCGCCAAAACATCCCGGGATTGATCATCGGTGCCCAACCAATTGCGCTTCGAGGGAGGCGACGGCGCAGGAACACCCAAATCTGTAATGACCGTCGTCGCATTGTAAGGAATTGGCGGCCATATGACGAAGCCCTTGCCCTCAATTAAGCTGATAACATAGGGGTCACGATAGTCGGCATATGTTGGGAAATCTCCGCCGAACGCAGTTTCAGGATAATCCCGAAATACCGGAAAGTATGGATGTCCGCTATACCAGACGAATATCGGACGATCGTTAGCTATCAACTCCGCAAATAGGGAAATGACGAAAGCCACGACAAAGACCGAGGTCGCCACCAGCCCGCGCTTATTTTTACAAAAGACGCGCACTCGGCGATATGTAAGCGGAGAAAGCCAAGATCGCGCTACTACCGCGCGAGCCGCGCCGTTCCGCCCGGACGAGCCCCTCAAATACGCCTCGCCTCAAAATCGATGCGCGGATCGACGACCAAATACGTCAGATCGGAGACGAGTTTCAGAATAAGTCCTATCAGGGTAAAAATAAAAAGTGTGCCGAACATGACGGGATAATCGCGCCGAATGGCCGCTTCGAAGCCAAGCAAGCCCAGTCCATCGAGCGAAAACATTGTTTCGATCAAAAGCGAGCCTGTGAAGAGAATGCTAACGAACGCCGCTGGAAAACCGGCAACGACAATCAGCATGGCATTTCGAAACACATGACGATAAAGGACTTGGTTCTCACTCAACCCCTTGGCTCTCGCCGTCATTACATATTGCTGGCCGAGCTGGTCCAGAAATGAATTCCTCGTCAACATGGTCAAGCTGGCAAACCCGCCGATTACCATGGCGAGAACCGGTAGCGTAATATGCCAGAAATAATCTAGTACAATAGATGGCCAGGACATTTGCTGCCAATTATCGGAGACCAAGCCGCGAAGAGGAAACCATTCGAGATAGCTTCCCCCGGCAAAAATGACGATCAACAGCAATGCAAAGAGGAAGCTCGGCACGGCATTGCCAACGACGACAAGCACACTGGTCCAAAGATCGAACGGCTCGCCGTCCCTGACAGCCTTGCGTATCCCAAGGGGTATCGAAACCAGGTAGACTAAAAGCGTCGTCCATAGCCCAAGACTGATCGAAACCGGAAGCTTCTCAACTATCAAGGATTGCACTGACCGGTTCGAATAGAAGCTTTGGCCCAAATCGAAAATCAAATAGCCACGCATCATCTGCCAAAATCGCTCGATGAGCGGTTTGTCAAAGCCGAATTGTCGCTTGAGTTTATCAATAAACTGGGGATCCAGCCCTTGAGCGCCTCGATAGCTGGACTGCACGCTCGGCGCCCCGGCCATCAGATCACCACTTCCGCCGGAGAACCTATCGCCAGCCGAAGCCTGATGTGACAAGTCGGCGATGATCTGCTCGATCGGGCCTCCCGGCGCCGCCTGGACGATCAGAAAGTTAAGGATCATTATTCCGAGAAGCGTTGGAATCATAAGAACGAGCCGACGGGCTATATACCAGGCCATCGGGGATTACTCAGGGCGTCGCTTCGGGAAGAACCTGGTCACCGCCCTCGCCTGCCGTGCTATCCCACCAACTGAACACGTCGGGAGATTGGGTAGGTAACGTTGCTGGGAAAGCGATCTTCTTCCAACGCGCGAGCCAATAATGTCCGAGTGTGTAATGTGGAACGACGTAGAATCCCCAAAGAAGGACGCGATCCAGTGCTCGAACGGCAATCTCCAACTCGTCCCGCCTTGTTGCTTGCACGATCCTTTCACATATCGCATCGATTGCCCGGTTCTTGATCCCTACGAAATTCTTACTGCCTTCTACGTCGGCGGCTTTTGAGCTCCAAAATTGCGCCTGCTCGTTGCCCGGCGAACTGCTCTGCGGCCACAACGCAACCGTCATATCGAAGTCAAATTGATTCATCCGATTTTGATACTGCGAAGGATCGACGGTCCGGATATTCGCCTTAATTCCAAGGCGAGATAGATTTTGCACGAAGGGCAATGCTACTCTTTCCAGGTCCGACTGGCTGAGAAGAATCTCAAACGCCATCGACTGTCCTGTTTGAATATGCTTCAAAGAGCCATTCTCGACTGACCAGCCCGCATCCTTGAGCAAGCCGAATGCGTGCCGAAGATTGTCGCGAACATTGCCCGTCCCGTCTGTATGCGGCAGCTCGAATTCTTCGGAAAAAAGTCTGGGGTCGAGCACGTCTTTAAACGGCGTCAACATTTCTCTTTCCGCCTCTCCCGGTAGCCCAGTGGCCATGAACTCGAGGTGACCGTGGAAATAACTTCGGATACGCTCATACTGACCAAAAAATAACGTTTTATTCGACCACTCAAAGTCAAAGCAGTAACCGATTGCCTCGCGCACTCGCGGATCCGCGAAAAAAGCGCGGCGAATATTCATAGCAAAACCCTGCATGCGTGCAGATGAGGGAATCATCAAGTCTAGCTTCGCGATTTTGCCTTCTTCAACCGCCGGACCATTGTAGCCAGTCACCCAGCGCTTGGCCGAATTTTCAAATCGAAAATCATACTGGCCAGCCTTGAACGCCTCTAGTGAAACGTCAAGATCTCGAAAATATTCGCTGCGGATCTCCGCAAAATTATAACGACCTCGATTTATGGGGAGATCGGCGCCCCAATAGTCATCGATCCGCTCATAGGTAACCGATCGCCCAGGATCGACGTCCCTGATGCGATAGGGGCCGGAACCCAACGGTTTATCGAGAGAGTTGGCTTCAAAGTCGCGTGTGGACCAATACGCGGCCGAAAGAACGGGCAATTGCCCAACAACCAGGGGGAGTTCACGATTGGACCCATCGGGTACGAAGTTGAACCGGACCCGTCGCTCACCCAGAATATCCACCCCCGCCACTTGGCGATAATAAAACTGGTAGGCTGGGGAGCCTTTCGTTTTGAGAATTTCGAACGTAAAGGCAATGTCACTGGCCAGAATGGGCGTGCCATCGTGCCAACGGGCAGCAGCATTGACCTCGAAGGCTACCCAGCTTCGATCGGGCGGCATGAAGATGTATTGAGCGACGGAGCCATATCTCGAGAACGGTTCGTCTTGCGACTGGACGGTCAGGGTATCAAAAATCAAATCCACATTGTCGGCGGCGCGACCACGCAAGATATAAGGATTGAAACTATCAAAACTGCCAAGCGCCGAGTCGATGAGCCGGCCGCCTTTTGGAGCCTTCAGATTGACGTAGCCAAACCCGCTGAAATCGGGGCCGTATTTTAAATCGTCATAAAGCGCATAACCATGGACGCCAACAACACCGTCGAGAACGGGCCTCTCCGCGACTTGCGTCTCTGCTTCCGCCTGACGGGCATGAATCAGCCCTCCTGTTACTGCCACAGAGCGCGCTGCCCGAACGATGAACTGCCTTCTTCCAAATTGCCTCACGCTTCACGACCCCCAAAGTGGTTGACGTGAAAACGACCTTACAAAATCCCGTCTTGCCATCATACCGCGGAACGCATGTCCAACAGAGCGAGGATCTCATCATGGAGACGTCGATCGCCCGATGCTATCACGCGTCCGTCGGACGCTAGGTCGAGATCTCTCCCTGCCCAATCCGACATATGTCCTCCGGCTCCCTCGATAACCGGTATAAGCGCCATATAGTCGTAGGGCTGAAGACCAGCCTCGACGACGACATCGACAAATCCCATCGCTACTAAGCCATAGGCATAGCAATCACCGCCGAACAAGGGATAGCGCGCTCGCTTGGCCACGCGATCAAAACCCTGGCGATCGATCGGGCTGGTAAACATCAAGGGGCTCGTCGCGTATAGCGACGCTTGGCTCAAAACGGGGCATTCGCGCGTCTGGAGAACACTTCCGTTATGGAGGGTTGGCCGGCCCTTGATACCGACCCAGCGCTCTTTCAGGATGGATTGGTCGATTACCCCAAGGACGGGGCGGCCCTCTCTCAAAAGGGCGATCAATGTGCCGAACAGCGGCCTGCCGGTGATGAACGATTTCGTGCCATCGATTGGGTCTAAAACCCATACGAATTCGGCCGACTCGCGATCGCGCCCAAATTCTTCACCGAATATGCCATGCGAGGGAAATCGACGACCGATGAGATCCCGCATTACCGCTTCGGCCTCACGATCGGCCACGGTCACCGGACTATCGTCCACCTTGCTGTCGACAGCCACGGGGCGACGAAAATATCGCCGCTGTACGGCACCCGCCGCCTCTGCCAATTCATGGGCCAGAGCGGAGAACTCTCTAAGGTCCGAAGAATTTGGCATTGTGCCTCGTTAGGGTGCGGGGGCGGAGATCGTAGTTCCGCTCTTCTCGCTACCGCTTGCGGATGTATTATCCGGTGCGTCCTTAGTGGGAAGAGGAACTGGATCGGCGGACAGCGACCGCAAGAACGCAATGACATTAGCTCGCTGGTCCGGTTTGCTGAGCCCAGCAAAACTCATTTTCGTGCCCGGGGCAAACTCCTTCGGACTCGTCAGGAATCGATCGAGATTTTCATAGTCCCACTTGCCGCCATGGCCCGAAAGGGCTGGCGAAAATGGATAAGAAGCTTTGCCCTTGCCAATCTCCTCACCCACGGTGTCGTACAGATTCGGTCCGATTTTATTAGGCGCTCCTTCGTCAAAGGTATGGCAGGAGAGGCAGACCTTGGCAGTAGCCGCGCCTTTGCCGGCGTCCGCCGCCGCCAATCGCTGGGCGATCGGCACTAAAGACTGAGCCGCTGATTCGCCGCCTCCGGCCGCAAGCACCGAGACATCAACCTGATAGGCATTATGCTCCGGTTTGTGAGGACTATAAATGATGCCTGCCAAGACGCCCGAGCCAATTGCCAGGATCGCGCCGGTGAGGATGGCGCCTATGAATTTTTGGCCCTCGAGAGAAGCTTCCATCCGGACCCTCGCCTTGATCTGATTGTTTTTATACCTATTCGATGCACTTCCGCTCGATCGAGCGGCCTTTAGATTGGTCGGTAAACGCCGAAGTGTATAGCGTCAAGAAGACGGCCTTGCCCGGCACACTTCGATGGGCCCAAGGAGCACGCAGGCTCGCTCGCCAACCAATAGCGGCGTGGCTGGCCTTTATGAGCAGCGCGGCATAAGAGGGTGCAGTCACTCACGACCGACGACTGTAACGGATTTCGTCCCTTCCTCATGTCGACCATTGCAAGACCCATCGCATTTCAAGGCCAACTCGGCGCATATTCTCACATGGCATGCCAGCACATGTTTCCGAACATGCCGGTGCTGCCCTGTCGCTCGTTTGATGACGCATTCGCGGCTGTTCGAGACGGCCGGGCCGCGCTCGCCATGATTCCGGTCGACAACACGCTGGCCGGTCGAGTGGCGGACGTCCACCATCTACTGCCACAAGGGGGACTGTACATTGTAGGCGAGTGTTTCGAGCGCGTTCGGCACAACCTCATGGCTCTTCCCGGCGTGACCATCGCTCAAATAAAGGTCGTCGAGACCCATATCCATGCGATCGGCCAATGCCGCCGCTTTTTGAAGGATCACAGGCTAGAGGCACGAGTGGCCGCCGATACGGCAGGAGCTGCGGCAGACCTGGTTAAAAGCGGCGCGCGCGATAAGGCGGCAATTGCTTCACGACTGGCTGCCGAAATCTACGGTCTTGATATTCTAGCCGCGGATATCGAGGACGAGGCGCATAACACCACCCGATTTCTTATTCTGGCAGCCGAACCGGACGCGCCCGAAGATGACGGTACCCCAGTCCTAACGACGTTCACCTTCACGGTTCGCAACGTCCCTGCCGCCCTTTACAAAGCGCTGGGCGGATTTGCGACTAACGGGGTCAACATGGTCAAGCTGGAAAGTTATATCGACGGAACGTTCACCCAGGCAAGCTTTTTGGCCGATATCATGGGGCACCCCGCCCAGACTTCGGTCCAGCGCGCCTTTGAGGAACTGAGCTTCTTCGCGCGCGATGTTACCGTCCTCGGCACATATCGCGCCTCGCCGTCTCGCGCGCGCATATCATAGAGCGTAAGCCTAGGGAATCGAGGTCGCCCTCTCGCGTCAATTGTGAAACATTCAAGAGACACAACCGAAAGTGTCGCTCCAATGTCGTCCGGAAATTCCACTCTATCGCAGGCACATGCCCGCACCGTTATTGATTACAGCCGACTAAGGAGTTTTACGGGCGACGATATCGGCGCGGAACGGGATATCATAGAACTCTACAAAACAACCGCCGAGCAGGTGCTTGCCCGCTTGGCGACCGCCTTGAACGATCCTCATGCTTGGTCGCGAGAGTGTCATTCCCTCAAAGGAGCCAGCATTAATCTTGGCGTGCTGGAACTCGGGCGACTGGCCGCAGAAGCGGAAATGACCCCTCCGTCGCTCAAGACACTCAATATACTCCGTTCAGCCTATGCAGACCTCGCTAACGAAGTTGAAGCGCGCGATCACTAACCGCCGGTCATGCTCATATGCCGCGCCAGCGCCGGCGCGGCCTTCGGCCGGTTAATGATGAAGTCGTGTCCCTTGGGCTTACGGTCGATCCCACCGCGAATGGCCTCAATCAGCATATCGTCCGAAGTGGAAGCCCTGAGCGGGGTTCTGAGGTCGACCTGATCTTCTTGTCCCAGGCACATATACATTATGCCGGTGCAGGTCACCCTGACCCGGTTGCACGCCTCGCAAAAATTATGAGTAAGCGGCGTGATGAACCCCAGCCGCCCACCGGTTTCCTTGACGCGGACATAGCGAGCGGGACCACCTGTGCTCAGCGGAATGTCGCTGATCGTCCATTTGCGTGCGAGACGCCGGCGAACGACGCTGAGGGGCAAATACTGGTCCGTTCGATCCTGCTCGATTTCTCCTAGAGGCATCGTCTCGATCAGGACGAGATCAAAGCCCTCCGCGCCGCACCAAGCCAACATCCTGTCAATTTCATCTTCGTTTACGCCTTTGAGCGCCACCATGTTTATCTTGATTTTCAATCCGGCTGATTTCGCAGCTTGAATTCCGTTCAACACCTGATCGAGGCGCCCCCAACGGGTGATCGAAGTGAATTTCGCGGAATCCAGCGTATCCAGCGAGACATTGACACGCCGAACGCCAGCCTGCTTCAAGCCGTCGGCAAAGCGCGCGAGTTGACTGCCGTTCGTCGTTATCGTCAGCTCTTCGAGCCCCTGATCGAGGTGCCTTCCCAGCCGCTCGACCAGCCACATAATGTTGCGCCGGACTAACGGCTCGCCCCCGGTCAGCCGCAGCTTCGTGACGCCCAGTTGGACAAATGCCGAGGCTAGCCGATCAACTTCGTTGAGCGTCAGCAACTCTGCCTTAGGCAGGAACGTCATGTTCTCCGACATGCAATAGACACAGCGAAAGTCGCAACGATCGGTCAGTGAGATCCGGACATACGACACATGTCGAGCGAAAGGGTCGATGAGCAAGGGGCTACCCATAATGAGTGGACGACGGCAATCGCCTCGACCTGTTATGTGGGGCGCGCTAAGGGTCTGTCCACAGCAGCCATATCGCTCAAAGGCTGCATCGACCGATTATCGACAGACGATACAGTGTGTGAGATCCGGCAACGATGAACATCGCCTTCAAAGCGGCCGAAACCGAGGAGGCGCAACGAGCGCTGGACGTACTTCTAAATCAGCACTCACAAAGCACGATCGAAGATGCAGACGTGATCGTCGCCCTTGGCGGCGATGGTTTCATGCTGGAAACTATGCACGCTACCTTGGAGCATGATCTTCCCATCTACGGGATGAATCTGGGAACGGTAGGTTTTTTGCTGAATGCCTTCGAGCCGAACCATCTCGAGGAACGAATTGAGACGGCCCAGCCAATCGATCTCTACCCGCTGCGGATGCGCGCGCGCCTCAGCGACGGCTCCATTCGCAATGGACTAGGAATAAATGACGTCTACATTTTCCGGGAAACCCGCCAGGCTGCGTCGCTCGCGATCGACATTGACGGTGTCTGTCGCTTGCCGCAGCTCACATGCGATGGCGTGCTGATCGCAACGCCAGCCGGAAGCACAGCCTACAATTCATCGGCTCACGGACCGATCCTGCCCGTGGGAGCCAATTTGCTCGCTCTCACCCCGATCAGCCCTTTTCGTCCTCGGCGCTGGCGCGGTGCTTTGCTGCCTGCTCGGTCGCGCTTTACCATTCGGGTCCTCGATCCGCACAAGCGACCAGTTAGCGCGGTGGCTGACTTCACCGAAGTGCGTGATGTGCTCGAAGTCGATGTTTGGGAAGATCGAAGCAAGGCAATTCGTCTTCTATTCGATCCCGAGCACAATCTCGAAGAGCGGATCCTTAAGGAACAGTTCATCCCGTAGACTTAAAACGCTCAACACCTGGTTATATTATACTCTCCAAAGCGCCCGAGACACACGCATAAGAAATAACATGTCCGTGCGTGATCCCGCCCTTCGACAGGCCTCGACAGTCAACGAGCAAAGCTTTCCTCAATCGGAGAGACGATCGCAAGCTTGGATTATCCGCGTACAGGCCTCTTGCAAGACCTCTTTCGAAGTCGCGTACGAGATCCGAAAAAACGGATCAAGGCCGAACGCTGACCCGTGCACGACTGCCACCCCTGCATCCTCGAGCAGATATCGGGCAAAATCCTCACTTGAACCGATAACACTACCATCCGGCATCCGCTTACCGATGGTGCCGGCACAGCTTGGATAGACGTAGAACGCGCCATCGGGTTTATGGCAACGTAGCCCCCTTGCCTCATTCAGACGTTCGACAACGAGATCCCGCCTCTCCTGAAAGGCTAGACGCCATGCACTTAGAAATTGCTGGGGGCCCTCCAACGCCGCGGCAGCAGCCGCTTGACTGATCGAAGAAGGATTTGACGTGCTCTGCGACTGGACCTTGGCCATGCCCTTGATTAACGCCTCGGGCCCACCGGCATAGCCGATTCGCCAGCCCGTCATGGCATAGGCCTTCGAGACGCCATTAATGGTCAAGGTACGATCGCGGAGCTCCGGGGCCACTTGGACGACCGTATTGAACTCGAACTCGCCGTATACGAGATGCTCGTATATATCGTCGGTCATCACCCACACATGGGGATGACGCCGTAGCACGTCACAGATGACCTTAAGCTCGTCCGCGCTATAGGCAGTTCCCGTCGGATTCGAGGGTGAGTTGAGGAGGACCCACTTTGTTCTCGGTGTGATCGCCTCATCAAGGTCCTCAGCTCGCAACTTGAATCCCGTCTGTTCCGGGCAGGTCACGAAGACGGGCTTACCGCCTGCAAGCAGGACCATGTCCGGATAGGAGACCCAATAGGGGGCGGGTATCACCACTTCATCGCCCGGATTGAGTGTGGCGACGAAGGCATTGTAGAGTACCTGCTTGCCGCCATTGGCGACAGAGATCTCGCTTGCCTTGTAGTCGAGCCCATTTTCACGAGCAAATTTGCGGACGATCGCATTCTTGAGGGCGGGTGTACCGTCCACGGCAGTGTATTTCGTATCACCACGGCGAATGGCCTCGATCGCCGCTTCCTTGACAAAGTCGGGCGTATCGAAGTCCGGCTCGCCAGCACCTAATCCGATGATGTCTCGTCCCTCGGCCTTCAGCTTTCGCGCGAGATCGGTCACCGCGATCGTCGGTGACGGCTTGATACGCGCAAGACTCTCGGCGAGCACACCCATTTCAGGTCCCCTGTTTGAAAAGCGCCGGGAGCATAGGCAGCCCTCAGGCCAATGACAATGGACGCATCTGCGGTCAAACGGTCGCTAGTCGGCAGCCAACATTATGGGCCGTGGGAGGTTGGCCAGCATCGGCGCATCTGCTTTTTCGCCAGATCTGGGCACGACCTGCAGCACGCGGTAAAGCTCGACCACCAGATCGCATAGGACCCGGCTAAGCATCCCTGCCTTGGTCGACAAGATCCGGGTATCGCGGTCATAGAATAGGTCGCGCCGGATCTCCAATTGCACTGTATGCATACCGCAATGAGGCCGACCATAGTGCTCCGTTATGAATCCGCCCGCGTAGGGTCGATTCTGCGAGACGCGAAGGCCGGCGTGTTCGAGAAGTTCGACGACACTTCGCACAAGTAAAGAATGCGCACTGGTGCCGAACCGATCGCCTACGGCGATATCGACCGGCCCGCGTTGTCCGGCCATGCAGGCCGCCTCGGAAGGCATCGAATGACAATCCACAAGGATTACACCACCGCCTGCCGATCGACGTTCCTGAACAAGCCGCCACAGACGATCATGATAGGGATAATAGCCCCGACGTAGTCGCGCATCGATATTCGAGAGGCTCAACGGCCGGCCGTAGATCAACCTGCCAGCGACCCTGCTCGGTATGACCCCTAACCCCACCTCAACTTTCGGCGTGACACTAGCGTCCTGTGGCAGAGCTTCCCGATCAAGATGAGCCGGATCGATCTCATAAGGGCTGCGATTGAGATCGACATAGGCTCGGGAATACCTCGCACAGAGTACGCTGGCGCCCAGCCCGCTCGCAGCTGCGACAAGGTCATCGGTTGGCCCGTCATCCAGCGCCTTCAGTTCATCGTCGGAGACAGCCAGCGCCACGCCGGCCTCCAACGGGAATTCAGTTCCACTATGAGGAGATGATAAAATAATCGGGAGCGCACCCGATTCCACCGAGAGTTCACGAAAGGGATGATCGTCATCGATGTTCATCGGTTAAGATTTCGCCCATATCGCTGGATCAACCCCATTCGCTTAGATGATAGCCATCCGGCAAGCGAATGCGAAGCCCTGCAGTTCGGTGGAAGCCGACGCCCTGTTTTTGCCCTGGGTGGACTTGCGGGCCTGTGCGAAGTGTCCTATTAGCGCCGCCACGACGTGATGGGCGGTTAGCTCAGCGGTAGAGCACTACGTTGACATCGTAGGGGTCACAAGTTCGATCCTTGTACCGCCCACCATTTCCCACGTCGGCCAGCCGGTTCTCGGATGGGCAATTCCGGCAAGATCCCCCCGGATCGACTACTCGCGGCGAACATCAGACAATCTCGCCGGACATACTTTTTGACCTTGCGCTGAACCTCGACTTCCCTCGCGGGCCTGCCAACGTTCAGCGCCCCAGTTCCTACTGGCTTACCCAGACGATACGCGCGACCCAATATAGCTCCTCGTTCGGAATCGCGTTTTCGTGTTGGTCGACAAACGGCTGAACCACCAGGCGCTGCGAGTTCCTGCGGATCATTGTGCCGGCGACCAGGGATCCATCCTTGAGGCGACCTATAATACGGTCACCCTTTCTGACGCCTCCAGACGGTGCAATTATCAGATGGTCGCCCGCCCGATAGAAAGGTGGCTGCAGATCCTCTTCGAGCTCGACCGCATAGGCGTTTTCGTCATCGACTCCGGGAAACTCGATATCCTCGCTCGTAGACGCTTTGAGAAAACCGCTAACGTCGACATCCTCGCCGTTTCTAAGACGCGCGAGGTTGATGCATCTTAGGCGTTGACCCGATCTCGCCACTTGGCCCTCTTCGGCCATCAAGCCAACGAACTCGGCCATGGGCGTCGAGGTGGCCTCCAAAATCTTGGATACGCTCTCGGTGCTCGGCCATCGCGCCTTTCCCTGTTTCGTTGTTCGCTTGCTCTTGTTGAAGGTTGTTGGATCAAGACCGGCTCGTTTCGCCAGCGCGGACGCCGATAATCGGTTTTTGGCCGCCAGTTTATCGATGGCGTCCCATACCTGCTTATGGCTCAGCATATCGTTTCCCCTTTTTCTGCCGGCCGTTCGTCGAGGTGCATCATCTTGACATTTAATGCAGATGACATTAGGTATTTGTTCCTCGAACGAACGTGATGGCTATGCGACCCATCCCCTATTCGGATCCGAGATACCTACACAGCGCGAGGATTCTTATCGTCTTCGAAGATCGGTCTGCCAAGGGCTTGATGCGGCTTTTGCGCCCCGGTTTCCGCCATTGCTTCTGCCTCATCGAAAACGAAGATGACTGGATCTTGATCGATCCCTTAAAAAGTTCGGTGCGGCTAGAGATACTGAGGCATATCCAACTACAATCGCTGATTGATCATTATCGCGCCACAGGACGAACGTTGCTTTTAGGCGCGCGCGCGCCGACGGCAACGACAGCCGAGAGTTCTATCCGGCCCATGAGTTGCGTCGAGCTGGTAAAAAGACTGCTTGCGGTTCGCGCTCCGGCTGTATGGACCCCCTATCAGCTTTACGCCTGCCTGCTTGACGGGCGGGAATTTAACGAGCCCGGCTGAACCTGACCAAAAGAGGAATTGACTACATCTGATAATAGGAATATATTCGTAGACAACAGCAAATGGAAAGCCCTTTGATGCTCGACCAGCTGAACGCTACGCTTCGGAGGGCGCGAAACCAGCGCTCTTCTTTCGAAAGCAACTGGCGCGACTGCTATGCCTACACTCTCCCGCAGCGTGGCGCCGGATTCGGTACGGCAGGTCGTGAACAGGAGACAAACGAGCGGCTGTTCGACGGAACGGCTGCGGACGCCGTCGAGCAGCTGGCAGCAAGCTTGCTGGCGGAACTCACGCCGCCCTGGTCGCAATGGTTCGGCCTCCGGCCGGGTCAGGAAATTGCGCCCGCGGATCGCGGCATCTTCGGCGAAAGCCTCGACGGTGTAGCCGATCGCATAAAGGGTCACTTCGATCGGTCGAACTTTGCCGTCGAAATGCATCAAGCACTTTTGGACCTTGCCACGATCGGCACCGCCACCTTGATGTTCACGGAGGCAGCACCCGGGAGCCTCTCGGCCTTTCAATTTCACGCCGTGCCCGCAGCTGAGATGTTTTTCTCCGGCGACCACAACGGTCAAGTTCGTCATCAGTTCAGAGCAACCAAGCTGACGATAGGCGGCCTGCAGCGGGTGTTTCCGGAAGCAGCACTGCCAGAAAGCGTTCTCGATGCCGCCCGCAGCCAAGCCGACGCTACGTTTGCCGTGGTCGAGGCTGTCATCAATGAACCTGACGGCTGCCTCTATGTGGCCTATCTCCCCGGAATTGGTGAGGCAGAGCGCAGCTCGGCGCTCCTGCGCAAAGGCCGCTTTGATCGTTCGCCGTTCATTACCTTTCGCTGGATGAAGATGGCAGGCGAAGTCTATGGCCGATCGCCCGTGATGACCGCTCTTCCTGACATTAAAACGGCAAACAAGGTCGTCGAACTCGTTCTCAAGAACGCATCGATTGCCGCGTCCGGGATATGGCTTTGCGATGATGACGGGGTGATCAACCCTGCGAACATCAAGCTCGCCCCGGGCACGATCATTCCGAAAGCTGTAGGTTCGTCCGGCCTCACCCCATTGCAAGCACCCGGGCGCTTCGACGTATCGGATCTGATCCTCGATGACCTGCGGAGTCGCATTCGCCATACGCTTTTGGTCGATCGCCTGGGCCCGGTAGCCGACAGCCGAATGACTGCCACAGAAGTCACCGAACGAAGTGCCGAAACGTCCCGGCTGCTTGGTGCTGTGTTTGGCCGGCTCCAAGCCGAGCTTGTGACGCCGCTTGTCGATCGGGCACTCCTGATTCTTCGGCGCCGCGCCGAGATCCCCGATATCGCGATCGATGGTCGCCATGTCGAACTCGACTATCGCTTGCCGCTGGCGCGCGCGCAGGCCCGACAGGATGTGACCAATGTGCTCCTTTGGCTCGAGACGCTGAAACAAATGGGTTCCGAGGCCCTGGCAGTGACCGATCCAGCAGCGGCAGCCGGTTGGCTCGCAAGAAGCCTGGGCGTACCGGGCGAACTGGTCCGCCAGGACCGAATAATGGCCTCGGATATCATCCACAATGTCGTCGACGGTCTTCTAAAATGAGGAACGCGATGCATCCCCAAGCGCAGGATCGCCGAAGCATGGACGATCTTCCGGTCGCCTTCGCGCGCTGCTTCAGCGGCACCGAAGGCCATCAGGTCCTGACGGCACTTCGTCGCCTTTACCTCGAGCGGCGCCTGGTACCGAGCGCACGCGACGCCGAGCTTTGGCATCTCGAAGGGCAGCGCAGCGTGGTGGCGCACATCATAGCCATGATCGAGCGCGGCCGCGCGGGTCTAGGACCAGCAAAAATGTCGATACACGGTTGATGGCATCGAACGATGGAACATCGCATGAACGAGCTTGTATCGAACAACGCGGTTGAGCCGTCGGAAGCATCGGCTGCGGCTTCAGATGAGGGAGTGACGGCAGAGCTGGGGGCAACGACAGCGCAGCCAATCCGGCCAGCTAACGTGCCCGAGATCTTCTGGGATGCCGAACGCGGCGCGGTCCTCACTGATAAGTTGCTGAGGGCGCATCTGGACCTTTTGGCGACCCTGCCAAGCGAGGAAGATCCCGTGCCTTTGATCTCCGACGAGGCCGCAACGTCCATCAACCCAAATGGGCCCAACGAACTTGCGGATTGCGGTCACCCTTACGAGATCGAGCCACCCCACCCACTCTTGGCCTCGAACGAAGACGTCAACCTTAAGTTGCGCCACGCGGGCTTGAGCCAGGAGCAGGCCCAGATCGTCTATAATCTAGCAGCCGAAGTCCTCGTACCTCTCATCGAAAATGTTGCCTGGGACAATCAAGCTGCGCAACATGTCGCTCGCCTGAGCCAGGATTTCGGCGGGGCGGAGGCTTGGGCACGCACCGCGCAGCAACTGCGAACTTGGGGCCGGGCCAACTTGGCACCGCAGGTCTATACCGCCCTCGCAAGCGATCCCGAGGGGATCCATGCGATGCACCAGATGATGCGGTCCTAGGAACCGCAGCTAGTCGGATCAACCGACGCGAGCTTAGCGGATCTCGACGAAACCGCCCTCAACGAGATGGTCAAGGATCCCCGCTACTGGCGCGATCGCGACCATGATTTTGTTGCGCAGGTCACCGCCGGCTTCAAAAGACTTTACCGGCGCTAGCCTTCGCCCAAACGGCAGCCTTGTTCTCACGCATCTCGTTGCAGCGCCGGCCAATCGGCGCTGCGGGGACAATTGCGGCCGATCGCCAGCACTTCCAACTAATAACGGCTGAGGCAGCCTATCCATGTCAACGACGATCGAGAATGCCTTTATCAAACAGTTCGAGCGAGAGGTTCACGAAGCTTATCAGCGTCAAGGCTCGAAGCTGCGTGCGACCGTTCGGCTAAAGAATGGCGTCCAAGGGACTTCGACGACCTTCCAAAAGGTCGGCAAAGGTTCCGCGGCCACCAAATCGCGTCACGGGACAGTACCGGTCATGAACGTCGACCACGGCACCGCCGAGGCGACGCTCCAGGATTTTTACGCCGGCGACTGGGTCGACCGTTTGGACGAGCTCAAGATTAACATCGACGAGCGCCAGATCCTCACTAATGCTGGCGCCTACGCGCTTGGCCGCAAGACCGACGAAATGATCATCAGCGCACTGGCCAGCGCGCCGAAGATTGTGGGCGCGGGAACCTCGGGTCTTACCAAGGAAGTCGTCTTGGCGGGGTTCGAGGCACTGGGCAAAAGCGACGTGCCGGATGATGGACAGCGTTACGCAATCATTGGCTGGAAGCAATGGTCCGATCTTTTGAGCCTGCAAGAATTCTCCAGTTCCGACTATATCGGCGACGAGGAGCTACCTTGGCGCGGAGCGCAGGCGAAGCGCTGGCTCGGCACGATCTGGCTGCCTCATAGCGGGCTGCCGATCGACGCTTCGGGGATCCGCAAATGCTTCTGGTATCATAAAAGCGCCGTTGGTCATGCCATCGGTCAGGACGTGACGGTTGACATCACCTGGCACGGTGACCGCGCTGCTCATTTCGTCTCAAACTCGATGTCGCAGGGCGCCACGCTGATCGACACTGACGCTGTCGTGACCATGCTGGCGAAGGAGGCTTGATCATGGCCTATACCTCAAAAAACCTGAGCGCCCTCGCCTACGCGAACGGATTCACACTCTGGCATTACAAGACCGCAGATATCTCTGCGGTTGTTGATACTAGTGGATACTTTAACGACGCCGCCAACATGTTGCGGGCGGGTGATTTTGTCTTCATCAACGCCAGTGTCGCGTTCAGCACCAACGGAACGCCCATGGCTGTGGGCGAAAATGGCGTCATGGTGGTCGTCTCGAACGTCAACGGCGTCGTCGATGTCGCGGACCTTACGGCATTCGGCAGCACGAATACCGACTGAGCCAGATCAGCGGCAAATTCTGTCTCCCGGTCGCACCGCGCCCGGTCCGGACAGCCATCCCTCGCTCTCGAACTGAAGACGTGACGCGCTGACCAGCGCCGTCGAAAGGAGCCCCATGTCTACGGAAGCGGATCTTTGCTCTGCGGCGCTGGTCAAGCTAGGGGCAGCTCCGATCACCAGCCTTAACGACAGCACCACCGAGTCGCTCATCGCATCTCGCCTCTATCCGGTTGCGCGCGACGCACTGCTCAGCTGCCATCCTTGGGACTTCACCATCGCCGAGGCCCAGCTCACTCAGGATCCGAGCGTGTCGGTGGAGAATGGGTATGCATTCGTCCTGCCGACGGATCTCTTGCGGACCATCTCGGCTGGCCCTGGGACCCTCAGTCGGGGCTGGTCTATCGCATCGTCGGCAATCGGCTACGAGCCGCCTCCGATACCGTGACTCTGACCTACCAACGTCGTCCGGACACCTCGGAGTATCCGGCGCATTTCATCTCTGCGCTGGTAGCCCGTGTGGCCGCCGAGCTCGCACTGCCTATCACCGAAAACGCCAGCCGCGCTGACGTTCTCCAAAAGTTGGCCTCGGCAGAGCTTCGCCTGGCGAGGCTTGTTGACAGCCAACAGTCGACGCCGCCGGCAATTGATGACTTTACCCTCATCAATGTGAGGTTTTGATGTCGGCCGTCACCACGCAAACGAGCTTTACCTCAGGGGAAATCGATCCAAGGGTCTATGGTCGCATCGACATTCAAGCCTTTCAGCAAGGCGCCGCAAAGCTCGTCAATCTCATCGTTCTGCCGGGCGGCGGGGTTACGCGCAGACCAGGGACGGAACTCCTTCGCGAGATCTCGCCCACGTACCGCCTTCTCGACGTGGAACTGCCCGACAGCAGGGTCCTAATAGGCATAGGCGCCAATATCCTCTGGATCTGGCGTGCTGACGGATTTTATCAAACGCTGACCTCGCCCTGGAGCGCAGCCCAGGCCGCCAATGTCCGCTGGGCGCGGCGGCGTGACACCTTGTTGCTATGCCACCCGGATGTCGAGCCACGGCAGCTTTTCCGTAATTCGACGGGGGCCTGGGAATTGAGTTCGTTCCCGTTCTCCTCCGCCATCGGCGTGGCCGGGACGCCCCTCACCCACAAGCCATTCATGCAGTTCAGCGACATTGAAATCGCACTGCAGCCTATTTTGACCGGCGACGAAACGCAGGCGATCGCCGCAGGCGTGCAGGTTGTCGTCAAGGCTTCCGTACCGATGTTTACCGCCGCACACTTGAATTGTCGCCTCAAGATCAAGGGGCGGCAGCTCACGATCAACAATGTGCTCGATTCGGCAAGGGTTACCGCGCTGACCGACGAAGCCCTGATCGACGGCAGGGCCACAGTCGACTGGGGCGAGGAGGCATTCAGCGCCGCACGCGGCTGGCCGGTTGCGGTGGCCATGCACCAAAACCGCCTCATTATCGGCGGCAGCCGCGATGCGCCAGACCAGATCTGGATGTCGCGCAGCGGTGCCTATTTTGACTTCGACATGGGGACCGGGCTGGACGACGAGGCCCTGGCCTTTCGACTGACAGGAGAGCGTTACCATCGGATCATCGGACTTCTGTCCAACAGGCATCTCCAGGTGTTCACCGCCGTTGGCGAATGGATCATCAGCGGAGACCCGATCACGCCCGCTAATGTCGAAGTTAATTTGCAAACTACCGTCGGATCGCTGGCATCGGCATATGTGCCGCCCCTGAGCGTTGACGGCGCCACTCTCTTCGTTAGCGGCAGCGGTAGCGAGCTGCGCGAATTTCTCTACACCAACACCGAAGATGCCTATCAGGCGGCCGACCTCGCCATATTGTCGCGCCACCTGCTTAGCCAACCCATCGACATGGCGTTCGACGGCGGGCGTCGGCTGCTTTGCATCGTCCGCGCCGATGGAGTTTTGGTCACGGTAACGATCGACCGAAACAGCAATGTAGCGGCTTGGGCTCAGCATGTTTTGGCGGGATCGGCGACGGCAATCCTCGCGACCGCCGATGGCCTGTTCCTCGTCATTCGCCGCGCTGGAAGGTGCTTTCTTCAAAGGTTCAATGATGCGCTCAGCATGGATCAAACTCTGATACAGACTGCAGCGGCACCTACGGTCCAGTGGACCGGTCTGGACCTTCTTTCCGGGAACAATGTGACCGTCACGAGCAATGGCCGCTTCATCGCGGACACCAGTCTCACGTCCGGCACCTTGACGCTTTCTGAAGCCGTCACGCGAATTGAATGCGGCCTGAGGTTTTCGCATGTCGCCGAAGCGATGCCGATCGCTGGGGGAAATAACGGCCTGGCACTTGATACGATCTATCGCACTGTAGCTGTCACCGCTCGATCGGCGGCAACGGCAACAGTGATGCTCGATGCGGGAAATGGCTTGAAACAGCTTAAGCCTGAGAGCGCCTCGGCTGTTCAGGACAACCACATGCGCGCCTTCGGCTGGCGGCGGCCCCTGGACGGCCCTCCCTGGCGTATCGAGCAAGACAGTCCCGAGCCATTCACACTTCTCGCAGTTACCCACGAAGCCAAGGTGAACACGTAATGGGCGCAATAACAAGTCTCGCAGCGGCTGGCCTGGAGACGGCCCTGGCGAGCAAACGTGCAAAAACCGAAGATCAATCGGCAGCGTCCGATCGGCAAGTGCGCACGCAGACCCTGATCGACAATGCCGCTGAGGATCGACGCAGCACGGATGCGGCATTGAAGCGACGACAGGCGCAGGAGCGGGCCCGTGCTGGCGCAGCCGGCGTTGCAAGCAGCGGCGGATCGATCGACGCGGTATTGCAAGGGTTGCAGGAAGATGCTGATGCCGACCAGGCCGCGACGACCACGCAGCTCAAGGACAGCCTGGCCGGCCTGGATGCCGAGTATAAACAGCGCTCGGATCGCAATCTGCTCTCCTACGACAGCAGTCTCGCTCGTGCCGGAACGAGCCTTCTGAGCGGGCTCAGCCGTCGCAGTCTGCTAGACTAAACCAACGCGCATGAACGAGGAGCACAGCCGGCAATACGCGGCCTTGGTTACACCGCGCACCATCGCTCCCTCCCCCGCGGCAGGCATCGATTTCCTACCCTTCGTCGAGGTCTGGAACGAATTACAGGGCTATGAGACGCCGCCGCTTCATGAGACCATGATCGATTGGTTGCAAAGCGGTGCGGACAGGAAGAGTGCCTGCCAACTTTTGATGGTGTTTCGTAACGCCGGAAAATCGACGTTGATCGGTCTCTATGCGGCTTGGCGCCTGAAGTGCGATCCCAATCTACGTATTCTCGTCATCTCGGCCGATTATGCCCTTGCCTGCAAGATGACCCGCAACGTCCGACGCATCATCGAACGTCACCCAGCGATGGTCGAGCTCCGGCCGAAACGCAAAGAGTTATGGGCTGCCGACCAACTCACGGTCGAGCGGTCCATGAACTTGCGAGATCCCTCGCTTCTGGCTCGCGGCATCGCCGCCAATATCGCGCGCGGATCTGGTAATCTGCGACGATGTTGAAGTCCCCAACACAGCCGACTCGCCCACAAAGCGGGAGGACCTACGCGAGCGTCTGGGCGAGATACCTTTCGTTCTCGTGCCTGGAGGCACCCAACTCTTCATCGGTACACCACACACCTTCCAGTCGATCTACGCCGAACATGCCACCGAAGAGGGACACGAGAGTCGGAGTCCATATCTGGCCTCGTTCGATCGTCTCGTTCTGCCGATTTATGATGAGGAGGGTGAGAGCCGCTGGCCGGAACGCTTCAGCAACGGGCATATCGAGGGGATCCTCGAGCGGACCGGCCCGGCTGCATTTCAAAGTCAGATGCTGTTGCGCCCGAATGCCGGACACCAGATTCGATTAGATCCCGACAAGCTGCGCCTCTACGATTCCGATTTGGTCTTTTCCTCATCCAATGGCGGGCATCTGCTACTGCTGGACGGGAAGCGCCTGGTCTCAGGCATCAGCTTTTGGGATCCGGCATACGGCCGGGACGTGCGCGCCGACTCGAGCGTAGTGGCGCTGGTCTATCTTGATGAAGATGGTCACTACTGGCTGCATGCCGTGCGCTATCTCCGGGTAAACGACGGTGTGGATGCCAAAGAGGATGCGGCCAGCCAGCAATGCCGTTCCGTGGCTCAGTTCCTAAAGGAAAGTCGCCAGGGCCACATCATTATCGAGAATAATGGCATAGGCCAGTTCCTGCCGTCGACGCCGCGCCGCGTCCTGCAAGAGGAGCGTTTCTCCGCTTCCGTTGTTTCCATCGCGAGCGCAGGGCGCAAGAGCGATCGGATATTGAATGCACTTGATCCCATCATGGCGGCCGGGCGCCTCCATGTGCATCGATCCGTGTGGGACACGCCTTTCATCCAGGAAATGCGTGAATGGAGTCCGGTCAGTCATAGCCGTGATGACGGATTGGATGCCCTTAGCAGTTGCCTTCGTCATCTGCCACAACGCCCCCCCCTGGCGCGCCGGCGACCATACCATTTCCGACGAAAGACTCACCCCACAGCCATGGATGAGGACGTTTACGGCGAACACCAACTTTGCACTTTAGAAAGCCGCGATGGTGCCGCTTCCACGCGCTCGGGCAAGCCGATAAACGCTGATCGTCTCCAACTTGTCGTCGCTATTCCGGCGCCACGGGACAGGGGCATCATCAGGCCATTCCCCAGCTCCTATCGGAACGGCAACTTATCCCTAACGGGCGCGAAACTCGGCACAACTTGGCTTCCTGACACCGAACGGTCATTTTGGGGTCGAACGCGCAGGATTGCGGAAAGACCCGAGGCCGACGGGCTCGGTCCTTCTCCGCGCTGAGGACTCCGGCTTGCCTCAGGTTGAGTTTTGAATTCTGAAGCTTTATCAGCGCTTCGCGCATGACCGGATGGGTGGCCGAGTGGTTTAAGGCAA
The DNA here is from genome assembly GCF_900187945.1 of Arboricoccus pini. Taxonomy (GTDB): domain Bacteria; phylum Pseudomonadota; class Alphaproteobacteria; order Geminicoccales; family Geminicoccaceae; genus Arboricoccus; species Arboricoccus pini. The sequence goes on along the minus strand of NZ_FYEH01000005.1, from coordinate 237,259 downwards.
CGGTCTTGAAAACCGTCGTAGGTGCAAGCCTACCGTGGGTTCGAATCCCACCCCATCCGCCACTTCGGTATAAAACCGGGAACGCCGATTCCCGCCGATTTCCCTCCTTTTGCAGCCACCAACGTCCGCAATAGGGTGCTTTTCGTCCCCATGATGCGGATTGCGTCGTCGGCAACCTCGACGCGCTGGGCGAAGGCCCGGACGTGTTCCCGCCGATAGCCCCCCTTTTCCTGCCGGAGCCGACGGCGTGCTTCGCTCGCCATTTCCCGCACGGCTGCGCCTGAAAGGGAGTGATGGGACGCGCTCGCCAGCATGGCCTCGGTGCGTGCGGCGTCGGCCCGCGCCTGATCCCGAAGCGCGGTCAGGCCGGTGATGCGTTCTCCGAGCGCCGATTCGGCCGGGTCGAGTGAGCCGGACTCGATCGCGTCATAGAGACGCTTGAGGCGCATGTCGGCCTCGGCCGCGCGCTGGTTCAATTCGGCAATGTGCTTGCTGCGCCGCTCGACGCCCTCCTGCCGGCGATCCAGCAGCGAGGCGAGGACTTCTTCGATCCGCTCCGGGTCGAGCAAGCGCTCCTCGATATGGCCGACCACCACGCGGTCGAGTTTGTCCATACGGATCGCACGGCCCTTGCAGCCGGTTTCGCCCTGCCGAGCGCGGATCGAACAGGCATAATAGCGATAACGGCCATTCTTGCCGGTGCGCAGCGTCATGGCCCCGCCGCAGTTGCCGCAATAGCAGATGCCGGTGAGCAGGTTCGGGCCGCTTACGACGCGCGGCGGCGTCACCTTCGGATTGTTGGCCTGCAACCGTTGCTGGATGGCGTCGAACGTCTCGCGGTCGATCAGCGGCGGCACCTCGACGGTGACGACTTCCTCGACCGGCTTCAATTCTTTGGTCTTGGTCCGCTTGTTGAACTGATGCTCGCCGATATAGGTGCGGCGGGTCAGGATGCGGTGAAGCTGGCCGATACCCCAACGCCCGCCGCTGCGCGTGAACATGCGGTTCTTGTTGAGGTAGTTGACGATGGCCTTCACGCCCATCGGGCCGGACGTGCCATCCCCTTCCAGGGCGAGCCGGAAGATCATCCGCACCGTGTCGGCGTGCAGCGGGTCGATCTCCAGCTTCTTCTTTATCTTCGATCCACGCTGTTCGGCATCGATCACGCGGTAGCCGATGGGCGGCAGAGAACCGTTCCAGAAGCCTTGCCGGGCATTCTCCTTCAAGGCGCGCAGGACGTGCTTGGCATTCTCCTTCGACTGATATTCGTCGAACAGGGACATGATCCGCCGCATCATGTCGTGGATTGGATCGTCGCCAAGCTCCTGCGTCATCGAGATGAGCTTGACGCCGTTCTTCGCCAGCTTCCGGTAATAGAACTCCATCTCGAATTCATCGCGGAAGAAGCGCGAGAAGCTGTGAACCACGACGACATCGAACGCGGGCGGCTTGGTGGTGGCTGCCTCGATCATCCGCTGGAACTCCGGGCGGCGGTCGTTCGTGGCGCTGTTGCCCGGCTCTACGAAGGTTTCGACAAGTTGATAGCCGCGCGTCTCGCAATAGGCTTCGCCCTGCCGCTGCTGGTCGGGAATCGACACGTTATGCTCGGCCTGCCGCGGGGTCGAAACGCGCAGATAGAGAGCGGCGCGCTGCGCGACATGCGGACTCTGGATATTCATGCGTGGCCCCCTTTCGTTTCGCGCCGGTCGAGCAATGGCAATTCCAGCGTCACGCGGTCATGCAGCACCTTCGGCACCACCCTGCGCCCATGCCCCGGCTCCATGCGGACAAGGTCGTAGGTCGCCATGGTTTTGAGGGTGCGGGACAGGCTGGGGATCGTCCGCCCGGTGATCCGCGACAGTTCATCGAGAGACCCTGGAGCCTGATCGTGGATGACGCGCATCAACTCGCGGTTTCCGCTGGACAAGATTTGCGCGAAGGAACGTGCTGAGCAGCACCCGGACCAGAGAGGTTCAAATATTGATTGAAGTATTAGAAGTCGCTCAATGCAGATATGTTGATCGGCTAACCCGATCAATATTGGTTATTTTCTTCTTAACACTATTGTCTCGGTCTGGCTAGTCGCCCGCCCGCGTGTGCGGACAGGCGACCATGTGTTCATCGGTTGGAAAACACATGCACCTCGCCGTGCGCAGTCTCGATCGTGAACAGGTCGCCGCCCATCTCGGCGTCGCGCGCCATCGCGTCCCAATCGACATAGTAGCGCAGGGCCTCGGGGATGATGACGCTTTCGGTGGTCAGCTCCTCCATGTAGTCGGCAAGGCTGGCGAATTGACCATGATAGCAGTCCCCCAAGGTGGATTCGGCTTGGTTCATGTCGCCGCTGAACTGCTCCAGCAAGCCTGCGCCGAGTGCGCCATGTTCTGCGATGAAAGCGGCCATCCGCGCCACGCTGTCGATGCCGGCATATTCGGAGATGCTGACACCCTCGAAGCCCTCATAGTCATGAATGGCGTATTCCTCCGCATCCTCGACGGGGGAATGGGCAAGCATCGCCGCAATCTCGTCCCTGATCTGGTCGGCGTCCTGATCCGCGACGATCCAAGCCCCATGCAGATAGCCATTGTTGTAGGCGGCGAGGCAGGCAACATAGATGCGGGGATTGCTGTCGGATAGATTGGTCATGTCTCTGATCCTCGGGTCTGAAGGTCAGCGAAGCGGAACGCCGCGCCTGACCTTCTGGCCGTCGCCGAGACTGGGGTAGCAACGAGCAAGGGCGGCCGGGGTGGAGGGGGATCACCCGGCCTGCACAAGCCCATTGGGCGCGGAAGGCTGGGGATACCGCCCCGGACGGTTCCACTTACCTTGCTGGCGCGAGGGCAAGGCCCTTAGAAAACCTGTTGAAGATCACACAGCGACAGCCGCGCCGGCCCGAAGCCGGACGCCCTGTCCTGCACAGACCTTCACTCAAATAAAAGCACCTCTCTGAGATTGGATATGGGCCAAATGGTTTGGTAGGATTCCCGCCGCGACAGCTCTTAACGTTTCACTAATCGCGATACGCATGAAAACCTCATAGTCGAGGCGCACAGCGCTGACACTGCGAAGAGCTGCTAGAATAGCATGGTATAAGGCTCGGCTGATCATTTTACCGAAACAAACAACCCCTACGTCATCCGGCTGTACCGAAACCACTCTCTTAGGCCGTCTTTGATAGCCCGCCATCGTAAGACGTTGTGAAAGTGCATCCTGTCGAGCTGTTGGCGGATCGGTCATATCAATTGCCGCCAACGGTTTCTCGCGATCAAAAATTCCGCTCCGTCCACGAGCGCATAAACTAATATCGATTTCAGTCCAGCGGCTCAGTCCAGTACCCATCCGTAAGATGCGCTCTCGACAATTCTCTATTGCTGCGGCGCTGGCCGCTCCATTTCCCAGAAACATCGATATAATGTTTTCTAGTACCGGAGGGCTAACAACATCATTCTCCCAACTATAGCCCATTGTCCACGCCACTCGCGGACCATGACAGTTATCCCCTAAAATACGCTCGTAGTCTGCATCCATGCAGATGGATACCGTGGATATGTTGCGATCTCGCACATCTTCAGCCAGCCGCTTCAGTGTGGACTTACTTCCAACCGACTTCACATGGTAAGTTTTATCTATTTGGTAAAACCCGATCACGCTCTCCCAATATAAGGAGTCTAGTGTTCCATCGGTTCTTGATGCGATAATTGCATTTTCGTACGATAACGATTCTCCCCCTTCGCAAAAAACAACAATATCCACTTTATAGAATATATTTAAACTATGAAGCGCGCTCGCCGTCCGTCGTAACGTCATTTTACAAGCGTCTCCATTTCGATAGCCTTCTCGGAGAGCGGACCAACGATGTCGGGAGAGTGGGTCGCGGCAATAATCTGGGCATTTGGATTGAGCGCACGAAGGCTGCCCACGAGACGCTCTTGCCACAAAACGTGAAGGGACAACTCGGGTTCGTCAGCTATGAATATTGCCGGCATTTCACGCTGAAGCAGGGCTTCGCTCATCAAAATCAGAAGCTGCTTCTCTCCACTAGAAAGCATCTGAGGGGTAAGAGGCTTTCCACTACGTGAAATAAAAACCATCTCATTGCTCTCAGAGAATGTCATTCGTTTCCTCTGAAACAAATCATCGGCTATCTCTTGGAAGCGATCTTTCTGACTGAAGATGGTTTTCAATCTTTCCTGCAGGGCCTCCCAGCGCCTCACAACATCTTCAATGCTGTACAATCCAATCCTAAAAATCAGTTCATCCGACGTAAGTCCCGTGTTTTCATTCTTATCGGATTGTTTCTTGTACTGAGCGGCGCGTTCAGAGAAGATCGAAAGAAGTTTTCTTGTATCTCTCTGAACATGAAGCTCTTTAAAGATTGTCTGAAGAGCTTCTGTGTATTGAGGTACGAGATCAAGTCTTTTGACATCAAATGGATCAACATCATCCTTGTGCTCAATAAGAGACACAAAAAGATGTTCCTGAAAGGCTCTTATTTCATCGTCTTTTTGACGAGATAGGGTCGCAAAATATCTGACAAGGTCGTTTGAGAGTGATTCGAGCTTTTGATCGACAGTAGACTCGTATGTGCGATCTTCACGAGGTCTTTCGTTTGGCGATGTTCTGTGGATTGAAAGCCATTTAACAGAAACAAGATCGTTAAGAACTGGCATTAATCCGCTCTGAAATCGATGGTAGTAATCGAAATAGCGTGGATCGTGCCGGAAACGACGCAATATCATTTGTTCTTCGCTATCATCCAGCGAAAATCTAACCTCCTTTGAGTTGGCTCCACCCGGACTTATTCGATAGTCTATCAGCTCAAACGGGCGATCTTTCTTTCGCGCCTTCGAAACAACGATCGTTGGTTTTTCTCCTTTCTTGTTTGGAACAAGATTAATAGTGATGCGCCGAAATGGCATTCTATCCAAAGTTTTAAAATCTGCCGTAAGCGCCGCAGCTAAAAGGTTTATGAATGTAGTCTTACCTGTGCCATTTTGACCTATGAAAAAAGTCACGTTCGGATCCATAGAGACTTCAAAGTCGTAGGTTTCCCAGAATCCCTCTATTGAGACACGTGATATGAGATGCATTGTTAGACCTACTCTTGTTGACCGCTTTGGATGATGGACTAGCGATATTCAGATTCCAACAGTGAGGCTGCGCGCCCTTAGCCTGTACGTTCTAAGGCGCGATTACCTCGACAGGTGTTTTTCGAGAGCTGCATTAGTTGCTTTGAATAGGCGTTCGAACTGGCCCTCACTACGCGCGGGTAAAGCCGACGACGGGTCGTTGGCCATTTTTTGAAGAAATAGGCGCGTTGGCCGCGTTTTATGAAAATCAATCGAGAGCGCATTGAATGCCGCTTCGAAGCGGCGGGCTATGCGAGGAATGCGGGCATTCAATTCCAACGTTTTGCCCTTCAATTCCTTGGCGTAGGCTTCGCGCACAAGTGCTTCGTAAACAGCCGAGTCCAGTATATCTTCAATGTCGGCTTCGGTGGGGGGAGCTTCGAATGCTTCGCTTACGAAAACGATGTTATCCGACCGGATGAGCTTGCCTTTAGCCAAATCGTCGCGCGTTGCTTTGGCGTCCTTTTCGTCATCGAATAGGACAAGCACCTTCAGTTGTTCAGACGTTAGCAGCGCTACCATGTAGTGAACTTTTTGCGCGCCGCCGGCTGGCGTTATAGTCAACCGGTCATCGAGGCCAACTTTGCCTTGCTCATTCAGATATGCCGAAACCGCCGAAAGAATCCAAAAGTCGGTGACGCCTTCAACAACCAGGTTGTTCGGCCCGATGAACAGGCTTTGGGCAAGGTCGTATCCAAGCGCGGCTTGCAACGGAAACAGGGTGCGGGCGTCACCGTTCGGGTCGTTGGAAACGGTCGTGCCTTCTTCTTCGGCAATATTGACCGTTCGTACCCAATCCAATTGGTGCGTTGGGACCATGAACGGTGAATGTGTCGTATAGACGATTTGGTTGGTGAAATCGTCTTCGAGGTGTCGAAGCAAATCACCTTGCGACCGCGCGTGGAGATAGAGACCCGGTTCGTCCAACAGAGGTGGCTCGGTTTGTCTGAACAGCTTTATGCCGGTCGTCCCAAGCATGACAGAGGAAGACGTCACGAAATTCCGGTCGCTTGGAGACTAGTTCTTCAACGTTGGCCCGGACGGGGGTTAATTCCCCCACTTCCGCCAGGGTGTAGAATACAGCCGGACCGGGCTTCGACCAACTCGCCCTTACAGGGCCAGTCCCACCGCCGCTGCTTCGACCGCCTCCACCGCTTCCTGATGGGAAGTAGTAGGAGGGGGACGAATAGGACGGGGACGAGTACCCGCTACTGTAGCCGTATCGCGAGCGGCCACGACATGCAGGACAGTTTGCCGCTGCTCTCGCTGAGCGATGGCCTCCTCTTGGTGCCGTGCATCCCGCCATATGTACAGTGATCTCCCTGGCAATGAAATTGGTGGTTCCTACCCCTTCGTCGGACGGTATCCATGCTTGTCCCCTCAACATCTCGATCACCGCCCACTTTGCACTTGCACCAGCCAGCCCTTCGCCAGCGCAGGCGGAATGTGGAAAACAACGGCCTCGGTGGCCGACGTGGCGCGCGCTGAACAGGAAATCGGCGAGACCAATCAGCGGAGCCGCTGTCGCGGCAAGCTTTCCGTTGCCCGCAAAGTTCAGATCATACGCGTGCAGTTGAACGGTGACGCAATCGGGCCCTTTAAAGGAGGTGTCGCCAGGATATCCGCCGACACGGTCCGTCCGGCCCTGTAGGAAGTTATCAATCGCACCGTCGTCATGGATGTCACGCCGGCTAACTGCGGTCGGCCTCATTTGGTACACCGTGGCGACACAATTTTTGTCCCGACGCAACGCTTCGCCAATCGTAACGAGCAGCCCGGTGAAGCTCGCCGTATCGCGAGGGTCTTCAAACCGGTACTCTACAAGAGCGTCCACGACAGCCTGCATGGGCACGTTCGGCGAAATGAGGTGTTGCTGCGCCACCTCGTTTGACGGGTAGGTCGCGTCGGGCTGGAACTTTAGGCCTTTTACCAACCCATCGAGAACAGCAGCGTTTGCTCGGCGGGTGGCGGTTGTCATCAACGCGCCGCGCTGCTGCGTCCAACCACCGCGAGCCCGTGCGCGCGTATATGGATCTGAGATAACCGACCTTCGGCATGGATGAAGGGTTGGCTCAAGGATGAGCCGCCGTCGCCACGTATGGAGGTTGGCCCCCGTCGCAGAAAGCTTCTTGAGTTCCGTCCGCATCGTCTGCTCGTGCTCGACGTAATCCTCGAACGCGATCCTCAAATTCTGCTCGACATAAATGCGGCACAATCCAAGGTACTTGCGCTTGTAGCCAAAGAAGCGCGCGCGCTGCTAGATGGTGTCGGCGTTGCCGACCCCAACGCCTCTCGGCATGTAGGTGATCGAAAGCGAATCGACCGTAAAGCCGCGGTCCACAGCCTGTCCACCGACGAGAATCCAGCCCTCAGCATTCCGCCAGTTGATTTCAGGCGTTTTCGGCGTGCCGCGCGTGTTGAATTCAATAATCGTCGAGCCGCGAAGCGCGCGGGGCAGCCAGTCAACAATCAGATCGAAGTCGGGCAATGTTGAGTCGGTCGTGGCGAACTCATCATACGCTTTCTTGAAAGCAGCAATTGCCTCTTTCCGATCGGGATCATGCGCAGGCGCCCCCAGCGAGCCAGACCAAGCCTCTTTCGCGGCGATCGCCCATTTGGCGTTAGTCAAGTGAACATGCCGCTCGCGCGCCGGGTGAATGAGCATCGAGCGTCGGCCTGATTTAGCGATGATGCTGGCTGCGAGTCCGACGTAGCCTCATAGCCATGAGTAGGCTATCAGGAGGCTCGATCGGCATTGGCGCGTTCTTGGGCGGGATATCTGCAACCGGAATCGTTTTAACGTAAGGGCTGTCAGCCTTGAAAAACTCTTCACCGCCAACACAGCCGGTGCCCGGCTCTAGGACGTGAATGAAATCGGGAGACAGAATGTCCGCGATATTGATGAGCAATGGGGCTTGCGGCGTCGCGGTGTATTGCAAAAAGGTATGGCAGGGTAAGGCATCGCGCAACTCACGCAGGCGCGTGTAAGTCGTGCTTTCGTTGTTCTGATTGACCTTCGTGTTTAAGCTTGCCTGATCCGCTTCGTCGATTACAAGCGCCGGCACACCCTTCAGATCCAACTTTCTCAGCAAAGTCGTAAGCACGCTGAGACGCTGGTTTTGCTTCAGCACCGTTAGCAGCAGCGTTGGCTTCTCATCAGGATCGCGCGTCGTGTCCCGCCAATTCGCAATCGTCTGCCGAAGAAGCTGCTCATATTGCCCGTCTTGCGCCTTTGGATTCTTTTCCATGATCCAGGCGGACAGCCCTTCTCCGCCATCGACGTCCAAATCATTGTGGAGCCGCTGATGAGACTGGGTGAGCAAATTGTCCTTGTTGCCCGCGACGAGGATCACGATTGGAAATCCATTGTCGCGAGCAAGGCCAATGACTGTCGTAAATGAAAGTGTCTTTCCGCTTTGGACGTATCCGACAACGAGCCCGGCAGCCTTGTCTGGAACCTTCTTCGGGTCCATGCCGGACCCCAGTATCTCGCCCGCCGATTGAAGCAGCGCCGCCTGAGCTTTGGCGTCCAGCTTGCTTCGCTTAGCAACGCCTAAGGCCTGCTCCCCTTGCAGCGACGAGCTGCTCAATCTAGAGGTCTTCTACAGCCTACGCGAAGCCGGAGTGCTGATCGAAAACTGGCGACGACACTTCAACACCGTGCGGCCGCACAGCTCGCTGGGCTACGTCCCGCCCGCACCGGAAGCGGTCCTGCCCCGCAGCGGAACGGTCGCGCCGCAGCCGGGTGCGCCAGCGTTGAAGGGCGCGTCCCCGGCCAAGTCAGACGTGGCGTCCTCGCCAACCCTGCACTAACATTCCACCCGGATCACCTCCCGTTTGGGCGCCGATCCCCCGATAACGGGGTCCCTCTTGCATGCCGATCCACACGCCATGGGCGGTAACGTGCTGCGCCGGACCACCCACTCCTGAATTTCCAAACGGACCCTAAGCTCTCAATTGCCGAAGGGATTTGATTTTCCGTCCCATTCCAGGGGATTTTTAGGCTGACTCTGCGCGACAGCCGGCGCGGGGTTGGCATTACCGGAGGCCGCGTCTTTCGGCTTGAAAGCGGGTGCGAAATTCGGGAGCAGCAATCTGGCCCAGGCATTGGTGATTTTAGCGGCTTCATCGGGGCACCTGTCCGCTCGCTCCTGCGGGAGCAGGCCATTTTTCACGACATTGATGAAATGATCGGGATCACGGCCATAGACATAGCAGAGAAGGTTATAATATCGCTGTGCGTCAAGACCATGCTCATCGGCATAAACTGAGTTGTCATTGGTCGGCGCGTCGGCGCCATCGACCTTGAACCAAGTCGCGACAAGCTGACTCACGCGCGCTACGTCATTTTCGCTCTCACTGTCGTTGACACGGGAGAAAAGCAGAACAGCAGCCAGCTGGTCAGCCGAATCCTCTTCGCGCCCCACTGTCGGAAGATCGAGAAGATCGATCATCGCATGACCGGATTCATGAAGCAGAATGAAACGAATATTATCGTAGACGAATTCGACCGTGAGCGCATCCGGATTTTGAGCTCCCTTTGCGAGATCCATGCCCATCTTCATAAGATTGTCGATCATTTCGTAGCACAGCACGACCGCCGAATGCTTCTTGGTGTAGAATGCATTGACGGAGCCGCACTCGGTCGCGACGTAGCTCAATGGGTGGGGGAGCACGAAGATGCCGTCAAGTGCGTCGATCTCCGGAATGCTTCGAAAGAGATGCTTGCGCACCGCCCAGTTATACGCCGAAGTCAGCTGCGGATTTTTTGGCCGCAAGTATTCATAGGTGAAGCGGAGACCCTTGCCGTCACTCGTTACCAGAGAGCCGTCTTCCGGCGGAGGCAAGGCATTCGAACTCTGCTCAGCCACGCCCGGATTGTCGCTCGCGTTACTGGACGCGTCGTTTGAGTCTTGGTCTTCAGCCTGTTGGGTCTGAGGTTGAACTTGCGCCTGCGATTGGGCTGAGGCTTGAGGCTGAGATGGGGCCGCTGAGGCGCTTGAATCCGGCCCTTGCCCGCCTTGCGTCGCATCATGGGCAAGCTTCTCAAGCGTCGGATATGTTTCGTCACTTGGGTCGAGGCCGCCCCCGAAGGGGTAGAAATCATTGGAAATCAAAAGCGAAACGCTCGGCATGATATCATCATGGTCGATAGACCAGACCAGGTCATAACCCCGTATATCATGACCGCGCTGTTCCATGCGGGTGTAGAATTTGGCGCCATTACGGACGCCGGATAGGATGAACAAGGTCGGACGGTGGAACGTATACGTCACGTTCTGCTTGGGATTATTGACCATAGAATCGAACAAGGCATTGATGCCGTTGGCGCTGGCATCAGGAATATGCGTCGTCATCAGGGAAATATCGCCGTCCGCCGATTCCACGATTTCGCCGCCATCGTCGGTCGCTTTGGTATTGACCAGCAAAGCTGCCGGGTAGGACATGCTGATGCCGGTCCCCGTCTTCAACGACTGCCAGCCTATCTTCTTGCGAAGTGAGAGTGCGGTGGCTGCGAGATCCAATGCGTCAGCGCCCGTCAACTGGCTGGTTGCGGGCTCGTTCCGATTCCGCTGAAAGGTTGCGATGGCCGCATGGGTTCCGCTGCCAAACACGCCATCGGCAAAGCCATTGTAGTAGCCAAGCAGGATAAGACCCTCCTGCACCAGCCGCTTTTCCCAGACGTTCAGCCGATCATCCACGATCGTCGTCTGAGTTACATTTATATCGGTCGCCGCATCCTGCGGCTCAGACTGTGCCTGAGCGGGACAGACAGCCGAGACCGCGGCAGCCAGCAGGCATCCCATGACGATGCCACCGCGCCGAGCATTGGCCGCGACTCTCTTAATTATACGGTAAGTATCTCGATATACGGTCATTCAACAACGCCATGATTTTGGGATCGATTGCGGATCGAGAGTAAGGTTGCACTCAAAGAATTCTGTTTGCTCGAATGGCGCGCGCGTTTCAATGGCGATGGCGACGTTGTTGTAAAACAGCGTCGATGCGATTGTTGATTTCTGCGTGTTCGACTGGCATCGAGCTATCGGCAATCGCCTTCGGCGTAGCATCGTCAGAAGTGGCCGAGCGCCATCTTGATCGTGGTTACACGATCTCATTCTATTCCCTCCAAGTAGAGGGCATTGTCGATGTCGCGCACTATGCAGCACCCGCACGATTTGCACGCCCTCGGGGATGAGGCGGTATAGAACCAGGTAGGACCGTTCAACCAAGATGCCCCGGGGGCGATGGCTGGACAAGCGCCCCCTGCTTTTGGCCATTTCGAGAGAATTTCTGCACGCTTTTCGAGACGGTCGAACATGATATCGGCCGCCCCCAAGTAGTCCGGGGCAATCGTAAGCCAGATGTCGAGCAGATCGGCGCGAGCACGCTTCGTGTAGCAAAGTTGGATCACACTAATCTTCTTCTGCGCGGCCAGCAGCCGATGTGCCTCCGCCTGTAGCTCAGCGAAGTCGAGGGGCCGGAATCGCCGCTGGCAATGCCATCGTCCCACGCTTGCCTTAACCGGGTGCATGCCTCGGCCTCGCGCTCATCAGCACGTTCAAGCAATCGCAGGGCCTCGCGCACGACTTCGCTGGACGAGGTATAGCGCCCAGAATCGACGCGCGCCTTGATGAGTCCGAGCAGCTCGGGCGTCAGGGAAATTGAGATATTGATAGGCGGGCCCCCACTACGAGGAATTATTAGTCTGTCATAGCGCGTGGAACGCTGGTGTGACGCCATAGACACACCGTACGAGATAGTTAATCTTCCTTGCCCCGCCTGGGCGGCGCGGCGGCGGAGGATCCGCCAGAGGCCATTCCCGCTCAGGCGACCCTCGATCGTGCCGGTCGCGGTCAGCCGTGGAAAGACCGGGCCATAGGCGATGCGGGAGCGCTGCAGCCAGACCTCCATCGCCCGCACCGGGCAGGTCTTCTCCTGCCGCCCGCGGGAGATGAGGACCGACGCCCCCTCCCCTTCCTGATCGCCTTTCGCGTGACGGATGCGCAGCGTCAGCCCGTCCTTGGTGATAGCGATGTCTTCATGGTCGAGTGCGACCAGCTCCGCGCGCCGCAGCCCGCCCGCGAAGCACATAAGCAGCAGCGCCCGGTCGCGCAGGCCCGGCAGGCTCGCGCGACCGATAAGCCGGTCATCGCAGACCGCGAGAAGCTGCTTGATCTCGGTCGAAGTCAGGGCGGCGGCCGGCCGCACGGGTCGCTTCTGCGACCGCAGGACACCGTGCATGACGGTTGCGATAGCGGGATCGGCCGCCGTCCACGGCAGTCCGGCGCGGCGGTGATGATGGGCGATGGCGGCGAGAACCAGCCGCAGCCCGCTCCGCCCCAGGCGGTCCTGGCGCGCCGCCAGATAGGCGGCGACGATCGCAGGCGCCGCCGGCAGCGCGGGCACGCGATGCAGGGCGCACCAGTCGCGAAAGGCGTTCCAGGTATCGCCGTAGGCCTTCTCGGCGCGCGGCGCGAGCGACGCCTGCGCGAATCCCACAGCCTTCCCGAGCGCCTCGGCCAGCGGCCCCGCCGCCAGATGGGCAAACGCGGCCGGCAGCGTCTCCGCCAGCTGCAGGTCGACTGGTGGCATCACCGTTGTCACCTCGGTCCCCACAACCTCTCCCGTCTCGTTCACCGCGAGACTGACAGAGGCCTGTCGATTGTGGCAAGCAGATAGCTGCATGATCAGAGGTACGCTAACTACTTATTAGCGTGCGTTTTTCTGCGATAAGTTACTGGAGAGATGGGGAAGAAATCCCACCACTGCCCTTCAGGGCCGTCGAAGTCGCATTATCGCGGCTCCAAATCGGACACCATCAGGCTCTCGCCAATCTTCGCCAGATAGTTGGTTCGGAGTAATTCCCCGATCACCTTTGTCTGCCGCTCTGAATAAAGCCCTCCAATTTTGAGGGTCCCCTCGCGGGTAGATTGGGGGCTTTGGTGAGCCCCCAATCTACCTGATTGCGATCATCCGCGGAGCCACCGGCGGCCGGCTCGGCTCGAGGATCACACCAGCATCGACGATCTCGGCGTTGGCATTCGGATAGATGGCTTGAGCGAGCTGTAGGACGGCAGGGAACTTCGATTTGAAGTGGTAGAGCTCTTTGAAGCCGCCTCCGTGCTGCGCCTTGAGAGCCTACCAGGTGACGAGGCGGGGCGCCGTCAGCGAGTGCAGGCAGTAGGCCAGCCAGATTGAGCTGCTGCCGGTCTGGTGGACACCGAGATTAGGGTGTTTGACGAGATTGGAGGCAGCAGATGGCGCGGCGACAATTCAGCCGAGAGTTTAAGCTGGAGGCGGTCCGGCTGGTCAAGGAGCGTGGTGTTTCGGTGGTACACGCCAGCCGGGACCTGGATGTCGGCGAGAACATCTTGCGGAGTTGGATCAAGGAACTCACTGCCGATCCTGGGCAAGCCTTTCCGGGTCAGGGCCAGGTCAAGCCCGAACAGCAGGAGATTGGCCGGCTGCGGCGTGAGGTCGCCAAGCTCAAGGCCGAGCGCGTGGTGCAGGGCCGCAGCATCGCGTCGTCTGCCCCGGCCAGATCGCCACACGGATGATGGCCCGCGTTCTGGCTGACCCGGCCCTGCAGTCCGCGGTCGCGGGGCGGATCCGATACGCCGGATGGGTGATCCGTCTGAGGTTGCCGATGTGCTAGCTTGGCTGTTGTGCCGGGGTCGAGCTATGTGACAGGCGTGGTCTTCGCCATCGACGGCGGGTAGACGGCCGGAATCTAGGCACCGCCGCCGGCCGTCTGAATTTGCGTCGAGCACGGCCGGTCAGCATTGTAGAGCCTGCTCGGCGCAGGAGAGGCAGGGAGACGGACATGAGAATCGGATCGACGCGAACCGCTCTAGCGTTGCTCTTGGCGACCAGCGCACTTTGTCCGACCACCATACAGGCCGCACGTGCAGATACGCCCACGCCCGTGGTTGGCCAAGCCAGACTCGGCGGCCCAGCCCGGATTCTCCTGACGCTTTCCGGCGTGGGCTGGTTCGAGTGGACCACGCGGCAAGCCGGTCCCTGGTCGATCGAAGCCAAGCCCTCCGACGTGGACGATCTGCTGAAATCCATCGTCGCTATTCGCGGCACGTCTCTCGGCTCGGTCTCCATGCCCTCGCCGCCGGGCGAGGCGGATACGGCGGGTATCGTTCCCTCGGATGGCGGTCCGCCGACGGAGGCTGCGCTGCTGAAGGCGATGATCGGCCGTGATGTCAGCCTGGAGGGGCCGGGCAACCTCACTGCCCGGGGGAGACTTCTGGCGGTGGAGGCCTCGCCGGAGCCGGCGGCTGGCGGACGGATCGCCGTCAACCGGACCAGGCTCACCCTCGATACCGGCGGCGTATTGTCCCAGCGCGTTCTGGAAGAGCTGACGAGCGTTACCTTGACCGATTCTGGCCTCGCGAACCGGGTGGAGAAGGCATTGCAAGCCATCGGGGCGCGGAGCGAGGATTCGCCTGTCTCGGTGACGATCACGGGCACGGCCAATCAGGCTGGGGAGGCGACCTTCGCCGCAGCCCTTCCGGTCCCTCTCTGGAAAGCCACCTATCGCCTGCGTGGCGCCGCGCCGGGATCGACCCGTGGCACACTGCAGGGCTGGGCCGTGGTCGCGAATACGACTGCCACCGATTGGACGAATGTGTCTTTGGTTCTGCAGTCGGGCAATCCGTCATCGTTCACGGAAGCGCTCTATGCCCGAACCGACGTGACCAGACCGGCGGCGCCGGTGGACCAGCAGGAGCATCAACTGCCCGGCCTGGACCAGCGCGCCATCCCCACGCCGGCGAGGGCGATGGCGGCGCCCCCGCCGCCCCCCGCGCCGCTGACGAAATCCGCGGCGGCAGACGAGCCCGAGGGAGGGCTGGTCGCCGAGTCGTCCGGAGACGAGATCGGCGCGAGCGCCCCCGGATCGCCGCCTCCGGCCGAAGGCGTGGGCGAGACTTTCCGACTGGCCAATCCGGTGACGCTCGCCGCCGGCCAGACTGCTGAGCTTCCCTTCATCGACACGACGCCAACCGTGGAGAAGGTCGATCTCCTGTCTCAGGGCTGGGAACATCCCGTCTCCGCTTTGAAGGTAACGAACGACTCCGAGGGGAGCTGGCCGGCGGGGCCGGTCTCCACCTCCGACGGGGACGGTTTTTCGGGCGATGCGCGGATGCCGGCTACGCCGCCGGGTGAATCCCGTATGCTGGCCTTCGCGCAGGATCTCCGGATCGGCGCCAAATGGACGGTCGTGCCCTCCCAGACCCTTGCCTCCTTCAGCATCGTCGACGGGCTGGCGCGGGTCGGCGTCATCGATCGGACGACGATCGGCCTGACCCTCGCCGGATCGGCGACGGGCACCGACGCCACGAAACTCATAGTGGAAATACCGAGGATGCCCGGCGCGACGATCCACGCCGAGGGTGGCGATCTGGCTGATCCCACGGCGGCTTCCTGGCGGGTTTCAACCGCGCTCGCCCCTCAGACTTCCAAGACGGTAACGATAAAGGTCGATACCAGGACCTTCGACGATGTGCAGATTGCCGATGCGTCGGCGATTCTCATGAACTTGGCGAGCGCGCCGGGCGGCCTGCCCGCGCCGGCCATGGCGACTCTCGCCCCCATAGCGACACTTGAGAAGACAGCGGCCCAAAGTGATCAGAAAGCGCAAGCACTTGAGCAGCAGCGTCAGGACGAGTTCACCAACGAGCAGCGCCTCCGCCAGAACATGCAGCTGTTCCCGGCCGGAGACCCACAGCGGAATCGTTACGTGGCGGAACTTCAAACTTCGGATGAGCGGATCAACTCGCTCGACGCGCAGATCGGCCAGTATCGCGCTCAGGCGATAGATGCCAGGCGCCAGCGCGATGCCCTGATTGAGAAGTTCACACTCAGCGACGATTGAGCCTGATTTCGGCACGGAATACGAGGGGGATCGCGCGTCGAGGTGGTCAAGATGTGTCCGTCGTCGAAGCATTTGGGACAGGCGGAGGAAGGATTTAGAGCGCCTATCAAAACCGCTTGTACGATCCGGCGGGCTGATTCATGACGAGGGATGGCTTCTGAGGCATTCAACGACGTTCGCCGGCATATTAAAGCTCTTGAGTCGGAGATGGAGAAGCCGTCTCCGGACCAGGCATCTGTCGCAGTCAGTTCCGAAGGGCTCGTCCAGTTTGGTGTGAAAATGGTCACCTGGGCAGGCCAGCGAACCACGAAGTTTGTGGACGCAGCGCTGGCGGCTCTGGCACCGGCAATCGTCTTGAAAGTGACGGGTCTGCTTCCCGTCCTTCTGGAAGCGGTCGTGGCTGTGGCGAGGGCTGTTACGCATTGAGGTCGCGCGCTGCTCTGCCTCTTTTGGTCTGCATTCTCGCGACGCTCGTATATGAGGCGCACGCATTTATGACAGGAAGGACCACCATACGCACCGCCGTCGGGTTGAGAGCCTTACATTAGCAATCCCAAAACCGGCGTTCTGGCTCGCAGCCGGTAGGTCTGCCACCCATGCGGCTGTTTCTGCCCGGCCGTGCCGTGTTCGTTCTTGATTGTATTATAGAATATATTCCCATATTTGCGGATGATACAGACAACTCGTTGGAACGCTGCGTCTGCGAGACAGCGATTGCTCCCTCTGGTATAAAACTCGCCGTCGTCTTTGTGCCCCAGAGGCGGGTTTTATAGGGCTATGGCGTAGACATAGTTCTAATCCGGTTCCGGCGTGGCCCGCCAAACACCGCCCAGTGCCGCACTAGTTGGCCAGCTGACCCTTTAATTCTCTAAGGGATGACGTCTACAGGCGGCTGTCCTGCGAGGCATGGTTCTCGCGCCCAAACCAGGCGAGATAGCAAGCATCGGCATCACCCAGCTTTCCTACTCCCTGCGCATGGGGCGCCAGCGCTGCTTTCCATGACTTGGAGAATGCGCTTGCCGTCGCGCACGTCCCATGAACGCGCCACCTTCTTCGGCGGCCACAGAGATCCCTTCCCTCGCAGCAGTCTGACCTCCAGCAATCTGAGAAAGCACTTCCAGGGGCATTGAATCGTATGGCTAGCTTAATATAAGGCATATATATGAAATCATCTGCTGATGCCCCAGTCGACGACAATCTGGCCTTTTTGCTTGTGACGGCTGCCCGGCTTTTGCGAGGGCGCCTGGAATCCGCGCTCCAAGGAGCCGAACTCGATATTTCAACTAGTGAGTCGCGCACTCTCGCGATGGCACAGCGGCTTGGCGCAGTGCGGCAGGCTGAACTTGCCGCGAGCCTCGGCATAGAGCCGATGTCTCTCGTCAGCCATCTGGATCGCCTGGAAAAGGCCGGCCTGATTCGCCGTACGGCTGATCCAAACGACAGGCGGAGTAAATTGGTGCTTCTTACGCCTGCGGCGCAGCCACAATTGAAGCAGATCCGAAAGGTTCTGGATGACGCTCGCCGAGCGGCAATGCACGCCTTCTCAACAACAGAACTGGCCACCTTCCAAGTCTACCTGCAACGCCTTTGTCGTGACCTGATGAACGATGTCTAAACCACGTCACCAGCCATCATGTGAGGCGCACCGTCCTCGGAGGGTGCCTGCAACACACTCGCTTCCGTCACATTGGGCGTCCAACTACGGAGTTGCGGCGCGCGCCGGATGATTTCAGCTTTCAATCCATCCGCGGTGCTCTTTTCGGTAAAGAGCTTCATTGCCGGAATGCTGGCACTCTATATTGCTCTCAGCATGGGGTTCGCTAACCCGAACTGGGCAATCATCACCAGCTATGTCGTCGCCCAGCCAAGAGCGGGTGCTGTGCTATCGAAGAGCCTCTACCGAGCCGTCGGTACGGCCATCGGGGCCGCTATGTCGGTTTTCGTCGTGCCGCCGCTTGTAAATGCGCCCGAACTTCTATCGCTCGCAATCGCCTTGTGGCTTGGGCTCTGCGTTTTTCTTGCCGCGATCGACCGGACGTCTCGATCCTACATGTTCGTTCTCGCGGGCTACAGCACGTGTATCATCGTCTTCCCGACTCTGATTCAGCCCGAATCGATTTTTACGACGGCGGTGTTGCGGGTGCAGGAAATTACATTGGGGATCGCCTGCAGTGGTATCGTTCACGCGACGCTCCGGCCGAATTCGTCGGGCAAATTCCTGCGCGATCGTCTCGATGGAGCCCTACGCGATGCGGCACGCTGGACTGCCGACGCTCTGTCCGCCAGCAGACCCGCGACGCTCGACCGGGACCGGAGGCGCCTCGCGGTTGCCGTCAACGAGATTCACGATCTCGTAACCCATGCTAGCTACGAAAGCGCCCAGCATGCCCGGCAGCGTCGTCTGTATCGCGCCCTGCTCATGCAGATCGAACGGGTTCTGCCGCTATCAGCGGCGGTTGACGACCGCATTCTTGAACTTCGTCAGGCAGAGGCGCTGCCGCCGGACATTACCGTCCATCTCGCGAAGGTGGGCGAATGGGCGACGATGGCCTACGCCAACAGCAGCGATCAGCGAAAGGAAGCGAAACGCCTACGGGAGCGATGTGCCGAGCTGGAGCCCCTCGCAAAACCAGGGATGACCTGGGAAGATGCCCTGCGGCTGAGCCTGCTGGCGCGGCTCTCCGATCTGGTCACCGTCTACGAAAACTGCTTGGCGCTGAAAAACGCGATCATCGCCGCACCACGCGATGATGAAGAGCGGCGGCAAGTTCAAGGTCTCCTCACGCTCGAGCCGCGTGCGATCGACAGGGATTATGTTGGAGCTTTGGCGGCGGCCGCCTCAACCACGATAGCGCTTTTCAGCGCTTGCCTGCTTTGGATCGCCTCTGGCTGGGAAGGCGGAGCTGGGGCCGTGATGCTGACGGGTGTATTCTTTGCTCTCTATTCGGGCTTCGCCAGTCCGGCCCTCCTCCTGAAAAACAAATTCATCGGCGTGGTGGTTCGTTTGTCGCTTGGTGCGGTTTACGTGCTTACCGTTATCCCGTCGATTGATGGATTTCCCGCGCTGGCAATCTCGCTCGCCCCGGTGCTCGTGATTTCCGGAGTGCTGTTAACGGCGCCCCGCTACAGCCCCCTGGCATTCAATCTGATCATCGGCGTGCTCAGCCCAAGCATTATAGCGGATCACTTTGAATCGGATTTTGGCGCGTATATTAACAATGGCTTGGCATCGCTCACAGGTATCTATTTCGCCCTGATCATGATGCGGCTGTTGCAGCCGCTGTGGCTCGCGGGCGCAGCCCAGCGACTATTGAGGGCGGGCTGGAACGACATCGTGCACGGAAGATATTTGGCTTCGCTGCGATGGCGAAACCGGATGGGTCATCGTCTCGCGCTTCTCACGATGCGCTCCAACAATATCGGCCCACTCAGCAGCCAAATGACAGCAGACGCACTGCGGGATCTGAGGATCGGCCTTTCGCTCGCCGAACTGGCTGGATTGCGACCGACCCTTACAACAGCAGCCCGGTGCGAGACGTCATCAATCCTTAATGAAGTTGCACATTACTACCGTAATCTTTTGAAAAAGACAGACCATTCTCCACCAACATCTCTGCTGGCGCATATCGACCATGCCATGCAGGTCGGTCTGGATAACTCGGCCGCTGGGGTCCGGCGCGCGACGACGCTCGCGCTTGTGAGCCTGCGTCGCAACATCTTTCCTGCCGCCGTTGCTGTGCTCCCGGTTCCATCAGCTAGCAAGTAATTGCAGAAGCCTTCGCCTTCCTGATCGCCGACACGTTCATGTCTGGTCAAACCATCAATTGCGACGGTGGCGTGCGTTTGTCGGCATAGGTGGATGCAGTCAAACGATCCATCCATCTCTCCAACTTGACGGAAGCCACGAGTCCCGCCGCAATCCAAAAGTCAAATCCTGCCACTCTGGCAGAGGAGCCGCGATTGTCCGGACTATACCTGCCTCCAGTTCCTCTCGGCGCACTCCATCGCTCGAGCTGAGGCGAACACGACAATTCCATTCCTTCTATGGCTCGGTGAACGAGATTACCGTTGGGTGATTTGACGTCCGGCATCACGCCGATAGCCTTCGACATGCATCGGCACAATGTCTTTCATTACGGACGGCGATCCGAGAGAAACTCAGACACCTCCCCTTCCTAAATCTCGCTCTGCATTTTAGTCGCGGGACTCCCCACGCTTCGCCCAAGAATTACGAAAACGATTGCTGACGAAATAATTGTGATAGCGATCAGGATATAGGTCAGGACACGAAACGCATCAGCATAACTTTGCGCAAGAAACGACCGATCTACTTCTGGCAAAAGATTCTTAGCTTGTTCAAGATTTCCCGTTGCGAGGCGTTCGGCGACATTCATGATCAGCGTTGTGGAAACTGCTTCCATGTTTGCCAGCGAATTCACGAGGGAGGATTGAAGCAAGGCGGCAAGAACCGCCGTTACGATCGCAAGAGCGACCCCTTCTCCCGCAACGCGGGTAGTATTGAATATGCCTGCCGCCATTCCCGCACGTTCTTTGGGGACCACACTGATGGAGAGTCCGTCCATCAACCCCCACGGCATGCTCGCCCCCAAACCAATCAACAGCATCGGCCCAAGAGTCGTATCGCCATCATTGATATTGGCACGCCCCAGGAAGAAAAGCCCCAGAGCCGCAATCAGCAAGCCGACCCCAGATATTATCCCTGGCGAGATCCAGCGCGTCATCGTAGCCGCGAGCGAGGGAACGACGAGCATCGGCACAGAGAGCGCCAGCAACAAGAAGCCGGCATGAATTTCGCTGCATCCCTCGATGCCGATGAATCGAAGCGGCAAAAGTACCAGAAGGACGATGTAGCAATAACAGGTAGCAATCGGGAGTACCTGAACGCCAACGAAGTGCGGATAGCGAAATAGGGAAAGGTCCAGCATGGGCCGTGCAACTCGGGTTTCGATGGCAACGAAGGCGACAAGCAAGCCCGCGGCTCCGCCGAGCAAAGTAAGCACGAAGGCACTGCTCCAGCCATTGGCCGGCGCCTGGATTAAGGCAAACGTGAACAGGGTCAGTGCTCCGGTGAAGGTTATGGTGCCTCCTACGTCCAGACCTGCGGCATCTGGATCCCGGGATTCGCGCATGCGCGGCGCGCCGAACATAAGAGCGAGGAGCGAAACCACCGCCGTCGATAGGAAGACCGAACTCCAGCCGAAGGTCTCGGTCATGTAACCGGCAAAGAGTGGACCGAACGCCAGCCCGACGCCAAAGGTCGTGCCGAGCAGACTGAACGCACGCGTTCGGCCGTGACCATCAAATTCCTGGGCGAGCGCTGCGATGCCGCCGGCCAGGGTCGCGGCGGCAGCAACCCCTTGAATCGCTCGCAGCAGGTCCAGCAAATAGACTGAAAAAGAAAAGCTTAGGGCTAGAGCGCTCGCGGCGAACAGGGCCAGTCCAAATAAAAATACTCTCTTCCGCCCATATTCGTCCACCAGAGCTCCAGCAATCATTTGAAAGCCCCCGAACGTCAGCATGAAAGCATTTGTAATCCAGTTCAGGGCGATAGGGTCGCCGCCGAGTTCTCGGCCGATCGCCGGGGTCGCGACGGCTCCGCCCGAGAAACTCATCGGGCAGATGATACCGGCGAGACAGACCGACAGAAGAACAGATATTCGCCCTTTATTCTGTGAAGATGGCGGGCTCGTCATTTATTGCAGTCCTTCCGCGCTTAATAGGAAAAGCCGACCGCCGGTCATCGTTGATCGTTTGGGAGCACTGTAAAGCGGATCAAATGGCTCATAAATGCGCCCAAATGCCGTTTACTGCGGAGAAAAACTCTCTAATCTCGCGCTATGGAAAGCCTCACGGGACTGCTTGCTTTCGTGCGAACCGCCGAAACCCTCAGCTTCGTTGCGGCTGGGCGGCTTTTGGGCATATCCGCATCGGCCGTCGGGAAGAATGTCGCCAAGCTTGAGCAAGGCTTGGGCGTCCGGCTTTTTCAGCGCAGCACACGGCGAATCGGTCTTACGGCCGAAGGGGCATTATTTTACGAGCGCTGCCGTCGTATCCTCGATGATCTGCAAGAGGCGGAAACGATGGTGTCGCATGCGGCCCGAAAGCCCCGCGGAAAACTTCGCGTCAGTTTGCCCACCATCGGCTATCGGTTTCTGTTGCATGTCCTGTCGGAATTCTCGAATCTCCACCCAGAGGTCGAACTCGATTTCGACTTCAATGACCGTATCGTCGACGTGATCGAGGACGGCTTTGATGCGGTCATCCGTAGCGGCGACTTGCCGGATTCGCGGCTGATGTCGCATCGGCTTAGCCCATTCTGCTTTGTACTTTGCGCCGCTCCGGCATATCTGGAAATAGCGGGGATTCCGGAAACACCCGACGACCTGAAGGGGCACAAATGTATCCGGTTCCGCTTCCCCACCTCGGGTAAGCTTCAGGAATGGTCCATGAAGGGCGTGCACGAACCGACAGCCGGAATGCAGACGGTACTCACCTGCAACAACATGGAGGCCCTTCGAGGAGCAACGCTCGATGGGTTCGGCATCGCCTACATGCCTGACTTTCTGGTCCGAGATCTCACCGAAAGCGGCGAACTAGTGACCGTCTTGGACGAATATCTCGCCAATCCCGGTCAGTTCTGGATTCTCTGGCCGTCCAGTCGGTATCTGTCACCCAAGGTTCGCGTCTTCGTGGATTTCATGGCGAAGAAGCTTTTCATTGCATCCCCGAATACGCAGGCAGGATAGATTGCTCCAAACCTCCAGCGCAGATTCCTTTGCCGCCTCAAAGTATGATGAGATCGCAAGGCATCATTCGCAGGCGTCGATCACATCAATGCTGGTGTGATTCGCAGGCGCTTTCCAGCTGCGCTGTCATCAGATGCCCTGGTGAAAAGGTATCCACGAGGGCTTAAGCCACAAAGCCCGCTCCTCGAGATGGATCGTCATGTTTCGGTTGCATCGGGTTAAGCCGACGGAGCTGGTCGCGCAGCAATCACTGCGGACCGCTCCAGCAGACCAGGCAGATATGATACGCAATCAAGCCGAACCATCAGCGCGAAGCCACAGATCCCTAGGTCGAGAAAACTGCGCAAGCCCCTCCGAACGGCTTGAGATGCATTCATCAAACGCAACCCAGCCGAAACTTCAACCCGTCGAGACATACCTGAATGCGTCGAATTGGCCGGCAGCCTCGATAGATCTCTTGTCAGATTAACCAACTTCCGCATATTAGCACCGTTGCATACAGCCAATAGACAAAGGGGTAAAATTTGCGCACGGGACGCATGATCGATAGATCATGGCGCGATTTTTAAGTCGATGGAACTTGGTTACTTGATAACAGCGCCGAAAGATGGAGGTATTTTTCTATGAAGTACTATAGAAATACCGTTCCATATACCGCCATTCACGGTAATTTTTTCTCGTGGCGCCATAAGTTAACTTATGGTTCAGCTCTTGTGACCGGCGGCATCCTAAGCATGACCGCTTGGCTGGCTATCTACTTATTGACGAGCTCATTGGCCTGATCGCCAGGCATTGTGGAATTTTTTCTTTTGCCCCTAATGATCTTTGGATCCCGTAGGATGATGACAGGAAGACAGGCCGATCAGTTGACAATGATGCATGACATCAATGCCAACCAGCAAGCTCGGGGTCTTCCGCCGACCGATATTGAGGGCATCAATGTGCGCAAAGGTACCCACACCCGTTTTCAGGTGGGTGTGAAACGTGCCTTCGACATCGTCGTGGTGAGCTGCATCCTGCTCTTTCTGGCCCCCTTGTTCGGCATTCTCTCGCTGCTGGTGGCGACGTCGGGACGACCGATCTTTTTCGCCCATGAGCGGATCGGCCGGCACGGCAAGCCGTTCAAGTGCCTGAAATTCCGCAGCATGGCGGTCGATGCCAAGGAACGGCTTGAGGAGATCCTGCGGACGGATCCGGCAGCGGCGGAGGAATGGCGTCTCACCCGCAAGCTCAAGAACGACCCGCGGGTCACCAAAATCGGCGCCTGGCTGCGCAAGACCAGCCTCGATGAGCTGCCGCAGCTCGTCAACGTGCTCCGGGGCGATATGAGCCTGGTCGGTCCCCGACCGGTCACCCATGACGAGGTGCTCCAATATGGCGAGCATCGCGTCTACTACATGCAGAACCGACCGGGCATCACGGGTCTCTGGCAGGTGAGCGGTCGCAGCGACATCGACTTCCAGCGTCGGGTCGACATGGACGCATTCTACGTCCAGAACTGGAGTCTCACACGCGACATCATGATCCTCTTCATGACCGCACGTGTCGTCTTCGCCCGCGAGGGAGCCTACTAGAGCCAGGTTTTTCTAGTTGTCCTGTCCAAGAACGGCCGTTCCTTGCAGGGGCGGCCGTTTTTATTGAAGCGGCGCCCTAGATCTTGACGAGCAGCTTGCCGAAATTCCGGCCCTCGAGGAGACCGATGAAGGCGTCGGGCGCGTTGGCCAGGCCTTCCACGATATCCTCCTTGTAGACGATTTCGCCTGCCTTCAGCCGGGCGCTGACCTCACGCTCGAACGCGGGGCGAAGCTCGGCTAGATCCGAGACGATCATGCCCTCGACATGCAGGCGCTTGTAGAGGACCTGGCGCATGAAGTCCGGCAGCTGGTCGGCCCCCTCGGGTCGCCCGCTGGCATTGTACCAGGCGATGATGCCGATCACCGGAATCCGCCCATGCAGGTTCATCAGCGGCAGGACGGCCTCCAGCACCTGGCCGCCCGTCAGCTCCATATAGATGTCGACTCCGTTGGGGCAGGCTTCCCCGAGCTGGCTGGCCATGTCGTCTTGTCGACGGTCCAGACAGACATTGAACCCGAGCTCGCTCGTGACGTAGCGGCATTTATCTGCGCCGCCGGCGATACCCACGGTATGCAGCCCACGCAGGCGGGCGAGTTGGCCCGCCAGCGCGCCCACGGGGCCGGCGGCGGCACCGATCACGATCGTCTCGCCCGCCTGCGGCTTGGCGATCGCCTCGAGCGCGGCATAGGCGGTCAGGCCGGGCATGCCCAGAACCCCAAGGGCCGTCGAGACCGGCCCCAGCGCCTGATCGACCAGGGAAAGCTGGGCGGCGGCGGCGACAAAGGCCGATTGCCAGCCGCTATAACAACGGACGATGTCGCCTGGCTTGAACCGGCCGCTCCGGTCGCGCTCGACGACGCCCACGGTCTCGCCGGTCATGACCTCCCCCAGCGCGACGGGTGCTGCATAGGAGGGCGCGTCGTTCATGCGGGTGCGCATATAGGGGTCGAGCGACAGATAAAGGGTGCGCACCAGGACCTCGCCGGCCGCGGGCTCGGGGAGCTCGAATTCCTCGAGGCGAAAGGCGGCCGGCGTCGGCTGACCCTTCGGTCGCTCGGCGAGGACGATGCGGTCGGCGTGTAACATTGTTTTTCCTTCAAGCGATCCGCAGGAGATCGTCATAGAGAGCTCGGTAGTGCCGTGCCGACACATCCCAGCCGACGGATCGGGTCATGGCACGACGACGGACGGTCTGCCACACGGTCTGCTGCTGCCAGAGATCGAAGCCGCGCTCGAGTGCCAGCTCCAAGGAGGGCTGGCTGGCGACGGGGACGATGATACCGGTTGCCACGCCATCGGCCAGCGCAGCCTCGTTGGCGTCGATCACCGTATCGCCCAGGCCGCCCACCCGGGTGACGATCGGCAAGGTTCCATAGCACAGTCCGGCCAGCTGCGTGAGGCCGCAAGGCTCGAAGCGGGACGGGATGAGGATCGCGTCGCTGCCGGCCTGGATCAGATGCGCCAGCCCTTCGTCATAGCCGATCCGGCAGGCAATGCTCTTGGGATCCGCCAGGGCCGCTGCGCGAAAACCGCGCTCCAGGGCCGGCTCGCCGGTGCCCAGCAGGGCAAGCTGGCCACCGCGAGCGCGAATCAAAGGGAGCGCCTGCAGCACGAGATCCAGGCCCTTTTGCCCGGTCAGTCGACTGATCACCGCAAAGAGCAGGGCCTCCGGGTCGGGGGCCAGCCCCATTGTCTGCTGCAATGCGAGCTTGGCTGCGGCCTTGCCGGCAAGATCGTTTGCATCGTAGCCCTGCGGCAGGCTGGGGTCGCTGGCCGGATTCCATATGTCGACATCGAGGCCGTTCAAGATGCCCGAGAGATCGACCGCGCGCTTGCGCAGCAAGCCCTCAAGACCATAACCCTCGGGGGCCGATTGGATCTCGCGGGCATAGCTCGGACTGACCGTGGTGATCTTGTCGGCATAGAAAAGACCAGCCTTGAGAAAGCCGATCTGACCGTAGAACTCCACGCCCTCGGCGGCGAAGGCGGAAGTCGGCAGATGGAGGGACGGGAGCAGATCCGGCGGGAACAGACCTTGAAAGGCGATATTGTGGATCGTCACGACCGTCTTGGGCCGGGGGCCGGCGCCGAGCGCCAGATAGGCCGGTGCCAGGGCCGTCTGCCAGTCATGCGCATGCACGATGTCTGGAAGATAGCCGGGCAGGGCGCCGCGGCCCAGATGCTCGGCAGCGCGGGCCAGAGCCGCAAAGCGCAGCGCATTGTCCGGCCATTCCCGGCCATCGGGCATGTGATAGGGTCCTCCTGGACGCGCATAGAGATGCGGTGCGTCCAGGAGGAGAAGATCCGCCCCGCTCGGGCTTCGCGCCCGGAGGATGTTGGCGGGGCCGCCTGGCAGGTCCCAAAGATCGACGGCGGGTTCGCTGCTAACGGCGGCGAGAACGGCCGGATAGGCCGGCAGAAGGGTGAGGATGTGCACATCCTCGCGGGCCATCGCTGCCGGCAGGGCACCGGCTATGTCGGCGAGGCCGCCGGTCTTGATCAGGGGGAAGAACTCGGAGGCGATCGAGAGAACCCGCAAGGAAAGGCCGCTCATTTCTCGAGCTTGTCCAGCATCGACTGGGTGATGAGGACGGTGCCGGCATCGGTCCGGCGAAAGCGCCTGGCATCTTCCAAGGGATCCTCGCCGACGACAAGGCCTTCGGGAATCCTGACCGCCCGGTCGATCACCACCCGGCTGAGCCTTGCATGGCGGCCGATTTCGACGTCGGGCATGACGACGACTTCGTTGAGCTTGGCCCATGAATGGACGTGCACATTATTGAAGAGCAGCGTGCGCCTGAGACTGGCGCCCGAGACGATGCAGCCGCCCGAGATCAACGAGCTTACGGCCGAGCCGCGCCGTTTTTCCTCATTATGCACGAACTTGGCCGGCGGGGTGAGTTCGGCATAGGTCCAGATCGGCCAGGTGCGGTCATAGAGATCGAGAGCCGGTACCGTGCGTGTCAGATCGAGATTGGCATCGAAATAGGCGTCGATCGTTCCGGCGTCTCGCCAATAGGCCTCATTCTCGGCATCGCTCTTGACGCAGGAGGTCGTGAACTCGTGCGCCATCGCCTTGCCGTTCTTGACGATGCCCGGGATGATGTCCTTGCCGAAATCATGTTCCGAATTCGGGTCGGCCGCATCCGTGCGCAGCGCGTCGAAGAGGAACTTGGTGTCGAAGACATAGATGCCCATCGAGGCCAGCGCCTTGTCGGGCTTGCCCGGCATGGCGGGCGGATCCTTGGGCTTTTCGAGAAAGCTCGTGATGCGGCGACCCTCATCGATATGCATGACGCCGAAGGCTGCGGCCTCCATGCGCGGTACCTCGATGCAGCCGATCGTCACGTCAGCCTTGGCGGCCACGTGCTGCTCGAGCATGAGCTCATAGTCCATCTTGTAGACATGGTCACCGGCCAGAACGATGATGTGGTCGATATTTAGATAGCTCTCCAGAATGTCGATGTTCTGGAAGACGGCATCCGCCGTGCCCTGATACCAATCCGTCTCCGTCACCCGCTGGCTGGCCGGCAGAATGTCGAAGCTCTCATTGCGTTCTGTGCGAAAGAAATTCCAGCCGAGCTGAAGATGGCGGATCAGGCTGTGCGCCTTGTACTGGGTGGCGACGCCAAATCGTCGAATGCCGGAGTTCAAGGCGTTGGAGAGGGCGAAATCGATGATGCGCGTCTTGCCGCCGAAATAGACGGCGGGCTTGGCCCGGCGGTCCGTCAGCTCCCAAAGGCGGGAGCCGCGACCCCCGGCCAGCACAAAGGCGAAGGCGTTCCGCGACAAGGGTGTGCTTGGACGTTGTGGCATAGCTCCCTCTTCATTTTTTTCCACGCGTCCAGGAGAGGTCGCGTTTTTAGTCATCGTTTGAATTAGGCCTGATCACGTCGATGCCGATGGGTATTCCCGCAATGCCGACCGCAAAGGCTGAAGCAGTGCATTTCAAGGAAACACCGGGGTGTGCGCCTCCTTGTCATGACCGGCCGCCTCTTGCTGGACGGGCCTTGGGGACGGTAGCGAGGGACGATCATGGGGTCGAGGGCAATCAAAACGCTCATCCTCGCTCCCGTTCCGTTCCGTCAGACAACAGGCGCTTTGCGTGTCAGATCCCCATCGTCCCGTTATTGCCAGGCCAGATGCTCCCACCTGGTATCATCGAAGC
Organism: Arboricoccus pini; assembly: GCF_900187945.1. Classification (GTDB taxonomy): domain Bacteria; phylum Pseudomonadota; class Alphaproteobacteria; order Geminicoccales; family Geminicoccaceae; genus Arboricoccus; species Arboricoccus pini. Next base: position 208,732 of record NZ_FYEH01000005.1, on the reverse strand, counting down.
TCGCGCGAACCGGCCTTGGTCCTCGATCCCTTGGTGGAGACGATCGAGACCGAGGTCTGCGTCGTGGGTGGCGGCCTAGCGGGCCTTGCGACCTGCCTCTCCCTCGTCGAGCGCGGCCTGGATGCGGTCTTGATCGAAAGCGGTAATCCGGGCGATGGCGCCTCGGGCCGCAATGGCGGCATGGCATCCAGCGGCTTCACGCGAGGCGCTCTCGATCTCGAGGGCAGTCTTGGTACCGAGCACACGCGGCGCCTCCATGCCCACAGCGTGGCGGCTTTGGATTTGATCCAAAGGCGAGTGCAGCGTTACGGCATCGCCGCCGATCTCGTCCCTGGCGTTCTCGTCGCCTCGTTCTTCGACGATCCAAGAGGGCTGCGCGCCGAGTTCCAGGCCTTGAACGAACGTTTTGCCACGCGGGTCGAGCTATGCTCGCGCGAATGGATGGCGGCGACCTACAAGACGGCTCGTTACACCGAGGGCCTTCTTGATCCCGACGGTTTTCATCTAAACCCCCTGGCCTTGAGCCGTGGCTATGCCCGGGCCTCGCTGGACGGCGGTGCCAGGCTTTATGCCCATACCCAGGCCACGGCGGTGGAGCGGGCCGGTAGCGGCTGGCGCGTGCTAACGGCCGGCAGCCATGGTCGGCATGCGCATCCGCCTGCCAGCATCACCGCAAGGCACGTGGTCCTGGCAACCAATGTCTATGGCGACGGCCTGGTTCCGCCTTTGCGGCGTTCGCTTCTGCCGGTTGCCACCTATGTCATCGTCACCGAGCCCTTGGGCGATCTGCTGGGGCAGGTGATCAAGGCGCCCTACGCCGTCTTCGATGACCGCTTCGCCGTCGGCTATTACCGGCCTTTGGAAGACGGCAGGCTGCTCTGGGGCGGGCGTGTGAGCCTGCGCGAGCACCAGCCGAACCTGAGCGGCCTGATGCGGCGCGATCTGGCGCATGTCTATCCGCAGCTGGCACATGTGCCGATCGCCTCGGCCTGGTCCGGCCGCATGGGATTTGCCCGCCACAAGATGCCGCTCTTGGGTCAGATCGAGCCCGGCTTGTGGATGAACACGGCCTATGGCGGCCATGGTCTCAACACCACCACCATGGGTGGCGACCTGGTGGCGCGGGCAATTGCCGAGGACGACAAGGCGATCGAGGATTTCGCCGTCTTCCAGCCGCAGCCGGTCTTCGGTCCCATGGGCCGGCTCATAGCCCAGGGAATCTATTGGGGCATGTCGGCCAAGGACAATGTACGCCTCCGGCTGCAGCATCGCCGGGCAAGCTGGAAGGAGGGGCGATCGCGACATTAGCTTTGAGGTGCGCGGCAGGAATTCGGGTGGCGATGGCACAATCGTACGGCGCGGGCCGGGCGATGGCTGGACCTCTACCCGCCAAATTCTAAACTGGATCCAGATGCCGCAGGCAAGGAAAGCAAGACGATGAGCTCGAGGTCCATCCCTCTCGCGTCACGATCGGTCCCGCAGGAGCAAAGCTCGAGCGACGCGCTCAAGAACGTGCTGCGTGTGACCAGCGGCAACTTCCTCGAGATGTACGATTTCATGGTGTACGCCTACTACGCCACGTACATCGCCCGCACCTTCTTCCCCGGCGAGAGCGAATTCGCCTCGCTGATGCTTTCCTTGATGACCTTCGGTGCCGGCTATCTGATGCGGCCCTTGGGGGCCATCCTCCTGGGTGGCTATATCGATCGCCATGGACGCCGGCGTGGGCTCATGTTGACGCTGGGCCTCATGGGCGTGGGCACGCTGCTCATCGCCGTCGTGCCGGGCTACGCCACGCTGGGCCTCCTTGCTCCCTTGCTCGTCCTGATCGGCCGCCTGCTGCAGGGCTTTTCCGCCGGCGTCGAGCTGGGAGGCGTTTCCGTCTATTTGGCGGAGATCGCCACGCCGGGGAACAAAGGCTTTTATTGCGCCTGGCAATCCGGCAGCCAGCAGGTGGCCGTCGTCTTCGCGGCCGCCCTGGGCGTGGCCCTGAGCTTTCTGCTGCCGCCCGAGAGCATGACGCTTTGGGGCTGGCGCGTGCCTTTCCTGATCGGCTGCCTGATCGTACCGCTCTTGTTCCTGCTCCGGCGTTCCTTGCAGGAGACGGAGGCCTTCAAGGCCCGCACGCACCATCCCTCGATGGGTGAGATACTGCGCTCGATCGTCCAGAACTGGCAGCTCGTTTTGGCCGGCATGCTGCTGGCGACGATGACGACCGTATCTTTCTACTTCATCACGGCCTACACGCCGACCTATGGCGCCCGCGAGCTGCATCTCTCGGCGACCTCGGCTCTGATCGTCACTCTTCTAGTCGGTGTCTCCAATTTTTTCTGGCTGCCGATCGGCGGTGCGATCTCCGATCGGATCGGCCGGCGGCCGGTGATCATCGCAACCGTGCTCCTGGCTCTCGTTACCGCCTATCCGGCCCTGGCCTGGCTGGCGGCGGCACCGTCTTTTGCCCGACTCTTGACAATCGAGCTTTGGCTTTCCTTCATTTACGGCATCTATAATGGCGGTATGATTCCCTATCTGACCGAGATCATGCCGCCTGCCGTGCGGACCACGGGGTTCTCGCTCGCCTACAGCTTGGCCACGGCCATCTTCGGCGGCTTCACGCCCGCCATCGCCACCTGGCTGATCCATTTCACCGGCCAGCCGGCCACGCCTGGCCTCTGGCTGTCGGCGGCGGCGGCCTGTGGTTTGTTGGCGACCTACATGACGCGCCACCACCAGGCGGCCGAGGATTGAGGGCCGAGCCTCAATCCATGCGCCGGTCCTCGTAGGCGACCTGCCGGTTCGAGCGATAGAAGGAATAGCTCAGCCCCAGGGCCGCACCGAGGTTGAAATGCGACTTGAAGAGCGGACTGTCGTCGTTGGCAGCCCCCCAGAAGCCGCCCAGCTGGGTGGCGGCGATGGCAAAGAGACGATCGGTCAGCGGCAGCTTGAAGGAGGATTCGAGCCGCGTTCCCATATAGCCCGGATCGGCGTCGTAGGCCGGCCGGCCGACCTCGGCATATTTGTCCTTCACCTTGTAGAAATAATCAGAGAGCCGCTGATCGGCGAAGACCGGACCGCCCTCGATGGAAAAGACGCTGCCGGCCTTGAGCATGTCGAAGCGCTGGAAGGTCAAAGCGGGCTGGAAGAGATAGCCCCGATAGGTGACGCTCGTGAAATCGGTGGTGAAAACGGCGCGCACCGGCAGGTCGAGGTCGAGCCGGTTGCGGCCAGCCCAGCGGGCCAGCTTGACGCGCAAGGTCGGACCGATCTCGCCCATGAGGTCGAGGTCGGGCATGCCGTGGCGGGCGTGATTATCGTTCGAGGAGGCGGGCAGGGCGCCACCGACGCTGATATTGAGCTCGGCCCGGTCGCTCTTGAGAAGGCGGCCGCGTAAGCCTGTCTCATCGGCCTTGAGGAAGTCGCCACGATAGATGAGGTAGGGGGCGACGATGCCCTTCCAATGGTTCTGGCTGGCGGCTGGATAATCCGGAAAGCTGCCGCCGAGGCCGACGAGGCCGATCTCGTAGAGCGGCTGCGTCGTAGTGGTAGCGGCGGCCGGCTGGGCCAGGGCCGGCCCGGCCAGCAGGCAGCAAAGAAGGGCTGGCAGGCCGAGGAAGTCAAAAGCGTTCCGCAGTCGGGTCATGGGCTCTGACGTCTGGCAGTCAAAAGGACGTTGGGAAAAGGGGTCACGCCCCAGCAGGGCTCGACCTCGCAGACAAATCCCTCGGCGTCGAGCCAGCCCTCAAACTGCTTGAGGGGCGTGGGTGCGATCTCGGCCGGGCGGTAGAGCCTTGCCAGCCGGCTCAGGCGTTCTGCGCCCCGGCCGACCCGGCTGCGCCAGCCACGATCGGGGTCGAGTGCGCGCAGGAAGAGCCGATCGGCCGTTACCCGGGCGGCGCGGCGAAGGAGGTCTTCCTGATCCGGCAAGGGGAGTTGATAGAGGAGATCCAGGATGAGCGTGCACTGGCTGGGCGGCAGCGTCTCGAGGCGGAGGTCGGCCGTGTGGAAATGGGCGGGCAGGCCCGTTGCCGCCAGACGTGCCTGGCGGATCAAGGCCTCGTCCCAGTCAAACCCCGTGACGCCGGTGGCGAGCCCAAGCTCGAGCAGGGCCAGGCCGAACTGGCCAAGGCCGCAACCCAGGTCCAGGACGTGACCCAGCGGCTTATTGCGGGCCTGGGCGAAGATCGGCGCATGCACGGGGTCGAGCCTGAGCTTCCAGCGCACATAACCCCGCGTGGCATGGCCGCATGCCTGGTAGCGGCCATCCAGCCGGCGCACGAGGGCCTGCATGCCATGCAACTCTGTCAGGCGGCGTTCCGCCAGTTCGGGCCTTCGATCTCGGCACGCTTGGTCATGCCGACATCGCGGCGGACCCGATAGCCCATCCGATAGGCGGTCTGGAGGAAATAATAGGCCCCCTTGAAGGCCAATACCGGCACACGTGAGCGGACGCCGTGGTTCCAGCTTCCAGCCAGGAGGCTGACGAGACCGTCGCGCATGCCGAACTGATTGCGCGGTGCCATGAACATGTCGCGCAGGACCGGTTTGTTGATCCGGTAGATGAGCCAGGAGAAGGCACCCATGGCTCCTTGGACATGACGTTCGAACTGGGCAAAGAGCGGCTTGGCCTTTTGTGGATCATCGAGATGGGCGTGAACCGCCAAAGCACCCCTTTCCGCGCTCGTCATGGCCAGCATGACGCCACTCGAGAAGACAGGGTCGATGAAGGCAAAGGCGTCACCCACGAGGATATGGTTCTCGCCCACCATGCTGCGCGCTTTATAGGAATAATTGCCAGTAGCGCGCACGGGCTCCAGCAGCGTCGCATTGGCGATGCGTGGCCCCATCGAGGGGCTGGCACGCAAGACCTCCCAGAAGAAATCTTCCTGACTGCCGGTGCGGCGATTGAAGAAGGCGGCGTTGGAGACGATGCCGATACTCGTGACCCCGTTGGGCAGGGGAATGGCCCAGCACCAGCCCTCTTTCAAAAGATGGACGACGATATTGCCGACATCGGGCTGGGTCAGCGGCTCGACCCCCTTGAGATGGCCAAAGAGGGCCGCTGTGTTGTTCTGCCGGTTGACTTCCTTGATCTTCAGGCGCGTGGCAAGGCAGGCGTCGCGCCCCGAAGCATCGATGACGAAGCGGGGCGCGAAGACGTGCTGCTTGCCCGTGCCATCCACCGCCTTGACCGTGCTCCGTGCCGATCCTTGAGCGAGCTCGACCGTCGTGACGCGCATCGCCTCGAGCGCCATGGCTCCCTTGGCCCTGGCATTATCGAAGAGAAGCTTGTCGAAGGCGGCGCGCTCGACGTGAAAGCTGTAGGTCCATCTTTTGTCGAGGCCGTTTTTGAACTCGAAGGCCACGTCCTGGCCGTGCTCGTCCGAGACGAATTGCGCGCCGGGCTTGTAGACTCCGATGGCGCGGACCTCTTCCAGGACGCCCAGGCGCTGAATGATGGAGAGATTGTTGGGTAAGAGCGATTCGCCGATGTGGAAGCGCGGATGTGTCTCCTTCTCCAGCATCACGACATGCCTTCCGCGTTCCGCCAGAAGGGTGGCGGCGGTGGAGCCGGCCGGGCCGCCGCCGATGATCAGTACGTCGCAGATCTGCGGGAGTGCCTCGCCATCGGGCTGGTCTGTCAATGGAGAGGAACTCATGCAAAGGCACCCTGAGATTGCCGAAGTTTAGCTTTACGTTCACCTCTAATCGTCAGACGGACAGGTGCAAGCTTAAAGCATCCCTTCTCGTTTCTTATCATGCGATGTTGCGTATCGGCCTCCTGCAACAAAAGCATCGATAAAGGCGCAATCTTGCTTGACCAGCATTGTCGTACCGCTCCGGAAGAATGGTTCTTGAATCGCTCACGCCGAAGCTTCCTGCCATCCTGCCTCCTCCCGCTGATACTGGCGGCCTGTACCACGGCTCCCTTGAACGAACCGCGCGACGTCCGCTTTGCCGACCCTCAGGTCATGCCGGATGAGCGGGCAGCGCAGATCCTCCGTGCCGGAACCGGTCTTGGCTGGACGATGCGCCGGACGGCGGAAAACCTCATCCAGGCCTCGCGCCAGGAGGGCCAGCGTAGGGCTCTGGTCGCGATCAGCTTCGATGCCGAGCGCTTCTCGATCAAGCGGCTGGATTCGACCGGATTTGCCTATGCGGCAGGCGAGATCGAGCTGGATTTCAATCGCTGGGTGAGCGATCTCAAGGCGGCGATCCTGGCCCAGTCCTCGGTCTGAGCTGGTTTTCTCTACGGTCGTCCGGGCCTTCAGGCCATGCCGCCATTGATCGAGATAACCTGGCCCGTGATGTAGGCGGCCTTGTCGGAGGCGAGGAAGGCCACGAGATCGGCCACCTCTTGCGGGCGCCCGGGCCGCTTCATCGGCACCAGGGCTGAGATCTGCTCCTTGCTCATGACGGCATCGACGGCGGGCGTGGCGATCACCCCGGGTGCCACGGCGTTCACCGTGATGCCGCGGCTGGCGCATTCCAGCGCCAGTGCCTTGACGGCCCCGTGCAGCCCGGCCTTGGCGGCCGCATAGTTCGTCTGACCGCGATTGCCCATGAGCCCCGAGATCGAGGAAATGGCAATGATGCGGCCCCAGCGTTTGCCCATCATGGGAAGCAGAAGGGGACGGGTGATGTTGAAAAAACCATTCAAGGACACGTCGATGACGCTTTGCCACTGCGTCGCGCTCATGCCGGCCATCGGGGCGTCAGCATGGGTCCCGGCATTGTGGATCAGGACGTCGAATGGACCGTCCGCCAGCAGGGCCGACATCGCCTCGGCCGTGGCTTGCGGATCGGCGACATCGAAACGGGCAACGCTGGCCTTGCCCCCCATGGCCTCGATTTCCCTGGCGGTCGCCTCGGCGCGGGTCTGACCTTGATGGGCGTGCAAGGTCAAGGCCAGGCCTTCGGCTGCCAGTGCCTTGGCGATGGCAGCTCCAATCGGGCTGCTGCCGCCCGTGACCAAAGCGCGCCTCATGCGCCGAGGCTGCCGAGATCGGGAAACATGATCGTGGCCTTGCCCGCCACCAGGAGATCGTCCTTTTGCCGGACCGCGAAACGGTAGGCAAAGCCCTGCTCGGCGCGAAAGAGGAGATCGGCCATGGCCAGGAAAGGGAAGGGCCCGGCATGCGACCTCGCGACCAGCAGATCGCTCAGGCTGGAAACGAAGCCGGGCCGCTGGCCGGATTCCTCCATGAGGGCGCCGTGCAGCGCCATGGCCTGCAGGCCGATCTCGACACAGGCCACGGCCGCAAGCCCGCCTTCGCGCGCCAAAGGATGGCCGGCATCCGGGGCCGGCGCCCTGGCGACGATGCCCGCCGCCGTCAGGTTCTCCACGCCGTCCAGCAGGCACATGCGCCCTTTTTGCGGCACGAGGGTTTCGATCAGCGCCCGGTCGATGCGGGCAAGCGGTATCATGTGGGCGTCACCTCGATCAGGAGATGGGCGTCGTCCTGGCAGGGCAGGCAGAGCGTGACGGCCTGCCGGCGGGCGATCGCCGCGAACAAAGGCAGTGCCCGGCCGGCCGGATTGGCGGCCACCAGAGGTGCCAGCGTATGACCGTCAGGCAGGCTTGAGGCCGTGCCCGGTTCCGGCACGAAGCTGATCTTGAGGCGGGCTCGCGAGGCCAAGGTGGCGGCAGGCGTAAGAACGGCGGCCGTCGCCATGGGGATCAGGGTCGCCCGTACGGCCGAGAGCGGAAAGGGCAAGGGCGCGTCATAGGCGCAGCAAAGGACCGGCGTGTGCTCCGCCTCCACCTGCAAGGCGGCGCGCAGCAAGGTGCTGGCGAACGTGTCGTCATAGGCGCCTATGCTGGTCGAGTTGGCCCGGCAGGCATTGCCGATCGACCAGTAGGCAGCGGCGGCATTATGCACGGAATTATGAAACTGGGTGGGCGAGAGCATGGGGTTAGGGCCGGCCACCGTCTGCAGCATCGCGTTCACGATGGCGCCATCGCCGTTCGAGGTACCAAAGACGGAGGGCAGGTCCGCTGCCTGGCCGGCGGCGGCCAGCGCCTGTTCGGCCGCCGCCACGGCCAGCTTCACGGTCATCCCCGCCCGCCGCCGCTCGTTGGGCGAAAGGCTGGCTGGCACGGGCGGGGCATAGTCGGCCATGACATGCGCCTCCTCGCCCCGCAGGAGGCGTTCGCCGGCTTCCGGCGAGGCAAAGCCCGGCCCCAGGACGGTAAGGCCGGCGATATGGCAGACGAGGGAAGCGCTCATGCGGCCCGGCCGAGGACAAGGCTGCAATTGCTGCCGCCAAAGCCGAAGGAATTGCTGAGCGCGATCTTGAGCGGGCGCGCCAGATTGGCGGTGACGACCCGGCTTCGGCAAAGAGGATCGACCTCCGCCACGTTCAAGCAGCCCGGCACGAGGCCCTCGATGAGGGAAAGGCTGGTGATCAGCGCCTCCATGGCACCCGAGGCTCCGAGCGTGTGGCCCGTCCATCCCTTGGTCGAACTGCAAGGTGTCTGGCCGCCCAGCGTCGCAAAGACGGCCTTGTCCTCGACGGCATCGTTGCCGAGCGTGCCCGTGCCGTGGAAATTCACATAGTCGATCGTCTCCGGGCTGAGGTCGGCCAGGGCCAGGGCCTGCCGAATCGCCAGGATGGCGCCGGCCCCGTCGGGATGCGGCGAGGACATGTGATGCGCATCCGTGCTGGCACCGTGGCCGAGCAGGCTGACCTGACCGTTCTCGGCATGGCTTTGCCGCTCGAGGAGGGCAAAGGCCGCGCCCTCGCCGATCGAGAGGCCGTCGCGATCGGCAGCGAAGGGCCGGCAGGGACCCGGGGCCAGGAGATCCAGAGAGTTGAAGCCGTGCAGCGTGATGCCGCACAAGGAATCCGCACCGCCGACGACCACGGCATCGCAAAGCCCGGTCTCGATCAGCATGGCGGCGTCCGCGAAGGCCTTGGCACTGGAAGCGCAGGCATTGGAGACGGCAAAGCCCGGCCCCCTCAAGCCCAGGATCGTGCGCACGAAGCGCGTGGCGGCGAAGAGATCCTGCGTGCGGACGAAATCGAAATGCCCGGGCAGATGGCCGGTTGCGGGATCGCGCTGCCGGTAGGCATGCTCGCCTTCCTCGATGCCGGACGTGCTGGTTCCCAGGACGACTCCGATGCGCGTCGGTCCGTAACGTCGTACTGCCGTGGCGACGTCATGCATGAAGTCGTCACTCTCCAGGGCCATGAGGACGAGGCGGTTATTGCGGCAATCGAAGGCCGCAAGGCTGGCCGGCAGGCTTGCTTCCTCGACCCCCTCGACCCGGCCGATCCAGGTGGGCAGCTCGATATGTGGGAAGTCGCAGGGCCGCAGCGGACAGTGCCTTGTCTTGAGGGCAAGCCGCATGGCCGCCAGCCCCTGGCCCATGGCCGAGACCGCCGTCATGGCGGAGAGGGCAAGCGGGGCCATCCGCGTCCCGGGGCTCATGCCAGGGTCTCCGGGTCAGCGGGCCGCGGACTCAGGGCTATGGCCAGGATCAGGGCGGTGGCAACGCCGGTGACGACGGTGAGGCCGATGCCGGAGAGGACCGGATTGCGGCAGAAGATCAGGAGCCCGAAGGTCAAGAGCGTGGCGGCCGCGCAGTTCAGGACCGAGCCCAGCGCCAAGGCGGCCTCTTTGGGCGAGGGACGCGCTTTGGCGGCCCGGCCTCCGGCGTTGCGACGGTTGAGAAACAGGCCGTAATCGATGCTGACACCCACCATCAAGAGGAGGGAGGCCAGATTGAAGAGATTGGGCGCCTTGCCCAAAAGGTCAGGAACGGCCAGGGCGACGAGGGCGGCACCCAGGGCCGGGCCGGCAACACGCAGGACCGTTCGATGGTCGCGTTGGATGGCCGCCAACATCAAGAGCATCAAGAAGCCTCCCAGGGCCAGCCAGCGCAGGGCCTCTCCTAGATAGTCGCCCACCAGGCTTTCGGTTTCACCCTTTGTGTCGATGAGAATGAGATGCGGATCGTCCAAGGCGTTCAGGGTTCGGGCGATCCTGGCTGGATCTTGGACATCGTTCAATGTGGCGAGCCCGTGATTGGCGTGGCCGTCGATGACGAGGAGCGATTCCAGCCGGGCCTGCAAGGCAGGCGAGGTAAAGACCTTGAGCGTCAAGGGCGGCAAGGCGCGGCTGGCTTCGACATCCGCCTTGAAGCCGTCGAAGGCGGTGGGCTTGAAGGGCAGGCCCGCCATGGCCGCTTCGAGTGACGCTGCCAGACGTGTCGGGTCGGGCAAAGCCCGTTGGCGCCAAAGCTGCGTGGCGGTGCTGGGCAGATAGCGGCTGGGCAGCTCGAACGAGCCCATGGCTCCCTCGCTTACGAGTTGATCAAGCGTCGGCTCCAGCCGTTCGGCCGCCTCAAGTATTTCCTCCTCGCTGCCTCCCTGGATCGCCACCAGATAGCGCACGTCAGGCGCGCCTATCTGGTGGCGCATCTCTTCATCGAGATTCTGCTCGGCCTTGGGCACGGGACTGAGGTCGGCAAGATTGGTCGTGAAGTGCACGCCGCCTTTGACGATCAGGCAGAGGATAGTGACCAGGAGCGGCAGGGCCAGCCAAAAGCGATATGTCCGCAGCCGATCGGCGAGACGCAGCCAGAAAGGAGCCGCACTCTGATCGCGGACATGGATGGCGCTTGTCAGATGGGGCAGCACGAAGCGCGTCATGAGGCCGGCGGAGGTCACGCCCACGACCGAGAATAGACCGAGCTGGGCCAGGCCCGCAAAGCTCGACATCAGCATCACGACAAGGCCCAGAAGGGCCGCGCCCACAGCCTGGGCCAAGGTCGGCCATAGGCGACGGGCGGCGTCCAGGAGGCTCTCTTCCAGGCGTCGCTGGCCGATGACGAGAAGCGGATAGTCGGCCGTTACCCCCAGCATCGTCATGCCAAAGCCCAGCGTGATGCCATGCACGAAGCCGAAGGCCGCCTGGACGGCCAGGGCCGCGGCCAGGGCACCGGTGCCGAGCGTGACGGCGACAGCGCCCAGGACCAGAAAGGAGCGATGGCGCCAATAGAGGAAGAGGACGACGAGGAGGCTTGAGAGGATCGAGACGAATTCGGCATCACCTTTGATGGTATCGGCGGATGCGACGGCGAAGATGCCGGGTCCGCTCAGGAGCAGGCGAGCCTGACTGTGCGAGGCGACGAAGGCTGCCTCGATGCGTTCCTTGGCCTGGCGTTGTCCCTCGATGTCGAGGCCCTGGCCCGTCGTGCGTAGAAGAAGGAGGGCGCGGGGAGGCCGGCCGGCGGCATCGGGCGCGAACCAGACGCCTTCCTTGAGCGTGATCTGGCTGGAACCCAGCCAGGCCTTGAGGAGATAGGGAAAGGCGCCGATCGGATCGCTCAGGCCGAAGCGCGCGGCCATCATGCCGCCAGCGCCCGAAAGTTCGCCCAGAAGACGGGTGAGATCGCCGTGCAGGGAGGAGGATTCAAAGGCCCCGGAACTCGTCCGGGCGGAGAGCAGATAGCGATAGCGAAAGAGAAATGTCTGCTCGCTGCCATCCAGGCCCGTGGCACCGTTCGCCACCAGCTTGAAGTGAGGATCAGCCGCTAGATCACCGGCCATGGTCCGGCTCAGCCCGGCGAGTTCGGCCTCAGGAGCCCCTTCGAGCCCGACCAGGATCAGCGTGGCGGCCGGACCCTCGCGCAGCTGCTCGATCAAAAAGCGTTGTGCGGCGGTGCCACCGGGCGGCAGGAAGGCCGCCATGTCGGTGCGGATCTGCACGACGCGACCCACCAAGAGGAGAGAGAGAACGGCCAGCGTCAAAAGGACCAGTCCGACTTGGAACGCCTGCCGCCTGATGGACATCAAGGTTAGTTGCCAACAGCCAGGGGCTGGATCTGCATGCTGCTGAGATCACCGTTGGGCTGGATTGTCGTGACGTCTTGCACCGTACCCTCGCGGCCCTCGATGCGCACCACTTTCAAGAGCTCCTTGACCCTGGCCTCGGTCGGCACCAGCGTCAGTTTCCAGCCTGGCGCCTGGCCCTCCAGGCCGACGCTGTAATGCGCGCGCAGACTTTGGATGTCGCCTGCCAGCACGCCACGGACCGCCTCGACGAGGCTGGCGAGTTCCGGCACCTGCCGCAGGTCAAGGTCGTAGTGGACATTCTCCGCCGGTTTGTCGAGGAGGAGGCGATTGCCGTCGACGACGAGATCCTCGGTGATCGGGCTCGTCGTGTGCTTCTCCAGCCGGGCCGGCGCGCGAAAACGCAGCCAGCCCTGGCTCACCACGGGCTGGTCCAGCGCCGAGAGATGTTTCTCCTCCTTGAAACTGGCATCCTTAGAGGAAGTGGCCGCCAGGAGCGCCATGAGCTGCTCGATGCTTAAGGTCGGCGCATTCTGCGCCTGGCCTGGGGCTGTCGGCATGAGCAGCAAGAGCAGGCCGAGGCTCAGGATGCGGGGCCAGGACGTCGTGCGCGGGCGTCGATGGAGAATCGGAGGCAGGCGCGGCACCGGTGCTCCAGAAATCGTAGAAATTGAACCAGTTATAGGGAGCCTCCAGGGCGCGGGCGGCAAGCTTGTCGGCATAGAGCTGAACCCAATGGGCGAGGTCCGTCTGTCTGGTGTCGCGCCCGAGCGTCAGCCGTTCGGTCAAAAGCTCGAAACGGATCTCGTAGTGGCGCCCGCCCCGCAGGATGCCGTGAAAGAGGATGACGGGTACCTTGAGGATGGCGGCCAGGATGAAAGGACCGATGGCGAAATAGGCAGGGCGGCCCATGAACATGGCCTTTTCGACCTTCTCGCCCGCCGGCACGCGGTCGCCCAGCATGCCGACCAGCGCGCCCCGGTCCAATTCCTCCTTGACCCTGAGCATGGCATCGGGGGTGCCGATCTGGATGATGTCGTCCAGTCGGGCCGGGTTGAGCGCGGCGAAAACTTCATTGGCGTAGGTCGAATTCTCCGCATACATCAAGACCTTGACCGGAACGGGACAACCGATTTCCGAAGCCTGGTCCGCCAGCGCCCGCAAGATCTCGAAGCTGCCCAGATGCGCGCCCAGGAGAAGGCAGCCCTGGCCCTTGGCGATCCACGCCCGCACCATGTCCATTCCCTCGACCTCGATCTTGTAGCCCTCCAGCCGGCTCTGCAGCACGAAGGCGCGATCGAAGATCGTCGAGGCAAAGGTGAAATAATGCCGAAAGAGGTCGAGCCAGCCAGGCTTGCGGCCAAGAGCCGTCGCCAGGAACTGCCGTGAGGCCCGTCTGTCCGAGGCCAGAAGGAAGTAGAGCGTGATCGGATAGAGGAGCGTGTGGCCGAAGCGCCAGCCCAGGTGGACCGTCAGCCAGGCCATCAGCCTGAGGACGAAGCGATTGCCCCGTTCCTTCTTGCGGCTCCATTCGGTGTTCATGCAGGGCTGCCGTAGCGGGCCGCGCCCTGCAGGAGCGGCTTCTCGCCTTGGAGAAGCGTAAAGGCAACCTTTGCTTGCTCGCCAACGAGATCAAGCTCGGCCTTTAAAGTCATGACAGAGCCCGGGAAAATCTGTCCCATGAACTTCACCCGCGGCAGCTGGACGGGTGGTTCGAGCTGCCAGCGTTCCGCCAAGATCGCCAGGATGCGTGCCAGGATGGCGGCCCCGGGCAGGAGGGCGTGGGCAGGAAAGTGACCCTCGAAGGCCGGATCATCCGCCTCGATCGCGATCGTCTGGCAAAACCCGGCCTTCATGCCTCCGCCGCCGGGTTCGACTGGACCAGGCGGAGGAGCTGGTCGCGTGGAATCTTGCCGAGCTCGTTGCGAGGCAAAGCCGAAACGAGGGTCAACTGGCGGGGCAGGAAGGCGGGTTCGACACGCCGGCGCAATTCCCGCTCGATGGCGGGCAGATCCGTCGCGGCGGCCACGACGAAGGCGAGGAGGCGCGTGGCGGGGTTGGTCTCGAGCTCGGGCGGTGCCACGAAAAGACCGTCCCGCACGCCCTCGATCTGACGCAGGATCGCCGAAAGGCCGGCCAGCGACGCCCGCCGGCCGGCACGCTTGACGATGTCGGTGCGTCGGCCGATGAGGCGAAAGCATCCTCCCCCCAGTAGCTCCGTCCGGTCGCTCAGCTCCACGCCCGACGGCAGATAGGGCACCTCGACCAGGACGCGCTCATCGCCGAGGTCTTGCAGCTCGACGCCTGGATAGGCCTGCCAGACATCGCCATCCAGGGTTCGCCGGCTGGCGATCGAGCCCACTTCGGTGGCCCCGAAGATTTCCAGCACCGGGGCTTGCCAGGCACGCTCGGCGGCCTCCGCCAGGCCTGCCGGCAAAGGTGCCGTGGCGGAGATCACGCCGGCCAGGGGTGCCAGCCCCTCCTTCACGGCTAAGAATTTGTCCATCTGGAAGGGCGTGGTGACGAGATAGCGGGGTGCCGGGACGGTCGACAGCGCCAGGCTCACGTCGCGCGGAAAGAAGGCGGTACCGGCGAAGGTCGCGCAATTGGCGTGCAGCGGCAGAAGGATCGTCGTCTCGAAGCCATACATATGCTGGCCGGGCACCGTGCCGACGAGGCTCGCGGTCAAGGGCCCGTCGAAGCCGAAGCGCTTGGCGGCGGCCCGGCTGCATTGCCAAAGTGCCGCGAAGGGCTTGGCATTGCCGACCGGTCGCCCGGTGCTGCCGGAGGTGAAGACGATGGCGGCTGGATGCCAGGCCGGGATCATCGGTACCGCGCAAGAGGCCATGGCTGCGGGCGTGCTCCCTGGTGCTGGCCAGCAAAGCGTCGGCAACACGCTGGCTGCCGCCTCCTCGGCCTCGTCCAGGACATAGGCCCCCTCATGATCGGCGGCGATCTCGGCCAGGCGATGTGGGCTGCGATCACTCGTCAGGAGGCTGGTCTGGCCGCGGATCAGGGCGGCGGCGAAGCCCACGAGGAAGCGGTAGCGATCAGTCCAGAGATTGATGACGAACGGCCGCTCCGGCAGCTGCCCGGCGAGGTGGCGCACATCCTTCAGGAAGCCGGCGACGGTGCAAGCCTCGCCATTTCGCCAGGCGATGACCTCCTCCAGCGCGCGCGTGACCAGCGGCAGGCAGGCGGCCGGGGCCAGGGCCGGGGGCGCCAAGGGCGAGATTGGCTGAAAGTCTGGGATCAAGGCCGGCATCGACATCAAGACGGCGTGCGCCGGCCCGGGCCTGAGAGACGCAAGGGCGACATCCGGCAGGCTTCCTTATTTCGTCCGATGCTGGGCGATATGGGCGGCAAGGCTTCGCAGATTGGCGAAGATCTGGTGATTTTGCTCATCGTCGGACTTGAGATGCATGCCAAAGCTTTGCGACACGGCAAGGGCGATCTCGAGCGCGTCGATCGAATCCAGCCCCAGCCCGTCGCGAAACAAAGGGTCCAGGGGCGAGATCGACTCGGGCTCGATCTCGAGATGCAGCGTGTCGACGATCAGGCGGGCAAGCTGGCGCTCCAATGCCGGATCCGTGGCGGGCATGGCATTGCCGGATTCAAGGGACGTCATGCCTGATCTACTTATCCTCTTTCTATTGTTGAACCTCGAGGGCTTCGGGCATGCCTCAAGAGAGAGCACGTACTCGCCAGTCCAGTGCATCGCGGTTAAAACGACGCAGAAGGCGGCACTTAGCTTGCTTCGTATGGGGATGAAAAGCCATCTTAAGGTGCGGCTTGAAGAATTTTCGCCTCACCCGTAGCGCGAATACAGCATGAGCATCCCATCACCGGGCCGCGTTCGGCCCGCCATCCGGCTTTCCACTGCAAGATGACCCCCCAGGATTTCGCCTGCCTGCCCGAGCTCTTCACCTTCACGGTCGACGTCGAGGCGCATCGTGAAGGATCGACAGGCATCGCGCGCTGCCGGCAGGCCACGCACGCCATCCTCGACTTTCTCGAGAGCGGCGCGCAGCAGGGCACGTTCTTCATCCTGGGCAGCCTCGCCAAGGCGGCCCCGGATATCGTGCGTGCCATTGCCCAGCGCGGCCACGAGATCGCCAGCCACGCCGTCGATCATCTGCCCATGGAACGCCAGGATCGCCAAAGCTTCGGCCAGGAGATCAAGGACAGCCGCCATTTCCTCGAGGATCTGAGCAGCAGCCCCGTCCTGGGCTTTCGCGCTCCCTTCTTTTCGCTGACCAGCAAGGCCGAGTGGGCAATCGCCGAGCTTTTGCACGCGGGCTTCACCTATTCCTCCAGCATCGTGCCCGGCCGCAGTTTCGTGCGCTCCTGGCCAGGTGCTCCTGCTGATCCGTTCCTCTGGCCAGGGGGGCTTTTGGAGCTTCCTTGTCCGATCGGCCGGCTTGGCCGGCTGCCGATGGGGCTGCCCTGCCTGGGCGGCATCAACCTGCGCTATCTGCCGGCCTACCGGTTGCGCCGGATGCTCAAGACCATCAAGAGCCGGGCAATCTGGACCTACTGCCATCCTTACGAATTCGACCTGGACGAGCCCTATGGCCTGGCACCCGGGATCGGCCCCCTGGCCAGCTATCTTCTCTGGGCCAACCGCCGCACGCTCATCGAACGGCTCGGGCTCTTCATGCAAGGCCGCCGGTCGGTGGCCTTCGCCCAGCGCATGGCGGAAATAAGGGGATATCTGCCGGCGGCCGGCTGAAGAGGACGCGCGCCGGGCATTCAGACGGCCCGCTCGGCCGCGATCAGCCGCTCCAGCGTCTGGACGCGGTCGGCCTCGGCCGCGGGCTTGTCCCAGCGGATGCGGCTGACGCGCGGAAAGCGCATGGCGACGCCGGATTTGTGCCGGGTCGAGCGATGGACCGAATCGAAGGCCACTTCCAGAACCAGGCCTGGCGAGACCTCTCTTACCGGCCCGAAGCGATTGACCGTATGGTCGCGGACCCAGCGATCGAGACGGCGCAATTCCTCGTCGGTAAAGCCCGAATAGGCCTTGCCGACCGGAACCAGCTCCGGGCCCAGGGCGCCATCCCGCCAGCAGCCGAACGTGTAGTCGGAATAAAAAGAGCTGCGCTTGCCATGCCCGCGCTGGGCATACATGACGACGCAATCCAAAAGATGCGCCTCGCGTTTCCACTTCCACCAATAGCCTTTCGGCCGGCCCGATAGATAAAGGCTGTCCTTGCGCTTGAGCATCAGGCCTTCGCGCGGGGTACCACGAACCTCTCTGCGCATCACGTCCAAGACCTCCATGGGTGCCATCGGCACCAGCGGAGAGAGGTCCATGCGTAAGGGCCGCTCGCGCGCCATGAAGGCTTCGAGGCGCGCCCGGCGTTCCTGGAACGGCAGGCCGCGAAGATCCTCCTTGTCGTCGAAGAGAATGTCGTAGACCCGTACGAAGGCCGGATAGCGCTCCAGCATAGCCGGCGAGACCTGTTTGCGGCCCAGACGCTGCTGCAGGTCGTTGAAGCTCTCGACGGCCCCTTCCGCCTCACCGACCTCATCCTTGGCCACCGGCAGGCCCGGATCGACCGCCGCGGCCGGGACCGCGATGCTGGCACCGCCCGGCTGGCCGACCAGCATCTCGCCGTCCAGCACGCCCTTGAAGCGGACGCTCTCGGCAATCTCGGGGAAGGTGGCGCTGATATCGTCGCCGGTGCGCGAATAGAGCTTCACCTGCCCGCCCTGTGCGACGACCTGGACGCGAATGCCATCCCATTTCCACTCCGCCCAATAGGCGTCGAGCTCGGCCTCGACCTTCTGCCTGTCCTCCGCCTCGATGGGATGCGCCAGCATCAAGGGCCTAAAGACCGGGGCCATGTCGGTGGCGGGCCTAGCACTCCTGCCCTCGAGCCAGGCAAAGAGCGGCAGATAAGGCGGTTCCAGGACGTGCCAGACTTCCTCGACCTCGTGTGCTGGGACCTGGCCGTGGGCGGCCAGTGCCAGCTTGGCCAGCCGGGCCGAAGCGCCCACCCGCAAGGCGCCGGTGACGAGCTTTAAGAGGGCCCAGCGGCCATTGGCGTCCAGCGTGTCCAGCCAGCCCGCCACGCGTTCGGGAAGCTCTGCCTTTTTCGTCTCGTGCAGGCCATGGACGATCGCAGTCAGGCGTGGCCAGTCGGCATGTGGACTGCCTTCGCCGCCTTGCTCCGGCCAGAGCAAGGCTGCCGTCTCCGCGAGGTCGCCGACGAAATCGTAGGACCAGCCAAAAAGAACGGGATCGGTGCGGTTGGCGAGCAATTCCCGGATCAGGCCGGCTTTGGCGTTCTTGAACGTCAGGGCACCCGTGAGGGCAGCCAGGCCGTAGCCCCGGTCGGGATCGGGCACGGCGCGAAAATAATCCACCATCAGCGCGATCTTGACGTTGCGCTGGGGCGTATAGAGCAGACGTTCCAAAAGGTCGGCGAAAGGCTTCATCTTGGTCTGGGAACGGGCCGTTCGAGGTTTCGTTGCACGTGCCGGGCCATCATCTTGCGATCCCGGCTTGCGAGCCTGGCTGACCCGGCGCATCCATGGCTCGTTCCCTCGCATGGGCGACTTTGCGGCGGTTTGCCCGTTAGAGGGAGGAACACAAAGAAGATAGATCGGGCTTGGGCGATGATCGCGGGTTCAAGGGGGCTGATCTTGCTCCTCCTCCTGACGCTGGCCGGATGCGGCGGCCCGGGCAATGGCTGGAACGGCAACGACACCTGGAACAGCCGCCCGCCCGGCTTTTATGGCTCGGGCTGGGGGCAGCCTGATGGCTTTGGCGGCCGGCACGATGACGACGACCGCTATGTTCGAGGCGATCGCCGTACGGTGTGCGATCGCAGCACCCAGACCTGCTACAAGAACGGCAATATCGACGCCTCCGAAACCCGGGATCAATTCGGCGGCAAGGCCGGGCGGCGGGCCGACGACGTCCGCGACCAATATGGCGGCGACACGTTCGTCAGGAGCCGCAACGTCGCCTGCGATCGTGGCGATCGGGTCTGCTACAAGAACGGTCGACCTGACCGCAGCGAGACGCGGGATACGTTTGGCAAGAAGGCGGCGCGCAACGTCGATTGAGACCAGTCGATGCGTCGTCCTTTCAAGCGCCTTGGCCAGGTAAGCAACAACGGAGGCTTTAAAAGCTAGCGGTTTACGCACAGCCTTGCTAGGATTAATTACCTAAAAGGTATATGCGGATGACCGAAACTTCTCATTCATCGCCGCCGCAGGAAGATGGTCTGGGCGAGCGGGTCGTTCTCCTTCTTGAGGATGATGACGTGCATGCTGCCATCATCGAGCATCTTCTGGACTCCATGGGGCTCCTCACGTTGCATGTCCGCGACCTAGCGGCTGCCCGCGCCCTGCTGCGGGAACGCTGGGTCGACATGATCGTCGCCGATCTTCTGCTGCCCGACAGCATGCCGATGAATAGCCTCTCGGCTCTCCTTGATCTGGCCGAACGAATTCCAATCGTCGTCGTCACGGCTTGGATGGTGCCGCTGCATGGCCTGCATGGTGGGACGCGGCTGAAGCTCTTCGATAAATGCCAATTCGATCCGGGCGCCTTCAAGGTGCTGGTGCGCTATCTGCTCAGCTCGGCAGCGCCCGAGGAGCGGCTCAATCCTTTCGTCGATCCGCTTTAGGGAAGAGGTTTTGCCATGCCGACGGACCTGGTGATCGACCCCCTCGTCGACGAAGCCTACCAGGCTACCTTGCGCGTGCTCATGGGCGCGGGCTTCGAGCCGGCGATGGACCGCTTCGCCTTGCGCCTGCGCGAGGCACAACAGCAGCTGGCGATGGATCTCGATCGGCCCGAGCGCCTCAAACTGGTGCATAATCTGGCGGGCACAGGCGGCATGCTGGGCTTTAGCGAGCTCTCCCGCTGTGCTGCCTTGCTGCAGCAGTGTCTTTTGGCAGGCGGCTCCGACGAGGCGGGGGATTATCGGCGCCTGCTGCAAGCGTTGGAGCGGACCCTTGCCCGCCTCGATGGCGAAAAAGCGGCCGGCCGGCCTCAACCTTCCTCCTCCTCGTAGCCCAGAAGGGCCAGCGCCTGGGCGCGGATGCCCTTTTGCGTGGCCGCATGGACCAGGGCTTCCTCGCGGCCATGCGTCACCCAGACCTCCGGGGCCCGCACATCATCCAAGGTGCGCAAAAGCTCGTCCCAGTCGGCATGGTCGGAGATGACGAGCGGCAGCTCGACGCCGCGTTGGCGCGCCCGCTGCTTGACCCGCATCCAGCCCGAGGCCAGGCAGATCACCGGATCGGGCAGGCGCCGTGCCCAGCGATCGGCGATGGCGCCGGGCGGGGCGATCACGATCTCGCCCGCCAGATCCGAGCGCGTCTCCCTGCTTCCCAGCGTGGCCGGGCAAAGCGGCCCCAGTGCCACGCCATACTGGCCATAGAGCGCGCACATGGCCTGGAGCGCCCCGTGCAGATGGATGGGCCGCTCCCAGCCCGCCGCGCGCAGGAGGGCGATCACCCGCTGCGCCTTGCCCAGGCTGTAGGCGCCGATCAGATGGCAACGTTCCGGAAAGATCCTGACCGAGCGCAGAAGCCGGTCGATCTCGGCCATGGCCGGCGGATGGCGAAAGACCGGCAGGCCGAAGGTCGCCTCGGTGACGAAGACATCGCAGACAACCACCTCGAAGGCCTGACAGGTCGGGTCCGAGGCACGCTTATAGTCGCCCGAGACCACGACGCGCATGCCCGCATATTCGAGCACCACCTGGGCCGAGCCCAGCACATGCCCGGCCGGTGCCAGCCACACCTCGACCTCGCCGATCCGCACGCGCTGACCAAGTGGCAAAGGCCGTCGCGTCCCGCCGGCGGCCTCGCCCAGCCGCAGGCCCATGATGGCCAGCGTCTCGGGCGTGGCGATGACCTCGGCATGGCCGCCTCGCGCATGGTCGGAATGTCCGTGCGTGATGACGGCCTTGGCCACGGGTCGCAGGGGATCGACGAAAAATCCGCCAGCTCGCACATACAACCCTTCGGGCCTGACCTCGATCCAGTCCTGCGCACGTTTCACCATGCATGGAAGAAATAGATGAAAGACAGGGCGCGCCAAGCTTGGCGGGGCCGATCGACGATCTGCGGCGCAAGCGCGCCATCCGCCCCGTCTCATGCGGGTGGCCCGGTGCCATAACGACCGATCTTGCGTGCATTCTCCAGCCGGATCGCCGCCCGCATGCTCTCAGCCGGCCGCTCGTGCCAGTATCTTGCCACGCCGCACGCCGTCAGCTCCAGACGAAGCGCCGGCAGCGCATGC
The DNA here is from genome assembly GCF_900187945.1 of Arboricoccus pini. Classification (GTDB taxonomy): domain Bacteria; phylum Pseudomonadota; class Alphaproteobacteria; order Geminicoccales; family Geminicoccaceae; genus Arboricoccus; species Arboricoccus pini. The sequence goes on along the minus strand of NZ_FYEH01000005.1, from coordinate 187,665 downwards.
GGTCCAAGACCGGTACCCATCCGCTCGGCTTCCGACGCCAGCTTGTCCGCCAGCCGATTCAATTCGGCCCTGTTGTCCCGCGCCACCCGGCGCAGATCGGCCAGCGCTTCCGCTTCCTCGGCATGCTCGGATATCGCCGCACAGTGACTCCAGTCGCCCGGAGGCTGGCGCGGCTCCTTGGGCGGCGTGGATGGAGGCCACACCGGCTGGGGCTGACTCTCCCCTGCGGCCGCCTCGGCCTTCGCCACCACACGTTCGGCCATGCTCCGAGCCGGATCACGGCCCCGGTTCTGCTCGTAGAGGACGAACATGGCAACGCGCATGTCGCCCGTCTCCAGCCCCATCTCCAGGATGGCCAGCGCCAGCGGCGCCAGTCGGGCGATGCGCTCCTCATAAGGGAGTGCCGCCATGGTGCTGTAATGCCGAAGCAGCTCCTGGAATTCCTCATCCCGGAGCAGCTTCTCGACTTCCATGAGGGAGACCCGGTTCACCCGGGCCAGGTCGGCGGCACTGCGGCCCCCGGCCAGCGCTTGTGCGGTACGGCGCCGGTCGCGCCTGGCCCAGAAGGGATAGCGGCGCGAAGGCGGCTTGGGGCAGAGGCGGTCGGTCCAGTCCATGAGCGAAAGTATACTAGGAACATAGTCCTTGTACAAGAACGCTCCGGCGATGCCGTCTCCTCTCGTCCCATTGGCCCCGGATTTAGAAAGGCTTCCTTCCTTGATCCGGGGCCTGCTTTCAGCTCTTGCCCGGCAGAGCGTAGGCGATGAGAGCATCGCCTGCGGGGGTGAGCATGCTGTGATGGCCCCCGGCCATGATCACGACATACTGTTTGCCGCCTTGCTCGTAGAGCATCGGGGCCGACTGGCCGCCCGCCGGCAGAGCCACCGACCAGACGGTCTTGCCGGTCGATAGGTCGATCGCGCGGAGATGGTCGTCGGTGGTGGTGGCGATGAAGATCAGGCCGCTGGCCGTGGTCACCGCACCGCCGTTATTCGGCGTACCGATGGTAAGCGGCAGGAGCGAGGGAATACCAAAGGGTCCGTTGCGCTCCGCGGTGCCGAAGGGGTGGTCCCAAAGAGTCTTGCCGGTGGCAAGGTCGATGGCTCGAATGCCCCCATAGGGTGGCTGGGTGCAAAGCATGCCCGTCGGCATCAGCCAGCCTTGATTAGGCGAGATCCCATAAGGCTGATCCGCCGCCGGGCGGTTATAGCCCGGGCGCGGCATCTTGCTGCGCGGATCGCCCAGATAATAGACGCCCATCGCGTCGTCCTGGGCGCGCGGCACGAGCTGCGCGTAGGTCGGAAAGATATTGTAGTTCGCGACGATCACGCCCCGGCGCACGTCGACCGACAAGGAGCCCCAGTCCGACCCGCCATTATTGCCGGGCGACATGATGTAGGGTTTGTCCGCGGTGGGCGGGGTGAACATGCCCTGGTAGCTGGCCTCGCGGAACTGGATGCGGCAGAGCATCTGGTCGATCGGCGACATGCCCCACATCCGGGTTTCGGTGATGTCGGGCTGCTGGGTCGCGTTGTAGAGTGAGCGTGTCTGCGTCGGCGAGCGCTCGCCGGGCTCCACGCCCCCTTGCGGCACCGGAGTCTCCGCGACCTTGCTCAAGAGCTGGCCATTGCGCCGGTCGAGCACGAAGATGTCGCCCATCTTCGTGGTCTGGACGAGGGCCGGCACCTTGCCCGAGGGGGTGGGAAATTCCACCAGGCTCGGCTGGGCTGGCGTGTCATAGTCCCAGACGTCGTTCTTGACGAACTGGTGCACCCAGCGCGGTTTGCCCGTCTCGACATCGAGTGCCGTGACCGACGAGCCATAAGTGCGCTCCGCCTCGCTCCGCCCCGAGCTCAGATAGTCGCCCGTTGGATTGGCCATGGGGAGATAGACGAGCCCGAGGCCTTCGTCGCCCACCGCCGTCGACCACATGTCGGGCGTGCCAGGCGAGTAGGTCTTGCCTTCGGGAGGCAAGGTCGTGATATCCGGCTGGTTCATGTCCCAGGCAAAGCGCAGCTTGCCCGTGACCGCGTCCCAGCCGCGAACGACGCCCGAGGGTGCCAGGCGTCGTTCACCGTCGCGGATCTGCTGGCTCGTGACGATGACGCCATGCACGATGGTCGGCGCCGAGGTGGTGGAGACCATCGTGGGGTCGGTCGGACCCAGGTGGTCGGTCAGGTCGACATGGCCCTTGTCACCGAATCCGGCGCAGAGTTCGCCGGTCCTGGCATCGACCGCATAGATCTTGGCATCCAAGCTGCCCCAGACGATGCGGTTGGCGCAGGCGGCATCGGCCGCCGCGTCCGGCTGGTGGTAATAGGCAACACCGCGACAGGCCGAGTTGGGTGCCGAATATTCGATCGGCGTCTTGGGATCGAAGCGCCATTTCTGCTGGCCCGTCGAGGCATCGAGGGCGAAGGCCGCGTGGAGCGCCGTACAGCCATAGATCGTGTCATCGATTTTGAGCGGTGTCAGTTCGACACCGTAATTCTTGCCGATGTCGCCGGTATGGTAGACCCAGGCCTGCTGCAGACTGCCGACATTGGCAGGCGTGATCTGGTCAAGATCGGAGAAGCGCTGGCCGCCGCCGCCGCCCCATGCCGGCCAGTCGGCCGCGGCCGGCTTGGTCTGGTCGTCGAAATAGGCATTACCCGCCTGGACGCCCGGCAGCGGCAAGGGCTGGGGCGAGGATTGGCTGAGCGGCACGCCGACGACGAGGATCAGGAGGAACAAGGCCGTCAGGCCGGCACCCAGCCCGCGACGCGTGGATCTGCCATCGGCAAAACGCGAGGGCAGCAGCAAGAGCGCCAGGACGGCAAGAATGAAGGGGCCGACCAGACGAGGGATCAGCGCCCAGCCGTCGAAGCCGACTTCCCAAAGAGCCCAGGGGAAGGTCAGCACGAAGGCAACAAGATAAAGTTGCAGACCGCAAAATCGGCGGAGCACTGCAAGTGCGCCAGCGATAACGAGGAGAACGCCGATCACAACATAATACGGACTGCCGCCTAGAAAGGCGAGCTTGGCGCCCCCTACGGTCAGGCAAAGCCCGATCGCCAATAACAACAATCCAAATATGACGAGAAGAAAAATACGCCATTTGGCATATTTTGCGACAATTTCACCATGCGCCATAGAGAATTCGCCCTATGCGCAAGCATGAATACAAAACGTATTCATGAAGTGAATGCGAATTAATCATGTATATTAGGTCTCATTTTCAGGGAAAACGACAGTGTTAGAACTGCCAATAAGTCTGGCAAGCAACATGCTTTAAGCGCGTGGCAGGCATGCAGACCCACGCGCGCGCTTGCGCCATGCCCTGGCGCAAGCCGTGGTCTGCCCGGCGGGTCATCCGGTCTTGCTCAGCAGGGCGCCCAGGGCGCGAAAATCCCGTTCGCGCGGAGTCCGTCGTCGCCAGGCCAGGGCGATGGTGCGAAAGGGTGCCGGATCCTTGAAGGGGATGAGGCGGATGCGCGGATCGGCCGGCTGATCCTTGATCGCCAGGGTCGGCAAGAGCGTCACGCCGTAGCCATTGGCCACCATGGAGGCCAGGGTCGCCAGATTGGTGGCGCCGAAAGGGCCGATCCGCGCGTCGCCGCCGCCCGCGGCACAGACGTCGAGGGTCTGGTCACGCAGGCAATGGCCTTCTTCCAGGAGGAGGATCGTTTCCTGATTGAGGATCTGCGCATTCGCCCGGGCCGGCAGGTCGGCCCGGGCTACCGGGGCTGCCAGGAGGAAGGGATCGTCGAAGAGGGGGAGGGTCTCGATGCCGCTGCCGCCCAAAGGCAGGGCGGCGATGACGATGTCGAGATCGCCCCTTTGCAATTCCTCCAGAAGGGTCTGGGTCTGGGTCTCGCGCACGAGCGGCGCGCAGGCCGGGTAATGATGCTGCAAGGCCGGCAGGAGGCGGGGCAGGAGATAAGGGGCCACCGAGGGAATGACGCCCAGCCTGAGCGGACCGGTCAGCACCTTGCCCGATTGCACGCGCGCACTGTCCACCAGGTCCTGCACATCGCGCAGAATGATGGCGGCCCGGGCGGCGACGACCCGTCCCTCGGCCGTCAGGCCAATACCCTTATTGCGCCGTTCGACCAGTGTCAGACCGAGTTCGGCCTCGAGTTCCTTGATCTGCATCGAGAGCGCGGGCTGGGTGACGGCGGCGGCATCGGCGGCGCGGCCGAAATGGCGATGCCTGGCAAGCGCGTCCAGATAAGCCAATTGACGAAGCGTAGGCATGGAAGAAACCGACCAAAGGCGAAGTTCGATAAGTTTATCTTATCGCCAAGGTAAGACAATACGATTGGAACTGAACCATTTTAAAGCCGATCCTCGTTTCTGCCGGCCCGTGATCGCCGGTGGCAGCCTCGTCAGATCGCCTGCCCGCCACGGCGGCCGGCCCGCGCGATCGACGAAGGGGGAGAAAGACAGTGGCCGATAAACCCATTCTGACGACGACCGCAGGCGCACCCGTCGCCGACAACCAGAACTCGATCACCGCCGGTCCGCGCGGGCCGGTGCTGCTGCAGGACTATCAGCTGATCGAGAAGCTGGCGCACCAGAACCGCGAGCGGATCCCCGAACGGACCGTGCACGCCAAGGGTTGGGGCGCCTATGGCACACTCAAGATCACGGGCGACATTGCCAAATACACCCGGGCCAAGGTGCTCCAGCCCGGCACCGAGACGCCGATGATCGCGCGCTTCTCGACGGTTGCGGGCGAGCTCGGCGCGGCCGATGCCGAGCGCGACGTGCGCGGCTTCGCGCTCAAATTCTATACGAGCGAAGGCAACTGGGATCTGGTCGGCAACAATACACCGGTCTTCTTCATCCGCGATCCCTACAAGTTCCCAGATTTCATCCATACGCAAAAGCGGCATCCCAAGACCAACATGCGCGAGCCCACCGCCATGTGGGATTTCTGGTCGCTCTCGCCCGAGAGCCTCCATCAGGTAACCACGCTCTTTTCCGATCGTGGCCTGCCGGTCGGCGTGCGCAACATCAATGGCTATGGCTCGCACACTTTCTCGCTCTGGAACGATGCCGGCGAGCGCTACTGGGTGAAATTCCACTTCAAGACCCAGCAGGGCCACAAGCACTGGACCAATGCCGAGGCCGCCAAGGTGATCGGCGACAATCGCGAATCCACCCAACTCGACCTCTTCGAGGCGATCAAGCGGGGCGATTTTCCGAAATGGACCGTGCAGGTCCAGATCATGCCGGAACTGGACGCCGAGAAGACGCCCTATAATCCCTTCGACCTCACCAAGGTGTGGCCGCATGCGGATTACCCGCCCATCGACATCGGCGTGCTCGAGCTGAACCGCAATCCGGAGAATTATTTCGCCGAGATCGAGCAGGTCGCTTTCTCACCCTCCAACATCGTGCCGGGCATCGGTTTCTCGCCCGACAAGATGCTGCAGGCGCGCGTCTTCTCCTACGCCGACGCGCATCGCTATCGCCTTGGCACGCATTACGAGCATCTGCCGGTCAACGCCCCCAAGGTCGCCGTTCATCACTACCACAAGGACGGCCCCATGCGCTTCTTCCCGGCCCAGACCGGCAGCGAGGATGCCTATTACGAGCCGAATTCCTTTGGCGGCGCCAAGGAGGACCAGTCCTATCGCGAGCCGCCTTTGCGCATCTCGGGCGATGCTGACCGCTATAACCACCGGGAAGGCAATGACGACTACACGCAGCCCGGCAACCTGTTCCGCCTGATGACGCCCGAGCAGCAGGGCCGGCTCATGGACAATCTGGCCGAGCACATGTCGAGCATTCCCGAGGAGATCAAGCGCCGGCAGATCGCCCATTTCGCCAAGGCCGACCCTGCCTATGGCGCCGGCGTGGCGGCAAGGCTGGGGCTCACCGGTTTCGCGCAGGCGGCAGAATAGCAAGAGGCCGCTTCTCGCCGGCCGTTCCCCCGCAGACCGGTGACAGGAGGCGCGAATGATCGCCCGGATTTCCCAAAAGGAATCCGGGCGATCGCCGCTTGCGCCCGGCACACGCCAAAGCTGCACGGCGCCATTTCTTACTTTGCAGGGAACCAAAGCCCCCGGCAGCCGATCTTTAGCGGCGAGCCCGAGAGGGGCTCGCCTTGCATAAGGATGGAGGAGCCCATGGCTCGCAATCTTGAAAGCGATATCGAGCGTCTGACCCGTGGACTGGATGAGCTGCGCCGCGGCTTCTCAAGCTTCACCGGCCGCGCCTCCGGCGCCGCCGCCGACGCGGCCGATGTCGTGAGCCACCAGGTCAAGGGCGGGGCCTCAAGCCTGCAGCATGAGATCTTGAACCGGCCGCTCACCAGCATTGCCGTGGCCTTCGTGGCCGGCTTGCTCATCGGCCGCTTCACGCCACGTTGACCTCGCCAAAGGCGCGGCCCACGTGGCGGTTCCCGGGGGCCACCCCGGCTGCTTGAGCCAGGGTGGATGAGGATACGTGCCCGAGAATGCAACGCATCCTCGGGCCGCCTCAGATCAGGCGCTGGAGTGGCGTGGGCGGGGCATAGACAGGCTTCATGGCGGCGGCCAGGGGATCGATCACAGCCACGCCCGGGTTGGGATAGTAATCGACGAAGAGATTGACCCTGGGCCGGCGTCCCTTGTTGCGCACCGAATGCCGGACACGATTATTGAAGTCGTAGGCGCGACCCGGGACCATCGTGATCTTGCGGCCATCGATCTTGTACTCGACTGAAGGCGAAAGGCTGACCGGCACATGGATGCGGTGTGCCCTGGTCGCCATCACCTGGCCGTCGATATGAGGAGGAATATGCGCGCCGGCCGGCAGACGCACGAGGGCCAGACGGGTCACAACGCCGGTCTCCGTCCGCAAAGGCCGGATCACCTGCTGGACGATCGGCTCCAGCACCTCCTTGTAGGCCAGCCAGTCGGGGAAGGTGTAGACGGGCCAGATATCGGTCTCTTCCTTGGCGATCGGCATGAAGCCCGAGGGATCAAATCCCTTCTGCTTGCACCAGATCCAGACCAGATCCTCGAAATAGCTGAGCTTCGAGCCATGCGCGCTCGAATGCCATTCCGTCTTGAAGAGAATATTCTGGCTGACCGAATGCACATCGTTGGAGAGGATCTCCTGGCGCAGCGTGTTGCGCGTCCAGGCCTCCTCCGGCAAGCCCTCGATGAGCTGTTGCAAGGGTGCGATATCGACCGGTCCCAGGTCCCTGATGGGTGCGCCAAAATCCATGGGGGCGTCTCCAAGCCGCACGAAGCCAAGGGCTTGTCGATCTAGCTCATTTGCCATGGCCGCGATAGGCGGCCTTCACGCTCATGGCCTGGCCGCCTTTGCCTCAAGGACTGGTCGGGCGTGGGCTCGGTACGGGCATGTCATGATTGAGCGTGGCCGGATCGTCCGCCGTGTCCGGCGGTCCTGCCGGCTGGGTCACGCGCGGTGTCGTGGTCGGACCGTTCAGCCCTTGAAGCTTGTTTTGCAGACGCTGATTATCCTGTCGCAGCCGCTCGAGCTCGGCAGCATCCGGCGTTCCTTGACGGTCATCCGGCAGATCGCCCGCCGCGGGCGGGCTGGTCGGAGAGGCGGCAGGCGGGCTGGCCGGATTGACGCTCGCCGGCGGCGGCGGCGTGACGCTGTCGGCCAGGAAGACATAGGCAAGCCCTCCCACAACGAGGATCACCAGCACCGCGATGATGGCAAAGAGCCTGGGCGAGAGTGCCACCTCGGATCGTGGCGCGTGGATCGAAGGCGTCCAGACAACCTCCTCCGGTGGGAGGGGCTGACGAGATGATGCCGGATCCGGTGCGCTCGGGGCCGGTTCCTTGTTGCCAAAGGGTCCCCGGGCGCGCTGCCTGAGATCGTCCGTTCCCGAAGCGGGCCGCGCGCCGCCGAAAATGCGGGTCTCGAACGCCTCCTCCCTGTCGCCCACCCGGTCGAACGTATGGGAGCGCGGCTCGTTCTCGCTCATGCCAGCTCCTCGAAGCTGCCGGCAGCCCGCACTTGGGTGGAGGGGGCCTCCTCCAGGACTTCCAGATGGCGGGATAGCCGCATGGCAGGAATTCTCATAATTTTACAAACCTTATTTGTTATATTATTTTATTATCATTAAGTTTGTGGGAATTAGGAACTGCATGGTTGACAAGGCCAAGAGGGGACTCCGATATGCGGCTCCTCGCGCAAGGCGCGTGTCTCATCTCAATATCGCTGGCTTGGCGTACATGGACCATCTCGATCAGCTCGAAGCGGAAAGCATCTATATTCTAAGGGAAGCTTTCGCGAAGCTCGACAATATCGCCATTCTCTGGTCGCTGGGCAAAGACAGCAATGTCGTCCTGTGGTTGGCAAGGAAAGCCTTTTTTGGCCATGTGCCCTTCCCGGTGATGCATGTCGATACCGAGAAGAAGTTTCCTGAGATGTATGCGTTCCGTGATCGCTACGCCAAGGAATGGGGCTTGAATTTTATTCGCGAGCTCTGCCCGCCGGTGGAAGACACCGATCCGACCCTGCCGCCAGCCTCGCGCTCGGCGGCGCGCAAGACACTGGGCCTGCAGGCGGCCGTCAAGAAGCACGGCTTCAACGGCCTGGTGGCCGGCATCCGTCGCGACGAAGAGGCGATCCGCGCCAAGGAACGCTATTTCAGTCCGCGCGGTGCCGACAATAGCTGGAATCTCAAGGACCAGCCGCCGGAATTCTGGAACCAGTACATGACGAGCTTTCCCAAGGACGTGCATGTAAGGGTCCACCCGATCCTGCATTGGACCGAGATCGACATCTGGCGCTACACAAAGCGCGAGAACATTCCCTTGATCGATCTCTATTTCTCCAAGAACGGCAAGCGCTATCGCTCCTTGGGCGACCAGGACATCACCAACCCGATCTCGAGCAACGCCGCGACGCTGGACGAGATCATCGAGGAGCTCGAGACAACCAGGATCCCCGAGCGCTCGGGCCGGGCGATGGACCACGAATCCGAAGATGCCTTCGAGCGGCTGCGTGCCGCCGGCTATCTTTAAAGAAGAAATACGCGTCATGACCGCCAGCCCAGAGAACGACGCCCTTAACGCGCCGCAGCTCAAGATCGTCATCGTCGGCCATGTCGACCACGGCAAGTCCACCTTGGTGGGCCGCCTGGTGCACGACACGGGCTCGCTGCCCGAGGGCAAGCTTGAGGCGATCAAGGCCATGTCGGAACGGCGTGGCATGCCCTTCGAGTGGGCCTTCCTCATGGACGCGATCCAGGCGGAGCGCGACCAGGGCATTACGATCGACACGACCCAGATCCGTTTCAGGACGAAAAAACGCCCCTACGTCATCATCGATGCGCCCGGCCACAAGGAATTTCTCAAGAACATGATCACGGGGGCGGCCTCCTCGGAGGCGGCCCTCCTCTTGATCGACGCGCACGAGGGCGTCCAGGAGCAGTCCCGCCGGCATGGCTATCTCTTGAATCTTTTGGGCATCAGCCAGGTCGTAGTCCTCGTCAACAAGATGGACCTTGTGGACTATTCGGCCGACCGCTTCGGCGAGGTCGCCAAGGCTTACCGCACCTATCTCCAGGAACTGGGCGTCAAACCCGTCTCGATCATCCCGATCTCGGCGCGGGAAGGCGATAATATCGTCAGTCATAGCGATGCCATGCCCTGGTACCAGGGACCCTCGGTGATCGAGGCCCTGGACCGGTTCGAGAAGATCGACGTGCCGACCGGCCGACCGCTGCGCCTGCCCGTTCAGGACGTCTACAAGTTCGACCACCGCCGCATCATCGCCGGCCGGATTGAATCGGGCAGGCTCCGACTGGGCGACGAGGTGGTCTTCTCACCCTCCAACAAGACGGCGCGGATCAAGACGATCGAGGCCTGGCATGTGCCGGCCCAGCCGAGCGAGGCGACACCGGGCCAGAGCATCGGCGTCACCCTGGACGAGCAGATCTTTGTCGAACGCGGCGAGGTCATGAGCCACGTCGCGGACGCGCCGATCGAGAGCGCGGTCTTCAAGGCCAAGCTCTTCTGGCTGGGCCATAACCCGCTCGTGGTCGGGAAGACCTACGGCCTCAAGCTCGGCACCCTGGAAAGCCCGGTCACGGTCGAGGCGATCACGCGCGCGATCGACACCGACACGCTGGCCTCGGTCACGGCCGACCGGATCGAGCGCAACGGGGCAGGCGAGGTCGTGCTGCGCGCCAAGCGCATGCTGGCGCTGGACGAATACGAGAAAAGTCCGGCCACCGGCCGCTTCGTCCTCATCGAGGATTATCTGCCCGTTGGCGGCGGTCTCGTCTCGATGGAGGGCTATGCCGACCAGCGTAACCTGATCACCGTCCGCTCGACCAACATCACGGCCGTGGGCCACGCCGTGCCGCATGCGGCCAGGGCTGCCCGCAACGGCCACAAAGGCGGCGTTCTCTGGTTCACCGGCCTCTCGGGTGCCGGTAAGTCGACGCTGGCCCTGGAGCTCGAGCGCGAGCTCTTCACCCGCGGCTACCAGACCTATGTCCTGGACGGCGACAATGTCCGGACCGGGCTGAACGCCAATCTGGGATTCTCGCCCGAGGACCGGGCTGAGAATATCCGCCGCGTGGGCGAGGTTGCGGCACTCTTCGCCGATGCGGGCTTCCTCGTCATCTCGAGCTTCATCTCGCCCTATCGCAGTGATCGCGAGCGCGCCCGGGCGGCAGCACCCGAGGCCTTTCACGAAATCTACGTCAAGGCCTCGCTCGAGGCCTGCGAGAGCCGCGATCCCAAGGGCCTCTATGCCCGGGCGAGGAAGGGCGAGATCGCCGAGTTCACCGGCATTTCCAGCCCCTATGAGGCGCCCGAAACGCCCGAGCTCGTCGTTCCCACCGATTCGTTGTCGATCGAGGAATGCCTGGCCAGGCTGATCGCCTATGTCGACAAGGCTTTCAAGGCCTAAGGGCCGCCGTCGGGGGCTCCCGGCGGCCATCCTTGGCCTTCGCGGCCCGATCCCCGGCCTTTCCACCTGAGCGCCGCCAGGCGGGCGTTAGTGCATTGCCGTCTTTGAGACTCGCCTTATTCTTCGAAGAATAAGGGAGAGCTAAATCAATGACACTGCACAGCAGCGATGGTGACCGCATCGTGGGAAAGGTCGCCTGGCGCCTTTTGCCCATCATGGGGCTGCTTTACCTGGTCGCTTACGTCGACCGCACCAATGTCGGCTTTGCCGCCTTGACCATGAATGCCGATCTGGGGATCAGCGCCACGGTCTTCGGCTGGGCGGCTGGCATTTTCTTCCTGGGCTACATGCTCTTCGAGGTGCCCTCCAACATCATCATGGAAAAGGTCGGCGCGCGCTTTTGGATCGCCCGCATCATGGTGAGCTGGGGCATCGTCGCCGGCGCCATGATGTTCGTGCAGGGTCCATGGAGCCTGATCGTTCTGCGCTTTCTTCTGGGCATCGCCGAGGCCGGCTTCTTTCCCGGCATGATCCTCTATCTGACCTACTGGTTCCCGGCCCGCTACCGCGCGCGCTATGTGGCGCTCTTCGCCATCGCCATGCCGCTCTCGAGCGTGGTCGGCAGCCCCATCTCGGCCCTCCTCTTGCAGATGCACGGCTTTTTGGGCCTGGTCGGCTGGCAATGGCTCTTTCTGGTCGAGGCCGTGCCGGCGATCCTTCTGGGCTTCGTCGTCCTGCGCATCCTCCCAGATGGCCCCAAGGAGGCCTACTTTCTGACACCTGACGAGCGAGACTGGCTGGCAGGCGAGCTCGAGACCGAACATCACCACGTGCGCGCGCACGGCCATCTCGGCATTGCCAAGGTCCTGGTCGACTGGCGGATCTGGGCGCTCATCGCCATCTATTTCGGCCAGAACGTCGCCAGCTACGGTCTCAGCTTCTTCATGCCGCAGATCGTCAAGGGGCTGGGCTTCAGCACGCTCACCACAGGCTTCGTCGCCGCCACCCCCTATGTCGTGGCGATCGTCGCCATGGTGCTGGTCGGCCGCAGCGTGGATCGCACAGGTGATCGCCGCTTCCACGGCTTTGCCGTGCTTTGCGTGGTTGCCCTGGGCGTCCTGATCGCCGCCTGGTTCGGCACCTCGCTCTGGTCGGTCGTCGGTCTCATCATGGGCGGCGGCATGATCTACAGCATCCAGCCCTGCTTCTGGCCGCTGCCCAGCGAATTCCTGGCCGATACCGACCGTGCCGCCGGCATCGCCGTCATCAACTCGGTGGGCAATCTGGGCGGGTTCCTCGGTCCCTACGCCATTGGCTATCTCCGCGATCAGACGGGCGGTTTCGGCGCCGGCCTCGTCTTCGTCGCCCTGATGGCGTTTATTGCCGGGATCGTCATTCTTTTCTTCGCCCGGCCCCAATTGCAGATCGCTTCGCGGGCATCAGTAGCTGCGGATTAGAGCAGGCGGGCTCTGGACCCATCTCGGGCGGCGCGCCTCTCGGCCAGGAACCGGTCCATCTTGAGGGCAGGCCGGTTCGCCTTGAGGCGCAGGCTCAGCGCCTGACACGCCAGGCCGTCCGGTCTGCCGGATGCCCTAGCGGACGACGCCTGTTCCCTCGGCGGAAAGAAACTGAGCGCCGCGCCGGTCTCAACCTGGACTCAGCCCCAACGGGGGCATGAGGGGCATGCGCGCGCAATATCCAGGCTGCAGCGCCATCATGCGCTGGATGCGTTCTATTATACACTACTCTACTTGGTTTATATTCTTTTCTACGCCCTTGGAATGTTCTTTTAAACGTACTACATACGGGACTGTCATGAGGCGGCGGGCTCTTACTGCCGTCTTTGTTAGGACGAGCGACCGGCTCGGTCGCCCTGGAGGCAGGTCTTGAACCCCATTGTCATCATCGCCCCCCGCTCCGACATCCTAGCGATCGGTCGGTGTTGCGCGTGTGCGGTGAGGCGCCTGCCCCGGGGTGGAAAGCTCGATGAGTGACCGGCTTTCCCCCCAGAACCTGGATGCCGCCTTCGGTCATCTGAGCGGCCAAGCCCTGATCGAGGCGCTCGTCGTCCATGGCCCTCTGCAGGGCCGGACGGCGCTGGTCTCCTCCTTCGGAGCCGAGAGCGTCGTCCTTTTGCACATGGTGGCAAAGGCCAACCCCGCCATACCCGTCCTTTTCCTGGATACGCTCGTCCATTTCCCGGCCACGCTCGCCTACAAGGCCGAGCTCGTGGCAAGGCTGGGCCTCCGGGACGTGCGGGATGCCAGACCCGACATGCGCTATCTGGCACGCCTCGATCCCGAGGGCCGGCTGCACCAGGACGATCCCAACATGTGCTGCCACATCAGGAAGGTGGAGACGCTGGACGAGGCGCTCCATCCTTTCGCCGCCTGGATCACGGGCAGGAAGCGCTTTCAAAACGACCTCCGCCGCAAATTGCGCACCGTCGAGCCCGACGAGAACGGGCGGCGGATCAAGATCAATCCTTTGGCAGACTGGACCGTCGAGGCGCTGGAATCCTATCGCCTCGAGCATGACCTGCCGGCCCACCCGCTGGTGGCCAGAAACTATGCCTCGATCGGCTGTGCCCCCTGCACACGCCCCGTGGCACCCGGCGAGGATCCGCGTGCCGGCCGCTGGGCAGGGCGAGGCAAGACCGAATGTGGCATCCACTTGCCGTTGCCCGAAGGGCCGCGCCCGACTTCCGAGGAAGGCTGTCTGATCTGAGTTTTCATTGCCGATGAAAACGCTCTAGAAGACCAGCTTTGTCGAAGCCATCCGCCGTGCAAAGCCACGCTTAAACCGATCGCCTGACGAGACGATATCATGTCCAACTCAGCGGCCCCGCTGCTGCCCAAGACGGCTCCCTTCGAGAGCGAGCAGATTGCGGCCTTGAACCGTATCTTGGGCACCTCCACGGCCGATCAGCGCCAGTGGCTGGCCGGTTTTCTCGCCGGCTATGCCGCCGCCACCGGCAATGCCGCGTCGGCACCGTCACCGGCGCCGGCGACCGAGAAGCGTGCAGCTGAACCCTTAACGATCCTCTATGCGACCGAATCGGGCAATTCGGAGGCGCTGGCCCTCAAGATCCAGGCTTTGGCCAAGAAACGTGGCTTCAAACCCAAGGCCGTCGACATGGCCGATGTCATGCCGGCCGAAATCGCAGCGGCCAGGAATCTCCTCGTCATCGCCGCCACCTGGGGCGAGGGGGATCCCCCTCAGCGGGCCGAGCCCTTCTACCGGGCCCTCATCGAGGACGGGGCGCCAAGGTTCGAGAATACGCGCTTTAGTGTCCTGGCCCTGGGCGATTCCTCCTATGTCGATTTCTGCCTGACGGGAAAGAAGATCGACGACCGTCTGGCCGAGCTGGGTGCCACGCGCGTGGCCGAGAGGGTCGATTGCGACCTCGATTTCGAAGCCCTGGCGGATGGCTGGACCGATACGGCACTGGACGCGCTCAAACCGGCCGATGCCGGCGCTTCCGCCGAGATCATCCCCTTCGATGCAAGGGCCGGCACGGAGCCCTTGGCGGACGCCCCCACCTGGACGGCCAAGAACCCCTATGACGCCGAGATCATCGAGCATATCAACCTGAACGGCCGCTGGTCGGCCAAGGAAACGATCCACCTCGAGCTCGATCTGGGCGAGAGCGGCCTGGCCTATGAGCCCGGCGACAGCCTGGCCGTGGTGCCAAAGAACGATCCGATCCTTGTCGAGGCGATCCTCCAGGCGACCGGCCTCAAGGGTGATTCGGCCCTGGAAGCCCGCCTCGAAAGCGAACTCGACATCACCACGCTCTCGCGGCCCGTCATGGAGGCTTACCAGAAGCTCAAGCCGCACAAGGCCCTGGCGGAGCTCCTGGCCGCCGATGGCTGGCGCGACTTCATCGCCGACCGGCAACTCATCGACCTGTTCATGACCTTCGATGCGAAGCTGGAAGCGGGCGAGTTGCAGGGCCTGCTGCGACCCCTCGCACCGCGCAGCTATTCCATCGCCAGCTCGCCCTTGGCGCATGCGGGCGAGGCGCATCTCCTGGTCTCTGCCGTCCGCTGGCAGAGCCACGGGCTGGAGCGCAAGGGCGTTGCCTCCATCCACATGGCCGAGCGCAGCAAGAAAGGCGGCACGCTGCCGGTCTTCTTGAAGCCCAACAAGCATTTCCGCCTGCCGGCCGACCATGACCGGCCGCTCATCATGGTGGGCCCGGGCACGGGCGTGGCTCCCTTCAGGGCTTTTTTGCATCAGCGCCAGGCGCTGGAGGCCAAGGGCAGGAACTGGCTCTTCTTCGGCGACCAGACCTTCACCAATGATTTTCTCTACCAGCTCGAATGGCAGCAGCTCGAGAAGGATGGTGTCCTGACCCGCATCGATGCCGCCTTCTCGCGCGACCAGCCCGAGAAGATCTACGTGCAGCACCATATGTGGGAAGCAAGGCGGGATCTTTGGGCCTGGCTCGAGGAGGGCGCGGCCTTCTATGTCTGCGGCGATGCCACGCGCATGGCCAAGGACGTCGAGGCCATGCTCTTGCGGATCATCGCCGAGGAAGGCCGGAAAAGCCCGGACCAGGCGCGCGCCTATCTTGATGATCTGAACCGCACCAAGCGCTACCAGCGCGACGTCTATTGATCTTATCTCCTTAGGGACAGCGCAAGCGCCATGGCTGACGAGAAGACACAGGAAACCCCGCCGCCGGGGCTGGCCGCCAACGAGTACATCAAGGACAAGAGCAACTATCTTCGCGGCACGATCGTGGAGAGCCTGGAGCGGCAGATCACCGGCGCGATCGCCGACGACGACACGCAGCTCGGCAAGTTCCACGGCTTCTACCAGCAAGATCATCGCGACGTCCGCGCCGAGCGGGCCAAGAAGAAGCTCGAGCCCGCCTACAGCTTCATGATCCGCATCCGCATGCCGGCTGGCGTCTGCACGCCCGAGCAATGGCTAAAGCTGGATGAGATCGCCACGACCTTCGCGAACGGCACGCTTAGGGCGACGACGCGCCAGACCTTCCAGTATCACGGCGTCATCAAGAACAATCTGAAGCGGACGATGCAGGCGATCGACCGCGCCTCGCTCGACACGATCGCCGCCTGCGGCGACGTCAACCGCAACGTCATGGCGAGCTCGAATCCGCATCTCTCGGCCGCCCATGACGCCGCCTACGAGCTGGCGCGCGCGATCAGCGAGCATCTTTTGCCCAAGACCGGCGCCTGGCGCGAGATCTGGATCGACGGCGAGAAGGTGGCGGGCGGCGAGGCCGAGACGGAGGAGAGCGAGCCCGTCTATGGCAAGACCTACCTGCCGCGCAAGTTCAAGACGGTCGTGGCCGTGCCGCCGGACAATGACGTCGATATCTTCGCCCACGACCTGGGCTATATCGCCGTGCTCGACAAGAAGGGCGCCATTGCGGGCTGGAACGTCACCGTGGGCGGCGGCATGGGCATGACGCATGGCGACGAGGCGACCTTCCCGCGCACCGCCGACGTTCTGGGCTTTTGCACGACGGAGCAGGCGACCGACATCGCCGAGAAGATCGTGACCGTGCAGCGCGACTGGGGCGATCGCACCAATCGCAAGCATGCCAGGCTGAAATACACGATCGAGACCAGGGGCCTGGAGGCGTTTCGAGCCGAACTCGAGAAGCGCCTCGGCTACAAGCTGGGCAAGCCCCGGCCCTTCAGCTTCAACAGCACCGGCGACCGGATCGGCTGGGTCCAGGACCATCAGGGTCTCTGGCACTATACGCTCTTCATCGAGAGCGGCAGGATCAAGGACACCGAGGAGCGCCAGATCCTCAAGGGCCTGCGCGAGATCGCCAAGGTGCATGACGGCGAATTCCGCATCACCGCCAACCAGAATGTCATCGTCGCCAGGGTCAAGCCCGAGAACAAGGCCGGGATCGAAGCACTCCTTGCCGCCCACCATATCGGGCCCGAGAGCTATTCCGGCCTCCGACGCAATTCCATGGCCTGCGTCGCCCTGCCGACCTGCGGCCTGGCCCTGGCCGAGAGCGAGCGCTACCTGCCCGATCTCGTCACCGAGCTGGAGACGGCCCTGGGCGAGGCCGGGCTGGACGAGGCCGACATCGTCATCCGCATGACGGGCTGTCCCAATGGCTGCGCGCGGCCCTACCTGGCCGAGATCGGCCTCGTCGGCCGCGGCCCTGGCACCTATAATCTCTATCTGGGCGCTGCCTTCGACGGCTCGCGGCTGAACAAGCTCTATCGCCGCGACATCCGGCATGAGCGGATCATCGCCGAGCTCCGGCCCCTCTTCCTGGCCTATGCCAAGGAGCGGGGCGAGAAGGAGCGCTTTGGCGACTTCGTCATCCGCAAGGGCGTGATCGCCAAGACAGAGGCCGGCCGCCATTTCCACGCGGACCTGCCAGAGCTGGTCGGCTAGCCCAAGGGAGGGCCCAGGCAGTCGAGCCGTCTCAGCCATTGCCCTGGGAGGCCGGCTGCGGCTGGCGCTCGAAATCGGCCGGCATCCGCCTGGCCTCCTTGGCACCCTCGAACATGAGGTCGAGGGTCAGGGCTTGGCGCGGCTGTCAAAAAAGCTGGTTTAGCGTATCGACGGCAAGATCGGTTCTCACCCCTTTGCATATGCACCTGGGCCAGGAGCTTGGGCCCGGGGACCAGAGAGGATCCCGTCGCAGGATTGCGCGCGTGGCCCGCAGCGCGCCTTCCAGATCGTTCTGCCTGAGCACGATCATGCCGTGTACGAGATTAGCCCCCCGATATTCAGCATTGGCGGCCAGCATCGTGGCCTGTTCGAGATTGCCCTTCGAGCTGAATCTGAGCCATCCCCGCCGCCGCATCCTGCACGCTCTAGGCCGGCAATAGCGTCTTTCGTTGGAACCGCAAGAACATCGACACCGGAAAGCAGCAACGTTTACCATCTTTTCTTTGCTCGCGCTCGGCCGCCTATTCGTTCACTCCTTGAAGATTAAGAGAACAACAAATATACGATTAACAATCTATGTTATTATAATTTCTCTTTTCGAGAGGCTTCATCAAATCAAAACGACGATACATTTCTATTTTAGTAAATTTGTCGGCAGTTTCATCATTCTTCCGATGGTAAATTTCCCCTGACTTGCAGAATCATCGGATCGGGCAACGAAGACACGTAAATGTCACGCCTCTGCTCGCAACCTTCGGCTCATTACGGCAAAGGCTGGGCAAGCCTGAAATCCTATGATACGCGCCAAGCGAAGCGGATTTGCGGCCATAGTCGAATAATAACGTTATTACGTTCATACTTGCGGATAAGGCACCTCGATGAAATCAATTAAAGGGGCCCTGTTCCTTCTTGTCGTCCTCTTCGCTCATGGGGTGCGAGCGGACGAATATCGCTTCAATGCGGGGGACGTTATCCGTGTCTCCGTCTGGCGTGAGGACGGCCTGGAGCGAGAGGAAGTCATCCTTCCCGACGGCTCGATCTCCTTTCCCCTGGTTGGCATCGTTGTCGCCAAAAGCAAAAGCGCTCCCGAGCTCGAACGCGAAATCGCCCAGAAACTGGAGCCCTTCATCCCGGGCCCTGTGGTCACGGTCGAACTCGTCGATGCACGCGGCAATATCGTCTACGTGCTGGGCGAGGTGAACAATCCAGGCGCCTTTCAGATCTCCAAGCCGACGACCGTCATGCAGGCGCTAAGCCAAGCGGGCGGCTTCACGCCCTATGCCGGCACCGGACGGATCAAGGTGCTGCGTGAGGATGCCACGGGCCAGAGCGTGCATCCCTTCAACTACAAGCATGTCGCCGTGGGCGAGGACCTGGAGAGCAACATCCAGCTGCAAGCGGGCGACGTGATCGTCGTGCCTGGCGGCTCGCTCTTTTGATGCCAATCCCATCGGGCCGCCTGCCTGGCTGGACCTGGCTGGTGGGCGGCGGATTGCTGGCGGTCCTCAGTCATGCCCAGCGTGTGGAGGCCGGCGTTTTCGACCTGTCGCCCAAGGTCAGCCAGACGACCACCTATGATGACAATGTGGGCCTGCAGAGCAGCAACAAGGTCTCCACGCTGGTCTCGCGCACGGGCGTCGACCTGGATGCCGACATGGGCACAGCGGCTACCAACCTTAAATTATATGCCGGTGCGGCTCTCGTTCGCTATTTCAGCGAAAACAGACTGAATACCGACGACGAGAATATCGGCTTTGACCTCACCCATAGCGGCCGGCGCCATCAGATGGGCCTGAAAGGCAGCCTCGTCCGCGATACGGGCATCAGCAACCCGCTCGATCTCGATTCCGGCCGCGGCGGTCTCGCCAACGAACGGCGCTATACCTACGATCTGGCGCCCAACTTCGCCTATCAGCTCGACCAGACCCAAAGTATTGAGCTGTCCGGCGCGTACACGCATCGTGATTTCAGCAATGTTGACGAAGATGAATTCGGCTCGAACGCTGCGCCCTACTCGCAATATCGCTCGAGCCTGGACTGGCTGAAAAGGCTGGATCCAAGGCTGCGGGCCGGCGTTGGCGTCAATGCGATCTATGTTGATACGAGCACGCAAAAGACGAGCCTTGCCAGCGCTGTCGGCATTGTCGAGTGGCAGGCTTCACCCAGGCTTGCCTTGAATGGTAATATCGGACCCGGCATCACGCGCACCGAGACGACGCTGCCGACGGGGTTGGGCGGCAGCGAGCGGGATAGCGAGGATACACTTGGTTATTACTTCGAGGCCGGTATCGATTGGCTGCCGACCCCCAGGACCACGACCAAGCTCAGCATCTCGCGAAGCATCCAGCCCTACGGCACGGGCCAGACGGCGGTAACGCGCAACAGCATCAGCCTGAGCGGCGATCACAAGCTCTCGCGCCGCCTGAGCTTCAACATGGATGCCGTCTATTTGCTCGACCAGTCAGTCGGCAATCAGCGCAGCGGCAGCGTCAATGATGGCGATATCACGGCAATCTACCTTACCCCCAGCCTGCGCTGGGCCGTGACCAAGGAGGTTGACTTGTCGCTAGCCTACAGACTGCGTTACAAATCATTCGAGAACTCGGATTCCGATGCTACATCTCAAGCCATAATTTTCCGCGTGGGCCTGGCATTGCCGACAACTCGCAGCAATTGGTAACTATCGTAGAACGTATGATTTTTACTTTGTCGTTGTTTTTTAAAGCGACATCCGGAATCGCTTTCATATAGCTGACATGACAGCAACCATGTACACATATAGGTCCGCTTTCCTGCGCTACAAATAGTGGTTTCTCATCCCCACCACCTCGCCCAGGAAAGGTATCGGGTCGATCAGCAGATCGATCAATTGAACACCCAGCTCGCCGAGTTCCGGCAGAAGAATTCCGGTGCCTTGCCCGATCAGACGATCTTCGATCAACAGACCTTGACGCGGCTCGAACAACAGGTGAGGGCCATTCCACCACCCTGCCAGAGCCTGCGCGAGCGCGAGGCCTACCCGCAGCAGCAATTGGTCCTGACCCAACCCACCAGCCCGGCGCCAGCGCTGGCGCCTCCTCGAGCCCGACCCGCCAGCTCGTGAGCATGAGGACCGAGCTCGCGACGCCCAGGGGTCGCTACGGTCCCGAGCGCCGCGCCTGATCCCGCAGGTGCGGGTCCTGAAGGTGTAGCAAGGGATCAATCCGAGATCCTCTCTGGAGCACGACCGGATGACGGCCCAGCAGAACCTGGAAGCACCCCTGCGGCGCCACACGCCGCGGTATCCAGACGTGCTCCGCGTCAAGCGAACGCTGGCCGGCAGATTGCCCGGAACGGCAAGGCCAGCCCGGGCACGCTGAACAATCTCGCCTATATCGAGCTGCAATCGACCTTGAACGGGGGCAGATCCCGACCTTGACCGGCCAGTTGAAGCCCGCGACCCAGCAATTGCAGGACTACCAAAAGCTGGCCAGCCGCACGCCCGGCATCGAGGGCGAATACGACCAGATGCAGCAGCAGCTGATCGAGCTTACCAATCGCCGCAACGATCTTGCCCAGCGCGAGATGACCGCGGTCCTGGGGCATGATGCCGAAACCGAACTCGAGGGTGAGCGCTTCTTGCTGATCGAACCGCTCGACCTGCCGATCGGCCCCGCCGGCTCATGCTGGGCTTCCTCGTGATGCTGGTCCTGCCGGCGGGCGGCCTTCGTCGTCACTGGCCGTGTCGCTCCTTTGGCCGTGCTGGCTTACAATCTCGTCAAACGGGTGGGACTTCCTGCGGTCGCTTTTCTACGGCAGCCTCAACACCGCCACGCCGCCTCAAGGATCTTAAGGAAAAGATCCAAGCGACGCTCGACAAAGCACACGATCGCCGGGCGCAGGTGGGCCGCAGATTGGCGATCTCAGCACGATCGAGAAGGTCCTAGCTGCCCTCCAGGAAGGAATTGCTGCGGTGCAAGATAATCGCCACCCAGGCCTTCCGCCTGCTGCGCGCCCGGCTTCTCCAGCGCAACGATATTCTCAAGGGCCCCCTGATCGCCGTCACGAGTCCGTAACCAGGCGACGGGAAGAGCTTTGTCGCCTTGAACCTCGCGTCCGCGATCGCCAGGCAGATCACCGCAGCGCCATCCTGATCGACGCCGATATCCGCTCCTATCTGCCGCTTTCTCCCGCAGGCCAGACCTCCGATCTTCTGCAAGGAAGCAAGCCGCTGGCCCAGTGCCTGTTACGCACCGACCTGGACGATCTGCTCTCGATGCTGCAGAAGACCTCACACGCGCGTTCCTCGGAGTTCTTGAGCTCGAAGACGATGCAGGCACTCTCGCAAGTCCTAAGGCGGGCTTTCCTCGACCGGCTGGTCATCGACCTGCCGCCTTTGCTGCCAAGCGACGATGCCCTGGCCTTGCAGCGGATCGTGAATGGCGTACTCCTGGTCGCCCAGGAGGGAGGTACGACACAGGCCGACCTGAAGCAGGCGGCCGAACTGATCGATCGCGACAAATTCCTGGGCTGCATCATGAATAATGCCCGCTGGCAGGATCCGATCAGTTACTATTGACCAGGCCGCACGCCATCGGTGAAGACCGGAGCGGGATCGGTATTCATTGACAGCAGCCCGGGCCTTTCGGGGCTCTTTGGCCAAAAGTGAGGCGAGTTGTACGAATCCTTCTTCGGTTTTGCGCAAAAGCCCTTCTCGCTTTTGCCCAATCCTTATTTCCTCTACGGCAGCCGCACGCACCGCATCGCCATCAATCTCCTGCAATACGGGCTTGAGGAGCAGACGGGCTATGTCGTGCTCACCGGCGAGGTCGGCACCGGCAAGACGACCTTGCTGCGCGAGCTACTACACCGTTCCTATGGCAATCTCACGATCGGGCTCGTGACCAACACGCATCACTCCTTCGGCGAGTTGATGAAATGGATTCTCTCAGCCTATGACCTGCCGTTTCGCGACAAGGACCGGGTCGAGCAGCACCAGGCCCTTTTGGATTTTGTCATCGACCGCTATGCCGCCGGCAAACGGGTGATCCTCATCATCGACGAAGCGCAAAATCTGAGCGGCGAGGCGCTGGAGCAGCTTCGCATGCTCTCCAACATTAATTCCGAGAATGATCATCTGCTGCAGGTCATCATGGTGGGCCAGCCCGAGCTCCGCCAGATGCTGGCTTCGCCGACCCTTCGCCAGTTCGTGCAAAGGATCGCGGTCGACTATCACCTGGAGCCGCTGACGGTGGAGGAGGTCGAGGGCTATATCGCGCACCGGCTGAAGACCGCGGGCGGCGATCCCAACCTCTTCACTGCCGATGCCTGCCGGGCCGCGCATTTCTTCAGCGGCGGCATTCCGCGCCTGGTCAATGCCGTTTGCGACTATGCGCTGGTCTTCGCCTTCGCCGACGAGCGCCGGCAGATCGATATCGACACGGTCCTGGACGCAGCGGCCGAGCGCATGCAGGGTGGCCTTGGTTCCTTCACCCGCATTCCCGAGGGTATCACCCGGGCGCAACTGCGCCACGCCCTGGTGACCGGCGAGCCCTTGCCGACTGCCTAGGCGGCAAGGCCGGCCGACAGGATCCGCGCCTTGATCTCATGCCACTGGGCCAAGCTCGCGGGGTCGCTCGCATACATGTCGAAGGGCACCGTTTAACGGGTCGCGCACTGGGGCGGTCTGGCGGTTGTTCCAAAGGCTGTAACGCGCCAGCTGGAGGACGCGCGCCTCCTTGCCCGGAAGACAGACCCCCATGTTCACCGTCGAATCGATGGTCATGACGAGACACGCTGCTCGATGGCCTCGATCGTGTTGGCGGCGGTGACGATGAACTCGGGGTGCCCCACGCTCGGCCGGACGCAGCTTGATCATCAGCCAGGTCCGGCACGCCAGCGCTTCCTCGAAGCCCAGATCCAGAGCGGCGAAATCATCGATCTCGCCGCGCCATGCGAGATTGGTGTCGGTCGATACCTGCAGCGACAGGAAGACGAGATCTCCCGACGGCAGGGTCGCTGTAGCCCGGCTGCTGATAAGGCCGCCTTTCCAGGCCAGGACCCTGACTGCAGCTACTTGTTGATCATCGCCTCGCCCGCGGCCATGAGGAGTGGTAGACGAGCCGAGCGGCCTCAGGCGTCATATAGCCCCAGGCACCTCGTGGTTGCGCGCGTCATAGAGGGCGGGGAAGGCAGAGGGCCAAGATTGGCCGGTCTCGTCGAATAACGTAACGAAGGAACGACGACATTACGTACTGTCGCCAGTACAATAAGATCGCCGCAATTGATCTCGACAGCGTGCCTGCCATCTTCCGTCATCCGCAGAATGAGCATGTCTCCAGACATCGGGTCCCAGTCCTGGCCATGCCGCGGGGCAAGACCAGGACCATGCCGGCACCCGGCAGGGCATCGGTGACGGCCTCGATGATCCCCGGACATTCCTGATATAGCTGTCAATGGCGCCAGTCCTGGCCATGCAGTGCCTGGTGTCGGAGAGGAGCATCAGGTTCTCAAGCCCGATATTCCTTGGCATGCGGTGGGGCCACGCTCACCGTCACGCCTGCCGGTATCGGCAAGATAGATCTTGGCCTGCCCGGCCGGGGTCGCATAGGGCAGGGGATAAGCAAGCTCGATCCGGCAGATCGTCGCCCCCCATCGCCGATAGGCGCGCCGTCAATGGCGAAATCAAACAAATCGACCTTGGGCAGGGCAGAGATCGGCCATGGGGACGGCCGGCATCTCAATCCCAGCTCAAAGATCCGCCCGTCTGGTACTCGATGACACGCGTCTCGAAGAAGTTCTTCTCTTTCTTGAGATCCATCGTCTCCGACATCCAGGGAAAAGGATTCTCGGCCTCCGGAAAGAGGGGCTGCAGCCCCAACTGGGCGCAGCGACGATTGGCGATGACGTGCATGTACTGCTCGCAAAGCTCGGCGTTCAGCCCAAGAAAGCCGCGCGGCATCGTATCCCTCGCATAGGCGACCTCAAGCAGGGCCGCCTCCTCGAGCATGGTCCTGATCTCGGCCTCGAACGCCTCGGTCCAAAGGCCGGGATTCTCAAAACGTATCTGGTTGATGACGTCGATGCCGAAATTGAGATGGATGGATTCGTCCCGCAGGATGTATTGGTACTGCTCGGCGATGCCTACCATCTTGCCACGTCGGCCGAGCGAGAGGATCTGCGCAAAGCCCGTATAGAACCACATCCCCTCGAAGACGACGTAGAAGGCGATAAGGTCGCGCAGGAAGGCGCGATCCGTCTCGGGCGTGCCCGTCTTGAAATCCGGATCGGAAAGGCTCTGCGTGTATTTGAGCGCCCAGGCCGCCTTGTCGGTAATCGAGGGCACTTCCCGATACATGTTGAAGAGCTCGCCCTCGTCCAGGCCCAGGCTGTCGACGATGTATTGGAACGTATGGGTGTGGACCGCCTCCTCGAAGGCCTGGCGAAGCAGATATTGCCGGCATTCCGGGTTGGTGAGGTGGCGATAGATCGCAAGGACGATATTGTTGGCGACCAGCGATTCCGAAGCGGCGAAGAAGCCCAGATTGCGCTTCACCGAACGGCGCTCGTCGTCGCTCAGCCCCTCCTTCGACTGCCACAAGGCGATATCCGCCTGCATGGAGATCTCGGTCGGCATCCAGTGATTATTGCAGCCCGAGAGATATTTCTCCCAGGCCCAGCGATATTTGAGCGGCAAAAGCTGGTTCACGTCGGCGCGGCAATTGATCATCCGCTTCTGATCGACGGAGACTCTTGCTCCCTCGCGATCGATGGCGCCCAGGCCCGTGGCATCGCCAGCCTCGGGTGACAGACCGGCCTCGTTTGCAGCCCAATCCAGCATGGTCATTGAAAGAAATTCCGTTCTTACTGGCAGGCTTCACAGGTCGGATCGTCGATCGCGCAAAAGGAGGGCGCCTCGACGGCTGGAGCCTGTGGAAGCGAAGCCGGCTTCGCCGTCACGCCAGGTGCCGTGGGCTTCACCGCGTTGAGCTTGCCGTCCGTGCCCTTGAGGGTCGATTTCTCGACATGGGTCGCGCTCTGGGAGCGGAGATAATACGTGGTCTTCAGACCACGCGCCCAGGCGAGCTTGTAGATGGCATCCAGCTTCTTGCCCGAGGGTGCTGCCATATAGAGGTTCAAGGACTGCGCCTGGTCGAGCCATTTCTGACGCCTGGCGGCCGCTTCGATGAGCCAGGCGGGATCGATCTCGAAGGCCGTCGCATAAAGCGATTTCAGCTCCTGGGGCACGCGATCGATGAGGCCAAGGCTGCCATCATAATATTTAAGGTCGCTCACCATGACCTCGTCCCAGATCCCAAGCCCCTTCAGGTCGCGGACCAGATAGGGATTAACGACCGTGAAGTCGCCCGACATGTTGGCCTTGACGTAGAGGTTGCGATAAGCGGGCTCGATCGACTGCGAGACGCCGCAGATATTGGCGATCGTGGCGGTGGGGGCGATCGCCATGACGTTGGAGTTGCGCATGCCTTGCCGCACGCGGGCCCGCAGGCCGTCCCAGTCCAGCGTCGCGGACCGATCGAGGTCGAGGACGCCGCCCCTGGCCTCGGCCACCTTCTCGAGCGAATCGATGGGCAGGACGCCCTGGCTCCACAAGGAGCCGGCAAAGCTCGGGTAGCGGCCGCGCTCGGCCGCGAGTTCGGCCGAGGCCTCGATCGCCAGATAGCTGATCAGCTCCATGCTGGTATCGGCGAAGGCCACGGCTTCCTTCGAGGCCAGCGGCAGGCGGAGCTGATAGAGGGCATCCTGGAAGCCCATGAGGCCCAGGCCCACGGGACGATGGCGGAGATTGGAGCGCCTGGCTTCCGGGATGGTATAGAAATTAATGTCGATGACGTTGTCCAGCATGCGCATGGCCGTCTTCGTCGTCCGGGCCAGCCGCTCCCGATCCAGGCCATCCGGCCCGACATGGGCCGCAAGGTTGATCGAGCCCAGATTGCAGACCGCGACCTCGTCGTCGGAGGTATTGAGCGTGATCTCGGTGCAAAGATTGGAGGAATGGACGACACCGGCATGCTGCTGCGGCGAGCGCAGATTGCAGGGATCTTTGAAGGCGATCCAGGGATGCCCGGTCTCAAACAGCATGGTGAGCATGCGCCGCCAGAGATCGACCGCCTTCACCCGCCGCCAGACCTTGATCAGCCCCTGCTCGGCCTTGGCCTCATAGGCCTCGTAAGCCTTCTTGAAGGCCAGGCCATAAAGCTCGTGCAGATCGGGCGCCTCGTCGGGAGAGAAGAGCGTCCACTCCGCTCCGGCCTCGACGCGCTGCATGAAGAGATCCGGCACCCAGTTGGCCGTATTCATGTCATGCGTGCGGCGCCGGTCGTCGCCCGTGTTCTTGCGAAGATCGAGGAACGCCTCGATGTCGATATGCCATGTCTCGAGATAAGCGCAGACGGCACCCTTGCGCTTGCCGCCCTGATTGACGGCGATGGCCGTGTCGTTGGCGACCTTGAGGAAGGGGACAACACCCTGGCTCTCGCCATTCGTCCCCTTGATATGCGCGCCCAGGCCACGGACCCGCGTCCAGTCATTGCCGAGACCGCCCGCATATTTGGAGAGCAGCGCGTTGTCCTTGATGGCCTTGAAGATGCCATCCAGATCATCGGCCACGCTGGTCAGGAAGCAGGAGGAGAGCTGGGGCCTCATCGTGCCGGCATTGAAGAGGGTGGGCGTCGAGCACATGAAGTCCATCGAGGAAAGCAGCTCGTAGAATTCGATGGCGCTGGCTTCCCGGTCGATCTCCCGTATGGCAAGGCCCATGGCCACGCGCATGAAGAAGGCCTGCGGCAGCTCGATCCGCACGCCGCCCTCATGCAGGAAATAGCGGTCATAAAGAGTCTGGAGGCCCAGGAACTGGAAGTTCAGATCCCGTTCGGGGCGAAGCGCCGCTGCGAGCCTGCCAAGGTCGAAGCGGGCAAGCTCGGGGTCGAGCAGCCCGGCCTTGATGCCGCACCGGACATAGAGGGGGAAATAGGCACCATAGCCCTCCGCCATCTCTGCCTGCGTCGCCTGGATCGGCCTGCCATGCACATGGCTCAGGGCCTCGCTGCGCAGGAGGTCCAAAAGCAGACGGGCACTGGCGAAGGCATAATGGGGCTCGGTCTCGATCAGCGTGCGCGCCGCCAGGATGGGCGCTGTCGCCAGCTCCTTGCGGGAAATGCCGTCATAGAGATTGCGCCGCGTCTCCTGCAAGATCGCCTCGGCGCTGACGCCCTGCAGCCCCGCCGACGCCTCGGCCACGAGGATTTCGAGCCTGGCCTCGTCCAAGGGAACGAGCGTGCCGTCCATTTCCTTCACATTGAGGGCCCGGCGATCGGGACGCGGGGTTGCCGCCTCGGCCGCACGTGCCGCCGCCCGTTTCTCGCGGTAGAGCACATAGGCGCGCGCCACTTTGTGATGGCCCTCGCGCATCAAGGCCAGCTCGACCTGGTCCTGAATTTCCTCGATATGGCAGGTGCGACCGAGATCGACGCGGCGACGCAGCGCTTCCGCCACCTGCAGGGTCAGTTCCGTGGTCACGTCCTGAACCCGCGAGGAGCCGGCAGCCCCACTACCCTCGACGGCCAGGAAGGCCTTCTTCAACGCCGCCTGGATCTTGCCGGCATCAAACGCGGTAACGCTGCCATCGCGACGGATCACATTAAAGCGGGCCGCGCCATCGATCCCATCGTCGCCCCGGCCATCGGGCCGCGTCTTCAGCGCAAGATCCAGCGACATGTTTTCAACTCCAGGTTGATATCCGTGTGGCCGAAAAATCGCTGGCATGCTTCGCCCAGCCCATCGCCACGCCGTCCATCGGTGTCATTCAACGCATCGTCACCGGCTCCGCCCTGTGCTCAGAGAGAGCCGCTGAAGAGACTATATATGGTGTCTCTACCGATCGCTTCGGCAACATTTAGTGACGGACTCGGCCTGTTCTGTCAACATGAGTCGGCGCCCGGGACCAAAGCCGCTTCGGGTGGCTTTGGTATCTGTTTTATAAGAATATATGCCTCAATGCGGCTATGGGAAGCAGGCTTTCGGCCGGAAGGCGCCGAGATCCAGGTCATCGATATTTTCCTTTGGCTCGCAAAGCGAATGTCGTCGAACACTAAGCTGGAGCCGCAAGCATCGGGACTGTATCGCTAGATGGGGTCGCGGGCGCTGCGTGAAGGATTCATCTTTGAGGACGCCAATCACAACGTGATAAGGGAGGTCGTCCGGATTAACTGGACCGTGATCAGCGACGAGCAGCGCGATCGAGGACAGGAGTTGTTGCGCAAGATTAAGGCTAGCGAAAGTCGGCGATGCGCGAACCTTAAGGCTTTGACGGGATCCGTGTGATAACGTCCCCAAAGCCCGTGTAGAGGGGGCGCTTTGATGGCCTGGCCATACTCGACGTCAAGGCTGCACACGAATCATTGGCTCTTAACGGCCAATGCCGGCATCATCTATTTAAGCAACGACTAAGAACATAGTTAGTGATTAGATAGCGACTACGTAGTCACCGGCAAAGCAACAGATCGCCATGATTTGCGCGGCTGTGGTTTCTGGTCGGCTGGTCATTTGGCGTCAACGGCAAGGACCGGTGTGCTTTGCCACTGGAATGTAAGGGCGATCGAGCACCCATTCTCAACATCGCCGATGGTCAGCTTCATGCCGTGAAGCTTGGCGACGACAGCTACGAGGCTGAGCCCCAGTCCGTTGCCCTCTACCGTCCGACTGGGCTCGGTCCGATGGAAGCGGGCAAGGACCGCCACGCGCTCCTCAGGCGGAATGCCAGGGCCGGTGTCTATGACCTCGATGCCGCACTCTTGCTCCGTCGCCAAAACTTTAAGGCATACCTCGCCACCGCTGGGCGTGAATTTTAAACTATTATCGACGAGATTTCCGATAGCTTCGAAGAGCAGGCTCGCATCGCCTTCGATCATTGGGCCTTCGGCACTCGGACGAGTGTAAGTGAAGGCGATGCCTTTTTCTTCGGCCATCGGATCGTAGAACTCGAAGACGTCTTCGGCGATCTGACCGATATTCACGGTAATAAAGCCCGCCTTACGGCGAAGGTGCTCGACTTCCGCAATGCGCAAGAGAGCATTGAACGTCCGAAGAATGCTATGCACTTCGCCGATGGCCTCGTCGATGGCAAACGCATAATCTTCGCGCCCAGGATCCCGTCGCCGGACGCGTTCCAGTCCGGCGAGAAGGCGGCTGAGCGGAGTCCGAAGGTCGTGGGCGATGTTATCGCCGGCGCCTTTGACCTCCAGCATGAGACGCTCGATATGGTCCAGCATGGCATTCACACCGGCAGCGATCCGGCCGATGTCCCCGGAATTTCGGGCCAGCGGCAGCCGAGCCTGCAGGTCGCCATGGATGATCCTGTCAATTGCGACATTGACGGCCGTGAGGCGCCGCGAGGCGTCCAGACCGACAAGCGCCGCGCCCGCAAGGCCTAGAACGGCGGTGACGATGCCGCCGAAATAGACGGCCCGCGCCAACCGCTCGTCGAACTCGCTGAGTTCGTGAAGGTTTCGACCGACGATCACGAGATAACCAGACGCGGCGCGATGGGCGATGCCGCGGATACGAAGGTGCTTCCCATCCGCCATGGCCGACATATTGACGGGTTGATCCAGCGTCTCCAGAGGCTGCGGTAGCGTCGCCTTGAAGCCCGCGACCTGGTGCCCCGTCGGATCGTAGAGCATGAACATGTGATCGGTTTCGATATTGCGCGCGGAATAGCTCTGCAGCAGGCCGGCCAGTGCGTTGGGCTCGATCTGGGCAAGACGACTCGCCTCACGGAATAGCCAGCTGTCGATCTGGTGAACGAGATAGTCCTGGGTCTGCCAATAGAAGAAGCTGGACAGTCCCAAGGCGATCGCGCCGAAGATAAGGAGGGCAAGCAGGAGCAGCCTGAAGCCGGTACGCCGGACGAGATCACGCATCGTCGTCGAGTAGGTAGCCTATCCCCCTGACCGTCTTGATTATAGTGGGCAATCCCTCGGCGTCGACCTTGCGGCGCAACCGGCTGATATGGACGTCTAGCACGTTGGATGCCTTGTCATAATGATAGTGCCAAATCTCCTCAAACAGCATGGCACGGGTCACGATCTGCCCTCGATGCCGGATCAGATACTCGAGAATACGATACTCGCGGGGTAAAAGCTCGATCAGCGTGCCGTCGCGCCTGACACCGTGCGTGAGGAGATTCACCTCGAGCGAACCCACCCTAAGCGTCGTGGTCTGTTCGGGCAGATGACGCGGCCGCATCAGCGCGTTCAGCCGTGCCACGAGTTCCAGCGCCTCGAAAGGCTTGACCAGATAATCGTCGCCGCCGCTCTTGAGACCGCGGATGCGCTCGTCGACCGCCGAGAGCGCGCTCAAAATCAAGACAGGCGTGTGGATGTCGGCGGCGCGGAGAGTTGCCAGAACGGTCAGCCCATCCAACCTGCCAGGTAGCATGCGATCGAGGACGATGGCACCATACGTCTCGCTCGTGGCCTTGCGCAGGGCCTCGGCACCCGTTGTGATCGCATCGGTTTCGTAGCCGTAATCGTTCAAAGCGGCCGTGATCTGGTCAGCGTTCTTGGGGTCGTCTTCAACAACTAATATCCGCGCCATAGGAGCCCCGGTGGCTGCTCAGCCCTGTTTTGAAAGAATGATTTGTCCGGGCAATCTTTTGCCGATCTTGTAGGATGGAAGCGATCCAGTCCTTCTCATCAACATTAATTCCTCTTTATTTCAGGTGAGGTTAGGGCATGCGCATCCTGATCGTCGAAGACGACGATGGTACGGCGCGCCATCTGCAGCGCGGGCTTGTCGAAAGCGGTCATGTCGTGGACCGGACCGCGGACGGCGAGAGCGGCCTGGGGATGGCGTTGGAGGGTATATATGACCTCTTGATCGTCGATCGCCTCGTACCGGCGTTGAACGGAGTGGACCTGATCAAGGCGTTTCGCCAGACGGACGCCGTGACGCCGGTATTGATGTTGAGCGCAATTGCCGGCATGCGCGACCGCGTCTCCGGCCTGGTTGCCGGTGCCGATGATTATTTAGGTAAACCCTTTTCTTTTGGTGAACTCCTGGCCCGGATCGAAGCCCTCGCCAGGCGCGCCGATCAGACGCGTCGTCGCTCCATTTTGGAAGTAGCCGATCTGCGTGTCGACACGTCCCTTCGTCGTGCCTGGCGTGGCGATGTCGAGATCTTGCTGCGACACCGCGAATTCCTTCTCCTTGAAAAACTCTTGCGGCATGCCGGTCAGATAGTGACGCGTGCCATGTTGCTGGAAGCAGGCTGGCCCTACGATTTCGAGCCCCGCGGCAATATCGTCGATATGCACATTCATCGTTTGCGGCAGAAGATCGACAAGTATTGGACACCGCTCATTCGTACGATACCTGGCGCGGGCTACATCATCTTGACCGATGATGAGCCAGAAGAACTGTAAACCTATCTTCATGATGGCGCGAAATTTCTGCCAGTGGGACTGTGACATCGTAACGGCTCCAAAGGCATTTTCGATAAGCCGGATGCTTCCAGTGCCAATTGTTCGTCGAGTAAGCGTCTTGGCAATGGCCGCCCTGATGACCGGATGTTCGCTCGTGCCCACCTATCAGCGACCGGCCGCGCCCCTAGCCCTGGATTGGGCCACGCCGCAAACAGCTGGTGCTTCGCGTCCGGTCGCTGTCGCGGATCGGTGGTGGACTACCTTCAACAGCCCCGAGTTGACGCGCCTGGAGGATGGCGCGCTCACCGGAAACTTCGACCTGCAGGCGGCCGTGGCGCGGTTGCGCGAAGCCGAGGCGACGGCGACGATCGCCGGAGCCGCCCTCTACCCATCGGTCGACCTTGCCATCACTTCAGAGCGCAAGACCTCATTGCAGGTACAGCTCAACAATAGCGCCGTCCTGGAGCCGACCTACGAAGCCGATCTCTGGGGCAAGAACCGAGCGACCGCGGATTCCGCTACGGCTTTGGCGCATGCGACGCAGTTCGACGCGCAGACCGCGGCGCTGACGCTCACGGGCGCCGTCGCCAACACCTATATCAACGCCTTGTCGCTGCAGGCGCGGGTCAAGCTGGCACAGACGATCGCCAACGATGCCGCGCAGATCCTAAAGTTGATCCAGGCACAGTCATCGTTGGGTGCCGCCTCACAGCTTGAGGTCGAGCAGCAGCGTAACGCCGTCGCCACCTTCGATGCCGCCGTCGTTACATTGCAGCAGCAGTTTGAGCAGAGCCTGCACAGCCTGGCGGTCCTGGTGGGCGTGTCACCATCGGGTTTCAAACTCGGCGCCAATAATTTGGATGGCCTCGAGGTGCCGACGGTGGCCTCATCGAAGCCCAGCGACGTCATCGTCCAGCGGCCCGATATAAGAGCCGCCGAGGCGCGCCTTATAAGTGCGAACTTCGATATCGGCGCCGCGCGTGCTGCCCTCCTCCCAGACATCTCGATCACCGCGACGTTCGGGCTGACCAACCAGAACCACGGCAAGATTTTAGGACCGCTGGCTCTGCCGGATCTCATGACCAGTCTGTTGCAACCCGTCTTCGCCGGCGGAGCTCTGCGCGGTCAGCTGAATCTCGACCGGGCGCACGCGGAGGAGCTTATCGCCACTTACCGGCAAAGCATTGAGCTGGCCTATCAAGATGTCGAGGATGCTCTTTCGGCGGCGGCCCGTCTCGAGGCGCTGGGTCGTATTGATGGCGTTGCCGTCGACTCGGCCAGGCGGGCTTCCAGCCTGGCCGACGCGCAGTACCGCCTCGGGGCCACGGATTTTCTGACTTTCCTTACGACCGAGCGCACGCTCTATCAGGCCGAGGATGCGCTCCTCCAGGTTCGCGCCCTTCGACTTCAAGCCGCGGTCGCCCTGTTTCAGGCTTTCGGCGGCGGCATCGATACCAATGCGGCGCTCCAACAAACGATGACCGCGCCGATCCCCGCCGATCCGCTGGCCTTGACGCGTCAGAACCCATCCAGTGAGTGAGACGATGCCTCCTACATTTCGGCGACGGGCGCTCCGGCTTTCGATCGTGGTGCTGCTCATCGGCGCCGCCGCGGCCTATGGAGTCTGGCACGATCGAAGTCAGGCCAAGCCCACACCGCCGCCGGCAGCATCCTATCCGGTTACAATAGCTGCCGTGACGAAGAAGGACCTGCCAATCTGGCTTTCGGCGATAGGCTCCGTCCAGCCCTTCAAGGTCGTCGACGTCAAGGTCCGCGTCGATGGGCAATTGACCCGGGTGACCTTTACCGAAGGCCAGGATGTTCACCAAGGTGACCAGCTTGCCGAGGTGGACCCTCGGCCCTACGAGGCGCAACTGGCCCAGGCGGAGGCCAACCTCGCGCGAGACAAGGCGCAGGCGACAAACGCTCAAGTCGACTTAACCCGCGCCTCGAAGCTGGCGAAAATCGGCGCTGCGGCGTCCCAGAACGTCGACACCTTGCTGGCGCAGGTTGCCTCGACGACGGCTACGGTGAAGGCCGACCAGGCGGCCGTCGACATCGCCAAGCTCAATCTGAGCTACACCAACATTACCTCGCCGATCGACGGCCGGACCGGCATGCGTGAGGTCGACGCAGGATCCATCCTCCACGCGAGCGATCTCACGGGCCTTGTTAAGGTCACGCAATTGTCGCCGATATCCGTCGAGTTCGCGCTCTCGCAGGACGACTTGCCGGCAATCATGCAGGCTTTCCAGGCCGGCGATGTGTCCGTCGCGATCGATACCCGTGATGGCACCCAGCATCTAGCCGACGGCAAGCTCGTCTTCATCGACAGTCAGGTGCAAGCAGCCAGCGGTCAGATCATCCTCAAAGCCTCGTTCGCCAATGCCGACCGCTCGCTCTGGCCCGGCGAGTTCGTCACGGCCAGGCTTCTGGTCAAAACTGACATACAGGCGACCGTCGTTCCCTCCCAGGCAGTTCAGCGCGGCCAGCAGGCGAATTTCGTCTACGTCGTTAAGAGCGACAACACCATCGAGGCGCGCAAGGTCGAGACGGCTCACAGCGTCGACGGCTATACGGAGGTAAGTGGTGTGACCCCGCAGGAATTGGTCGTCCTCACCGGACATCCACGCCTGAAGCCGGGCGTCAAGGTGGAACCCATCACGGCCGATGGGACCACGCGGACAGCACCCCAGTCATGAGCATATCCGGTCTCTTTATCCGTCGCCCTGTCGGGACGATTCTTCTGGCCATCGGCCTCGTGCTGGTTGGAGGTATCGCCTACATGGGGCTGCCGGTGGCACCTTTGCCTCAGGTGGACTTTCCGACGATCCAGGTACAAGCGAAGCTTCCAGGCGCCAGCGCGGAGACGATGGCGTCCTCGGTAGCGACGCCGTTGGAGCGATCACTCTCCAACATTCCAGGCGTCACGCAGATGACGTCGCAGAGTTCGCTCGGGACGACGCAGATAACGCTGCAATTCGATCTGGCAAAAGATATCGATGCCGCGGCTCAAGACGTGCAGACGGCGATTAGCCAGGCCAGCGGCAACTTGCCCAAGAACCTGCCCAATCCGCCCACCTATCACAAGGTCAATCCGGCTGACGCTACCATCCTCTCTCTAGCCCTCACGTCAGACACGCTGCCGCTCACCGAGCTCGATCGCTATGCTGAGGACTTCATCGCACAGCAAATCTCCCAGATGCAGGGGGTCGGACTGGTCGACTATCATGGCCAGCTTCGTCCGTCCGTGCGGATCCAGCTCGATCCCGACAAGGTCGCGGGCTTCGGACTGACGATGGACGATGTACGCTCCATCATCGCCGCGCAGACGGTTGATGCTCCCAAGGGGAGCTTGAACGGACCGCATCAGGCGACGACGATCAACGCGACCGACCAGATCATGTCGGCCGACGGTTACAATGACCTGGTCGTGGCTTACCGCAATGGCGTGCCGATCAAGCTGAGCGACCTGGGCTCGGTTGCGGATGCGCCGGAAGACATCCGTCAGGCAGCCTGGATTGACGGCAAGCGCGCCATCATCCTCGACGTGCACAAGCAAACCGGCTTCAACGTGATCGACACGATCGCCAACATCAAAGCGAGCCTGCCGATGTTGACGGCCTCGTTGCCGGCATCGGCCCAGCTCCATGTCGTTGGCGATCGCACGCAGACCATTCAGGCCTCTGTCGACGACGTCAAGCTGACCATGCTGATCACGATCGCCCTGGTTGTCATGGTCATCTTTCTCTTCCTGCGGAACATCTGGGCGACCGTCATCCCGAGCCTAACGATCCCGCTCTCGCTGGTCGGCACTTTTGGCGTCATGTACCTGCTGGGATACAGCCTCGATAACCTTTCACTCATGGGCTTGACGATCGCGGTGGGTTTCGTCGTCGACGACGCGATCGTCGTCATTGAAAACGTCGTGCGCAACATGGAAGAGGGGCGTCCACGGTTGGAAGCCGCGATCGAGGGTGCGCGCGAGGTGGGGTTCACGATCGTATCGATGACCATCTCGCTGATTGCCGTCTTCATACCGATCTTGATGATGGGCGGGATGATCGGGCGGCTCTTTCGTGAATTTGCCGTAACTGTCAGCGCTGCCATCGTTGTCTCGGCGATCGTCTCGTTGACCGTGACACCAGCCCTTTGTGGCCTTTTGCTACGCCACGAGCATGGCCGCCAGCAAGGCCGACTTTATCAGTGGGTCGAAGCTGGCTTCGATGCGATACTGGCTCTCTATCGGGTCAGCCTCGACTGGGTGCTCGGCCAGCGCGCGCTGACGCTGCTGGTGGCAGTCGGAGTGCTGGGACTGACGGGTTGGCTCTACGTAATCTCGCCCAAGGGCTTTTTCCCCGAAGTCGATACCGGTCAGATATTGGGCTCGGTGCAGGCGCCCCCCGACATCTCCTTTGATGCGATGTCCGCTCGTGTCCAATCCTTGGGCGATATCGTCGCCAAGGATCCCGACGTCGCGAATGTCTATTACTGGATCGGCCCGAACCCCACCGTTAGCCAGGGACGCATGCTGATCAACCTCAAGCCGTTTGCCGAGAGGCACGTGACGGCTAATCAGGTCATGGCACGGATTCGCAAGAACGTCGCGAAGGTCGTCGGCATAGCACTCTACATGCAGGTGCCACAGGATGTGCGGGTCGGTGGGCGGATATCGGCAGCGCAGTATCAATATACCCTACAGGACGCCGACATCGCCGAGCTGACCAAATGGTCGGACATCCTTTTGCAAAAACTCTCAAGCTTACCGCAATTGCGCGACGTCAGTTCAGACGCACAGGCATCGGCTAAGAGCGTCACTCTTCAGATTGATCGTAAGACGGCATCGCGTTTAGGTATTTCAGCTCAGCAGATCGACGACACGCTCTACGACGCGTTTGGGCAGCGACAGGTCGCCACGCTGTTTACGCAGCTCAATCAGTATCATGTCGTCCTCGAGGTCGATTCACGCTTCCAGCTCTCGACGGCTTCGCTCGGACATCTCTACGTCCGCTCGACAACGACCAACAGTCTCGTTCCACTCAGCATGCTGGTGAAGGTCGAGGAAGATGTGGCCCCTATCACCATCAATCACCAAGGCATGTTTCCTTCGATCACGCTCTCGTTCAACTTGGCTCCCGGCATTGCCCTTGGCGATGCCGTTGCCCTCGTCGACAAGGCGGCGATCGATGCCGGCAAGCCGGATACGGTGACGGCCACCTTCCAGGGAGCGGCACAGGCCTTCCAGGACTCGCTCCACACTGAACCATATCTCATTCTGGCGGCGGTCGTTGCCGTCTACATCGTCCTGGGCGTCCTCTACGAAAGCGCCATCCATCCGCTGACGATCATCTCGACATTGCCCTCTGCCGGTCTCGGCGCGTTGCTGGCCCTGCAATTGTTGGGACAGGATCTCTCGATCATGGGAATGATTGGCATCATTCTTCTGATCGGCATCGTCAAGAAGAACGCCATCATGATGATTGATTTCGCGCTGGCGGCGGAGCGCGAGCAGGGATTGTCTTCCTTCGACGCCATCCGGCAGGGCTGCCTCCTGCGCTTTCGACCGATCATGATGACAACCATGGCCGCGCTTCTTGGCGCATTGCCGCTCGCCCTGGGCACTGGTGCTGGCGCAGAGCTTCGTTCGCCCATTGGCATTTCGATCGTTGGCGGCTTAATCGTTTCTCAAGTCTTGACGCTGTACACCACTCCAGTGATTTTCTTATTTTTCGCGTCGCTAACAAGAAGAAGGTTTATGGCAAGGCAAACAACGGCCGTGTTGACAGCTCAAAATTAAGGTTTGACCCATTCGAATAAATTATAATAATTCAGAACGGAAGAAATAATAATATTCACAATTAATGTATCGTTTGAATGAAAATGTGAGCGCATCGGGTACCCGAGCTTTATCGCAAGCGTAAATTTCGGGCCAAGAGGTAGGTCAAAAATGATATGAGTCCTTGGACTCATCGCTGTCATTCCCATCATCTACCCCGCAGGCTGCTCTGATTACCGGGTATACAATTTCAGCAAATAAGTTATATGTCATAATATGTCTTATGCACGTAAGGTTAATAATAGCCGTCACCTTACCAGCGCCTGCCCGCTGTGCAGCGACGCCACGGCTTTCCTAGCCACCTTTCTGTCGGTAGCTAGCGCTTGGGCGTTCGAGGACGGACCGTATCCCGTCGCCGGAGAACCGGCTCGGCAACCTACCCACACGAAAGGTCGGATGAGATCCTACAACGGGCGATGATCGCCGTGGCACTCGCCTGCGAGCCCGCCATTCGCCTGGCGGACGAGCCGACGATGTGCCGGTTCAGATCCGAATCCCAGTCCTGGTTTTCATGCACGAACTGCAGCGGCGGCGCGACCTGGCCGTCGACCAGCGTCGCCTGATTTGTACCGCTGCGAGACTGAAGAACAGCGCCTTGACACGCCGAAAACGCCTTTATATCGTTTGACTACAAACAAATAATTTGTACGCATAAATCACAAGAGGGCAACGCGTGCCGCCGGCTCGGGCATGAGTTGGACGATGACCTGAACCTGAGAGGACCCATGCCCCTGATCCCGACATGCCGTATCGCTGCAGGCCTGCTGCTGGCTGCCCTGACAGCGGGCCAGACCATGGCGGCCACGATCAAGATCGGCGAGATCAACTCCTATTCGACCCTCCCGGCCTTCACCGAGCCCTATCGCAAGGGCTGGCAGATGGCGCTGGACGAGATCAACAAGGCCGGCGGCGTGCATGGCGACACGCTGGAGGTCATCTCCAAGGACGATGCTGGCAAGCCCTCCGATGCCCTGACGGCCGCCAATGATCTGATTGCGGGCGAAGGCGTCGCCTTCCTAATGGGTGGCTTCTTCTCGAATGTTGGCCTCGCGTTGGCCGACTATGCGAAGCAGCGCGAGGTCTTCTATCTAGCCGGCGAACCGTTGACCGATGCCATGGTCTGGCAGGACGGCAACCATTTCACGTTCCGGCTTCGGCCCTCGAACTACATGCAGGCTGCGATGCTGGCCGAAGAAGCGGCGAAGCTACCGGCCAAGCGCTGGGCCACCATCGCGCCCAATTACGAATTTGGCCAATCGGCGGTGGCTGTCTTCAAGAAGCTGCTCTCGGCCAAGCGGCCCGACGTCGAATGGGTCGGCGAGCAGTGGCCGCCGCAGGGCAAGCTCGATGCCGGCGCCGTTGTACAGGCGATCGCCGCCACCGAGCCCGATGCGATCTTGAACGTCACCTTCGGCGCCGACCTCGTCAAGCTCGTGCGCGAGGGTCAGGCGCGCGGCCTCTTCAAGGATCGCAGCGTCGTCAGCTTCCTGACCGGAGAGCCTGAATATCTCGACCCCTTGAAGGACGAGGCTCCGGTCGGCTGGATCGTCACGGGCTATCCCTGGTATACGATAACGACGCCCGAGCATGCGGCGTTTCTCAAGGCCTACGAGGACCGCTATCACGAGCCGCCACGCCTGGGCTCGATCGTCGGCTACACGCTGATGAAATCGGCAGCGGCAATCATAGCGAAGGCCAAGGACACCGACACCGAATCCCTAGTCGAGGCTGCTTCCGGTATAGGATTGGATTCGCCCTTCGGCCCGATCGTCTTCCGCGCCGCCGACCATCAGTCGACGCTCGGCGCCTTTGTGGGCACGACCGCCGTCAAGGACGGCAAGGGCGTCATGGTCAACACCGTCTACAAGGCGGGAGGCGACTTTTTGCCGAGCGAAGCCGAGGCGGCGTCACTGCGCCCCAAGGACTGAGACTTTGTCGCTCCTTCTCGCCCAGTTCCTGGCGGGACTGGCCAGCGCTGCCTCGCTCTTCCTCGTGGCGTCGGGCCTTTCCTTGATCTTCGGTGTCACCCGGGTCGTCAATTTCGCGCATGGCGCCTTTTACATGCTGGGCGCCTATCTGGCCTACAGCCTGACGACGCACCTGACCGGCCCCCTCGGCTTCTGGCTGGGCATCCTGGCCGCGGCGCTCCTGTCCGGCATCATTGGCGGCGTCCTGGAGATCCTGCTCCTGCGGCGGATCTATCACGCGCCGGAACTGTTCCAGCTCCTGGCGACCTTCGGTGTCACGCTGGCGACCCAGGATCTCGTGATCCTCATCTGGGGTCCGGATGATCTCGTTGGACCAAGGGCACCCGGGTTGACGGGGGCCCTGCCGATCCTGGGCCAGTTTCTGCCCACCTACGACATTTTCCTCATCGTCATCGGCCCCCTGGTCCTCTGCCTGCTCTGGCTGCTCCTCCATCGCACGCGCTTTGGCATCCTGTTGCGCGCCGCGACCCAGGACCGTGAAATGGTGGGGGCGCTGGGGGTGAACCAGAAATGGCTCTTCACCAGCGTCTTCGCGCTCGGCGTCTTCCTGGCTGCGCTGGGCGGTGCGCTGCAATTGCCGCGCACCGCCGTGACGCACGGCATGGATCTCTCGGTGATCGTCGAGGTCTTCGTCGTCGTCGTGATCGGCGGCCTGGGATCGGTGCCAGGTGCCTTTTTGGCGGCCGTCCTGGTGGCGGAACTGAACGCTTTCGGCATCCTGATCTACCCGGCAATCTCGCTGGTACTCGTCTTCCTCGTCATGGCAATCGTTCTCGTCGTCCGCCCCTACGGTCTTCTGGGTCGCCGCGAGGGCGCGGCGCGGGCGCCTTTGGGCGCTCTGCTCCGGCCCTGGCGGCCTTTGCACTGGGTCGGCTCGCTCGGCGTCGCCGTTGTCCTCGCGCTGGCGACTCTTCTTCCCTTCGGGCTCGGACGCTACGGCCTGGGCGTGGCGACCGAGATCCTGATCGCCATCCTGTTCGCCGGCAGTCTGCAGTTTCTCATGAGCGTCGGCGGTCGCGCCTCGTTCGGCCATGCCGCCTATTTTGGCCTTGGCGCCTATGGTGCCGCCCTCGCCGTCAAATGGTTGGGGGCACCCATGGAGTTGGCCTTGCTCGCCGGCCCGGCGCTGGCCATCCTGGGTGCTGCCTTGTTCGGTTGGTTCTGCGTCCGGCTGAGCGGAGTCTATTTCGCCATGCTGACCCTGGCCTTCGCTCAGATCGTCTGGTCGATCGCCTTTCAATGGGTGACGGTGACCGGTGGCGATAACGGCATGCTCGGAATATGGCCACCACGCTGGGCCGCGCGGGCACCGACCTTCTACTGGATGACGCTCCTGTTGACGGCAGCGGTCGTCCTCGGCCTTCGCCATCTGACCTTCAGTCCCTTCGGCTATGCCTTGCGGGCGGCCTGGGATTCGGAGCTACGGGCGGAAGCGCAGGGGCTGCGACCCAAGCGCCTGCAATGGCTCGCCTTCACGATCGCCGGGGCCGTGGCGGGCCTGGCCGGGGCTCTCTTTGCCTTCTTCAAGGGCAGTGTCTTTCCCGACGCAATCGGGATCGGCCAATCCATCGATGGCCTCGTCATGGTGCTTCTGGGCGGCGTTGGCACCGTTTCTGGCGCTGTGATCGGCGCCATCGCCTACAAAGCGGGTTCGATCTGGCTACTCAGCCAGACCGATTACTCGCGTCTGGTCTTGGGGCTGCTTATCGTCTTCCTGGTCGTGCTTTTTCCCAAGGGGATCGCCGGGTCGCTGCAGGCGGCCTGGCTTACTATCCGAACGCGCCGACCCAAGACGGGTCCTGGGGCATGAGCGCTCTCCTCGAGGTCGAGAACCTCGCCAAGTCGTATGGCGGCGTCCACGCGGTCCGAGGCGTCTCGTTCGCGCTGGAGCCTGGCGAGGTGGTGGCGCTCATTGGTCCGAACGGTGCTGGCAAGAGCACCTGCTTCAACATGCTGAACGGCCAGATCCGTCCCAGTGCCGGCAAGGTGCGGCTGGATGGTCACGACATGACCGGACTGGGGCCACCCGAGGTCTCCCGCCTGGGAGTGGGCCGTACGTTCCAGATCACCGCCACTTTCGCCACGATGACGGTTCGGGAAAACGTCCAGGTGTCCCTCCTGGCCCAGGCTGGACGGGCCTTCAGCCCCTGGCGGCGGCTGGCCGCCTTCGCAGTGGACCGGGCAACAGACCTGCTCGAGCTTGTGGGCATGGCCGAGGCAGCCGCAAGGCCGGCGGGCGAGCTCGCCTACGGTGATCTCAAACGGCTGGAGCTGGCGATCGCTCTTGCCACCAGCCCCCGGCTCTTACTGATGGACGAGCCCACGGCCGGCATGGCGCCGGGCGAACGGATCATCTTGATGCGGCTGATGGCCAAGCTCGCCAAGGAAAAGGGGATAGGCGTGCTCTTCACCGAACACGACATGGATGCAGTCTTCGAGCATGCGACCCGGGTCATGGTCCTGGATCGCGGCCAGTTGATCGCCACGGGAACGCCCGCCCTGATTCGCGAGGATGCGACCGTCAAGGCCGTCTATCTGGGCGAAGGCCTGCTCTATGGA
Source organism: Arboricoccus pini (assembly GCF_900187945.1). GTDB lineage: Bacteria > Pseudomonadota > Alphaproteobacteria > Geminicoccales > Geminicoccaceae > Arboricoccus > Arboricoccus pini. The sequence goes on along the minus strand of NZ_FYEH01000005.1, from coordinate 145,585 downwards.
GAGCCCGGCCCATGAAGCTCTCGACGCGCGGTCTCAACGCTTGGTACGGGCCGGCGCACATCCTTTTCAATGTGGATGTGGCGCTGGCGAGCGGAGAGGTTGTCGCTCTGCTCGGGCGCAACGGCGCTGGCAAGTCCACGCTCTTTCGTAGCGTCATGGGCCTGCTGGCCCGCACGAGCGGCGAGGTCCAACTGGATGACCGGCCCATCCAGGCGCTCGAGCCCTACGAGATCGCACGCCGAGGCATCGGCTATGTGCCCGAGGATCGACGCGTCTTCACCGAACTGACGGTCGAGGAAAACTTGATCGTCGGACAGAGACCGCCCAGACCGGACGCGCCTCGCTGGACCCCCGAGCAACTCTACACGATCTTTCCCAACCTACGTGAGATGCGGCGGCGGCCTAGCGGTCGCATGAGCGGTGGCGAGCAGCAGATGTTGACGATCGCGCGCACGCTCATGGGAAATCCTGCGCTGGTCCTCCTCGATGAGCCCTCCGAGGGCCTGGCGCCACGGATCGTGGAGCAGATGGCCTCCGCCATCTTGCTGATGAAGACGCAGGGGCTTGGCATCCTGGTCTCTGAACAGAACCTCCATTTCGCGCGACTGATCGCCGATCGAGCCTATATCATCGAGAAGGGCCATATCCGCTTTGCCGGAACGATGGCGGAACTGACCGCCGATCCGGCACTGAAAGATGCCTATCTGGCCCTTTGAACGACGGCGACAGCGACCAGGCGACGCTCCGCGAGCCGACGGCGATCACGGTTTCAGCAGTCCCCTTGAGCGGCTGTCAGCAGTTCAATCCTGCGCATGAACTTCTCACGTGGATTCGCCGAGCGTCGACGATCGGCCGTACGTTCACCAAGTCATGCGCGATGAAGGGAAAGGCCGCGTGCATCTCGGCTTGCAGATAGCTTAGCATCTTGGGGGATGCTTTCCTGGATCAGCTGATCCAAAGCCGAGACAACCTCGTCGAAGGTCAGCACCTCCGGGCGTGCGGCTAGCGTGCCTGCGATCGCCACGCGTTGCTTTTGCCCACCTGAAATTTCGGCCGGCCGATATTGTACCAATGTCGGCGCAGCCCGACCCGCGCCATCAAGGATTGAAGCGCTTGCTCTAGCCGGCGCCCCGCAGGCCCTGGTAGACGGCCAGCGGCCGGCGCAGGAGCTTTTGCACCTTTTGCCTGGGATTGAGCGCGGTATCGAAGGTTTGATAGAGCATCTGCATGCGCTGCATGCCGTCTGCGGTCGCGCTCCTTCAGGCAGCAGGCAAAGGCAACCGTCAAAAATCAGCACGCCGGCCGAGAACGGCTTCAGACCCGCGATGACACGCGCCAGGGTCGACTTGCCCGAACCGCTCTCACCCACCACCGCGACGCTACGACCGCGCGGCATGCTTAACGAAACGCGATCCAGGACACGATGCTGGCTGAAGAAGGCACTGATGGCCTTGGCCTCCAAGACGGGCGGCGCGGCCGGTATGGTGCGCGTCGGCGCATCCTCGACGAGCCGGCCATGCCGCAGAGCCATGATCCGATGGGCCATCTGCGCCACGGGCCGGGATTGGCATCGGGCTTAAAACGGGAACCCCGTAGCAGCTGACGTCAGCAGTCAACGAATTTTTCTCTAGAGATAGAAAATCCACTCTATCTATTTATAAAAAAACGATATTTATATCAATTGTTGACTATATAATTAATCAACAAATTGTGGTTTTGCGCTTGCGGTGATCAAAGCGACGATCTAGGTTTTGTCATCGTCGACGTCATGGGGCCGAATGATGGTCAAGTCCGAACGGCTATCGCGAGCCGCTGCCGTGCCAAGGGCGGTGCGCAGTTCGGTTCGGCGCCAGGAGCTTTTGGATGCGAGCCTGACGGTGATCGCCCGCAAGGGGATCTCCGGGCTGACCCTGGCCGACGTCGCTGCCGAAGCCGGCTGCAGCCAGGGCATCATCAATTTTCATTTTTGCACCAAGGAGCAGTTGCTCCTGGCGGCACTCGATGCGACCCTGGCCGACTATGAAGACCTATGGCTGGAGCGACCGGAGGTCACCGAGCCGGCCACGGCCGCGGCCGAAATACGGGCGATGATCCGGGCGGATTTCCATCCGCGCGTCGCGAGCCGCAACCGGATCGCCATCTGGGTCGCATTCTGGGCGGAGACGCCGCGGGTAGGCGCCTATCGTGATCGCTGCGCCGCCTTGAAACAGCGCTATCGGCAGGCGGTGACGAACCTGCTGACCGTCCTCGTCCGCGCGCAGGAAGCCAAAGCCGATCCCGCCGTCATCGCCGAGAGCCTGAATGCGCTGATCGACGGCTGGTGTATCCATGCTCTCGTCACTGGTAAAATCGGCGCGTCCGATCGCGAGCGCGGCATGCTCGCCTGCTTCACGCTCCTGGCTCAATTCTTCCCCGCGATTTTCGCCGGCGACCGTGACCGGCTGACCCCAGGAGCAGCAGCATGAGCGTGACGGAGCCACAGACGACGAGCAGCGAAGCGGCCAGACGCCACCTCCTCAGCCCGGCCGAGGATATGGCCAAACTGGGCAGCGCGGCGCGTCCCTTGCTCCGGCACGCCGAAGGCATCCATCTTTTCGACGCTGACGGACGCGCCCTCATCGACGGGCCGGGTGGCATGTGGTGCAGCCAGATCGGCTATGGCCGGCAGGAGATGGCGGACGCGATCGCCTCCCAGGTCATGGCGCTGCCCTATAATTCACCCTGGCACTCGATCAACGGGCCGGCCGCCGAGCTCGCCCGGCGGATCGCGACCCTGACGCCTGGCGATCTTGATCATATTTTCTTCACGACCGGCGGCTCCACGGCGGTCGATTCCGCCCTGCGCTTCGTGCAGTATTTCAACAATGTGCTGGAGCGGCCGGCCAAGAAGAAGATCCTGGTCCGGTATCGCAGCTATCATGGCAGCACCGAGCTGGCAGCCTCCTGCTCGCCAAGACCGCAAGCCTCGCCCTTCGACACGGCTGATCCAAAGATCGTCGTCCTAAGCTCGCCGGATGCGCGCGACCGGCCGGCCGGCATGAGCGAGGAGGAGCATGGACTAGCACTTGCCGCCGAGTTCGAGAGGGTGATTGCCCGCGAAGGCGCAGAGACGCTCGGCGCCTTCATCGCCGAGCCGGTCCAGGCCTCTGGCGGCGTCATCGTGCCACCCGCCAATTATTTCGCGCTCATGCGCGCGATCTGCGCGCAGCACGACATCCTCTTCATAGCGGACGAGGTCGTGACCGGCTTTGGCCGCCTCGGCCACTGGTTTGCCAGCGAGGCCGTGATGGGCATCGTCCCCGACCTCATCGTCTTTGCCAAAGGCGTCACCTCGGGCTATGTGCCAATGGGCGGCTTTGCGATCTCGGACCGCATCCTTGCCCGCGTCAGCGGTGAGCATGCCAAGGGCCGCTATTTCAGCAACGGCTATACCTATAGCGGCCATCCCGTGGCCGCTGCCGCCGCTCTTGCCAATATCGCGATCTTCGAGCGCGAGGAAATCCTGGCGCATGTCCGCGCCGTGGCACCGCATTTCCAGGCAGGCTTGCGGGCACTTCGCCGCTACCGCCTGGTGACCGACGTTCGCGGTGCCGGCCTCGTCGGTTGCGTGGAATGTGCCGGCGACGACGATGCCATGAAGCAGGCGATCGGTGCCAGGGTCGACCGTCACTGCCAGGAACTGGGCCTGGTGGTGCGCCCGATCGTCAATAATTGCGTGCTCTCGCCGCCGCTCATCATCAAGCGCGCCGAGATCGACCAGATGATGGACATCCTGGCCAAGGCGATCGAGCTGACCGAGGCCGATCTCATGGCCGAGGATCTCTGGCCCAAGAGCATTTAAGGTCAGCGTGTTTAAGGGTGGGACCTACCCCGCTCGGCGCCCGCCAACGAGCGGCGCGCCTGCAGGCCAAGAACAACGGACCAGCCCACCAGCGACGATGAGGAACGAAGGCCACGAACGTCGAGAATGACAGGGATGATCACTGGCAAGCGGCAGATGAAGCTCGGCCTGTCGATCTGGCGGCATGGCTATCACATCGCCTCCTGGCACCTGCCGGGCTCGCGGCCGGACGCGCTGCGCGACTCAGGACAATGTCCTGCCATCCCACACGAGCGGCGCCGTCGACGAATTCGTCAGGGAGGTGGTCCCCGAACTGCAGCGTCGCGGCCTGTTCCGTAGAGCTCATGAGGGAACGACGCAGTGCGTCAATCTAGGACTGGAGATACCCATGCACACGGCAAACATGCTCATTCTCGAGGCCGAGAGTTGACGATGTTGGCCGCCCATGATGTCACCGTCGCCCGCGCCGAAACGGCCGGCAACGACTACCCCGATACCTATTACAGCCGCACGATTACCCATCCACGCCGCTTTCCCGCCTTGGATGAGCGGCTCCAGACCGAGGTCTGCGTCATTGGCGGCGGGCTCGCCGGCACGGCCACGGCCCTGGCCCTGGCCGAGGCGGGACGGAAGGTCGTGCTCCTCGAGGCAAACCGGATCGGCTGGGGCGCATCCGGGCGCAATGGCGGATTCGCCTCGCCGGGATTGCCGGGCGGCATGATCGAGGCGATCGAGGAGCTGGGGGTAGAAAAGGCGCGCGAGATCTATGCGCTGACCCGTGAGGCGCAGGCACAGATGAAGGCGCGCGTAGCTCGCCACGCCATCGCCTGCGGGCCGCTGACACAAGGCGCGCTCCGCTGCGGCATGCGCCGGAGTCCCAAGCGAACCGTGCCCGACTATGTCGAGACGATGAACCGCCAGCTCGATGCCGAACTGGTTTATTGGTCGGCGGCGCAGGTTGGCGCCGTGCTCAAGACAGAGCGCTACCGCGACGGCGCCTTCAATCCGCACAGCTTTGCCATCCATCCCTTGAATTTCTGCCGTGGCATGGCGGTGGCGGTGGAGGCGCTGGGCGGCCGGGTGCATGAGGGTGCTGCCGTGCGCGAGCTGGATCTGACGGGTTCGCGTAAGCGCGTGCGCCTGGGTGGCAGTGGCGAGGTCAGCGCCGACCATGTCGTCCTGGCGTGCGGTGCCTATGTCGAGCGGCTCTTTTCACCCTTGAGCCGGGCCACAATCCCGATTGCGACCTTCGTTGCCTCGACGCCGCCTTTGGGCAGGCTCCTGGACCAGGCGATCGCCACGCCGCATGCGATCTCCGATTTCTTCGCCCCCACCAATTATTACCGCCGGCTCGACGATGGCCGGCTCCTCTGGGGCGGCCGCGTCTTTGCCCTCGAGCGCTCCAAGCCCGCGATCGCCCGCCAACTGAAGCAGGACATCACCACCTTCTATCCAAGCCTGAAGGAGGTCACGATCGAGACCTGCTGGAGCGGTCTCATGCCCTATCTGCGCCACAAGCTGCCCTCCTTTGGCAGCCTGGGCGAAGGCGTCTGGTATGCGAGCGGCTTTGGCGGCCTTGGCGTCGTTTTGACAACCCTGGCCGGCGACCTGATCGCGGGGGGCATCGTGAACAAGGACGATCGCTGGCGCCTCTTTGCGGCCTTCGGCCTGCCCTACGCCGCCGGCAAATGGGGCAGGATCCCAGCCCAGCTCATCTACTGGCGCGAACAATTGCAACAACATTTCGCCCGCGCGACCTGAGGTTTGTGCGGGTCCAAGGCCCCCTCGCCTACTGAAGCCGCAGGCCGTGCAACACTAAGGCTATCTGGTCGTCGGCGAGACGGCATCGGTTGATGCGTGCCCCCGACTGACCGACCTCGCCGCTCGGCGCGCCCAATACCTGGCCCCTGGCGCTTCGACAGGCACGCTAGCAGCATGATGCCGCAAAGCGCCCAGATCTGCCTCCTCTTAGGTGTGGATCTGGGCGCGCTTTATAGCCCACCATCGGCAACAAGCATCCTTGCAGCCCGAAGACGGGTTCAGGCAGGCTCGTGCTGGGGATGGAAGAGACGGCCTTTCTCGGTCCAGAGCACGATTGCAAGGCCGCTGCCCCCCATGGCCAGGAGACCGAACGCCAGAGGCAGGACGGTGCCGTCGAACGCCCGGCCGACCAGGTAGCCGAAAAGCGTGCCGGCCAGGGTCGTGTAGCACCCCATGAAGGAGGCGGCCGTCCCCGCCACGGCGGCCAGGGGCTGCATCGCCATGGAATTAAAGTTCGGCATTACGATGCTGAAGAGGAACTGGTTGCCGGCCACCAGGACGGCGAAGAGCAAAAGCGGCGGATGGCCCTTATAAACAAGGGCCATGATCACCTGCAGAAGCGAGACCAGCACATAACCGCAAAGACCGCCATGCGAGAGCCGCCGCGTGCCGAGACGGCCCACCAGGCGCGAGTTCAGGAGCGCGGCGATCGACATGGCGACGGCGATCAAACCGAAGACGAGCGGAAAACGCCCGCCCAGGCCATAGACCTCGGTTTCGAAGATCTGCTGCGAGGATCCCACATAAGCCATGAGACCACCCATCATCAGCGCCATGGCCGTCGCATAACCCACAGCCACCCGCGAGCTCAGCGTCAGGTGGACACCCGCCAGGATCCGGGTCAGGGACAGGCTCGAGGCGCGATATTCCGGATGCAGGGTCTCGGGCATGCGCAGATAGAACCAGAACGCAAAGGCCACGCCCACCATGAGCGTACTGACGAAGATCCAGTGCCAACTGCCCATGAGCAGGACCAGGCTGCCCAGGGCCGGGGCGAAGACCGGCACGATGATGAAGACCATCATCGTCAAGGACATGACCTTTGCCATCTCCCTGCCCTCGAACCGGTCGCGCACGATGGCAATCGAGAGCACGCGCCCCGCGGCAGCACCCATGCCCTGGATGACACGGGCCAGGATCAAGATCTCGAAGTTCGGCGCCAGGAGTGCCATGACGCCGCCGAAGAGAAAGACCCCCATCCCCATCATCAGGGCTGGTCGACGACCGATCACGTCCGAGAGCGAACCATAGATGAGCTGTGTCAGTCCAAAGCCCAGCATGTAGGCATAGACGATGAGCTGCAGCCTGTTGGGGTTCGAGACGCTGAAGCTCGCCTGGATCGGCCCGAACGCCGGCAGGAGATTATCCATGGCCATGGACGTGATCCCCATCATGGCAGCGATCAGGATCACGAATTCCGGGAAGGGCGGGGTTTTCTGCGGGGCTCTCATCTTGTCCATCCCGGGGGGAAGCAGCGGCCAGCAGCCTGTAGCACGAGCACCTTGAAGAGGCCGTCTCTTCCCGGACATGCTAGTCCCCATAAAACTGCGGCTGCGACATTTCCCGCTGGACCGGAGCGGGTCTATAGCTCTGCCCCGGTCCAGCTGCGAAGAAATCGTCATGCCCGAGAAGCTGCTCGTTCTCATTCCCGCCCGCCTGCATGCCACCCGCCTGCCCGGCAAGCCGCTCCTCGACATCGCGGGCAAGCCCATGATCGTCCATGTGGCGGAGCGGGCCCGCGCGGCCGGCATCGGACCGGTCGCGATCTGCACCGATGCAGAGGAGATCGCAACCGTCGTGCGGGCGGCCGGCTTCGAGGCGGTCCTGACGAAACCGGATCATCCTTCCGGGTCGGACCGCATTCACGAAGCGCTCCAGACCTATGATCCCAAGGGCGAGGTCGAGATCGTCGTCAATGTTCAAGGCGATCTGCCGACGCTCGATCCGGCCACCGTCCATGCCACGGCCAGCCTCCTGGCAGACCCTGCGGTGGATGTGGGCACGGCCGGGGTGGAGAACGCGGTCGATGCCGAATATACGACGCCCAGCGTCGTCAAGATCGTCGGGACACGGCTGGCCCCCCAGCGCCTGCGCGCTCTTTACTTCACACGCTGCGCGGCCCCTTGGGGAGCCACGCACTATGTGCATCACATCGGACTCTACGCCTATCGCCGCCATGTGCTCGACAAGTTCATAGGCTTGCCGGTCTCACCTCTGGAAGCCTGCGAGAAATTGGAGCAGCTTCGCCTGCTGGAGGCGGGATTTCGGATCGATGCGGCCCTGGTCGACAAGCCGGCGCTGGGCGTCGACACGCCAGCCGATCTTGAGCACGTACGCCGTCTGATGGGTGCCTAGAGCGGTCTCGGTCTCGGGCGGCTGCCGGCTTCAGGCCGGATGCCCTTGGCCACCTTGCCGCATCAGGCCAGCTTCGTCCCGATCGGGTTCAAGGGGCCATGGGGCTGCTAGCCGCCAGCGACTGCGGATCGACCCAGCGACCTTCCGTCCAGCCATAACCCCAGGGTGAAGGCGTCCAGCGGCCCTGCACCCAGACCTGCCCCGCAGCCGGCGGCGTCGCATAGTGCCCGGCCCGCCATATCCAGCTCCCGCCCACAAAGCGCCAGTCACCCTGGATCCATTGCTGATCCGCATCGGCATTGGGATAAGCGTATTCGGGCCGACGCGGCGGGGGTGCCGAAGAGGCCGGGATGGTGCGTGGGCCCGTGACGACCGGGATGTCGGCGCGGGGCGGAGTCTGCTCGCTCGCGTAACGTCCCTGGACGCGATCGAAAGGCTTGGGTGCCCGGCTCCGCTTGAGATCCCACCAAGCCTTGATGTCGGGGGCCGCCGCAGGCTGTTGCGCTGGCAAGCGCTGCCCTGGCGCCGCCATCGCCGCCGTCGCAAAAAGGACGAGCAGGGTCACAAGACCACCCAGTCGAAGACGCATCGACATGATCCCCTCTCCTGCTCTTAGCGCTGCGCCACTTGGCGGCCCAGGATCTTGTCGGTCAAGGCCAGAGATGCCGCTACGACCTGATCCATGTTGTAGTAGCGGTATTGAGCCAGCCGCCCGACGAAATGAACCTCCTCCTCCTGGTCGGCCAGGGTTTGGTAGCGCTTAAAGAGCAGCTCGTTCTCGGGCCGGGGAACCGGATAATAGGGATCGCCTTCAGCCCTTGGAAATTCCCGCACGATGGCGGTGCCGGCGCATACCTGGCCGGTCAGCTTCTTGAACTCCGTGATCCGGGTATAGTCCTCCTCGTTGGGATAATTGATGGTGCCAACGGGCTGATAGGCGTCCTCGGGCCGATGCTCGTGCTGGAATTCAAGGCTGCGATAGGGAAGCTTGCCGAAGCGATAGTCGAAATAGAAATCGATAGGGCCCGTATAGATTACCTTGCTGGCCGGGATGTCCCGCCGCAATTCGGCGAAGTCCGTGCCAAGCCGAACCTCGATGTTCGGATGCGCCAGCATGGTCTCGAACATCCTGGCATAGCCCTGTTCGGGCATGAACTGGAAACGGTCGGTGAAATAGCGATCATCGTCGTTGGTCCGGGTCGGGATGCGGGCGGCGACGCCGGCGGCGAGCTCGGAAAGGTCGAGACCCCATTGCTTTTTGGTATAGCCGCTGAAGAACTTATCGCAGAGATCGCCGCCCACGCTGTTGAGGACGACGTCCAGACTGGTCCGGATCTCGTTCTTGGGCTCGCGCACGCGTTCAAGATGGGCGGCCACACCCGCCTCGTCGAGCTCCAGACCATAGAGACGGTTGATCGTGACGCGGTTGATGGGAATGGGCAGGAACTGCCGACCGACCTTGGCCAGGACGCGGTGTTCGTAAAAGCGCCAGCGTGTGAAGCCGCCCAGATAGTCGAAGACTCGCCTGGCATTGGTATGGAAGATGTGCGGGCCGTAGGGATGGATGAGAACGCCCTGCGCATTCAGGCAATCATAGGCGTTGCCGCCGATATGGGGGCGCCGGTCGATCAATAGAACGCGGCGCCCCGCCGCTGCCAGACGCTCGGCACACACGCTGCCAGCATAGCCGGCCCCGACGATGAGGAAGTCATAAGGCTTGGTCATGCGTATCCCGGCAACGGCTTCTGACGACGAACAAGGAGAAAACCAATCATCGTGAAGGTGACCGCGATTCGGTCAAAAGCCCCGTCGAGACAGCTCCGATGGTGCCCAGGTAATAAGAAGCAGGAGCGATGAAGATTGGGTTAACAATGCCGGCCAACAGGAGGATGCAGGAAAGCTCTGCGTTCAACCCAAGGGAATCATCGTCATGATCCCGAGAATGCCGCTGATCCCGACCAGGACAGGAACGGGTGCCAGGAAACGCAAAATAGTGGCCGCCCCAACGAAATCCGGACCCAGCAGGAGCCGCACGATCAGGTTGGCGAAGACAAAAAAACCAGCATGATCACCTAGATGAGCGTGCCCTGAGGCAGAAGGACGAAGCGCAGGAGCCGATGCGTCTCCTTGCAATCGTGCGCAAAATTATAGGCGACCCTCGGGTAGAAGGCGGTACGGATCGGCTGCAGCATCATTGTGCGGCGCGCCGAATGCGGCCGGCGCCCGAAAAGAGGCCAAGCGCGCCGATTCCGGCCACGGCTCCAAGGATGATGTTGGTCGCCTAGGTGTACATGCCGATGGCGGACGTCGAGACGAAGACATGCCGGCCATCGTGCAGCGCGGGCCACATCAAGGAAAAGTTCAGCGGCGACCGGCCCAGCCGGGCTGGTACCCCGGGCGAAACACAAGGATTCAAGGCCGCCCATGCAGGCACCCAGACCCTGGACAAGATGGCGACCGCGGGGGCGAGGTTACGAAAAGGAAGGTCAAGGCACGGTCGCGATTCGGCCGAGCAGGAAGCGGTCACGAACCCGCCGCCGTTCGCCCGGACTCTAAACGGAGGCTCGATCCGCCGCCCCTACCCTGGCTCTCCCCTTGGAAGACCTAGAATGCTTCATCGACCAGCATCCGACTTTGCCCCTCCGCCTCGGCGTGGCGGGCCAGGCAGTAAGGCTTATATGCAAGAAGTCGTGCGTGTCGCGCACCGGCTCTCAGCGCGCGTCGAATTCCTTGGAGGACGCCGCAATGCCGCACGGAATGCCTTTTATGGCGAGATCGATCTCTTCGTCATGCCGTCACGCTTCAAACCCTTCGGCTCCACCTTGCTGGAAGCGGTCTGGCATTGACGGCCAGCTCTTTGCGCACCCGGACTAGACGTTCTGGAAGTCCTTCCCGACCGCAGTACCTTTCCTGTCCTCCCGGATCTTTTGCCACTCGTCGTGGCATTGGCGCTCGAGTCCTTATGGCGGAACCGGGTCGCCATTCTCGCTGCAGCTTGGCGACATCGTGGCCAGACGTTTCCCAGCTTGACCGGCGACGCGTTCATCGCCCGGTTTGTCGACACTCTTTTGCCCAGACTGCGCAAACCGGCCTAAAGGCTGGCCGTGGCTTTGGTGGCCGACGTCTTGTTCTGCCAGCCCTGACCGACGGCCACGATACAGCTCTGACCGTCGGGCGAGGTCGATCTCATCGCCCAGGCGCCGATTACCGGCGAGGCAAGGACTCAGAGCAGATTGCCATCGTCCTGCAGGCCGCCGGAGACGGTTGCTCGGCGAAATCCACCGCAAGGTGAGCCTTCACTTCGGGTCGCTCGGGCGACATGCTGGAAGTTCCGACTAGAGTGATCGACTCCGCGCCGGCAGGAAGATGTGAGGCGAGTCATCCTTTGCCCATCCAGCTAGGCTCTTAAAAGCGATGACGCTCAGCGAAGCTATAGCTGACGCGAAGATTACATGGCGCGCGGTCTTGTTCCTCTTGCAGGCCAGCCTGCGCGAAATCGAGCTCTGGCTATCTGCCAGGTTTCACAACGAAAGCCTGAACAGAACGGGCTGCGCCAGGATGCCTTTTCAATGAATCGTGACCGCCTCTCAAGACAGGCGTTCGGGAATGGGCTCGTCCTTGAGAAGTTGCACGTCGACATCGACCTTCAGCGTCGCCCGTATGCCAAGAGGGCCCTTGAAGCTGCCGCTGACCGGTGAAACCAAAGCCGGCTCGCGGGCGATGGCAATCCGTACCAGGTCAGCACCCCCGTAGAGGGCGTTGGTGGGATCGAACTCGACCCACCCTGCCCCCGGAAGATAGATCTGCACCCAAGCATGCGTGCTGCCACCACCGACGATGGGCGCCGCCAATGGCACCCCGGCGGCGGCGTCATCCTTGTCGTGGTCACTCTGCTCGCCATTGCGATCTGATGCTATTTGGACTGGTGGCACATAGAGATAGCCGCTGACGAACCTCGCGGCGAAGCCCAGGATGCGGGCGGCCTCGATCATCAAGACAGCGAAGTCGCGGCACGTACCTCCTTTCTCCAGGGTCTCCAGGGGATTGCGAATGCCCTCCTCGTACCTGACACTATAGGGCAATTCGTCCTTGATCCGCCGCATCATGGCGACCAGGAGGTCCTGGGTCGGATACTCGATCTTGTTATTGACCAGCTGGCGCACCCAGCAGGTCAGCCTGCCTTCAGGATCCTTGAATTGTCGTCTGGTCCAGGGCTCCAGATCCACCGCTTCCTCGGCGCGATAATCAAAAGGCCATGTCTCGGCAAAGGGCTCAACAGGTAGTCGCGGCTTGTCGTAACCATAATTGTCGATCAGCAGGCGACTCTCGACGATCAGGTCCTGCGTCGTACCCTCGAACTCCAGGATAGCGATCGAGTTGTCGTAGATGTCATGCAGCCAACGTGTCCGACTCGCCGGCGGCGAGACCATCAGCGTCGCATCGAGGAGCCGCAGATCGTGACTGTCGCGCGGCCGAATGACAAGCCGCTGCGGCCCCAGGGTGACCGCCTCGGAGTAATGATAATGCGTTCGATGTCTGACGATGAATACCGCCATGATCCCGGTTTCTCCTCAGCGCCCCTCGGCCAGCCAAGCTCTCTCATGACCCGTGGCGGCTCATAACGGCTGACGAGCCCGGAAGCTGCAGACGAGGTGCCGATATCGACGCCATCACCGATCGGTGCGTGACGAAACCACATCGTCGTCCGCCGCTCTCTTCTATACGTAACGCCGAAACGTCGTTTTTACGTAAAAAGAGCGGTACGTACCTTCGTCGTTAAAAAATCATGAGGGATGCCGGCGCCGTAGCGGATCTAGTCGAAACGCCGTCGTGGCGTACGATCCTCGAGATCCGCCGCGGCGACAGCCACACCCAGCCCTTGCAAGCCCTGCGCAACCAGTTGCTTCATCGTCAGGCCACGCCGCCGTGCCTCGGCTTCGAGGGCCCGGAGCGTGCTCGTCCTGACCCGAAGATTCAAGGTGGTCGGCCGGTCGGCCGCGTCAACCTGAACGGGCGGCAGGGAGGGTGCATGCTGGCTGACGGCCCGTAGGGCCTCTTCCGCCGTCGGGCGATTGCGTGACTTCAGGTTCTTCATCAGATCCCCTTCAATACGACGCTACGGCATTTCGTATCGACATCATTACGTACATTATTAAGTTACGTAACGATATTGTGTTTACGACGCAATCGTTCTCTTCGCGCGGCGGTGTTTTTTCCCGGGCGGGGGCCCCAGCCAACCTTCCTTGCGCAACTCGGCCAGAAGATCGCCGAGTTCGGTTACCGCGGGGCGGCTGCTAGGCAAGATTCCGGAATAAGAAAGTTCGCCATAGGCGACGAGATCGCTCAGACTTGTCTTCAGGCGTTTCAGGCCGGCCTTCTCGATCTCGCTTGCCGCGTGGCGGGCCAGATGCGTACGGCGCATCTTGTTTAAGAGCACCCTCGCCTGAATATCGCGCCTGGCAGCGGCGGCCAGACCTTGAACGAGCCGCATGGTTTTCTCCGCCTCGGTGACATCGGCCTCGCCGCTCAAGGTCGGAATGATCACGAGATCGGCGCTCGTCATCGCCACCGCCGCCGCCCGGTTGCCGAACCCGGCCGTATCGACCAGCACCAGTTCATCGAGGCCGGCTCTCTCGTTGATCCGATGGGCAAGCCGGCTTTCCTCCGCCTCGAAGAAACAATCGAAGGGCGGTCCCTCATAGGTCTGTCGCGCCCAGCGACTGAAGGCTTCGGTCGGATCGGCGTCGATGACGCTCAGCCTCTGTCCTTCCTTGGCCAGGGCGGCAGCCAGTAGCATGGTCACGGTCGTCTTGCCGGGGCCACCTTTGCTGCTCGCGATCGTCAAGACGCTCATCGCTACCTCGCCCTTGAATTTATTCGGCGTTACAACAATACGGCGCCGCGTGCAATCGTAATGTTGTAGTTACGTAACGTAAATAGACATGCTCCAGACATCGCATGCAAGCTGCGACAGACCATTAGATTCGCTTATACGTCACTACGCATTTGCGCGATTACATACTGTCGTTGTTACGACTGTTGTTCACCACGAATGTACGTAATGCCATCTTTGCGTATCGTCGTGCATATGACATGACGTTGTCCAATTTTAGTGACGCCGCAGCTACGTGATTACGTACTGACGTTTTCTCGGCGTTTCGTAGACACGTAGTTATATACATATTAGCATTACGTCGTCACGGATTGTCGTGACGACGTATTTACAGTTGATGTGATGACGACTCCGCCACGGGGAGGTGCGTAGGCGCAAGATCCGTGACGCAGTGGTGCAGGACCGGCATCATGGGCCACTGGCCGAGTTCGGCTAGCGTCATGAAACGCGCCCAGACGATCTCGCGATTATCGACACGCAGAAGGGGCGGATCATCCAGATGGTGCACGAAGAAATGCGTGGTGATGCGGCGGTGATCCTCGATGAGCAGGGCGGAGGGGAGGGGGGTCAGGCAAGCGGGATCAAGGCTGAGGCCGATCTCTTCCTCAAGCTCGCGCATGGCAGCTTGTTTTGGCGTCTCGCCGCGTTTCATCCCGCCACCCGGCAACGACAGCCCACGCCTGTAGGAAAGCCTGACGACCAGGAGGCTTTCTCGATGCCAGAGCAGGACACAAGCACCCTGTCCCGCCGGCCGACGCACGAACCACCAGATCTTGAGCAGCGCGATCGCCGCCTTATAGACCAACCGCATCGAGGCATCGCTTACTGCCGCCATCGCAATCTTTCCTGCCAGCCAAGGATGCGAACAATATCTAGACCAGGACGCCTCAGGAGGCAGGCCGGGACTTTCCCGCAAGGATGGCCCTGGAGTGGCAAGACGATGCGGCATGGGGACCTCGCATGACCCAGCCCGTGCCGACGCCAGCCAGCCTCAAGGCCATTCGGGGGCCCGCCTTTACCTTCAAGGACAATCCCTTTCTGGCAAAGGACGCCCTCCATTACGAGGAGGACGCCCTGATCTTGATCTCAGATGGCCGCATTTTGTCCTTTGGCGCCTATGCGGGACAACATTCGAGCCTGCCGCCTGACCTTGAGATCGCGCATTATCCAGATGGCCTGATCTCGGCGGGCTTCATCGATTGCCATGTCCATTACCCGCAGCTCCAGATGATAGGGGCTTATGGCGAGCAATTACTGGCCTGGCTCGAGCGCTATGTATTCCCAACGGAACGGCGATTTTCCAGCCCAACCCATGCAGCAGAGGTGGCGTGCCTGTTCTTGCGCGCACTCCTGCGCGCCGGCACCACCACGGCTGCAGTCTATTGCACGGTCCATCCACAATCGGTGGAGGCCTTTTTTGCCGAATCGGCCCGCTTTAATACCCGCATGGTCGCAGGCAAGGTGCTCATGGACCGTCACGCGCCGCCAGAACTCCTGGACACGGTCGAGACCGGCTATGCCCAGAGCAAGGCGCTGATCGAGCGCTGGCATGGTCAAGGTCGCCAACTTTACGCCGTCACGCCCCGTTTTGCGCCCTCCTGCTCACCGGCACAGCTCGATGTCGCGGCCAGCCTCTTGCAGTTGCGGCAAGGCCTCTTCATGCAGACCCACCTGGCCGAGAACGAAGCGGAAGTTGCTTGGGTCAAGGAACTCTTTCCGGAAGCGAAATCCTATCTGGACGTCTACCAGCGCGCCGGCCTTGTCGGGCCTCGCGCTATTCTCGGGCACGCCATCCATGTCGGGGAAGGGGAGCTTTGCACCTGCCACGCCACCGGGGCCGCCCTGGCCCACTGTCCGACCTCGAATCTTTTTCTGGGAAGCGGACTGTTCCGACTCTTCGATGCCATCGATCCACGACGGCCGGTGCGCGTCGGCCTGGGGACGGATATCGGCGCGGGAACCAGCCTCTCGCAGCTTCAAAGCCTGAACGAGGCCTACAAGGTGGCCCAGTTGACTGGCCATGCGCTCAGCGCCTCACAAGGCTTCTGGCTGGCCACCCGGGGGGCTGCCGAGGCCCTCTATCTGCAAGACCATGTGGGAACGCTGGCGGCGGGACAGGAAGCCGATATCGTTATCCTCGACCCGGGCGCCACGGCTCTCTCAAACTTTCGCCGCGATCATTGTGATACCATCGATCAGCTTCTCTTCATGCTGATGACGCTGGGCGACGATCGCATGATCAAGGCTACCTATGTGAACGGCCAACCCGTCTATGATCGTGATCGGCTGGAGCCGTTCGTCTATCCGCCTCCAGCCGGTTGCACCACGGCTAGGCCCACGGCATCGTCATCCTCATAAAACGGCCGATCACGCTAATCTTGGAAGACGCACGTGCTTATCAGTGGACGGGCCAGACTGGCCGGTGTCATGGGATGGCCCATCGCCCATTCGCTCTCGCCTTTGCTGCATGGCCACTGGTTCGAACGCCATGCGATCGACGGCAGCTACATCCCGCTGCCGGTGGTTCCGGCCGATCTCGATCTCCTTTTCCAGGCCCTGCCTAAAGCCGGTTTTCGCGGCTGGAACGTCACCTTGCCCCACAAGGAGAGGGCCTTTGCCCTGGTCGATCGACTGACGCCCACCGCAGAGCGCATCGGCGCCGTCAATACCGTCCTGGTCGACACTGACGGCACGCTGATCGGCGATAATACCGATGGCCATGGTTTTACCGCCAATCTCGATGATCAGGCGCCAGGATGGCAGGAACGGACGCAAAACGTCATTCTTCTTGGCACGGGCGGCGCGGCGCGTGGCGTAGCCGCGGCCTTGTATGATCGCGGCTTGCGCAATTTTCGCTTGATCAACCGGACCCTGGAACGAGCCAGGCTGCTGGAGTCGGAGCTCCGGCGACTGGGAACGCTCAACCTCGAGATCGCACCCTGGAAGACGCGCGACGAGGCCCTGGCCGATGGCGACCTGCTGGTGCAATGCACGAGCCTGGGCATGGAGGGGCACGAACCACTAGCACTCGATGTGGCCGCCCTGCCGCCACACGCCGTGGTTGCCGACCTCGTCTACCGACCGCTGGAGACCGATCTCCTGGCCAGGGCCAGAGCGCGCAATCTGCGGACCGTCGACGGCCTTGGCATGCTGATCCACCAAGCGGTGCCGGGCTTCGTGCACTGGGGAGGCCAAAAGCCGTTGATCGACGCTACGACAAGACTTTTGATGCGAAACGCTCTTGGCGTCTGAAGCTCGAATGGGCGTTTCATGCCGACCTGGCTGAAGGCCGGGGAATTCGTCCCTCTCCTGGCTTTGCTGGCCTTCCTCCTCGTGGCCCTGAGTTGGGCCATCCTGGCGCTGACGAAACCTTATCGTTATCAGCCGACACCCCTGCTTAGTGCCGGTGAGAAGCGATTCGCGACGAAGCTTTTGCAAAACCTGCCATCGCATGCCCGCCTTCTTGCCAAGATTCGCGTCGCCGATCTTATCCAGCCCGTCCTGAAAGAAGGCTCGGCCGGCCAGCAGCGAGCTTTTGCTCGCATCGTCGCCAAGCATGTGGACTTCGTCATCGTCGACGAAAGCTGGAATGTCCTTCTGGCTATCGAGCTGGACGATAATTCGCACGAACGTCCTGAACGTCGTCGCCGTGATGATCTTCTCAATCGTGCCTTTGCCAGTGCAGGGATTACCCTGCATCGGGTGAGGGTCAAGAAAGAGTATAGGGCTGATATCGCCGCGATCTGCCGTTTGCTGGAGGATGCGGAAGCGTAGCGCCGGACCGTTATGACGTTATATTTGTGGTTAGTACGTTAAAGGTCGGGATTATCCTGCATATACAATAGGATAGGTGCTATATTTGTGAATGATGTACCGAGTTTTCGTGAATGATGTACCGAGTCAAATGTGAATGAAGTACCGAGCTTTTGTGAATGAAGTACCGAGTCCGAAAGCTTATCCCCAGCTTGTGGATGGTGAATGATGTACCGAACTTAGAACTTGCTCCGGGTGGTAGTTACTTTTTTGTGAATGATATACCGAATGGACTTGGACGCCTGTGAACGATGTACCGAGAAATCGCGACACTTGCGTAGTGTGAATGATGTACCGAACGAAACGGCGCTGCCACGTCGATCCCAAGACGACTATGTGAACGATGTACCGAATAGAAGTCGTTATAAGGAGGCAGATGCCTGGGCCAGAACCGAGGCGCGCGGCTGGAAATTGACGAGGATGCGCTCGTTCGTCGCCCAGCGCCGCGCATCCAGGCCATCCTGGGCGACAGCTTCCCGCTCACGCGGATCGAAGTTCATGGAAATATGGTAGTCGGGCAGGTCGTCATCCTCGATAACCTTGCGCAGTTGGGGCTTGAAGAAGCGGGGCTCGAGGACCGAGCCGCATTTGTCGATCAGCCGGGGCAGACTGATGACCCATCGCTCCTGATAGCCGCAATGCTTGCGGGCCAGCTCGTAGAGGCGTCGCTTGAGGCCCATCGACAGATCGAAATAGCCAGGATGGATCGTCAAGACGCGCCGGTCCTGGGCAATTGCGCGAAACATCCAGTCGTTAAGCGTGATTTCGCAGGCTGCCATGACCTTCTTGCCGGTCTTCGTCTTGCGCTCGATGATCCGAAAGGTCTCGATCCAGCCAAAACCCCGTCGCTCCTTCAACTCGGCCGATTCGATAGTCGTGACAATGGTGGTCGAACGCAGTCGGAAAAAAGCATCGAGGAGAAGCTCGTAGGCCCGCTTGCCCGAGCCCCGGCCCGTGACCTGCAAAAAATTATGCGCCGAGAAACGGATCGTGCGGTCGACCGGCAGATTGCGTTCTAGTCGATCATTGATGATCGAGGCCACGTAGATAAGGACGTCCTTGTCCCAGATCGTGGCGATGCCGCGCTCGCCTGGCCGAACCTCGATCTTGACCTTGCCATCGTCATAGACGAGGGGCTTGAGGCGAGGTGTCTTCTGCAGTGAAAAGAAGGGGAACTCCATCAAGGCCCGATCGTCTTTGAGCGGGGCATTGACGATGCTGTCGAGAAAGAGGTCGACTTGCTTGCCGGTCAAACGGAGATCCTTTTCACAGATCGTCCTGGTGATGACGGGACTTTCGCAACGAAGCCCCCGTGGCGACGATGAAGATGTGGACGATGTACCGAATGCAGCGATTGTGCGGAGTTAGCGCCTTTGTCGCAAGGGGTGGATGGTCTGCATGAGCCAAGGAGAACACCCCCTGACTGCGGTCCTAGCCATGGTCAGGCGAGAAGATCACCTGCTGCTCGGCCGCCGTCGCAAGGCTCCTGATCTTGGTCTTTGGGGCTTTCCCGGCGGCAGGCTCGAATGGGGCGAGACCCTGGTCGAGGCTGCCTTGCGTGAACTGGACGAGGAGACGGCTGTCTCGGCCCGGGCCTTGCGGCTCCTGCCGCCTCTGGAGATCATCAGGCCGAAGGAAGGCCTGCATGTCGTTCTCTGCCCCGTTCTTTGCGCCTGGCAGGCAGGGGAGGGTCGGCTTGCCGACGACGAGCTTGCCGAGCTCGCCTGGATGACGGCGGGCCAGGTCAGGGCACTCGATCCCGCCACCGCCAGCCGGGACCTCGCGAGCCTGGCAGCGACGGCATTCCAGGAGTCCTTGGCGTGAAGAAACCATCCCGCCGGCACCCACAGCCAATGCCGTGCGGGCCGGCGCGAAAGCCCCACCGACTTTACCGATGATGAGCTGCTTCTTGTATTCGCTGGCCTGTACATTGGCGGTCGGCGGCATCGCCCTTACGTTCCTGCCCTTCTGGCGGCATGCGGCCTGGTGGGTGCGGATCTGGGAGTTTCCGCGTCTACAACTCGTCGGACTGATGGTGATCGCCGTTGTCCTCAGGGCAGCGAGCGGAACTCTCTATGGTTGGAAAGACCTCCTCCTGGGTGCCGGCCTGGCTTTGGCCTTGTTTGCGCAGGCGGCAGCGATAGCACCCTTTACCCCCTTTTGGCGGCGCCAGGTACTGCGCAGCCGCCGACCCAGATCCGAGCGGTCCCTCTCGCTCGTGGCGGTCAATGTCCTCATGGATAATCGCGAGGTCGGGCGGCTCAAAAGGAGCCTCGAGCGCATGGCGCCCGATATCGTCCTGGCCGTCGAGACCGATACGTGGTGGGCCCAGCAACTGGCGGAGATGCTGAGCTGCACCCATCCGCACGTCCTAAGCTGTCCCCTTGGCAATACTTATGGCATGGTTCTCCGCTCCCGGCTTCCCTTCGTTGACCAGTCATTGTCCTTCCTTTTGAAAGACGGAATTCCCTCCATGCGGGTAGGGGTGCGACTGGACTCGGGTGCGATCGTCGATTTGTGGGGCGTTCATCCGGAGCCGCCCAGTCCGACCGAGGCGCCAACTTCGCTATCGCGCGATGCGGAACTCATCCTGGTTGCACGCGCGATCGAAGCGCGTCGCCGCCATGGCGACGAACGACCGGTCATCGTCATGGGCGATCTCAACGACGTTGCCTGGTCCAGGACGACCCGCGCCTTCCTGCGCCTGAGCCAACTCGTCGATCCTCGTGTGGGTCGCGGCTTCTATAATAGCTTCCACGCCGGGATCTGGCCCTTGCGTTGGCCGCTCGATCATGTCTTCCACAGTCCGGACTTCGTCCTGCGACGACTTCGGCGGCTGCCAGCCTTTGGTTCGGATCATTTTCCCATCATGGTCGAACTCGATCATGCACCCCGCGCCAAAACGCATCAGACACCCGATCCGCCACGGCTCGAGGACCGCGCGATCGCCGCGGAGACCGTAGCCGCGGCACGAGAAGAGGCGGCAAGCGAACTGCCGCTTGGGAGAGCTCTGGATGTTTAGTTCCATCCACCTCACATAGCTTCATGCAATCGGCTTTCGTGCCAGCCCGGTTTCGTGCCGGCGGTCCACCGCCCTTTCTTCACTCTTGGCTTTTGATAAGGATGATCGATGATCGAGCTTTACTATTGGACGACGCCTAACGGCCATAAGATCACGATCTTTCTTGAGGAGGCCGGCCTCGACTACGAGATAAAGCCGATCGATATTGGTCGAGGCGAGCAATTCCAGCCGGAATTCTTAAAGATCGCTCCTAATAATCGCATTCCTGCGATCATCGACCTGCAGCCTCCAGGCGGTGGCCGGGCGCTGTCACTGTTCGAATCAGGCGCCATCTTGGAGTATCTGGCCGACAAGACGGGGCTTTTCCTGCCCAAGTCCGGTGCGGCGCGGTACACGACGCTGCAGTGGCTTTACTGGCAGATGGGCGGCTTCGGCCCGATGCTGGGACAAAACCATCATTTCAGCATCTACGCGCCCGAGAAGATCCCCTACGCCATCGAACGCTATCGCAAGGAGACCCAGCGCCTCTATGGCGTTCTGGACGAGCAGTTGAGCAAGAGCGAATTCGTGACCGGCGATTATTCCATCGCCGACATGGCAATCTATCCCTGGGCCGTGCCGCACGCGAACCAGGGGATCGATTTCGCGGAGTACCCTCATGTGGCGCGGTGGTTCGAAGCCGTGCGCGCGCGTCCGGCCGTCGCCAGGGCCTATGCCAAGGCCGATGCCGTCAAGACCAGGCCCACTTCCATGGATGATGAGGCCAAGAGTATCCTCTTCGGTCAGGGCCGCCGGAACTAGGAACCGGCTCCCCCGAGGAAGAAGGGCCGCTTTCGGCTCGTCTCTCTCGGGGGGAGGGAGCCCTCAAAGAGGGTAGCTGGATCAGGCGCCGTAACTGTGGCCGTTCTGGCCCCATTGGCGGATCGGCCCATTATCGACGTGGACGAAATTCGAGCTTGGATAGTAGCCCACACCGCCGGAGCCGAGCTTGAGCGCCGTCGTGTGCAGGGCCTGGAGCGACACATTGGCGATGCGCACGTCCATCGCTCGCCCATACATGTGGAAGCTGTTGAGGGCGACACCGCGATTGGTACGCCTCAGCATGGCGTTGGTTGCGGGTGAGCGATAGCCGCAGACCATGTCGATGCAGCCTTCGGGAACGAGGCGCCGCTGCAGCGACCAGAGGATATCGGCGAGGCCCGGATCGATGTCGATCGTACTATCGCTGCGCCAGTCGCGCATGAAGCGCTTGATCGCTTCCATGGCGTCCGGACGATACTGGCCGTTTTGATAATATATGGGCCGGATGGATTCGCCGTTGCGACGATTATAGAGAGCAAGCTGACGCACCGGCGCGTTCAAGGGCGCACCGTTATTCGCCCCATAGGGGACCACGAGGCCAGGCTGGCCATGGGTCTGATGTGTGACGCCCGAAGGCAAGCCTGCCAGCGTGCGGGTGTGCCTAGCCGTACCGGCAGCGGTCCGCGTCGTTGTGTGCGCCAGCTTTCGGCTGGAATGCTGGGAGACGATCTTGGTTGCCAGATGCTTCTTCTTGACTGCCGCCAGGGCAGAGAGAGGCGACAAGCTCACAGCACCCATCGCCAGGGTAGGAAGGACGAGGCCGCCAAGAAGCCAGCGGCGCGACTTTGGCGAACGATCCGCTTCGTCGGTCATTCTATCTCCTCCAGGCTGCACCGACGGACTGCGCCGCGGCATGTATACAGGTTTCATTTTGGGCAAGACTTGCCCGCCATCTAACCGCTTCCGCAGTCTTAAGCAATATTTTGTTACAAAAAGTGATGACAGCCGACAAGATCAATCAGCATGCTCCGGAATCCAAGCTGTCACGAAAGATTTACTGGCCTCAAGCGGCCGATATAAATCCATCCTGCACAAGATCCCGATTATTACATGACAATGTACAGAAATCATTGATGAACACTCGATGATCCCTCGATCTTGCCTGTTGTCGACATGGATCGCGATATTCCACGATCTCAAAACCCTGGCGGTCTCCCTTCAGGTGATGCCCGAATGCTCCTATCGGTTAAAAAGCCGAAGAACTCATCCTATGGAGCCCCCAAAAACCCTTTCTTGCGTTTTTCCGTTTTCATAGTTGCTAAAATACAACATTTTCGCGTTGTGACGGATGGTCGCGAAAGCGTGACGTTCCGTTGCCTGCGATTTTTTATGCAGAACTCATGCCATGAAGTGGCGCGCCCGCGCGATCAGCCCATTGGTGGAGGCATCGTGTCCGGTGGGCAGGGGCGCCTTTGGATCGAGTTCCGGCAGGATTTTGCCTGCCAGGGCCTTGCCTAGTTCCACGCCCCACTGATCGAAGCTGTTGATGTTCCAGATGGCGCCCTGGACGAAGACCTTGTGCTCGTAGAGGGCGATGAGCGAGCCCAGGCGATGTGGTGTCAACTCCTTGTAGAGGAGTGTGGTCGAAGGACGATTGCCTGGAAAGATCTTGGATGGCAGCAGCTTTGCCAGAGTCTCGCCCTCGACCCCTTGCTGTTCCAGCTCCGCTCGAGCCTCGGATTCGGTCTTGCCGAAGGCCAGGGCTTCGGTCTGCGCAAAGCAGTTGGCCAGGAGCTTTTGATGGTGGTCGCCCAAAGGAGTGAGGCTTCGCGCCGCTACCAGGAAATCGCAAGGAACGAGCTTCGTGCCCTGATGCAGGAGCTGGTAGAAGGCGTGCTGGCCGTTGGTGCCAGCCTCGCCCCAGACGATGGGACCCGTTTGATAGTCCTTGATCAGATGGCCATCCCGATCGGCGCGTTTGCCGTTGCTCTCCATGTCGACCTGCTGAAAATGCGCGGCGAAGCGGTCCAAATGCTGGTCATAGGGCAAGAGGGCGACAGACTGTGCATCCATGAAGTCATTATAGAGGATGCCCAAAAGGCCGAGCACGACCGGCAGGTTGGTCTCGAGCGGTGCTGTCTCGAAATGCTCATCCATGGCTTGGGCACCCGCCAGCAGTTCGGCGAAGCGCTCAAAGCCGACATAAAGGGCGATGACGAGCCCGATCGCCGACCAGAGCGAATAGCGTCCGCCAACCCAGTCCCAAAAGCCGAACATGTTCTTGGTATCGATACCGAAGGCGCTGACCGCCTTGGCGTTGGTCGAGACAGCGACGAAATGCTTGGCGACGGCGGCATCGTCTTTGAGACTTGCCAGCAGCCAGTCGCGGGCGCTGCCGGCATTGGTCATCGTCTCCTGCGTAGTGAAGGTCTTGGAGGCGACGATGAAAAGCGTGCGCTCCGGGTCCAGCTTTGCCAGCGTGTCGGCGATGTGCGCCGGATCGACATTGGAGACGAACCAGGCGTTCAGGTCCTTGGAGGCGTAGGGGGCCAGCGCATGGCAGGCCATGAGCGGCCCAAGGTCGGAGCCGCCAATCCCGATATTGACGACGTCGGTGATTTTCTTGCCGGTATGGCCCAGCCACCGGCCGGAGCGTACTTCGTCGGTGAAGGTCTCGATCCGGCTAAGGACATCGCGCACTTCCGGCATGACGTCCTGGCCGTCGACCTTGAAGGCGCGTGCCTTCCTGTTGCGCAGGGCCACATGCAGGACGGCGCGACCCTCGGTGAAATTGACCGCTTCGCCCGCGAACATGCGGGCACGCTGTTCCTCGACCTTGGCCTCACGCGCCAGCTCGAAGAGCAGGCGCATGCTCTCCTCGGTGACGAGGTTCTTGGAGTAGTCAAGAAAGAGATCCTCGAAGGTGAGGCTGAACGTTTCGACACGCGCAGGATCGCTGGCGAAGGCCTGTCTGAGATCGAGGTTTCTGACTTGCGCGGCATGAGCCTTGAGCTTTTTCCAGGCGGGAAGCTCGGTAGGCGTTGGCATGAGGCATCTCCTGCTTGGGCTGAGGAAGGTCTTTGACCATCTGGAGGAACCCCAAGACAAGAGGATCGCCGGAAAAGACTGCGACTATATGCGCGCTTTGGGCCGTCCGATCGAATGATAGGCAAATCCCCTTGCCCGGGCCGCCGCAGGAGAAAGCACATTGCGCAAATCGATGATGACGGGTGTGTGCATGAGGGTTTTGAGCTGGTCGAGATCGAGGCTGCCGAAGGCTTCCCATTCGGTCAGGATCACGAGGGCTGTCGCATCCTGGGCGGTTTCATAGGCGTTTTGCGCCCAGGTCAGACCAGGAAGCCGTTTTCGCGCTTCTTCCATGCCGGCGGGATCAAAGACGCAGAGCTTGGCGCCCAGCTCTTGCAAGGCCGGCAAAACGACGAGGCTTGGGCTGTCACGGACGTCATCCGTGCCCGATTTGAAGGTAACGCCAAGGACGCCGATCCGCTTGCCGCGCACCTTGCCGTCGCAGGCCGCGACGATGCGCGATACCATTTTCAGCTTGCGCGCTGCATTGGCGGCCTCAACCGCCTCGACAATACGCAGCGGCACACTCTGTTCCCTGGCCGTGTGGAGGAGGGCTTGGACGTCCTTGGGAAAGCATGAGCCGCCATATCCGGGGCCGGGCTTCAGGAAACGCCCGCCGATCCGCCCATCCAGGCCCATGCCCTTGGCAACCACCTCGATGTCGGCACCCGTGGCCTCGCAGAGATCGGCCATCTCGTTGATGAACGTGATCTTGGTCGCAAGATAGCTGTTGGCCGCATATTTGATGAGTTCGGCCGTCTCGCGGCCCGTGAAGAGAAGGGGTGTTCCGGCCTGGGCCAGCGGACGATAGAGCGCTTCCAGGAGAGCCTGCGCTCCCGAGCCGTCGATCCCACAGACGATGCGGTCCGGCCGCATGAAGTCCTCGATCGCGGCCCCCTCCCGCAGGAACTCGGGATTGGCCGCGACCTCGATTTTCAGATCCGGCCTCGTTTCGGCAAAGAAGGCGGCAAGCCGACGCCCCGTGCCGACCGGTACGGTCGACTTGGTGACGACGAGCAGCGGATGGCTCAGGGCTGTCGCGATTTCGCCCGCGGCCGCAAAGACATGGGAGAGGTCCGCATGACCGTCGCCTCGCCTTGAGGGCGTACCCACGGCGATGAAGGCTGCCATGGCACCCTGCAAGGCGGATTTGAGATTGAAAGTGAAGCCGAGCCTGCCACTGGCCACGTGCCGTTTCACCAGGTCTTCGAGCCCGGGCTCGAAGATCGGCATCCGACCTGCCCTCAGGGCTTCGATCCGATGGCGATCTTTATCGACGCAGACGACTTCGATGCCGAATTCGGCAAAGCAGGCAGCGGAGACGAGCCCCACATAGCCGGCACCGATCATGACGATGCGCATGGCGTGTCAGGCTTCCTGCCAAAGAGTGTGGCGTCGACCGGAGAGGGTCGGCGAGAGAAGGGATGGGGTCATGGTGTTGTGGATGATGTCTTATACCTGCGCGCCGCCTGGGAGCGACCCCGCGAGGAGGCAGCAAGGCCAATCATCGGGAGTTGCTGGCCCCGCGATGATGCCTTCTGGCACCCTATCGCATACGAGCACCTAGACGAGCTCGGGCCGGGTGTCAGTGGGCCAGCGGCGCCTGCCATATGACATCGGCATACTCACGGATGGAGCGGTCAGAGGAGAAAAAGCCCATCTTGGCGGTATTGATGATGGCCTTTTCCGTCCAGATCGACTGGTCAGCATAGACTTTGTCGACTCGGCGTTGAGTGTCGAAATAGCTCTTGAAATCGTCGGTGACGAGAAACCAGTCAGTCGTGCGGAGGTCTTCTAGAAGAGGTCGAAAGAGGCTGGGATTGTCCACTGAGAAGCGACCCTGGCCGATCGCATCCAGCGCCTCGCGCAGGATGGGCGTAGTCTCGATCGTGCTTTGTGGATTGTGGCCGTGGCTTCGCCGTTCCAGCACCTGCTCGGCGGTCAGGCCGAAGATGAATATATTATCGTCCCCCACATGATCTTTGATTTCGACATTGGCGCCATCCAGCGTGCCGATCGTAAGCGCGCCATTCAAGGCGAACTTCATGTTGCCGGTTCCCGAGGCCTCCAGGCCTGCCGTCGATATCTGCTCGGAAAGCTCGCCTGCGGGGATGATCCGCTCTGCCAGGCTCACATTGTAGTTGGGAAGGAAGGCGATGCGAAGCTTGCCGTCGATGTCGGGATCGCCGTTCACCACGCGGGCGACATCGTTGATGAGCTTGATCACGAGCTTGGCGCGGACATAGGAGGGTGCGGCCTTGCCGCCGAAGATCTTGACGCGGGGCTGCCAGTCGGCGTCCGGCCGCTGCTTGATCGCCAAATAGAGGGCGATCGCCTCCAGGATGTTCAAAAGTTGGCGCTTATATTCATGGATGCGCTTGATCTGGACATCGAAGAGAGCGTCCGGGTCGACGCCGATGCCATTGCGCTTGGCGATCAGCGCGGCCAGCACCTCCTTGTTGCTCCGCTTGATGCGGGCGAAGTGCTCCTTGAAGCTGGCATCCTTGGCAAGCGGCGTGAGTTCGTCCAGAGCCTCGAGATCGGTGATCCAGCGATCGCCGATCGCCGAGGTGATGAGGGCGGCCAGGCCGGGATTGCACGAGAGCAGCCAGCGACGGGGCGTGACGCCGTTGGTGATCGCCGTGATCTTCTGCGGATAAAAAGCGTGCAGCTGCTTAAAGACAGTCTCCTTCATGAGGTCGCCATGCAAGGCGGAGACGCCATTGACCCGACGCGAGCCCAGGAAGGCGAGATTACCCATGCGAACCATGCGGTCGCGACCCTCGCCGATGATCGAGACCTCGGCCAGATCGGGATCACGCGTCTCCGGCTTGCTGCGCAGCTCGTTGAGGACCTGGGCGTTGAGCTCGTAGATGATCTGCATGTGGCGGGGCAAGAGCCGCTCCATGAGCGAGACCGGCCAGCGCTCTAACGCCTCGGGCATCAAGGTATGGTTGGTGTAATTGATCACCGAGGAGGTGATCGCGAACGCCTTGTCCCAGGCGATCTCGTAATCGTCGATCAGGAGGCGCATCAGTTCCGGCACGGCGATCGCCGGATGGGTGTCGTTCAGCTGGATCGCCACCTGCTGGCCTAAATTGTCGAATGTCTCAAAGCGGGCCAGATGGCGGCGCAGGATGTCCTGTAGGCTGGCCGAGGTGAAGAAATATTCCTGCTTGAGGCGCAAGAGCTGGCCGGCTTCGGTCGAATCATTGGGGTAGAGCACGCGGCTGATGCTTTGCGCGTTCACCTGCTCCTCGACCGCCTTTACATAGTCGCCGCGGTTGAAGGCATCGAGGTCGATCAGATTGCCCGACTGACCGGACCAGAGGCGCAATGTGTTGATGGTCTGACCTTGCCAGCCAACGATGGGTGTATCCCAGGCGACGGCCAGGACGCGCTCGCCACCTTCCCAAAGATAGATCTTGCGACCCTCGATTTCGGATTCCTTGACCGTGCCGAAGAAGCGGATGGGATAGACTGCTTCCGGTCGTTCGAATTCCCATGGATTGCCGAAGGCCAGCCAGTCTTCCGGCCGCTCCACCTGCCAGCCGGAATCAAAGCCCTGCTTGAAGAGGCCGTGCTCGTAGCGGATGCCATAGCCCATGCCGGCCACGCCCAAGGTCGCCATGCTGTCCATGAAGCAGGCGGCGAGACGGCCGAGACCGCCATTGCCGAGCGCCGCGTCGGGTTCGACCTTCAAGACCTCGTCCGGATCGACGCCAAGTTCGCTCAAGGCGATACCGACCGGCTCCATGAGCTGCATATTGTTCAGGGCATCGGCCAGGAGGCGCCCGATCAGGAATTCCAAAGAGAGATAATAGACGTGCTTGTGGCCATCGCCGGCCTGCTCGCGATGCGTCTGCATCCAGTGATCGACGATCCGATCGCGGACCGCCAGGGTCGTGGCGAAGAACCAGTCGTGTCGGGTGGCCCGGTCGAGATCCTTGCCGACGCTATAGACGAGCTTATCGAGAATGGCCGACTTCAGGGCGGCCGGATCGATCGGCTTGGACGCAATGGACATAAAGGCGCTCGCTTCTTGCAGGTCACGTCGCGGTCGACTCGCAGTTTAAAGTGATCCCCGAAGGGAACAAGCGCAGCGCATGGGTCATCCATGCTCGACCTCATTTGCAAATTACGATAGGATTATATACCCACAAAATAATAAGGATAACCCATGCGCAGTGCGATGATGGTCCTAACGATGCTCGCCTTCGGCCTTGTGGCCTGCGTGGGTGTCAGGACCGACACGGTTCGCCAGGGGGCCTATGCGGCCCTCTCGGACTACGATGCCGCCCTTGCGGCAGCCGATACCTATCTTTGCCAGAATGCCGGCGACTTCTCGGCGGCCTGCACGCCTAAGCCGGACTGCACGGCCGACGCGCCGGCACCAGCTGGGGGGTGTGTCGAAGCAAGCTTGCGACAGGCGATCCAGACCACTGTCAAGGATGCCGACAGCTACGTGACGAGCGCGCGCGCACTGGTGGCGCAGTCCACCTTGTCGACCGAGGAGGAAAGCCAGCTCGGCTCCTTGACGTCGCTTCTCTCGACCGTGACCGCCACCTTGCGGGCACAGGTGCTGACCGCCCGGGAAGCCACCCCGGCAACCGCTGCCAAGGAAGACTGATCATGGGTAACGTGCTTGTCGCCTTGAAAATCCTGGATTTCGCCGTCTCGCTCGTCGAGGCGGGTTCGGCTGCCTATACCGTTTTGATGCAGCGCCGGGCGGAAGTGCAAAAGATGGTCAACGAGAATCGTGATCCGACGGCCGAGGAGTGGGATGCGCTGTTCGCGGCGATCGACCAGCGCACCGCCCACGTGCTCCAGCGCGGTTGAGCGCGGTATCGGGGGAGGGAATGCCCCTCCCGCCTAATGAGCGGCGACCGGGCCGCCGCCGCCTTGGGGCTTCTTGATGAAGAAGACGAAGGGGATAACGATGACCAGGAGTGTGCAAACGAAAAGGAAGACGTCGATATAGGCCAGCATCTGCGCCTGCGGCCCGACGAGCTGCTGCGCCATGACGCCAAGCGCCGAGCGATTCGCATCGATCGGTGCCTGGCCGAGAGCCTCGAATTTTTGCTGCAAGGAGGCCAGTCGGTCCGTGTAGGCGGGATTGGCATAAGTTGCGCTCTCGACCAGATAGCTCTGGTGGGTCGCGGTTCGCCTTGTCACCAGAGCCTGCATGATCGAGATGCCGACACTGCCGCCCAGGTTGCGCATCAGGTTCACCAGGGCCGACGCGTTGGTGTTCTTCTCAGGCGGTATGCCCACATAGGAGACGGTCGAGATCGGAATGAAGAGGAAGGCGATCCCGATCGTCTGGTAGATCCGTGCCAGGGCCACGGTCCAGTAGCTGACCTGGGTATCGAAACCGGTCATGTGCCAGAGGGCGGCCCCCGAGACGGCAAAGCCGAAGGCGATCATGTAACGAGGGTCGATCACGCCCACAAGCCTGCCGACAATGGGCATCATGAGCATGATGGCGAAACCGCCCGGCGATATGACGAGGCCGGCATCGACGGGCGTGTAATGCAGCAGGGTCTGGACAAATTGCGGGATCGTCGCGGTGGTGCCGAAGAGGGCAAAGCCCAGGATGAACATGAAGACGTTGGAGATGGCAAAGCTCGGCGTCTTTAGGAGCTTCAGATCGACGATCGGATCGTCGCTGGTCCATTCCCAGATGACGAAGGCGACGACGGAGATCGCCGAGATGATGGCGCAGGTGGCGATGAAGCTGGAATTGAACCAGTCATCCTGCTGGCCGCGGTCCAGCATGACCTGGAGGAAGCCAAGCCCCAGCGCCAGGAGGCCAAAACCGATATAATCGATCGAAATGCCCTTCGCGATCCGGCGTTCGCGATCCGCCGTGAAAGCGGGCGGATCCTTGACCAGTTGCTGGATGAGGATGGCCAGAATGATGCCGATCGGCACGTTTAGGAAGAAGATCCAGCGCCAGTCGTAATTATAGGTGATCCAGCCGCCCAGCGTGGGCCCGATCGCCGGCGCGAAGACGACCGCCATGCCGAAGATGCCGAAGGCGACGCCACGGCGCTCGGGGGGGAAGGCGTCCGCCAGGATGGCCTGAGCTATCGGCTGCAGGCCGCCGCCCACCATGCCCTGGAGCGCGCGCGCCACGATCAAGATCGACAAGGTCGGTGCGAAGCCGCACATGGCCGACGCGATCGAGAAGCCGATGATGCAGACCAGGAAGAAGCGCTTCCTGCCCATCAGCGTCGACAGCCAGCCGCTGACCGGCAGAACGACGGCGTTGGTGACGAGATAGGATGTCAGGACCCAGGTTGCCTCGTCCTGGCTGGCACCGAGGCCGCCGGCTATGTAGTTGAGCGCCACATTGGCGATGGAGATGTCCAAGACCTCCATGAAGGCAGCCATGGCAACGACGGCCGCGATGAGCATGCCTTGCGGTTTGACCGCCGGTCCCTGGCCCCCCTTGGCGGCCGCGTCGATGGCATCTTCCCTTGCCATCGCTCAGTTGCTCGTGCCGGCGGCGGGCTTGGTGTCTGGATGGGTTCCTGCCTCGCCTCCCGCCTGGCCTGGAGGCGTTCCGGCTCCCACATGCACGGTTGGCACGACGGACATGCCAAGACCCAGGGAATATTTGCGGTCGGGTGGCTCGTCAAAGACGATCTTGACCGGCATGCGCTGGACGATCTTCACATAATTGCCGGTAGCGTTCTCGGGCGGCAGGAGGGTGAAGACCGAGCCCGTGCCCCGTTGAATGCTGTCGACCCTGCCCTTGAACACGGCACCGCCATAGGCGTCGACGACGATGTCGACGGGATCGCCCGGCTGCATGCCCGCAAGCTGTGTCTCCTTGAAATTGGCGGTCACCCAAGGCGTGCCGAAGACGAAGGAGGTGAGCGCCTGGTTCGCCTGCACGACATCGCCTTCTTCAACCGAGCGTTGGGTGATCCAACCATCGGCGGGGGCGTAGATCTTGGTATAGGAGAGGTTGAGCTCGGCCGTTTGCAGGGAGGCCTTTGCCTGGGCCACCTGGGCGTCCGCCGAGCGCAAGGCGGCTGCCTTGGCGGCTAGTTGCTGGGCTACCGTGTCGGCCGCGGCGCGCTGGGCGATGGCGCTGCCGATCTGCGCTTCCGTTACTTCGATTTGCGCCTGGGCGGACTGAACCGAGGCAGCCGATGTCTTGGCCGTGGCGTTGGCTTGGTCGAAGGTCTGTCGGGAGGCGAATTGTTCCCGGTTGAGCTGCGTGTAGCGTGTGGCGTCGGCCTGGGCCCTCGCGAGCTCGGCCTGCGCGGAGGCGAGATTGGCCTTTGACTGGTCGGCCTGGGCGCGGGCGCTGCCGACATTGGCATCCGCCTGCTGCAATTGCGCTGGCAGCTGGATGCGGGCGAGGTCGAGATTGGCCTGGGCCTGGGCCTGGGCGGCGACGGCGGAGGCGAGATCGGCCTGGGCACGCGCCCGGGCCGCTTCATAGTCACGCGGGTCGATCTCGATCAGAAGGTCGCCCTGCTTGACGAACTGATTGTCGTCGATCAGGCGTCGGATGACGAGGCCACCTACCCTGGGAGCGATGGTGGCGCGGTGGCCGTCAATGAAGGCGTCGTCGGTGCTCTCATAGCCTCGGTTGAGCCACCAATAGATGCCGCCGCCGATGGCCAAAACCAGCAGTACGAGGAAAAAGATGAGAAAGGCCCGCTTGCGACGCGGCTTTTGTGGCTGGTCCGGCCCCTGTTTCTGGCCGAGATCGCCCCCCACGCCTTCGGGCTGGTCCGGCCTGGCATTCGCGGCTGGTCCGGGAGGGGCAGGTCTGGCCTCTTCCCTGGCCGCATCGCTTCCTTTTTCAGCCGCGGGTAGTGCCTGGGCGGCGGGTCTTTTCTTGGCGTCGGCCTCGGAAGGCGCAGGGTCGAGATCCATGCGAACAGCAGAACCCTTTAAGCAATTACAGTTTGAGCCTGATAGCGGTAGCTGGTCAGGCGTGGGTCAAGTGGATCACGAGGGCATCGTGATCAATGAACGCAGATCAGCCCTGCGAGAGGCGGGTCGTTGACTTTTGCGGTCTTGCTCCCAGCGTGGCCGATCTGCTCTAGGCGACCAAGTATAAGCGAGGCAAAGCCCTTTGCCTCGATCACGAAGTCAGGAAGTGTAGATGGCCAAGGGCCGCTCCTCCACTGCCGATGTCATGAGCCCGGGCCGTTCATGGCCATTGGGAGTCGATTTCACGGAGGACGGAATCAATCTTGCCGTCTTTTCGGCGCATGCGGAGGCGATCGAGCTCTGCCTGTTTGACGATTCGGGTTTGGTCGAGACGGCACGGTTGCGGTTGCCGTCTTTGACCGATGGTGTCTTTCATGGCCATCTCGCGGGCGTGCGGCCAGGGCAGATCTATGGCCTTAGGGCCTATGGTCCTTTCGACCCCGCGCACGGCCATCGTTTCAACCCGGCAAAGCTGCTGCTCGATCCCTATGCCCGTGGGCTGACCGGCCGGTTTCGCTGGGAGGGACCCAATCTTGTCGATGAGGCTAATCCCTTGGCCCTCGATCCGCGCGATTCCGCCCCTTTCGTCATGAAAGGCGTGATGCTGCCGGGCCTGGCGCTGGCCGAAAGTGTCGATCCGCAAGACAGGTTGGCGATACCCTGGGCCAAGACCGTCATCTATGAGGCGCATGTTAAGGGCCTGACGCGTCTGCATCCGGATGTACCCACCCAGGATCGTGGGCGCTTTGCCGCCTTGGCCCATCCCAAGGTCATCGAACATCTACAGCGCCTGGGCGTCACGGCGGTGGAGCTCCTGCCCGTCATGGCCTTCCTCGACGAAAGACGGCTCATCGAGGGCGGGCTCGTCAATTATTGGGGCTACAACACGCACGCCTTCATGGCGCTGGAGGGGCGATACGCGCAAAGCGATCCGCTCTTCGAGTTCAAGGCCATGGTGGACGGCCTGCATGCGGCGGGCATCGAGGTCATCTTGGATGTCGTCTACAATCATACGGCCGAGAGCGACCATCTCGGGCCCACTTTGTCGCTGCGCGGGCTCGACAATCTCTCCTATTACCGACTGCAGGCAGACGATCCGCGCTTCTATGTGAACGATACGGGCTGCGGCAACACGTTGAACACCGCGCATCCGCGGGCAATGCAGCTCGTCCTCGACAGCCTGCGCTATTTTGCGCTTCTGGGCGTGGATGGCTTTCGCTTCGATCTGGCATCGGTTCTTGGCCGCACGCGGCTTGGAGCGTTCGATCCCGAGGCTCCCTTGCTCCAGGCGATCTCCCAGGACCCGCTGCTAGCCGGACTGAAGCTGATTGCCGAGCCTTGGGATATCGGTCCCGATGGCTATCAGCTCGGCCATTTTCCCTCGCCTTTCGCCGAGTGGAACGACCATTTTCGCGACAGCGTGCGCCGCTTCTGGCGTGGCGATGACGGTGCCTTGCCGGAGATCGGCCATGTTCTCATGGGCTCGCGCGGCTTCTTTGGCGCCAACCGCGACACGGGCATGCGTGGTGTCCATGCCAGTCTCAACCTCCTGACCAGCCATGACGGCTTCACGCTTTTCGATACCGTCGCCTATGCAGACAAACATAACGAGGCGAATGGCGAGGCCAATCGCGATGGGACGAACGACAACCACAGCAGCAACAACGGCATCGAGGGGCCGACCGACGATCCGGTGATCAACAACCGGCGTCTGCGCCAGATACGCAATATGCTGGCTACCCTCATGGTGGCACGGGGCGTGCCCATGCTGACCATGGGCGACGAGTCGATGCGCAGCCAGCAGGGCAATAACAATGCCTATTGCCAGGACAACGAGATCAGCTGGTATCTTTGGGCTAGTGATCCGGCGACGCTTGATCTCATTGCTTTCGTTGGCCGCCTCGTCGAGATCCGCAATCGGCATCCGCTCTTGGATTCGGTCTCGCAGCATGACGGGCTGGAGATCGGCTGGTTCCGGCTGGATGGCCGGCCGATGTCGTCGGAGGACTGGCGCCAGCCCGATGGAAGAGCCGTTCTCCTGGCCTTGACGGAAGGGGGACGCTCGCTCTTCGTCGTCCTCAATGCCGGGCCGGAAAAGGCTTTGCTGCAGATGCCACACGAACCGGTGAAGCCTGCCCGCCTCAGGCTCTTGCTCGATACGGCGCTGGAAGACCAGCTCCTCCTACCTATCTTTTGTGGAGATCAATTGGCCATCGCCGCCTGCAGCGTCCAACTCTACGATGTGGCGTTGATGCCATGAATGCCAGCGTAGCGATAAGAGGACGAAGGCGAGGAAAGGGGTTGCGTTGAACCTGCTTCATCTTTCTCGCTATGGTTGGGCGCCGCCAGTCGTTTTTGACCTGGGGTGATATTGTTCGCGATGGCCCTACGGGCCTGGAGCTTCATTATGTTGGCGCGGCGGCCAAGGTCGCCTGTCTTCTTTCTGGCTGGCACATTCAGGCCAGCCCCTATTGGGGATCGATCATGCGTGTCCTGGTAACAGGCGGTGCTGGCTATATAGGCAGTCACATTCTCTTCAAGCTCGCGGATGCCGGACACGAGGTAGCCGCCTATGATAATCTCTATTCAGGGCATCGCTGGGCCGTTGGCGACGCCCCTCTCCATCAAGGCGACATCAACGATCAGGCACGGCTGGACGAGGTTCTGGGCAAAGGCGGCTTTGATGCTGTCATTCATTGCGCCGCCCATATCTGGGTGGGTGAATCGGTCCGCGATCCACTGAAATATTACCGCAACAACACCGCTGGCGCCTTTACCTTGTTCGATGCCTGCGCGCGCCATAAGCTGAAGGCCGTGGTCTTTTCCTCGACGGCGGCCGTCTATGGCGAACCCTTGAAGCAGCCCATTGACGAGGATGTGCAAAAGGCGCCGATCAATCCTTATGGCGCCTCCAAGCTGATGGCCGAACAGGCTCTGATCGAGGCGGCTGGCGCCTATGGCTTTGCCTATGGCATTTTGCGCTATTTCAACGTCGCCGGTGCCGATCCCAAGGGGCGCGTGGGCGAGGCGACGCCGGAGAACAGCCATCTCATCAAGGTTGCCTGCGAGACGGCCATCGGCAAGCGGCCGGGCATGCGGATCAACGGAACCGACTATCCCACGCCCGATGGCACCTGCGTGCGTGACTTCGTCCATATCGACGATCTGGCGGCGGCTCACCTGGCCGCGCTCGAACATCTGCTTGCCGGCAAGCCTTCGCTCATCGCCAATTGCGGCTACGGCCATGGCTACAGTGTCAAGGAAGTGCTGGACACGGTCCAGCGCATCTCGGGTGTCATGTTCCCGATCGAGATCGGCGCGCGCCGCCCGGGCGATCCCCCCAGC
The DNA here is from genome assembly GCF_900187945.1 of Arboricoccus pini. Classification (GTDB taxonomy): domain Bacteria; phylum Pseudomonadota; class Alphaproteobacteria; order Geminicoccales; family Geminicoccaceae; genus Arboricoccus; species Arboricoccus pini. The sequence goes on along the minus strand of NZ_FYEH01000005.1, from coordinate 109,648 downwards.
CTCGTGGCGGATGCGAGCCGGATCGGTGAGCTTTTGGGCTGGACGCCACACCACGACGATCTGGACGAGATCGTCCAAAGTGCCTGGAACTGGGAACGCAAGCTTGCCGGCGGTCGTGATCTGGGTCGGCCGACCTCGTCCTGATTTTAATCAGTTCCTCATGCCGCACCGTCTAAGCAGACAGGGCAGCGGCAACAGGTATTTATTGCGTCGCAGCACGCCTCGTGGTTTATAAAAATCATAGTTAATTTCGCTCAGTCATATATCTGACGATATTCGGAATCCCATAGGATGATGACAGGAACGTCGGCCTACCCGATGGCAAATAAGCGCGATGTTGTCAGCGCCAGCCATCGGCATCTGGCTCTTCCGTCGATCGATATTCTCGCCATCATATGCGGTTTCATCATTGTTCTGGGCATCGTACGATCGAACCCGGAATTTGCCGCTTTCAACCAGATCATGTTGACCCGCATCGGGATCGAGATTGTGGTGACGGCGGGCCTCGTGCTCTTCTTGCGCCATCTTGGGCATTACCAGGAAAGGCGGCCCTTCTGGCAGGAAGCCGGCGAGGTCATCAAGGCCTTCGTCGCGGCGATGGCAATCGAGGCCGCCATCCTCTTCTTTTTCCAGATCGAGGCCTCGCGCCTCGTCGTGTTCGGCATGTGGACGGTGAGCTGCATCCTCGTCTTGACGATGCGTTTCCTGGTCAAGTCCTGGCTTATGCACCAAGGTCTCTGGACGATGCCGGTCGTCATCGTCGGCAAGGGCAGGAACGCCCGCGACCTGGCGCTTGCCATGTTGGACGAGCCGGTGCCGGCGCATCGGCCTATTGCCTTCGTCTCACCGACTGGTGAGGTTGGCAACGAAGAGCGGCTAAGGCTCGACGAGCAGACGAGCCTGCCCGTCGTCGGGGTCGGCAATAACCCTTTCGAACTCCTGCGTCGCTTCGCCCGGACCCGCATCATCGTCGCCCTTGATATCGAGGACTTCAAAGCCTCCAAGGAATTCGTCGATCGATTGAGTAGAACGCATCGCTTCGTCGATGTCGTCCTGCCGCTGCGCGGTCTGCCGATGCGTCGATCGTACAAAAGCCGTTTTGTAAATCATGATCTTACCTTGATGCGTGTCCGACGTGATTTCGATGCCCGTTTTCAGGCGGGTGTGAAACGTGCCTTCGACATCGTCGTGGTGAGCTGCATCCTGCTCTTTCTGGCCCCCTTGTTCGGCATTCTCTCGCTGCTGGTGGCGACGTCGGGACGACCGATCTTTTTCGCCCATGAGCGGATCGGCCGGCACGGCAAGCCGTTCAAGTGCCTGAAATTCCGCAGCATGGCGGTCGATGCCAAGGAACGGCTTGAGGAGATCCTGCGGACGGATCCGGCAGCGGCGGAGGAATGGCGTCTCACCCGCAAGCTCAAGAACGACCCGCGGGTCACCAAAATCGGCGCCTGGCTGCGCAAGACCAGCCTCGATGAGCTGCCGCAGCTCGTCAACGTGCTCCGGGGCGATATGAGCCTGGTCGGTCCCCGACCGGTCACCCATGACGAGGTGCTCCAATATGGCGAGCATCGCGTCTACTACATGCAGAACCGACCGGGCATCACGGGTCTCTGGCAGGTGAGCGGTCGCAGCGACATCGACTTCCAGCGTCGGGTCGACATGGACGCATTCTACGTCCAGAACTGGAGTCTCACACGCGACATCATGATCCTCTTCATGACCGCACGTGTCGTCTTCGCCCGCGAGGGAGCCTACTAGGCCTCTGAACCTTCCACAGCACGCCGCTTATCGAGCGGTTCCATCAAAACGTCAGCGGCGCACTATGTTGGCGACCAATCTTGATTTGCTCAACCGATCTAGGCCGAGAATCCATAAAGGCGGGCGTAACAGGCGCCGGTGCTGAGATCGCTGTGAAGGCTCTTAAGGATGTCGTCGCCTTCGGCTGATCCAGAAGTAAGGCAGGGATCATCCCACTCGTTTTGGAAGGTGAAACTGCACCCACCGAACCGATACTCGGCAGATGTCGGATATTGGCGTTTGTCGGGCACGCCGTAGCGATCGCGAATGGCCGATGACACCGACGGCAGGTCCGCAGGCTCGAACTCCAACGAGTAGTGTCCATTCGATAAAGGGAGCAGTGTCACGGCCATTGCCTATAGATGCGAGGACAACCGTTCGAGATCAAGTCCGGCCTTCCGTAGGTCATCGGTTGATGATTCAAGCGGGTATGAGCCGATATGACCTAACCGACTTCGAGTGGCGCGTGATCGAGCCACTCTTGCCCAACAAGCCGCGAGGTGTGCCGCGCGTCGAAGATCGCCGTGTGCTGAATGGCATCTTCTGGGTGCTGCGATCCGGAGCGCCATGGCGCGATCTGCCCGAGCGCTATGGTCCGCGCACCACCTGCTACAACCGCTTCGTGCGATGTCGGAAGGCAAGTGTTTGGGACTGGCTGATGGACGCCATCACCGCCGCCCATGACGGCGCCATCCAGATGATCGACAGCACTTCCGTTCGTGCCCACCAACAGGCCGCGACAGCAAAAAAACGGGGGCAGATCACTGTCTCGGTCGATCACGAGGCGGGCTCACGACCAAGATCCACGTCGTCGTCGACGCGCAAGGCCTCCCGATCCGGCTCGCCCTGACGGCCGGGCAAACCCACGACGGCCAGATCGCCGACACCCGGCTCGACCATCTCGGTCCGCGCACTATCGTGCTGACCGACAAAGCCTATGAAGCCGACCGCATCCGCGAGTTGATTCAGGAACAGGGCGCCACGCCCAACATCCCGCCGAAGAGCAACCGCCGCTGGAAGCCGTGCTTCAGCAAGCGGCTCTACCGAGAACGCGATCTGATCGAGCGCTTCTTCTCCAAGTTGAAGCATTTCCTCCGGATCGCCACCCGATACGACAAGCTCGCCGTCAACTTCCTCGCCATGGTCCAACTCGCCTCAATACGGCTGTGGCTGCGCGGTTATGAGTCTACGGCCTAGTCCAGACGGCTTGGTCGCAGATTCTCAGTAGTCCGCCGTTCCGCAGTATTATGTGCGATTGCGGGCAAGGCTCGCCTGCAATCGAACTGGCTCATGGGTCGTAGGATAGTCAATTGCAGCCTCCCCGGAACCGACGAAACTTTCTCTCTCAGCTCAAGCAGCCTTGATAGACAGCCAATCGCATCCGGCATTCGATATGCCAGTGGTGGGAAAGACGTCCGGCGTTCTCCTGGCCACGCGCCCTCGATCCGTCTCCAATCCATCCGGGCTCACGGCGATCACCAGCAACCAGCGGCGGCGCCTTCCTGATTATGCTGGTCGATCTGCATCATTAGACTTTGGCTGAGTGAGGCAATATCCTGCTGGGTCAAGGTTATAGGCCCTTTTGACGGACAGATTTTCTCAGCCTTAACCAGCGTCTTGACCTGGGTGCGTGTAATAACCCGAGGCTTGGGCGGGGGAGGAGCTGGAATTTGCGGATTGCCCGAAAGAACGGGGGCCGGAGCGCTAGGGGCAGTCTGTTCTGACGTCATCAACTGACAGCCGCTCAAGACCACGAAAACCGCCACGCAGAAACGGCGCCTTAGCGACCCTTCCGCTTTCATCAATCGCTCGCTCAGTTCCAGATCCCCAAAAAAGGTCGTCCGCCGCTGGCCGGAGAGAGTCTTGACCGTAGATTGAGAAAAAGATCAAGGCACGCCAGCCACGAACACAGATAGGGTCGGCAGTTTAATAGTCATGGGGCCATCGTAAGCGATATTAACCTGCTCATGGCGCATATGTTCCGGTTCCGAACCTGACGGACTGCGAGATATAGGCGTTGGCACAGGCGGGCTCCACACTGCCCTGACGAACCTGAAAGCCCGTTCCGGTGCCCTGGCTGCCCGCGAGAACGGAGTTCTGGGCCGCCGCCTGCGCCGCTCTGTCGATGTAGATTAGAAAGCTATTTATCGACTTCATGTAGACGATTGCCAGTTTGTGCTGGGACGACATGGCAAGTGCTGTGCCCAGGATGGTCGCGACCCGCCGCCACATAACCCTCAAAGATCGTTCGATCAGCCACGACGAAGGGCGTGGTCTTGTTGTTGAACATGTTAGCCGGAACGCAATAGGGTGAGCCGATAACAATATTGTCGGACGTGTAGAGACCCGACGTCAGCAACACCGAGATCATATGTCTGAAATCGCAACGTCAGGCTGCGTTGGTGACGGCGTCTTGGGGCATGTAGCGGAGGTCATTATAGCCGCCATCGATATAGACTCGATCCGCGACGGACGAACTCAGGGCCGCGCTATAGAGTCGGGCCGCGCATTGGCGTGCCGGTGCCAATTGTTGCCCCTTTGATCTAGGTCGCTTGCAAGAAATTACCGTTGACGCCACCGCAAGACCGCCATGTCGCGGCCCAATCGCTGTGCCGACGAGGGTTCGCCAACCCACGATCAACTCCGCCGTGACCTGATACTCATTCGTGATGCCGGGGCCGATCGTTTGGATCGGTCGCCACACCTGCCGTACAGAAGGCAATTGCGAGCGCCACCGGCCCCTCCCCAAAGCATTCGTGGCCGCTACCTGAACGGAATGCGCGATGCCCATCACAGGATTCGGCAATACGGACCTCGGCACCGCCGGCCGCTATTGCAACGCGGTAGGCACGCCCATTGTCGTCGGCGGTCTTGTCGACAAGACTCGCACTCTGAGAGGCCATGTCGGAGAAAGACAACGCGGAGCAGATCTGCGTCGGCACACCCGATAACACTATGGCGGGCGCAGCGTCTGGGGCTGCGGTTGACACGGCCGACACGAAGCTTTCGGCGTTCGAAACGTCGACGATACCGCCAGCGTTGAACAGCACGACCATCACGCCGCTGTCGCCACCGCTCCTGTCGGTCCGCGTATTATCGAGAATGAAGCCCTAATGCGGAGCAATCGAAACCGTTTCGTTGAGATACCCCGTCGTAACGACCGTCGTGCTCCGGTCACACATCCTGCAATGCCAAAGAGTGCGGCCATTCACGTAGAGCGGACACGACAGATTCCGCGCCGCGTAAGCCATCGATCCCGCTCCTTGCAACTGCAGTCTCGACCGCGACAGCAGGAGGATGATATTCTTATATTAAGCCTGAACCAATGCCGAGGAAGTTGCCGGAGATAGGGGATGGCCATCGCCTGAGCGAGGCCACCCCTCGGTTCGATCAGCCTAGGCTCTTGCTAGCGATCTCGTAGGAGTCACGTGACAGCCCCGGAACAGCCAGGATCCGCTCCAATTGCGACTTCATCATCTGTTGACGATGAAGATCGAAACGCCGCCAACGACCGAACGTCGTCAGCAGGCGAGCGGCCACTTGGGCATTCTTGCTATCAAGTTCGATGACTTTGTCCGCGAGTAACCGATAGCCAGCACCATCCTCCCGATGAAAGCCGATCAAATTCGCCATCGAGAACGTTCCCAGCAAAGCCCGTACGCGGTTGGGATTAGCTAGTGTGAAGGCCGGATGTTGCATCAACGCTTCGACACGCTCGGGAGACTTGTAGTCCTCAATGCCCGCCTGCAGCGCAAACCACTTGTTCACAACCAATGGTTCATTCTGCCAGCGTCCATAAAAATCCTCGAGAAGCGATGCGCCGGCCGCCCCGTCGATTTCTGCTAGAATGCGAAGAGCAGAGAGGCGATCCGTCATCATAGACGATTGGCGGTACTGCGACACCGCCAGGGGCTCGAATTTCGCGGGCTGCCCTATGACCAAGTAAGCCAGTGCGGCGTTCTTCAGCGTACGTGCTGCCATCGCCGCCGTGCGGGTCGAACCATCGTCAATTCGCGCCATGCTCCGATAGGCGGCAAGCAAGGGCGCCTCCAGTTCTCTTCCGATTGTCTCCTGGAAGGTCTTGAAGACGCGATGCATCGCGTCCACGTCGATGACGCTCAGTTGCTGCGCGATGAACGAACGGCCGGGCAGGCTGAGCGTCCGCGCGACGAAGGCATGGTCTTGCTCGATCGAGCCTTCCAGTAGGCGGCTATAGGCCTGGATGAGGTCGGCATCGGGTACGGGCTGTCGTTGCGGGCTCATCCTTATGGCCTGGACGATGGCCTCGGCCGCCAGACTCTGTGCTGCCTCCCAGCGATTGAAGGCATCCTCGTCATGCTTCAAGAGATGCAGCAAATCGTCTTTCGTGAGATCGCTCCGCAGACGGACCGGCGCGGAGAACCCACGCAAGATCGAAGGGACCGGCGCCGCATCCAGCCCGACAAAAGTAAAACTCTGTCGTTCTTCGGTGAGTTCAAGAACCCTGGCCGTCTCCCCTTTGGCATTCTCACCGGCGAGTTGTAGAGGTAACGCTTGGCCGTCCCGGCCAACAAGTCCGACTCTGATCGGAATATGAAGCGGCAGCTTGGCCTGTTGCCCGGGCGTGGGTGGTGTCGACTGCGTAAATTCCAGCGTCAGGCTGCCCGTGGACGAATCGAACTCACGAGTCACTCGCACCTCGGGGGTACCAGCTTGGCTATACCAGCGCATGAAGCGTCGTAGGTCGCGCCCTGAAACGTCCGCCATTGCCTGGACGAAATCCTCGCACGTCACCGCCGATCCATCATGACGCGCGAAATAGAGGTCGATGCCTTTGCGAAAGAGTTCAGCACCGAGAAGCGTGTGCAGCATGCGCACGACCTCGGCGCCCTTCTCATAGACCGTACGAGTATAGAAATTATTGATCTCGACGTAAGACTCCGGACGGATGGGATGAGCAAGAGGGCCGGCATCCTCCGCAAACTGCGTTTCGCGCAGAAGCATGACGTCGGCGATGCGCTTCACTGCGGCCGAATGCATGTCCGACGAAAATTGCTGATCCCGGAAGACGGTGAGCCCCTCCTTGAGCGTGAGCTGAAACCAGTCTCTGCAAGTAACACGGTCTCCACTCCAGTTATGAAAATATTCGTGCGCGACAATTCTCTCGACTTGCTGGAAATCTCCATCAGTCGATGTATCGGTCCGAGCCAGGAGTGCCGATGTGTTGAATATATTTAGCCCTTTGTTCTCCATGGCACCGAAATTGAAATCACCAACCCCGACGATCTGAAACAGGTCCAAATCATATTCGAGACCGTAAGCATCCTCGTCCCAGCGCATTGATCGCTTCAAGGAGTCCATCGCGTGCGCGCATTGGTCAATGGCCGCAGAATCGGCATAGAGCTTCAATGCGACACGACGACCGGATCGCGTCACATGGTGATCTTCTAAACAAGCGAGATCGCCAGCGACGAGCGCGAAGAGGTAGGCCGGCTTACGGAAAGGGTCCTCCCACAGGGCGAAATGGCGGCCGTTGGCAAGCTTGCCGCCACCTACCGGATTGCCGTTGGAAAGAAGAACCGGGCACGACGCAAGATCGGCCTCGATTCGCACCTTGTAACGGGTCATGACATCGGGTCGGTCGAGAAAATAGGTGATGCGGCGAAAGCCTTCAGCTTCGCATTGCGTGCAATAGATTCCGTTCGACAGATAAAGTCCCATGAGCGCCGAGTTCAATCGAGGCGCGATCGTAGTGACGATCTCGATAAGGCAGGTGCTCGGCACATCGATAAGCGTCAGATGTTCACGATCTACCTGGAACTCGTCCCGACCCAGCGGTCGATCGTCGATCTTGATTGATTTTAGCGTCAGTTCGCGACCATCGAGAGCGAGCGTTTCTGGTGCACCGGAACGGGTTTTAACCTTAAGGCGCGAGGTGACGGTGGTCACATCGGGGTCGAGTACGAAATCGAGGCTGATCTCTTCAAACTCACAGACTGGCGGCCTGTAGTCCGCCAATCGGATCGGTTCTGGGTGCGTCGTCGGCGACAAAGCGATCGTCCTTAAGGATGGAGGTACTGACGGCCCGGCGGCCTAACTTGCATGATGGCGCATGCTTTCGCCCATAGTGGCAGTCGCTCCCCCCGGGGTCCAGGCGGCACCTGGGAGGTCACCTTGAGGCCACGAGAGCAGTGGTCTAGCTTCTGGGCACAACAGAGCTATCGAGGGGACGAACGACATGGTGAAGATTGCCTTCATCGGCCTTGGGGTCATGGGATATCCGCAGGCAGGTCACCTCGCCGCGAAGGGCCACGAGCTTCGTGTCTTCAATCGAACGAAGAAAAAGGCCGAAGCCTGGGTCAAACAACACGGTGGCTCGGCCCACGACACACCCAGGGATGCCGCACAAGGTGCCGAAATTGTCTTCACGATGGTTGGCGACGACAACGATATTCGCTCAGTCGTCTATGGCGATGAGGGAGTTCTCGGTGCTCTCGATAAGCGTGCCATTCTGGTCGATCATACGACCGCCTCTGCCGACATTGCCCGTGAGTTGGACCTAGCGACGCGTGAAAAAGGCGCGCTCTTCATGGATGCCCCGGTTTCAGGTGGGCAGGCCGGCGCAGAGAATGGCATCTTGACCATCATGTGTGGGGGAAATGAAGAGACTTTCGCCAGAGCCGAGCCCATCATGCAGGCCTATGGCCGGACGATCACCCATATGGGTCCGGTGGGCGCAGGACAACTGACCAAGATGGTCAACCAGATCTGCATCGCCGGCGTCGTGCAGGGGCTTGCGGAAGCGGTCAACTTTGCGCTCGCGGCGAGGCTCGATACGGATCGCGTTCTGGCGACCATATCCAAAGGAGCGGCGCAGTCCTGGCAGATGGAAAATCGCTGGAAGACAATGGTCGAAGGGAAATTTGACTTCGGTTTTGCCGTCGATTGGATGCGAAAGGATCTGCGTATTGCAATCGAAGAGGCACGTCACAATGGCGCACCGCTCCCCATCATCGCCGCAGTCGATCAACTCTACCGGATGGTCCAGCAACAGGGTGGCTCACGCTATGACACCTCCAGCCTTATCGTGAACCTGCGAAAGCCTTGAGGATCCACCCAACCGCTTGGCGTCGCCGAAATGAAACACAATATGTGCCTAACGATTTGATCGCATGAGATCTCCAGCATGGGGGAGCGTTCAACAAAAATGCCGGTCGACAGCGGAATTGCGAAGATGGAACGTGCGGCGAAATTCTCGATCGGGCAATTGGTAAGGCATCGTCGCTACGATTTCCGTGGCGTGGTGTTCGACGTTGACCCGACATTCTCCAATAGCGAGGAGTGGTATGAGGCCATTCCAGAGGATGTCCGTCCCGAGCGTGACCAACCCTTCTATCATCTGCTGGCCGAGAATGAAGACAGCTACTATGTGGCCTATGTCTCAGAACAGAACCTTCTGGCCGACCAGACGGGCGAGCCGATCGAGCATCCGCAGCTTACCGATTTTTTTTCCCAATTGAAGGATGGCTCTTACGAGCCGAAGCGAACGCTGCGGAACTAAATCTGGACATCATAAAATATGCAAAAAGGCGGCCGGAAGGTCGCCTTTTTTCTTTCATCCCAACGCTCCGAGATGGTGGACGAGAGCCGTACTAATACGGCGGATCAGGTCGTAATCCCGTGCGATCGGCCGAAATATCGTCATGTGCTCTTGCGCGTAGGAGTGAGCGCCGCCTTCCTGATAGGTGGAAGGTTCCCCGAAATCGACGGCCTCGTCAGCACCGTCGACCAGAGGAAATACCTCGCCCAAAAGCTGGAGAGCAGGTTCAATGTCGAGTTGAATAATCGCCATGACGAGACCGGCCCTGGTCGTTGGATGGCGGTCGCTGAAGTCGGGCACCTGCACAGCCAGGCGCATGATCCGCTCGATGAGCGCCAGTCGAGTCGCGTGCAACAGATGCATATTGTCGCGCGTTTCTGGATCGACCGCGATCGGCTCGTCGCCGACGCTCCTGGTAGCCCGGCGGTGGGCACGCAGTGCCCAAGCCAGGTCCAGATGATCACGTCGGAAGATACGGAAGATGCGTGAGACTCGATCGTGAAGATTGGCGTGCTCGATGAGTGCTGCAATCGACATGCATTGCTCGCGTTCCACCGGTTCGCGTGCATCCCAAGCGGCTTTTAGCCAGGAAGCAGGATCGAAGAGATCGAGATAGCCGCGAACGACTTCAAGATCGGTGAACATGAAGGCATGCTCGACCATCGTCATCAGCCGGCGGAACCTCGCGCTTTCACGATATAGCTCAAGGAAACGTTCGGGGTTCTTGCCGACTGCCTGTCCGAGACCGCCGATCGTGTTGGCGAGAATGCCAAACTGCTGCAGGATGCTGTTATGGGGAATGGCACGGATTTGCGAAGGATGATCGATCGCCTGCTTCGCCCCAGGGGCGTCGAATTGCCGACGTAACGATCTCGACCCCGACGGATAGAGTAAATTCGAACTGAAAAGCGTCAGTAGCGCCGCATAGCATGGGTCCGCGATCACGCGCGCGTTGAATTGCTCGATGGTGGCGAAAAACTCGTCGATATAGGAGGTGTCGACATAGAAAGGATCGTCCGTTTCCTGGGGCGTGCCAAGAAAATGCTCGAGCGAACGCGTGAGGACGGCAAGCGCCGTCTTGCTCGAGAGGAAGTATCGATAGCCATCCCCTCCTTGGAAACTGGTCTCCTCACGCAGGCGGATATTCGCACGCTGAAAGCGCCGTCGACTCTCAGGCGAATCCAAGTAACGAAAGCGATCCGCGAGGCTGAGAGGATGGCCACCACGGCCAATGCTCTCGCCATGTGTATCGAAGAAAATCACCTCGATATCGTCGAGGCCTTTCGCCTGCAGAACCTCGGCCAGGCCCAGTCGCACGCGCTCGATCGCCACCGCCGCCGCCAATTGGCCGAGATATCGTCCGGCATCACTGAAGCCGGCCTGAAGGCAAAGACGGCCCCTGCCCTTAACGTAGTCGCGATAGACTGGCACGCTGAGTGCCTCGTCGATGATCTGCACACCCCGCTCAAGGGCGTTGCGTGTTTCAAACAAAGGCGAGATGTCGATCAGTCGCTCAATGCCAAAAAGCTTGGCAAAATATAGCGCCACCAACAACGTAAAGCCGCTTTCACATTCGGCGATCAGGAAGCGGATGGGCTCGCCCGCGTCAATAAACTTCAGCATCTGCGCCATCGTCATGAAGACTCGACGCGCCGTGGCCCTTTCGTCTTGCACAGTACCGAAATTGACTTGAACCGGTCTGACGTTATTCAGCTCTTCCGTGATCGCTCGCAGGTAGCTCAACCGATAGCTGGGATCATCGGCCGCATGGTCCATGCCGATCTGCTTGCGGATCGCATTATGCAGTTGCAGGCTATTGATCCGCAGATGCGAGCGCGCCGCGGCCAAGCCGTGATTTTTGATCTCGGCCTTGAGCACCAGGAGTTCGCGAACAAGGCCCGGATCTTCGGCTTGCGCAATAGCACGGTCCATGAGTTCCAGGATTTGCCGTGCGTGCACCAACCTACCCGTGCCGCTCTCGATCATTTGCTTTGAGAGGCGCGCCAATTCCTGCTTGGTGAACGGTTTGACAGCGGCCCTGTCCAGAACCTGTAGTTCATCGGCGGCCGTTTTGATGGCCAAGCTTAATCTGGCCTCGATCAGTTCGAGGCTCGAAATGAGCACGGAGGTGGGACCGGCCGCGCGCACGATCGCCTGGATCGTCTCGCGATATCGCAGAAGCTGAATGTGCTTCATGCGGAGCCGCTTGGCAAAGGTCGTCGACCAGAGGATGTCGGACCGGCCATCGGTATCATACCCGACCCAGGTCGCGAGCGTGACGAGCTTCGGCGAGAGCGTCCGCCATTGTTCAGGGTATAGTTCTGCGCCGACGTCGAGTGCGATACGATAACAGTTCGAGATCGCCGTCAGAAGATTTAGGATCGCCTCATTTGCGCGATCTTGCTCATAGTCGAGAGTAACCAGGGGATCGGGGCGATGCGCCGATCGCTCCAGCCGTTCAATTGCAAGCGGGTCGTCTTCCCTCTCGACCAGTGCCATGAGGTCACGCTGCAAATCCACCGCCAGGCTGAAAGTGGGATGCGCGGTGATCACGAAGCCATAATAGGCACGCTCCAGCCGCTCCTTGAAGGTTTCGAATGGCACCAAACTATCGTTCTCAAACGCCAGACCGCGAATGAGCCGCCCGATCGTCTCGTTGTTCGATGCTTCGCCAAGTTCGCCCAGATAGCGCCGAAGAATGCCGGCACGGCTCCGCGCGGCGGTGACAGTCAGCCTTTGGACGAGCGGCTCGAGCGATTCTTCCGAAATCCTACCGTCGGCAAGACGTTGCCTTATATCCAAAGCCAGCAGCTTGATCGGACTGGTATAAGGATCCTGCTCACTCTTTTCCCTGAGCTGATACAGCCGAGAGCGCAGCTCTTCCACAGCCGATCCGCCTTTGTCCTTATTCAGGGAGGGGGATCCCGCTGATCGTCCTTTTTCCTGTTTGACGGCAGCGATAGTCATATCCCCAGTTCCCCCCTGATTGCTGTTCGAAACTGCCCCGCTGGATGCTGCGGCGCAATATCAGTTTGCTCGAATAGCGATCTCATCCGCTATCGGCTGTCGCCAGATAGCAAGGCCTGTTAGATGATCGAATCGCGTATGTAGCGGAAGGGAGCCAAGTCGAGGGATGGCAAAGATCGCCGTTGTCGGTGGAGGGGCATGGGGAACCGCTCTGGCCCAGACAGCCGCCCGAGCGGACAATAGTGTCATCTGGTGGATGCGCGACACCGAACAGGCGAGCGATGTTCGTCGGACGCGGGAAAATCGCCGGCGGATGCCAGGCCTGACATTGGATCGTCGAATCACGATAGCCGCCGCCATCCAAGATTTTCACGCGGCAGATTGCATCTTGGTGGCCGTCCCCGCTCAAGCCTTGCGCGAACTTTGCCGCCTTCTACCCACTGGCACTTCATCTCTGGTGATCTGCGCGAAAGGCCTCGAACGGCCTAGCGGGGCGCGTTTGAGCGAGGTTGCCCGCGCCCTTAACCCAACGCGCAGGATCGCCGTTCTGTCCGGGCCGGCTTTCGCAGCGGAGGTTGCTCTAGAAAAACCTTCAGCGGTCACGCTAGCCGCCGAAAGTATCGAAGACGCCGCCCACATCGCCCACCTCCTCAAGACGCCGGCTTTCCGCCTCTACCCCTCTGATGACGTGGCGGGGGTTGAGATTGCAGGGGCCATGAAGAACGTGATCGCAATCGCTGCAGGCATCTGCATGGGCAAAGAACTGGGAGAGAATGCCCGTGCCGCGCTCATCACCCGAGGCTTGGCGGAAATCGGACGGCTCGCGGCGGCGATAGGCGGCAGGCCGACGACATTGCTTGGACTAGCGGGCCTGGGCGACCTCATGCTTACCGCTACCAGCCTGACGTCACGCAATACGCGCCTTGGCTATGAACTGGCGACGGGAGGTGAGCGGAAGAACCTGTTAGGCCCATCGCATGCGCTGGCCGAGGGCGTCTGGACGGCGGGTGCGGCAATGGCGCTGGCCGCAAAATTGAAGGTTGATCTTCCAATCACGGATGCCGTCGATCGCATCGTCAAGAATGAGGTGACAATCGAGCGCGCCATTGAGCAACTCCTGGATCGACCTGCTCCATCACGAGAATAACTGTCGTTGACTCAAGCACGATCGCGGGCGTCGGCTTCCGACAAAGCCCGAGCCTGCACGATCCATGCCTCTCGCTCGACACGACCAGGAAAGCCCAGCCTTTCCTCGATCGACTTGATCTGATCGGGCCCAAGTTCGGCCAGCGCGCTTATCGTTGTGATGCCCATGCCGTTCAAACGCTTTTCGACCGCCCGACCTATGCCACGAATGCGCTTGAGATTGTTGGCTGCCGGCCGCGAATAGGAGGGGCGGTCCCTATTTGAGTTAGCGAGGCTTGGGGCTTTGTCCGCTGCGGGTTGCGCGACCGGCACCGCGGCGCGCGCGAGTTCCAGCGCGATCAGCCGCTCTTTCGTTTCGCGATGGGCAAGGTCGGCGTCACGAGCCTCTTGCATCGCTCGTTGGATCTGATCCTGCGCATCCTTCTCGATTGCCACAAGTCGCCGCTCGCTGGCACGGCTGACAGCGACCCAAGCAATGACAATCGCTACGACAACGCCGAGAAGAAACCCGATAGAAAGTGACCACAAATCCATAATTACCTCCGGGCAAGATCTGGCGGCTCGGCCTTGGGCTGTTTTGACTATCATCCCGATCAACCTCTTAAAGGCAATCGCGTATTACCAATGCCGTCACCGCTATCAGGCAGCGAGCGAGACGCAGCGATTCTACCGCGACCCCGCAATCCTTCTCGGTCGAAAGATAGCGCGGCGCATTGAAAGGAGGAGCGATCAGATCAGCGGTGACAAGCAATACCGTCCCACGGCTCCTCTGTCGCAGATTGATACCGTCATGGCTGGAAACCGGTGGAGCGGCTGATCGAGTGAAAGCGACTGGACGTGGAGTTGCACATTGGGTGTCTCGAAACGGGGATCGCTACGGGTAAAAGCAACTTACTGCGACGGCGCCATCGTCAGCGGCGTTCTGCGAAAAAGGGCGTATTCTTTAGCGATCTTGACCTGGGACCAGGGGCTGAGCGCCATCGTGTTCAACGTCCTTTCAAGGCTGACGCCATAAACTGCCCGCTGCTGCAAACGATCTCGGAGATTGGCGCCCACACTCGGCAAATCATGCTGAGCCAAGATACCAACAGAAGCGAGCTTCGCCCGTCGCCAATACCGGAGGGCTGCAAGGTATGCAGCGAGCGTATGGCACCGACTGCAGGCACGACCTCGCGCGCCACTGCGACCCGCGCAATCCTTCCTTCAGCTCGTATATAGTACAGCCCGTGGCAACGCCCGTCCTTACGCAACAGACGCTGGACATGGAGGTCGGTTTTCACTTCGAGGTTCAGTCGGTGCCTCGCAGGTCGCAAAAAGCCTTGCTGCTGTTCCAACGGACGCTGCGGCGCTGATTGACCTCGAGATAGCAGGAGCGCTCATTGTCGCCCGTATTGAGATCATCGACGGCTGGGATACCCACCTCGACGGCCGCGCGATTTCAGGCTTCGAGGATAGACCATCGAAGTCGCCGTCTTTCAACGCGCCATTCCTCGCCCGATTGCCATGATAGGCGCTGGCAGCGGCAAAATGATCTTCTAATTTTTCTGAAGAATGGGAGCACCTTGTCACAAGACCAGCCTGGATTACCTTGCTGCGTCCAGCTGCCATAGTCACGCTCCTGGCCGCACATACAGATCATGCTATTGACCGACGACGAGCCGCCCAGGACGCGGCTGCGCGGATAGTCCAGTTCGCGGCCGTTCAGCCTGCCTCGGGCCGGTCTTCAAGCACCAGTCGATCTTCTGGCGATTATACGTGTAGAGATATCCGACGGTACGTGGTCACAGAACTGCTTGTCGCTCCCACCAGCCTCCAGGAGGAGGACAAGCCAGCGCCCGTTTGCCGAAATCCGATTTGCCAGAAGGCCGCCGGCAGTGCCCACGCTACCGATCACGAAGTCGAGTAAGTGCGCGGCATTCGCCATTTTGTTGCACTTCCTCCAAGATCGGCCAACGACATTTCATCGCGACGTCGCTGCGGCAGAGCAAGCTCCGGCCCCAACTCTCTGCTGGGCACCGGACACAACTCGGCAGGAATGATTGAAAGCTCGTCCTATTGACCACACACAGCCCGAAGGCAAGATCACGTTGCGGGATCTCGCGGGCCTGGTCTTTCCCTATCTCTGGCCGGCGGATACACCCGCGCTTCGCCGACGCATCGTGATGGCGCTGGTTGTCATGATTGCCGGCAAGCTCGTCAACTTGACAGTACCGTTCTTCCTTCGCACAGTGGTCGACGCGCTTCGCGTTACCGGTTTTGGCATTCTGCCTTTAGGCGCACTAATGGGCTACGGGGCCGCGCGCTTTGGCAATGGCTTCCTGGCCCAGGTGAAGGAGACGCTTTTCGCCAGGGTCAATTATCGTTCTGGCCGTGAATTGGCGCGCTCAACCTATGCCCACATCTTCGAGCTTTCGCTGCGTTTTCACCTCGAGCGACGCTCGGGCGAATTGGCTCGCGCTGTCGACCGCGGCGTTGCCAGCATGGACGTCATCCTGGATTCACTGATTTTCAGCCTAGTACCGACGGCGATTGAGTTCGTGCTCGTTCTAGTCGTCCTGCTTGTCCATTATTCGCCGATCTACGCGGCAATAACTTTTCTGACCATCGGCGCTTACGCGCTGTTCACAATTGTCACTTCCGAATGGCGAACGCAATATCGCCGCGAGATGAACACGCGCAACAACGACCTTAATGCGGTCGCTGTCGATGGCCTCATCAACTTCGAAGTCGTCAAAGCCTTCGGCAACGAGGCACTCGAGGTCGCGCGGCTGGATCGATCGCTCGCAGCTTATGAAGATGCGGCCGTGAAATCAGCCACCAGCCTCGCCTTCCTGAACGCCGGCCAGGGAGCGATCATCGCAGCCGGTTTGACGATCCTGATGATTCTTGGGGCGGCCGACGTCGTGGCGGGCAAGCTCACGGCGGGCGACGTGGTATTACTCAACACCTTTCTCCTGCAACTTTATGTCCCGCTGAACCTGCTGGGCTTTGTCTACCGCCAATTGAAGCAGGCCGTAATCGACCTCGAAATGATCCACAGTCTTAAGCAAAGGCGGCCGGAAATCGCCGATGCTCCGAACGCTGAGCCCATCCGTATCGCTGGCGGCAGGTTGCGATTCATCCAGGTATCTTTCGCCTACGACGCGCGCCGCCCCATTCTGGAAGGTATCGACTTCGAAGTCCGTCCTGGGCGCAAGCTCGCCATCGTCGGCGCCTCCGGTGCCGGTAAATCGACGATCGCCCGGTTGCTCTTCCGTTTCTATGACCCCAGCGACGGCAGGATCGAAATCGATGGCCACGACCTTCGCCAAGTCAAGCTCGCCTCCTTGCATGATGTGATTGGTGTAGTGCCGCAGGACACTGTGCTGTTCAACGACACCATTGCCGCCAACATCGCGTATGGAAGGCCAGGGTCCGACCGCGACGAAATCGTTGAGGCCGCGCGGGTCGCGCAGATCGACACGTTCATCCGCACCCTTCCGGAGGGCTACGACACGCTGGTCGGTGAACGTGGGCTGAAGTTGTCGGGCGGCGAGAAGCAAAGGGTCGCGATCGCGCGCGTCGTTTTGAAAAACCCGGTGATTCTTGTACTCGACGAGGCAACGTCCGCCCTCGACAGCCGTACGGAGCGTGAGTTGCAAATCCAATTGCAGAGAATCTCGGCCGGACGAACGACGGTGGTCATCGCCCACCGGCTTTCCACCGTGATCGACAGCGACGAGATCATCGTCCTTGCGGAGGGCAGGATTGCAGAACAAGGAACTCATCGATCGCTCTTGCAACACCGGGGGCTTTATGCGCGCCTATGGCAACGTCAGCGACCCTTGGATGGGGAGCCGGCCGAGGATGATAATTCGCGTGACTTGATGCCGGCCAGCCAATCCGGCGAGCAGGGAGAGAGATTGACCCGTCTTCCAGACGAAGACGATCTGCCTTAGCTTCAGAGCGCACTAAAGGCTCATTTTCTATGCGTTGCCCATTTTGCGGTTTCGAGGATTCACAAGTCAAGGACTCGCGGCCTGTCGAGGACTCGACCTCCATCAGGCGCCGGCGACAATGCCCAAGCTGCGGCGGTCGATTCACGACGTTCGAACGTGTCCAACTCCGCGATCTGGTTGTGGTGAAAAAGGACGGCAAGCGCGTTCCCTTCGACCGTGACAAGCTAATCCGCTCGATCAGGATCGCCACGCGCAAGCGCGGCATCGACGAGGATCAGATCGAACGAATCGTAAACGGTATCGTGCGCCGTATCGAGACGTCAGGCGAAAGCGAGGCCCCTTCGACCAGGATCGGTGAGTTGACGATGGAGAGCCTCGCGGAACTCGACGAAGTCGCCTATGTGAGATTCGCATCCGTTTACAAGGATTTCGGCACGGCTCGCGATTTTCAGGAATTCATCAACGACATCGCGGCAACTGACGGCGAAGGCGACAGGGCCGGGAACGACGCTCCAGAGGCGGTCCGATGACTGACGATGCCCGCTTTATGCGGGCGGCGCTGGCACTGGGACGGCGTGGACTCGGTCGGGTCAGCCCGAATCCGGCGGTCGGATGCATCATCGTCAAGGATGGCCGCATACTGGGCCGGGGGATCACACAGGAAGGCGGCCGCCCCCATGCGGAGACCGAGGCGCTGCGGCAGGCCGGACCCGAAGCGTACGGGGCGACCGTCTATGTCACTCTTGAACCATGCTCCAATTACGGCAGGACCCCACCTTGCGCCGCTGCGCTCGTCGCGGCCGGGGTTGCCCGTGTCGTGATCGGCTGCGGCGATCCCGACCCCCGCGTGAACGGCAAAGGTATCGCCTGGCTGCGTGAAGCGGGGCTGGACGTCGTTGTGGGTTGCCTTCAAGAAGAGGCGCTCTTTGACCATCTGGGATTGTATCGCCGCATCCGCGACCGCAGGCCGATGATAAGCCTTAAGATCGCGGCCAGCCAGGACGGCCAGATTGCAGCGGCCAATGGATCAAGCCGCTGGATTACGGGCAAGGAAGCAAGAGCCTTTGGCCATCTCCTGCGCGCTTCGCATGACGCAGTGATGATAGGCAGTGGCACACTCCTGGCCGATGATCCAGATCTTACCTGCCGGCTGCCTGGAATGACGGAGAGCGCATCCCTACGCATTGTGCTGGACCGGCGCTTTCGAGCGGGACTGGATCGTTCATTGACCGCTTCCGCCTCGCCCACAAAGCCGGTTGTGTTGATCACCAGCGAGACCGGCCTTAAAAGAGCTGCCTTGCTGGGTGAGAGGCCCGGGCTGCAGATTGCCGCCCTTCCCGACGAGACATCTTTAACAGACATGCTCGCGTGGCTGGCTGACCGTGGTCTCACGCGCCTTCTCGTCGAAGGTGGTGCGACCCTGTCGACGGCGCTGTTGAGAGACAACCTCGTCGATCGCATCTATTGGTTCACCGCCCCTCTTCTCATGGGTGGAGATGCCAGGCCGGCGATCGGCGACCTTGAACTAGCGGCTCCCGCCGACGCTCCGCGCTGGCGTGCCATCGATCATCGAAGCCTGGGCGACGACCATCTTACTGTTTTTGCTCAGCGATTGGATACCAAGGCTCAAACATGTTTACCGGTATCGTGACGCATCGTGGAATTGTCAGGCGGGTTGCAGGCGAGGAATCGACGAGACGGCTGGAGGTCGAACCGGGCTTCGCGCTGGATAAACTTGATATTGGCGCATCCGTGTCTCACTCGGGTGTGTGTCTGACTGTCACAAGCAAGGATCGGTCCAACTATTGGGTTGATGTTTCGCCGGAGACATTGGCGAGGTCCACGATCGGCTCATGGCAACCCGGCACCAGCGTCAATATCGAGAGATCCTTGAAAATAGGCGACGACCTGGGCGGTCATCTGGTGTTCGGGCATGTCGACGGCATCGCCAGCATCCGCAAGGTCGAATCCCTGGCGGACGGCAACTGGTCCTTTGTCTTCGAGCTGCCGCCCGACCTTGCCCCGCTGGTCGCGGTCAAAGGGTCGATCGCTGTTGACGGCATCTCCCTAACCGTTGCCGCCGTCGATGCCGACAGCTTTAGTGTGAGCGTTATCCCGCACACCTATAAAGAGACCACGTTGCATGACCGGCAAGTTGGCGACGCCGTCAATCTGGAGGCTGACATGCTCGCACGATACGTTGCTCGCCAACTCGGGAGAGCCGCGTGAGCGCTGATCCAGCCGGGCTCGCGCGGCTAGCCCCTGAGGATGTCGCATTTCTCTCCACTGCCGACGAGATCATCGAAGAGGCGCGACGAGGCCGGATGTTCATCCTCGTCGATGACGAGGATCGCGAAAACGAGGGTGACCTCGTCATCGCCGCGGAGTTCTGCAACGCAGAGGCGGTCAATTTCATGGCGCGCTATGGCCGTGGACTAATCTGCCTGGCCATGACCGAGAACCGCTGCCATGAACTTGCTCTGCCACTTATGACGCAAGGCAACGGCCCGCGGCGCACGACCGCCTTTACCACCAGTATCGAAGCGCGCGAGGGCGTGACGACCGGGATCTCCGCGGCCGATCGGGCAAAGACAATTGCCGTCGCCATCGACGATGCGAGTAGTCGGGACGATCTCGTCTCTCCTGGACACGTCTTCCCGCTCATGGCGCGTGACGGTGGCGTGCTTGTGCGAACGGGCCATACCGAAGCCGCCGTCGACGTTGCCCGCTTGGCCGGCCTCAAGCCGGCCGGCGTGATCTGCGAGATCATGAAAGACGACGGTACCATGGCGCGGCTGCCAGACTTGGTGGCCTTCGCACAGCATCACAACCTGAAAGTCGGCACGATAGCTGATTTGATCGAGCATCGCGTCCGCACCGAACGGCTGGTCGAGCCGCTGATGACGGAGCGATTTCATAGCCGCTTTGGCGGTGATTTCCGCATGCAGATCTTCGTCAATGTCCTGGATGGTGTTGAGCATGTGGCCCTCATCAAGGGCGATGTCACGACACCGGAACCCGTGCTGGTTCGAGTCCATGCCATCAATATCCTCGAGGACCTGCTAGGCGAAGGTGAAAGTGGACGCGGGGACCATTTGCAGCAAGCCATGCGGCTGATCGGGCAAGAAGGTCGCGGCGTCGTCCTTCTGCTTCGCGAGCCAGCTCCGAGCGGGATCACGGAACGGCTGAAGCAGCGCCTTGGACTCACTCCGCCACCGCCGGTCAATCTCCGCGTCTACGGCATCGGCGCGCAGATTCTGACGGCCCTTGGTGTCCGCGATATGATACTGTTAGCGAACAGTGACCGCACGATTATCGGTCTTGAGGGATTTCATTTGCGCGTGATCGAGACACGTCTGATCGAAGGGCAAGGTGACTGATGGCCGGCCAAGGAGCCGATTTGACCGTCGAACGCGTTGACGGTGCAACCATACTGGTCGTTGAGGCACGGTATCATTCCCATATCAACGACATGCTGATCGAAGGCGCGTTGCGGGTCATTGAAGAGGCCGGCGCGAAGGCGGAACTCGTGACCGTTCCAGGAGCACTGGAGATACCGCCGGCGATAGCGCGAGCCGAAGCCGCTGGCGGATTCGATGCCTATGTGGCACTCGGCTGCGTCATCCGTGGTGAGACAACGCATTACGAACTCGTGTCCGAGGAAAGCTGCCGTGGCCTGATGGATCTAGGCGTTCGTGGCAGGCTCGCGATCGGCAACGGCATTTTGACAACAGAGAACGAGCAGCAGGCCGTGGTACGCGCCGACCCAAAAGACCAGAATAAGGGTGGGGGCGCAGCTGCCGCAGCCATTGCCCTGTTAGCCTTGACGAGACGTCTGAGCGGTGCGCCCAAATGAAAAAGCCTCTGCTCAACAAACGGCGGGCGGCTCGGTTCGCAGCGGTCCAAGCGCTCTATCAGATCGAGCTCAACAATGCCGAACCCTTGGACGTGGTGCGTGAATTCAGCGAGCATCGGCTGAGCAAGCTACTCGAACCTCTGGGGCAGGAGCCGTCACCGGAGGTGGATCGCGACATGTTCCAAAGGGTGGTGATCGGGACAACCGAAGCGATTGCTGAACTCGACCCCCTGATAGCGGCACGGCTGGGTCAGGGTTGGTCGCTCGCACGTTGCGGCTTCATGCTCCGCGCCTGCCTGCGTGCAGCGTCATTCGAGCTTGCAAAATGTACTGACATACCTGTTGGCGTCGTCATCAACGAGTATATCGATCTTGCGAAGCTCTTTCTCCCCGGCAACGAGGCGAGCCTCGTCAACGCGGTTCTGGACGGCATCGCAAGTGAGCTGCGCCCCAAGGAGGGCGCGGCTTGAGTCTCGACGAATTCGGCATGATCAATCGCTACCTGAAGCCGCTGGCAAAGGGCTTTCCTGGCGCTCTGGCTCTTACGGATGACGCCGCTCTGATTGATTGTTGCTCTAACGAGCAAATTGTCATTGCGAAAGATGCACTCGTCGAGAACGTGCATTTTCTGAGCAGTGATCCGGTCGATCTGATCGCCCGCAAGCTATTGCGGACCAATCTTTCGGACATGGCCGCAATGGGAGCAAAACCGTTCGGCTACCTGACGATGATCGCTTGGCCGCCCACATTGCAGGCCGATTTCTTCCCGACTTTCGCCAAAGGGCTGGCGGCGGACCAGCGTGAATTCGCAGTCCATCTTTTAGGAGGCGACACGGTCTCGACCTCAGGCCCGCTCGTTCTTAGCTTGACGATCCTCGGTTCTGTTCCGAAGGGACATGCGCTCACCCGCAGCGCCGCTAAGATCGGCGACCTCGTTTTTGTCTCAGGCACCTTGGGTGATGCGGCGCTAGGGCTGCGCGTGTTGCGTGGCCTTGCCGCCACCGAGGACGAGGCACTAGCTCTCGTGGACCGCTATCGCCTTCCTCGCCCCCGCATAGCTCTCGGCCAGGCACTCCTGGGAGTGGCGGGCGCAGCCATTGATGTTTCAGACGGGTTGCTTGCCGACCTGGGACACATCGCTTCGACTTCGGCGGTGGGCATCGATATCGACATTGTCAATTTACCGCTGTCAGAAGCGGCTCGCTCGCTCCCGGGAGCGCTTGAGGCAGCGCTTAGCGGAGGCGACGATTATGAGCTTGCTTTCACGGTACCGCCTGGGAAGATCGAAGAAGCCCTAATGGCGGCGAAACGCGCAGGCGTTCCGATCACCCAGATTGGTCGCGTCACTGAACGCCGAGGCGTCAGGGCGCTGGATCGGCAGGGTCAGCAATTGGAACTTGCGCAGACCGGCTGGGTTCATTTCTAAACGTCTGCGACGTCGCCCTGGGGCTCCCGGCCCCTGGGCAACGCCGCCTCCATGGACCTAATCTTCGCCACTTCAGTGCGGTATAATCCCGAGCCGGAGCAGCTAGTTCGCGGCCATAATCTCCCCCGCGGGAACGACGAAGCACTGATGCGAGGACTTTTTCAGGACGGCACAGGCCCTGTCGGCCGCGGCCCGGTCGAGACCAACGATCCGTGCCAGATAGACGGCCTTACCCCTGCTGGCCCGGGCGACGTCGACACCTGCCCCGGACGGCAACCCACGGAGGCTTTTCATGGAAGTCTTTGCCATGTCAAGCGCCGAAGATCGCTGTTTGAAAGCACCAACTTGCAGGGCAAAAGCCCCCGTCGTCGCGCGCCGCGACTTCGTGGCGACCGAGGCAGCGGGCGGCGTCGGCCGGCTCCTGACGCTTCTTCGAGTGGCGGCCTCCTCGCCCCCCGCCTGGGGCATCGGTGTGGATGCGTCGACAAATCCCTGCACCGAGTCGTTCGGCGCGACGAACTGGGGTGCTGCCTTGGCGATATAAACTTGCCGCCCACTGACCGGTATCGTCTCGGTCGACGTGCTGGCTACAGTTGTGTTGCGCGACAAGCCAGCAACCATCGGCTTTTGCGGCACGCTGTTCCAGGCAGCGTCCAGGAGGCGCACCATCGTCTGGTTTCGCTGAGCCGTGGATTGGCCGCCGAGGATCACGCCCACAAGGCGACGGCCATCGCGCACAGCAGAAGAGGCGAGGTTATAGCCGGCGGCATGAATATAGCCTGTCTTCAGGCCGTCCATGCCTTTGTAGGTAATCACGAGCGGATTATGCGTATTGATGCGCCGCCCCCTGAAATTAAAACCTTCCGCCGAGAAGTAGTGATAGTAGGTGGGATGATCACTGATAAGGTGGCGAGCAAGCGTCGCTATGTCTCTGGCCGTCGTGACCTGCTGGTCATCCGGCAAACCTGAAGCATTGCGGAAGGTTGTCGAGCGCATGCCTATCTGCCGAGCTGTGCGGGTCATGATCTGCGCGAACCGTTGCTCGCTTCCACCCAGTTCTTCGCCTATGGCAGCAGCAACATCGTTCGCCGAGCGGATGATCACAGCATAGATTGCGTCTTCAACGCGGATCGTGGATCCTGGCTTCAATCCCATCTTCGTGGGTGGCATCGACGCTGCATGCGCGGAAATATGTATGGGCGAGTCCAAGGTTAATCGATGCTGTTCTAGAGCATCGAATAGAAGATACAGCGTCATCATTTTTGTCAGCGACGCTGGATAATTGACTTCATCTGCTCCATCGGAGGAGATTATGCTGCCGGACAGATGGTCCACCACGATGTAGGTCGTGCGAGCAATGGCGCTGGTGGCGGTAAGCAACACCAGCAGGATTGCCCCCACCCAAACGGATCCAGACCTCATGCTTTTAGGCATCGCGGCTCC
The DNA here is from genome assembly GCF_900187945.1 of Arboricoccus pini. Lineage (GTDB taxonomy): Bacteria > Pseudomonadota > Alphaproteobacteria > Geminicoccales > Geminicoccaceae > Arboricoccus > Arboricoccus pini. The sequence goes on along the minus strand of NZ_FYEH01000005.1, from coordinate 85,493 downwards.
CGCCCATAGCGTGTCCCACAGCTCTCGATACCCCCACTATGGCACGCTGTTCGTTATCTTCCTAGGACTTAGCGGGAAATCCTAATCTATTGTGTTAAGAATACCGCGGTCTTCGGAATTTTAGCTTTCTTCACATCTCTTTCAGCGGCGTTGCAGATAGGTGCCGTAAACGTAACCCGTGCCGCCATCGCCTAGGCGTAGAGCCAGCCAACCATTGGTTTCGCCAATCGCTTCAACAATCTCGCCCTCGTTCAGGGTCGAGAGGATAGGCGCGCCTGTATCCGGGCCGCCTCTCACATTGACCGCCTTGACAACGCTGTAGCTGGCGGCACCCGAATTGTTGCCATGCGTCTCGGGGGGCACCTGACTTTGCTCGACCTGAGATCCCGAATCACCGACCGCTGCATTCTGTCCTTTGGCCACGCTACCCTGAGTTCCTGCTGGATTGCCCTGAACGGACCTGATGGCATTTTGCCGAGCGGCGGCCTCGGGCGAGTCGGGCATGAGAGCGATAGCTCGCTCATAATCTCTGCGTGCGGTACCTTTATCGCCCTTGCCGAGCGCCGCATCACCTTGCCGCAGAAGGGTTCGGGCCAGATTTGCTTTCAGCTTGTCATTATCAGGCGTCGTTGAGAGAGCACGCTCATAGTCGTCAATCGCCTCGCTTTGCTTTCCCATCGCATCGTAGATGACGGCTCGATTATTTAGCGCCGCTGCCAAGTTCCCACCCGAAAGCTCGCCCGAATCGATCGCCCTCGATAGACTGGCAAGAGCACCTTTCAGGTCACCTTGAATGTAGGCGGCTGAACCCTGGCGTGCGTCGTCCAGTGCAGCACTCCATGCTGGTGAGGACACGACGAGGCAGACGAGAACAAGCAAGACATTTGATGAGCGCATGGAAATCCCGGGCGTTAGGTCGTTAAGGGCGCACGAACCGTCATCGGCGTCAGCGCGCTTTCTTCACTGCGGCACGATCCTTGAATGTCTGTCGAAGGACGGGCGCCCGCTCCGCGAGCACCGTCTGCCGGCTTCGCGCCAGCGCCAATGCCTCATCCGGAACATCGGCGGTGATGACGCTGCCTGCGGCGACAATGGCCCCCTCACCCACTCTCACAGGCGCGACGAGCGAACTGTTGGAACCGACGAAGCTTCCGGCGCCAATTGTCGTCCGGTGCTTGGCAACTCCATCATAATTACACGTGATCGTGCCTGCTCCGATGTTGGCGCCGGCACCGATGTCGGCATCACCCAGATAAGACAGGTGATTTGCCTTGGCCCCCGTCTCGAGGGTGGAGTTCTTGACCTCGACGAAATTCCCCACATGCGCCCGCTCGCCAATATTTGCGCCCGGCCGAAGTCGGGCGAATGGTCCAATGACGGCGTCGGCTGCAATGGTAGCATCCTCGATGTGGCTAAAGCCCAATATATGGACATTCGCGCCGACCGCGACGTTGCCCCGCATCACCACATAGGGCTCGATCCTCGCACCGGCAGCGATGCTCGTGTCGGCCGAAACGAACAGGGTTGAAGGCGCGGTCAGCGTTACGCCTGCGTCCATGAATTCAGTTCGACGTCGCTCCTGGAACAGTTGCTCTGCTTCGGCTCGCTGAGCCTGAGAATTGACGCCAACCCCATCGACCCAGGAAGCCTCGATCGCCTCGCACGACCACCCCCTTTGATCGGCGAGATGAACACAATCAGTCAGGTAGAACTCTCCTTTGTCAGCTCGCCATTCCATGGCATCGAGGAGAGTCGACGCGCGGGTGCCATCGAAAGCCATGGCACCGGCATTGCATAGGCCGTTGCGCCGTAACTCTTCATCGGCGTGGCGTTCCTCGACGATGGCGGCCAGTTGGTCGCCACGCAGCTGCAGCCTGCCATACCCGCGCGATTCCGGTGGCGTCATGCCAAAAGCCGCGACGGCCGCACCGCGCTCGATGGATGTTATCATCGCGGTCGCCGTAGCGTTCGTCATGAGCGGGGTATCGCCATAGAGCACGAGCCAGGCACCCTCGGCAGGCAATGCCTCGACGGCCGACCGGACGGCATCGCCTGTGCCATGCTGCTCACGCTGCAAGGCGATAATCGCTTCTGGGACGAGGCGACGCACTTCGATCGCGACGTCCTCCATTTCAGGCGCCAGGACGACAACGATATTGGCCGGGCGAAGCGATCTTGCCGTTCGCAGGACATGCCCGATCATCGACAGACCACCGATCGAATGCAGTACTTTGGGCAGCGGACTTCTCATCCTCGTCCCGCGCCCCGCCGCTAAAATGATCACGGACACGCGATCGGTCATCTTGATTGATCTCCAGCCTGCGGCGATAGGGTCCTTGCGCCGGGACCCGAAACGCTTCCTCCTATATCGATATCAGCGGCGATGAAATCGGCAGACGACGGCTGGAAGCGATTTCAAGCCGCCCACGATCTCAAAAATGCCGCTGCCCTTTCTGACTGACTGAGCAGAACCGCATGCAGGCGATCATTTTCGACCTCGATGGGACTCTTGTCGAGACCGCACCAGACTTACATCTGGTCTTGAGCGAGGTGATGCAGACGCTGGGCTTGAGCGCCCCGCCTTTGTCCGCGGTGCGTGGAATGATTGGCGACGGCGCCAGAGCGTTGCTGGACCGTGCCCTGGCCGCAGCCGGACAAGAACGGACTTCGCAGGAGATCGATCATCTCTATGCCGAGTTTATAGACCGCTATACAAGCGAGCCTTGCCGGACCAGCCATCTCTATGACGGCGTCACCACGGCGCTTGAGGAAGTCCGCGCGCAGGGCGCCAAGCTCGGGGTCTGTACAAACAAGCCACAGCGTCCTTCTGAACTGCTGCTCGAGGCCCTGAACATCTCGCAGTTTTTCGATGCCGTCGTCGGTGGCGACGCACTCGACATACGCAAGCCCCATCCAGGCCATCTGCAGACGACACTTGATCGAATGGGGGCCGATCGCTGCGATGCCGTGATGGTTGGCGATAGCCAAAATGATCTGCTGACCGCCAGAGCCCTTGGCGTACCCTGCATTCTCGTATCGTTCGGCTATACATCCGTCCCTGCCCGAGAGCTCGGCCCGGATCGCGTCATTGATGGCTTTGGCGAGCTCTGTCAGGCGCTGGGCGAGGTTCGCTCCAGCGCTTGACAAGCCTGCCACTGATCATCATAGACAGCCGCGACCGGGCGGTTAGCTCAGCGGTAGAGCACTCCCTTCACACGGGAGGGGTCATAGGTTCGATCCCTATACCGCCCACCATGCTCGGATCTGCCCATCCTCAAAGACCCTCGAAGAGGGGCGTGGTCATATAGCGCTCGGCGAAAGATGGGATGATCGCTACGATGGTCTTCCCAGCATAATCTGGACGCTTGCCGATCTCGAGAGCGGCCGCCACGGCGGCGCCGGAAGAAATCCCACCAGGAATACCTTCGAGCCGAGCGAGCTTGCGCGACGTGTCGAAAGCCGTCTCATTGGCGATCTTGATGATTTCGTCGATGAGGTCGGTATCGAGGATCTCCGGCACGAAGCCAGCACCAATTCCCTGAATCATGTGGGGCGCCGGCGCACCGCCCGAAAGAACGGGACTAGCCTCCGGCTCTACAGCGATCACTTTGACGGCAGGCTTGCGCTCCTTCAGCACTTGCGCAGTACCGGTCAACGTACCGCCCGTCCCGACGCCCGAGATCAACGCGTCCACTTTTCCATCCGTATCGCGCCAAATTTCCTCGGCGGTCGTCCGACGATGGATGGCGGGATTGGCCGGATTGGAAAATTGTCCGGGCATCACAGCTCCCGGGATCGCCTCGAGCAGCTCGTGTGCGCGGGCGATGGCTCCTTTCATCCCCTTTTCCCGCGGCGTCAGCTCAATTTCCGCGCCGAGGAATTTCAGCATTTTGCGCCGTTCCATAGACATCGATTCGGGCATGGTCAAAATCAGCCGATAGCCCCTTGCTGCCGCAACGAACGCCAATGCGATGCCCGTATTGCCCGACGTCGGCTCGATAAGGGTTCCGCCTGGCTTGAGCTTGCCCTCGCGCTCCAGCGCATCGACCATCGCGACACCGATGCGATCCTTGACGCTGGCAAGCGGATTGAAGAACTCCAATTTTAAAAGGATGTCGGCTTTCGATCCTGCTGTCTCGGAAAGGCGATGCAGTCGTACGAGCGGCGTGTTGCCGATTGTCTCCGCGATCGAATCGTAGATGCGACCTCTGCCCGGCCGATCAATCGTCGTTTCCCCATAGTTCTCGTCAGCCACGGTCGTCTCCATGTTCTGGCCTCATGCCTCTAGCGAGGCCTTTTAACATGACTTTGTAGTCTAACAGGCGTTCGTCACCGGAACCCATGTAGAACATGGATGTACCAAAGGTGACGTTTCCAATCCATCCTTGCGATGCTCGCCGTCGACCGCCGCCAATCTCCTCGTTAGATTAATCGCCAGCCAGACATGACAGAGGATTTGGGCATGAAGATGGTGGGGCATCGAACCGCGGATGGTCGTGGGCGAGCCATAGGTAATCTGGGGCGCCACGGACCGGCGATCGCCGCACTCCTTGCCATGTCCGAACGACTCGTCATTGGGCGCTTGACCATCGTTCTGCCCGATGGATCACAACGGGTGGTCGAAGGTGAGAATCCCGGCCCGGCAGCGACGATTGTCCTGCGCAACGGGCGAATCATGCGTCGCTATATGACTGGCGGTGCGGTTGGCTTTGCCGAGAGCTTTCTCGATGGCGATTGGGATAGTCCGGATCTGTCGACACTTCTGGAGCTTTTGGATCGAAATCAAGATGCCTGGGGCACGTCCTACTACGGGAGCACACTCAATCGGGCCATCCGGCGCCTGCAGCACGCATTTCGAACCAACACCAAACATGGAAGTCGGCGAAACATCCACGCGCATTACGACCTGGGCAACGACTTCTTCGCGAGTTGGCTCGATCCAACCATGCTCTATTCGGCCGCCGCTTTCGTCGACGGGACCAAGGAATTGGCAGAGGCTCAGTTGGCGAAGTGCCGTCGACTGCTCAAGATGATTGGTGCCGGTCCCGGCCAAAGGCTCCTTGAGATAGGCAGCGGCTGGGGCACCTTCGCCATTCTCGCGGCCAAGGAATACGGGATGAAGGTGACGAGCCTGACCATCTCGCAGGAGCAACTGACATACGCGCGGCGTCGCGTCGCCGAGGAAGGGCTGAACGAACAGGTCGAAATCCGTTTTCAGGATTATCGCGACGTCGAGGGCCAGTTCGATAAAATTGCGTCGATCGAGATGTTCGAGGCAGTTGGCGAAAGCTACTGGCGCACGTTCTTCGACAAGCTCCGCGCTTGCCTGACGCCAGACGGTGCCGCCGGCCTACAGATCATCACGATTGCCGATGATCATTTCAGCGAATATAGGCGCACGCCCGATTTCATTCAGCGCTACATCTTTCCCGGCGGGATGCTCCCGTCGCCATCGATCTTGAAGTCCGTTAGCCGATCTGCGGGTCTTCAGGAAACAGACTCTATTACATTCGGCGGTGACTATGCCAGGACCCTTGGCCTCTGGCGGGAGCGCTTCGACCTCGCTTGGTCATCGATCGTAGAGCGGGGCTTCGACGAACGCTTTCGCCGTATCTGGACCTATTATCTGGCTTATTGTGAAGCTGGATTCAGGACGGGATCAATCGATGTCGTTCAGACCGTTATGAGACCATCTCAAGGTTAGCCTAATCGCCTGGCCCGGCCGCGAGCCTTGATAAGGGGCGGCCGGGCAAGACATCGAAACGAAGCTTGCACCCAAACGAAAACGCCCGGGCAAGCCCGGGCGTTTTACAAACAGCCGTTTCGAAGCGGACGAGATTAACGCTTCGAGAACTGGAAGCTTCGACGAGCCTTGGCCTTACCGTACTTCTTGCGCTCAACCTCACGGTCATCGCGCGTGAGAAAGCCCATGTGCTTCAGGGCCGGGCGCAAAGCCGGCTCGAAGTTGATGAGCGCTCGGCTCAGACCATGTCGCACAGCACCGGCCTGACCGGAGAGCCCGCCCCCAGCGACCGTACAGATCACATCATATGTGCCCTCGCGATTAATCGTCGCGAAGGGCTGATTGATAACCATCTGCAAGGTCGGGCGAGCGAAATAGACAGGCATCTCGCGACCGTTGACAGTGAACTTACCGGTACCCTGCTTGATCCAGACCCGAGCCACCGACTCCTTACGGCGACCCGTTGCATAGGCACGGCCGAATTTGTCGATCTTGGGCTCGGCCGGCTCGAAGCTAACTTCTCCCTCTCCGCCCCGCAGCTTGGAAAGTTCGTCAAACGAATGGGCGACCTCAGACATTGGCCTGCTCCTTGCCGCTGGCGATCGAATTCTTGGAATTGAAGGCGGCTATATCCAGCGACTGCGGCTGCTGCCCCTGGTGGGGATGCTCGCTGCCCTTATAAACATGCAGCTTACGCAGCACGTCACGGCCAAGCGGGCCCGCCGGCACCATGCGCTTGACTGCCGCCTCGATGACACGCTCAGGGAAGCGACCGCTAAGAATCTTGTCCGCGACCGTCTCCTTCAATCCGCCCGGATGGCCGGTGTGACGATAATAGATCTTCTGCTTCGGCTTGTTGCCGGTCAGGACGACCTTTTCCGCATTCACGACAACGATGTGGTCACCGCAATCCATATGGGGGGTGAACGTCGGCTTGTGCTTCCCGCGCAAACGATTGGCGAGAATGGCAGCGAGCCGACCGAGAACTAGGCCCTCGGCGTCGATAATGAACCAGCCCCGCTCGATCTCGCCGGGCTTGGCGGAATAGGTCTTCATCTTGTCCGAGCCTATAGCTTAAGCCGCGGGGACGCCTGTTCTTCAGGCAGTCGCCCAATGAACTTCCATGCGACTATGTACAACACCAACCGCAGCGGGCGACATCGGCGCCCACCGGGTCCGGTCGTGTACTCGCGCGCATCCTGTTTTGTCAACCGGGCGAAGCCGCCAAACGATAAGGGCCGCGATCGAGCGAGCGCAATCGGCAGGGCCCCGCGAGCGTGCCCGTACGAGCACACATGGTCGTCGATCAACGACACGTTGCAGTAAATCTACAGCATCAAAGATCGCGATGACCTAAATCTCCTCCGTCGGCCCGGGAAGCTGGAATACCAGCACCGGCGGACGGTTGATTGCCCATCGCTTGCCCGGTACGAGAATAATGACAACGACTTCGACGTCCTCCCCTGCCCCAGCTTCAGTTACAACGCAAGCTGGACTTCCAGCGACCCCGGCGAGGGTCCAGGATGTCGAGGCATTCGGCGAGCTTGGACCAGTTCTCATCTTCACGTTCGTGCTCTGGCTGGCCATCATGGTGGCCGTCGGCGTCAGCGTTTAGACTCCACGCACTCGCGCTGCATTTCCGCCCACAGCCAGTTGACGATCAGGTCAGGATAAGGGGACTGATCGAGATAACGCTTTTCGTCGAGCATTCGCACATGGCGGACGAAACGGACACTGTTTGTAAGGAACACGCAGTCGGCGGCCAGGAGTTCGGCGCAACTGATTCGCGTTTCTTTGGGCTCAAAGCCAAGAGTCGGCGCCGCTGTGATCAAGGCACGACGGACAGTCCCCGGCAATGCTCCCTCGTCGAGCGCGGGCGTCAACAAGGTTCTGCCGTGCACGGCAAAGAGATTGGCAGCGGACGCGCAGGCCGGACGGCCTTCCGTATTGAGTAAGAGCGCGTCGTCCGCCCCCCGGCGTCCCGCCTCTTCCAGAGCCGCGATCTGGTCCAGGTAATTGAGTGTCTTGTGACGGGATGAGGGCGACGTCTCGTTCCGTCTAATCGACGCCGTTACTAGACGTACCGGCTCGGCCCTGCGCGGAGGCGTCCATGGCGAAATGCTCGCAAAGATTGTCGGCTCCGGCGAGCGGGGTCGGGCAAGGCCACGATCCGAGGGGCCGTGCGTAAGCGTCAAGCGCAAGATCGCGTCGGGACGGTCATAGGCCGCTGCAAGCTCATGGATGGCGTCACTCGCTCGCGCGATGGCGAAGGAAATGCCGAGCCGTGCGGCACCCTCGTTCAGGCGCGTCAGATGCGCATCGATCTGGAAGGGCGTGCGATTGCGGATGGCGACCGTCTCGAACACACCGTCGCCCAGGAGCAACCCACGGTCGCGCAAGTCGAACGCCTGTAGTGGGAGCTGTCGGATCGCTCCATCATACCAGAACACGACGCCAAGCCTTAGCGATGGCGACGAAATTGGCGAGCATGTGATGCCCGTGCTCGGTGAGAATTGACTCTGGGTGAAACTGAATGCCGACGGTAGGATGCTTCTTATGCTGGAGCGCCATGATCTCCCCTTCCGAAGATCGCGCCGTCACGGCTAGGTCCGCATTTGCCGTCTCGTCGAAATCGACGATGAGCGAATGATAGCGCCCCACCGCCAGGGGTGATGGCAACCCTTCGAAGAGTCCCGTTGCCGGGTGGGCTATGAGGGAGGACCGGCCATGCATCGGGTAGCGCGCACGACCAACCTCGCCGCCGAAGGCCTGGCCAATGCACTGATGTCCGAGGCAAATTCCTAGAAGAGGGATCTTTCCTGAGAGTTTGGACACGATATCCAGCGAGACGCCAGCCTCGTTGGGCGTGCACGGGCCGGGAGACAATATGATCGCCTCGGGCTCCTTTGCTTCCAGCGCCGCCACGTCGATCGCGTCGTTTCTAACGACATCGGTCGAATTGCCGAGTTCCTCCAGGTAGCGGGCCACGTTGAAGACGAAGCTGTCATAATTGTCGATCAGGACGATCATAACCGAGGCTCAATCTGCTCGCTGAAAGCGGCGAAAAGGCGAGCGGCTTTGACCATCGTCTCCTCATATTCACGCGCGGGATCGGATAAGACGGTGATGCCGCCACCGACATCGAAGCTTGCTACCCCATTGGCGAGCGTCAGAGTCCTGATGGCGACGTTGGTGTCCATGCGCCCATCGAAGCCGATATAGCCGATACAGCCGCAATAGATCCCACGAGGCCGCTTTTCTAACTCGGCAATGACCTCCATGGCGCGCAGCTTCGGAGCACCGGTGATGGAGCCGCCAGGAAAAGACGCCGCCAGAAGATCCAGCGCATCAAGTCCTGGGCGCAGCCGGCCGGTGACGGTCGAGACCAAGTGATGCAGGCCCGCATAGCTTTCGACTGCGCAAAGACTCGGCACCTGGACCGAGTGCGGCAGGCAGACCCGTGAAAGATCATTGCGGAGAAGATCGACGATCATGACGTTTTCGGCCCGCTCTTTTTCCGAGCCCGTCAAGGCCGCAACCAGTTGGTCGTCCTCCAAGGGATCCACGGATCGACGCGCCGTACCCTTGATGGGGCGCGTTTCAACCGCGTCTCCCTCAAGGCGAATGAATCGCTCGGGCGAACATGAGGCGATCTTGAGGTCGCCATAGTCCAGCCACGCCCCGAACGTAGCGGGATTGGCACGACGTAGATTCAGATAGACGTCCAGCCAGCGGCGTGGCGTCTCCGGCAAGCGAGCCTCGAAATGATGCGACAGATTGGCCTGGAAAATATCGCCCGCCAGGACGTATTCGATGACCCTTCCGATCGATGCCTCGACGGTGCTGCGGTCGACGGCTGGCGCCCACTCCAGCTTGATCGGCTTGACCGCCTGAGCCGTCTGGCCTTTGGCCAAACGATCCAGAAACCAAGAGGCCCTGGCCTCGGCGCGCAAGAGCCGGCGATCCCCGTCGTCCTCTGGCCATCCACTGGATATCAGCCACGCGCGCCCTCGGTGATGGTCGAACGCGAGCACGACGTCGTAGAAATGCAGGAGCAGGTCCGGCTGGCCATTGTCCGTTGTGGGTGGCAGCCGCTCCAGATGATGCGCAAATTCGTAGGCGATGAACCCTGCAGCACCGCCGGTGAAGGGCGGCAGTTCCGGCTCCGCCTCTTGCCTGTAGCGTTCGAGCAGGCTCCGCAAAAACGAGAGGGGTTCGCCTTCATACCGCTCTTCGTTCCAAAACGTGCCCTGCCGGTCGACACGGAACGAGCCAAATGGATCAGCGGCAATAAAGGAATAGCGCCCGAGATGCGCATGGCGCATGGCGCTGTCCAGGAAGGTCAGCGCAGGCAAACCAGCCAGGCGATCTGCTGCCAAGAGCACATCGAGATCAATCAGCTCTTTGACAACAAGCCTGGGCAGATCAGCCTCCCGCCTCCACGATCTCGACATTTTCGTATCAGCGCGGCGCATCAGGCAATTTCGTCCCTGATGTCGCATGGTGGGCCCGGCAGGATTCGAACCTGCGACCAGACCGTTATGAGCGGCCAGCTCTAACCACTGAGCTACAGGCCCCACGGGCGAATGCGCATCGCTTTAGCCGCAGCCTTACTCGATAGGCAAGTATGCTGCGGCAAAGTTGCCGCTCAGGTATCGAGAAAGCTCCGGAGCTTACGCGAGCGGCTCGGGTGCTTAAGCTTGCGAAGAGCCTTAGCCTCAATCTGACGAATACGCTCGCGGGTGACGCTGAACTGCTGCCCCACTTCCTCAAGCGTATGGTCGGTGTTCATCCCGATGCCAAAGCGCATGCGCAGGACGCGCTCTTCACGCGGCGTCAGGGTCGCGAGAACCCGGGTCGTGGCCTCGCGCAGATTGGCGAGCGTTGCGGCCTCAAGAGGCTGAACGGCGTTCTTGTCCTCGATAAAGTCGCCAAGATGCGAATCCTCCTCATCGCCAATCGGCGTCTCCAGCGAGATCGGCTCCTTGGCGATCTTGAGGACCTTACGGACTTTATCGAGCGGCATGTTCAACTTGTGCGCCAGCTCTTCAGGCGTCGGTTCCCGGCCATACTCGTGCAGCATCTGCCGCGAGGCGCGGACGAGTTTGTTGATCGTCTCAATCATATGGACGGGGATGCGGATCGTGCGCGCTTGATCGGCGATCGATCGCGTGATCGCCTGTCGTATCCACCAGGTAGCGTAGGTAGAAAACTTATAGCCGCGGCGATACTCGAATTTATCTACGGCCTTCATGAGGCCGATATTGCCCTCCTGGATCAGGTCCAGGAACTGCAGACCCCGATTGGTGTATTTCTTGGCGATCGAAATGACGAGACGCAGATTGGCCTCGACCATTTCCTTCTTCGCCGTCGTCGCCTCGCGCACGCCGCTTTTGACGTGAGCCACGATACGACGGAACTCGTTGATCTTAAGCCCTGTCTCCTCGGCAATGGACGAAACATCGGCTCGCAGCGATTCGATGTCTTCGTAGTGCCGGCTGGCGAAGTCCGCCCAGCCACGATCCTTAAGAGAGGCTACGCGTGCAAGCCATTCGGGCTCGAGCTCATTGCCGATATAATGTTGCAGGAAGCTCTCACGCGTCACCTTGGTGCTCACGGCCATGCGCATGAGCTTGCCTTCGAGGCTCTGCAACATCTTGTTCATATCGAACAACTGCTCAACCAAAGCCTCGACCCGGGCCTGATTGAGCTGAACCTGCTGCATCAACTCGACGATTTCGCGCCTCGCCGTCTGATAACGCTGATCGAGCTTCGCCGGAACATCCTGGTTTGCCTGGACGAATCCGAGCCGCTCCTCCTGCAGGGCGCGCAGCGTGCCATAGGAATCGGCAATGCTATCGAATGTAGCAAGCACACTATCGCGCAACTTGCTCTCGAGGGCGGCCAGCGAGAGCGTATCCTCGTCGAGATCCTCCTCGACTTCAGCAACTTCGGGCGGCTGAGGTTCGGCCGGCTCCTCGCCCTCCGCCGGCTCCTCGCTCAGCGCCTCCTCCGGTCCGGGCCCGGCGCCCTGGGTGGCTTCGAGATCGATAATCTCGCGCAACAACGTCCGGCCATCCCGAATGGCATCGCGCCAGCCGATAATAGCGCGCATAGTGAGCGGGCTCTCGCAAAGAGCCTCTAAAATCATATTGCGGCCGGCTTCGATCCGCTTGGCGATCTCAATCTCGCCTTCGCGCGACAGAAGCTCAATCGACCCCATTTCGCGCAAATACATCCGGACAGGATCGTCCGTGCGACCCAGGTCCTCGTCGGAAGTCGTGGTGCTCTGTTCCTCGGTCTCCTCGGCCTCTTCGGTACTGGCCTCGGCCTCCTCGGCTTCGGGAGCGGGGCGAGCATTCTCCGCCTCGCCGCCAACGACGTCGTCACGCACGACGCCAATTCCACGAGATTCGATGACCGCGATCAGCTCATCCAGCTGCTCCGGCGGAAACGTCGCCGGCACAGCATTGTTCACCTGATCGATCGTGACGGATCCCTTGTCCTTGGCCTGGGCCAGAATCCGACGCAATTGCGGCATGGCCAGCAGGATTTGCTCGAAAGCATCATCTGCACGCTGACGTTGAACAGCCTTTGGCTTCGGCGCCGCGCTCGCGGTCCTGGCCAATTGGGCTCTGGCCATGCAAGCGACCTCCTACATTAAAAAGTTGATGACGAGCCTGGGCGCACCCCGCGACCGACTCCTCGGACGTCACCGTCCGACAAACCGTTACGTGTAACGTGCAAAGCCCCGTTGGCATTGGCCGACAGGTCCTCGCACTCACCGGCCGCCTTCCTTGCGTGTCACCAACGCGCGTTCATCGACGTCATCGCCGGACATGAGGAATATCGATCCGTCAACCCAAGGTAACTCACGCAGAACCTAGAACCGAACGGCTATTCGTCGATACGGCAGAAAGCCTCTTCTGCCATCTCGCTCGCTCGCCGTCAGTGAAGCCCACCGCTTGCTTACCCGAGAGGAATGGCTGCTCGGCGAGCAAAGTGCTGACGAGCTTACCAAAACCATACTGGGTCAAGTGGTTCAAGAGCGCGTGAGCGTCAAGATGTGACGTGTGCGCATACCATGCAAGAATTTCAGCGCGGAGTTCGCGCAACACTGCCGTCTGCAATGGCGCTCTCGCAAACGCCTCCTCATAGGTTTCGAGGAGTTCCGGCTCTTTCAAGACCGGCCTTATCAATTCGCGATCGATCCGGGACGCCAGGAGCCCCGCAGCCGTTCCGGGCATCGGCCCGTCAAAGGAGTGCCGCGCGCCCAAAGAACTGCCTTGTCGCGGTCTGCGCTCTCGGCGAGAACCATTCGAGGCGCGTCGCGCCAGTCCAGCTTGGTCGAGCTTGTCTTTAAAAAACTGGACATAATCGGCACGCACATCCTGCGCGTTGATCAATGTCACAAGCGCACGCAGATCGCGCCGCAAGGCCGCACGTCGCTCTGGGGTTTCCGGAATGCCGGCGGCAGTCAGGTGCCGCCAGAGAAATTCTCCCATCCCAATCGGCGCGTCCAGCAGCATGCGGAAGCGATCAATTCCGCTGCTGCCACCGGACACTGGCCCGTTCACCATGCTATCGGGATCCTCGCCCGACGGGAGAATGACGAAGCGTAGACTCTTGCCGGGCGCCAGATGTGGCAGCGCCCGTTCGGTCACGCGCACTGCGGCCCGCAGCCCCGCCGCATCTCCGTCCAAACAAAAGACCGGCTCGTCCCCCAGTTTCCATAGCAGCTTGAGCTGATCCTCGGTCACCGCGGTGCCCAAAGGTGCGACCGCCATCGCAAAGCCTGATTTCTGCAGTGCGATGACGTCCATATATCCTTCGACAACGATAACCGGGCCCGCGTCTCGGGCAGCGACGAACGCACCGTCCTGGCCATAGAGCTGGCGCCCTTTGTCGAACAAAGGCGTTTCGGGCGAATTGAGATATTTGGGCTTGGCATCGCCCAGCGCCCTGCCGCCAAAGGCGATTACCCGGCCGCGCTGATCGGCGATCGGAAAAATAATCCGCTCACGAAACCGGTCATAGGCTGGGCGTCGGTCTTCGGCACGAACCAGAAGGCCTGCCTCGACAAGCTTTTCTTCCGTCATACCCTGCGCCACGAGAGCATCGCGCAAGGATTGCCATCCTCCGGGCGCCCACCCCAGGCGGAAACGCTTCGCATCGGCGCCCGATAGACCACGTTGCTTCAGGTAGGCGCGTGCAGCCTTAGCCTCAGGCAGAAGCAGCTGCTGCTCAAACCACAAAGCGGCGGCAGCGTTAACGTCATAGAGCGTCTTATCAACGCGAGGGCGGCCGAGCCCGCCACCTTTCGGAGCGGGAAGACCGGTTAAATCCGCTATGCGTTGCAATGCCTCGGAAAATTCCAGCCGTTCGATCGCCATGATGAAGTCGATGGCGTTGCCGTGCGCCCCGCAGCCAAAGCAGTGGTAGAAACCCTTGGTCTCGACGACGTTGAACGAAGGGCTCTTCTCCTGATGGAAAGGGCAAAGTCCAGTAAATTCCCGCCCCCGCTTCGTCAACTTGACGTGGCGCGCCACGATGTCGGCAAGCGGGAGGCGTGACTTGAATTCGTCCAGCGTGAGCCCTTGCTCGACCAATTCGCTTCCTCTCGCTCGAGCCATGGCCAAAAAAGTGACTAAGCTTGTGCCGCATGATGCCCCGATGACGGGGGAACGATCAAGGATCGAGCGCACGGCTCTTGACGCAAGAATCCGGGATGTTAGAACCCGGAACGTCTAAAAACCGTCGAGACGCATAAGCGCCCCGCCTTCCTTGAGAGGCATGGGGGCTTTCGCTGCGCGCGCGTCGACGGCAAAGCGTTCGCTGGATACGGATGGCCATGGATAGCGGAGAGGAACTGCCCCCAACGGCGGCACTCGTGCTGAGCGATGGCACCTGCTTTCTCGGTCATGGCATAGGCACGCCTGGGCTCAAGGTCGGCGAGCTTGTCTTCAATACGGCCATGACCGGCTACCAGGAAATCCTTACCGACCCCTCTTACGCCGGCCAGATCGTCACGTTCACCTTTCCGCACATCGGCAATACCGGCGCCAATGCGGAGGATCTCGAAGCTACGACCCATGCGGCCCTTGGCCTCGTTATTCGGGCCGACATCACCGATCCGTCCAACTGGCGTAGCTTGCAATCCCTGGAGAGCTGGCTGACGGCGAACGGCCTTGCCGGCATTGCCAACGTCGATACGCGCCAGATCACCAGCCGGCTTCGGCGGGAGGGCTCGCTTAATGCAGCGCTTCTGGTCTCTCCCGAGGGAGATCTTGACATCGAGGCCGCTCGCAAGGCAGCCGCGGAATGGCCGGGCCTGGCCGGCATGGACTTGGTGCCAGCCGTGACCAGTACGCAGAGAAGCCGTTGGCGCGAAGGCCTCTGGCACCTCGAGGGAGGCTATGCCCTGCCGCAGGAAGATTCCGGCCTGCGCATCGTCGTCATTGATTACGGCGTGAAGAGAAATATTCTTCGCGGCCTCGCCAACGCCGGTTGCGAGGTGACCGTTCTCCCCGCGACAGCCACGCATGCCGAGATCGAAGCGGTGGCACCGGATGGCATCGTACTGTCCAATGGACCCGGCGATCCCGCCGCCACCGGCAACTACGCGGTTCCCGTCATCAAGGCGTTACTCGAAGGTGACCGGCCGATTTTTGGCATCTGCCTCGGGCACCAGATGCTGGGACTGGCGGCGGGCGCGCGGACGATGAAAATGCGGGCAGGCCACCACGGAGCCAATCACCCGGTTCAGGACCTGTTAACCGGCAAGGTCGAGATCACCAGCCAGAATCATGGGTTCGCCATCGCCGACGAGGCGCTGCCCGCAAATCTCGAGGTAACCCATCGATCCCTGTTCGATGGAACCATTCAAGGTGTGCGAATCAAAGGTCACCCCATCTTCTCGGTCCAATATCATCCAGAGGCATCGCCTGGGCCGATGGACAGCCACTATCTCTTCGATCGCTTTCTTGAGCTGGTCCGGCGATACAAGAGCCAGAAGGAAGGATCGCTCTAGCATCGTCGTAATTGCTGGACGCGCCTCGCATTGAGGGCGCGCCGTCCCGGGTGTCCATCCCCGCCGCCCGTGGAACGGGTTGTCGGCTATGGCGCCGCCGGCGGCGTCAACAGGAGATTAAGCGGGGTCGATCCTTGTTTGAACAGGCCCCATGCCCAAGCGCACCGACATCTCCTCGATCCTCGTCATCGGCGCTGGCCCGATCGTCATCGGTCAGGCCTGCGAGTTCGATTATTCCGGCACCCAGGCCTGTAAGGCGCTTCGCGAGGAAGGCTACCGCGTCATTCTCGTGAATTCCAACCCTGCCACGATCATGACGGACCCGGACGTGGCGGATGCGACCTATATCGAGCCCATCACGCCCCAATTTGTCCGCAAGATCATCGAGCGGGAGCGGCCGGATGCAGTCTTGCCCACCATGGGCGGCCAGACAGCACTGAACACCACGCGCGCCCTCGATGAAGACGGGACGCTTGTCGAGTTCGGCGTGAAGCTCATCGGCGCCAACCGCGCTGCAATCGACAAAGCTGAAGATCGCGAGCTGTTTCGGGCAGCGATGGAGAAAATCGGCCTCGATATGCCGAAGAGCCGGACCGTGAAATCGCTCGAGGAAGCTCGTGCGACGCTATCCTGGGTTGGCCTTCCCGCCATCATCCGCCCCTCCTTCACTCTGGCTGGAACCGGCGGCGGCATCGCCTACAACAAGGAAGAGTTCGAAGAGATCGTCAAAGGCGGACTCGACGCTTCGCCTATCCATGAGGTCCTGATCGACGAGTCGGTTCTGGGATGGAAAGAATACGAGATGGAGGTTGTTCGCGATCATGCGGACAACTGCATCATCGTCTGCTCGATCGAGAACATCGATCCGATGGGCGTGCATACGGGTGACAGCATCACCGTGGCACCGGCGCTGACGCTGACCGACAAAGAATATCAGTCGATGCGCAATGCCTCGATCGCCGTGCTTCGGGAAATCGGCGTCGATACGGGCGGCTCGAACGTCCAGTTCGCGATCGATCCGAACTCCGGTCGCATGGTGGTGATCGAGATGAATCCACGCGTGTCGCGCAGCTCGGCCCTGGCGTCGAAGGCCACAGGCTTTCCGATTGCCAAGATCGCCGCCAAGCTTGCTGTCGGCTATCGTCTCGACGAAATCATGAACGACATCACAGGTGTCACGCCAGCCTCGTTCGAACCATCGATCGATTACATCGTCACCAAGATACCTCGCTTCACCTTCGAGAAATTCCCCGAGACGGAGCCCTTGCTTACGACCGCGATGAAGTCGGTGGGCGAGGTCATGGCGATTGGCCGGACGTTCAAGGAATCGCTGCAGAAGGCGCTCCGCGGCATGGAGACGGGCCTAAGCGGGCTCGACGAGATCGATATCCCCGATTTCGACCCCGAGGTTCCTGATCAGTCCGCCATCCTTGCCGAGTTGGCGCGACCCACTCCTGACCGCTTGCGCACAATCGCCCAGGCGTTCCGATATGGCCTCAGTCTCGAACAGATCCGCCGAGCTTGTCTCTATGATCCTTGGTTTCTTGGCCAGATCGAGGGCATCGTCGCCGTGGAGACGACAATCCGGCGGACTGGATTGCCCGACAACGTCGAGGGATTTTTGCGGCTGAAGGCCATGGGCTTTTCGGATAGGCGCCTGGGCTACCTCGCAGGAAAGCCTGAAGCCGAGGTGCGGGCTAGGCGTAGCGCCCTGGGCGTCCGACCGGTCTTCAAGCGCATCGACACATGCGCGGCCGAATTCGAGGCCAAGACTCCTTACATGTACAGCGCCTATGAACGCGGCGCGCTTGGCTCGCCCGCCGAATGCGAAAGCCGACCAAGTGCCCGGCGCAAGGTCATCATCCTTGGGAGCGGCCCTAATCGCATCGGACAGGGTATTGAGTTCGATTATTGCTGCGTACACGCATCCTTCGGACTGAAGGAAGCGGGTTACGAGACCGTCATGGTCAACTGTAATCCCGAGACCGTATCTACCGACCCTGAGACCTCCGATCGCCTCTATTTCGAGCCACTGACGCTTGAGGATGTCCTTGAGATCGTCGAAGTCGAACGGTCGAATGGCACGCTGCTGGGCGTGATCGTGCAGCTCGGCGGCCAGACGCCACTCAAGCTCGCACGGGGTCTCGAGGCGGCCGGCGTGCCTATCCTTGGCACTTCACCTGACGCCATCGACCTTGCCGAGGACAGGGACCGCTTCCAGCAGCTGTTACGCAAGCAAGGGCTAAAGCAGCCGGCCAACGATATATGCACGACCGAAGCCGAGGCGCTGGCCAAGGCCGAGGCGATCGGCCTGCCCCTGGTACTCCGCCCCTCCTATGTGCTGGGCGGCCGGGGGATGCGGATTGTTCACACGCTGGACGAGCTCAAGAGCTTTTTCTCAGCAGCTCGCAACGCATCCGAGGATGGCCCCGTGCTACTGGACCGTTACCTGTCCGACGCCATCGAAGTTGATGTCGACGTACTGGCGGACGGAACGACGGTCTTCGTTGCCGGCGTCATGGAACATATCGAGGAAGCGGGCATTCATTCAGGCGACAGCGCCTGCTCGTTGCCGCCCTACTCGCTAAAGAGCGAGACCATCGCCGAAATCGAACGTCAGGCCTCGGCCCTCGCCCATGCACTTCGCGTGCAAGGGCTCATGAATGTCCAATTCGCCGTCAAGGATGACGAGATCTACGTTATCGAAGTCAATCCTCGTGCCAGTCGGACCGTACCTTTCGTTGCGAAGGCGATCGGGAAACCGCTTGCGAAAATTGCCGCAAGGGTAATGGCCGGCGAGCCACTTCTTAAATTCGATCTGAGGTCCGGCGGCCCGAGCCACGTGGCTGTCAAAGAGGCTGTCTTTCCTTTTGCCCGCTTTCCGGGGGTCGATCTCATCCTTGGGCCGGAGATGAAGTCGACGGGTGAAGTGATGGGTCTCGACCGCAACTTCGCGACCGCGTTTGCAAAGTCGCAGATTGCCGCCGGCGTGGACCTGCCATCGGGTGGCACCGTTTTCATCTCGGTGCGTGATCGCGACAAGCCTGCCGCAGTCGATGTCGCCCGCGGGTTCGTCGAACTGGGCTTTACGATCGTCGCCTCGTCCGGCACAGCAGCAGCGCTCGCGGCTGCGGGTGTACCCGTTCGCGCCGTCAATAAGGTGCATGAGGGGCGACCGCACGTGCTGGACATGCTTAAGGACGGAGGCATTAACCTCCTGGTTAATACAACCGAGAGCCACCAGGCTGTGCGCGACAGCTACGCGCTGCGCCGCGCCGCGCTCATGGCCAAGCTACCCTACTACACAACCACCGCCGGCGCGCGGGCGATCGTCGGTGCCCTCCGCCAGCTCCAAAGCGGCAAGCTTGAAGTGACGCCACTCCAATCATATGTTGACAAGGCTGGTTCCTGAGGACGCCGGCGGCAGAGGCTCCGCCTGGCGCCTCTTTTTTTATCCTTAATCGCTGTACGGAACGTGAGCCGATGTCGAACCGCATACCCATGACACCCGAGGGTCATGCCCGCCTGAGTGCCGAGCTCAAGCGTCTCAAGGCGGATGAGCGGCCAGCAGTCATCCGGGCGATCGCCGAAGCGCGCGAACACGGCGATTTGTCGGAAAACGCCGAATATCACGCTGCGAGGGAGCGGCAGGGCTTCATCGAAGGTCGGGTGATTGAACTCGAGGACAAGCTTAGCCGCGCCGAAGTTATCGACATCAAAAATTTGAGCGGCTCCAAAGTCATGTTTGGAGCCAGAGTGAAGCTTGTCGACGAAGAAACGGACGAAGAAGTCACCTACCAGATCGTCGGACCCGAAGAGGCTGAAATAACGCAGGGCCTACTTTCGATTCAATCACCCGTCGCGCAGGCAATGCTGGCCAAGCAGGCGGGCGATACGATCGAGGTGCAGACGCCTCGCGGACTGCGCTATTTCGAGATATTGCAGGTCTCCTTCGGTTAAGGCCACGGATCTTGACGAGACTCTAATAGATTTTGCCGCCACCTTGCCGCCGAGCGACGGATCTGCCTCGCATATGGCGGTGAACGTGACGTTCTGGGAGATGATATATGTCCAGCTTGCGTCGCACCCGCCTCGTGATCATTGGCGGCGGCCCTGCCGGTTACACAGCTGCCATCTATGCGGGCCGCGCCAATCTCTCCCCTCTTTTGATTCAAGGCATCCAACCGGGAGGTCAACTCACCATCACGACGGATGTCGAAAATTATCCTGGGTTTGCTGATCCCGTGATGGGTCCCTGGTTGATGCAGCAAATGGAGCAGCAGGCGGCCAAATGCGGCGCGGAACTGCTTTTTGACGTCGTCACCAGCGTCGATTTCGAAACACGTCCGTTTAGACTTGAGATGGATAGCGGCGACATCGTTGAGAGTGAGGCCGTCATTATTGCCACCGGCGCCCAGGCTCGCTGGCTCGGGCTTGAAAGCGAAAAGCTGCTGCAGGGTTATGGCGTTTCTGCCTGCGCCACCTGCGATGGCTTCTTCTTCAAGAACAAGGCCGTCGTGGTCGTAGGAGGCGGGAACACGGCGGTGGAAGAGGCGCTTTATTTGGCGCAGATGTGCGAGAAGGTCACGCTCATCCATCGTCGCGACAATCTTCGCGCCGAGCGCATCCTGCAGGATCGCCTCTTCACGCACCCGAAGATCAATGTGCTCTGGGACCACGAGGTTGAGGAGATTTTGGCAGACGGCGAACCGCGAGGTGTCTGCGGCGTCAGACTGCGTCACGTTCGGACCGGCGAGCTTAGACAATTGTCCGTTGAAGGGGTGTTCGTGGCGATCGGCCACGACCCTGCAACGCAGTTGTTCGACGGCAAGCTCGCCATGGATACTGAGAAATATATCGTGACGGCCCCAGATAGCACCGCTACGAGCGTAGAAGGAATTTTTGCGGCGGGCGACGTGCAGGACCGCGTTTTTCGCCAGGCAGTGACGGCGGCCGGCACCGGGTGCATGGCGGCTCTCGAGGCTGAGCGTTATCTCCTCTTACGCGCACAGACAAGGGAAGGTGCGTCACAGCCGGACAGAACGCCGACATTGGCAGAATCGGCATCGTGATAACAATGACGGCGGCATGTCTCTGCCGCATTAACCAACTGAACGGCATTGCCCCCATTTCGAGCCATTCAGACAATCAACGAGGTCGAGTTGGGATGTCATGATAGATTGGGATAGAGTTCGGATCTTTCATACCGTAGCGGAAGCCGGCAGCTTTACGCGGGCGGCTGATCGACTAGGGCTGAGCCAATCAGCGATCAGCCGGCAGATCGGTGCGCTTGAAGAGGATCTGGGCGCCCCCCTCTTCCACCGCCATGCACGTGGTCTCGTGCTTACCGAACAGGGTGATATCCTGCTGGAGACCGCGCGCGAGGTTGCGCGTCGGATGGCGGCTGCGCAGTCCGCGCTCAAGGAGAGTCGCGATGTTCCCGCCGGTCATCTTCGCATCAGCACGACCGTGGGCATCGGTACGGTATGGTTGACCGAGCATCTCTCCGAGTTTCTAGACCGGTATCCTGAGATCTCGGTATCGCTGATCGTCTCCGACACCGAGGTCGATCTCAGCATGCGTGAGGCGGACGTCGCGGTGAGGCTGCATCGCCCGACCCAGGCCGATCTCATTCAACGCCGATTGACGACATTTCACACCCACCTCTACGCCGCCCCCTCCTATCTCGAAAAGAACGGCCGACCGACGACAGTGGCCGAACTGGAGAACCACCGCCTTGTCGCCTATGGCGACGAGGCGCAGGCACCGGTCGTATCCCTCAATTGGATACTGCATGCAGGACGTGAAGACGACGAGCAGAACGGCAGGCCGCGCATGGCCCATTTCACCTGTAACAATGTCTATGGAATGCTACGCGCGGTCGGCGCGGGCATGGGTCTGGCCTCGTTGCCAGACTATCTGAGCTGGGCGCATCCCCACTTGGAGCGCGTCCTTCCCGAAATCGAGGGGCCGATCTTTACCGCCTACTTCGTATATCCTGAAGAACTGCGCAGTTCGAAACGTGTGGCCGTCTTTCGTGATTTTCTTCTCGAAAAGGTCGCGGCACATAACGCTTGGTGATTCGACCGGGACGGATGATGCCACACTGTGCGAGTCCATGACCTAGTGTTCTCGGTGAGGCCAATATCCTCACCGTAGGTACAATCGCCGCATTGCCGTGCTCGCAGCGGGCTCCGCGCCAAATGACGGAAGCGTCAACTGGCTGCTTCGATGTCTGGGACTTTTAGCGGCCCTGATCTACTTGGCCGGGCTTTTAGCCGCGCACGCTTTTCTAACGAATTGAACTTATAATAATCCCCTTGAACGTTGCCGTCAAGCCACATATTGACTTACGGCACGCCTACGATCAGCGATAAAGCGGCTCATTCTCCAGGTCTGTGTAGAGGCCCGCTACCTGCTCGGCATAACCATTGAAAAGAAGTGTCGGAATCCGCTGGCCCGTGCCTATTTCCTCCTCGGTAGCTTGGCTCCAGCGCGGATGGGGGACTTTCGGATTGACGTTAGCCCAAAAGCCATATTCGCTAGCTTGTAGTGCTTCCCAGAAACTCTTCGGTCGCTCGTCGGTAAACTCGAAGCATACAACCGACTTAATCGACTTGAATCCGTATTTCCAAGGGATGGTCAGCCGCAGTGGCGCACCATTTTGATTGGGCAAAGGCTTGCCATAGACGCCGATTGACATGAATGCCAACTCATTGCCGGCCTCGGCCAGCGTCAGCCCTTCGACATAAGGCCACGAATACAAAAAACTCTGCTGCCCTGGAGCCATGCTGGGGTCGTTAAACGTGAGCATCTTGAGATAGCGGGCACTGCCGAGAGGTCTGGCATAGTCGACCAACGCCTTGAGCGGAAATCCCGTCCATGGCACGATGATCGACCAAGCCTCGACGCAGCGATGACGGTAGATGCGTTCCTCAACCGGCATCGCCTTAACGAGCTCTTCGATATCGATATCCCTGGGCTGCTCGACCAGGCCCGCGATCTTCACGGTCCAAGGCGACGTCTTGAGCATCTGCGCCGCGTCAGCGATGTCTTTGGACGTTCCGAACTCGTAGAAATTATTATAGCTGGTCACCAGCTTCTCTGCGGTAACAGGTCGATCGACACCGTAAGCTGGATTTTTCCTGGCTGGGTAGACCGCATCGCTGAATCGGGTGGCCTCGTCAGCGACAGCTGGGAAGGATAACCCAAGGCTCCCCCCGATTGCGGCGCCGAGAATATTGCGGCGCCTTAGATAAATTGCCTCCGGCGTCACTTTGCCCTCGGAGACCTCCCAGACACGACGCGAGCGAGTCAGCATCCAAGATCTCCATCCATGCAACTAGGCAATCTCTGCCACCTGCGGCGGAATTCAAGCCTGTGTGCCGAGACGGCCCTTGAAAATTCTATCTCGCTACCGCACAATAGGTCTATCTCGAAAACGAGGCTCGACGCTTCAGGCCGCGTGTAAGCATCGGATCGGACTTCGTCCGTCCGCCTGATTTACTAAGCGTCGCAACTCTTGCATCGCCCGTGCACGCGGGGCGTGACATCAACCCCGCGTGGTCGACCGCATGTAGTCATGCGGCTTGTGCACGCATTCGAAAGACTTCCTCCTTGACGACATTTACCGAACTCGGTCTGGCTCAGCCCCTGCTGAAGGCGCTGGACGCCGAAGGTTACGTGACGCCTACCCCCGTTCAGGCGCAAGCCATCCCCTATATTATCGCGGGCCGGGACCTTCTGGGAATAGCCCAGACGGGCACCGGCAAGACCGCTGCCTTTGCCTTGCCCATTTTGCACCGCCTTCTGAACGACCCGAAGCCGGTCCCCAAAAAGGGATGTCGGGTCCTGGTGCTCAGTCCTACTCGCGAACTCGCCAGTCAGATTCATCAAAGCTTCAAGACCTATGGCCGCTTTGCCAATTTGTCTTCGACAGTCATATTCGGCGGCGTCAGCGGCATGGCTCAGGCCCGCACGATGGCGCGTGGCGTCGATATTCTGGTCGCTACGCCAGGCCGCCTGATCGATCATCTGGGCGAAGGTGCCGTCAGCCTGCGGGATGTCGAGGTGGCCGTGCTCGACGAGGCCGATCAGATGCTCGATATGGGCTTCATTTTGCCAATACGCCGACTCATCAAGGCGATGTCTCCCGTACGACAGAACCTATTCTTTTCGGCGACTATGCCCGACGCCATCGGCTCCCTCGCAGGCGAGATTCTGAGGGATCCTGCCCTGGTCCGAGTTGCGCCGGTTTCCACGACGGCGGAACGCGTCGAGCAGCAGCTCATCTATGCGGAGAAGGCACAAAAGCGCGACGTCCTGGTTTCGCTCCTGCAGCTCCCGAGTGTCGAGCGCGCGATTGTCTTCACCCGCACCAAGCATGGCGCCGATCGCGTGGTCCGACATCTGGATGACGCCGGCGTGCAGTCGGCTGCGATCCACGGCAATAAGAGCCAGGGACAGCGTGAACGGGCGCTGGGCGGTTTCAGGAACGGGCAGCTCAAGGTTCTGGTCGCGACCGATATTGCCGCGCGCGGCATCGACGTGGATGGCATCTCCCACGTAATCAATTTTGAACTCCCGAACGTGCCGGAGACCTATGTTCACCGCATCGGCCGCACTGCCCGCGCCGGAGCCTCCGGCCTCGCAATCTCGCTTTGCGACAGTGAAGAGCGAAGCTATCTGCGTGGTATCGAGCGACTGATCCGCAAGCGCATCTTCGTCATCGATCCCTCGACTCTGCCACGGCCTATCATGGCCCCTCGTCGCGTGGAAGCAGCCACCGCCGAGGGCCCCGATCGGTCTGCCGGCCGCGTGATCACCCGCCCGGGCGGACCATCAAGGCCTGGTCGCAATGCCGACGCCAATGCTACCGGCGCTGGTCCCCGACATCTGCACCGCCAACATGGTCGTGGACCAGGACAAGGTCGCCCGGTCGGCGACGCTGGTGGCGAGCGCCATCTATCGCGGTCGCCTAGGCGGGCTCGTACCGATCGCAGCGCCTGATTGGACGACGCGCAAGGCTAAGGCGAGGCTTCGCCCCGCTTTAGCCCTGCGCGGCCCCGTCCTCGGCACGGAAGAGAAATTCGCGACCGACCTTGACGCGTGAAACGCCGTCATAGGCGATGACGTCGGCGGTGGCGTAGGTTTCGCTCCAGCGCTCCGGCAGGAACGATCCCGTGCCTACGACGTCGACGGGTGCCTTAACGCTCGCCATGAGCTTACACTTGCGCGGATTGAAACCCGAACTGGCGACGATGCGGACTTTCTCGAACCCGGCCTCGTTCAGAGTTTCGCGCATCTTGTAAATCGCGGCAGCGGTCACGCCTGTCCCGGTCAACCAGCCCAACTCTTCCTGAGTTCGGTAGGTCCGGATGGCATGGGGCTGATGGCGCTCCAGCACTGCGTAGGACTGGGCTGTATCCAGTCCCTCGAGAAACCGGCCACCGTGGGTATCGAGGCGCACACCGAGCCTGCCGTCACGGGCCATATCAGGGAAGCGCGCGCAGACCGCCAAGGCATCGGTGATTTCCCGTCCGAAATAATCGACCAGGACGAACAGGGCCTCGTCTGGGAATGTCTCGTGGTACATTTCCGCCGCCCGAACCGTGCTGCCGGCGTAGCCGATAAGTGCATGCGGCATGGTGCCGAGGCCGGCCGATTGGCCAAAGAAATGTGCCGTATCGTCTGTAGCGTTGCCGATAAAACCCTTGGCCCCCTCCTCGCGCTGCGCCCGAGTCGAGCCGACGCTGGCCGCATAGGCCATCATCTCCGCCATCTCGGCACCGGCACAATGCCGCGCATCCATGGCGATAAAGCTAGCATAGGGGAGGTCAGTGGCCATCGTGTAGGCATTGAACGCCGCCACGCAGGTAGGTCCTAGCTTCTGCAGGAAGATCGTCTCAAACTCGACCAGATGACGAAACGAGCCGTGCAGATAAAGCATGGGCTCGCCTGCCCCGACCCAGCCACCTTCGGGAAATAGCGCCTCAACCTCGATCGGCGCTCCTGTCTCGGCGGCTGCCCTCTCGAGCCAGCTTACTGCGAGCCGCGATGCGCACAGCACCGGCCGGCGCATGAAAACCGCGTAGGTTACACGGGTGTCCCCGAACCTCTCAACGATAGCCCGGGTCTTGCTGAAATATTTGTCTGTGAACCGAGCAACATCGTTACCATTGGGACGCATGTGGGTGCCTAAGACGCTGATGATCCGGTCCGCGACCTAGAGCGCTTGCGGCGAAGCTGTCAAATCATCCGCGTCGGCTGGCACATGCTGGTCGATATGAGCCTCGTGGACAGGTCCGCATCGATGATCATCCCGTCCAGGTCCTAACTCGCTTGGCGAAGCGATTCGCGTTCTTCCTTGAGCGCCGCTGCCATCAGAAAAGCCAACTCGAGGCTCTGCTGGGCATTTAGCCGAGGATCGCAGGCCGTGTGGTAGCGGTCGCGCAGGCCGGCATCGGTGATGGCCTGGGCCCCGCCCGTGCACTCCGTAACGTCCTCACCGGTCATCTCAAGATGGATGCCGCCAGGGTGCGTGCCTTCGGCGCGGTGGACCGCGAAGAAGCTACGCACCTCCGAGAGGATGCGATCGAAGGGCCGTGTCTTGTAGCCCGTGCTGGACTTGATCGTATTGCCATGCATGGGATCGCAAGCCCAGACGACCTTGCGACCTTCGCGCTCAATGGCTCGCACGAGTTGGGGCAGATGGGCCTCCACCTTCTCATGGCCCATGCGGCATATGACCGTTAGCCTGCCGGGCTCATTGTCCGGATTGAGCACATCGGCGAGACGCAGCAGGTCGTCGGTTGGCATGGAAGGCCCGGCCTTGACGCCGATCGGATTGGAGATGCCGCGGCAAAATTCGACATGCGCGCCGTCCAACTGCCGGGTACGATCGCCCACCCAGACGAAATGGGCGCTGGTGTCGTAATAACGGCCCGAGGTCGAATCGATCCTGGTCAAGGCCTGCTCATATCCAAGCAGCAAAGCTTCGTGACAGGTATAGAAGTCCGTCCGGGTGATCTCGGTGGTCGTGAGATCGGTAATTCCGCAAGCCGCCATGAAGGCCAGGGCCTCGCTGATACGATTTGCCATGTCGCGATAGCGCTCACCCTGCGGCGAGCGATCGAGGAAACCCATTGTCCACTGATGGACACGGGTCAGCGAGGCATAGCCGCCCTCGGTGAAGGCACGCAGCAGGTTCAAGGACGCGGCCGACTGCATATAGGCCTGGAGTTGACGCTGAGGATCCGGGCGACGCGATTCCGGATCGAAGTCGATGCCATTCACGATGTCGCCGCGATAGACAGGAAGTTCGGTGCCATCAACCGTTTCCATGGGTGCCGAGCGTGGCTTTGCGAACTGTCCGGCCATCCGTCCCATCTTCACGACCGGCATGCCGCCGCCGAACGTTAAGACGACGGCCATTTGCAAAAGCACGCGCAGGCTGTCGCGGATCTTGTTGGCGTTGAAGTCGCTGAATGCTTCGGCGCAGTCGCCTCCCTGCAGCAGAAAAGCCTCCCCTGCCGCAACCTTGGCAAGGCGCTCCTTCAAAGCGCGCGCCTCACCGGCGAAGACAAGCGGAGGATAAACGGCAAGCTTCGCTTCGACTTCGGCCAGCGCTGCGCCGTCCTCGAAACGGGGCATCTGCTGCACGGGCTTGTTACGCCAGCTGCCGGGCTGCCAATCCACGCTCATCGTTCTCAACCTTCAAGACATCGTCGCAAAAAGATACGAAAAGCCGAACGAGTACTTAGCCCTCAGCCCACAGGCTGATAAAGGGTGACGAACTCTTCGGCTGCCGTCGGATGGATAGCTACTGTAGCATCGAATTGGGCCTTCGTCGCGCCTGATGTGAGTGCCACAGCCAGCCCCTGGATGATCTCGGCCGCGTCATCACCGACCATGTGAACGCCAAGAACTCGATCGTTCGACTTGTCGACGACGATCTTCATCATTGTCCGCTCCTTGCCGTCGGGAATCGTATAGAGCATGGGGCGAAATCGGGTTCGATAGATCTGAACGTCGTGACCGGCGGCCCGCGCCGCGGTCTCACTCATGCCGACCGATGCCGCTTCCGGAATGGCAAAGACCGCAGTAGGGACGTAGCGATAATCCACCGGTTGAGGTTCGCGATTGAAAAGGCGCTCGGCCAGTGCACGACCTTCGGCGATGGCAATCGGCGTGAGGTCGAACTGTCCGGCAAACGCCGCATTATGGGCATGTGAGCTACAGTCGCCGATGGCATAGAGGCCCGGAACGACGCTCTCGTAGCGCTCATTGACCAGAATGCGCCCTTGCGGGTCTCGGCTCGCACCCAATTCCACCGCGCCAAGGCCCTCTGTGCGTGCCTTCGCTAACCTGCCGGTAGCCATGACGACCATGTCTGCCTCGATTGGCTGGCGGTCGGTCTCAAGAATCCTCCCTCCGCCGCTATCGAGTATGCGAATGGGCCTCGTATCGGCGTGGATATGGATGCCGCGCTCGACGAGACGGTCACGGAGGTCCTGCCGAAGATCGTCATCGAATCCGCGCAGCGGCAGATCCTGGCGGATAATCAAGTGCGTCTCGATACCAAAGCCGGCCATGAAGCTTGCGATCTCGAGACCGATATAACCGCCGCCCACAACCGCAAGCCGGGCTGGCTGCGGATAGATGTCCTCGAGAATTTCATCAGAGGTCAAGCTGAGCTCGATTCCCTCAATCTCGGGTCGCACGGGATGCCCACCGACCGCGATCACGACGTTGCGCGCCGTTAGCCGCTCCGCTCCGATCTGGACGAGAAAGTCTTGGCCTGCGCGGCCAACGACGCTCCCGTGACCGCGGATGACACGAACCCCGCTCTTCTCGAGCATCGTCGCGTAGATACCGGTCAGACGCTCGATCTCTCGGTTGCGCGCCTGCAGCAGCCGCCCAAAATCAAACTGGGGCTTTGACCCAGCCCAGCCATAGGCTTCCGCTATCTTGAAATAATCCGCGAAATGGGCGCCATAGCGCATGAGCTTTTTCGGCACGCAGCCACGGATGACGCACGTACCGCCCAGGCGACTTTGCTCCGCCAACGCCACCTTGG
Source organism: Arboricoccus pini (assembly GCF_900187945.1). Classification (GTDB taxonomy): domain Bacteria; phylum Pseudomonadota; class Alphaproteobacteria; order Geminicoccales; family Geminicoccaceae; genus Arboricoccus; species Arboricoccus pini. Next base: position 56,642 of record NZ_FYEH01000005.1, on the reverse strand, counting down.
CACCGTGAGCGGCCGCGCGGCGGGCGCACGCCACACCGCCGGACCCACCGCCCAGAACGAACAGATCGACGTCGGTCACACGACTTCCTCATCAACTCAGTGGATCGGCAAGAGGTCGGCCTTCTGCGCCGACGAATCAAGTGAGCGCGACAGCCTCGCCCGGCCGGGCACTCACCTCTCCGGTGGTGGAAGCCAAAAGGATCCCGCTCATCGGCTTTGCACCTGAGGCGATCCGGCAGTATGAGGCCGGCCCATGGGAACAAAATCGACGATCCGCAGTCCCGCCGACCTTGAGCATGTCGGTCTCGCTTCTCCTAGTCAAAGTGAGGAACTGGCGGCGGTCGCCGCCCGCTACGCGGTCGCCATAACGCCGCTCATGGCCGAAGCGATCGAGCAGCCGAACGATCCGATCGGGCGGCAATTTGTGCCGCGCCTGGAAGAACTCACCAATCGGCCGAATGAGAGCCCGGATCCGATCGGCGACAATGTGCACGAGAAGGTGCCGGGCATCGTTCATCGCTATCCCGACCGGGTTCTCCTTAAGCTCGTCCAGGTCTGCGCCGTCTATTGCCGGTTCTGCTTCAGGCGCGAGGTCGTCGGGCCAGGGCAGCCGCATGTGATGGATGACCAGGCCTTGGACCGAGCGCTGGGCTATATCGCCGACGACGATCATATCTGGGAGGTCGTCGTTACTGGTGGCGATCCGCTGATCGCATCGAGTCGCCGCCTCGCCGCCCTGACCGAGAGGCTGTCGGCAATCCCGCATGTGCGCATCGTGCGCTTCCACACGCGGATTCCACTGGTCGATCCCGGCAGAATCACGCCTGATCTAGTCCGCTCCTTACGAGCCGATGAACTGACCAGTTGGGTGGTCCTGCATGTTAATCATGCCCGAGAGCTCACATCCCTCGGCAAGGAAGCCATTGCTCGGCTCGTAGACGCGGGCATTCCTATGCTCAGCCAGTCCGTGCTGCTCAAGGGCGTCAATGACAGCCCGGCAGTATTGGGCGATCTGATGCGCGCGCTCGTGGAGGCGCGCATCAAGCCCTATTATCTGCATCACCTGGATCTGGCGCCTGGGACCGGCCATTTTCGCTCAAGCGTTGCCGCGGGACAATCGATCGTGAAGGCACTGCGCGGCCGCTGGTCGGGCCTTTGTCAACCTGCCTACGTCCTCGACATCCCGGGCGGCTACGGGAAATCGCCGCTTCAGCCAGCCTACGCCGATCCTGAGGAGGGTGGCTACACAATCGAGGATTTCGAAGGACGACGGCATTTCTATCCTGATGACGTCAGCGATCAATAGGCATTACAAGCTTGGCCTGATACTGCCTGAAGGTCTCGATGAGCGATGTTGGACGGAACCGTCCTGGCAGGCATTCGTTCTCGGCCAAGCTATCCCACGACGTCTGGTATCGCCGCTAAAGAAGAAGGATCGAAAACATGCTTCGATGGGCTCTCATCTTCCTCGTCATTGCGCTCATCGCGGGCGTGCTCGGATTTGGAGGCATTGCCGCCGGAGCAGCGCAGATCGCCAAGATCATTTTCATCGTCTTCATCGTACTTTTCCTGATCGGCTTGATCATGCACGTGGCGCGCGGCCGAAGCGTCTGACCCTGCGGCTGGAGACTTGCCATCTAGCTTGAAGGCTCGACTTCGGTCTCGCATCCTGCGCTCCTGCTAGAGGATGGCGGCCGTTCAAGCCTTGAAGGCTGATGGAAGTCGCTTGCGGGACCAGGAGAGAGAATGAGCGCCGATCTAGTCGTTCGCCGGGCCACGTTGCCGGACGGACAAACGAACCAGGACATCATCATAGCCGAAGGTCGGATCGCCGAGATCCGACCTTCGAGTGATACTCATGGCGAACGCGAGATCGACGCGGCTGGCAAACTCGTCACCGCGCCTTTCATCGACTGCCACTTTCATATGGACGCGACCTTGTCATTGGGCCTGCCCCGGCTCAATCGCTCGGGCACACTGCTCGAAGGGATCGCCCTCTGGAGCGAACTGAAGCCGCTGTTGAAGGTAGAGGCGGTCGTCGAACGGGCGCTTGCCTATTGCGACATCGCTGTTGCTCAAGGCGTCGGCGCCATTCGCAGTCATGTCGACGTCTGTGACGACCGACTAGTCGGTGTCGAAGCCCTTTTGGAAGTCAAGCGCCGTGTCGCGCCTTATCTCGAGCTACAACTCGTGGCTTTCCCACAAGACGGGCTCTATCGCTCGCCAACTGCCTTGGCCAACCTTGTCCGTGCTCTCGACATGGGCGTCGAGGTTGTGGGTGGCATTCCCCATTTCGAGCGAACGATGGCGGAGGGCGCGCGCTCCCTTCGCCAGCTTGTCGAGATTGCTGCGGAACGTGGGCTGATGGTCGACATTCATTGTGACGAGAGCGACGATCCCATGTCGCGGCATATTGAGACGCTCGCCTACGAGGCGGAACGTAACAAGCTGCAAGGCAGGGTGACCGCATCGCATACTACATCCATGCACAGCATGGACAATTACTACGTCTCCAAGCTGTTGCCACTCGTCGCCGAGGCTGGTGTCGCGGCGATTAGCAATCCACTGGTCAACATGGCGATCCAGGGACGGCAGGACACCTATCCAAAGCGTCGGGGTCTAACACGCGTGCCGGAGATGCAGGCCCACGGGATTCCCGTAGCGTTCGGCCAGGATTGCTGCATGGATCCCTGGTACGCGATGGGATCGGGCGACATGCTGGACGTGGCACATATGGCCGTTCACGCACTGCACATGACGAGCCAGGATGAAATCCGTCGTTGCTTTGAGAGCGTTACCACCACGCCGGCGCAAATCTTGGGACTGAAGGGCTATGGCCTGCAGGTGGGTGCAAAGGCAAACCTTGTGCTGCTTGAGGCCGCTGATCCCTTCGAGGCCATCCGTCTGCGGGCAACTCGCCTTCAGGTCATTCGCGAGGGTCGGATCATTGCTTCGACACCGCCACGCCATGCCAGTCTATCGCTAGCCGGACGGCCGGAACGTGTCGAATTCATGCACCAGCCTCTCGCCCGAATGGTGGATCAATCCGCAGCTTCGGCGGGCTGATGGGCGTCGGCCCAGTTTCGCAATTGATCGTCGATCGTCGATGGAAGTTCGACCATCACCCGGACGAGTTGGTCACCATCGAGCTTTCCCTTGACGCCCGGAATGCCTTTGCCACGCAGACGCAAGATCTTACCCGAACTCGTACCCGGCGCCACCTTCAGGCTCACCTGACCGGTCAGGGTCGGGACCCTGAGCCTACCGCCTGCGATGGCCACGGTGAGCGGCAAAGGACAATCAATGAGAATGTCCCGCCCGTCGCGCTTGAACTGCGGATGATCGCGAACCGTTACCTCCACCAGCGCGTCGCCAGCGCCTCCTGCTCCCGACCGGCCCTTGCCGCGTAGGCGCAGCACGTTCCCCGTCTCGGTACCCGCTGGAATATTGAGGTCGAGTGTGCTGCCGTCAGGCAAGTTGACGCGCTTCTTCGCGCCAAGCGCGGCGTCGACAAAATCGAGATCGAGTGAGAGGCGAATATCTTCGCCCATCGACGGCCGTCCGCGTGCACCGCGCCCACCTCCGACACTGCCGAACAAATCGTTCAGCACATCCTCAAAGCCGCCTCCGCCCTGAGAAAAATCAAAGCGCATACCGGCACCGGGCCCGGCTCCGGCACCATTGAAGCCGCCACGTGGATTGAAACCGCCTCCGGCGAACCCCCGCTCCCGGCCGTCCTCATCAATCTCGCCGCGATCGTAAAGCGCCCGCTTATTCTTATCGAGAAGAATATCGTAGGCAGCCGTAACGTCCTTGAACGTGTCCTCAGCCTTCTTGTCGCCCGGATTAACGTCCGGATGATATTTCTTGGCGAGCTTTCGATATGCCTTGGTGATCTCGGCGTCCGTGGCATTACGCTCGACGCCAAGCTTGTCATAGAGAGACCGAGCCATCTGCCATCCATTACCTAGTTGTCAGCGAAGCCCGCTATCAACCGTCTCGTTACTTCACTCTCTGCCCCGCCAGGACGGCGTATAGTTGACAGAAGCGGGCGCAGCTTTGACGCCACGCCCGCCTATGTCGGATCGGTTACTGTCTAGACCACGTGGACCGCAATAGCGATAACCTATGCGATCCTGGCCTGTCACGCAGCCTGGGAAATCGACCTGTCGGCGGGCACAGTGGCTTTACCGATCGCAATCGTACGAGGCTTTAGAGCCTCGGGGATCACCCGCTCAAGTTCGATCTCCAACACCCCGTTGGCTAGATTGGCCGACTTGACCTGCACATGCTCGGCCAGCGCAAAGCGCTGTTCGAAAGCGTTGTGGGAGATTCCTCTACGGATCCATTTGAGCCCGTCGGAGGCACTCTCCTCGCTCTGTTTGGGCTCACCGCGAACGATCAACGTGCCGTCATCGACGGTAAGACTGAGTTCCGTCTCCGCATAGCCAGGCACGGCTAATGCAAGCTTGAAATTATGCTCGCCCTGGGCGACGAGATCATAAGCAGGCGCCAATGGCTTGCGCGCTCCATTGGCAGGAAAGAGTTCGAGACCGCGGAAAGGATCGAAGCTGCTGTTGAAGACGATTGACATAACTACCCTCCATTGAGCGATAGATCAGAGACGCACCCACCAAGTCGAGCCACGTCACTTCTTACAAAACGCTACGCCCAACACTTTGGCACGCTGCGTGTCATACATTTGGGAAGCTGCCGCTCTCCGTCAAGATGCATCGGTCCGCGCCGCCACGGAAAATTCAGGCAGCCCTCAGCCCGCCTTCACGGGCGATGAATGCGACCACTTCGGCTACGCCCTGGTTCGCCTTGATGTTGGTGAAGACCCAGGGACGCTCCTTGCGCATGCGCGCCGTATCGGCTGCCATGACGTCGAGAGACGCCCCCACCATTGGCGCAAGGTCGATCTTGTTGATCACGAGTAGGTCCGATCGAGTAATACCTGGGCCACCTTTCCGCGGGATCTTCTCCCCGCCTGCCACGTCGATCACGTAGATGGTAAGATCGGCCAGTTCAGGACTGAAGGTGGCCGCTAGATTGTCGCCGCCCGATTCGATCAAGAGGAGTTCCAATCCCTCGAAGCGACGGTTCAGATCGGCAATGGCGGCCAGGTTGATCGAGGCATCCTCACGGATGGCGGTATGTGGGCAACCACCGGTCTCGACGCCGACGATCCGCTCGGCATCAAGAGCTCCTGAGACGGTCAGGAGCCGCTGGTCTTCCTTGGTATAAATGTCGTTGGTGACGACAGCCATGTTCCAGCGGTCGCGCATGGCCTTGCAAAGCATCTCGCAAAGGGCGGTCTTGCCGGAGCCCACCGGGCCGCCAATGCCAACGCGAAGAGGTCCATTCGATGCATTCATGATCTGAAAAGCCTCGTATATTGCGTTTCATGCCGCATCGAGCACCAGTCGACCATCAACGTGGCGGTACCGAGATCGTCCAGTGGTGCGAGACGGGCCGCCTCGGCCATCTCGACACATACAGGCTCGAGATTGGCAACGATGCGCTGTCCATCGGTCTGGCCCAATGGGATGAGACGGACTCCGGCCGACGTCAAATTGGCGACAAAGGCATGCAGATAGGCTTCGAGCGCCGGCAGCATCGGAATGGCTGCTACCGCGGCGGCGGCACCGACGGCAATCGGGTAGGCCGGCAGCCTGTCGGGGAGAAGCTCCGCCAGTCGCTCAAGGTCCGGCCAGGCCGCGAGCGTGGTTGTACGAAACGCCTCGCCCTGCGAGAGGGTCTCCAGAGCCAGTTCACGTGTCGGAGCCAGCGCTTCGCCAAGATCACGCAGGCCCACGAGCGTCGGCCGGTCACCTAGCGCCGCAGCCGCGTAAGCATGGGCGCAAAGGATGGCGTCAATTCGGCCCCCGCCATGCCGAAGGACATCATCGAGCCAGTCCTCAAGGCTTGAGCGATCGCCAACGAGCCGTTGCTCCACCGCCCATTCGAGACCATGACTATAGCTGAAGGCGCCGACCGGATAGGCAGGCGAAAGCCAAGCCATCAGGCGATAGAGCCAGGCCGCGGCCGCCTCAGTGGTCATGGTCGTGGCGACCATGATTATGCGTGGCATAGGCACCGCTCTCGGGGTCGAACGCCGCCCGATGCCGCTCGCAGATCAGACCCAATCCGGCAAGCATCGCTTCGAGCACGTGGTCGGGATGAAGACGCAGGCGTCCGGGCAGGATCTGTACTGGCGTGTGGCGATTGCCCAGATGCCAGGCGATGCGGGCAAGTTCGAGCGGCTCGGCCAGCGCCACCTCGATCACGTCCTCCGGCGCGGCGCGAACACGCACGGCAGTTCCGTCATCGAGGGCCAGGACATCGCCCTCCCGGAGGGCGCGCGCCTCCGGAAGGTCGAGAAGAAACTCTGCTCCCTGGTCGGTCGTCAGGCGAAGCCGGCGGCGATGACGCGCGCCATGGTCGAGCGTGACGGTGGCACTGGGCTCGATATCGCCGGTCAGGTGAGTGGCGCGTCGCATGGTCAAAAGAGAAAGTAGCGCTGCGTCATCGGCAGCTCGGTTGCAGGCTGGCAGGTCAATAGTTCGCCATCGGCACGCACCTCGTAGGTTTCGGGATCGACCTCGATATGCGGCGTGGCGTCATTCAGAACCATGGAGGCCTTGCCGATGCCGCCACGCGTGTTCCGCACCGCCGACAAAGGCCTGGTCAGGCCGAACGCATGGGCGATGCCCGCCTGCACGCCAGCGTCGCTGACGAAATGAAACGCGACCTGCGCCGTGGCCTTGCCATAGCCGGCGAACATCGGTCGGTAATGGACCGGTTGGGGCGTGGGGATCGAAGCATTCGGATCGCCCATCGGCGCCGTGGCGATCATGCCGCCCTTGATGACGAGGTCCGGCTTCACACCAAAGAATGCCGGTGACCAGAGGACGAGGTCGGCAAGCTTGCCCTTCTCGATCGACCCCACCTCGTGCGCGATGCCCTGGGCTAGGGCACAGTTGATCGTATATTTGGCAATGTAGCGCCGGACGCGAAGGTTATCGGCGCCATCCTTGTCGCCCGGCAGCGCGCCCCGCTGCTGCTTCATCTTGTGCGCCGTCTGCCAAGTGCGGATGACCACCTCACCTACCCGTCCCATGGCCTGGCTGTCCGAGCTCATCATCGAGATGGCGCCCAGATCGTGCAGGATATCCTCCGCTGCGATCGTCTCCTTCCTGATCCGGCTCTCGGCGAAGGCCACGTCCTCGGCGATATTCTTCTTCAGGTGATGGCAGACCATGAGCATATCGAGATGCTCGTCGATCGTGTTGACCGTAAAAGGCCGCGTCGGGTTGGTCGACGAAGGCAACACGTTGGGGAGACCCACGACCTTTAGGATGTCCGGCGCATGCCCCCCGCCAGCCCCTTCGGTATGGAAGGTATGGATCGTTCGCCCCTTAAAGGCGCCGATCGTATTCTCGACGAACCCCGATTCGTTCAGCGTGTCGGTATGGATGGCAACCTGGATGTCATATCGGTCCGCGACGTCCAGGCAGCAATCGATAGCACCCGGCGTCGTGCCCCAGTCCTCATGCAGCTTCAAACCACAGGCACCAGCTTCGACGACCTCGTGGAGGGCGCCTGGCAAGCTCGCATTGCCCTTGCCGAAGAAACCGAAATTCATGGGCCATGCCTCGGCCGCCTGTAGCAGTCGGGCCATGTGCCAGGGGCCGGGCGTGCAGGTCGTGGCAGCCGTACCGGAAGCTGGTCCGGTCCCACCGCCAAAGAGGGTCGTAATTCCGGCTGTCAGGGCCTCCTCGATGATCTGTGGGCAGATGAAATGGACATGCGTGTCGATGGCGCCCGCCGTCAGGATCTTGCCCTCGCCGCCGATCACCTCCGTACCGGGACCAACGATGATGTCGACCCCGGGCTGGACGTCGGGATTGCCTGCCTTGCCGATCCCGGCAATGCGGCCATCCTTGATCGCCACGTCAGCCTTGATGATCCCCCAGTGGTCGATGATGATGACGTTGGTGATGACCGTGTCGACCGCACCGTCCTGGCGGGTCACCTGGCTTTGGCCCATGCCGTCGCGGATCACCTTGCCGCCGCCGAACTTGACCTCTTCGCCATAGATCGTGCGGTCGGCCTCGATCTCGATGAACAGGTCGGTATCGGCCAGGCGAACCCGATCGCCGGTCGTGGGGCCATACATGTCGGCATAGATGACACGGCTGAGCTTCATGTGGGGCCTCCGAGGCCAAGACGTCTTGGGATGGAAGAAGGGCCTGGCCTAGAGGGCGCCCATCACTTTCTGATTGAAGCCGAAGATCTTGCGTGCGCCACCGATTTCGACCAGCGCCACCTCGCGGCGCTGGCCGGGTTCGAAGCGAACCGCGGTGCCGGCGGGGATCGCCAGACGCATACCCCTGGCCTGATCGCGATCGAAGGCCAGCGCATCGTTCGTCTCAAAGAAATGATAGTGCGAGCCCACCTGGATCGGCCGGTCTCCGGTATTGGCGACGGCAAGTGTTATCGTCCGCCGTCCGGCGTTCAACTCGATTTCGCCGGGCATGGTGATAATCTCTCCGGGTATCATGACGATGCCCCTTTCATCGGATGGGTTCGTGCACGGTAACGAGCTTGGTGCCGTCCGGGAAAGTCGCCTCGACCTGGACGTCGTGGATCATCTCGGCAATCCCTGGCATGACCTGGTCGCGGCTTATCACCTTCGCGCCCTCGCTCATGAGTTCGGCCACCGACCGGCCGTCCCTCGCCCCCTCGACGACGAAGTCGGTGATGAGCGCAACGGCCTCGGGATGGTTCAGCTTGACCCCACGCTCGAGACGACGTCGCGCCACCATGGCCGCCATGCTGATAAGCAGCTTGTCCTTCTCGCGGGGCGTCAGATTCATGACCGGATTCGTTCTTTCTCAACAGGACCAGAGACGGGGCAAGGGCACGGTAGCGCCTGCCAAAGCAGATCGAAAGCGGCTGAGCAACAGGCTCATTGCCATGCGCAGTTGATCGCCATCGGCAGCTAGGCAACGCAGAGCAAGAAGCTCGCCACGCGCCGAGCAGCCAGCGCGGATCGGCAAGGCTTCGCACCATTCGCGGACGGCCTCCTGCCGGCTTTCGGCGTCGGCCCCGACATAAAGGATGCTGGCAAAAGCGCGCGCACCATCCAGGAGCGCGGGTCGCCGGCCAAGAGCGCCAATCGCTCCAGTGAGCCGCAAGCGGTCGGCCCAGATCGGCTGTCCTTCGCGCCGGATCATCCAGGAATCAGCGAACTGCCCCCGCTCCACGACCTCGCCGCGTGCCGTCCTGCCAAGGACGACGCTCTCGGCGGCAAGGAGCGTGGCCCCGGGTGCCAAGTCGACCTCGAAGCTGCGCTCAAGCATGCCACTCTCGAACAGGATCGTTTCCTGCGGCAGCCATTCGACATGGCTTCCCAATGCGGCATCCAGACGGACGTCAAGCCGTGCCGCCGCCATCCCGTGGCGTGCCCGGTAGACCTTTTCGGCTGCCTGGCTCGTAAGCAGAAGGCGCGCCTTTTCTCCTGCCTTGACCCGCAGAGTAAGACGGTCACCGTCGGTGAGGCCACCGGCACTGTTGATCCAGACCGCCTCGAAGCCGGCTGGATCGTCGGCACGCGGAAAACGCAGCTTGGCAGCACCCTCTTCCAAAGCGTGTGCCAGCCGCGTCCGGCCATCTTGCCACTTGACCTCCAACTCGGCCCGGCCCTGCGCGCGCGGGAGAAAAGCAGGCTCATCCTTCACCACGCCTTGAGAAAACCACCGGGCGCACCCACGGCCTCCCGATCAGCCAGGGCCAGACCGTGTAGGTCATGGGAACCGTCCGTGACATAGAAGGCTGGTCGTGCCGTGCGCCCGGCAGCTCGATTGAGAGGAGGTTCGCCGGCAACCGCCGCCGCAACGGGACACGTGCCTTGCAGCCTTGCCAGGATGATGCGTGCTCGCTCAGACCGCCCGAGGCAAAGGGCAGCCCGACCATCGATGACCTTGTCCGCGCCTTGATGCGGCAAGTGCTCCTCGTTCAAGATCGACCCCATCCGGATGCCCTTCCTTAAGGTGGCGGGGCCTGCTTAGCCCAGGGCGACGGCTTCATGAAGATGCCAGGGCGGATTTACAGCCGATGCGTTGCGCCCTAGACGACCGCCCATGTCGAAGAACGAATCCGTCGCAGCCGAAGACGCCGTTGCCTCCCCAGAATGGCGGCCCCCGCGCACCTGGCTGATGATGGGACATAAAGCCGGCGACAATTCGCAGATCCTGGCACTGGCCGAGGCCCTGGGCTGGCCGTTTGAGATCAAGCGGCTCGCGTATCGCAAGACTGAGATCCTTACCAACCTTTTCGCTGGCCCGACCCTTAAGGGACTGATCCAATCGAGATCCGACCGGTTGGAACCACCCTGGCCGGAATTGATCATCTCCGCCGGCCGTCGCAACGAACCATTGGTGCGCTGGATCCAGCGCGAAGCGGGCGGCCCGGATAAGGTCAAGCTTGTCCATGCCGGCCGTCCCTGGGCACTGCATGAATGCTTCGACCTGATCGTTACGACACCGCAATACCGGCTGCCGGAGAAGCCCAATATCCTGCAAAACGAGGCCCCTTTGCATCGTGTCACAAAGGCGCGCCTCGATGCCGCGGCGGCAAGGCTGGCGCCTGCCCTGGCCGATCTGCCGCGCCCTTTCATCTCGGTGATCATCGGCGGCAATGCCGGCCCCTACGTGCTCGACCGGGAGAATGGCGCCCTTCTGGGATATCACGCTTCCAAGCTGGCCGAATCCATGGGCGGCTCGCTCCTCGTCACGACCAGCGCCCGCACGCCGGCCAAGGCCATCGATGCCTTCATGAGCGAAATCCGCGTCCCTGCCTTCGTCTATCGCTGGCGCAAGGACGACCCCGACAATCCTTATTTCGGCATCCTGGCGATGGCTGACAGACACATCGTCACGGCGGACTCGATGTCGATGATGGTCGAGGCCTGCGTCACCCGAAAGCCTGTGCTGCTCTTCGATTTCAGTCGCGGGCCCGGTAATCACCGTCCGCCCTTGCCGACGGATCATCGACTTCAAGGAAGCAGTTGGCTGGAGCGCCTGCAGGACTGGAAGCTTCAGCCCTACAGCTTCCGCTTCGGACTTCGCTACGCACCCACGCGGCTCACACGCGACGTCACGCTGATCCACAAGCGCCAGGTTGAAATCGGCCGCTGCGTCTGGCTTGGAGAACCCTGGCCGGACGACCGTCCCTTGCCGCCACCCATGGCCGATGTGGAACGCGCGGCGGACCGCGTCCGGGCCTTGTTCGATCCGGCGAACCGGACGACGACGCGCCGTGTGCCCAAGGGGCCGCCCCTGATGCCCGCGTTTTTGAGGCGCTTTTTCCAATAAAGAGCCGCAGCCACTAGCCGACGTTGATGCAGCCTCACTCCAACCCCATTTAGCTGTATGGCAAAGGGGAGATCGCCATGGTGTTCGGCTATCGTAAGAAAGCGGAAATGGTGGACGCGGCCGACGCGCTCGCGGGGCGCCCGGCACGGCCCTTCAAGCTCTCGGGCCGACATGCGGTATCTGGCCATTCAATATTCGCTCCCTATCCCGAAGGGATGGAGCAGGCGATTTTTGGCCTGGGCTGCTTCTGGGGCGCTGAGCGGCTCCTTTGGAACCAACCGGGAGTCCATGTCACCTCGGTCGGCTATGCAGGTGGCTTCACGCCAAATCCGACATACGAGGAAGTTTGTACGGGTCAGACGGGGCATGCGGAGGTTGTTCACGTCGTGTTCGACCCGAAGGTCATCTCCTACGAGGCCCTCCTCAAGATCTTCTTCGAAGCTCATGATCCAACGCAGGGCATGCGTCAGGGCAATGATGTGGGCACGCAGTATCGCAGCCTGATCCAGACCTTCGATCAGGTCCAGGCCGAGACCGCTCGGTCAACCATGGCGGCGTTCGATAAAGCGCTTGCCGAAGCGGGCCATGAGAGGGTGACGACAACGATCGAGCCCGCAGGTGAGTACTGGTATGCGGAGGAAGACCACCAGCAGTATCTGCACAAGGTTCCTTGGGGCTATTGCGGCCTCGCTGGGACTGGCGTGACCTGCCCCACGGGCCTGATCGCCGCAGCGTGACGAATAGCCTGGACGGCGGGCGATCCTTTCGGCCTCCCTCGCCTTACAGTGAGCGGCGCTGGCTCGCCCTCGTCGCAAAGCGCCATGACTGATTGGCGGTTTGGCCGCTCGCTGCTTAGCTCCCTATGCCATACGGGCCAAAGCGCGCCCTTTGGTTTTCAAATCGATGCATTCATCTTCCTTTTCAACGTATCTGCGCCGTGCCTGGCGCGTTCAATGTCCTAAGCTCGCCGGGCCCAGGGCTTCTCAGGTGTTTGTCCCTGCAGGCGGGCCGAGCCGCTGATCAAGTCAATCGCGCAATTCTCGTCGTCCTCGGGGTTTGTCGCGCTATTTTAACCATTTTGACTGGCCCACAAGGCCATACCGGGGCTCGTCTCACCGCGCGAAGTCGTCCATATTGGAAAGTGACGGATTAAAAGCGCTGCAGGCTTAGTGCAAAGGGCGAGGGATCATGGATTCTCTTGACGCGGCGACCCTGGCACGAATTCAGTTCGCCTTCACCGTCTCGTTCCACATCCTCTTCCCGGCCTTCACGATCGGACTGGCCAGCTACCTTGCGGTGCTGGAGGGCCTGTGGCTAACGACGAAACGCGCGATCTACCTCGAACTCTTTGAGTTTTGGGGAAAGATCTTTGCCGTCACCTTTGGCATGGGCGTGGTCTCGGGCATCGTCCTTTCTTATCAATTCGGCACGAACTGGGCACGCTTTTCCGATGCGACAGGGCCGGTGTTGGGCCCCCTCCTCGGCTACGAAGTTCTGACCGCCTTTTTCCTTGAGGCGGGCTTTATCGGCATCATGCTGTTCGGACGAAAGAAAGTCGGGCCGAGACTGCATTTCCTGGCGACACTCCTGGTGGCGATCGGCACGCTGATTTCGGCATTTTGGATCCTGTCCGCCAATAGCTGGATGCAAACACCGGTCGCCTTCGAAATCGTCAACGGCCAGTATAGGCCGCTGGATTGGTGGGCGGTGATCTTCAATCCCTCTTTCCCTTACCGCCTCGTTCACATGGTACTGGCCGCCTATCTGACGACGGCCTTCGTCGTCGGCGCTACAGGCGCCTACCATCTTTTGCGCCGCCCGGGCGATGAGAGCGCCCGAATCATGCTCTCAATGTCCATGTGGATGGCCGCCATCGTAACGCCAATCCAGATCATCGCCGGCGATTTGCACGGGTTGAACACGCTTGAATATCAGCCGGCCAAAATTGCGGCCATGGAAGGCCATTTCGTGCCGGACGATGGGCCGGTACCGCTGCTCCTCTTCGGATTGCCCGACAACGAGGCGGCTACGGTCCGTTATGCCTTCGGCATCCCCTATCTGGGCTCGCTGATTCTGACTCACTCGCTGAGCGGAGATTTTCCGTCGCTGAGCGAGTTTCCGCGTGAACAGTGGCCAGACTCCCGCTCGCTCTTCTGGTCGTTCCGTCTGATGGTCGCCCTGGGCATGCTCATGCTGGCCATCGGCGTCACCAGCCTGTGGCTACGCCTCAAGGGCCGGCTCTACGATACGCGATGGTTTCTGAAAGTCTGCCTTATGGCAGGGCCGATCGGCTTTCCCGCCATTCTGTTCGGCTGGTACACTACCGAACATGGCCGTCAGCCCTGGCTGGTCTATGGAGAGATCCGCACGGCCGATGGCATCTCCGCCGTCTCGACATCAGCGGTACTAACGACGCTGATCATGTTCGTCGTCGTCTACTGCCTCGTCTTCTCTGTCGGCGCCATCTACATGATCCGCATGATGGCCAAGGGTCCCGGGCGTCTGCGCGACGATCCGCGCGGGCCCCAACGATCGGCACGGCCGCTCTCGGCGGCCGCCAGCCTCGACGCGACGGAGTAGCGAAGATGGACTGGAGCTACGACCTCCCCCTCATCTGGACGGCGCTGATCGGCATCGCTGTCTTCATGTACGTGCTGATGGATGGGTTCGACCTCGGCGTCGGCATCCTCTTTCCCTTTGCCAGGGGCGAGCGGGAACGGGACATCATGATGAACAGCGTGGCACCCATCTGGGACGGCAACGAGACCTGGCTCATTCTGGGCGGCGGCGGTCTGCTCGGCACCTTCCCGATTGCCTATGCCGTGCTTTTGGAAGCCCTCTATATGCCGCTCATCGTCATGTTGCTCGCCTTGATCTTTCGCGGCGTGGCATTCGAATTCCGCTTCAAGAGCCGTCGCAACAAGCACCTCTGGTCCGCCGCGTTCGCGCTGGGCTCGGTCATCGCGACCTTTGCCCAGGGCGTGGTCCTCGGTACTTTCATCCAGGGCTTTGAGGTGGATGTCGCCAACCGCATTTTCACCGGCACGGCACTTACGTGGATCTCACCGTTCGCCCTCGTCTGCGGGGCTGCCCTGGTCGCGGGCTATGCTCTTTTGGGAGCTACCTGGCTCATCATGAAGACCGAGGAAGAATTGCAGGCTTGGTCCTTTGAGATCGTCGCGCCTATCGGGCTCCTGGTAATGATCGGGATCGGGATCGTCTCGCTCCTGACTCCCTTCATCAATCCGCATATCTATCAGCGCTGGTTCGCGTGGCCGAACCTTCTCTATTTGTCACCCGTGCCGGTCCTGGTCGTGCTGACCGCCTTCCTTTTCTGGCGAGCGGTCGAGAATCGCCACGATTACTGGCCATTCCTGCTGGCCATGGCGTTGTTTGCCCTCTCCTATCTGGGGATTGGCATCAGCATGTTCCCCCATATCATCCCCTATAGCGTGACGATCTGGGAAGCAGCCTCACCACCCATGAGCCAAGGCTTCCTGCTGGTGGGCGCCTTGGTGCTCTTACCCGTCATCCTGGCTTATACCGGGTACAGCTATTGGGTATTTCGCGGCAAAGTAGCTGATGCTGAGGGTTATCATTGAGTCGTTCGCGGGGTGCTCTGGCAAATTCGCGCGGCCGGCGTCTACTCTGGTTTGCAGGCCTGTGGCTGGCTGGCGTATGCGTCGTTGCGATCGTCGCCTTCGTGCTTCGCGGACTTTTTAGCTTGGCCTGAAAGCCTGTTCGGCAACCAGGAAGCTTGCCAGGGCGCTCGGCATCGTCTTTCTATGCGCCGACACGGTCCCTTTTGCCCAACCCGGGGCCGACGACACGGACCTCATGCTGCGCCTTTATCACGTTCCCCTTTGCCCATATTCACGCAAGATTCGTCTGGCCTTGCGCGAGAAGAATCTCGTGGCCGAGCTGATCGAGGTTGAGCCCTGGGAGCAAAAAGACGAGTTCCTGGCGCTTAACCCGGCTTCGGAAGCCCCTGTGCTCGTCGATGACGACCTCGTGATCTGCGATTCGCAGGCGATCGCGGACTATCTCGAGGAGGCCTTCCCCGAGACGACGCTCTATGGCCGCTCCCTTGAGGAGCGTAACGAGACGCGACGGCTCGTTGCTTGGTTCGACACGAAGTTCACCCGCGAAGTGACCGACCCACTCTGGCGCGAAAAGATCGTCAAGCGCTGGGCGAGGCGTGGCTTTCCTCGCACCGATGGCCTACGCGAGGCGGTGGCCAATATCCGCTTCCATCTGGCTTACATCGATTGGCTCTACCAAAGCCGTCGGTGGCTGGCAGGCGATCAGCTCACCATGGCCGATCTGGTGGCAGCAGCGCATCTCTCGGTGCTCGATTACATGGGCGATATCAACTGGGAGCACGCTGGCGCGGCGCGCGACTGGTACGCCAAGATGAAGTCGCGCCCTTCCATGCGGCCGATCCTTCTTGAGCGGGTCCGCATGCTCACGCCGCCCGCGCATTATGACGATCCGGATTTCTAAGGCCGAGTTGCCTGGGCGTATCCGCGAGCGCGCTGAGGCGCTCGGGTTTTCAAGCATCCGCTTCACCAAGGCGGACCTGCCGCCTGTCGTCCAGGACCGTTACCGTCAGGCGATCGGCCTCGGCCGACATGGCAGCATGGCCTGGCTAGCGGCCGAGCCAGATCGTCGCTCCTCGCCCGTCCACCTCTGGCCGGAGGCGCGATCGGCCATCACGCTGGCCATGAATTACGGTCCAAGCGCTGATCCGCGCCCCGAGCTCGAGGCCAAGGGCCGCGCCTATATCTCCGTCTATGCGCGCCACCGCGATTATCATGAGGTGATCAAGGGAAGATTGAAAGAACTCGGGCAGTGGCTGCACCGTGTTGGAGGCGGCGAGATCAAGGTCTTCGTCGACACCGCCCCTCTCCTGGAGAAGCCGCTGGCGCAACAGGCCGGGCTTGGTTGGCAGGGCAAGCACACGAATCTCGTCTCTCGCCAGTTCGGCTCCTGGCTCTTCCTGGGCGAGATCCTCACGAGCATCGACCTGCCGTCCGATCCGCCGGAGGCCGACCATTGCGGCCAGTGTCGCCGATGCCTGGACGTCTGTCCGACGGCCGCCTTCCCAGCACCCTATCAACTCGATGCCCGGCGTTGCATCAGCTATCTGACGATCGAGCATAAGGGCCCGATCGATCGGGAATTCCGCCATCTCCTGGGAAACCGGATCTATGGTTGCGACGATTGCCTGGCCGCCTGCCCCTGGAACAAGTTCGCCAGCGCCGCCAGCGAGGTGAAGCTCGCGGCACTACCGGACCGTGTGACCCCTAGCCTGGAAGAACTGTCCCACCTGGACGATGCCAGTTTCAGGGTCCGTTTCAGCGGCAGTCCGATCAAACGCATCGGTCGCGACCGATTCATGCGAAACGTCGTCCTGGCGATGGGCAACAGTGGCGATGCGAGATTCGTTCAACCCCTGACGCGCCGCCTGGGAGATGCCTCGCCCCTCGTAAGGGGTGCTGCCGTCTGGGCGCTGGCGCAACTCGTGTCCCAGGCGGAACTGGAATCGTTTGCCAGCGCCCATGCCGGCGAGTCCGATCCCTCGGTTCGAGAGGAATGGCGTCAGGCCAGCAGGGACAAGGCCTTTGCCTGAAGTCCTCTTCTGCTTTGGTCTGGGCTACACGGCCAAACGATTGGCCGCGGCCCTGGCGTCGAAAGGATGGATCATTCGGGGAACGGCGCGTACAGCCGCGAAGGTCGCAGAACTCCGTCAGGAGGGGATCGAGGCCTTCGAATTCGCCGGGCTCGGGCCCTTGCAGGAGGCGTCGACCGCTCTCTCCAGCGTGACGCATGTCCTGCACTCGATTCCGCCAGATCCAGAGGGCGATCCCGTGCTGAGGTGGCACGCGGCGGACTTGGCCGCCCTCCCTGGCCTTGCCTGGCTGGGCTGGCTAGGGAGCACCTCGGTCTACGGTAATCGCGATGGTGCCTGGGTCGACGAGGAGACGCCGCTCCTGCCGGCGATCGCGCGCGCGGATCGCAGGGCGGCGGCCGAGCGGGACTGGCTCGCCAGTGGGCTGCCCACGCATATTTTCCGGCTGGCCGGGATCTACGGACCCGGTCGCAATGCTTTCGTCACGCTGCGCCAAGGCACGGCTAGGCGCATCGTCAAACCGGGCCAGGTCTTCTCGCGAATTCACGTGGACGATATCGTTCGAGTGCTCATGGCCTCGATCGCCAAGCCCTCGCCCGGACGAATCTACAATGTTTGCGACGACGAGCCGGCACCGTCCCAGGACGTCGTTGGCCATGCGGCGAAACTGATGGGCGTCCCGCCGCCACCGGAACTGCCCTTCGAGACGGCGGAGCTGCCGCCGATGGCCCGAAGCTTCTACAGCGCCAATCGCAGGGTGCGAAACGAGAGAATCAAGCGGGAGCTTGGCGTGACCCTCGCCTTTCCCACCTATCGAGAGGGTTTGGCGGCACTTCTGCGCGAGGCGGAGAACTCATAGGTCCGCCTGTTGCATCACCCGGTCGACTGCCTGCTCGAGACGATAAAGATCGTCCGGCCGTGAGAGACGGTGATCACCGTCCTTCACGAGCTCGACCGTAACGGCGCGGCTCTCGAGACAACTGGCCAGCTCCAAAGCGGTGCTCCAGGGAACCTCGCGGTCCTCCTGGCCGTGCAGCAGATGGACCGGGCAGCGAATGGCAATGCTGTCCTGCATGACCAGATGCCGGGCAGCGTCGCGCATGAATCCCGCCGTCAGCGGCAAAGGCTCGCCATATGGATTAGGCACAAGCAGCTTGCCGTCGCGCGCGAGTGTGGCCCGCGCTTCTGCATCGAGTGCTGGCTCGACAACGCGGGCAGTGAAGTCGGGAGCGGCGGCAATCCCTATCAAGCCTCGGATGCGCTGGGGGAGCCGCAGCCCCGCAAGCAGCGCCTGCCAGCCGCCCATCGACGAGCCCACAAGGATGAAGGGCCCGTCAACGACCTGTTCCAGCATCGCCATCGTGTCGGCGTGCCAGTCGCCGATCCCATGCTCCTCGAACAGGCCCTCGGAGCGTCCATGACCGCGATAGTCAAAACGCAGGAAATTCTGGCCCCTGCTCCGACAGAGATCGGCCAAGTGACTGGCCTTGCTGCCGGTGAGATCCGAACGCAGCCCTGAAAGGAAGACCAACGTCGGCCCGTCGCCGGGAATCCGCTCGAACGCCAGACGATAGCCGGCGCCGACCTTGAGATAATCGACCTCGCTCATGCGCCAGAAGATGGCTTGGCTTCGGCAGGAGGGCAACGTTTCGCGCGCAGAAGTACCATATCTGAGCTCCTGCCCTCCCATTCCGTCGTGCGGCGTGGCAGGATGCGCGCCCTTTCCACCGGGCCCCTGGCCCCAGCTCGAGTTGTCCGACCATCATGTCCAATGTCGTCGATTCCGCAAAGCCCGAGGAACGGGCAGGCGTTGCTCACGCCAGCGGGAACAGGGTTGCCATCACCCTGCCTGACGGGACGACGCGGACCTTCGACGCGCCGGTCACCGGCAAGGAGGTCGCAGCCTCGATCGGCCCGGGCCTTGCCAAGGCCGCTTTAGCGATCGAGGTGGACGGCGTGTTACGCGATCTCGATTGGCCCATCCTGGCCGATGCGCACGCTAAGATCGTGCGCGCGCAGGATGCGGACGCGCTGGGCCTTATCCGGCATGACGCCGCGCATGTGATGGCAGAGGCCGTACAGGCTCTCTTCCCCGGAACGCAGGTAACGATCGGCCCCGCGATCGAGAATGGCTTCTACTACGATTTCTATCGCGCCGAGCCGTTTTCGAGCGAGGACTTGACGAAGATCGAAGCGAAGATGGCTGCCATCGTCGCTGCCGATCGGCCATTTCGCCGGGAGGAAGTCAGCCGGGAAGAGGCCCGGGAGCGCTTCGCCGCGATGGGCGAGGATTTCAAGCTCGAGTTGCTGGATGCCATCCCGGCGGATCAAAGGATCACCCTTTATCATCAAGGCGAGTGGTTCGACCTTTGTCGCGGACCGCATGGGCCATCGACCGGCCGGATCGGCGCTTTCAAGCTCATGAAGGTGGCCGGCGCCTATTGGCGCGGCGATGCGCGCAATCCGCAGTTGCAGCGCATCTACGGCACGGCATTCGCGACGAAGAAAGAACTCGACGCCCATCTGCACCAGCTCGAGGAGGCGGAGCGCCGCGATCACCGCCGGCTCGGCCGCGAGATGGATCTCTTTCATATTCAGGAAGAGGCAGCGGGCTCGGTCTTCTGGCATCCCAAGGGTTGGACGCTCTATCGGATCGTCGAGGACTACGTGCGACGTCGCATCGCCGCCGATGGCTATCAGGAGGTGCGTACGCCGCAGCTGGTCGACCGCGTCCTCTGGGAACGCTCCGGGCACTGGGACAAGTTCAGGCAAAACATGTTCACGGTCGAGACCGAGGACGATCGCGCGCTTGCAATCAAGCCAATGAACTGCCCCTGCCATGTGCAGATTTTCAACCAGACGCTGCACAGCTATCGCGATCTTCCGCTAAGAATGGCGGAGTTCGGCTCTTGCATGCGCAACGAACCTTCTGGCGCTCTTCACGGCATTATGCGGGTGCGCGCTTTCACCCAGGACGACGCGCACATTTTCTGCACACCGGAGCAGATCGGCGAGGAAAGCCGGCGTTTCTTCGAGCTGCTGAAGAGCATCTATGCCGATTTCGGCTTCACCGACGTCAAGGTGAAGTTCTCGGATCGTCCCGAGGTGAGGGCTGGCAGCGACGAAGTGTGGGACCAGGCGGAGGCAGCTCTCTCGGCGGCTGTCGAGGGTGCCGGGATGGAGACCACCCTCAATCCGGGCGAAGGCGCCTTCTATGGGCCCAAGCTCGAGTTCGTCTTAAGGGACGCGATCGGCCGGGATTGGCAGTGCGGCACACTGCAGGTCGACTTCATCCTGCCCGAACGGCTCGATGCCGAATATGTGGGCTCCGACGGTGCCCGGCATCGACCGGTCATGCTGCACCGGGCGGTGCTGGGTTCGCTCGAACGGTTCATCGGCATGCTGATCGAGGAGCATGCCGGGCGCATGCCCCTTTGGCTGGCCCCGGTCCAGGTCGTTGTCGCTACCGTCACGAATGAGGCCGACGCCTACGCCTACGAGGTGCGGGATCTGCTGAATGCCAAGGGCGTGCGGGTCAATGTCGACACCAGCCCGGATAAGATCTCCTATAAGGTCCGGCAACATAGCCTGGCCAAGGTGCCGCTTCTCCTTGCTGTGGGCGCACGTGAGGCGGCTGAGCGGACGGTGAGCCTGCGGCGCCTGGGTAGCCAGTCGCAGGAGAGCTTGTCCCTTGACGCCTTTCTTGCATTGTGCCAGCGGGAGGGCGCAGCGCCCGATCTCCGCACGTCTTGAAAACGCGCCAGCGAAGGCTCACGTGAGTTTGGCTGTCTTTCGCATGAAAGGACGGTCATTCTATTGCATAATCGGCAGTGTCGGTTCGGATGATCGACCTGTTCTTCAGCCGGCCATGCCGGATTAGTCGCCACAACGTCGGAGGATGACGGGCACATATGTCTCAGCAGCAGCGCAGCAGCGAAGAATATCGGATCAATGGTCTCATCGATGCACGGGAAGTACGACTCGTCGATGCGGACGGATCTATGATCGGTGTCGTTCCCCTTCGCGACGCTTTTCTTCGTGCCGAGGATGCCGGGCTGGACCTTGTTGAGGTCTCGCCCACTGCAACCCCGCCCGTTTGTAAGATTCTCGACTATGGCAAGTTCAAGTACGAGGCGCAGAAGAAGGCTGCCGCCGCGCGCAAGAAGCAGCGCGTGATCGAGGTCAAGGAAATCAAGATGCGTCCGAGCATCGATGACAATGACTACTCGATCAAGATGAAGAAGGTGAAGGAGTTCCTCGACGAAGGCGACAAGGTCAAGGTGACTATGCGCTTTCGTGGTCGTGAGATGGCCCACCAGCACTTGGCCATGGACATCTTGAATAAGGTTAAGGACGAGGTCGCCGAGCTTGGCAAGGTCGAGCAGATGCCCAAGCTCGAGGGCAGGCAGATGATCATGGTGATGGCGCCCTTGAAGTGAGCAGCCGAGCCGAAAGGCTGACGGCGCTCCGCGGCTGGTTGCAGGAACGCGGTCTCAGCGGTTTCTACCTGCCACGAACCGATGAGTTCGGCAGCGAGTATCTGCCGGCCAATGCTGAACGCGCGGCTTGGCTCACGGGTTTCACCGGATCGGCGGCGGTCGTCGTAGTGTTGACCGAGAAGGCGGCGGTCTTCTCCGACGGCCGCTATACCGTGCAACTTGCCGCTGAGGTGGACCCCGAGCTTTTCGAGCGTCGCCATCTCGTGGAGGAGCCGCCGTCCGCCTGGATTGCGGCACGCGTGCAGCCCAAAGCCAGGATCGGCTACGACCCGATGCTGATGCGTCGCGCCGAGATCGCGCGGCTCCGATCGGCGCTGGAACCCGTTCAGGGCGAACTGGTAGCCTTGGATACGAATCCGCTGGATGAGGTCTGGATCGATCGTCCAGGTCCGCCCAAGGCTCCGGTCAGCCTTCAGGACGAACTCTACGCCGGTGAGCCGAGCGCCGCAAAGCGCGGCAGAATCGGCGGCGAGGTTGCCGAAAAGGGTGCGGACGCCCTGTTCGTAACGGCAGCTGATTCGATCGCGTGGCTGCTGAATATTCGCGGTCGCGACATTCCTTTCAATCCGTTATGCCTCAGTCATCTTCTCCTCGAAACGGACGGCAGATGCCGCTGGTTCGTCGATCCGGACAAGCTGCCAACGGGCTTTCGACTGGACAACGCTGTGGCCGTCGAGCCGCCCTCGGCATTGGCTGCAGCACTTGCCGACCAGAAAGGACGGCGCGTCTTCGTCGATACGACCCTCGTGCATGAAGGCTATCTGCTCAAGCTCGAGGCGGCCGGTGCCAGGCTCGTCACCGGCGATGATCCAATCGTGCGCGCCAAGGCCAGAAAGAATGCCAGGGAGATCGATGGAGCAATAGCGGCACAGCTCCGTGATGGTGCGGCCGTCTCGCGCTTCCTTGCCTGGGTCGACGCACAGCCGGTCGGCAGCATCGACGAATTGGCGGCCGCCGAACGACTTTTGGCATACCGGCAGGCGGACCCTTTGTTTCGCGGCGAGAGCTTCCCGGCAATCTCGGCCTATGGGCCGAATGCGTCGCTGCCGCATTACCGCTGTTCGCCCGAGACCAATCGGCCATTGAGTGGCGGCGCGCTCTACCTGATCGACAGCGGCGGCCAATACCAAGATGCCACCACCGACATCACCCGGACCGTGGCCGTAGGCGCCGTGCCGGACGAGATGAAGACGCACTTCACGCTCGTCCTCAAGGGCCATATCGCGATCGATCAGGCGCTCTTCCCGCGCGGCACGACCGGCGCACAGATTGACGCGCTGGCCAGGCTGGCCCTTTGGCGGCACGGCCTCGACTTCGATCACGGCACCGGCCATGGCATCGGCGCTTATCTTTGCGTCCATGAAGGGCCGGCCCGGATCAGCAAGGCCGGCAACGTGCCGCTCGAGCCCGGCATGATCCTGAGCAATGAGCCGGGCTTCTATAAAAGCGGTGCCTACGGCATTCGTATCGAGAACCTTCTTCTCGTCGAGGAGAAGCCGGCGCCGGTGGGCGCGGAGCGGGCTATTCTGGGCTTTCGCACCCTCACACTGTGCCCGATCGATCGGCGCCTTATCCAGTTGCCGCTGCTGAGCATCGACGAGATCGCCTGGATCGATGCCTATCACGCGCGTGTGCTGACAAGCCTGCGGCCGCTTCTCAGCGGGCCGGAGGCGGCATGGCTCGAGATGAATTGCGCCAGATTGGGCCCAGCCTAGTCTTCGCCAAAATGCAGTTCGATGCGATCGGCGACAAAGCATGCCTGACCGGCATCGATCGGCGTGCCGTCAAGATCGACGTCGACGCTGTGCACCACCAGGAGAATCCGCCCCGGGGCAAGGTCGAGAAGATCCGCTTCCTCGGGCGTTGCCGGGCGCGCTGAGACCGTGCTGCGCGTGCGACGATAATCGCTGATCCCATAGGCGAGGAGGGCGTCGGTCATCCGCTCAGCCTGGCGACGAACGTCCTCCAGACCGGCGAAGCGCGGCAAGGGCAGATGGGAGCGCCCCAAAGAGACTGGCGTACCGTCGACGAAGCGTCGCGTCCTCAATCTGAGGACCGACTGGCCGGGCTCGATCCTCAATTGCTCCGCCAGGTCAGCGGTCGCCGGGATCTCCTCGGCACCGAGGATCTCGCCACCCGCCTGCCGGCCGCTGCGCAGGACGTTCTCGCTAAAGCGCGTCCGCGTGCCGATGTGGTAGGCGATGGGTGACTGCTCGACGAAGGTGCCCCTTCCTTGCGTCGCGCGCACGATACCCTCGTCGGCAAGCGCCCGGATGGCGCGTCGAACGGTATGACGGTTAACGCCGAACCGAAGGGCCAGTCGCGCCTCGGTCGGAAGTTGGCTGCCCGACAGGAGCTGACCGCTGCGAATTTCCTCGCCTAGTTGGTCGGCGATTTGCCGCCATGCTGCCACACCCGCCCCGCGTTCGATGCGTTCCAGCGTCACGCGGTCATTACTCTGTTCAATTATTGTCATCCTGTTGTATAGATAAATAGACAAATTGCCGATGGCAGATAATTTGGTAGGTGGCGATGTTGGGCTCTGAGGTCAATTCGGAGACTGAGGCGCGACGCGCGGTCATGGGCCTCTGCGCTGCAGCGACCGGCGACGAGGTAGGGATTCTTCTCAAGGCATTGCCCGAATCCGGTGCGGCGATCGATCTTCGCCCGCCCAAGGTCGGACTGATAATGCTTCGGGGGCGCATGGGTGGCGAAGGCGCCGCCTTCAATCTTGGCGAGGCGACGGTAGCCAGGGCCTCGGTCCAGTTGAGCTCCGGCACGGTGGGCTTTGCCTACCATCTGGGCCGGGATCTGGTGAAGGCACGGCGTGCGGCGCTCGTGGACGCACTCTGGCAGGAGGAGGCGACACGCGAGCGCGTCGAGACGGCGCTGATCCCAATTCGCCGACGGCTGTCAGCGATAGCAGCCCTTCAAGCCCGGCAAACGGCGGCAACGCGCGTGGAGTTCTTCACGATGATACGAGGCGACAATTGATGCTCACCGCGGGATTCACGGATCCGGTCGAGCAGGCGCAAGGAATCTTCCATGCGGTCATGACGGCATTGTCGCAGCCAGGCACCCTGCGGAAGTTGGGCTCAGGACTGCAATCACCGCCGCTGCGCGCCGACATGGCGAGCATTGCCCTCTCGCTCTGCGATCACGAGACGCCGATCTGGCTGGATCCGGCCCTGCCGGCGACCGACGCGGTGTCGAAATATCTGGCATTCCATACGGGCTCCCCGCTGACGGCGGACAAGAAGACGGCAACCTTCGCCTTTGTCGCCGAGGCTTGCAGCCTTTCTTCCCTCGATGAATTTGCCCTTGGCAGTGATACCTATCCCGACCGCTCGACGACAATCATAGCCGCAGTGACCGGCTTCGATCGGGGCAAAAGCTGGAGGGCTAGCGGCCCCGGCATCGACGGAACAATCGCCTTTCTCGTCGACGGGCTGCCCGTGAATTTTGCCGCCCGATGGGCCGGCAACCATAGCCTGTTTCCGCGCGGCGTCGACCTTCTGCTAGTCGACGGCACCGACGTTCTGGCTCTACCGCGCAGCGTCGTCCTGACCCCGGCCGAGGAGCAAGCCCCATGTATGTAGCTGTCAAAGGAGGCGAGCGCGCCATCGCCAACGCGCACGAGCTCCTGGCGCATCAGCGCCGTGGCGACGCCAGCGTCCCGGAGATCGCGCCCGAGCAGATCGAGGGGCAGTTGCAGCGTTCGGTCGACCGGGTCATGACCGAGGGGTCGCTCTACGATCCTGCGTTGGCGGCCCTGGCGATCAAGCAGGCGCAGGGTGATCTGATCGAGGCGATCTTTCTCATCCGCGCCTTTCGAACGACGGTCGAGCGGTTCGGCTACGCAGTGCCCACCGAGACGGTCGCCATGACGATCGTCCGTCGTGTCTCCGCCACCTTCAAGGACCTTCCCGGCGGACAGATCCTGGGCCCTACCTTCGACTACACGCACCGTCTGATCGACTTCATGCTGGCGGCCGGCGTCGAACCAGCGCCACCGGCGGAGGGCCAACCCGTCGCGGACGAGAGGGTCGTGCCGCTTACCGAGCTTTTAGACCAGGACGGTCTCATCGAGGCCGTTCCCTCCGCCGACACGGACGACGAGGTCGGCGATCTGACGCGTGATCCCCTCGATTTCCCGGCCGCCCGCGATCTACGCCTCCAGGCGTTGGCCCGCGGCGACGAGGGCTTTCTGCTCGGCCTCGCCTACTCCACGCAGCGCGGCTATGGCCGTACCCATCCCTTCGTCGGCGAGATCCGCATCGGCGAGATCGACGTGGCGTTCGAGGCGGAGGAAGTGGGCTTCGCCGTACCGCTCGGCCGGGTGATGCTCACCGAGTGTCAGATGATCAATCAGTTTGCTGGATCGGCCACGCAGCCGCCGCAATTCACCCGAGGCTACGGACTGGTCTTCGGCCAGAGCGAGCGCAAGGCCATGAGTATGGCGCTGATCGATCGCGCCCTCCGCGCTGATGAGCTTGGCGAGGAGCGCCAGGCGCCCGCGCAGGATGAGGAGTTCGTCCTTGCCCATTGCGACAATGTGCAGGCCACAGGCTTCGTCGAGCATCTGAAGCTGCCGCACTATGTCGATTTCCAGGCCGAGCTCGATCTGGTGCGCCGCATGCGGCAGGAACATACGGTCGGCAGCAGCGAGGAGGCTGCGGAATGAACACCGTGAGCGGACTTAAGGCCACGGGTTACAATTTCGCCTATCTGGACGAGCAGACGAAGCGGATGATCCGCCGCGCGATCCTGAAAGCAATCGCCATTCCGGGCTATCAGGTGCCGTTCGCCTCGCGTGAGATGCCGATGCCCTACGGCTGGGGGACGGGTGGCGTGCAGGTGACCGCCTCGATCCTGGGCAAGGCCGATGTGCTCAAGGTGATCGACCAAGGGTCGGACGACACGACCAACGCGGTCTCGATCCGTAAATTCTTCGAAAAGACCGCCGGTGTGCGGACGACGACGCACACCGGCGAGGCGACAATCGTCCAGACCCGCCACCGCATCCCAGAGCGGCCGTTACGCGCGGACCAGATCCTTGTCTACCAGGTTCCGATCCCCGAGCCGCTCCGCTATCTCGAGCCGCGCGAGACCGAGACCAGGAAGATGCATGGCCTCCGCGATTACGGGCTGATGCACGTCAAGCTCTACGAGGATATCGCGCGGCACGGCCATATCGCCACGACCTATGCCTATCCGGTCGAGGTGGCTGGACGCTACGTGATGGACCCCTCGCCCATCCCGAAATTCGACAATCCGAAAATGGATATGAGCCCGGCTCTGCAACTCTTCGGTGCCGGGCGCGAGAAGCGGATCTATGCCGTGCCACCCTACACTCACGTGCGAAGCCTGGACTTCGAAGATCATCCCTTCGAGGTGCAGCGCTTTTCCCGCCCCTGTGCGCTCTGCGGCGCCGAAGATGCCTATCTGGACGAGATCCTGTTGGACGATCGCGGCCAGCGCATGTTCGCCTGCTCCGATACCGACTATTGCGAGGAGCGGCGGGCGTCGGGGCACACCGGCTTGCAGGGAGACGCAGCATGAGCGCCAAGCCGCTTCTGGACGTTACCGGCCTCACCAAATTCTATGGCCAGCGGCTGGGTTGCGAAGATGTGAGCTTCGATCTCTTCGAGGGCGACGTGCTGGCCGTCGTCGGCGAGTCGGGCTCGGGCAAGTCGACGCTGCTCGGTCTGCTCGCGGGCGAGTTGGAGCCGACCGCCGGCCACATCGACTATCGGCAACAAAACGACGAGACGGTCGAGCTTGGTTCCCTTGACGAGGGTGCGCGGCGCGCGCTGATGCGCACCGAATGGGGCTTTGTTCGCCAAGATCCGCGCGAGGGACTACGCATGGCCGTGACCGCTGGCGGGAATGTCGGCGAGCGGCTGATGGCGAAGGGTGACCGTCATTACGGCCAGATCAGGCAGCGCGCCGGCGACTGGCTGGAGAAGGTCGAGATCGAGGCGCAACGGATCGACGAGACGCCGCGCAGTTTTTCCGGCGGCATGCGACAGCGGCTGCAGATCGCGCGCAACCTCGTAACGCATCCGCGCCTCGTTCTCATGGACGAGCCGACCTCGGGCCTCGATGTTTCGGTGCAGGCGCGCCTCTTGGACCTGATCCGGGGCCTTGTGACCGACCTGGGACTGGCCGTCGTCATCGTCACGCATGATCTGGCCGTGGCCAGGATCCTCTCGCATCGGATCATGGTGATGCGCCGAGGCCGCGTGATCGAGCAGGGCCTGACCGATCAGGTGCTGGACGACCCAGCCGACGCCTACACGCAACTTCTCGTCGCCTCGGTGCTTGCCGCATGAGCAAGAAATCCGTTCTCACCTTCGTCGACGTCGGCAAGGCCTTCACCCTGCATCTGCAGGGGAGCGCCGATCTGCCGGTCGTCAGTGGCGTTACCTTCGATCTGCATGAGGGCGAATGCGTGGCGCTGGGCGGCCCCTCGGGCATCGGCAAATCCTCGCTCCTTAAGATGGCCTATGGCAATTATCGTTGCTCCGAAGGGCACATCCTGTTCCATGCCGAGGCGGCCATCGTCGACATTCCGCATGCCTCGCCCCATGCCATGCTGGCGCTGCGGCGGAAGAATATCGGCTATGTGAGCCAGTTCCTGCGTGTCATTCCACGCGTGCCGACGCTGCAGATCGTCGAGGCCGCAGGCGTCGAAGGTGGCCTCGACGAGAGCGCGGCCAAAAACCGTGCTCGGGATCTGCTCAGCAGGCTGAATGTGCCGGACCGGCTCTGGTCGCTGCCGCCCGCAACCTTCTCGGGCGGCGAGCAGCAAAGAGTGAATATCGCCCGGGGTCTCTGCGCCGAGCGACGTCTCCTTCTTCTGGATGAGCCGACAGCGTCTCTCGACGCGGCGAATGGCGCCGTCGTCGTCGATATCGTCAAGGACATGAAACGCCGCGGCACCGCCGTCCTGGGCATCTTCCATGACGACGCGGTCAGGACGAGCCTCGTGGATCGAGTGATCGACATGCGCCGCTATGCCGGTGCTGGGACCAGTGAAGCGAGCGCGGCATGAACAGCCTGACCATGATCGAAAATGCGCGTCTCGTCCTACCCGAAGAGATTCTGGATCAAGGCTGGCTCGCTGTCGTCGACGGCCGGATCGCGGAACTGGGCCAGGGCCGGCCACCGGAACGCGGCGTCGACCTTGGGGGCGATCTGCTCCTGCCAGGCCTGGTCGAGCTACATACCGATCATATAGAAAGCCACTTCACCCCCCGCCCCAAGGTGCGCTGGAATGCCCTGGGGGCAGCCATCTCCTATGATGCGCAAATGGCGGCTTCAGGGATCACGACGGTCTTCGATTCGCTGCGTATCGGCTCGGATTTTGACCAGGATGACAAGTCCGACGATATCTGGCTGCTGGCCGAGTCTATCCAGACCGCGCGGCAGGCCGGCAGGCTGAGGGTGGAGCATCGCACTCACCTGCGCTGCGAGATCGCGGCAGGCGACGTCGTCGATCAGCTCCAGCGCTTCGCTGAGCGCTACCCCGTCCACCTCATGTCCCTGATGGACCACACGCCGGGTCAGCGACAATTCCGCGATATCGCCATCTGGAAGACTTATTACTGCGGCAAGACCGGGCGCTCCGGCAACGAGGCCGATGCGCTGATCAGCCATCGTCGTGCGCTGAATGAGCGTAACGCGCAAAAGCATCGGCTGATGATGGTCGAGTTCGCTCAGACGCACGGCATTCCTCTTGCCAGCCACGACGATACGACCGAGCAGCACGTTGCAGAGGCGGTGGCCGATGGCGTGGCCATCGCCGAGTTTCCGACCACTCTGACTGCTGCTGAGCACGCGCACGCACATGGCATCAGCGTCCTCATGGGGGCGCCCAACATTGTCCGTGGTGGCTCGCATTCGGGCAACGTCGCGGCTCTCGAACTGGCAAGCCACGGCCTGCTCGACCTCCTTTCGTCCGACTATGTCCCCTCCAGCCTCCTCATGGCGGCCTTCGAGCTCACGGCCCGCCTCCCCGTCATCAAGCTTCCACGGGCGGTCGCAATGATAAGCCGCAATCCCGCGCGGGCGGCGGGTCTCGATGATCGTGGCGCTCTCGTGGCTGGGCTGCGAGCCGATCTGGTCAGGGTTGCCATGCTGGGCGACCAGCCTGTACCGGTCGCGGTCTATCGAGAAGGGAAACGGGTGGCATGAAGATGGGACGGCTCGTCCTCGTCGTCGGGCCAAGCGGCGCCGGCAAGGACACGTTGATCCGTGGCGCTCGCCGCCAGTTAGGCGACGATCCTCGCTTCGTTTTCGTCCGCCGCGCCATTACGCGCGCTTCGTCCGTTGACGAGGAATGCATCGAGCTCGATCGGGAACGTTTCGCCACGCTTGCAGCGGAGGGTGCCTTTACCCTGCACTGGACAGCCCATGGGCTGTCCTATGGGCTCCCGCGCGCGATCGAGGATGCCCTAAAGGAGGGACACATCGTCGTGGCGAACGTTTCGCGCGGGGTTGTCCAAGAGGCACGCGACCGATTCAAGGAGAGCTTCGTCATCGAGGTGACGGCGAGTGATGCCGAGTTGGCCCGTAGACTGGCACAACGCGCGCGCCCCGAGGACGGGGATCTGAACAGACGATTCGCACGGCGCACGGAAGTCTCTGCCCTGCAGCCTGACGCCAAAATCTTTAACGACACTACACCCGAAAATTCAACTTCGGGTTTTGTTCGGTTGCTTTGCGACCTGGCTGACGCGCACGCCTGAGGTGCGGCTTCTTAGATACGTCCGAAGTAAATTTCGAGGGCGAGCGGATTGTCAGTGCAACATCTGACGTGAAGATATATTAAGACGCTTATAAGGTAGAAGGATCTTCCCCCGAGGCTGTTTGCAATGTGCGTTTTGGTCGTCGAAGACGAGTGGCTCATACGTTCGTTGCTCGTCGAGATCCTTTCGGAGCATGGTTTCGAGGTGAGCGAGGCCTCATCCGCCGATGAGGCCGTCGACCTCGTTCGTCGTGCCAATGACGGAAAATCACGCTTTTCCCTCTTGGTCTCGGACATCAACCTGCCCGGCGGGCAGGATGGCTTCGGCGTCGCGGCGGCGTTTAGGCGAAACTATCCAGGCGCACCGATCGTCTTCGTCACCGGTCGGCCTCACACCATCGGCGATTTTCCCGAACGCTTGCCTTCGGACATCCTCCTGATGAAGCCCTTTCGCCCTTCTCAGCTTCTCAAGATCGTCACCAGCCTCATCGGCAGGCCCGAAGCAGACCCGCTAGCGAGGCATTGAGCTCTGTGCGGGGTGCCAGCCGAGGTCGTGGCTGACGTTCTTGGCCGTATCGACGACCAATGGCGTCAGTTCGTCCATACGCTCGTCGGTCATATAGCGATTGAGACTCGAGAGGCTGATGGCCGCCACGATCCGGCCGCTTGCATCACGCACCGGGGCTGCCACGCAGCGGATCTCCGGCTCGTTCTCCTCAAGATCGAAAGCATAGCCTAGTAGGGCGTAAGCGCGCATTCGATCGAGCCATTCGGCCAGATCCTGCGTCTGCCCATCACCGTGCGCCTCCCCCCGCGCGAAGAAGGACCGCCAGGTTGCCTCATTGCCGTCCAGGAGCAACGCCTTGCCGAGGCCGGTTGACCAGACGGGGTGTCGTTCACCCACCTGCGAACTGATTTCCACCCGCCGCATGCCCGGAATCTTATCGAGGTAGAGCGCCCACCATCCGTCCAGGACGCCCAGGTGCACTGTGTCTTCGGTTGCCGCTGCGAGCTGCTCCAAATGGCGCCGCGCCAGTCGCGTCAGGGGATTTTGATGCAAGGCATGCCAACCGAGCTCAAGGAGCTTGGAGCCGAGACCGTAGCCCTGCCCCGGCTGGAAGCGGAGATAGCCTCGAGCAACCAGCGTGCTGGCCAGCCGGTGCGTGGTGCTCCGCGTCAGACCCAGGTGGAGCGAAAGCCCCGCAAGGTCTGTGATTCCGCCTGCGACCACGTCGACGATGTCCAAGGCGCGCATCAACGATTGGCTGCCTTGCGGCGCGGCTGGTCGGTCCGTGCTGATGCCGTTGCTCCCTTCGAGCACGCGATTGACATGGCGCCTGAAGAATGGCTACGTCATCCACATAATAAAAACAAGTATCATATTGTGGGACACAGCGCAAAGCCGACCCGATATGGTGGCGGGCAACGCGCCCGAAGGAGGCTAATATGGAAGATCGCCGTCTCGATGGAGCGGTGACGCGGGCGCAGCGGCGACTCGTTCCATTCCTGCTGCTGATGTACGTCCTATCGTTTCTCGACCGGGCGAATATCGGCTTTGCCAAGGAGGCGTTTCAGGCCTCCGCCGGCATCTCTGCGGCGGCCTACGCACTGGGTGCCGGCCTGTTTTTCCTCACCTACGCGGCGACGGAACTGCCGAGCAACCTGATCATGCACAAAGTGGGCGCCAGGATCTGGATGTGCCGGATCATGGTATCTTGGGGGCTGATCTCGGCAGCGACGATGTTCGTTCGCGGCGAGATGTCCTTCTACGTCGTCCGCCTGCTCCTGGGTGCCGCGGAAGCCGGCTTTTTCCCCGGTGTCATCCTCTACCTCACCTACTGGTTTCCGGCCCGCACGCGAGGCCGCATCCTGGGCCTCTTCTACTTCGGCGCTCCCTTGTCCTTCATCGTCGGCGGGCCGCTCTCAGGGCTGCTAATCGAGATGCATGGCTATCTCGGCCTCGAGGGCTGGCAGTGGATGTTCATGATCGAGGGACTGATGGCCACGGCCGTCGGCGTCTGGGCCTACTGGTATCTGGACGACAAGCCGAGCGACGCCGCGTGGCTGCCGGCCGACGAGAGTCATGTCCTGACTGCGGCGATCGACACGGAGGAGCGGGCAAAGGCCCGCCACGGACTCTCTTCGCTGGGCGTGATCTTCCGCCTGCCGCGCGTCTGGCAGTTCGTGGTCATCTATTTTCTCATCCAGATGAGCGTCTATGGCGTCAGCTTCTATCTCCCTGCTCAGGTGGCGGCCCTCCTTGGCACCAGGATCGGTCTGGAAGTTGGCCTGGTCTCGGCCATTCCCTGGCTCTGCGCCTTGATCGCCACTTTCTTTCTCCCACGCTTCGCCGACCGGTACGGCGCGCATCGATGGCTGGCGGCGGCGACCCTGGCAGTGTCAGGCTTCGGCATCGCCGTCTCGGCCGGAGCGGGCCCAGCGATTGCACTGGTGGCCCTTTCCTTTGCCGCTGCGGGCTTCATCGCCGTGCAGCCCATGTTCTGGACCTTCCCGACCAATTATCTGGGTGGGGTGGCCGCAGCGGGCGGCATCGCCGTCATCAACGCCTTGAGCGCGCTGGGCGGTTTCACCGCCCCGAACATCAAGAACTGGGCCGATGCCAGCCTGGGTGCGCCAGCTGGCCTCTACACACTGGCGGGAACGACGCTGATAGGCGCCGTCTTCATCTTGGCCCTGCGCCGGGAGCCGACGGCGGAGCCGGCAACTGAACTCGCCGCCAGCAGCAGCCCTACCTCCGCCTGACTTGGGAAAACCACATGGCCACGCCAACGATTCGCCAGATCCGCGCTTATACCGTCAGAGGCGGTGGTGGCGATTATCACGACCAGAGCGGCGCGCATTGGATCGACGATCACGTCTCGACGCCGATGGCGAAATATCCGAACTACCGGGCAAGCCGGCGCAGCTTCGGGATCAACGTTCTGGGCTCGCTGGTGGTCGAGGTCGAGGCATCAGATGGAACGGTGGGCTTTGCCGTCACGACGGGTGGCGAACCCGCGGCCTGGATCGTCGAGAATCACCTGGCCCGCTTCATCGAGGGGGCCAAGGTCACCGACATCGAGCTTATGTGGGACCAGATGTATAACGCGACGCTCTATTATGGGCGCAAGGGCCTGGTCATCAACACGATCAGCGGTGTGGACCTGGCCCTTTGGGACCTTTTGGGCAAAGTGCGCCAGGAGCCGGTGTTCCACCTGCTGGGCGGCGCTGTGAGGGACGAGCTGCAATTCTATGCCACGGGTGCCAGACCCGATCTTGCCAAGGAGATGGGCTTCATCGGCGGAAAGATGGCGCTTCACCACGGCCCGGCCGAGGGCGAGGAAGGCCTGAGGAAGAATCTCGAGATCCTGACCGACATGCGTGCCAAGGTCGGGCCCGATTTCTGGCTCATGCAGGATTGCTGGATGAGCCTGGATGTCAATTATGCGACGAAGTTCGCTACCCGGGCTTGGCATGAGGCCGGCCTCAAATGGATCGAGGAGGCACTCTCTCCCGACGATTACTGGGGGTATTCCGAGTTGCGGCGAAATCTGCCGCGCGGGATGCTTTGCACGACCGGCGAGCACGAAGCCACGCGATGGGGCTTCAGGCTGCTCCTCGACATGAATTGCTGCGACATCATCCAGCCGGATGTCGGCTGGTGTGGCGGCGTAACCGAACTCATCAAGATTTCAGCGCTGGCTGACGCCCACGGCGTCCTCGTGGTCCCGCACGGCTCCTCGGTCTACAGCTATCATTTCGTTATCACCCGGCATAACAGCCCCTTTGCCGAGTTCTTGATGATGCACCCGGTTCCCGATCAGGTTGTCCCGATGTTCACGCCCTTACTTCTGGAGGAGCCAGTGCCGACCAAGGGGCGGCTCAAGCTCCCCGAAACGCCAGGCTTTGGCGTCAGGCTCAATCCGGAATGCAAGCTGCACCGGCCCTACACGCATTGAACCAACAGAGATCAGGTAAAACACCATGAAGCTACTTCGCTACGGTCCGCCCGGCGCCGAACGCCCGGGCCTGCTCGATCGCTCCGGCAGGATCCGTGATCTCTCAGGACATCTGAGCGATCTCGACGGCGCGGCCTACGCGGCAGAGAGCCTTGAGCGCTTGGCTGCGCTCGATCCCGAGAGCCTGCCACTGATCTCTGGCGAGCAGCGCTATGGCTGCCCCGTTGCCAAGGTCGGCAAGTTCATCGCCATCGGCTTGAATTTCTCCGACCACGCCAGGGAATCGAACCTGCCCATACCGACCGAGCCCGTCGTGTTCACCAAGGCGATCAGCTGCATTCAGGGCCCGAACGACGATGTCGTCATTCCGCGTGGGTCGACCAAGACCGACTGGGAGGTCGAACTCGGCGTCGTCATCGGCAAGCGCGCCAGTTATGTCAGCAAGGACGCGGCCCTCGACCATGTGGCTGGCTATGTGCTGATCAACGATGTCTCCGAGCGGCACTACCAGGCCGAACGCGGTGGCACGTGGGACAAGGGCAAGGGCTGCGACACGTTCGGGCCGATCGGTCCCTGGTTCGTCAGCAAGGACGAGGTGGGTGACGTGCAGAAGCTTGGCATGTGGCTGGACGTCAACGGCAAGCGCATGCAGACCGGCAATACCGCGACGATGATCTTCGATGTGGAGACCATCGTCTCCTATCTCTCGGAGTTCATGACTCTGATGCCCGGCGACGTCATCACCACTGGTACGCCGCCCGGTGTCGGCATGGGGATCAAACCCGAGCCGGTCTACCTCAAGCCCGGCGATATCATCACGCTTGGCATCGACAAATTGGGCGAGCAGCGGCAGGTCTGCGTCGCCTGGGAGCAACGCGCATGAGCGAATTTGCAGGCCGCTTCAAGGACAAGATCGCCGTCGTGACCGGCGGCGCCGCCGGCATCGGCCTGGCGGTCGTCAAACGGATCCTGGCCGAGGGCGGCAGGGTCGCGGTCTGGGATCGCGACCAGAAGCAGATCGATGCGACGATAGCCAGCCTGGGCGAAGGTGCCCTCGGGATCGTCGTCGACGTCGCCGATTGGGCCTCGGTGGAAAAGGCGGCCGCCAAGACGGCCGAACAGTTGGGCGGCATCGACGTCCTGGTCGCCAGTGCCGGAATCACCGGACCGAATGCCACCACCTGGACATACCCGATCGAGGACTGGAAGCGGGTCTTCGACGTCAATGTCCATGGCGTCTTCTATTGCGATCGGGCGGTCGTGCCGTTCATGCAGGCCAAGGATTATGGCAGAATCGTCAACATCGCATCGATTGCCGGCAAGGAGGGAAATCCCAACGCGCCCGCCTACAGCTCATCCAAGGCGGCCGTGATCGGCCTGACCAAGTCGCTGGGCAAGGAGTTGGCCAAGACCGGCATTACTGTCAATTGTGTGACGCCGGCAGCCGTCCGCACGGCCATCTTCGATCAAATGAGCCAGGAGCATATCGACTTCATGCTCTCGAAGATTCCGATGGGTCGCTTCGGCCAGATCGAGGAAGTGGCAGCACTGATCTGCTGGCTGGCCTCGGAGGAATGCTCGTTCACCACGGGTGGCGTCTTCGACGTTTCGGGCGGCCGCGCCACCTACTGAGCCAAGAGAACAACGGCTGGCACGCGTAAGGACCGGCCGACAAGCAACGCCAGCACGATCGACTAAAATCCATCAAGGAGGCTACAGAATTGGCCGTCATGACGACCCCACCCCGGGTGCGGCGCACCCAGCGGGCGGCTCTCATCCTGCTCGTCATCGTGGGAACGATCAACTATGTCGACCGTGCGACCCTGGCCGTGGGCGGCACGCTCATCCGCGCCGATCTCGGCCTGACGCTGGGCGAGATGGGCATGCTGCTCTCGGCCTTCCTGTGGGCCTATGCCTTCGCCCAGTTGCCAGGTGGCGCGCTGATCGACCGCTTCGGCCCGAGGCGGCTCCTCGGAATCGGCCTCTTCATCTGGTCAGTGGCCCAGGCGGCGGGCGGCATCGTCAGCAATTTCAGCCAGTTTGTCGTTGCCCGCATCTTTTTGGGACTGGGCGAGGCGCCGATGTTCTCGTCGGGTGCTCGAGTCGTAAAGGACTGGTACAATATCCGCGCCCGTGGCCTGCCCACGGGTATCTATAACTGCACCTCAACGCTCGGGCCAACAATTGCGCCGCCGATCCTGACAGCGTTGATGCTGGCCTTCGGCTGGCGCTGGATGTTCATCATCGTTGGGCTAGCTGGCGTCGTCGTGGCGATGATCTGGTTCATCATCTATCGCGAACCGGACGAGGTCGACCTTACCGCCGAGGAGAAGAATTATCTCCAGGACGGAGAGGAGCCGCAACCGCACGCCCCAATCACCCTTGCCGAATGGAAGCGCCTCTTTTCATTCCAGGTGAGTTGGGGGCTGATCCTGGGCTTCTTCGGTGTCGTCTATCTGCTTTGGCTTTTTCAGGCGTGGCTGCCCGGCTATCTCGAGATGGAGCGTGGCATGAGCCTGCAAAAGACTGGATGGGTCGCCGCGATCCCTTATGCCTTTGGCGTGATTGGCAGCATCGGCACAGGCAAGGTTGCCGATCTCCTGATGGCGCGCGGATTCACGCCCATCGACAGCCGTCGCATTCCGGCGGTCATCTCGCTGCTGGCCATGGCCTGCTTCACGGTCCTGGCCGCGCTGACGCCAAGCAACACCCTGGCGGTCGCCTGCATCGCCGTCGTGATGTTCGGCGCAGGCTCTTCGAGCGCCATGGCCTGGGCGATGGTCAGCGTCTGCGCGCCCGAAAACAATACGGGCTCGATTGGCGGCATCATGAATTTCGGCGGCTATCTGGGTGGCGCCCTGGCGCCGCTCATCACGGGTTTCATCGTCCAGGCCACCGGCCATTTCATGCCGGCTCTGATCGTCGGCGCCGTCATCGGCTTGGCCTCCGCCCTTGCCTACATCTTCGTCCTGCCGAGCCAACCCATCTCAGTCGCCGACGTCGCCGGGAAATAGATGCCTTTCACACATCGGCGCTCAGGAACTGCGAATGCGATTGCGCAGTGAGGATCGGGCTCCCACCAAGGCCGCCTGCACGGGACTACGCGACGGGGATGCCGCGCCGATAGCGGCGGGGCGGGCATCCCATGACCCGGCTAAATGTCGTGCTGAAGGCTGACTCGGCGGTGTATCCGGCTGCGCAGGCGATCTCGGCTAGAGGATCGCGCGAATGCCGCAGGCGGTCAGCCGCCTGTTACATGCGCCATCGGGTCAAATAGCCCAAGGGTGGCTCGCCTACGATCTGGCGGAACCGTGCGGCGAACGTTGTTCGCGACATGCCCACCAGCCTTACGAGTTCGGGCAGCATCCATCGTCGGGATACTGGCGGCGCGTTGCTCCGGCAAAGTCGTTTTGCGGTCGCCATCGACGTGACGATGGCAGCGGCCAGCCGCGGGCTTGGCAACCGGCGAGGCCGACCCAGTTGTCCCACCTCTCTGCCGGACCGGAAAGCCGGGCAGACCTATGAAAACGCGGTCGAGACCTTCCAGTAATCGGTGTCGCCGTCGATGGCGAACGGATCGATCTCGGCAAGCTCGGCCGGCGTGAAGTCCAACCGCTCGAGGGCCCCCAGCGAATCGTCGAGTTGCTCGACGGTCCTGGCCCCGATCAGCGATGAAGTAACTCGAGGATCGCGTAGCGTCCAGGCAATCGCCATCTGCGCCAATGTCTGCCCGCGTCGCCCGGCGATTTCATTGAGTGCGCGGATGCGCTCCAGGATATCCTCGGTGAGCGCTGAACTGTTCAGCAGCCGTCCCTTGGCGGCACGCGCATCGTCGGGGATGCCGCCCAGATATTTCGAGGTGAGTAAACCCTGCGCCAACGGCGAGAAGGCGATGCAGCCCGCACCGGTCTCCTCCAGCGCATCGAGCAGGCCATGCTCGATCCATCGGTTGAACATTGAATAGTTCGGCTGGTGAATGAACAGGGGGACGCGCTCTTCCTTCAGGATGGCGGCGGCCTTGCGCGTCAGTTCGGGCGAGTAGCTGGAGATGCCCACATAGAGCGCCTTGCCCTGCCGATGGAGATGGGCGAGCGCGCCCATGGTTTCCTCAAGCGGCGTCATGGGGTCAACGCGATGCGAATAGAAGATGTCGACATAGTCGAGCCCCATGCGCTTGAGCGACTGGTCGAGGCTGGCAACGAGATATTTCCGGCTACCGCCGATACCGCCATAAGGGCCGGGCCACATCTCCCAGCCGGCCTTGGTCGAGATGATGAGCTCGTCGCGATAGGGTGCCAGATCGCCGGCCATCACTCTCCCGAACATTTCCTCGGCCGAGCCTGGAGGCGGCCCGTAATTATTCGCGAGGTCGAAATGCGTGATGCCGCGATCGAAGGCCCGGCGCAGGATCGCGCGGCCGGCCTCGTAGACGTCGACGCCGCCGAAATTGTTCCATAGGCCAAGTGAGATCGCCGGCAGGTCGATGCCGCTTTGACCGCAGCGACGATAGGACATGGCAGCGTAGCGATCGGGAGCCGGTGAAAACGGCATGGGAGAATTCCTTGGCTCTGTTTTTCCTGGCAGCACGGCCCGCCGGCCTCGTCGGCTCAGGGGCACCGAGACGGCAGGAGCGCCTGTCAAAACAACGTATAATACTCTGAGAGCGCCCAGACGATCTCAGAGAACAGGGCGGCAATGGCGAAGGCGGTCTGGAACTTCACGCTCTGGACCATCATCGCGGCGGCACTGCCAAGGACATAAAACGCCAACCGGAACCACAATCCCAGCCCGAGCGAGGCAAGATAGTCGGCCCCCTTGATCCTGCTATCACCGATATCGAGGAAGAAGATCGCGATAAGTATACCAAAGAACCAGACTCGTCGGGACACGAAATAGTCCGCGAAGCCCGTGTACTCATACATGGTGTCAGGGAAGAGCAATGTACAGAGAATGAAAATAAGCCCCGCGTAGAGCGCGGAAAAACAATATATGGCAAAATTCCAGTGAACGGTTCCCAAGTGGAATTCCCACCACCAGAAGTGAATGACATAGACCAGCATGAAGAAGGTCCATGCAAGGTGAGCGCCGAAAATCTTCTGCTGCTTGGGATGCTGGATGAAACGAGCGATGCCGGTGAGGAGCCGGCCGATGCTGAGCCCGACGATGATGCTGATGACGGTACGGACATAAGCGAAGATCGCGGGATCGATGGGTGGGATCTGGCCCATGACGAATCCTCGCACTGATTAGTGGGAATATAGCCTCTGACGAGTGAAGTATCTCGACGACGCGGACAATTGTCCGGTCAATCAAGCCCAGGTCAACATGTGAACCGCAAAGCCCGAGACGTCGTTGTCCTCAGGTTGTCGGGGGCAAACCCATCATTCCCAGGCGCGAAGGCCGGGACTCGGTCGAGTAACGTTCGACCTGGTTGCGCAAATCCAAGCCGTTTAGACCGGCCAATTTCCATGAGCGATCCCTGCACAAGGACCATGCGAATGCCAAGCCGCAGCGGGACGTCGGCGCCCCTCCACGAGGCGGTGCCGCGTGACCCCGGATGCGGCTTGCCGGCGTCAGCAGCAGTAAAGCTGCACTGGCAGATCGCTGAAGACCTCTGGTGCGCCATCGGTGATGGCGAAGGTCTGGCCAACTCCCGCCGTCAGGCCCGTCGACGCATCGGGGATCATGATGTGAACGAAGAATACCATCCCCGGCGTCATGATGAGGGGGTTTCCGGAATAGATCATCGGCGGCACGTCCATCCAGGTCGGCTTGAAAGTGCAGCCCAGGGCGTAACCGCAGGCGGCGTAGCGAGCCTTGGCAAAGCCGGCATCATCCAGCACCTTGCGATGAATGTCGTCGAGCGTTCCCAGTGCCGTCCCTGCCCGCGCGGCATCTTTAATCTGGTCGAGAGCGTCCTTCGCCACCTTGAGCATGTCGCGTTGACGCGGATCTGGCTTGCCAGTCACCAGCGTGTGCTCGATGCAGACGTGATAACGGCAATGGGAGCCGGCGAGCTCGACCAGGATCTGGTCTTGTTCCTCGATCGTTCGAGGTCCGCCAATGCCGCGACCGTACAGCGCCCGCGGGCCGGAATTGACCAGAGGTCCGCCCGAGGGGATGTCGCCGCCGCCGGCAAGCATTGCGGTCAATGCCGCGGCGGTCAGGACAGTATCTGGAATGCCAGGCCGGGTGGCGTCGATCGCCGCCCGGACAGCGGCGTCGGCGAGCTTGCCCGCCATGCGCACATGCTCGAGCTCGGCCCTGGACTTCACCAACCTGCCCTGCCGCACGATGTCGGAGGCATCCTCGGTGACGCAGAAACCGTCGAGCGCTCGATCGACCATGCGGGCATTGGCACCCGTCAGGCCGTAGGTCGCATATTCGACGCCGACCTTTTTGCCCCTGAGGCCCTTCTCGGCCAGAATGTCACGCAGGTCCTGGGCAGGATTGGCGTTCTCGGCATTGAGCCAGACCCGGATATCGTCATAGAGCGAGGCGACATTGGCCTGCCTGAGATCTGGCGTACGAGTGAGGAGCACCGTGTCGCTGCCATCGTCGGCGAGGACGAGACCGGCCTGGAAGAAAACGTAACCCGCCGTGTCATAGCTGGTCAGCCAGTAATGACTCTCCTGGGCAAACACGATCAGTGCGTCGAGCCCGCGCTCCCGCAGGCGGCGGCGGGTGGCGGCAAGGCGACCCGCGAATTCGGCCGGCTTGAACTTCAAGAGGACGTTGCGACCGCTTCTTGAGGTCGCCGCGAATTCCTCGGGCACATGCATGGTCATGCCAACTCGCAGATGTCTGTCATGGTGATGAGATAGATGCGGACCATGTCGAGATAGTCGACGATATCGACCCGTTCGTCCGGCATGGTGTTGTAGCGCCCGCCTGGTCCGCAGACGACGCCTTCCATGCCGCCTTCCACCCAGAGATGGCCGGCATCGGTGCCGAAATAGGCGGGCGGCGCAATCGGGCCGGTCGGCTGCTTGTCGCCGCGCACGGCCTCGTAGGCCGCGTTGATCGCCTTGACGATGCGCGCTTCCTTCGAGACCGCGAAAGCCGGCATGGTCGGCTGATCGTTCCTGGTCTCCGCATGGACCTTGGCCTTCAGGCCGGGATGGCATTCGGCCAGCCCGTCGAGGACGCGCTGGATGTCAGCCAGAGCATTCTCCCGGCTCTGGCCCGGCCCATAGCGGCCAGATCCCTTGAGACGGACGAAGTCTGCCACCTGCGGCGGCCGCCATTCATGCAGATCGCGTCCGAGTGCGCCATGGATGACGCCGACATGCACGCGGTTGACCGCCTTGTGCTCTTCCGTCGGTGCATCGGAGAACGTCATGGCGCTTAGTTGCGGAATCAACTCGCAGGCCGCACGGATGGCGTCGACGGCAGCCTCGCGCTTGGACAAATGCCGCGTGACGCCTTCAAGCTCGATGATGAAAGTGAAGGCCGCCGCATGCATGGTGATCGCCTGCAGGTCGGATGGCTCGGAATTGATGAAATAGTCGGCGCGGGTACCGGCCCGCACCGCCTGCAACGTCCCGATGCCGCCCTGCAACTCGCCGATCACATACGTTAGCACGACATCACCCTTCAGCCGGATGCCGTTGTCGATCAGAGTCTTGACGGCGCAGAGCGACGACGCGTCGCCGGCCTTCATGTTCGAGACGCCGATGCCGTAGATGAATTCGTCATCGACGACGCCGCCCCAGGGATCGACGGTCCAGCCCTCGGTCGCCGGATTGGTGTCCAGGTGGCCGTTGAACAACAGGCTCTTGCCACCGCCTGAGCCGCGCCAGATGCCGATGGCGTTGACCCGGTCGCCGGTCACTGGCTGCAACGTCACTTCCAGCCCCATGTTGCGCATGATGTCGGCCATGTGCTCGGCCAGGATGCGCTCGCCCGGAGTTTCCGAATAGCTCTTGTGCCGCACCAGGTCGGCCAGGATGTCGATACAGGTCTGGCGGTCGACCTTGTCTGCGAGCTCCAGCGCTGTCGTCATGGATGAACCCTCATGCTGCTGCGCTGGACGACTGAACCGGAACAGCGTCAAGGAGCGCTTTGGTATAGGGGTTGCGATCGTCCGCGCGGGCGTCCCGGCGGTCGAAGAAGTCCACGAGCACGCCATGGCGCATGACCGCGATCCGGTGCGCGAGCTGACGGATCAGATTAAGGTCGTGCGTGATGAACAGGCAGGCCGTGCCGGTATCCCGTTGCAACTTGACCAGAAGTTCGGCCACGGCCGCCTGCACCGACACGTCGAGCGCTGCGGTCACCTCGTCGCAGATGACGAGTTCCGGTTCAGCGGCGAACGCGCGGGCGATGGCCACGCGCTGCTTCTCGCCGCCCGAGAGCTGATGCGGATATCGCTTGGCGTAGGCGGCCGGCAGACGAACCATTTCGAGCAGTTGCCCGACACGTATCTTGACCTGCCGGCGCGGGACTATCTGGTAGAGCTTCAGCGGCCGGCCGATGATCGTGCCAATCTTCTGGCGCGGGTTGAGCGAGGCGTCGGGATGCTGAAACACGATCTGCACCCGGCGGCGATAGGCACGGTCGATAGCCTTCCGGCTGCCGATCGTCCTGCCGTCCACTTCGAGCGTCCCCTCAAAATCCTGCAGCCCGGCCAGCACCTTGGCGATCGTCGATTTGCCGGAGCCGCTTTCACCCACAACTCCCAGGAGTTCTCCCTTACGGATGTCGAGGCTGACGTTTCGAGCCCCCCAAAAGCCGACCTTTCCGGCTTCCTCTGGCTGGAATATCCTCTGCAGGAGGCTGGGGCCGCCATAATGCACGCCGGCATTCGTTAGCCGAATCAGCGTCTGCGGGACCGCTGGTGCCTCCACACCGATCCAGCGCTCCGGGTCCGGCACGGCCCCGATCAGTTGGCGGGTATAATCCGC
Organism: Arboricoccus pini; assembly: GCF_900187945.1. Taxonomy (GTDB): domain Bacteria; phylum Pseudomonadota; class Alphaproteobacteria; order Geminicoccales; family Geminicoccaceae; genus Arboricoccus; species Arboricoccus pini. The sequence continues at coordinate 13,513 of NZ_FYEH01000005.1, read as the reverse complement.
CTTCGGGTGCCGGAACACCTCGTCGACCGACCCGTTCTCGACGATGACGCCCTTGTGGATCACGGCGACCCGGTCGACGACGCGCGAGACCAGGCCCAGATCGTGGGAAATATAGAGAGCCGACACGTTCGTCTCTTCGCGCAGCCGGGTGAACAGATCGAGGATCTGCCGTGCGGTCAGGATATCGAGCGCTGTTGTCGGCTCATCGAAAATGATCAGTTCCGGCTCACAGGCGAAGGCCGTGGCGATGACGACGCGTTGTTTCTCGCCACCCGAGGCCTCATGAGGATAGCGCTGCAGCATTTCCTTGGGATGCGTGATGCCGGTTCGTGCCAGCGCCGCTTCCGCCTCGGCGTAGGCCTCGGCCTTCGTCAGGCCCCGGTGGCGGATCAGTACCTCGGCGATCTGTTCGCCCAGCCTGATCGTTGGATTGAGCGAGGTCGACGGATCTTGAAAGACCATCGGCACCCGGCTGCCGCGGATCGTCGCCATTTCGTGCGGCGTGTAGTCGAGAATCTCTTCGCCTGCGAGGCGGATGGCACCACCCTGCTCCACCGCATTGGGCGGCAGATAGCGCATGATCGACCAGGCCATCGACGACTTGCCCGAGCCGGATTCGCCAACAAGGCCGACGGTCTCACCTTTGGCGATGGTAAGGTCGATGTTCCTCAGCGCCGCGATAAGGCCGGCCTCAGTGCGATAGGAGAGCGAATATTTGTGCACAGCGAGGGCCGGCTTTTCCTTGCTGGCAGCCTTTGCCTCGGCCGAGGTGAGCGCGGCGCTCAATGGCTCCTCCTTGGGTCGAGGGCATCCCGCAAAGCGTCGCCGAACAGGTTGAAGCCAAGGGCCGCCGTCGCGATCGATAGGCCGGGAATGGCGACACACCAAGGATTGCGGAACATGAACTGGCGGGCTTCGGAGACCATCAGTCCCCACTCGGTACTGGGCGGCTGGGCGCCCAGGCCCAAGAAGCCGAGCGTCGCGCCGATCATGATGGCGAAGGAGACGCGAATGGTGGCTTCAACGACAATGGGACTAAGCGCGTTCGGCAGGACTTCGCGGCCAACGATATAGAGTCCGGACTCGCCGCGCGCGACTGCCGCCCGGACATAGTCACGTGTACGGACCGACAGCACGGCACTGCGGGCAATGCGCGCCATACCGGGCGTGAAGGCAACGGCCACGGCCAGCAGCGCATGCTCCATGCCGCCCCCGAGGACGGTGACGATCAAAAGCGTGAACAGGAGGTCTGGAACCGCGAGCAGACCGTCGAGAATACGCATGATCGTGCTGTCGACCCAACCGCTGGAAACCCCAGCGATCACGCCGATGAGCGAGCCCACGACGACGCCGATCGTCGTTGAAAACACCCCGAATGCGATGGTCGCGGGCGCGCCGCTGAGGATGCGCGAGAGTAGGTCGCGGCCGAACTGGTCGGTCCCCAGCCAGTAGCTGGCCGAAGGGCCCTGAAGCCGTGCCAACGGATGGAACTCCTGCGGATCATAAGGAGCGATCAGTGGGCCGAACAAGGCAGCAAACAGGACGAGGACGAGCAAAGTCGTGCCGACGACAGCACTTGGCGAGGACAGGAATCTACGCATAGCGGACCCGCGGGTCGAGCTTAGCGATGATGATGTCCGAGACGAGATTGGACAAAGCGTAGATTGCCGCGAGAAGCAGGGTGACTGCCTGAATGACGGGCAGATCCCGATTTTCCAGTGCATACATTAAAACCCGACCCAGTCCGGGCCAGGCGAAGATTTCCTCGACGACGATGATGCCGCCCAGCAGATAGCCGATGTCGAGCGAGATGACGGCCACCGCCGGCGCCAGCGAATTCGGCAACGTGTGACGCCAGATCACCCGGCGCTCGCTCAACCCCTTGAGACGGGCAGCGCGGACATAGTCGGAGGCAAGCACTTCCGACATTTCCGATCGCACCTGGCGCGAGACATGAGCGAGCAGGATCAAGCCCAGCGTGGCGGCAGGAAGGATGACGTGGGCGGCAAAGCCCGCAAGATCCTCCCAGGGAGCAACGAAGCCGCCTGCGGGAAAGGGCCCGACGTTGGGCGCAGCCAGAAAAACGAGAAGCAGCGTGGCGGTGACGAATTCTGGCAGCGCCGTGCCTAGATAGCTGAACAGGCCGATCGCCAAGTCGATCACTGTGCCACGTTTCAATGCCGCGAGCACGCCCAGCGGGATGGCGACGATGATGACCGCGGCCAGCGCGGTCAGGGCCAGCATGGCCGAATTGAGGAATGCCTCGCCCACGACCTGGGTAACCGGCTGGGACAATCTGAGCGAGGTGCCAAAATCGCCATGCAGGATGCCGGCGACCCAACTTAGATATTGCATGTACCAGGGCTGATCGAGATGCAGCTGCCGCTCGAGGGCCGCCACCGCGTCCGGGGTGGCATATTCACCCAGGATCATGATGGCGGCGTTGCCCGGCAGTATCGTGGTGATCGCAAAGACAGCGAGCGTGACGATCGCCAGCACGAGGATGATGGCGAGCAGTCGCCGGATCAGGTAACCCCGGCTCATGCCATCAAGCCTTGTTGAGCCAGACGTTCTCGACGTAGAAATACCCAGACAGCGGCGCGGTCGTCCAGTCTTCCACACTCTTGCCGCTTGCCGTCAACACGTCTTCGAAGATTGGAACGATGTAGGGCGTATCCCTCAACATCAACTCTTGCGCCTTGGCATAGAGATCTCGGCGCTTTTCGGTGTCGGTGGTCTGACGGGCATCTGACACCAGTTGGTCGAACTCCTTGTTCTTCCAACCCGTATCTTCGTAGGAAGCGTTCGAGGTAAGTAACAGGTTGAAGGTCGCGTCCTCGGTCGCCTGCATGCCCCAATAGCCCATGTAGAACTGACCCTTCATCCAGATATTGGCCAGATAGGTGTCGTGGGACATGGTCTCGACATCGATGTCGAACCCCGCCGCCTTGGCCATTTCCTTGACGGCAACGGCCACCTGGGCGCGGATCGCCGGGCGGTTGGAGGCGACGAGCTTGATCTTGATGCCGTCAGGGTAGCCAGCTTCCGCAAGGAGCTTCTTCGCCGAAGCCGGGTCGTAGGGGATTTCCGGCGTCTGGATGGCATACTGAAATTCTGGCGACAGCAGGTTATCGTAAGCCGGGCGGCCCAGGCCTTCCAACACAATGTCAACGAGAGTCGGCCGGTCGATCGACATGGCCAGCGCCTTGCGGACGCGGACGTCATCGAACGGCTTTTGGTCCTGACGCATCGTGATATTGACGAACCGGCCAGATGGAATGCGCTGGGCCTTGATGCCGCTCGATGCCGCGATGCGCTGGAAATCGGCCTGTTGGACCGTCAGCATGACGTCCATCGCGCCATTCAGGAAGTTGGCGCTCTCGGCAGCCAGATCCGGGAACAGGTATAACTCGACTGCGTCGAGGTAGGGCTTGCCCTTGATGAAGTAGTTCTCGTTCTTGACCAGACGCACCATGCGAGCACTGTCATAGGTCTCGAGCTTGAACGGGCCGGTCCCATTGACGGTCGTGTCGAGTTTTTCCCTCGGTCCGGCAAGCGCTGCCTTGGAGAGGATGCGAGCGTTCGGATGCGCCGTCGAGATCGGCAGGTCGGCGAAGGGCGAGGCCAACGTGATCTTGACGGTCGTCGGATCCACGGCCTCGATCTTGTCGATCATGTTGAGGACGGAGCGGGCCGCTGCCGGAATGTCGGGGCTGAGGATCGCCTGGTAAGTCGCGACGACGTCGTCGGCCGTGCAGGGCGAGCCGTCGTGGAATGTAATGCCCTCCCGCAGGTGGAAGGTAAAAGTCTTGGCATCGGCACTGGCCTCCCAGCGCTGGGCCAAGTCGGCCATGGGCTTGTTGTCTGGACCCATGCGCGTCAGGCCGGAATAGAGCATGTCGACGGCCGGATATTCGGCCGGACCAGAGCAATTCAGCACATTCAGTGTTGCGATGCGCGTCGAATGGCTGATCCTCAGCGTGCCGCCTGGCTTCGGTGTCGCGGCGGCAAGCGCATCTTGAAGGTCCAGGCCGGGAACGAGTGCCGTCGCCGCCAGACCCATGACCACGTTGCGGCGGGTAAGCATGAATTTCGTCACTTCGCCCTCTTGGTTGGTTCGAGATGCAAGCCGGGCGGCAGTGTACTCATGATCTTCCCGGCGGGATTTTCGCGCTTAGCCGACCACCGTCAATTCATCCGGCAAAGCCGTCAGAATTTCCGGCGCACCCTCGGTGATGAGAAGCGTATGGCCAACGCCCATGGCGAGGCCGGTGTCGCTGTCGCCGTTCATCACGTGGTAGAAAAGCGTCATGCCCGGCCGGCATTCGGTCGGGTTGCCGGCGTAGATCATCGGCGGAACGTCCATGCTGGTCGGCGCGAACGTGCAGCCCACGGCGTAGCCAGTGGCCCCGTATCGGGCGCGCCCGTAGCCGCCTTTGTCGAGACCCTCCGCGTAGAGATCGAAGATCTCACCCAGCGTCGTGCCGGGACGGGCCACATCGGTCATCTTTTGCAGCGTCTCGCGACCGACATCATACATCTTGCGATGCGCGTCCGAAGCCCTGCCGAACAAGATGGTCCATTCCGTTTTTACATTATAGTGCCGATAGGCCACGGGATATTCGATGAGGATCTGGTCCTGCTCTTCGAGCCGGCGCGGATCCGACACGCCGCGGCCATAAACCGCCCGGGGCCCCGAATTGAAAAGTGGCGGGTTCGGCGGCATGTCAGCACCCTGCCCGAGGATCGCGGTCAGGTAGACGGCTTTAAGGTCGCTATCGAGAATGCCTGGACGAGCCGCCGCGATCACGGCTTTGAGCGAATCGTCAAGAATGCGGCCGGCCTTGCGGGTATAATCGATCTCGGCTGGAGACTTCACAAGCCGCAACCAGCGGATCAGATGCCGGTCGTCCTCGAGCTTACACCAGTCGCCGATCGCCCGCTGCGTGCGCCAGAGATTCCAGCCGGTGAGGCCATGGGTATTGAGTTCGATCGCGATCCGGGCGCCGGCAAGGCCGAGCTCGTGCAAAATGGACTTCAGGTCTTCGGCCGGATTGGCATCTTCGGCATCCCACCATATGCGGATATCTTCGATGATGCTGGTCTGTCTGGCCTGAATGAGGTCGGGCCGGCGCGTCAGAAGGACGGGTTGACGTCCATCGGTCGGGACGACCAGGCACTGATAGAAGACGAAGCCGCCAGTGTCGTACCCCGTCAGCCAGTACATGCTCTCCTGGGCAAACACGAGCATGGCATCGACGCCGCGCGCCGCGAGTTCAGTCCGCAGCCGCTCCTGGCGCTGCAGATGCTCCTCTCGGCTGAACGGCAAATGCGGCGTTGTCGTCACGATAGCGTCCGTTCTGGACAGGCGAATGCTGCCCGTTGTCAGAACGGTAAAGTTTGGTATACCAATCGTCAACCAAAGGAATACTTAATTTTCTCGCTGTTGCTCACGGATTTTTTGGGGACAGTTTGTGTGGCAACAGCTGCTTCCCGTGGCGACAGACGCGGCATGGTTGGTCTTGAGCCGTCCGCCCAGAGGAACCAGTAAGATGCTGATCGAAACGGGGAAACGGCTGGCACTGCAGGCGTATGAGCAGATCCTCAACCTGATTGTCTCGGGACAGATCCCGCCAGGCGTCATGATTACCGAGCGCCGGCTTGCAGAAACGCTGAACATGTCGCGGACGCCGATCCGCGACGCGCTTTTGATGCTCGAGGGCGAAGGCCTCTTGATCCGGCAGGGAAGCCGCGGACTCCAGGTCAAGGAGATGCGCGTCGATGATTACATCAATGCGCTCCACATTCGGCAGCTTCTCGAGCCGGAAGCAGCGCGCCTGGCGGCAGGTCAAATATCCCGGGTCGAGCTCGATGCCTTGGAGACCGACTTGAGAGACCTGCTTGGCAGGACCTTAAGCGACGAAGGCAGGCCGGATCGTGGCTTGGTTCGTGATGTGGACGATCGCCTGCATGGCGGCATCGGCGCTGCCGCGGGCAACCCGCAACTGGCACAGATCGCGCGGATGTTGCGCCGCCAGACGCAGATCTTCGACCTGCGAAGCCTGCCCGAGAGATTCGAGGCGACCTGCCGGGAGCACTTGGAGATCGTCGAGGCCTTGCGGGACGGACGCGGCGATGATGCCGCTCTGGCGATGCGTCAGCATCTCGAACACATTCGAGACAGTATCGTCAGGAGATTGACGCGCGCATGAGCATGTATCCCGAGCGCGAGCGGCAGGCCGACGCCACGCAGCCTGACCTCGCTTCCGCGGATATCGACCTGGCGGAGCGTTTGTTCGAGGAATTGCGCCGCCGCACCGGCACCGATCGCGGCATCACGCGTGCATCCTATGGACTTGGAGAGCAGGTCGCCCACGACATCGTCAGGCGCGAAGGGCGCAAGCTCGGCCTTGAGATCGAGATGGATGCTGCCTGCAATCTCTACATGACCATGAAGGGTCGCGAGGAAGGGCCCGCCATCTTCATAGGCTCGCATATCGATTCCGTGCCGATGGGCGGCAATTTCGATGGCGCGGCCGGCGTTCTGCTCGGCCTTTGCGTCCTCTCCGGCTACGCGCGCGCGGGCATCCGCCCGCCCTGGAACATCACCTTGATGGTCATCCGGGCAGAGGAGAGCACCTGGTTCGGGGCTTCCTATATCGGCAGCCGGGCCGCGTTCGGCCTTCTGAGGTCGGACGAACTTGACGAGGTCAAGCGCTCATCGGATCAGATCGCGCTCGGTGCCGCGATCGAGGCTGCCGGCGGCGACACCGCCTTCCTGCGATCCGGGCGTTCCTTCCTCGATCCGGCTAGGATCGCCATGTTCATCGAGCCGCATATCGAGCAAGGCCCGGTCCTCGTCGAGCGGGGCCTACCGATTGGCATCGTCACCGGCATTCGCGGATCCTTCCGCTATCGCGAGGCGAAATGCCTGGGGGTCTATGCCCACTCCGGCGCGACGCCGCGCGAATACAGGCAGGATGCGGTGCGCGCAGCAGCCGCCCTGGTGGTGGAACTCGACAAGGCCTGGACGCGACTGGAGGAAGAAGGGGCGGATCTCGTCGTGACCTTCTGCCAGTTCTACACCGATGCGTCCGAGGCCGCCTTCAGCAAGATCGCCGGCCGCCTGACCTTCGCTCTCGATGTTCGCAGTCAGGAAGCCGCCACGCTGGAGCGCGTGAAGCGGATCGTTGCCGACACCGCGGCCAGGATCGAAACGGAGCATCGCGTGCGCTTCGATTTCGGTCACCTGACCGGCAGCGCCGCGGCGAAAATGGATGCGGATATCGTCAGGTCCCTATCGGCGCTGGCCAGAGAACATGGGATCAGGGCCATGAGGATGGCTTGCGGGGCTGGTCACGATGCGGCCGTTTTCTCCGCCGCCGGCGTGCCGACCGGCATGATCTTCATCCGCAATGCCAACGGCAGCCATAATCCCGACGAACACATGGCGATGGCTGATTTTGCCGAGGCCGCGCGCCTCCTTTCGGCCCTCTGTCTCGATCCTCCGTTGAGGGCTTGACCATGACGGCGCCTTACTGCGGTGAATGCTTGGTCGTGCAGCCGATAGCGGTAACGGCGATCAGGCTCCTGGAAGAAGCCGGCCTTCAAGTCCATGTAGCCGAGAACACCGACTTCGAAACGCTGCGCCCGCTGCTGGCCGGAGCTTGCGCCATCATCACCCGTAATCACGGACTCTCCGCCCGGGAAATTGCCGCCGCCCCAAATCTCCTGGTTCTGGGCGTACACGGCACGGGAACCGAAAAAGTCCACAAGCCGTCGCTGGCAGCACGCAACGTTTCGCTGGTCAATACGCCGGGTGCCAACGCACAGTCTGTCGCCGAACTGACCATCGCCCTGATGCTCGCCTGCTCACGTTTGCTGATCCAGGCCGACACGGCATCGCGCCAGGGGGATTACCATTTCCGCGAGACTCGCCGTACGTTCGAGATGGCGGCTCGCCGACTAGGGCTGATCGGGTACGGTCATATCGCAAGGCTCGTTGCCCGCTTCGCGTCGGCGATCGGCATGCAGGTGGCGATCTATTCCCGTTCCACCCCGGCCCACCAACTGGCCGCGGAGAACATGCTGGCGATGCCGGATATCGACAGCTTATGCGAATGGGCGGACGTGGTCTCGCTGCATGGGGTGCCCGATGGGACACCCGTGATCGACGCCAGCCGTCTGGCGCTGATTGGCCCGCAAGGCATGCTTATCAACACCGCCCGCGGCGCGCTGGTCGATGAGCCGGCACTTGTCGAGGCGTTGCGAAGCGGTGTTATCTTCGGCGCGGGCCTCGACGTGGCGGTCGTTGAGCCGATCCGGGCAGATGACCCGTTGCTCGATTGCCCAAACCTCATTCTCACCCCTCATGTTGGCGGTTTGACGATCGACGCACTGGAGAGAACGGGTAGACAGGTCGCGACAAGGGTTCTTGAAGAGTTGCGCCTTATCAGGTGCCAACGGGCGGCGATATCGACGTGACCAGAAACTCCTGTTCAAACCCAGCCCCGATCGATAGCGCGACGTCCTATCCCCGAATCGTTCGCAATGGCGATCAGGCGGTAAGCGTGGAGTTTGCCGACACCGTCAACGAGACCGCGAATCTGAAAGTACTGGCCCTCAGCGCCTCGATTTCATCAAATCCGATCGTGGGCGTGCGTGAGACGATCCCCACCTATCGGTCCTTGACGCTTATCTACGATGCCCGATTGGTGCGCGGATCCGTGCTGGCGGAAGAGTTGATGCGGCGCGCGCGATCGGATGCGTCCTATGAGCCTCCACCCGGGCGGCGCTTCGAATTTCCGGTGTTCTACGGCGGCGAACATGCCACCGACCTTGAGGAACTCGCGGCCATCAAGAACCTCTCCGTCGACGAGGTGATCGGCCTGCATCTTGCCGGCGAGTATCGGGTCTACTTGATCGGGTTCGCGCCGGGCTTCGCCTATCTGGGTGGCCTTCCTGAAATTCTGCACACGCCACGGCTTGCCACGCCGCGCCAGCGGATCGAAGCCGGCGCCATCGGGATAGGAGGGCGCCAGTCCAGCATCAATTCAGTGCCCGGCCCCAGCGGCTGGCGCTTCATCGGCCGGACTCCTTACCTGCTATTCAATCCGCTCCGCGCCAGACCATTCCTGCTCCGAGCGGGCGACCGGATTCGCTTTCGCCGCATTGATGCCGACGAGGCCGCCCATCTGGACGAACGCGCCGGACAAAGCGATTTCGAGCTTGTGGGAACCGTCTGATGGCCGCTGCTCTTTCCGTCATTCGCTCCGGCCCGCTGATGTCCATTCAGGATCGTGGTCGCTATGGCTATCGATCATACGGAGTGTCGCGATCCGGGCCGGTCGACCGGGATTCGCATGTAATCGCCAACGCGCTTGTGGGTAACGACGCCACAGCAGCCGCCATCGAGTTCGCTCTCGTCGGCGGATCGATCCGCGTGGATGAGGACGTCCTGATCGCCGTCACCGGCGGTGACTGCAAGGTCGAGATCGACGAGAAACCGGTCCTGCCCTGGCAGAGCCATATCCTGCGCGCCGGCCAGACATTGACCATCGGTCTCCTGCAAGGTGCTGTCTGGGGCTATCTTGCCGTGTCAGGTGGGATCGCCAACGCGCCGGTACTCGGCAGCCGTTCGACGCACGTGCGCACCGGCCTTGGCGGCCTCAACGGCAAGGCGCTGGCGGCAGGAGACATCCTGCCGCTCGCACGCTCAAGAACGCCGCTGGAGCCTCTCATTTTGACGCAACCTTATGTGCGCCGACCGGGCCCCGTGGATGTCGTGCCAGGTCCCCAGGACGACTATTTCGACACCGAGGCCTGGAAGCTGTTCCTGACGCAGCCCTTCCAGACCACGGCTTCGCGGGACCGGATGGGGATGGTACTTTCTGGCCCCCGCCTCCAGGCCTTCAAGGGTCATGACATCGTATCCGATGCCACGGTGACGGGTTCCATCCAGGTGCCCGGCTCCGGCAAGCCCATCGTCCTTACAGCCGATGGACAGACGACGGGAGGCTACCCGAAGATCGCGACAGTGGCCTCGTCCGATCTGGCCAGGCTCGCCCAGATGCCCAACGGCAGCACCTTCACCTTCCGCGCGATTTCCGCCGATGCCGCGGAGGAAGCCCTCATCTACGCTCAAGAACGGCTTGAGGCGATCATCGCCGGCCGCCGCCGGCCAGACGACAAGGGGTCGCGGGATTAGCCAGCAGGAAACATCGGCATCATCAGCCACGGCTCGACGCAATCGTCCAGCCGGCGGCCTCCAGGCCCTGGCGGAGCCGACGCGCCATGGCCACCGCACCGGGCGTGTCGCCATGCACGCAGATGGAGCTGATGGGCACTGTGAGGCGCTTGCCCGATGTCGAGGTGAGGCATCCTTCCGCGACCATGGCCATCACACGCTGCAGCACGAGGTCGGGATCGTGCAGGACCGAGCCGGGTTCCGATCGGGGCGAGAGGTTGAATGAGTCGGCATAGGTCCGGTCGGCATAGATCTCGTTGATCACCGTCAGCCCGAGACTGTCGGCGGCACGGGCCGTGGCCGTGCCCGGCATGACCATGTAGGCCAGCTTGGGATCGACCGCCCGGATGGCGCGGCCCACGGCAAGCGCCATTGCGTCATCGTCAGCGCAGACATTACCGAGGGCGCCATGGGTTTTCACATGGGTCATGGGATGTCCTTCGAGCGCGCAAATCGCGGCCAAGGCGCCGACCTGGTAGGCAACGAGCGATTCGACCTCCCCTACCGTGATGCCGGGAAGCCGGCGACGGCCGAAGCCGATCAGATCCTGGTAGCCAGGATGCGCACCCACCGCGACACCGCGCTCACGCGCTAAACGCACCGTCGCCCGCATGATGCGCGGATCGCCGGCATGGAAGCCACAGGCGATGTTCGCGGTGCTGACGACCTCCAGCATCGAGGCGTCATCGCCGAGTGCCCAAGGACCGTAGCCTTCTCCTAGATCTGAATTCAGATCGATACGCATGTGGCCTCCGTCGATCGCAGGCAACGCGGATGGCCTATCGACATGCCACCGGCGTTGCACCTTGAACACCACTGGTATACCGATGCCATCCGCAAATCGTAAGCGGTGAATGGCATGGCAGGACGCCTTCTTTATCTCGGCAATGGACGACGCCTGCAATCAGCGTCCAAGCTGGACGACAGGTTCGAGACCTGGGGCCTCAACGTCGATCGCTATTGGTCGTATGGTGGACAGTTTCCATCATCACTCAAGGGATATGACGGGATCTTCCTCTCGGGCAGCCCGCATGGCGCCTATGAAGCCATTCCTTTCATTCGACGCGAGCACGAGTTGATCCAGGATGCGGCGGCCCAACGGATTCCGATGCTAGGCATTTGCTTCGGCAGCCAGATTTTGGGCTCGGCGCTATGCGGGCGCGATCAGGTCTTTCGCCGAGCTTATTGCGAAATCGGCTACAAGACCCTGCCACTAACCGAGGCAGCCCAGGACGACAAGCTGACCTGTGACCTTGTGGGCAGCGTCGATATGTTCGTCTGGCACAATGACGAGGTACGGGCGAGCCATCCCGACATGACCGTCCTTGCCTATTCCGACGATTGTCCCAACCAGATCTGGCGCTACCGGGATGCCGACATCTGGGGCATTCAGGGACATCCCGAAGTGACGAAGGCCCAGGCCCTGCTCTGGTTCGAGGAAAACCGCAGCCGCATGGAGGCAGACGGCGCCAGCATCGACGACTTGAAGGCAAAAGCGCATGAGGCACTCGATGCAAAGACCATGCTGACCCGCTTTGCCGAACTCGTCCAGCACGGCTAATCGAAGGGAGGGAATGTCCGCATGGTAACGTCGGCCTTCTGCTTCGAACGTCAGGAATTTCTAGCGCGCCTGGCTCGTGTCCAATCCGCATTGCGCGAGAAACAGCTGGACGGGCTCATTGCATTCCTGCCGGAAACGGTGACATGGCTGACAGGTTATTTTACCCGCGCCTACGGCACGCTGCAGTTTGCCATCGTTCCCGCCGAGGGCGAGCCGACGATGTTCTGCCGCGACGTAGAGGAATATTACCTTGAGAGCACGTGCGTCTTCCCAGACCGCGTGATGTGGACGGACGGCGATGATCGGATGAAGGTCGCCGCCGGTGCGATCGCCAGCCGCATCGGCACTTCCGCCCGTCTCGGCATCGAGCTTTCCGCCTGGCCGCTTTCGGCTGGACGTTACGAATATCTGAAGGCCGCCCTGCCCGGCATCGTCTGGCAGGACGAAAGCAGCCTGACGCCGACGATGCGGCTGATCAAGTCGCCGGCAGAAATCGCCTACCAGCGGCGTGCCGCCAAGGCGGCCGAGGCGGGTATGCAGGCGGCGATCGACAGTGCGGCCGTGGGCGTCACCGAGCGTGAGATGGCAGCGGAAATCTGCGCTGCCATGATCCGGGCCGGCAGCGACCTGCCCGGCCCCGGCGTCATGTCCTCCGGCGAACGTGCCTTCCACCTGCATGGCGGTTATTCGGATCGCGCGCTGGAAGCGGGCGACATCGTCCAGATCGAGACCACGCCGAACGTCAAGAATTACCACGCGCGCTTCATGCGTCCGATCCGGATCGGTCCCGCCCGGGATGACGATCATCGCGTCGTCGAGCAATTGATCGCCATCCAGGACGCCGCTCTTCGTGCGGTGAAGCCCGGCATTCCTGCCAGCGTGCCGGACACGATCTACCGAGAGGGCGTGCTCGCCGCCGGGTTGCGCGACAGCTACACGAACAAGACCTTCTACTCGGTCGGCCTGCTGCTGCAGCCCAATGGCGGCGAGCCGCTTGAGGCCGCCCCGGGCTGCACCTGGACGTTCGAGCCCGGCCAGACCTTCCACACCTACGTCCTCGCCCGCGGTTTCGGCATGTCGGAGACGATCGCGATCACCGAGGACGGCTTCGAACTGCTCACCAATTTCCCAAGGCAACTCTTCGTCAAATAAGCAATGGCGGGCATCTTCAACACGTCAAGATGCACCCGGGCTGCTGCTCTCGATAGGCTCTGGTGATACGCGCCAGCGTGCACGTCATCACGTCTTCCGATGCTGCCGGCCGAAGCCGTCCGCGCTTGCCGCAGGCCACCGACCGTGCCGCCATCTTGGCCCGGTCCAGGTTCTCGAACATCGCGCGCACGTCACTGAGAAACGCGCGGCCGACTTCAGTCAGCCGTGCGCCATGCCCTGGTTCGGGAAGAAAAAGGTCAGCGCTCAAATCCGCTTCAATGTCGCGGACATAGCGTGAGACAATAGATGGATCGGCATTCAGTCGTGGCGCTGCACGGCGGAATTTCGACTCTTCCGCCATCCACGACAGCCTCGGTAATGTCAAGCATAAGCGATCAGGCGCAGTATCCAGCGGATGCCACGCCCCACAGCGCTCCGGTGATTAAATCGAGACGGTGGTTGTTTTATGTGGATTTGGTTGCGGGGACAGGATTTGAACCTGTGACCTTCAGGTTATGAGCCTGACGAGCTACCGGGCTGCTCCACCCCGCGTC
>NZ_FYEH01000022.1 GCF_900187945.1 Arboricoccus pini | reverse complement strand
CGCTCCTCATAAGGGAGCGATGCCACCGCGCTGTAATGCCGAAGCAGCTCCTGGAACTCCTCGTCCCGCAGCAGCTTCTCGACTTCCATGACGGGCACGCGATTGACGAGCGCCATCTCCTCGGCGGTACGTCCGGCCGCCATGGCCTGGGCCGTGCGCCTGCGATCACGCCTGGCCCAGAAGGGATAGCGGCGCCGTGGCGGCTTGGGGGCGAGGCGATCGGTCCAGTCCATGGGGCCCACTGTACAAGGAATATAGTCCTTATACAATCGGTCTCATGCGCCACCCGCTGTCCGACCCACCCAACGCCCCCCAGGTCCAGGAGGCGGTGCCTCCTGGTCGCCGAAGGCTTCTTCCATCAGTCGCCGAGGAACACACGATCTCTGGTGTTGGTAAGGTGGGCGATCATGGCGGTGCGGGCGGCCTGATCGTCAGCGGCTTCGATGGCCTCGAGGATGCGGCGGTGTTCGCTCTGGAGGCGCTGGCCCAGACGTTCGTCGGGCTTGGCCGACAGGGCGCGGGCGAACTGGATGCACTGGATGTAATTGTCCCGGGCGGAGATAAGCGGCGTTGCGAGGAACTTGTTGTGGGCGGCATCGGCGATGGCGAAGTGGAAGGCCAGGTCTTCCTCGACCCCGGGTTCGTTACTCGCCAGTGCGCGGGAGACGGCGTCGAACGCGGCGCGGATGCGGGCCAGTTCATCGGGCGAGCGCCGGGCGGCGGCAAGAGCAGCGGCCTCGCCCTCGACGAGCTGGCGGAACTCGAAGAAGCGCTGCATGTCGGCGATGCTGCTGACGAAGGGGAAGCTGAAGACGCCCGCGTTCGGGCGGCGCACGACGATGCTGCCCTGGCCTTGCCTGGAGGTAATGACGCCATCGATCCTGAGGCGGGAAAGGGCGTCGCGGACGACGGTGCGTGAGACTGAATAAAGCTGGCAGAACTGCGCCTCCGTGGGCAGCCGGCCTCCCTCGGGGATCTTCGCGTTGATGATGAGGTGCAAGATCTCGTCATAGACCCGGTCGCCGAGCGTCATCCGTCCAGACGGGCGGGTGGCCTGCGTTCGTTCGTCCCTGGCGGTCATTCTCGTGTGCGCCTGCGTCGTCTTCAGGGCCATGCCGTCTCGCTTTGCGGTCGCCGTCTCGGGGCGGCACCGGAGGTCGATCTCTACACCAGCACTTCAGGCTTGTGCAGGTGGCGGCGGGCGAGGGGACAGCCTTGTGGCCTCCAGACAGCCGCGTCCTCCCGGCCGGGGGTGCGCCGACCGACAGCGCTACATAGGCGGCGAGTCGCGCCGAGATTGCGTCGCTATGCCCTGCTCGTGGGGACGGGGGCCAGGCACGGGTCACAGCGCAGGAAAGGGAGCGCTGGGCGGCTACTCTGTCCTGAAATCTATTGTCTGATTTGTATTATATAAAGCTGGACAGACCGAAAATTTGTCATTTATTGATACAAGTGAGGTTGGCGAAACGAGGAGCCACGTGAATGGCTCCCGGCAAGGTCGACGCCCGGACGAGAGGGCGTCGCGGCGTCGATCCGGTGTGATCTCCGTGCTCTGCCTTGCAGTGCGCGACACGCGAATTCTCAGGGACGCTAGAAGGGCAAAACCATGGCGACGAAGGTGCTGGACGCGACTTTACCCTTGGCGGCGACGCGCACGCGCGTCCGCTGGGGCATCCTTGCCATTCTCTTCATCGTCACCACGATCAATTTCGCCGATCGCGCCACGCTTTCCATAGCCGGTCCCGACCTGCGGGCGGCCCTCGGCCTCTCGCCGGTACAGTTGGGCTATGTCTTCTCCGCCTTCGCCTGGTCCTATGTCCTGGCCCAGTTGCCGGGTGGCTGGCTGCTCGACCGCTTCGGCTCGAAGGTCACCTATTTCTGCAGCCTCACGCTCTGGTCGCTCCTGACGATCTTCCAGGGCGGCGTCGGTTTCCTCTCCGGCGCTGCGGCGGTGGCGGTCCTCTTCACGCTGCGCTTCCTGGTCGGCGCGGCGGAAGCACCCTCCTTCCCCGGCAATGGCCGGCTCACCTCGGCCTGGTTTCCAACCAGCGAGCGCGGCTTCGCCTCCGCGATCTTCAATTCGGCCCAGTATTTCGCCACGGCCTTTTTCGCGCCGATCATGGGCTGGATCGTTCACAGCTTCGGCTGGCAAGCGGTCTTCTACGCCATGGGCGGCCTCGGCCTCATCGTGGCCCTGTTCTGGAACCGCCTGGTTCACGGGCCCTTGTCGCACCCGGACGTGAACAGTGCTGAGCTCGACTATATTCGCGAGGGCGGGGCGCTGGTCGAGTTGGACAGCACGTCGACTGGTCCCAAGGAGGTCGATACGCTCAAATGCATCGTCGAACTCCTGCGTAATCGCATGTTGATGGGACTCTATATCTTTCAGTTCTGCATCAACGTCTTGACTTACTTTTTCCTGACCTGGTTTCCGGTCTATCTCGTCACCGAGCGACACATGACGATCTTGAAGGCGGGTTTCGTTGCCTCGCTGCCAGCGATCTGCGGCTTTCTGGGCGGGGTCCTTGGCGGCTGGGTTTCGGACCGACTGATCAAGGCCGGCTGGTCGCTGACGGCGGCGCGCAAGGCACCCATTGTCGCCGGCATGCTGCTGGCGATGGCGATGATCGCCTGCAATTATGTGGTATCGGACGCGCTCGTGGTCTTCTTCATGTCGCTGGCTTTCTTCGGCAAAGGCGTGGGCGCCCTGGGCTGGGCCGTGGTCTCCGATACCTCGCCCAGGCAAGCCGGCGGTCTCTCGGGCGCGCTCTTCAACATGTTCGGCAACGCGGCCGGCATCGTCACGCCGATCGTGATCGGCTACATCCTCGAGACCACCGGCTCTTTCGCCTCGGCCTTGACCTTCGTCGGCCTGAGTGCCCTGGTGGCCCTCCTGGCCATGGTCTTCATGGTGGGCACCATTCGCCGGGTGGACCTGCGTCACTCGCTCCTGCCTGCCACCGTGAGCCGGGGATGAGTCACGCCATGCCTGTTGCCTTTGTCCTTTCATCGTCGATGACGGGCCCGGCTCCAGCCGGGCTTCTTCCTGTAATTGGATGAGCCATGAACGCTCCCCCCGCGACGCCGGCCAGGCCGCTCTGCATCAAGCTCCATCCAAGCGACAACGTGGCGATCGTAGTCAATTCCGGCGGCCTGAAGGCGGGGGCGAGGCTGGAGGACGGCCTCGTTCTGGTCGATGCCGTGCCGCAGGGGCACAAAGTTGCCCTCGCCGACATTCCGAAAGGGGGGGCGGTCATCCGCTATGGCGAGACGATCGGCTATGCGACGCTGCCGCTCGGCAAGGGGGCCTGGGTCAACGAGTTCCTGGTGGAGCTGCCCGAACCGCCGCCTCTGGCGAGTCTGCCGCTTGCCACGAACGTGCCCGCACCGCTGCCGCCTTTGGAGGGCTACAGTTTTCAAGGCTACCGCAACGCCGACGGGTCGGTCGGCACGCGCAACATACTGGGCATCTCGACCAGCGTGCATTGCGTGGCCGGCGTCGTCGACCATGTGGTGGCGCTGATCAAGCAGCGTCTCTTGCCGAAATACCCGCATGTCGATGACGTGGTCGGGCTCAATCATCTCTATGGCTGCGGCGTTGCGATCAACGCGCCAGCTGCCATCGTGCCGATCCGCACCGTCCAGAACCTGACGCTCAATCCCAATTTCGGCGGCGAGATCCTGGTGATCGGCCTCGGCTGCGAGAAGCTGCAGCCCGAGCGGCTGATGCCGGAGCTTTCGCCCGAGGCGGCGAGGCGCAATATTCTCAGCCTCCAGGACGAGCGCTTCACCGGCTTCCAGGCGATGGTCTCAGGCATTCTCGAGATGGCCGAGGCCAGGCTCGAGCTCTTGAACCGCCGTCGCCGCGAGACCTGCCCCGCCGCCGACCTTGTAGTGGGCCTCCAATGCGGCGGCTCGGATGCCTTCTCCGGTGTCACCGCCAACCCGGCCGTGGGCTATGCCGCCGACCTCATCGTCCGGGCGGGCGGCACGGTGATGTTCTCCGAGGTCACCGAGGTGCGGGACGCCGTCCATCTCCTGACGCCGCGCGTCGTCGACGAGGCGGTGGGCAAGGCGCTGATCCGCGAGATGGCATGGTATGACGACTACCTGGCCCGGGGGTCGACCGACCGCAGCGCCAATCCCTCGCCAGGCAACAAGAAGGGCGGGCTTTCCAACATCGTCGAGAAGGCGCTGGGCTCGATCGTCAAGTCGGGCACCAGCCCGATCCAGGCGGTGCTGGCGCCGGGCGAGCGGGCAACCACCAAGGGCCTGATCTTCGCAGCGACGCCGGCCTCGGACTTTGTCTGCGGCACGCAGCAACTGGCTTCGGGCATGACGCTGCAGGTCTTCACGACCGGTCGCGGCACGCCCTACGGCCTGGCGGCGGCACCGGTGATCAAGGTCGCCACGCGCCGGGATCTCGCCGCCCGCTGGCACGATCTGATGGACCTCGATGCCGGCCGAATCGCCACGGGCGAGGCCTCGATCGAGGAGGTAGGCTGGGAACTGTTTCGCCTCATCCTCGAGGTGGCGAGCGGCAAGAAGCCCTGGTCCGACGTCTGGGGCCTGCACAATGCCCTGGCGGTCTTCAACCCGGCGCCGGTGACCTGAGCGCCCGGACCGCTCCTCAGCTCTGTCATTCAAGAAGAAAGGGATCCCGATGGCCGAACGGCTGCCCTATTCCCCCTTGCCCAACAGCCTGCGCCGCGACCTTCTGGCGGGCAAGCGCCTGATCGGCTGCTGGTCGGCCCTGGGCTCGCCGATCACGACCGAGGTCCTGGGTCTGGCCGGGTTCGACTGGCTCCTCCTCGATACCGAGCACGCGCCCAACGATGTCCTCTCGCTCATCCCGCAATTGATGGCGCTCAAGGACAGCAGTTCCGCCCCGGTGGTGCGCGCGGCCTGGAACGACGCCGTCCTCCTCAAGCGTCTCCTGGACGCGGGCTTCTATAATTTCCTCATCCCCTTCGTTCAGTCCGCTGCCGAGGCCAGGGCAGCGGTAGCCGCCACCCGCTACCCGCCAGCCGGCATACGCGGCATCTCGGTCGCACAGCGCTCCAACCGCTACGGCACGGTCAAGGACTATCTGGCGACGATCAACGACAACATCACCCTCGTGGTCCAGATCGAGAACGCCGCGGGTGTGGCAGCCGCGGCCGAGATCGCCGCCGTCCCGGGCGTCGATTGCCTCTTTGTCGGACCCTCCGACCTCGCGGGCGCGCTCGGCCACCTGGGCGATCCTGGGCATCCGGAGGTCCAGGAGGCCATCCAGACCGTGTTTCGGATCGCGCGCGAGGCCGGCAAGGCCTCGGGTATCCTGGCGCCCGTCGAAGCCGATGCGCGCCGCTATCTGGAGCAGGGCTGCACCTTCGTTGCCGTCGGCTCCGACCTCGGCCTTTTCCGCGCCGCGACGCAAAGGCTGCGTGACATCTATTCCTGAGACTATCTTCCCGCGACCTGCAAGGATCGACGCATGAGCATTCTGGGTTTCATCGGCCTTGGCATCATGGGCGCCCCCATGGCGGAGCACCTGCTGGCGGCCGGCCACACCATCCACGCCTTCGGCCGTCGCGGACTGCCCGAGGACCTCCTGGCCAAGGGGCTGATCGCCGCGCCAAGCAAGACGGCCGTGGCGGCCAAGGCCGAGATCCTCTTCGTCATGGTTTCCGACACGCCCGACGTCGAGGAGGTGCTCTTTGGCGCCGATGGCGCGGCTGAAGGCCTGACTCCCGGCACCATTGTCGTCGACATGTCCTCGATCTCGCCCATCGAGACCAAGGCGTTCGCCGCCCGCATCGAGGCGCTGGGCTGCGATTATCTGGACGCGCCGGTCTCGGGCGGCCAGGTGGGGGCCAAGGCCGCCACGCTCTCGATCATGGTGGGCGGCAAGGAGGCGGTCTTTGCCAAGGTGAAGCCCTTCTTCGAGCTCATGGGCAAGAACATCACCCTGGTGGGCGAGGTGGGTGCCGGCCAGACGGCCAAGGTCGCCAACCAGATGATCGTCGCCATGAACATCCAGGCGGTGGCCGAGGCGCTGCTGTTTGCCGCCAAGGCCGGCGCTGATCCCGCCCGCGTGCGCCAGGCCCTCATGGGTGGCTTCGCCTCCTCCAAGGTCCTCGAGGTGCATGGCGAGCGGATGGTGAAGCGGACCTTCGAGCCGGGCTTTCGCATCGCCTTGCATCAGAAGGACCTGAACCTGGCACTAGGGGCCGCCCGCCAGCTCGGCGTCGCGCTGCCCAATACCGCCACGGCCCAGGAAATGTTCAATGCCTGTGCCGCGCATGGCGGCCAGGGCTGGGACCACTCGGCCTTGATCCGCGCCCTCGAGACGCTGGCCAATTTCGAGCTCGGCCAGGCCGGCTAGGCAAAGGCCTCGTTCAGGCCCGCGCGCGGGCGGCCAGCTCGTCCTCGGCCCCGCCGTCCCGGCGCTGGCGTGGCGCGAAGACATTGCCGATGCCAAGGATCAAGGGCTCGTCGCTGCCCGCCTCCTCAATGAGGCGGGGCAGGTCGGCCAACTGGCCCTGCCAGAGTCGCTGGTTCGGTCGGCTTAGCGAGGCCGCGACCGCGATCTTGGTGGCCGGGCTCAGGCCCTGGGCCTCCAGCCGGTCGCGAATCAGGCAGGCGGTCCGCCCGGCCATGTAGAAGATCGTCGTCGTGGCCGGATCGGCGATCGCGCGCCAGTCCAGATCGTCCGGCAGGCCGCCCTGGCGCGAATGGCCGGTGACGAAGCGTACCGAGCGAGCCTGGTCGCGATGCGTGAGCGAGATGCCCAAGGCCGCGGCCAGGGCGATGCCCGTCGTGATGCCGGGGACGATCTCGACAGGGATGCCCGCCTGGTCCAGCTGCGCGATCTCCTCGCCGGCACGGCCAAAGATCATGGGATCGCCGGATTTCAGCCGGACGACGTGACGCCCGGACCGCGCCAGCTTGAGCATCAGCTCGTTGATTTCCTCCTGCTTGCAACTCGGCCGCCCGCCGCGCTTGCCGACCAGGATTCGCCTTGCCTCGCGCCGCGCCATCTCCAGGACCTCGTCGGCCACGAGATCATCGAACAGGATGACATCGGCCGACTGCAATGCGCGCACGGCCTTGATCGTCAAAAGCTCGACATCGCCAGGACCCGCCCCGACCAGAGTCACGCGACCAGCCGGCAGTGGGCTTTTCGCGAGCCGCTCGAGATCCGCATCGACAGCGGCCACATCAGCCGGCGTCGGCGCGGGACCGAAGGCCCGATCGACGAAGCTCTCCCAGAAGATGCGGCGCAAAGACAGGCTCGCCAGCCGTTCGTTCAACCGTGCCCGCACCGACTGGGCCAGCCTCGC
This sequence comes from Arboricoccus pini, assembly GCF_900187945.1. Taxonomy (GTDB): domain Bacteria; phylum Pseudomonadota; class Alphaproteobacteria; order Geminicoccales; family Geminicoccaceae; genus Arboricoccus; species Arboricoccus pini. The sequence goes on along the minus strand of NZ_FYEH01000022.1, from coordinate 19,466 downwards.
CCAGGCCTGTAGCGAATGCGGAAGAAGGGCCTCGATCCGGCGGCGGATCGCCTGGCCCAGGATCGGCGCAGCACCTTCGGTTGAGATGCCGACCACCACCGGCGAGCGATTGACGATCGAGCCGAAGGCAACGTCGCTGAAAAGGGGCTTGTCGATGACGTTGAGCGGCACGCCCGCCGCGCGTGCCGCCGCCCTGATTGCCGCCGCCTCCGCATCACCCGTCGCGTCGGCGACGATGATGGCAGCACCGGCCAGCGCCACTTGCTCCCATGGTCGGGCACGATGGAGCAGTCGGCCGGCAAAGCCCTCGTCAGCCAGGAGACGTGCCATCTCGGTACCCGGCTCGGTCGCCACGACCTCGACGGCAGCCCCGGCGGCGGCCAGCAGTTCCGCCTTCCAGGCCGCCGCATCGCTGGCGCCGATGACGACCGCCCGGCGGCCTTCCAGGGTCATGAAGACCGGCAGGACGGCCAGAGGTGCTACACGCGCCGCTTCCGGCTGGGAAGGGCGATCGGGCTCGAGCGGCTTTCTGGAGACGATCTTCATCGACGATACCTATGACGCTCGCTTTGCCTTGCCTTGCCGCCTTTGACCGATGCCCAAGGACGGCGACCGGCCCGCTGCCGGCATATAGGCATTCGCCACCGCCGCGAACAACCAAGGCGCTTGAGACAGGCCCGACAAGAGTTCGCACAGCACCACCGTCGATTGACAGCATAATTTATCTGACTTAGGTCAGAAAAATGATCGACGATACCGTTGCGCATGTGCGCCGCTTCAACCGCGCCGTCACCTCGGAGGTGGGGGCGCTCGATACATCCTTTCTCGGGCGTGGCCGTCCGCTTGGCGCTGCGCGCGTCCTCAATGCCATCGGCCAGGGTCACGGCGACGTCGCCGCCATCCGCGACTATCTGGGCCTCGATTCCGGGCTGATGAGCCGCTTGTTGCGCGGCCTGGAGGAAGAAGGCCTGATCGAGACCGTGCCGCACCAGGAGGACGCGCGGCGGCGCATCGCCAGGTTGAGCCCGGCCGGCCAGCGCGAGTTCCAGGCCTATGAGGATCTCTCCAACGATCAGGCAAGGGCCATGCTGGCCAGCCATCCACGACCGGATCTTCTCCTGGCCGCCATGGATCTGATCGCCACCGCACTCGGGCGCCAGCGGATCGTCCTGGAAGAGACCGATCCGCGCAGCGACGCGGCCCGTCATTGTCTTAGTCAGTATTATGCCGAGCTCGCCTCTCGGTTCGAAAAAGGCTTTGAGGTCGCACGTTCGCGCGATCCGGAGGCCAGGGACATGATCCGGCCACGCGGTGCGTTTCTCGTCGCCGTCTCCGACGGCATGCCGATCGGCTGCGTCGGAGTGAAGGGCAGCGGCGGCGAGGCCGCGGAGATCAAGCGGCTCTGGGTGGCGCCGGCGGCACGGGGCCTGGGCCTGGCCCGGCGCCTCATGGAGGCGGCCGAGACGGCCGCGCGCGGCCTTGCGATCACCCTCTTGCGCCTCGATACCAACAACAAAGCCCTGCCCGAAGCGGCCAGGCTCTATCGCCGCCTGGGCTGGCAGGAGATCGAGCGGTTCAACGACGATCCCTACCCGGATAGCTTCTTCGAGAAGCGGCTCTAGCGCGGCGGCTTCGAAAAGTGCTTCTGGCGCGGCAGCACCGTCGTTCATGCCCGCCAGATGGCTGCCTCGACGTCGACCCGCTCGGGAATGAGGCCCAGCCTTTGGAAGCGGTCGGCCGTGGCCTGTTGGGCCGCGATGATCTTGGCGTCGATGGGCACCACGCCAAAGCTGGTGCGATCGGCGGCAAGCCGCTGCGCCTCGATCTCGACCCCCGTCACCTGGGCCAGCGCCACCGCCAGCTCGCCTCGATGCGAGTCCGCCCAGGCGGCGGCTTCCTTGAGTGCTGCCAGCGTATCGTTCAAGAGGTCCGCATGCTCGCTCGCAAAGTTGCGGCTGGCCAGGAGATAGGGATAGGCCTGCAAGAGCTCGCCCGAGCTTACGATCCGGCGCGTCGGCGAGGCTTTCTCGCCTACCGCGAGGAAGGGGTCCCAGATCGTCCAGGCATCGATCGCATCGCTGGCAAAGGCGGCGGCGGCATCGGCCGGTGCCAGATAGACGGGCGTGATGTCGCTATAGTCGATGCCCGCTTTGTCCAGCGCCGCAACCGTGAGGTTATGCGAGCTGGAAGCCTTGGTGAAGCCGAGCCGCCGCCCCTTAAGGTCCTGCAGGGAGCGGATCGGCGAGGACTCCTTGACGATGATCGCCTCGGCCTTCGGGCTCGGCGGAATGGCCGCCACGTAGACGAACGGGATGCCGGCCGCCTGCGCGAAGATCGGCGGCGTGTCACCCACATAGCCGAAATCGATGCTGCCGGCATTGAGCGCTTCCATGAGCGGCGGCCCGGCTGGAAACTCCGACCAGCTCACCTCCACACCCTTGGCGGCCACGCGCTTCTCGATCAGTCGCTGTTGCCTGGCGACGACGAGGAGGCCCACCTTCTGGTAGCCGATCCGCAAGGGAGCCGCGGCCGCGCGCGCCTTACGCGCCAGCAACGATCCGGATGCGAGGACGCTGCCGGTCATGAGGAGGGACCTGCGGCTTAGGCCAGGCATGAGCACGATCTCCGTCAAAGATTACACAAACATTATTATATTAATAGGGTTTGACGTTGTCGACTGGCTATCCGCCGAACGTCAGCGCATGCCGGCATCAATTTCTCGCTCGCTGCCCCATGGCATGCCATGGCCTCCATGCACAGCCGGCGGCCGACCGGCGCTTCGGGCCGCCTTTGTCTTTTTGGCGTTGCCGGAGAGCGTTGCTCAGTGGCAGCAGTCGGGTGCTTCAACCGGACGGCACAGGCATGAGGACGTGATGCGGACGTCGGCCTTGGCCATCGCCTCGTCCAGCCGGACCTGGAGGTGGGCCCGCTCCAACACCTCGCCTTGCCGGCTCAGGCATTCGACCAGGCCATGCAGCGCCCAGATATTTTCCGGATGCTGCGCGCAACGCTGCACTCGGCCGCTCATGCCGAGATCGTCGCGATAGACCTGCTCGGCCTCGGCCAGATGCCCCCGGTCCAGTAGCAACGCCGCCAGCGCATGGCGTGGGGGGTGCATCCAGGCCCAGGGTTCGGTGTAGGAAAGATTGTCGTCCAGCTCGACCGCGCGGCGGAGATGGTCGAAGGCCAGCTCGTGTCGCCCCCGGTGATAGGCGATTTCCCCGTCCAGAAGCGCGGCGCCGACCGCCAGCGAGGCGGTCGTGGGGTTGCTCAAAAAGCGCCTCGTCGGCGGGATGCCAGCCATGTGGCGGTGAAAGAGACGCCGCTCTTCCTCGGCCTTGGCGAAATCTTGCAGCGCCGCGTGGGCGACGCCCTTGGAATAATGCTGCATGGCGGTCGTGAGCACATAAAGTTCCGGTTCCTCGACCATCGGCTCGTCGATGATTTCCTGCCAGCGGCCGAAGCGGACCAGGACGTGGGACTTCATGGCATGGTAGCCCTCCACGGTCTGGGTGAATTTCGGCCGACCGGGCAGGGCGATGATTGCCCTTGAGATGAGGCGGCGTATGCCGTCCGCCGCGTCTCTCGCCGGTGCCAGTTGGCCCAAGAACATGCAGGTGAACATCAAGAGATGGAGGTCGTGGCAGCAGCTCAATAGATAATAGATGGCAGCCGTCGACTGCGCCCGATAGCGTTCATTGGCGGCGATGGCCGCGAGGCTCGCCTGCTTGGCCTTCTCGTACTGGCCACAAAGGACGTGGATGTGGCCGGGCATGTGGTTCATGTGGCCGCCATCCGGGCAAAGCCTGCCCAGAACGTCCGCCGAGCGTCGTGCCCGCTCCGGCATGGTCGACATTTCGAGCAGGTGGATATGCAGATGGACGAGGGCCGGATGCGGGTCCCGGCCCGCCGCGTCGGCGCTGGCGATCGCCCGCTCGCAGACACCCAGCGCTTCCACTACGTCGGAGTTGGCGGCGGGCAGGCCGGTCTTCAGATCCCAGAGGCGCCGGACGGTGCGCATCATCAAGGCTTCGACGAAGAGTGCTGTCACGTCATGGTCGTGGGGAAAGTCGGCATGGACGCCGCGCATGGCCGCCGCATAGGCGTCGTCCCACTGCGCGAAGACCAGGGGCGAGGGACATTCGGCCGCCTGGAAGCGGCGGCCGAGCGCTTCGATCAGAGCTCGCTCAAGGGTGTTCGCGCTTCCGCTCTCAGCCGCATTATTTGCCTTGCGGCGGGCAAGCTGCAGGGCCGCGTAGCCGCGCTCCGTCGCCTGGCGGGCTTCCGCCTCGCCCATCTCCTGCCATGTCAGGTTGTAGAAGGGGCCGACCGCATAGGCGACGCCCCAATAGGCCATGGCGCAATCCGCATCGTAGTCGATCGCCCGCTCGAAGGCGGAGAGGCCCTCCTCGTGATTGAAGGCGTAGCACCAGTTGAGCCCGACATCGAACCAGGCTTGGGCCTCGGGCGAGCCCGTCGAGACCGGCCGCCGGTGCCGACCAAGATCGAATTGCGTCATCCTTGCTCCCGCGCCTGGCCCCGCGACGCCTTTCGCGCCTTTGTCTGGAACATAACCCGCGGGCTTCGCCGTTCCAGGCCGTCCTGTCTTCGGTGTCCGGGAAAAGACGTTGACAAGATGCCGGGGTGGACAGGCTGGATTTTCACTTATAGACTACCAAAATAATAGACTTATAGGAATTTTCCTTGATCGTTCGGTCCGGGATGAGTCCCGGCGGTTATGTGGAGGGTTTCATGTCCCGACAGATTCATTTCAACGCGTTCGACATGAACTGCGTGGGTCACCAGTCGCCGGGGCTGTGGGCGCATCCGCGCGACCGGTCCTGGACATACAAGGACCTGGACTATTGGCAGGGTCTGGCGCGCACGCTGGAGCGGGGCATCTTTGACGGCATCTTCATCGCCGACGTGATCGGCTATTACGATGTCTATAAGGGCAGTAATTACCACGCCATCCAGCAGGCGGCGCAAATTCCGGTCAACGATCCCTTGCAACTGGCGGCACCGATCGCGCTCGCGACCGAGCATCTGGGCATCGGCATCACCGCGTCGACCTCCTTTGAGCACCCCTATACGTTCGCGCGCCGCCTTTCCACGGCCGACCACCACACCAAGGGCCGGGTCGGCTGGAACATCGTCACCTCCTATCTGGAGAGCGGAGCCAAGAATGTCGGCCAGGGCGGGCTCCGCCGGCACGACAACCGCTACGAGGTGGCGCGCGAATATCTGGAGGTCATCTACAAACTGCTGGAAGGGTCCTGGGAGGATGACGCCGTCGTGCGCGATCGCGTGCGCCGTGTCTTCACCGATCCCAAAAAGGTGCACGAGATCGGCCATAAGGGCCGCTATTTCGAGGTGCCGGGCTATCACCTGTCCGAGCCCTCGCCGCAGCGCACGCCGGTCCTCTACCAGGCGGGGGCATCCGGCCCCGGCCGCAGCTTTGCTGCCGAGCACGCGGAATGCATCTTCGTCGCGGCCTTGACCAAGAGCAGCTTGAAGAGCTTCGTCGCCGACATCCGCGCGCGCGCGGCCCGTGCCGGCCGCGACCCGCGCAAGCTCAGGATCTACACGCTCCAGACCCTGATCGTCGACGAGACGGACGCCAAGGCGCAGGCGAAGTTCAAGGACTATTTCTCCTACGCCTCCTATGACGGCGCCCTCGTCTTCATGTCGGGCTGGACGGGCGTCGATTTTGGCCAGTTCCGTGCGGACGACCCCGTGCCGAACATCGAGACCAACGCCATCCGCTCGACCATCGAGAGCTTCTCCGAGAAGGGGGAGGACGAGCGCTTCACGATCAAGGACCTGGCCGAGTGGGGCGGCATTGGCGGCATGGGGCCTTTCATGGTGGGCTCGGCGCAAACCGTGGCCGACGAGCTCCAGGCCTGGGTCGAGGAGACCGACGTCGACGGCTTCAACCTTGCCTATGCCGTGACGCCCGAGACCTTCGAGGACATTGTCGGCCACCTCGTACCCGAGCTGCAACGGCGCGGCGTCTACCCCACCGCCTACCGGCCGGGCACGCTGCGCGAGAAACTCTTCGGCGACGGGCCCAGACTGAAAGCACCCCATCCAGGCGCAAGCTATCGCGACATCGAGGACGTGAAACGACGCGAGGCCGCGCGCGCCGTCCGGGTGCGGGAGCCCGACGCCGCCGAGGCGTGACTGGACTCCCTGACGCCTGGCCCGGGCCTGAGGCGCCCTGGCGGGCGTTCAGCGGAGCGCGAAACCCAGCCGCTCGAACGCCGCCCGCAGGAGGTGCCGGCCCGCCATCGACTGCGGTCCCGCCAACCTGGCCGCCACCTGGGCGCGCCACGCGCCCTCGGCCATGCCCTGGCCGCGCTGGAAGGCGCGCAGCCTGTCCTCATAGTCCGCCAGTCCGGCGTCCGCCTCGTGGTCATAGCGCTCGCGGTGCAGGACGGCATGTTGCGGCAGGCGCGGCTTGATCGCTGCCGGCCGCGCGGGGTCCGGATAGCCGAGGGCCAGGCCCACCACCGGGAAGACCATAGGCGGCAGGCCCAGTTCGGCCGCGACGGCCGCGGGATCATTGCGGATGCCGCCAATATAGACGGAGCCCAGACCCAGCGATTCCGCCGCGACCACGGCGTTCTGCGCCGCCAGCGCCGCATCGATCACGGCAAGCAGCGTCGTCTCGAGATAGGCCGTGGCATCCACGGGCCGGCCTTCCGCCTCGCCTATCCGCGCGGCGCGCGCGAGATCGGCCAGCCAGACCAGGAAGAGAGGCGCCTCGCGGACATGGTTTTGATGGCCGGCCAGTGCCGCCAGCCTGGCCTTGCGATCCTCATCCCCGACCGCCACCACGCTCCAGGCCTGCAGATTGGAGGAGGTAGGCGCGGACTGGGCGGCCGCCACGAGCGTTGTCAGGACATCGTCCGGCACCGGGTTGGGACGAAAGGCGCGCACCGAGCGATGGGCGAACAGACACGCGATCACGTCGTTCGAGGCCGGCAGCATTTCCCTGGCCGCCTCGCCATAGCGGGCGACAAGATAGCCGGCTGCCCGGTCGCGCCCGTCGCGACCGCCTAATTCGCTCATTGCCCCATCTCTCCTGAAGCTGTTCGAGCTGCCTATGCCCCGACCTCGATAGCTCTAAGTCTATATTGATTATCGCTACAATAGGGAATATGGGCATTGGCGCAAACGCGATGGTCTGGCGGGAAGAAGGGTAGAGAAATGGCGGCATTCGAAGGGGGACGCATCGGGCGGCGAGGGCTCTTGGGCGTCGGTTTGGGGCTGGCTTCCGGCCTGGTCCTGGCCAAGCCTAGTTTTGCCCAAAGCGGCAGCGATGATGTGCCGTCGCTCGCCGGCAAGCGGATCGCCATCAGCGTCGTCGGCACCGATCATTTCTTCGACCTCAAGTCCTATCAGGCCCAGATCGCCGAGGTCGAAAGGCTGGGCGGCACACCGATCGGGCTCGATGCCGGGCGCAACGACAAGCAGCTCGTGGCGCAGTTGCAGACGCTTTTGACGCAAAAGCCGGACGCCGTGATCCAGCAGCTTGGGACATTGCCCGTCTTCGACAATCAGTTGAAGCGGTTGCGGGCGGCGGGCATCCCGGTCTTCACCATCGACGTACCCTCGACGAACAGCATCAACAACACGACGTCGGACAATTTCTCCTTGGGCGCGCAGTTGGCCCTTCAGCTCGTCTCCGACATTGGCGGCAAGGGCAATCTCGTCGTCTTCAACGGTTTTGCCGGCGTTCCCGTCTGCGAGATCCGCTACCAGGAGCTGCTCCAGGTCCTCAAATACTATCCGGACGTGAAGATCGTGCAGCCCGAGCTGCGCGACGTCATCCCCAATACGGTCCAGGATTCCTACGCGCAGATCACAGCGCTCTTGAGCAAATATCCCGAGAAGGGCTCGATCTCGGCCATCTGGTCCGCCTGGGACATTCCGCAGCTGGGCGCCACCCAGGCCCTGATCGCCGCCGGCCGCACCGAGATCCTGACCTACGGCGTCGACGGCACGCCCGAGGTCCTCTCCCTCGTCAAGGATCCGAAGGCGCCAGCGGGTGCCGTGGCGGTCCAGCAACCATCGCTCATCGGCACGGCGGCCGTTCAGAACGTCGCCCGCTATCTGGCCGGCCAGACCTTGCCGAGCCAGACTTTCCTGCCGGCGGTGATCGCGAACAAGAAGAACGCGGCCGAGGTCCAGCGGCAGGTCGGGCAGGCGACCTGAGGCGCATGAGCAGACCCGAGACCGCCCTTGCGCCGGACGAGGACGCCTATCTGTCTCTGAGTGGCCTTACCAAACGCTTTGGCGGTGTTCAGGCGCTGGCAGGGGCAAAGCTTCTCGTTCGCAAGGGTGAAATTCACGGCCTGGTCGGCCAGAACGGTGCCGGCAAGTCGACCATGATCAAGATCCTGGCCGGTCTCGTTCAGGCCGATGCCGGCCAGATCCATATCGGCGGGCGAGATCTGGCCGACGCCCGGCCGCGCGACGTCGAGGCGGCGGGCATTCATTTCATTCACCAGGAACGAATGCTCGTGCCGGATTTCACGGTGGCGGAGGCCCTGTTCCTTGGCCATGAGGTTCGCCTGGGCCCCTTCCTCGCGCGGCGGCGGATGCAAGCCTCGGCCCAGGCCCTGATGCAGCGCTATTTCGGCCGCGTACTGCCGGGCAATCGCCTGATCGCCGAGCTTTCGACGGGCGAGCAGCAGATCGTCCAGATCGTTCGCGCGCTCTTGCAGGAGCCGCAGGTCCTAGTCCTCGACGAGCCGACCGCGGCACTGGTCCGGGCCGAGATCGACCATCTCTTCGAGGCCTTGAACCGGCTGCGCGCGGGCGGCATGACGGTCGTCTACATCTCGCATTACTTGAGCGAGATCGAGGCACTTTGCGATCGCGTCACCGTCCTGCGCAACGGCCAGACGGTGGCGACCGTCGATCCCCGCCATACCTCCTCGCGCGAGATCGCCTCCCTCATGGTCGCGCGCGACCTGAACGAGATGTTCCCCGCCCGGGTCGCAAGCAAGGGCCGCCCCGTCCTTTCCGCCCGCGCCCTTGGCGACGGCAGGAACTTCCAGGACGTCACCTTCACCTTGCATGCGGGCGAAGTCTTGGGCCTGACGGGCCTGCAGGGATCGGGTGCCAAGGAACTCCTGCGCAGCCTCTTCGGGCTCGATCGCATCACCAGCGGCGAGGTCTCGATCGAGGATCGTCCCTTCCGCGCGCGCAGCCCCCGCGAGGCGGCGGCACAGGGCGTGGCGTTCGTGCCCGAGGATCGCCGCCACCAAGGTGCGATCCTCGAGATGAGCATCGCTGCCAACATGACGCTGGCAAATCTCGCCCGCTTCAGCTGGCGCGGGCTCCTTCGGCCACGCCTGGAGCGCGAGGTCGCCACGCGGATGATCAGCGAATTGGCCATCAAGGCCGAAGGGCCGGATGCGGTCGTCGCTTCCTTGAGCGGCGGCAACCAGCAAAAGGTCGTGCTGGCCAAGTGGCTTACGCGCGCTGCGCCGCTCTATATCCTGGACGAGCCGACGCTCGGCGTCGACGTGGCGGCCAAGATCGAGATCTACGAGCTCGTCCAAAGGCTGGCACGCGATGGCGCGGCCATTCTCGTCCTCTCCAACGACCTGGACGAACTGGTCGGCATCACCCACCGCATTCTCGTCATGTATCGCGGCCGGACGGCTTCCTCTATTCCCGCCGCCACCACGTCGCCGGCAGCCCTCCTCGATGTCATCCTGACCGGACAGTCCGAGATTGCCCATGTCGTCCATTAGCTCGCGCCTGCGACCAACGGCGGCGGCGCTGGGCGGGCTCGGCCCGAGCCAGCCCGTTACCGGCCTCGTGTGGCGCAGCGGCTCGCTCATCGCCATCATCTTCATCCTGGCCCTGCTCGCCTGGCGGGCGCCGCTTCTGCTCTCGCCCGGCAATATCGGCCTCGTGCTGGCGCAGGCCTCGATCGTCGGCACGCTGGGTTTCGCCCTGACGTTGGTCGTGGCGGCGGGCGGCCGCGACCTCGTCAAAGGCGGCATCGATCTTTCGCTGGCCGCCAATCTCGGCCTGAGTGCCGCTCTCTACGCCAGCCTGCTGACGGCTGGCTGGGGCGATCTTCCCGCCCTCGGGCTGACGCTGCTGGCGGGGCTGGGCGTGGGTCTCCTGAACGCCTTGGCCGTGACCGTCATCGGCATCCTGCCTCTCTTGGCGACCTTGGCGACAATGAGTGTCTGCGCCGGGGCCGAGCTCGTGCTGACGGAGAACCTGACGGTTCCGGCGTCCTCGCCCTTCCTCGACTGGTTGGCGGGCCAGGGGCCGCTCGATTTCCCGGTCATGGCATGGGCGCTGTTGGTCCTGGCCGCCATTCTGGCTCTTCTGCTTCACGGCACGCCTTTGGGCCTGCGCCTCTATGGTGTGGGCGGCAACCCGGCGGCGGCGCGCGCGGCCGGCCTGCGCGTGCGCTTCTATCTGGCGCTCAGCTATGTGCTGGCGGGTCTGCTGGCGGCCGTTGCCGCCGTGCTGGCCGTGGCCTTCACGAGCGCCGCGACGCCGGGCTCCGACGAGATGCTGCTGCCGCTCATCGTCACGACGTTCCTGGGCACGGTCTTTTCGAGCCGCCTGCGACCGACCATCGGCGGCACGCTGCTCAGCGCGCTTTTCGTCGGCTTCCTGGTCAACGGCTTTCAGCTGCTGGCCATCTCCAGCTACTGGGCCAACGGCATCCAGGGCTTCCTCATTCTCGTGGTCGTCGCCACGACGCGCAAGCTGGGGCCGGGAGCGCGTCGATGACCAACCTGATTCTCCGCCATGGCATCACCGTCGTGACCGTCCTGGCCTTCGCCTTTTTCGGCTGGAACGCCCAAGGCTTTCTTTCCGTCCCCAACCTTGCGAGCGTCCTGGTCAACAACGTGGCCCTCCTGGCGATCGCCGCCTTCGCCATGACGCTGGTCGTCCGCACGGGCGGCATCGATCTCTCGATCGGCACCGCCATCGACATGGCGGGGCTGGCCTTCGTGGCGGCTCTGCGCGTCAATCTGGGCGTAACGATCGCCGTTCTCGCTGGCCTGGCTGCCGCGGCTGCGACCGGCGGCTTCAACGCGCTGCTCATCACCCGCCTCAAGATTTCACCCTTCCTTGCGACGCTGGGCACGCTGTTCATCGGCCATAGCCTGCAGCAGCTCCTGGCCGATGGCGGCAACCCGATCTATGTCACGGCCGCCTCGCTGCCGCCCGCCTTTCAATTCCTCGGCCATGGCCTGATCCTCGGTGTCCATCTGCGGATCTGGCTGGTCGTCATCCTGGCACTGGCCATGGCGCTGCTGTTGTCGCGCTCCAGCTTCGGCCGTCGACTGACGGCCTCCGGCATGCAGGTCAACGTTGCCTGGTATTCGGGCCTGCCCGTCGATCGCGACATCGCGCTTGTCTATGTCCTGGCGGGTGTGATCTGCGGCATCGCCGGGGTCCTCTTGACAGCGGGGGTCAGCGTCTATGTCCCCTTCGCCGGCAATGCCTTTCTTCTCAACGCGATCGGCGCCACCTTCATCGGCACGACCTTGAGTCGCAGCCATGTGGCCAACGTGCAGGGCACGCTCCTTGGCGTTATCCTGATCTCGGTCGCGGCCAACGGCCTCCTGCTGATCGGCTGGAATTTCTACTGGCAGCAACTGGCGACCGGCATGGTGATTTTCCTAGCACTGGCCTTCACGTTCGGTGGTCGAAGGCTGGCCGGAGGCACCCCATGAGAACTCCCTTGCTCTTCAACGCGTTCGTCATGAACACGCCCAGCCATCTCTCGCCCGGGCTTTGGACCCATCCCGACGATCATGGCCGGGATTACAAGCGGCTGGCCCATTGGACGGGCCTGGCGCGACTCCTGGAGGAAGGCCTCTTCGATGCCCTCTTCATCGCCGATTCCCTGGGTGTGAGCGATGTCTTCGGCGGCAATGCCGACACGGCGCTGCAACAGGCGATCCATGTGCCGATCAACGATCCGTTCCCGCTTGTGAGCGCCATGGCGGTCACGACCGAACATCTGGGCTTTGGCGTCACCGCCTCCGTCTCCTACGACCATCCCGTACCCTTCGCGCGCCGCATCACCACGCTCGACCACCTGACGGACGGGCGGATCGGCTGGAACATCGTCACCTCCAGCCTTGCCAGTGCCGCCCGCAATTTCGGCCGCACGCAGCTCGATCACGATGCCCGCTATGAACTGGCCGAGGAGTTCGCCAGCGTCTGCTACAAGCTCTGGGAAGCCTCCTGGGAGGATGACGCCGTCCGCGACGATACCAAGGCCGGCGTCTATGCCGATCCCGCCAAGGTTCATCCGATCCATCATGCCGGCCGTTTCTTCGAGGTTCCGGGCATTCATCTCAGCGAGCCGTCGCCGCAGCGCACGCCGCTTTTGTTCCAGGCCGGGGCCTCCGAGCGCGGCCGGCGCTTTGCCGCCCGTCACGCGGAATGCGTCTTTGTCGGCGCACCCTCCAAGACGGTGCTCAAGCGCTCGGTGAGCCTGATCCGCGATGCCAGGCGGGCAGCAGGGCTCGATCCCTACGGTATCCGCATCCTGGCGGAGCATACGGTCATCGCGGCCCGCGACCTCGCGACGGCGCAAGAGCGCCTGAACGCCTATCGCGCCCATGCCTCCGCCTCGGGTGCACTTGCCCTGATGTCGGGCTGGATCGGCCATGACCTGTCGCGCTACGGCCTGGATGAGCCCTTCCGGCATATCGAGAGCAACGGCATCCGAACGGCTGTCGAGGCCATGAGCAGCGCTGATCCAAACAAGGTCTGGACGATCGGCGAGATCGCCTCCTGGTGCGGGATTGGCGGGCTCAGCCCCCTCTCCGTCGGCGGCCCGGGCGAGGTCGCGGATTCCCTGGAGAGCTGGGCCGAGGAGACCGACATAGACGGGTTCAACCTGAGCTATGCCGTCTTGCCCGGCAGCTTTCGCGATTTTATCGAGCATGCGGTGCCCGAGTTGCAGCGGCGGGGTCTTTATAAGAAAAGCTATGCCGAGGGCACGTTGCGGCGAAAGCTCTTCGGTCGAGATCGCCTGGACGCGCCTCATCCAGCAGGGCTGGCACGGGCGGAAATGGCGGCATCGTCGAGAGAAAGCCGCCAATCAAGGAAAGCTGAGGAGCCTGCCTGATGGGAGCGCCTTCCACCGTCACCTTCGACCTTCATCCCCGCGCCAAGCGCATAAGCTCCGACGAGGAGGCGATCCGGGTCGCCCGGGAACTGGCAGAGGATTTTGCCCAGGATGCGGCGCTGCGTGATCGCGAGCGCCGTCTGCCGGCGGCGGAACTCGACCGCTTTTCCGGCTCCGGCCTTTGGGCCATGTCGGTGCCAAAGGCCTATGGCGGGGCAGGGGTCTCGTTCGCCACGCTGGCCAAGGTCATCGCCATCATTTCGGCGGCCGACCCGTCGATTGGCCAGATTCCACAAAATCACCTGGCCTTCGTGGACGTCCTCAGGGTCTTTGGCAGCGAGGCGCAAAAGCAGCGCTGGTTCGGACGCATCCTGGAGGGCTATCGCCTGGGCAATGCCTTTTCAGAGGCACAAAGCCGGACGGTTGCCGAGTTTCAGACGCGACTCCGGCCGGCCGGCGAGAACTATGTCCTCGATGGCGAGAAATTCTACTGCACGGGCGCCTTGTTCGCGCATTTCCATCATGTGGGCGCCATGGACGACGAGGGCCGCTTGAATCTCGCGGTCGTGCCACGCGGCGCGCCGGGGCTGACGATCACCGATGACTGGTCGGGCTTTGGCCAACGCATCACGGCAAGCGGCAGCGTCAAGCTGGAGGGTGTTCCCGTCGCGGCCGACGACGTCGTGCCGGTCTGGCGGGGGGTGGATGTGCCGAACGCCAACGGTGCGGTCTCGCAGATCATCCAGGCAGCCGTCGATGCCGGCATCGCGCGCGGGGCGATCGAGGCGACGATCCAGTTCGTCAAGGAGACGAGCCGGCCCTGGCTCGACAGCGGCAAGGCCACGGCTGGCGAGGATCTCTTCATCCTTCGCGACGTCGGCCAGCTGATGATCAAGCTGCACGCGGCTGAAGCCATGCTGGAGAGTGCCGGCCTGGCGATCGACGCCATCCTCGACGGCCCCGATGCCGGGGCGGTGGCCAACGCCACGATCCGCGTCGCCGAGGCCAAGATCCTGACGACCGAGCTTGCCATCGAGGCCGGCGACAAGCTGCACGAGCTGGCCGGCACGCGCTCGACGCTGGCCCGCTACAATCTCGATCGCTACTGGCGCAATGCGCGCACCCATACGCTGCATGATCCGGTTCGCTGGAAATATTTCCATATCGGCAATCACCTTTTGAACGGTGTCGCCCCGCCGCGTCACGCCTGGAGCTGAACGAGCATGGTTGACATTGATCGCCTCTCCGACGATTTCCGCCCGCCCGAGCGGCGCCAAGGGCAGGCGCGCATCCTGCGAGACGATGCGGAGGCGCTGGCCGTCGCGGCAGAACTGGCGGCAGAACTGGCAAGCGGCGCCGCGCGCCGCGACCAGGAGCGGATCCTGCCCAGGGAGGAGCTCGATAAGATCTCCGACGCCGGGCTTTTCGCGATCACCGTGCCCAAGGCCTATGGCGGTGCCGGCGTCAAGCTTTCCACCGTGGCACGGGTCATCGCGCTCTTGAGCGCCGCCGACGGCTCGATCGGCCAGATCCCGCAAAATCATTTCTTTCTGCTCGAAGCCCTGCGGCTCTTGGGAACGGAGGCGCAAAAGCGGTTCTTCTTCGATCGCGTCCTCGCGGGAGAACGCTTTTTCAACGCGCTCTCCGAGCGGGGGACCAAGACGGCGCACGACTTTGCCACCCGCTTCGTTCGCCAGGACGACGGCTACAGGCTGAACGGCCGCAAATTCTATTCAACCGGCGTGCTGTTCGCCCACTGGATCGGCGTCATCGCCAATGACGAGACCGGCCGGACCCTCCTGGCGTTCGTGCCGCCAAAGACGCCGGGAATCACGCTCAAGGACGATTGGAGCGGCTTTGGCCAGCGCGTGACCGGGTCGGGCACGACGGTCCTCGAGGACGTGCAGGTCCATCCCTTTGGCGTTCTGGATTTCCAGGCCCTCTTCGAGCGACCGACGGCGATGGGCCCCTATGCCCAATTGATGCACGCGGCGGTCCAGCAGGGCATGGCGGAAGGCTCGCTGGCCGCCATGGTCGATTACGTGCGCCACCGCGCGCGGCCCTGGCGCGATGCCGGCGTTGATCGGGCGGCCGACGATCCCTATCTGCTGGCCCTGGCCGGCGAGACGAAGGTCCGCGTCGACGCTGCGGCCTTGCTCTTGGAGCGGGCAGGGCGCCTGGTCGATCAGTCGGCGGCTGGACCGCAGGCGCGAAACGTGGCCGAAGCCTCGATCGCCGTCGCCGAGGCCAAGGCCGCCTCGACGGAGACGGCCCTCCTGGCCTCATCGCGGATCATCGAGCTTGGCGGATCGAGTGCCACGCTGGCGGAGTATGATCTGGATCGCTTCTGGCGCAACGCCCGGACCCATTCCGTGCATGATCCCGTGCGGTGGAAGTATAAGTTCATTGGCGATTACTGGCTGAACGGCAATGTGCCGCCACGGCATGGCGCTATCTGACCGGCCGGCCGCCGGCATCCGAATTTCCGCGCAGCTCGCCCGTTCCTCCATAGGCGGACTGACAACGCGGCCAAGGTTCTAAAGGAGTATCATCGTGGTCCAGGCGGCAAAGCCTTTGGATTTTCTCTGGTTCATTCCAAGCTCCGGCGACGGCGCCTATCTGGGCTCCGACGAGTTGAGCCGGCCGCCCGATCCCGGCTATTTCCGCGAGATCGCCACGGCGGCCGACCGGCTGGGCTATTCGGGCGTGCTGATCCCGGTGGGCGCGGCCTGCGAGGAATCGTTCGTCCTGGCGGCCAATCTCGCGGCCTTTACCGAGAAGCTGAAATTTCTTGTGGCGATCCGTCCCGGCACGGCGACGCCGGCCTATTATGCGCGGCTGGCCTCGACCCTGGATCGGGTCTCCAACGGCCGCTTGCTGTTGAACATCGTCGTGGGCGGCAGCGCGCAGGAACTGGGCGGCGACGGCATCTTCCTGCCGCACGACGAGCGCTACGACCATGCGGCCGAATTCTTCAAGGTATTCAACGAGCTGATCGAGACGGGCAAGTCGAATCTCGATGGCAAGTATATCAAGGCGCTCAACGCGCGCCTGCAGCTGCCGCCCGTGCAGCAGCCCCGGCCGCCCATCTATTTCGGCGGCTCTTCCGAGGCGGCCATCGATTTCTCAGCCGGCCTGATCGACAAATATCTGACCTGGGGCGAGCCCCCGGCGCAGGTCGCGGAGAAGATCGCCGCCGTGCGCAAGGCGGCCGACGCCCATGGCAGTCAGGTGAGCTTCGGCATCCGGCTGCATTTCATCGTTCGCGAGACGGACGAGGAAGCCTGGCGCGATGCCGACCGGCTGATCTCGAAGCTCTCGGACGAAACGATCGCAACGGCGCAGGACAATTTCCGCCGCAATTCGGATTCGGTGGGCCAAGCGCGCATGGTGGCCCTCCATAATGGAAGGCGCGACAAGCTCGAGGTCTCGCCCAATCTCTGGGCGGGTGTGGGCCTCGTTCGCACCGGTGCCGGCACGGCCCTGGTGGGATCGCCAGCGACCGTGGCCCGCCGGCTGCGCGAGTATCAAGAGCTGGGCATCGATACCGTCATCGCCTCGGGCTACCCGCATCTCGAGGAAGCCTATCGCGTGGCGGAACTGCTTTTCCCCGCCTTGGGCATCGAGCCCCAGCCATCGCCTCTACGGGCCTCGTTCGGCGAGCGGCAGGTCTTTGGCGGCGGCGGCCATGGCGGCAATGTCCGCTCGTCGGTCTGACAGCTACCGGACGTGACCTGCACCCCGGCGGCGGCCTCAAGACAGGCCGCCGATCCGCTGCCCGCGGTATCTCACGGGTTATAGTCTACAAATACGATCGGCTATTGAATTAATAACCGCCGCATCTTATGACGATGGACGGTCGATACCAGTCCGCGATCTTAACGTCCGCGCCGGAGGGATCATGCCCAGCATCGTCGTCGAGAAGCCCAAGGGAGTGGCCGGTCGAGAAGCCGACAAGGCGCTCCGTGTCGTCGAGGCTGCCCCAGAGGCCGGTCCGGCCGGGAAGCGGCGCCAGGTGCTGGACGAGGGCGTTCTCGCCAGGATCGCGGCGCGGGCGCCGCGCTATGATCGCGACAATAGCTTTTTTCATGAGGATCTCGACGAGCTGAAGGCCCTGGGCTATCTGCGCGCCACAGTGCCTGTCGAGTTGGGCGGCCTCGGGCTGAGCCTGCCCGATCTGGTCAACGAGCAGGCGCGCCTCGCTTATCACGCGCCCTCGACCGCCCTGGCCCTGAACATGCATCTCTATTGGGTCGGCGCCGCCCTTCATCTCTGGCGCAAGGGGGATCAGAGCGCCCGCTTCATCCTGGAGGAGGCAGCAGCAGGGCGCATTTTCGCCGCCGGCCACGGTGAGCCCGGCAATGATCTGGGCCTGGCCTTCGCGCGCACGAAGGCCAGGCCCTTACCGGACGGGCGGTACCGGTTCGAGGGACGCAAGATCTTCACCAGCCTCTCGCCAGTCTGGGACTGGCTTGGCGTGCACGGACTGGACGATTCCGATCCCGGCCGGCCGCGCATCGTCCATGCCTTCATTCGCCGCGAGGCACCCGGCCATCGCACCACGGAGACCTGGGACACGTTGGGGGTTCGCGCCACGCGCAGCGACGATACGATCCTCGAGGGCGCGATCGCGGAAGCGGCTCATGTCGTGCGGGTGCTGCCCGTCGGACCGCCAGTCGACGATTTCACCGACGGCATCGCCTCCAGCGTCATGCCGGCTCTGGGTGCCGTCTATTACGGCATCGCCAAGCGGGCCTTCGACGTGGCGATCACTGAGGCGAAGAAGCGCACTTCCAATGCCTTGGGCGGGCGGACCTACGCGCATCACCCCTACACTGCCTGGAGTGCGGGCGAGGCCTCGATCCGCCTGGAGTCGGTGAAGGCGCTGCTCGACCAGACGGCGGAGGATTGGTGGCATCAGCGGCCGACGGAAACGCCCTGGCTGGTCCGGCTGTTGGCCAGCAAGCAGCACGCGGTCGAGGAGGCCAAGACGATTGTCGATCTCGCCATGAAGATCGCCGGTGCCGGCTCGTTGTCACGCCGGGGCGAGCTCGAGCGACTCTATCGTGACGTCCGCGCCGGTTCCTTCCATCCGCCCAACACGGACGCCGTGCACGAGGTGATCGGTAAGGTGCAACTGGGCTCTTTTGGCGTACCGCTTTGACATCCCATCCTATCAGATTTGGCGTCTGGGCGCCCGTCCATGGCAATCGCGCCGCCTTCCAGGATCCGCGCGAACCTTACGATGCCTCATGGCAGCGCAATCGGCGATTGGTGCTGCAGGCCGAGGAACTGGGCTTCGACACGACGCTGATCGCCCAGCATACGATCAATCCGCACGGCGAGATGGACCAGCTCGAAGCCTGGAGCGCGGCTGCCGCCCTGGCCGAAGCGACGTCGCGGATTGAGCTGATCACCGCCATCAAGCCCTATCTCTTCCACCCGGTCGTCTTGGCCAAGATGGCCCTGCAGATCGAGGCGATCAGCGAGGGCCGTTTCGCGATCAACCTCGTCAATGCCTGGAACCGGCCGGAGCTGGCCAAGGCCGGCATCGGCTTTGCCGAGCACGACGAGCGCTACGCCTATGGCCGGGAATGGATCGAGGTCGTCTCGCGCCTGACAGAGGGCGAGCGCTTGACCTTCAAGGGTCGCTTCTTCGCGATCGAGGATTACGAGCTCTGGCCCAAGGACATTTGGCGGACGCGGCCACGCATCTATGTGGGCGGCGAGTCTGAGCCGGCGCGCGACCTCGTCGCACGTTGGGGCGATGTCTGGTTCATCAATGGCCAGGCGCTGCCGGATGTGCGCCAGTTGATCGCCGACGTCGCAAGGCGAGAGCGGCGCGGCCGGCCGGTGCGCTTTGGCCTTTCCGCCTTCGTGATCGCGCGGCCCACGCGCCGCGAGGCGGAGGAGGAACTGGCCCATTTGATGGAGCTGGCGGCTCTGGATGCGCCGTTGCGAGCGATCCAGCGGGCCAATACCGATCCCGCCGTCGTCATGACCCAGACGATGGCCAAGTCGCCTCGTGTCGGCACCAATGGCGGTACCGCCGCCGGGCTGGTTGGCAGCTACGATGAGGTGGCCTCGCGCATTCTGGCGTTCCACCACGAGGGAATCGAGACCTTCATGCTGCAATTCCAGCCGCTGGAGCGCGAGTTGCAGCGCTTTGCCGCCGAGATTATGCCACGCGTCCGGCGCGCCCGGGCCGCCCTTGGAAACCTAGATGTGAAGGAGGAAGCTTGATGTCGTTACAGCTTGGGCAGGAAGCGCCGGATTTTGAGCAGGCGAGCACGGCGGGTCCGTTGCATTTTCACGCATGGCTGGGTGA
>NZ_FYEH01000016.1 GCF_900187945.1 Arboricoccus pini | reverse complement strand
ATGCGCTCCTCATAAGGGAGCGATGCCACCGCGCTGTAATGCCGAAGCAGCTCCTGGAACTCCTCGTCCCGCAGCAGCTTCTCGACTTCCATGACCGGGACGCGATTGACGAGCGCCATCTCCTGGGCGCTACGTCCGGCCGCCATGGCCTGGGCCGTGCGCCTGCGGTCGCGTCTTGCCCAGAAGGGGTAGCGGCGCCGTGGCGGCTTGGAGGCGAGGCGATCGGTCCAGTCCATGGGGCCCACTGTACAAGGAATATAGTCCTTATACAATCGGTCTCATGCGCCACCCGCTGTCCGACCCACCCAACCCCATGGGGTCCAGGGGCCTTTCGGCCCATCGACAGCAAAGCTGTCGATCCGTGCTCGCGCAGCAAGACGTCGATCATCAGATCGCCGAGGGTCGCCGAAGGCTTCTTCCTCACGCTCTTGTCGCGAGCCTAGCCCAGGGCATCGCCAGCTACAGGCAATGGCTGGACCGGGGCGGCCGTGGCGCTGCATTTTCGAACCCACGCCGGACCGGCCATCCGAGGGGAGGGCCGCCGAGGAGCCGCACGGACCGACCTTTTCCGGCCTACTAGGCTGCGGGCTTAGCCGCCTCGAGCAGCATCGTGTCGATGGTGAAGGAGCCGTCCGCCTCGATGGCGAAATGCGCGCGCACCTCGTCCGCCATAGCCTTTTGCAGCCGGCGCATGGCAACGACGAACTCCGTGGGCGTGCGCATCCGCTCGGTCCAGCTGGCGAAGTCGAGCCGCAGGCGAAAGGGCGTGAACGCGCCTGGCACGAGGCCGGCCGCCTCGACCACCGCTTCCCATTCCGCACGGGTGCGGTTGCGCACATGGCTGGTGTCGCGCAGCACCTCGATGCTCTGCATGAACGTGTCGAGGATGGCCGGGCCGGGCGAAATCGTATCGGCCAGGAGAGCGATACCGCCAGGCTTCAGGACGCGGGCCGCCTCGGCGATGCCGGCATCGAAATCCCGCCAGTGATGCGCGCTGAAGCGGGTGGCGACGATATCGAAGCTGCCATCTTCGAACGGCAGGTGCTCAGCACCGCCGGTCTCCGTCTTGATATTGTGCAGTCCGTTCTCGGCCGCATGCCGGTCCACGACCGCGACCATCTCCGGCGACAGATCATAGGCCGTCACCTCGGCGACGAGCGGGGCTGCGGTGAAGGCCAGATGGCCGCCGCCGCAGCCAAGGTCCAGCAGGCGTGCCGTTCGATGGCCTTCCAGCCGCGCCGCCATCGCCTGGAGGTCCGGCCCGGCGCGATGGACGGCACTCTTGAGATAGGCCTCGGCCCTCCCGCCATATTGCGCTTTGGAAACGGCTTCCTGTGTCCTGCTGCTCATTGGTCTTCGTCCTTTTCGGCGACCCTCTTTCAGGGTTCGCTTCGTCCTCCGATAGGCGCTTGGCTGGAGCCAGCAAGTTCCGTCATTATGCTGGTATGAGTACCACCATGATCGAGCTTGGCGATTTCGTCCGCCGCCGCCGCCACGCCTTGCCGCCGCTGATCGGCCAGGGCACGCGGCCAAGCCGCACGCCCGGCTGGCGACGCGAGGAGGTGGCGCAGGCAGCCGGGCTCAGCGTCACCTGGTATACCTGGATCGAGCAGGGCCGCGAGATCGGCGTCTCGCCGGCAGCACTCGACCGGCTGGCGCGCGTCCTGCGGCTGGCCCCGGCCGAGCGGGCCTATCTCTTCGAGCTGGCGGGCCTGCACGACCCGGCGCCGCCGACGGCCGATCACGCGGACGAGGCGGCATTGCGCGCCTGCCTGGCCGCCCTAACCGCACCGGCCTACCTGCTCGACCAGTCCTGGGACGCCCTGCTCTGGAACGCGCCGGCGGCCGATCTCATGGCACCGTGGCTGGGCCGGGGAGACCGGCCGAACCTGCTGCGCTTCGTCTTCCTCGATCCGGCGGCGCGCGACCTCATCCTGCCCTGGGAAAGCCGCGCCTTTCGCCTGGTGGCCGAGTTCAGGAAGGAAGCGGGCGGTCTTGGCGCGCCGGCACGAACCGCCCTGGTCGAGGAACTCAGCGGCAAGAGTCCCGTCTTCAAGGCCGCCTGGCAGGCGCATCAGGTCACCGCCAGGACAGGCGGCCAGCGCAGCTTTCGCCATCCCGAGCGCGGCCTTGTCCACTACCAGCAGACGAGCTTCGATTTGGCTGACCGGATGGGACTGAAGCTGCATGTGCTCACGCCTCTGCCGCCGGGGGCGGCAGAGGCGACATGACTGCCGCTACCGCGCTTCGCGCTGCTTGAGCGGGACTGCCGCTACCGCGCTTCGCGCTGCTTGAGCGGGAGTTGTCACGACCGCGTCGCCTGATGCTTGAGCGCAAGCGGGGTTTCGTGACAGTCGATAGGGCACGCATGACGAAAGAGGGAGGTGGCGCGTGAAGGGTCTGTTCATCGATGCGAGTCCGGCTTTGGCGGCGACACTCGACGCCCAGCCGCGACCGGCCGGGATCGAGGTCGACCTCAATCTGGCAGCGCAGGTCGAGCCCGAGACGCTGCCCGGTCTCCTCGCCGGCTACGACTTCGCCTTGAACGACCACAGCTTCATGCCGACCGAGGTCATGCGGCATTGCCAGGGACTGCGCCACGTCATTTTCCTCGGCACTGGTGCGCGCAGCTACATGAATCCCGAGGCGTTGGCAGAGCTCGGCATCACCGTCCACATCATCAAAGGCTATGGCGACCGGGCCGTGGCCGAGCATGCCTTCGCCTTGATGTTCGCCGCCGCCCGCGGCCTTGCCGCCATGGACCGCGCCATGCGGGCCGGCACCTGGCGGCGGACCGAAGGTCCGGAGCTGGCCGGCAAGACGGTGGGCCTCATGGGCTATGGCGGAATCGGCCGCGAGATGGCCATGCTCTGCCGGGCGATCGGCATGCGCGTCCTCGTCTGGAGCCGCACGCCACGGCCCGAGCCTGGCATCACCTTCGTCGAGCTCGACACCCTTTTGGAGCAGAGCCAATTTCTTTCGCTCCACCTCCTCCTCGATGACAGCACGCGCGGCATTCTCTCGGCCGAGCGGCTGGCCCGCCTGCCGGAGGGGGCCATTCTCGTCAACACCGCGCGCGGCGACCTCGTCGACGAAGCGGCCATGATCGAGGCTCTGAAATCGGGCCGGCTGGGGCACGCCGCCCTCGACGTCTTCGCCCTGGAGCCGCTGCCGGCCGGCCATCCGCTGACCGGGCTCGATAACGTCACGCTTTCGGCCCACAGCGCCTTTCGCACGCCCGAGGCCTCCGCCAACCTGATGCGTCAGGCGCTGGAGATCGCCGGGCGCCTTGGCTGAGGCCAGCCGGTCGCCTTCCGACGAGCGCGAGGACGCCCCATGTCGACCCGGACTTTCCTGCAGGCGGCCCTCAACGGCAATCGCGACCATCCGGCCACCCCCAAGCGGCCCGAGGAGATTGCCCGCGAGGCTAAGGCGGCCGTGGCCGCCGGCGCGCAATCCCTGCATTTCCATCCCTATGCCCCGGACGGCAGGGAAACCTTCGACGCCGCGCATTGCGCCGCCGCCATCCGGGCCGTGCGCGCGGCCTGTCCGGGCATTTCGCTCTCCTTGAGCACGTCGGCCACGATCGAGCCCGATCCCGCCATTCGCCATGCGAGGATCGCCGCCTGGACGGACTGGCCGGACCTGGTGACCGCCAACCAGGGCGAGGCCGGCATCGTCGAGCTCTGCCAGCTCCTCCTTTCGCGCGGCGTCGCGATCGAGGCCGGCAATCTCTGCCTGGACGATGCCAGGGCCTTCATCGTCTCCGGCCTGGCGCCGCAATGCCACCGGGTGATGATCGAGCCACTCGACACCGACATCGGCGCTGCCGTCACGCATGCGCGCGCCATGTCGAGGCTCATCCTCGATGCCGGCATCGCCCTGCAGCAGGTCCACCATGGCGAGGGGATCGCCTCATGGGCCGTCAACCGCCGGGCCCTGGCCGAGGGACACGCGATAAGGACCGGTCTTGAGGATGTCGACGTCCTGCCCGATGGCCGGCCGGCGCAGGGCAATGGCGAACTGGTGGCGGCGGCCGCCGCACTCATCCGCGCGGCTGAGGGCAATTAACGGTGCGAGCGCCCTGCCAGACAGGCCCCGACTTTCAGGCGGTCTGGCAGGGGGCCTCGCCGTGCGGACCCGACGCCGCGCCGCGATCGCTGTGCGCGGCAAAGGCCGTCACCAGGAGGGCCAGGAGGGCGACGACGGCACCGATCCAGGGGAGATGGTCGTAGGTGACGCCAGCGGTGATCGCGGCACCGCCCAGCCAGGCACCGGTGGCGTTGCCGAGATTGAAGGCGCCCTGATTGAGGGTCGAGGCGAGATTGGGCGCCTCGGCCGCCTTGTCGACGATCCGGAGCTGCATAGGCGAGACCAGCGCGAAGGCCAGGATGCCCCAGACGAAGATGGTGGCCGCCGCCATCGGCAGATTGCCGGCCGTCAGCGTCAACAGGCCGAGTGCCAGGGTCACGAGACCCAAAAGAAGCTGCAGGGACGGCATGAGCCGCCAGTCCGCCAGCCTGCCGCCCAGAACGTTGCCGAGCGTCAGGCCGACGCCGAAGAGGAGGAGGATCCAGGTCACGGCCGCGGGCGAGGCGCCGCTCACATGCTCGAGCAACGGCGTGATGTAGGTGAAGACCGAGAAAAGGCTCATCGAGGCCAGGACGCTCATGCTCATGGCCAAGAGCACCTGCGGGCGGGTCAGCACCTTGAACTCGTCCAGGATGTTGCCGCCGCTATTCGCGATCGTGCGCGGCAGCCAGAGGAACATCGCGATCAAGGCCAAAATCGCGATCGCGATGACGCCGAAGAAGGGTGCCCGCCAGCCCAAAGCCTGGCCCAGCGCCGTGCCGAGCGGCACGCCCAGCACGTTGGCCAGCGTCAGGCCCGCGAACATGAGGGCGATGGCCGAGGCCCGCTTGTGGCGCGGCACGAGCCCGGCAGCGACGACGGCGCCGACGCCAAAGAAGGTGCCATGGCTGAGCGCGGTGACAATGCGCGCCGCCATCAGGAAGCCGTAATTGGGCGCCAGGGCGCAGCCGAGATTGCCGATGGCGAAGATCACCACCATGGCAAAGAGTGTCCATCGCGGCGGCAGGCGCGCGGTCAGGATGGCCAGAATCGGCGCGCCCAGCGTCACCGCGATTGCATAACCCGTGACCAGCAGGCCCGCCGTCGGAATCGTGACGACGAGGTCGCGGGCGACGTCGGGCAGGAGGCCCATGATGATGAATTCACTGGTGCCGATCCCGAAGGAGGCGATCGCGAGGGCAAGGAGCGGCAGCGGCAAGGGAATGGACTCCGAACGCAGGAATGTCACCGAGCGCATGCACGATCGCCCCCACGCGAGGAAGTGCATAATCGGCAGACCACTCAGCCAGCGGCGCAAGGATGAGGGCACCTCCGGCCCCGGGGTCGCCAGCGATCGCCGACCGCAAGGTCGGTTCAGCCTGCCTCGGCCAGGATCTCCTCCAGGGCGGCGAGCAGACGGTCGACCTCGGCATCGGTGCCGACCGTGATCCGCAGATAATCGGCGATACGGGGCTTGTCGAAGCGGCGAACGATGATCGCCCGCGCGCGCAATGCGGCTGCCAGCATGGCACCCTCATGGCGCGGATGGCGGGCAAAGACGAAATTGGCGGCCGAGGGCGGCATCTCAAAGCCCAGCGCAAGCAGGCCCACTTCCAGGCGTCGCCGACTGGCGATGACCTTGGCCCGGCTGTCCTCGAACCAGGCTACATCCTCGTAGGCCGCCCGGGCGCCGGCCTGTGCCAGCCGATCCAGGGGATAGGAGTTGAAGCTGTCCTTGACCCGCTCCAGCGCCTCGATCAGCGGCCGATCGCCAAAGGCCAGCCCCACCCGCAGGCCAGCCAGCGAGCGCGCCTTGGAAAGCGTTTGGACCACCAGCAGATTGGGATGGCGGGCGATCAGCGGAATGGCGCTCTCACCGCCGAAATCGACATAGGCCTCGTCGATGACGATAACGGCCTGGGGATGGGCCAGCAGCAACCGCTCGATCGCCTCGCGCGGCAGTACACTGCCGGTCGGCGCATTGGGGTTGGGCAAAATGATGGCCCCGGCATCCGGCGCGAAATCCTCGATTTGCACTTGCAAGGCCGCATCAAGCGGCACGGTCCGATAGGCGATGCCGAAAAGGCCGCAATAGACGGGATAGAAGCTGTAGGTGATGTCGGGAAAGAGCAGCGGACCTTCATGCTGCAGGAGACCCTTGAAGGTGTGGGCCAGCACCTCATCCGAGCCATTGCCCACGAAGACATTCCCCGCGTCCAGACCGTGATAGGCGGCGATCGTCGCGCGCAGCCGCTCGGCCGTGGGATCGGGATAGAGCCGCAGCCCGTCCTCCACCTCGGCCTTGATGGCGGCCAGCACGTGCGGCCCGGGGCCATAGGGATTTTCGTTGGTGTTGAGCTTGAGGAGACCCTCGAGCCTCGGTTGCTCGCCCGGCACATAGGGTGTCAGGTCACGAACGATCGGACTCCAAAAACGGCTCATGGGCAGGCTCGACAGGAAGGCTGAAGGATGGGGCGTCTTGATGCACGCCGGCTTTCAAAGCGCAAGCAACTCGGGCAAAGCGCAGGCAATTCGGGCAAAGCGCAAGCCGCTCAGGCCGCCGACGCATCCGGCGCGGCTGGCCCGATCACCCTGTCCCGCCCCTCGTTCTTGCCACGATAAAGCTGGACGTCCGCCTCGGCCACGAGATCAACACGCCGCATGCCCGGCGCTCCCAGGGCAAGGCCGACGGTCAGGGTCAGCCCCTGCCCGGGTGCGACGAGCCTGCAGCTCACCTCCTTGATCGTCTGGCACACCCGCTCGGCGGTGGCACGTGCCTCGGTCAGGCTCCGGCCCTGCAAGAGGATGGCGAACTCGTCGCCGCCTAGACGCCAGAACGCGCCCGGCTCGTCCAGCCAATGTTGGATCGCGCGCGCGAACGCCACGAGTAACCTGTCGCCCTCGGGATGGCCAAAGGCGTCGTTGATCTGCTTGAAGCCATCGAGATCGATGAGGAGCAGCACCGGCCAGGGCGGTGCCACCGGCGGCAACGGCATCAGCCTGTCCAGCATTTGCTCAAAGGCGCGGCGATTGCCCAGCCCGGTCAAGGGATCGGTGTAGGCGAGGCGGCGATGATCGAGATGCCGCTGCTCGATCGTCATTCCGGCCACCAGCACCGCCAGTGCGCTAACGAAGATAATGGCTTCAAGGATCAGGAAATTGCCCCAGAGGACGACCAGCGATGACGTCCAGCCGATGCCGAGACCGAAAACCAGCCGAAGAAGAAAGACGGAGCCGTGCGCCAACCAGAGACAGGCCGCGGCCAGGCGCAACGGCAGACGGGTTCCCCCGGCGGAGCGCCAGAGAACGACACCCGTGGCCAAGCTATAGGCGCCAAACAGGGCCGAGGAGATCGCGATGTGCGTCGCGAAGCTCGTCTGCCCGCTGAACATGGTAAGCAGCAGCCAGATCAGCGGGCCAGCCACGAGAGCCCACCTGGCCGGCCGGTGCCCGCTCACCACCTGCGCCGCCGCGAGCGCGCAGGCGAAGGCCAGGATAAATATCAACACGCCAGCCACGCGCTCTAAATAGCTGTTCCAGCCATAGCCCTGCGCCACCACGACGAAGCCGATGGCCGTCAAGGCGAAGGCCGCCGCCCACCAGCCCAGGGCGGCCAGGCGCTCTCGCCACCACAGCGCCAAGAGCACGGCGCCGACGACGAGATAAAGGACGACGACTGCGACAAGCAGCGTGAATGAATCGAGATTTGACATCAAATATCCGCCCGCAGGCCACGCAACCTATAAAGCACTCATAGCGCCTGACGCGCGAATTTTCACTTCCTAGTTAAATTTAGACTTATCTTCATAAATAATGATAAAATATGTGGTATTTTCTTCAATTTATTTATTTACCGAATATCCAATCATAAGGGGGCCGAATATTAATATGGATCGCGCCGTCGGCTCAATAGGGCGTTCCCTTGGCGCGCTCGCTCGCCAGCGCCCTGACGTACCACTCGAATTCGGCGAGAAACTTGCCGCTTCGCTTCGTCCAGGCCGCTGCGTCGACCGGGGTGCCGTCCATGGCGAAGGCGTCCTGGACCTTCGGCACCGGCAGGATCGAGGGGATGCTGGGCATGCCCATCTCGGCCAGGCAGGCGCGAAGCTGCATCGCCGCCCGCACACCGCCGAAGCTGCCGGTCGAGTAGCAGGCGATCGCCGAGGGTCGCCAGAACCATTCCTCAAGGAAATGGTCGAGCAGGTTCTTCAAGGCCGGCGGGATGCCGTTATTATATTCGCCGCTGACGATGACGAAGCCGTCCGCCGGCTTGATGATGGAGGCGATCTTCTCGAGCGCGGCCGGCGCCGTGCCGGCGGCATATTCCTTGTACATGCGATCCAGGAGCGGCAGGGTCAGTTCCAGAGGATCGAGCAACTGCACGCGATGGCCGGCCGCCTCCAGCCTTCGGACCATGTAGCGGGCGAAACGGATGCCCTGCCGGTCGCTCCTGACCGATCCATAGATGACAACCAGATCCAGTGCCATGATGCCCCCCTCGCGGCCGAATATTCCGCCTGTTCCTAGCAGCGTGCGGGGCCGATTGTTCCGCGGGTCGGCGAACGCGCCGGACCCATAAGCCTCGGCCGCTACCTCGATAGCGCGGCGGCCCAATCGGACCGGCCTAAGCTGCCGGCCTGCTGGCGATTAAGGCTGAGCGGATCGCGAGGCGCCTCGTTCTCGAGCACACCCGATCATGCGGGCCAGGACTTGCGAGGGCCGGTTCAAAGGACTCCGCGCAACACCATCTCGCCACCGAGGAGACAAAGGACAATCAGGAACCAACGACGAAAGGCCGCGCCGCCGACGCGATGCCGCAGCCACTGGCCGAGAAACTGGCCCAGGAGAGCCGGCAGGAGAGCCGCGAGCGAGGCCAGGAGATAATCCATGGCAACGGCGCCGTGGCTCCAGAGCCCCAGGCCCAAGGCCCAAGGCCAGCGTCGAGACGGTGAAGGACAGGCCCAGCGCCTGGACGAGCTCATCGCGCTCCAGGTCCAGGGCCTGAAGGTAGGGCACGGTCGGGATGACGAAGACACCGGTGGTCCCGGTGACAACCCCGGTGAGGCCGCCCACGATCGCCCCGAGCCAGGGCTCCAGTGCCGGCCGTAGCCGGAGCGGCGGCAGAATGAGAGCCAGGAGCGCGTAGAGCATCAGGGCCAGGCCCAGCGCCAGGGTCGCCCGATGCGCGTCGCCTCCGGCCAGGAAGGAAACCGGCCGAGAGCCAGGTCGCAAGAGCGATGGCCGCCAGCATGATGCCCAGGCGGCGAAGCAATGGCCTCAGCTTCGGCCCTCTGATCTGCCAGAGATTGGTCACGAGCGAGGGAAACAGCAGGAGCGTCGCGGCTGCCTTGGGCGCCACAAGGCTGCCAAGGATGGCCATTGCGACGGTTGGCAAGCCCATGCCGGTCACCCCCTTGACCATGCCGGCCACGACGAAGGTGACGGAGACGAGCAACGACAAGGAAAGATAGTCCATGCGCCAGTTCCTGGCCCGGGCCCGCCTGGCTCGCAATGCGGATGATCCCAAGCCAGACTTCGGCTATGATGAAGTCAGCGCGCCCGGCATGTCAGGGCCAGCCGTCTGCGGGGAAAGGATGCGCTTCGATCTCGTCGACCTGCGGCTGTTTCGCGCCGTCTGCGAGGCTGGCAGCATCACGCACGGTGCCGCGCTCGTCCATCTGTCTCTGCCGGCGGCCAGCGAGCGGCTGCGGCAAATGGAGGAGCGTGCCAGGCTGCGTCTCCTCGAGCGCCACCATCGCGGCGTCGTGCCGACCGCAGCGGGGCTGGACCTGGCCCGGCATGCGCGTGGCGTGCTGGCCCAGATGGAGCAACTGCATCTCGACCTCTCCGGTCACGCTAAGGGCCAACGAGCGACGATCCGGCTTTGGGCGAACACGGCGGCTTGCAGCGTCTTAGTGCCCCAGCACTTGGGCCCCTGGCTGGCAGCCCGGCCGCTGGTCGACCTCACTTTGCTGGAACGGTCGAGCCCGGATATCGTCCGGGGGCTGGCGGGCGGCTTTGCCGAGATCGGCATCGTTGCCGACACGACCGAGACCGCCGACCTGGATACCCTCCCTTTCGCGCCGGACCGGCTGGTCGCGCTGGGCAGCAGCGAGCATCCGCGATTGCAGTCAGAGGAGGTCGCTTTCGCCGACCTTTTGGACTTGCCCTTCGTCGGCATGGCCGACGGGGCACTGCAGACGCACGTCGAGCGGCAGGCCCTGCAACGCGGCCACCCGCTCAAGGTCAGGCTGCGCGTGCGCAGCGAGGAGGCCCTGGCCGGACTGGCGGCCGATGGCGTGGGACTTGCCATTCTGCCGGCGACGACGGCAAGGCCATTCGCTCACAGGTTCGGCCTGCGCCTGACGCCGCTCAGCGACAGCTTCGCGCGACGCCAGCTCCTCCTTTGCCGGCAACGCGACGCGATCCTGGCACCTGCCGCGAGCCAGCTCTTCGCGCATCTGGCGGCAATGGCGGATCAGCCGGGCTAGACGATGCCGCCGCCACCACCCTTGGCGGCCGGGCGGATCTCGGCCACCTGGCGGCGATAGCCGGAGGCCCGGTAGACCGCCAAGGGATCGATGGCAGCACCCTTGCGCGCTCGCGCCATGGCCAGGATCGGCGTCACGTCGGTCGTGAAGGCGCGCTTCAGGGTCTGCGCCGCCAGCATGACGTCGTTGGCCTCCTGGTGCTGGTCCAGGCTGGCGCGATCGACGATCAGCGCCTGGGCATAGGCGCGCGCCACCTCGATCGCACTTGTCATCAGGCTCTCGATCGGGTCGGTGACGTTGTGCGACTGGTCCAGCATGTAGGCGGGCGCGAAGCCCGCAAGGCCGCGCCGCTCGGCGTCGACCAGCTCGTTGAAGACGAGAAAGAGGCGGAAGGGATCGATCGAGCCCGCGTCCAGATCGTCGTCGCCATACTTGGAATCGTTGAAGTGGAAGCCGCCCAGACGGCCGGCGGCCGCCAGCCTGGCGACGATCATCTCGATATTCACGTTGGGCGCGTGGTGGCCGAGATCGACCAGGCAATGGGCGGCGGGGCCGATCGCCTGTGCCGCCATGAGCGAGCTGCCCCAGTCCTGGATGACGGTCGAATAGAAGGCCGGCTCGTGGATCTTGTGCTCGAGAAAGAGCTTCCAGCCCTCCGGCAGGTCGCCATGGACCGCCTGCATCGATTCCACATAGCGCTCGAAGGCACGGGCGAAATGAGCCTGGCCCGGGAAGTTCGAGCCGTCGCCGATCCAGACGGTCAGGGCATTGGCACCCACCTTCCGGCCGAGCTCGATGCAAAGGACATTATGCTCGACCGCCTGCTGGCGCACGGCCGGATCGGTGTGGGAGAGGCTGCCGAACTTGTAAGAGAGCGGGTGGCGCGGGTCGGCCGGGTGATCCTGAAACGTGTTGGAGTTGACGGCGTCGAAGGCCAGGCCAAGCGCGCGCCCGCTCTCGAAGAGGCCGTCCATGTCCTCCACCTGGTCCCAGGGGAAATGGAGGGAGACCCTGGGCGTGGTGGCCGTGAGGTCCTGGATGACGGCGCAATCCTCGAGCTTGTCGAAGATGTGGCGCGGCTCGCCAGGGCCCGGAAAGCGGGCAAAGCGCGTTCCGCCCGTGCCGACGCCCCAGGAGGGCACGGCCACGCCGAAGGCCATCACCGCCTCGGTGATGCGCTCGATATTGACACCACGGCGGTCCAACTGGTGGGCCAGCGCGTCGTAATCGGCGCGCAGATCCGCCTCCTGCCGGGCGTTGGCCGCGGCGATCCGGTTCTGGTCGATCATGCTGCTCCTCCGTTCAGCGTGTGAAGGAGGGCGCGTGACCGGCATCGACGTTCAAGACGTTGCCGGTCGACTTCGCGGAGATGGACGAGGCAAAGAAGGCGATGCCCTCGGCGATGTCCTCGGGATAGACCGAGAGCTTCAGGAGGCTGCGCTCGCGATAGACTTCTTCGAGGCCGTCGGAGTCCGTCTTGTAGGAGGCCGCCCGGGCGGTGCCCCACTCGCCCTTCCAGATGCGCGAGCCGCGCAGGACGGCATCGGGATTGACGACATTGGCGCGGATCTGGTGCGGCGCACCCTCGAGCGCCAGGCAGCGCGCGAGCTGCACCTCGGAGGCCTTGGCCGTGCAATAGGCGGAGGCACCGGCACTGGCCACCAGCGCGTTCTTGGAGGCGACGAAAACGATCGAGCCGCCAATACCTTGCGCCTTCATCAGCCTGAAGGCCTCGCGGCTGATGAGGAAATAGCCGGTCGAGAGAATGTCCATGTTGCGCTGCCAGAGCGCCAGCGTCGTCTCCTCGATCGGCGCCGCCGAGGCGATGCCGGCGTTGGAGACGCAGATGTCCAGCCCGCCAAAGGCACGGGCCGCCTCAGCGAACAGGCTGGCCACCGCCTCTTCCTTGGTGACGTCGACCCAAAGGCCGCGCACGACGTCCTTGCCGAATTCCCGGGCGAGTTCAGCCTCCGCTTCGGCCAGGGCCTCCTTGTCGATGTCACAGATGACGGCACAAGCGCCCTCGCCCATCAGGCGGCGCGCCGTCGCCGTGCCGATGCCGCCAGCGCCACCCGTGATGAGCGCGACCTTGCCGGCCAGCGCCTTCTGCCTGGGCAGGCGGGCGAGCTTGGCCTCCTCAAGGAGCCAGTACTCGATGTCGAAGGCTTCCTGCTCGGGTAGGCCGCGATAGGTCGAGACGGTATCGGCACCGCGCATCACGTTGATGGCGTTGACGTAGAACTCGGCCGAGATCCTGGCCGTCGCCCGGTCGCCTGCGAAAGTGATCATGCCGATGCCGGGGATCAGGTAGACGACGGGGTTGGGATCGCGCATGGCTGGCGAATCGGCATGCTTGCAGCGCGCGTAATAGGCCGCGTAATCCTCTCGATAGCCGGCGACCAGCGGCTCCAGCCTGGCGATCAGGTCGGCCACTTCGTCCTTCTGTGGATCGAAGGGCAGCACCAAAGGACGGATCTTGGTGCGCAGGAAATGGTCCGGGCAGGAGGTACCGAGCGGCGCCAGCCGGTCGAGGTCCGCCGATCCGACGAACTCCAGGACGGCCGGCTGGTCGTCGAAATGGCCGAGCTTGGGCTTGTCCTTGGAGATCAGGCCGCGAATGGCCGGCATCAGCCCGGCCGCCACCGCCGCCCGCTTCTCCGGGCTGGCCGCGGCCACGCGCTCCCCGCCGAAGATGACCTTGCCCTCGCTCTGACGCCCCAGCCAGGCGATGGCCTTGTTGATCGTGCCGATCGTGGTCTCGTAGCACTCCTTCTGCGTGTCGCCCCAGGTGAAGAGCCCGTGCGCCTCGAGCACGCAGCCCTTGGCCCTGGGGTTTTCCTCGACGAAGCGCTTCAGCCAGAGGCCGAGCTCGAAGCCGGGCCGCCGCCAGGGCACCCAGCCGATCTCGTCGCCCCAGATCTCCCTTGTCAGCGCCTTGCTGTCGGCCGAGGCCGCAATGGCGATCACGGCATCGGGATGGACATGGTCGACATGCGGCCGGTCGATCAGGCCATGCAGGGGCGTGTCGATCGAGGTGGCGCGGGGGTTCAGATTGAAGGTGCAGTGGTTATAGAGGGCCACCATCGGGTCCTCCTGCTCAGGCCCGCGATAGAGCTTTTGCAGTGAGAGGAGCTTGTCCATGTAGAGCGTGGAGAAGCCGTCCAGCTTCATCGAGCCGATATCGCCGCCCGAGCCCTTCACCCAAAGGACGGTCACTTCCTCGCCCGTCAGCGGATCGGGCATGCGGATCTTGGAGGATGTATTGCCACCGCCATAATTGGTGATGCGCTTGTCGGAGCCCAGGAGGTTGGAGCGGTAGAGGAGCAACTCCTCGGGCCTCAGGCTCGCAGCCTTGGCATCGTCCCACTTGTTCTGCAGCAGTTGCGCCTCTGCCATGTGCCGGCCTCCCTTTTGGCGATTTGCGCAGATACAATCATCTCCGATCATATTTCGTCAACTGCAATCATAACCGATTGACAGACCGGCCGATTTGCCATGAAATGATCGAAATAGGGATCAGGCTGACCGAGGTTGATTGCACAACGATGCTCGAACGCGAGCGCCACCGTCTCATTTTGAAGTTCGTCGAAGAGCGCGCCGTGGCCAGCGTCGCCGACCTCGTCGAGCTTCTCGGCGCCTCCGAGGCCACGGTCAGGCGCGACATCAACGCCC
The DNA here is from genome assembly GCF_900187945.1 of Arboricoccus pini. Taxonomy (GTDB): domain Bacteria; phylum Pseudomonadota; class Alphaproteobacteria; order Geminicoccales; family Geminicoccaceae; genus Arboricoccus; species Arboricoccus pini. Next base: position 72,841 of record NZ_FYEH01000016.1, on the reverse strand, counting down.
TGGCCCTGCGGCACGAGGTGCGCCGCGTCAGGGGTGGTGCCGAAGCCTTGCGCCCCCGGCCGCAGACGCAATTGGCAGGCGCACCCTTCGCGCTCCGCCGCGGCAAGGCGCCAAGCGAGAAGCGGGTGATCGCCCGCATGGCGGCCTCGCTGGTCGAGCCCGGCTCCAGCGTCATCTTGAACAATGGCACGACAACGCTGCAGATGGTCGACTTCCTCCAGGACAAGGACCTCGACATCTTGACGAATTCCTTTCCGATCGCCGCCGGCCTGATGAGCCAGGGCCGCCACCGGGTCACGCTGCCGGGCGGACGCGTCTTTCGCGAGCAGGGCATCATCCTCTCGCCCTTCGAAAACGACGTGGTGAGCAATTTCTGGGCGGGTCAGCTCTTCACCGGCTGCTACGGCCTGAATCCCTTCGGGCTGATCGAGGCCGACCCGCTGATCGCCCAGTCCGAGGTCAAGCTCTTCGAGCGCGCCGAGCGCATCATTGTCCTGGCCGACAGCAGCAAGCTCGGTCAAAGGGCCTCGATGATCGTAGCCCCCCTTGCCAAGATCGATCTTCTGATCACGGATGAGGGTGCGACGGAGGAAGACCTCACCCGGCTGCGCAAGGCCGGGCTCGAGGTCGTCATCGCCAATACGAAGAGCGAACGGGACGCAAGCCTCGTGGCCTAGCACCGGACAATCACAATCATTCAAGGGGCGAGCCAACAGGCCCCATCAGGGAGTTAGCAGATGCAAAGACGTAGATTGATGGCCGGGGCCGCCGCCCTATTGACGATGGCCGGCACGACGTTGGCCGGCGCGAACCTCGCCATGGCGGCCGACAAGCCCGTCAAGCTGGGCCTGGTCGCGAAGTCGCTGGGCAACGGCTTCTTCGATGCCGCCAACAAGGGTGCTAACGAAGCGGCCAAGGAACTGGGCGGCGTCGAGATCATCTATACCGGGCCGACGACGACCACGGCCGAGGGACAGATCGAGGTGCTGAACGCGCTGATCGCCCAGCGCGTCGACGCCATCGCCATATCCGCCAATGATCCGGACGCCGTGGCGCCGACGCTCAAGAAGGCGCAGGCGCGCGGCATCAAGGTCATGTCGTTCGACAGCGGCGTGGCGGAGGATGCGCGCACCGTCCATCTTGCTCCCTCCTCCGATGCCCTGATCGGCGAGGCCTGCTTGAACCTCATCTCCGATGCCATCGGCGGCAGCGGTAAGATCGCCATCCTTTCGGCCACCCCCACCTCGACCAATCAGAATGTCTGGATCGGGGTGATGAAGAAGGATCTGGCCGAGGACCGCTTCAAGGGCCTGGATCTCGTCACCATCGCCTATGGCGACGATCTGGCCGACAAATCCTATCGCGAGACCCAGGCGCTCTTGAAGCAGCATCCCGACATCCAGGGGATCATCTCGCCGACCACGATCGGCATCGTCGCCGGTGCCAAGGCCATCGAGGACCAGGGCCTCTCGGGCAAGGTCTGGATAACGGGCCTGGGCCTGCCCTCCGAACTGGAAGGCCATGTGAAGTCCGGCACGGTCAAGAGCTTCGCCATCTGGAACCCGATCGATCTCGGCTACTCGACGGCGCAGATAGCCGTGCAGATGGTACGCACCCCGGATGCCGTGGGCCCGGGCAAGACCGTCAAGGTCGGCCGGGTCGGCGAGATCGCCTTCGACGACAAGGGCCTGGGCGCGATGGCCAAGCCCTTCACCTACGACAAGTCGAACGTCGAAGAGTTCGCCAAGATCTTCTGAAGCGCCCGCAGCCGGCCGGGGACCGATCCCCGGCCCACAGACATGATCGGTGATCGACGCGCCGGCCCCCATGCGGCCGCCGCCTGCCTTTGGTATATCCATGACGGAAGCGATCCTGACGCTCGAGAGCGTCACGAAATCCTTTGCCGGCGTCCATGCGCTCACCCACGGCGCGCTCGAACTGCGCGCCGGCGAGGTCACCGCTCTGATCGGCGAAAACGGTGCCGGCAAGTCGACGCTGGTCAAGATCCTGACCGGCGTCTATCGCCCCGACGGCGGCACGATCCGCCTGCGCGGCCAACCCGTCGCCGTCACGTCGGCCGCCCATGCCCGCAGCCTCGGCATCACCGCGATCCACCAGGAAGCCGTGGTCTTCGACGACCTGACGGTGGCTGAGAACATCTTCATCGAGGACCGGCCAAGGACGAGGCTGGGCGCGGTCGACTGGGCCTTGATGGCCACCCGCTCGCGGGCGATCCTGAAAGAACTCGAATCGGACCTCGATCCGACAACGCCGATGCGCCAGCTGAGCGTCGCGCAAAAGCACCTCGTGCAGATCGCTCGCGCCCTTTCAGTCGATGCCAGGGTCGTCATCATGGACGAGCCCACGGCCGCCCTCTCGCATCGCGAGATCGAGGATCTGCTGGCCATCGTCCGCCGCCTGCGCGCCGAGGGGCGCGCCATCCTCTTCATCAGCCACAAATTCGACGAGATCGAGGCGATCGCCGACAGCTACGCGGTCTTTCGCGACGGGGCCGCCGTCGGTGCCGGGCGTCTCGCCCAGACGAGCCGTGACGAGCTGGTGGCGCTCATGGTCGGCCGCCCGGTGGGCCAGGTCTTTCCCAAGACGGAAGCCAAGATCGGCCCGCCCGTCCTGGAAGCCCAGGGCCTGACCCGCCTGCCCGAATTCGAAGGCATCGACTTCACCCTCAGGCGGGGCGAGATCCTGGGCATCTACGGCCTTGTCGGCTCGGGCCGCAGCGAAATGGCTCGCGCCATCTTCGGCGTCTCGCAGCTGGGAGCCGGCCATCTGCTCCTTGATGGCCAGGCGGTGCGCTTTGCTCACCCCGGCCAGGCCATCAAGGCCGGCATCGCCTACGTGCCCGAGGATCGCCAGAGCCAGGGCGCCGTCCTGACGCTGCCGATCTTCCAAAACGTGACACTGGCAAGGCTCGGCCACTACGCCAAAGCCGGTTTTCTCTCCGGTCGGAAGGAGCGCAAGACCGCCAGCATCCTGGCGCAGGCGATGCAGCTCAAGGCGGCCAGCCTCGATCAGAACGTCGAGGAGCTCTCAGGCGGCAACCAGCAGAAAGTGGTGATCGCCAAATGGCTGGCGACCGATCCCAAGGTGCTCATCCTGGACGAGCCCACCAAGGGCATCGACGTCGGCTCGAAGGCGGCTGTGCATCGCTTCATGGGTGCCCTGGTGCGCCAGGGACTGGCGATCTTGATGATCAGTTCGGAACTGCCGGAGGTCATGGGCATGGCCGACCGCATCCTCGTGATGCGGCGCGGCCGCTCCGTCGGCCTTTTCGAGCGCGCCACCGCCACGCCCGAGACCATCATCCGGGCCGCCACCGATGCCTGATAAAGGAAGCAGCGCCATGCGGCTGCACAAGATCGACCGGGATGTCGGCCTCTTCGTCATAACCCTCCTCCTTCTAGGTGGCGTGGCGCTGAAATTCCCGGACTTCATCACGCCCAGGAGCCTGGCGGATCTGCTCGACGACACGGCCATCCTCGTCCTTCTGGCCCTGGGTCAGATGCTGGTCCTCCTGACCCGCGCCGTGGACCTGTCGGTCGCCGCCAACCTTGCCCTGACCGGCATGCTGGTGGCCCTCTTGAACCAGGCGCACCCAGGATGGGGTGTTCTGCCGGTCGTCATCCTCTCCCCCTTGATCGGCGCGCTCCTTGGCGCCTTCAACGGCGTCCTGGTCTGGAAGCTCAAGATCCCCTCCATCGTCGTGACGCTGGGCACGCTCTCGGTCTACCGGGGCGCCGTCTATGTTGCCTCCGGCGGTGCCTGGGTGAATTCCAACCAGATGTCGGAGTCCTTTTTGGGCTTCATCCGCACGCAGATGCTGGGCCTCACGGTGCTGTCCTGGCTGGCCGTGGTCGGCGTCATCCTCTTCGCACTGGCCCTCAGGCTCTCCGTCACCGGCCGGAATTTCTACGCTGCCGGCGGCAACCCTGGCGCTGCAACCTATGCCGGAATCGATGTCGGCTGGATGCAGTTCCTGGCCTTCACGGCCTCGGGCGCCATTGCCGGGCTTGCCGGCTATCTCTGGGTCTCGCGCTTTGCGGTCGCCTATACGGACGTGGCCCAGGGCTTCGAATTGCAGGTGATCGCCGCCTGCGTCATCGGCGGCGTCTCGATCTCCGGCGGAGTCGGCACGGTGGCAGGCGTCGTCCTTGGCGCCCTCTTTCTCGGCATCATCAAGAACGCGCTGCCGCTCGTCGGCGTTTCGCCCTTCTGGCAGATGGCGATCTCGGGCCTGGTCATCACGATCGCCGTCATTCTCAACGCCAGGGGCGACCACTCCAGCCCGCGGCGCATCCTCGAGGAGGCAAGGCCATGAGCCTCAGCATCGAGCAGCTGGCAGCCGACGTCAGGGCGGATCGCGAGGTCCACTCCGCGAGGAAGCGTCCCTTCATGCGCTGGGAATGGCTCCTCCTCCTGGTCGTCCTGGCCACGTTCGGCCTGAACAGCTGGGCCTCGCCCTATTTCCTCGACCCCTACACGCTCTCCGACCTCACCTATAATTTCACCGAGAAGGCCATCGTCGCCTTGCCGATGGCGCTGCTCATCATCGCCCGCGAGATCGACATCTCGGTGGCCGGCATCATGGCGCTTGCCTCGGTCGCCATGGGAATGACCGCCGCTGCTGGCTACGGCCTGCCCGCGATCGTCGCCATGGGCGTGCTGGCGGGCCTCCTCTGCGGGGCCCTGAACGGTGCCCTGGTCACCCTCTTCAAGGTGCCGGCCATCGTCGCCACGATCGGCACGATGAGCCTTTATCGTGGCATCGCCTATGCCGTCCTCGGTGACAAGGTCCTCAAGGCCTACCCGCCGGACTTCGCCTATTTCGGCCAGGGCTATGCCTTCAGTCTCGTCTCGTTCGAGCTCGTCCTCTTCCTGGCGCTGGCCCTCGTTTCCGGCATCGTCCTGCATTTCACCGTGGTCGGCCGTCGCATCGTCGCCATCGGCAGCAATCCCACCGCAGCCCTCTTCTCCGGCATCCGCGTCGAACGCTACCGCTTCTGGCTCTTCACGCTGACCGGCGGTGCCGCCGGTCTGGCCTCGGTCCTTCTCACCTCGCGCCTGGGCTCGACGCGTCCCTCGATCGCGGTCGGCTGGGAGCTCGACATCATCACGATCACCATCCTGGGCGGCGTCTCCATCCTGGGCGGCAAGGGCTCGATCGTGGGCGTCGTCCTGGCAGCCCTCCTTATGGGCCTCGTCACCTTCGGCCTGGGGCTCTTGAACGTGCCGGGCATCGTCATGTCGATCGTCGTCGGCGGCCTCTTGATCGGCGTCATCGCGTTGCCGATCCTCTTTCGGCAGATGCGGGCGGCAAGGAGGGGCACATGAGCCTCCTGGCTGTCCTCGACATCGGCAAGACGAACGCCCGGCTGGCCCTCCTCAAGGCAGAGAATGGCGAGGAAGTCTGGTCCATCCAGCGGGCGAACGGCCAGGGCAGGCAGGGCGTCTTTCGCGAGCTGGATGTGGCCGGCCTCGAGGCCTGGCTCCTGGAAGGCCTGGCCGGGTTGCCGATGAAGGAGGAGATCCGCACGATCGTGCCGGTGGCGCACGGTGCCGGGCTTGCCCTCCTCGCCGCGGACGGGACGCTCCTGGCGGCGCCCGATTATGAGGATCCGGTCTTCGACGAGGTGGCCAAGGCCTATCGCGACATCCGCGATCCCTTCGCGGTGACGCTCTCGCCCGACCTCCCCTTGGGTCTCAATCTCGGCCGCCAGCTCTTCTTCATGCAGACGAGGCTGCCCGAACTCTTCGCCCGCGCCGCCACCTGCCTGACCTGGGCGCAATACTGGACCTTCAGGCTCTCGGGCGTACGCGCCATCGAGCCCACCAGCCTTGGCGCTCACAGCGATCTCTGGGATCCCCGCCACCGCCGCCTTGCCCCCATCGTCGCCCGGCAGGGCTGGGCGCGGCTGATGCCGCCCTTGATCAGCGCCACGGAGCCGGCTGGTCGTTTGCGGCCCGAGCTTGCCGCCCGGACCGGCCTGCCTGCCGATATCCAGGTTATGGGCGGCATCCACGATTCCAATGCCTCCTACTGGCGCCACCGCGCCGTCCGGCCGGCGGATGAGCGCTTTGCCGTCGTCTCGACCGGTACCTGGATCATCGCCCTTTGCGCCGGCGCCGATCTCGGCCGCCTGCAGGAAGCGCGCGACATGCTGGCCAATGTCGACGCGTCCGGCAGGCCCACGGCCGCCACCCGCTTCATGGGCGGGCGCGAATACGCGGCCGTGGCCGGCGCCGACGGCCTGGAGGCCAAGCCGGACGCCGCCGCCCTGGAGCGGCTCGTCGCGGCGGGCATCATGGCGCTGCCCTCCTTCTCGCCCACGGGCGGTCCTTTTGCCGGCTGCAAGGGGCGGATCGTCGGCGCGCAGGACCTGTCGCCGGTGGAGCGCGCGACCCTGGCCACGCTCTATACGGCGCTGCTGACCGACGTCGACCTCGACCTCCTGGACCAGGAGGGCGAGATCGTGCTGGAGGGTCTCTTCGCCCAGAACCCGCTCTTTGCCTCGATCCTGGCAACGCTTCGCCCAAAGGACCGCGTCAGCCGGAGCCCCGACAAGGCCGGGACACTGGGCGGTGCCTGGCTCCTGGCCACCGGCGTCACCGACCATGCGCCGCGATTGGAGCCAGCATCCCCCCTCGCCATGCCAGGCCTTGTCGCCTACCGGGCGCTCTGGCGGACCAGGGCGGAGGCCGCCAGCCAAGGCTGAGGCCGAACCGCAGGAGCCGCCCTTAACGGGGGATGGATCGCATCGGGCGTGGCGGCGACGACAAGCGCTAAGCAAGCGAGAAGAAGGGAGGTCCCGTTGGCGTCAATCTCATCAAAGGAGCGCACGCTCGCCCGTCTGGCGCTTCGCTGCGCCGACTGGGCGGAGCGCTGGTTCCCGGATTCCTGGGTGTTCGCGACGCTGGGCGTTCTCCTGGCCGCCCTGGCCGCCCTCCTCATGGGGGCATCCCCGGCCACGACCGCCAAGGCCTTCGGCGACGGCTTTTGGAGCCTCATTCCCTTCACCATGCAAATGGCCTTCGTCGTCATTGGCGGCTATGTCGTCGCGACCTCTGGGCCGGTCGCGCGGCTGATCGATCTGCTGGCGCTGGTACCCCGGAACGGTCGGACCGCCGTCGCCTGGGTGGCCCTGGCCGCCATGCTGGCGGCACTTTTGAACTGGGGCCTGAGCCTCGTCTTCGGCGGGCTTCTGGCACGTGCGCTCGCCCGTCGCACCGATCTCAAGATGGACTATCGCGCGTCCGGTGCCGCCGCCTATCTGGGCCTTGGCGCCGTCTGGGCGCTGGGCCTTTCCTCCTCCGCCGCCCAGCTCCAGGCCAATCCCGCCAGCCTGCCACCCTCGATCCTGGCCATCACCGGCTTCATCCCCTTCACCCAGACGATCTTTCTCTGGCAGTCTGGCCTGATGCTCCTGGCCCTCCTCCTGGTCTCGCTATTCATCGCCTACCGCACCGCGCCCGGCCCAGAGAGCGCACGCGATGCTGCCGATTGCGGCATCGATCCGGCTCTCGCCGCCCCGCCGGCCGGCCGGCCGAGCCGGCCCGGCGAATGGCTGGAGCACAGCCCCCTCCTCATCATCGTCCTCGTCCTGCTGGCCGGCGGCTGGCTGCTGCAGGAATTCGCCGCCAAGCCCGCCACCCAGGCGATCTCGGGGCTCAACACCTATAATCTTCTCTTTTTGATGCTGGGCGCCCTCCTCCATTGGCGGCCGCGCAGCTTTTTGGATGCGGTCGCCCGCGCAGTGCCGACCACGACCGGCGTCTTGACCCAGTTCCCGCTCTACGGCTCGATCGCCACCATTCTGACAGCGGTGCCGGGATCGGGCGGCCAGACGCTCGCACATCTCATCGCCGCCTTCTTCCTGCGCATCGCCTCGCACGACAACTTTGCTTTCCTGGTCGGCGTCTACTCAGCCGTTCTCGGCTTCTTCATCCCCTCAGGCGGCGGCAAGTGGATCATCGAGGCCCCCTACGTCATGCAGGCCGCAATCCAGCTCCAATATCATCTGGGCTGGACCGTGCAGATCTATAACGCGGCCGAGGCGCTGCCGAACCTTATCAACCCCTTCTACATGCTGCCGCTCCTGGGGGTTTTGGGCCTGAAGGCGCGCGATCTGGTCGGATTCACCTTCGTCCAGCTCATCGTCCATGTCCCGCTCGTCCTCGTCCTCCTCTGGGCACTGGGCCAGACGCTCGACTATCTGCCACCCCTCCTCCCCTAGCTATCCGCCTCCCCTGGTGCTGGCGTCGTCCAGACCTTAAAAGCGGCCACGGTCGGATGAAGGGAAAGGTCGTGCCATGCAGGACGTCGTGATCGGTATCGATGTCGGGACCGGAAGCGCCCGGGCGGGCGTCTTCACGCCCCAGGGCCAGATGCTGGGCCAGGCGGTACGGCCGATCCGCATGTGGCGCGAGCAGGCCGACTTCGTCGAGCAGTCGACCGACGACATCTGGACTGCCGTCGTCGCCGCGACCAAAGAGGCGCTGGCCGCAGCCGGGCCGGTCGCGGTCAAGGGCCTTGGCTTCGATGCCACCTGCTCGCTCGTCCTGATCGATGCAAAGGGCCAGCCCGTGGCGGCCGGTCCCTCGAAGGACGATACCCGCAACGTCATCGTCTGGATGGACCACCGCGCCCTGGACCAGGCGGAGCGCATCAATGCGGGCGGCCATGACGTGCTCCGCTACGTGGGCGGGCGCATTTCGCTCGAGATGGAAACACCCAAGCTCCTCTGGCTGAAGGAGAACATGCCGGAGAGCTGGCAGAGGACGGCGCATTTCTTCGATCTTCCCGACTTCCTGACCTGGCGCGCCACCGGGGCCACCTCGCGCTCCTTGTGCTCGACGGTCTGCAAATGGACCTATCTCGGCCACGAGGATCGCTGGGACGAGAACTATTTTCGCGCCATCGGCCTGGGCGATCTGGCCGACGAGGGCTTTGCCCGCCTGGGGACCGAGGTGCGTCCGTTGGGCGGCGTCGTCGGCGAGGGCCTGAGCACGCGGGCCGCCGCCGAGCTGGGCCTGCCGGCCGGCATCCCCGTCGGCGTCTCCGCCATCGACGCACATGCGGGCGGGCTTGGCGTAATCGGCGCCGCCATCGACGGCCAGCCGGTCGACCAGAAGGGCCTGGAGCAGCGTGTGGCCCTGGTGGGCGGCACATCCTCCTGCCACATGGCGGTCAGCCGCGAGCCCCGCTTCGTGCCCGGCGTCTGGGGGCCCTACTACTCGGCCATGGTGCCTGGCATGTGGCTGAACGAAGGTGGCCAGTCGGCGACCGGCAGCCTCATCGACCATGTGGTGTCGACTCATGCGGCCTATGCCGCCGAGAAGAAGGCGGCCGACGCGGAAGGGATCACGATCTATCAGCGGCTGAACGCCCGGCTGGAGAAGCTGGCCGCCGCTGTCCCCTTCCCGGCCAAGCTCACCGAACGACTGCACGTCGATGCCGATTTCCACGGCAACCGCTCACCGCGCGCCGATGCCACGCTGCGCGGCGCCATCTCCGGCCTGCAACTCCACGCTAACGGCGATGACCTGGCTCTGCTCTATCTGGCCACCATCCAGGCCATCGCCTACGGCACGCGCCACATCATCGAGACCATGGGAGAGCAAGGCTACACGATCGACACGATCACGGCCTGCGGTGGCGGCACCAAGAACCCTGTCTTCCTGCGCGAACATGCCGATGCCTGTCATTGCCGGATCGCCCTGCCGAAGGAACCCGAGGCCGTCCTGCTCGGCAGCGCTATCCTGGGTGCGGTTGCAGGCGGCCTCTATCCCTCGATCGAGATCGCCATGGCGGGCATGAGCGCGCCCGGCGCCCTGATCGAGCCGGCGAGCGATGCCGTAGCTGCCTATCACGACGCCAAATATGCCGTCTTCAAGCGGCTGCACGAGGACCAGATGGCCTATCGAGAGCTGATGCGGGAGACAGCCTCAGGCGACTGAGCGACGGCTTGCCGCAAGGTCGATGAGGAGCGCCGCCGCCAGGGTCAGGCTGCCCAGGAGAAAAAGAAGCTCGTGGCTGCCCGTCTTGGCGAAGAGATAGGAGAAGACATAGGCGGCCACCGCCTGGCCCAGCGCATAGGCGATCGTCGATAGCCGCCAGGCCCGGCTCCCGGCCGCGGCATGACCCGCGGTCAGTTCCTGCACCCGCCCCAGGACGAGGGGCACCACGCCAGGGGTAAAGGCACCGGCCAGGACGGCGGAGAGGTAGAGGGCCGGTTGCCTCTGGCTGAGGGTGACGAGGGCCACCGCCAAGGCCTGGAGACCGAGACCCAGGCGAAGGGCACGGGCAAAGCCGATACGATCGGCCAAGCGTCCCGCCAGGACCGGGCCAGCCAGCGCGCCGAGGCCAAAGGCCAGCCAGCAACCGGCACCAGCGGCAAGCCCGCGCCCCAGGCCACGCGCCACGAAATCGACGAGAAAGAGAATATGCGGCACGATGCCAAAGGCGATCATGCCGTATTCGAGCAACAGGGCGTGAAGCGGCAGCGACAGCCTGGCGCCATCGCTGTCTGGGGTCGCGTCGGCCGGCACGTCGGCCGGCCAGCCGAACCAGGCGAGCAGCGTGGCCAGGAGGGCGACGCCACCCAGGGTCAGCCAGGTGAATTGCAATCCCTGGCTGAGAAGGAACGGCATCGCCATGGCGGATAGCGCTATGCCCAATCCCACGCCCATGAAGATCAGGCCGCCCGCCAGACCACGCCGCTCGGGTCCCACCTCCGGCAGCACGGCCAGGGCCGCCAGGGCCATGATGGCACCGCCGGCCACGCCAGAGAGAAAGCGCCAAAGGAAAAACCAGAGGAAGCTCGCCGGGGCGCTGCAGGCAAAGAAGGAAGCCGTCGCCAAAAGCATCAGGCCGCGCAGGGCCAAGGCCGGCCGCAGTCGGCGGCCGAGCTGCCGCGAGAGCAGCGCACCCGAAAGATAGCCCAGGAGATTGGCCGCCCCAAGATAGGCGGTGGCGCTGGCCTTGAACCAGCCAGCACTGATCAGGACTGGCACCAGCGGCGTATACGCAAAGCGGGCTAGACCGATGCCAAGAAAGGAGGCCAGAAGGGCCGAGAGGATCGCCGCCATAGCGCGGAAAGGGATCGCGTTAGCTTGCATCGCCGCGCCTGCGTCAGCTCTGTTGCAAAGATTGTTCGGACTTACCAACCTCGCCGGCCGTGGGGCCGATCGAATCCGCCATGGTGGCACCGCGCTCGCCCAACGGCCGGTCTTTGCCGATCGTGCTGTCGACGCTGGTCTGATGCTCGATCTCAGCATTGAGCTCCGCACCGATCAAGATGATGATCGAGGAAATCCAGATCCAGGTCATGAAGCCGACGACGGCGCCCAGCGAGCCGTAAGTCCTGTTATAGCTGCCGAAATTGGCGACATAGTAGGAAAAGGCCATCGAGGCGATGATCCAGAGCAGGACCGCCACGATGCTGCCAAGGCTTATCCATCTCCACTTGGCCGGCCGGCGTGACGGCCCGTAACGGTAGACAAAGGTCAAGAACAGACACCCTGCCGCGAAGAGAAGCGGCCAGCGGATCAGTCGCATCACCCATTCGGTGACAAAGCCAAGCCCGACGAAGCTGAGGACGATCGGCAAGACGACGACGCAGCTCAAGGCCAGGATGATGAAGAGAAGGCCGCCCAGCGTCATGGTCAAGGACAGCCCCGTCAACAGGAAGAAACCGCGCTTTTCCCTCTCATGATAGACGATGCTCAATGCATCGAAGAGCGCCTTCATGCTGGCATTGGAGCTCCAAAGTGAGAACCCGAGGCTGATGAAGAAGCCCAGACTCAAGGCGCTGTTATCTTGCGAGACGAGGCGACGCATCTGATCTGCCAGAAGGTCGAGCGCATCGGGCGGCAGCACGCCGCGCAGATAGTCGAGCGTGCCCTCGACCGACTGGCCGCTGGCTAGAAGACCATAGAGCGAGACGAAGGCAGCGATCGCGGGAAAGATCGCCAAGAGCGTATAGAAGGTCATGCCGGCAGCGACGGAAAGCAGCCGGTCCTCGCCGATGTTTCGCCATATCCTGAAGGCTATGTCCCACCAACCCCGGAGGGGAATGCGAGTCGGGGCGTCGGCATCGCGGCCGTGCGGGTCACCTGTCGCTAAACCGGCCAAATAATGCATACTCCATGAAGTCTCGTTCATTAGGATAGACTCAAAGCCCCCGCCGACAAGCGTGGGCCGCAGCAACAAGGTCACACGTGATCCAGTTGCATCGCATTCTGCTTGCTGCGTCGTAAAAGCCAACGCATGATGGCAGGCGAGAGCGAACCCAAAACTTCGAACGGCGTGACGTTAGGGAGACGATGGCCATGGCATTCACGCAGCGCTCCGCAGAATCACGAGCCCGCATTCTTTGGCAGGCACGACGACACTTCGCGGAGCACGGCTATGAGGGAGCGACCATCCGCAACATCGCGCGCGACGCCGGCATCGATCCCTCGATGGTCATGCGCTATTACGGCAGCAAGGAAGGCCTGCTTGCGGCTGCCGCCAGCTTCGACCTTCGCATTCCCGACCTCACCAAATTGCCGCGCGATCAGATCGGCATGACCATTGCCAGCCACTTCGTCGCCAAGTGGGAAGGCAGCGACCATAACGATACAATGACTGTCCTTCTGCGCGCCTCGACCACCAACGAGCATGCGCGCATGAGGATGCACGAACTGTTCCGCACTCAGGTCCTGGCAGCCTTCCGCCCCATCTGTCCGCCTGATGAACTGATGGAGCGGGCGGGTTTTCTCTGCTCACAGATCCTGGGCGTGGCGATCACCCGTTACGTTCTAAAGCTGCCGCAGATCACCTCGCTGCCCGTCGATCGGCTCCTCGTCCAGATCGCCTACATGGCACAGCATTGCCTAGTCGACTCCTTGCCGGAGAAGGCGCCGCCCGAGATCGTCGCCAATCTGGTCGAGGGCAAGGACAGCTTCAAGGAGGCCCGTCTGTGGGCATGAGCGCCAGGGCCTCGGTCAAGGCGTCGCCGAAAAGCCCGGCCCAGCGTCGCTGACCAACTGGCTCCAAGAGCAGATCCTGGCGGATCTCGACCGCGACGTGCGGCAGGCCCCGCCCCTCGCCATGCACGGGGATCGTGTAGTCGGTCTCGTCGCTGACGGCGTAGGGCTCGTTCTCGCCCACGGGCGTCTTGATGTCGTGACGGTGGCGTAGCCAGGGCAGCAGCCGATCGGCCAGCCGGCGGTCACGATGGAACAGAAGCCCTATCTCCCAGGGCCGGGGCACATCCTTGAAAACCGGCGTGAAACTGTGCAGTGCCACCAAGATCGTCCGTCGCCCGGCCAGCCGGCGGGCCTCTAGCGCGTCGGCGATAACGGCGTGATAGGGCTCGAAGATCTCATTCTGGCGCCGTTGCCGATCATGGTCGCTAAGGTGAAGGTTACCCGGGATGACCGTGCTCTCGGAAATCTCTGGGATCGAGCTTTGCACCTCCGGCGGCCGGTTGCAGTCGATCACCAGCCGCGAATAACCCTGACCGATCAATGGCGCATCGAAGCGTGCGGCCAGGATCAGCCCGACCTCCCAGATGCCGATGTCCCAGCCGATGTGGCGAGCGATCTCCGTCTCCTCCAGACCCAGCCTGCCGAGCCGACGCGGGATCAGCCGGTCGGCATGGTCACAGGTGAAGACGAAGGGCGAACTGCCATCCGGCCTCAGGTGACGTACGGGCGACGGTTCGTCAGGCGCTAATAACAGGGCCTCGGCCAAGGCATCCCTCCTTCCTGCTGATCACTTCACCTCGCTCGTGCCTAGTTCGATTCCGCTCCAGGCGAAACCGCGCCGCGGAGCCTTTCTCACGCGCTCGCCCCCTCCGGCTCATGGCGGTGCCAGATCAAGGGAACCAAGAACAAGGGCGTTTGTTTATCGCCACGCGTTCCTTTCAAGGTTTCCATGAATGAAACTCTTCAAATGCCAGCATTGCGGTCAGACGCTTTTCTTTGAGAACACGCTCTGCGAGAAATGCGGTCACAAGCTCGGCTACCTTCCAGATCTGGGCGAAATGAGCGCCGTCGAGCCCGACGGTGCCAACTGGATCGCGCTAGCTAACAAGTCGCCCGAGAGTCGCTACCGTTTCTGCGCGAACTGGGAGTTGCAGGGCTGCAACTGGATGGTGCCTCTCGAAGGCGACAGTCCCTTGTGTCTCGCCTGCCAGCACAATCAGACGATCCCCGATCTCTCCAATGCGGACTTCCACGGCCGCTGGCAAAATCTCGAGGCCGCCAAACGGCGCCTTATGTACTCTGTCTTGAAACTGAATCTGCCGCGTCCAACCCCCGGCAGCGGCGACCCCGAACCTCTCGTCTTCGACTTCCTGGCCGATCCCCCCGATCCCTCGGCGCCCAAGGTCATGACCGGCCACGACAACGGTCTCATCACCATTTCGCTGACCGAGGCCGACGATGCAGAGCGCGAGGCGCTGCGCGCGCAGATGAACGAGCCCTATCGCACCCTGCTCGGCCATTTCCGCCATGAGGTCGGCCATTATTATTGGGACAAATTGGTCCGCGACCGGAACGATCTCGAAGCATGCCGCGCCATCTTCGGCGACGACACGCAGGATTACGGCCAGGCGATCCAGCGCCACTACAACGAAGGCGCGCCGCCCGACTGGCAAAACAGCTTCGTCAGTTCCTATGCTACCATGCATCCCTGGGAAGACTTCGCTGAGACCTGGGCTCACTATCTCCACATCGTGGATACGCTGGAGATGGCCAGCGCCTTTGGCATCTCGATCGCTCCCGATGCCATGGATGTCGAGACTGAAATCGATTTCGACCCTCACAAGGTCCGGCGAGTCGAGACGCTGATCGATGCCTGGCTGCCGCTGACCTACGCGGTCAACAGCCTGAACCGCGCCATGGGCCTCCAGGACCTATACCCCTTCGTCCTCTCACCGCCGGTGATCACGAAGCTCGGCTACATCCACAAGATCGTTCACACACCCGCTGGAACCACCGGCTGACCGTCAAGGCAAGGCCAGGGTCGTAGGGAGGCTAAGAGCTTCTCATCCAGCGCCAGCGAGGCGCGCTTACGGCGATCAGCCGACGGGATACGCCGCCGATCGCTGCATCGGACGTTGCGATGAATTGCCCCCCGTCGCAAAAACGACCGTCGAAACGAAGACGCCCGCATCGACGACGATCGAGGACTCCGACTTAACCGCCCCGCCCATAAGGTGTCTTAACGAAGCGATCCCGGGCCAGAAGCCAGATCGTCTTTGTCCGGCTGGAAGTCCCGGGCGAGTGTCGGTTGTCGGCCTTGAGGACGGTCGCTGCTTCGGGCTGCGCCATTGCCGAACGCCGCGGGTCGATGGCAGGAGAAGAAACGAAGCCAAGGAGAAGACAATGATGCGCGAGGCTCTTGCCGGCGAGGGAGGGATGACGCCCTCGGGCGACGCCCTGCAGCCGCTGGCCGCAGGGGCGCTCGCTGCCGTCGTCGGCTTCGCCAGCGCCTTCACGATCGTCCTCCAGGGCCTGCGGGCGGCGGGTGCCACGCCACTGGAGGCGGCGGCGGGCCTGATGGCTGTTTGCCTGATCCAGGGCGTAGCCTCGATCGCCCTCAGCCTGCGCCTGCGCATGCCGATCAGCATCGCCTGGTCAACGCCCGGCGCCGTCCTTCTGATCGCCACCGGCACGCCGGCCGGCGGTTTTCCGGTCACCGTCGGCGCCTTCATGCTAACGGGCCTGCTCATCGTCATAGCCGGCCTCTGGCGCGGTTTCGGCGAGGCCGTGGCCGCCATTCCGCGCAGCCTCGCCGCCGCCATGCTGGCCGGCGTCCTCCTCGACCTCTGCCTAGCTCCGGTGCACGCGCTTGGCGCCATGCCGCATCTGGCCCTGCCGATCATCATTGCCTGGGCGCTGGCCTGGCGCTTTGCCAGACGCTATGCCGTGCCCGTCACGGTGCTGGTGGCGGCCATTGTCATTGGCCTGTCGACCACCCTGCCGGCCGCGACGCTGACTCATGTCTGGCCTGTGCCGGTCCTCGTTGTCCCGGGCTTCGATCTGGGTGCCGTCGTCAACATCGCGCTGCCGCTCTTCATCGTCACAATGGCCTCGCAGAACGTACCGGGCCTGGCCGTCTTGAATGGCAATGGCTACCATCCGCCGATCGGCTCCCTCTTCGTCTGGACGGGCCTCGCCAGCATTCTCGCGGCCCCCGTCGGCGGCATGACCGTGAACCTGGCGGCGATCACAGCGGCCCTTTGCGCCGGCCCGGAGGCGCATCCTGATGCCAACCGCCGCTGGATCGCCTCGATCGCGCTTGGCGGCACCTATATCGTCTTTGGCCTCTTCGCCGGTCTCGCCGCGGCCTTCATCGCCTCGGCCCCGCCCGTTTTGATCCAGACCGTGGCCGGTCTTGCTTTGCTCGCCAGCCTGGCCAGCGCCCTGATGGGTGCGCTCGTGCGCGAGGACGACAGGGTGCCCGCTATCGTCACCTTCGTCACCGCTGCGTCCGGCGTCGCCGTGCTGGGCATCGGCGCCGCTTTCTGGGGTCTCATCGCCGGCGGGGTCCTCGTGGGCCTGAACCGGCTCGGCCGAAGTTGAGCGGCAGTTCTCCGACTGCCGCTCAACTCGTATGCGGCGCTATCGCCTTCGAGACGCTTAAGCCGGCTTTTCCGGCGCTACCGCCCTTCAGGCTACTTGAGTGCGCTTTTCCGGCGCTATCGCCCTTCGGGCTACTTGAGCCCGCTTTCTCGACGCTATCGCCCTTCGGGCTACTTGAGCGGTTATTCCGAGAAGCCGGTGGCGGCCGGGTTGACCTCCATCTTGATCAACTGGTTGGGCTCGGCGCCAATGCTGCGCGGCGAGTAGGTCAGCTGGCCCTCGCCCTTATAAAAGGCCTCCGTGCGATACGAATCGCCACCGAAGAAGAACGGGATGAAGGCCTTGCCGGTCAAATGGCCGGTTTCGTCATCGGGAGGCCCGATCAGGCTCTCGACCTGCCGGCGGCTCATGTTGAGCTGGATCTTCGAAAATTTGCTGCCGGGTGCCGGCGTGCCGATGATCTCGCCTTCCTCGCCGTTCGACATGACGACCGTCCGGCTGCCGGATGTCGAATTGGACGCCGAGGCCTGATCACTCTCGCCGCCTCGATGGGCGCAGCCATTGAGCATCGCCGCGGCGAGAAATAGGAAAATTAACTTCGCCTTCATTTGCGTCGCCCCCGTTTCATGAAGGCCGGATCACAACCACAAGATGCCCCCGGCGGCAACCCCGAATGGTCCCTGACACGCGCTTAATAGTCGATCGACCGTCTTTTGATGCGCATCAAGCTCATCGCCTCGCCGCCGATGCCCGAGTGAACCGCGGATCCTGGACGCGATGGGCCTCGATCATGCTATCCTTGGCGCGTTGCGCAGATGCGAAGATCAGCCTGGCGAGAGCTAGGTCTGCCACGACCATTTCAACCTTGAAGGCCTGCATCGCCGCCCTATCCCCCTTGCGGATCCGCGCCGGGCGCGTTCAGGGGCGACAGTTCATGAAGGCCCGGTACCCCAGGAAGATCTCGACATGGGAAGCGACGAGGTGGACGACGTGGACGACCCGCTGACCGCCGAGATGAAGGCGATCCAGGCCTACGCGATCCTGCTTCTGGGCCAGGAGGCAGGGCAGGCGGCCTTCGAGTCGGCGACGATCGAGACCAGTACGGCCATGCTATACGAGGCAGCACCGACCCTTGGCCAATTTCGCCTGGCTATGCTGCGGGCGATCGACCAGGGCCTCGATCCCAACCACCGGCCACCGCCGTCGAACGACCCGCGCGTCGATCGGCTGGCGGCCCTGGGCCTGGAAGAGCGCCGTCTGTTCCTCGCGGCCACGCTCCTGGAACTCACGCCCGAGACGATCGGCGACCTGTGGTCGATCCCGGCAGAGACGGTCCGGGCCAAGCTCCGGAGCCTGTCTGGATACGAGCCGGAAAATAGTGAGAAAGATACAAGAAATTAGAATATCCCAATACGACAGAGGCCTAGGGGCGTCTCGTCCCCATGCCGAATGCCAATCATAATCTGCCAATGATGACCGTTCGGGGGAGAGGGTCTGTGCACCCACGTATAGCGGCTCGGCTCCAGGAAAATCTCAACCAGAAGCTTATGCAGTTGGATCAGATGCGAAACGAAGCAGTGACCACCCTTGAGCATCTTCGCATACAGCTGGGCCTTCCAAACGAGGCCAAATTCGAAACCCTCGACCTCGAGATCAACCGTATCGTCAAGCTGCTCGAGGCAATCGACCTCGACGAGCCCCAGGATTTCGTCCAGGAAATCGAGTTGGTCGATTGCCTCGAAGCCTTTGCCAACACGCTGAAGGAACTGGCCGCGCGGCAGAGCTGTGCTTGAGGCCGTTCAGGGGGTGCCGGGCTGCGTCGGCATGCCGCTCTGCATCGCCGATCGACCGCCGCCCAGAGCCTGCACCGGAACGAGCAGCGTGGTCCGGCCGGCTTGTGCGAAAGTGAGCTCGATCGTCAGGACCTGACCCGCCTTCAATCCCGCCGCCAACCCCTCAAGCATGACATGCACGCCACCAGGGGCAAGCTCGGCGCGACCGTGGGCGGGGATCTCGAGACCGTCCTCAAGCGGGCCCATGGTCATGACACCAGCGTCGTCGGCGGCCGAGCGGTGCAGCGAGGCCGACTTCGCGACGTTTGTAGCGACCGCGATCAGACGGTCGGGTGTTTCACCGTCATTGACGATCGTCATATAGGCAGCGCCGGTTGGCTGGTGCGGCGCCGTCGCCAGGGCATGCGGCTCCAGGATCGAGATCTTGCCCACCTTCGCGGCCGGCCCGCCGGCGATCTCGAAGCGCAGGCTGCCCTGCACACGATGCGTGTCGGCCGAGACGAGCCGCCAAGCCAGGGTCTGGCCGCCCGCCTGCAAAGGCTGGGCCGGTACGATGTGCAGGCGCGAGGGATCGCCCGCGTCGACCTTGATTGTGGTGGCGACGGCCTTGCCGTCCGGACCGGTAATGGAAACTCGGCTTAGCGCTGGCTCGATGCCCTCACTGAATTGCAGGACGATGTCCTCAGGCGCTGCCTGGACCGTGGCGCCGTCGGCGGGCGTGGCGGATTGCAGATGCGCATGAGCCTGGGCCGTCGCCGGCAGGAGGAATGCCAGCAGCGGAAGCGCATGACGGAGATGGTTGGGCTTGGCGGCCATTCTTCTTTCCCTAAGCAGCGCTGGCGGCACGTGCCGCCAGCATATGGTGGCCGATAAGATCGACGGCCAGGATCGCCAACATTGATATGCCGGTCAGTGGATAGACCAGGCCGAGGACGAACAGGATGGCCGTCACGGCGACGACCGGTCGACGGTCCGAGGGCCAGGGTGGGGCCGCCAGGGATCCGGGCGGCCGCCGCTTCCACCACATGACCAGGGCACCCACTGCCATGACGATGACGAGCACGCAGGCCAGCGCCAGCACGATCTGGTTCAGCCGGCCGAATTCCTGGCCCATATGAACGTTGACCCCCCACTCAATCGCCTTGCCGCCCCAGCCATAATCGGCAAAGGCGACGTCGATCAGCTTCCGGCCGGTATACTGGTCGAGATGGATAGCCCGCTCCTTGGCGAGGTCTGCCGGGTAGACCGTCCCGCTATAGACCCCCTCAGCCGTCTGCGGCAGCGCCACGGCATAGCCGCGCTCTAGGCCCGCCTCGTTGAAGATCGCCACGGCCGCGTCCAGGCCGATCGAGGTCGGCAAATCGGCTGGCGTTCCCTCCTTCGTCGGCGCACCTTGATGATGGCCACTCGAGAGCGGGACCGGGGACGTCTGCATCGTCCAGCCCACGTCGGCTGCCACGGCTTGAAGCGGCAGGCTCGATGACGGCGCGTCGCCCCAGGCGCCGGCTGGAAAGCCGATGCCGGCGGCGGCGACGAGGCGGTGCGTCTGACCACCCCAAAAGCTCGACCAGGGCATACCCGTGACGGCCAGGAACGCCAGGAAGATTGCGGCAAGAAGGCCACTTACCGCATGGAGATCGCGCCAGAAGATGCGCTTGGTCGGCGTGCCGCGCAGGCTGACGACGCCGCCTTTGCGGCCGCCGCGCGGCCACCAGAGATAAAGGCCGGTCAGGACCAGGACGACGGTCCAGCCGCCAACGATCTCGATCACGTAAGGTGGCCAGACACCAAAGAAGGCCAGGCTGTGCAATTGGCGAACGATACCCATGACCGTCGATTTCGGCCCGATGCTGCCGAGCACCCGCCCGTCCGCCGGATCGAGATAGACAAGACGATGCGTGCCCTCCGGGGTCCGGATGCCGACCGCCGCGGCGGCCCCGGGATCGCCCGGCGTAACGTAGGTCAAGGGGGTCCCGGGCACGGCCCTTTGCGCGTTGGCCACAAGAGCCGATGGCGCGAGGCCCGGCCCGGTGCCGGGCTGGACGCGTAGGAGGTTCGCATGGACGACGGCGTCGATCTCCTTGTGGAAGAGATAGAGCCCACCGGTTACGGCCAAGAGTATGAGGAAGGGGATAACCAGGAGCCCGGCATAGAAATGCCAGCGCCATACGGCGCGATAAACGGCACCCAGCGGCGCCGGACCGAGGGCCCGGGCGGAGGAGACGACTTGCATGATCGACGATCCCGACAAGGGATGAAGGCGGATGCGGCAAGCCCAAGGCTGCGCATCGTCGAAGCCGGGCAACCGCCCGGTCGGCTTCAGATCAGGCTGTAGGGTGGGCCGCGCGGCGGTGTTGGCGGCGCCGTGGTGTAACCGGCACGGACCAGATAGGGCCGTGACGAGGGGGCGGCGACAATGGCGGCACGACGCTGGATCATGCGGTCGCCGACCGTCGGCAGGGTACCCAGATGGGCCACGCAGAAGGGACAGGGCAGGCAGGGACTGGCCTTGGCTGGCCCGTCGGGTGACAGCCTGGCATCGGCACCCGGCAGGCCGTGCAGGGCGTGCTCGCCACAGATGAAGATGCCAGCCGCCCCGGCCGGCACCAGGGTGGTGACAAAGCCGGCCGCCAGGATCTGGAGGATGAAGGCATAGGCTAGCGCCAGCGCGCCCAACCGACGCGCGTCACCCTTCTCCGCCCAGGATCGAGACTGTCGCATCGATCCAATCTGACGGAACCTTACCACGTGGGAAAGTTCTCAAAGCCGCCAAGGGCCAAAATGGGCGACTTGGTCGCAGCCGATGGACGGGCGCGCTCGGCTGGACGGGGGGCCGCAAGGCTGCGAAACTGCCAAGCCTAAAGGATCGCTATCAATGGCGATCCATGATCAAGAGCCTTTTCAGGGAGGCAACATGGATCTCGTGAGCGAGGGCGCCGCCGCGCGCGTTGACGCTTGGCTCGCATCGTTCGGCGACGCCTTGGAACGAGGCGACGCCAAGGCGGCGGCGGCGATGTTCGAGGCGACCGAAAGCTTCTGGCGCGACCTTGTCGCCTTCAGCTGGAATATCATCACGGTCGAAGGTCCAGCCGGCGTGGAGGCCATGCTGGATGCCACGCTCGGCCAAGCAAAACCCCGGCAGTTCCGCCGGACCGATACCGCCAGCGAGAAAGACGGCATCGTCGAGGGCTGGTTCACCTTCGAGACCGAGGTCGCACGAGGCCTTGGCCATCTCCGGCTGAAGGGCGACAAGGCCTTCACGCTGCTTTCCACCATGACCGAGCTCAAGGGCCATGAGGAGAAGAAGGGCCGGCGCCGCATCATGGGCGCCGAGCACGGTGTCCATCCCGGCCGCAAGAACTGGCGGGAAAAGCTCGAGGCCGAACGGGCCGAGCTCGGCACCACCAAGGATCCCTATGTCCTGATCGTCGGCGGCGGCCAGGGCGGCCTGGCACTGGGCGCCCGGCTGCGCCGCCTGGGCGTGCCGACCATCATCGTCGATAAATACCCTCGGCCGGGCGACCAGTGGCGCAGCCGCTACAAGTCGCTCTGCCTGCATGACCCGGTCTGGTACGACCACATGCCTTATCTGCCCTTCCCGGACGATTGGCCGGTCTACACGCCCAAGGACAAGATGGGCGACTGGCTCGAAATGTATGCCCGGGTCATGGAGCTGAATTTCTGGGGCAGCACCACCTGCAAGAAGGCCAGCTTCGACGAGGCAGCGAAGACCTGGAGCGTCGTCGTCGAGAAGGACGGCAAGGAGGTCACGCTCCGTCCAAGGCAGCTCGTCCTGGCGACCGGCATGTCGGGCGTACCCAACGTGCCGAAGATCAAGGGTGCCGAGCGCTTCAAGGGCGTCCAGCACCATTCGAGCCAGCATCCGAGCGGCGAGGCCTATCGCGGCAAGAAATGCGTCGTCATCGGCGCCAATAATTCGGCCCATGACATCGCCGCCGATCTTTGGGAGCATGGCGCCGACGTGACGATGGTGCAGCGCTCCTCCACGCACGTCGTCACGTCGCGCTCGCTCTTCAAATACGGCACGGGCGTGCTCTACTCGGAGGATGCGCTGGAGCGCGGCATCACCACCGACAAGGCCGACCTCCTGGCCGCCTCGATGCCCTATCGGATCATGCATCGCGGCCAGATCCCGATCTACGAGGTGATCAAGAAGGAGGATGCCGATCTCTACGACCGGCTGACGAAGGCGGGCTTCATGCTCGATTTCGGCGACGACGAATCCGGCCTCTCGATGAAGTATCTCCGGCGCGGCTCGGGCTACTATATCGATGTCGGTGCCTCGGACCTGGTGGCGGACGGCAAGATCAAGCTGAAAAGCCGCGTCGGTGTCGACCATATCACCGAGGATTCGGTCGTCCTCACCGACGGCACCGAGCTGCCGGCCGACCTCATCGTCTATGCCACGGGCTATGGCTCGATGAATGGCTGGGCCGCCCGGCTGATCTCGCAGGAGGTGGCGGACAAGGTTGGCAAATGCTGGGGCTTAGGTTCGGCTACGACCAAGGACCCCGGCCCCTGGGAGGGCGAGCAGCGCAACATGTGGAAGCCCACCCAGCAGGAGGGTCTCTGGTTCCAAGGCGGCAACCTGCACCAGGCACGCCATTACTCCCAGTTTCTCTCGCTGCAGTTGAAGGCGCGGATGGAGGGCATCCCAACTCCAGTCTATGGTATGACACCAGCCCACCATTTAGCCTGAGACTCTGTCTGTGGCATGGTGGGCGCGGCAATCAACGGCCGACCACCGGCCACCATGGAGGACCTCATGCAGCGTGCCGATCTCACCGAAAAGCTGCTCGACATCAAACGCGAGAAGGGCTGGAGCTGGGCGCATATTTGCCAGACGATCGGCGGCTCGTCGCCTGTTCTGGTCACGGCAGCGATCCTTGGGCAGATGAAGCTGACCAAGCCGCAGGTCGCCGAGGCGGTGCGTCTATTCGGGCTGAGCGAGGCCGAGGGTCGCCTTCTCAACGAGGCGCCCTATCGCGGCTCCTGCCCGATGCCGCCCACCGACCCGCTGGTCTATCGTTTCTACGAACTCGTCATGGTCTATGGCACGACCTGGAAGGAGCTCATCCAGGAGGAGTTCGGCGACGGCATCATGTCGGCCATCGATTTCGACTTCGAGCTTGAGCGTGAGCCCGATCCCAAGGGGGATCGGGTCAAGATCACCATGTCGGGCAAGTTCCTGCCCTACAAATATTATGGTGCCACGGGCAACAACCCGACCTTGGGCTACAAGGAGGAATAGGCTGGAAACAGGTCGAGGAGGCCGTTTCAGGCCTCTTTGACCAAGGTTGAATCGACGATCTCGGCCTTGGGACCGTGCTCCTGGATCGAGCGGATCGCATTCTGGGCAGACTCCTTGGCGGTGTAGCCTTCTGTCACCCAGACGGTCTGGCCGTTCGAGGCAATGAAACGGACGCGAAACTCGCCCTTCTTGTCCTTGTGGATCTCGAACTTGTAGGCCATGGCATTGTCTCCTTGCATGGTTGGCGAAAGAGGAAGCAACACCTCTCCTCATGCCACGGCTTCAACACTCGACCAACCAGCAAAACGCTTCAGGCGCTGATGATGCTGGTAAAAGCATCCGCAGGTGCGAACCAGGCCGGACGAACCAGGCCCTCCTTGCTGCGATCGATGACGAGATGGGTCTCGAGCGCGACCGCGAGGGCCTTTTGCTTCACCGGCACCTCGTGAAAGTTCGAGCATGTGGCGCCGCGCTCGGGATGCAGGCCGCCGGCTGAGATGAAGGCCTTGGTCACGCCCAACTGGTCGAGCAGAGCCAGTTGCGGCCCCGCCGCGAAGGAGGCGGACGCCGGCTCGTAGACACCGCCCAGGAGGATCAGCCTGATGCTCGGCCGACCCGCCAGCCGCTCGGCGATGTTGAGCGCGTAGGTGACGACGGTAAGTGGCATGCCCTGGGAAAGCCCCACCGCCAGATGCGGCAGCGTCGTGCCGCAATCGATGAAGATTGTCTCGTCCGGCCGGACCAATGAGAGGGCTTTGGCACAGGCCTTGGCCTTGGCGCGCGCGTGCACGTCCTTTTCCGTGTCGATCGAATAGGGCGTCTCGGTATCCGGTGCCGCCACGATATAGCCGCCCAGATAGGCAAAGGGCGACAGCGGATGCTTGAGATCGCGGCGCACGGTCATTTCCGAGACACCGAGCAGAGCCGCCGCGTCCCTCAGGCGCATGACGCCGTCGAGGCGGACCGCCTGCGCCAGCCGCGCCAGCCGCTCGGTCGGGCTCGAGCGCCCCTGTCTGGTATCATCGCCGTTGAACGAAGCCATGGGCCCTTTGAGTATGCTCGGGTGACATTCGGTTACTGCCTAAGCTTGACGAAAACGGCGGATTGTTGGAAGGATCTTCACAAGAAATGTTAAGATAATAACAGTCCGCCGGCGTCGCAGCCGACGGAGACAGGATGCCAGACCGATGAGCGCACAGCTGAA
The DNA here is from genome assembly GCF_900187945.1 of Arboricoccus pini. Taxonomy (GTDB): domain Bacteria; phylum Pseudomonadota; class Alphaproteobacteria; order Geminicoccales; family Geminicoccaceae; genus Arboricoccus; species Arboricoccus pini. Next base: position 47,982 of record NZ_FYEH01000016.1, on the reverse strand, counting down.
AGCTGGCGAGATCGCCGCCTATATCGATCACACGATCCTCAAGCCCGAAGCCCGGACCGAGGAGGTGCTGGCCTACTGTGCCGAGGCCAGGCAACACGGCTTCAAATCGGTCTGTGTGAATGGCGTCCACGTGGCGGGTGTTGCCAAGGCGCTGGCCGGCAGCGAGGTTCTGACCTGCGCCGTGATCGGCTTTCCGCTTGGCGCCTCGGGCGCGGCGCAAAAGGCGCTGGAAGCCAGCCGGGCCGTGGCGGACGGCGCGGCCGAAATCGATATGGTCATCGACATCGGCGCTCTGAAGGACGGCCGGCTGGATGATCTCAAGGCTGACATCGACACCGTGCGCGCGGCCGTGCCTCAGGCGGTCTTGAAGGTGATCATCGAGACCTGCCTGCTTACCGACGACGAGAAACGGGCGGCATGTCTTGCCGCCAAGGCGGCCGGGGCTGATTTCGTCAAGACCTCGACCGGTTTTTCCAAGGCCGGCGCCACGGTCGCCGACATCGCCCTCATGCGTGCCACGGTTGGCCCGAGCATGGGGGTCAAGGCCTCGGGCGGCGTGCGCACGCTAGAGGACGCGAAGGCGATGATCGCGGCCGGGGCCACCCGCATAGGCGCCAGCGCCAGCGTGGCCATCGTGACCGCCACGAGTGCTGCCGCCAGCGACTACTAGGCCGGACTTCAAGAAGATCTGCACGGCTGCCGCGAAGTGCGGCGTCGGCATGGGAGGACTAATGATGAAACGACGGACCACTCTCGGACTGATGGCAGCTGGCCTGCTCGGCGGGACGGCGATCATGCGCGCGAGGCCGGCCTTTGCGGCAGACGGCATCGTCAATGCCTCCAAAGTCTCCAAGGACATCACGAGCGATGGCGCGGGCAAGTCCTATTCGATCGCCACGGTCGTCAAGGTCGACGGCATTGCCTGGTTCGATCGGATGCGCGGCGGCGTGAAGCAGTTCGCCACCGACACCGGCCACGACACCTGGATGGTCGGCCCCTCCCAGGCGGACGCCGCCCAGCAGGTACAACTGGTCGAGAACCTGATCGCCCAGGGCGTCGATGCCATCTGCATCGTGCCCTTCTCGGTCGAGGCGGTGGAGCCCGTGCTGCAAAAGGCGCGCGATCGCGGCATCGTCGTGATCGCCCACGAGGCCTCGAACCTCAAGAACGCCGACTACATCCTCGAGGCCTTCGACAACCGCGCCTATGGTGCCGAGCTCATGAAGCATCTTGGCCAGCAGATGGGCGGCAAGGGCAAGTACGTGGCCACGGTCGGCAGCCTGACCTCGCAATCGCAAAACGAATGGATCGACGGCGCCGTCGCCTACCAGAAGGAAAACTTCCCCGACATGTCCCAGGCGACCAACCGCCTGGAGACCTATGACGACGCGGCCACCGACTACAACAAGCTGGCCGAGACGCTGACCGCCTATCCGGATCTCAAAGGCATTCTCGGCGGACCGATGCCGACCTCGGCCGGCGCCGGGCGGCTGATCGCCGAGAAGAAGCTGGCGGGCAAGATCTTCTTCGCGGGGACGGGCCTGGTCTCGGTGGCCGGCGAGTATCTCAAGAACGGCGACATCGCCTATATCCAGTTCTGGGACCCCGCCGTCGCCGGCTATGCCATGAACGCGCTGGCGGTCATGGCACTCTCTGGCAAGAAAGATCAGATCAAGGCTGGTCTCGATCTTGGCCTTGAGGGTTATACGAGCCTGAAGACGCCGGCGAATGCGGCCGCCAACATCCTCTACGGCCAGGGCTGGGTCGGCGTCACCAAGGACGACATGGCCAACTATAACTTCTAAGCCCGCTTGGGCGGTGCCGGCCGGCACCGCTTTTTCCTTGCAAGAACAGAAGAGTGCCGATGCCGGATGCCTTCATCGAGCTTCGCCAGGCGACGAAGCGCTTCGCCGGCGTGCTGGCGTTGGACAAGATCGACTTTACGCTGAACGCTGGTGAGATTCACTGCCTGGCCGGTGAGAACGGCTCGGGCAAGTCGACGCTCATCAAGCTCATCGCCGGCGTCTACCGCGCCGATGGCGGCGAGGTCAGGATCGGCGGACGCGCGCGGCCGCATCTGACGCCGAAGGAGGCGATCGCCGCCGGCGTGCAGGTGATCTACCAGGATTTCTCGCTCTTCCCGAACCTCAAGGTAGCGGAGAACCTGGCGCTCAACACGCTTCTTCACGAGAACAGGAAGACCGTTGCCTGGAGCCGCGTGCGCGAGCTCGGGCGACAGGCGCTGGCGCGCCTTGGCATCGACATCGACCTGGATGCGGAAGTGGGCAGCCTCTCGACCGCGCAGCGCCAGCTGGTCGCCATCGCTCGCGCTTTGATGGCCGATGTCCGCCTTATCATCATGGACGAGCCCACCACGGCACTCACCGGCCGTGAGGTGGACGCCCTCTTCAAGATCGTCCGTGACATCCAGGCAAAGGGCATCGCCGTTCTCTTCGTCAGCCACAAGATGCGCGAGATGCTCGAAATCTCCGAGCGCATCACCGTCTTTAGAAACGGCCGCAAGGTAGCCGAGGGGCCGACCGCCGAATTCGACGAGGCCAGCATCACCCGTCACATGACCGGCCGTGACATCGACCAGTCGGCCTTCGAATGGACGGGCGACACCATGGCCATGCCGCGCCTGGAGGTCGAAGGGCTGGCCGTACCGGGCATCGTCGAGCCCACCAGTTTTGCCATCCAGGCGGGCGAGATCGTCGGCCTGGCCGGCCTCCTTGGTGCCGGACGAACGGAGCTGGCGACGGCACTTTTCGGCATGCGCCCCGACCATGAGGGCGAGATCCGCATCGATGGCGTCAAGGTCAACCCCCGGAGCGTGGAGGAGGCCATCGAGGCCGGCATCGCCTACGTGCCCGAGGACCGGCTGACCGAGGGGCTTTTCCTCACCCAGTCGATCGAGCGCAACTTCTGCGCCTCGATCCTGGACAGGCTGACGCGTGGACTGCTTCTCCAATCGGGGCAAATACGGGAGGCCAGCCTCAAGACCGTGGACGAAATGCAGGTGGCGACACCCGACGTCGTCCGTCCGGTGATCCAGCTCTCGGGCGGCAACGCCCAGCGGGTCCTGATCGGCCGCTGGCTCCTGACCGGGCCCAAGATCCTCATCTTGAACGGCCCGACCGTGGGCGTCGACGTGGGCTCCAAGGAGCTCATCCACAAGCAGCTTCGCGCACTCGCCCGCGAGCGGGGACTTTCGATCCTGATGATCTCCGACGACCTGCCCGAGCTCGTGCACAACAGCAACCGGATCCTTCTTATGCACAAGGGGGCGATCGTTGAGACCCTGGCCTCGGCATCGGTCAACGAAGACCAGCTCGCCGCCAAGCTGAAGGCGCTGCGCTGATGAAGAGGCTCCTTGCTCGCTCCGAGGTCGTCATCGCCCTCATCCTGATCCTGGCGATGATCATCATCGGCCTGATCAACCCCGCCTTTTGGAACCTCGAGAACCTCTTCAGCCTGCTGCGCCAAAACGTCGTCATCGGCATCATGGCGCTGGGCGTCCTCACGGTGATGATCTCTGGCGGCATCGACGTGTCGTTCCCGGCCTTCGCCGTGGCCGCCATGTATCTGACGGTCCGCGCCATGGTGGGACTGGGCTATGAGGGCGTGATCCTGCCCTTCATCGCGGCGACGCTGATCGGCCTCCTTCTTGGCCTCATGAACGCCTTCTTCATCCGCACCTTCAAGATGATCCCTTTGATCGTGACGCTGGGAACGGCCAGCATCGTGCGCGGGCTCCTCAATGGCGTCGTCGGCACCAGCATCGTCAATATCGACCGTATGCCGCAGAGCCTCATCGCCTTCGGCCGGACGGTCATCAACCTGGGCGGCGCCTCGCTCACGGTCATGCTCTTCATCTACCTGGCCCTGGCCATCCTCGTGCATCTGTTCCTGACCCGGACCATGCTCGGCCGCTCGATTTATGCCTATGGTGGCGACCCTGAGAGCGCCTCGCGCGTGGGCTTCGATACCCGCAAGACGATCTTCGTCGTCTATGCGCTGGCGGGGGCGCTGGCCGGGTTCGCCGGCCTCCTGCACAGCTCCATGAGCTGGCTGGCCAATCCGCGCGACTTCATCGGCCTTGAGCTCGACGTGATCGCGGCGGTCGTCCTGGGCGGCGCCTCGATCTTCGGTGGCCGGGGCAGCGTGATCGGCACGCTGCTTGGCGTGTTCATGCTGGTGATGGTCAAGAACAGCCTGATCATCCTCGGCATCGAGACCACCTGGCAGCTCGTGGCCGTGGGCCTGATCATCATCGTGGCAACGGCGCTGACCGCGCTGCGCGATCGCAAGAAGCTCGGAGCCTGACCCATGCAGAAGATCACGAGCTTCGCCAAGACGCACGAGACGATCATCCAGCTGGTCATCATCACGCTCATCGTCTTCCTGGCGATGAGCTGGGCCAGCCCCCGCTTCCTGCGCTACTATAATTTCGAATCGCTGGCCTTCATCGCGCCCGAACTTGGCATCATCTCGATCGCCATGATGATCGCGATGCTGACCGGCGGCATCGATCTCTCCGTCGTCGGCATCGCCAACCTCTCGGGCATCCTGGCCGGCGTCTTCTTCCTGAAAGTCATGCCAGCCACCCCGGACGCCAGCCTGGCCTACGCCGCGATCCGGCTCACTTTGGCCGTCCTCATCGCGATGTCGACCGGCCTTCTGGCCGGCACACTGAACGGGCTCTTGATCTCGCGCCTCAAGATCACGCCGATCCTGGCGACACTCGGCACGGGCCAGCTCTTCACCGGCTTCGCCGTCGTTCTGACCGGCGGCCCGGCCATCGTCGGCTTTCCGCCCGGCTGGGGCTTCATCGGCAACGGCAAGCTCCTGGGCGTGCCCCTGCCTCTCCTGATCTTCATCGTCGTAGCACTCCTGATCGCCTTCATGCTGAGCCGGACCAGCTTTGGCGTGAAGCTCATGCTGATCGGCACCAACCCCAAGGCCGCGGTCTTCGCCGGCCTGCGCAACGCCAGGATGATCCTTTTCTCCTACATGCTCTCGGGCGTGCTGGCCTCGATGGCCGGCATCCTCCTCTCGGGCCGCACGAACGCCGCGAAATCGGACTATGGCACGTCCTATCTCCTGCAGGCGGTGCTGGTGGCGGTTCTGGGCGGCACCAATCCGGCCGGCGGGCGGGGCAGCGTCCTTGGCGTGACGATCGCCGTGACCGCCTTGATGCTGCTCTCCTCAGGCTTCCAGATCCTGCGATTTTCCAACCATCTGATCGACTTCATCTGGGGCGCCTTCCTGATCGCCGTCATCGCCCTCAATGCATATCGCGCCAGAGGACGTTAGAAAGGCGGCTCAAGGTAAGGGTGGCCCGGCGACAGGAATGAGAGATTGGATCAGCGGCATGATTACCAGTGTCAGGCTCGAGCGCACCTTCTTCAACGAGCATGCGCGCGTCATTCTGCAGACCCGAGGGCTGCGGGCATCGATCTTCCGCTACCCGACCGGCGTCGAGGCCATCCAGATCGCCAACGACCGGGGCCATCTGGTCGTGCTGCCCTTCATGGGCCAGATCATCTGGGACGCGATCTTCGATGGCGTCGATCTCACCATGAAGAACATGTTCAAGGCCCCCCGACCGGCCCGCTCGATCGCCGAGACCTATGGCTGCTTTGCCTTCCACAGCGGCCTTCTGCGCAACGGTGTTCCGGCGCCTGAGGACGATCACGAGGCGCATGGCGAGTTCGCGACAGCCGCCATGGACGAAGCCGGCCTCGAGACCGGTCATGACGGCGAGGGCCCCTATCTCGCGGTCACGGGACTCTATGAATATGTCATGGGCTTCGGCGCCCATTACGCCGCCCGGCCGCGGGTCACGCTGCGCCCGGATTCGACGCTCTTTACGATCGAGCTCGAGGTCACCAACCTCTCCGCCCAGCCCATGGACCTCATGTACATGGCGCATGTGAATTTCGCCTATGCGCCGGGCGGCCGGATCATCCAGCCAGCCCCCTTCACACCGGAGCGGACCAGGGTCCGCCTTGCCGTGCCGGCGCATGTGCGTCCCAATCCCGCTTACCTTGCCTTCATCGACGAACTCGCGGCAGATCCCTCCAGGAGTGCCGTCCTGGACGAGCCCGAACGCTATGATCCCGAGCAATGCTTCTATCTCGAGGGCTTGGGACGGGACACGCTGGGGCTGACCCATGTCATGCTGCGCCGACGCGAAGGCGACGGCTTCTCGATCGCCTATGATCCGGACCAGTTCCCCAAGACGGTCCGCTGGATCCTCGCCAATAGCGACCAGTCGGTCTGCGCCATCGCCCTGCCTTCGACCTGCGAGCCCGAGGGTTATGCCGCCGAGCAGCGCAAGGGCAACGTGCGCAGCCTGGCCGGCAACGCCACAGCGGGGTTCAAGGTCAGGCTTGGCTATCTCGATGCCGCGATGGCCGAGAGGGCCCAGGCCCACATTCAAGCGCTTTAAAGGATAAAGCACATGGCCGGTCTCATCGCCGTCGTCGGCAGCAACATGGTGGACCTTGTCACCTACCTGGATCGCATGCCGGTTGCTGGCGAGACCCTGGAGGCGCCTCGCTTCGAGATGGGCCATGGCGGCAAGGGCGCCAACCAGGCGGTCGCGGCAGCAAGGCTCGGCAGCGACGTCCTCATGATAACCAAGGTGGGCGACGACACGTTCGGCAAGGCCACGCTCGAGAATTTCAAGGCGAATGGTATCGACACGCGGCACGTGGGCATCGTCGAGGGCCTCTCGAGTGGCGTTGCCCCCATCTTCGTCGAGCCCTCGGGCGAGAACTCGATCCTCATCATCAAGGGGGCCAATAACGAGCTGAAGCCCAAGGACGTCGACAAAGCGGCGGCCGAGCTTGCCAAAGCCGACCTTATTCTCATGCAGATGGAGATCCCGGTCGAGACCGTCTACCACGTCATCGCCTGGGCGAAGGAAGCTGGCGTGCGCACGCTCTTGAACCCCGCCCCGGCCGTCGACAGCCTCGATCCCGAGCGCATCAAGGACGTGAGCTTCCTCGTGCCAAACGAGACCGAGCTCGCCATCCTTTCGGGCATGAAGGTGGACAGCAGGGAGTCCACCGAGGCCGCCGCCCGATCGCTGATGGCCAAGGGCATCGGCACCGTCATCGTCACGATGGGCGGCAAGGGGGCGCTCCTCTTCGAGGCCGACCGTACGCTGTTCATCGAACCCTTGAAGGTGACGCCGGTCGACACGACAGGTGCGGGCGATGCCTTCATCGGCAGCTTCGCGCATTTTCTCTGCGATGGCCTGCCGGTCGAAGACGCGCTGAAGACGGCCGCCCGCTATGCCGCGCATTCGATCACGCGACGCGGCACGCAGAAATCCTATGGCACACTGGCCGAGCTTCAGGCTTTCTTGCCGGTCTGAGATGGCATGTCGATGTCGAGATGGGAAAGAATGCCGCCAGTGGCGGCGCCCGTGTCGAGATGGATCAGCCGGCCCCCTGCCCGTCCCTCGCGCATGACGATCGTCTGGCGCGAGACGATGTCGTGGCCGATCACGACGACGAGGCCGTTGGGGATGGTGTCGATCCAGTCATAGCTTCGCATGACCCGGCCGCCGATCATGGGCCCGGCACCGTAGAGCGCCGTGTGGCGCAGCGGTCGCAGCCGCGCTGGCGTATCGCGCAGGGTCGGCGGCGATTTTTCCGCCAGCATGGCCGGCGCAAAGCCCGCATGGACGCAGAAGAGATCACCCACGCGGCGCCAAAGCGGCCGGGTTCCGACGAAGGCCGCAAAGCGCCGGAGCAAAGCCTGACCATCAAACGCGTTGGCAAAAGCCGCAAGGGTCTGCCCGATCTCGCCATCGGTGTCGACCGGGCGGCCGGCCACGTGGCGCCAGAGTTTGTCGTCGTGATTGCCCGGCACCATGTCGAGCATGCCCGCCTCAGCCCTCGCCAGAACCAGCCGGACCACCGCGACGCTGTCCGGGCCGCGATCGACGAGGTCGCCCAGGAGAAGAACCGCCAGGCCCATTCGGTCCGCTTCGTCGAGGCGTGACGCCAAAAGCTCTATCTCGCCATGCACGTCGCCGATGAGCCGGAGGCCGCCGACGCCCGGCGGCGGAAAGACGGTATCGCTCATGCGGTCATTCGGAGCATCGAGAGACGTTCCCATGCTGCTATGCTCCCCTCACAATCGCGCGAGCAGGCCTCACAACCGGAAGCCCTTCGAGTGATGGGCCTGACGTCGGCGTATGGGGTGGCCTAACTCACTCGTAGCGGTGGCGGGCAGCGTCGCGGCCATGTCCCCCGCGGTGGAAATTTGGCGACGCGGCCACGCTGGCGGCCGGTGCGACGACGGTCTCTCGACCCTCGTCTCCGACGCGCAGCGGATCGTTAAGAGTTCAAGGAGAAATTCAACGTCCATCGGACCCGTCCTCGTGGTGGAAGATGAAGTCCTCATTCGCCTGATGGTGACCGAGGAGTTGAGTTTCGAGGGCTTTGACTGCCACGAGGCTGCCAATGGCGAGGAGGCGATCGCCCTCATCGACGCAGCGCCCGAGCGCTTTGCCGTCCTGGTCACCGACTTTCACATGCCGGGTAGTCGCGACGGTGTCGAGGTGGCACGGCATTTTCGCGCCCGGCATCCTGGCGCGCCTGTGATCATCATCACCGGCCGGCCCGACGCGCTGGCGGAACGCTACAGCGTCTTTCCATTCGACATCGTGATGCACAAACCGTTCACGCCTTCCCAGTTGCTGGCGAGCATCCGCCGGCTTCTCGGCTGCGGCGACGCCGACAAGCCTCAGCCTTAACGGTACCTTCACTCTTTTGCCGCATCTTTACATGATCGGACGCCCTCGATGCCCGTGATAACGGAGGAAGGCACTTGTCCCAGACAATCCTGCGGCCGGTCGAGCGATCGGCCAGGGCTGGTAACGGCCTCGTCCATTATATACTGCGCGGCAAGGACTATCCCGTGCTGCTGGCATTCAGCGGCCCACTTGAGGCCATACGCCACGCGGCGGAGCTCTGCCAGCGGGATTTCCACCTCTATGGCTGCGTCGACGGCCAGGGCCAATCGATCAGCGGCGATGACGGCTGCGGCGGCCACCCGCCTTTCATGCTTTGCCACAGCTTTCATACACCGCTCGACATCCTCCCCCCCGGGCAGCCGGGCTACTGGCTGGCCATGACCTGGAGCGAGATTGAGGATGCGGACTTCCTCTGCCTGCCGCGCGCCGCCCCGGATCACCGCCGTCAGGGTGCGACCGGCGATGCGCCAGGGCGAACACCTGACTCCTCCATCTAGGGATTGACGGGAACATGGCCTTTGGGCTGATCGATGCCCGCCGCTGCGAGGAAGGGCCGCAGCGCGGGATTGAGATTGCCCGGCTGCCAGACAAGGACATGCTCGATCATCGGCGCATCGTCGAGCTCGCGAAAGAGCACGTTGGCGATGCCCAGCTTGTGCATCGACTGCGGTACCAACGCGACGCCCAAATCTTCGGCGACGAGGCTGACGATCGTCTGCTGCAGTTGAACCTCGAGCTTGACGCTGGGCTCGAACCCACCGGAGCGGCAATACCCGCTTATCGCTTCCCAGAGCTTGGGCGCCACCTCGGCCGGTGTCGCGATCAGGTCCTCGCCCTTGAGGTCTGCCGCGCGGATCAGGGCATGGCTGGCCAGAGGATGGTCCGCATGCAGCGCCAGGCACAGATGCTCGCGATGAATGGTGTGCGCCTCTAGGCCGCGCATGGGACCGGGGTCGAACATGATCGCGGCATCGAAACGGCCGGTCAGGGTGGCATCGGCAAGGGTCCCCGGGATGACCTCGCGCAGCTGGAGGTGGACCTGCGGGTGTCTTGCCATGTAGCGCCGCGCCAAGCTCGGCAGGACCGTGTGGGCGGCATGCATCATAAAGCCGATCGAAAGCTCGCCGAGCTCGCCCCGTTGCGCCAGCCTTGCATTCTTGCAGGCCTGATCGAAGGAGGCCAGGACGATGCGGGCGTCGTCCAGGAAACGGCGGCCGGCATGGGTCAGCGTCGCATGCCGAGAGTGACGTTCCAGGAGACTGACGCCCAGCTCTTTCTCGAGCGCCGAGATCTGCCGGCTGAGGGGCGGCTGGCTGATATGCAGGCGCTGCGCCGCGCGCCCGAAATGCAGCGTCTCGGCGAGGGCCACGAAATAGCGCATCTGTCGGATGTCGAGCATGATACCAAATCGGCATGAGTGGAGCCGGAAAACAGCATTGGATGATATCATAGCGGGCGCCTAGTCTGCCATCTCCAAAGACGATCGGCTTTGACATGCTCTCGACGTTCACCATCATCCTGCCCATCTTCGCGCTGATCTTCGCCGGCTGGCTGGCCCGCCGGACGGGCGTGCTCGGACCGGGCGCCACGACGGAACTCAACCGCTTCGTGGTCTATCTGGCCCTCCCGGCCCTGCTCTTCGACATCGTCGCCCACACGCGCTGGAGCGACGTCTGGCAGCCCGGCTTCATCCTGGCTTTCGGGCTCGGTTCCACCCTCGTCTTCTGCTTGACCGTATTCGTCCGGCTGCATCGGCCTCGGCATCTGGCGGATGCCGCCATCGACGGGCTCAACGCCGGCTACGCCAATACCGGCTTCATCGGCTTTCCCCTGGTCTTCTTGACCCTCGGGCAAGAGGCGCTGGCGCCCACCATGATCGCCACCATCATCACGGTCTGCCTCCTCTTCGCGGTCGCCATCATCCTGATAGAGACGGGGCTGCAGAGCGAAAGGCGGCCTGCCCATCTCTTCATGAAGGTGGGAGCCTCGCTTGGCCGCAATCCCCTGCTCGTCGCCCCGGTCCTGGGCGCCATCGTCCCGCTCGCCGGCCTGAGCGTCCCGGCACCGGCGGAAAGCTTCTTAAAGCTCCTGGGCGGGGCCGCCTCGCCTTGCGCGCTGGTGGCGCTGGGCCTCTTCCTGGCGGCCAAGCGGGAGAGGCAAGGACAGGATATCAGCGGGGCTGCCCTCCTCGTCGGCTTCAAGCTCGTCCTGCAGCCGATTGCCACCTGGGTGCTCGCGACCACTGTGTTCGGCCTGTCGCCCTTGCTTGCCCACACGGCCGTCCTGCTGGCGGCACTGCCGACCGGGACGGGCCCCTTCATGCTGGCCGAATTCTACGGTCGCGAGGCCGGCGTCACCTCCAACGTTGTGCTTGCCTCGACGATCGCCTCCGTCTTGACGATCAGCTTTTATCTCGCCTGGGCCGCTTGAAATCTGCCCGTTCCTGGCACCGCTTTTGCTTCATCTTTTTGTCTGACTGAAAGATGAAGGAAGGCCGTCGCGGCAGGGTCTGCGGCGTTCATCGGGGTGGAGGATGCGATGCTGGATGAAGATGTCGTCGTCGCGACAGCGCGCGGCTGCTGTGCCGGGGACATTCCGGAGGTCGCGGCGCCGAGGCACCCCCTGGAGCCATTGACGCCTGCCGAGATCGCGCGAGCGGCAGAAATCGTCCGGGGCCATCTCGAGCTGGACGGCCCCTTCCATTTCGAAACCATCGAGCTGCTGGAGCCGCCAAAGGCCGAGGTGCGCGCCTTCCGGCAGGGCCACGCCTTTGCCCGCCAGGCCAGGGTCAATGTGTTTCGCGCCGGCAAGATCGGTGTCTACCGGCTGACCGTCTCGCTCGACCTTGGCGAAGTCACCGGGCTCAGCCATCTGCCGACCGCCCGGCCGATGATCAAGCTCGAGGAGTTCGTCAAGATCGAGGACGTCGTGAAGGCCGATCCGGCCTTCATCGCGGCCTGCGCCCAGCGTGGCGTCACCGACATGAGCCTGGTCTGCGTCGATCCCTGGTCGGCCGGCAGCTTCGGGCTGCCGGGCGAGGAAGGCCGCCATCTTTGCCATACGTTCGCCTGGGTGCGGATGCGCGAGGACGATAATCTCTACGCCCATCCCCTGGAGGGCATCTGCGCCGTCCTCGACATCAAGACCTGGGAGATCCTGCGCGTCGACGACCATGGCGTGGTCCCGGTACCGACGACCGAATATAATTACGAGACCCGCTTTCAGACCAAGACGGTCGAGACGCTCAAGCCCATCGACATCGTCCAGCCCGAAGGGGTCAGCTTCGCCTTGGATGGGCGGGTGATCACCTGGCACAAATGGCAAGTACTGATCGGCTTCAATGCGCGCGAGGGCTTGACACTGCACGATCTACGCTATGACGGGAGGCCCACCTTCTATCGCCTCTCGCTGGCCGAGATGGTGGTACCCTACGGTTCGCCCAACGGCGGCCATTTCCGCAAGAACGTCTTCGACATCGGCGAGTACGGCCTGGGCTCCCTGGCGAACCCCTTGACGCTCGGCTGCGATTGCCTTGGCGCCATCCAGTATCTGGATGCCTGGCTGAACGACATGTCGGGCAATCCCTACAAGATCGACAATGCGATCTGCATCCACGAGGAGGATGCGGGTATCCTCTGGAAGCACACGGATTTTCGCACAGAGCGCGCCGAGGTGCGCCGCAACCGACGCCTTGTCATCTCCTCGATCTCGACGGTCGGCAATTACGAGTATGGCTCATATTGGTATCTCTATCTGGATGGCACCATCGAGTTCGAGATGAAGGCCACCGGCATGATCAACACGGCGGCCAGCCAGCCGGGCCAGAAGGACAAATACGCCCAGGAGGTCGTGCCGGGCGTGCAGGGCCAGATCCACCAGCACGCCTTCTGCGTGCGCATGGATCTGGCGATCGATGGCGAGTGCAACTCCGTGGTCGAGCTCGAAACCTTCGCCGAGCCCGAGGGACCGACCAATCCGTGGGGCAACGCCTTCTATCAACAAGGCCGCGTACTGGAGCGTGAATCGGAGGCGCAACGAACGATCAATCAGGCGACGATGCGCAGTTGGAAGTTCATCAACCCGAACAAGCTCAACCAAGTGGGCGAGCCCACCGGCTACAAGCTGCATGCGGGCGACGCGCTCACTCCCTTCTTCCAGCCCCGCTCCTATTCGGGCAAGCGGGCCGCTTTCATGCAGAAGCAGCTCTGGGTCACCGCCTTCGACCCCGAGGAACGCTATCCGACCGGCGACTATGTGAACCATTCCACGGGCGAGGAAGGCCTGCCCAGCTATGTAGCCAAGGATCGGCCGCTGGCTGGCCAGGACATCGTAGCCTGGCACGTCTTTGGCCTGCACCACCAGCCGCGCCCGGAGGATTTCCCCGTCCAGCCGGTGATCACGACCGGCTTTAAACTGGTCCCGAGCGGCTTCTTCGACCAAAATCCCTGCATGGATCTCCCAGCGCAGACCAACGGCGCCAGCCGCCATGCGGCTTGCTGCACGCGCTGATCCACCGCCGCTCCTGAGGGCCGGCCAGCGCCTCGAGTCATTCCGGCACGATCTGACCGGCCGTCGATGTCCAACTGGTGACGTAGCGGCCCCCACGGCCGGCGTGTTTCAAGCGCGGCATCCAAGCTATCCGCCGCATGGCCTAGGTTCCTTTGCAAGATCACGGCTGCAATGTGCGGCCGAGCCCCCAACGATCTGGGCTGGTGTCACAGCCATGCTCCAGTCAGGGTGAGCGACGCCGGGCGACGCGCGCCGGGCCAGCCGCTATACTTGGACGGCCGCGCCCGATGGGGCCGGCTTATGCCAATGCGGGAGAATGAGGTCGTTGAGCGTTCTGGTAACCGGCGCTGCCGGGTTCATCGGCATGCATGTGTGCCTGGCCCTACTGAAGGCCGGGGCCGAAGTCATCGGTGTCGACGACATGAACGCCTATTACACGCCTCGCCTGAAGGAGGCGCGCCTTGCAAGGCTCAACGCCCGGAAGGGCTTCACCTTCATGGCCGGCGACATCGCCGATCGCCAGGCGATGGAGCATATCGGCCGCGCGCACGGCGCCAGCGTCTCGTCCGTCGTGCATCTGGCAGCCCAGGCCGGCGTCCGCCATTCGCTTGCCGACCCCTTCGCCTACGTCCAAAGCAATCTCGTGGGCCACATGGTGATCCTCGAGCTCTGCCGGCATCACCTGCCGGCCCTCACCCATCTGGTCTATGCGAGCTCCAGCTCGGTCTATGGCGGCAACGAGAAGGTGCCCTTCGCCGTGGGCGACCCCGTCGAGTGCCCCGTTTCGCTCTATGCCGCTACCAAGCGTTGCGACGAGCTCTTGAGCCAGAGCTATGCCAGCCTCTATGGCATCCCGCAGACCGGCCTGCGCTTCTTCACCGTCTATGGTCCCTGGGGCCGGCCGGACATGGCCTATTGGCGCTTTGCCGCCGCGATCCGGCGGAACCGGCCGATCCGGCTCTATAACCAGGGGCGCATGCGTCGCGACTTCACCTATGTGGACGATATCGTCGAGGGCGTCTTGCAGGCGCTGGCGCGACCACCCACGAGCCTGCCCGTGCCCCATCGCCTCTATAATCTGGGCCATGCCGATCCGGTCGAGCTTCGTACCTTCGTCCGCCTCCTGGAAGCAGCGCTCGGGCAGTCAGCCCGGATCGAGCTAGCACCGATGCAGCCGGGAGACGTAGAGACGACGATGGCCGACATTGAAGCCACGCGCCGCGACCTCGACTGGCAGCCGCGCACCGACCTGGCGACGGGTCTGGATCGCTTCGTCGCATGGTTCGACGCCGAGGCCGCGCTCACCGCCTCGGTCGATGCCGATCCGGCCTGATCATCCCCTTGGCCGGCCGAGCTCGACCAGCCTGTCGCAGCGTGACGCGATCGGGCTGACTTCTGCGACCTCCCGCTCCCATCGATCATCCTGTTCGATCTGGGCGGTAGCGCGTTCGCCCAGCCGGCTGGCATCCCTCTGATCGACGTCGATGGCGGCCCGGTCATTGCCGACAGGCCAGCGCGCCTATCCCACGATCCTTGTCATTCCCTCAGGACAGGATACGCATGGCGGCAGGATATTTCTTGGGGATGCCATGTCGCCGGCTCAACTCAGTGTCATTTTTTTCCTCGAACTATTTGTGATCATCGCGACCTGTCGATTCGTCGGATGGCTAGCACGGCGCTTCCTGGGCCAGCCGCAGGTTGTGGGCGAAATGATGGCCGGTGTTGTTCTCGGTCCATCCCTCCTGGGCTTGTTCGCACCTAGCTTGCAGGCAACGATCTTTCCGCCCGAGGCCAGGGGTGTGCTCTATGTCGCCGCCCAGCTGGGCGTCGGTCTCTATATGTTCCTGGTGGGCCTTGGGTTTCGGAGCGACGAATTCCGCACGCGGATCATGAGTGCGGGCGTCGTCTCGCTCTCGGGAATAGCCGCGCCGTTCCTCGTTGCGATCTTGATGACGCCCTGGCTGATGGGGCATCCGGGTCTATTCGCGCCGCAGCTGACGGTTATGCAGGCGACCCTGTTCCTGGGCGCCTGCATCTCGATCACCGCCTTTCCCATGCTTGCGCGCATCATCCACGAGCGCGGCTTGTCGGACAGCCCGCTGGGCATGCTGGCGCTGGCGGCCGGCGCGATCGACGATGCCGGCGCGTGGATCATTCTTGCCATTGTCCTCGCAACATTCGGCGACGGGCCGCTCGTCGTCGTCAAGGCGGTCAGCGGTGCCAGCATCTTCGCGCTGGTCGTGCTCTGGCTGGGGCCACGGCTCCTGGCGCCGCTCGGCCGCCGGCTCGAGCGCACCGGCACCTTGGGCGAGCTCGAGCTCGCCATAGCCCTGGGCCTCTTCATGCTCGCGGCCTTCACGATGGACTGGGTCGGCATGCATGCTGTCTTTGGCGGTTTCCTCTTAGGCGTCGCCATGCCGAAGGGACGCTTTAGCGACACGCTGCGGCACCAGTTAGAGCCCTTCACGGTCATCGTCCTGCTGCCCTGCTTCTTCACCTTCTCCGGCCTGAATACGCAGCTCTTCCTGGTGAGCGACAGCAGTCTCGTCTTCGTCAGCCTCGCCATCTTAGCCGCCTCCATACTTGCTAAAGGCGGCGCCTGCTGGGCCGCGGCGCGGCTGACGGGCCAGGACGGTCGGACCGCGCTCGGCATCGGCGCGCTCATGAACGCCCGCGGCCTGATGGAACTCATCATCATTAATATCGGCCTGCAACGCGGACTGGTCGGACCGACTTTTTTTGCTATTCTCGTTGTAATGACGATCTTGACGACCTTGATGGCGGCTCCATTGTTCGAGCTGGTCCAAGGTCGTCAGCCGCACGGGCGCCAAGGCCTTACGACTGGTTTGGGCGCGCCCCATGCCGGACCTCACGAAAACGGGTCATGATCCCGGGCTGCTGGTCCTGATCAAGACGTCGGCGTCAACCACAAATGGAATTTTCTCGCGGCTCATGCTACAATTTGGTCTGGTGCGTGGTGCGCTCTTTTACAGAGTGGGTAACAGCCGTCATTCAATGCGGTATCCCCAACTCTATCCCCGAGCCTGTGGACAAGCAGTCACGTGGTCGACGCGGCCGGGTTGCACCTTAAGTTGTAAGAAGACCGAGATTCCGGCCATCACTCTTTCCACCCAACCGCACGAACGGGTTCGCTTGACACAAGATCGAACGACAGGTGCGGCGCAATGAGGTCGACAGATCCTGCGGAATACGAGATCGACCGGATCAACAGACGTACCTATGGCGACTCCCGGGTGGTCAAAGAGTATGGCAGCGTCACGGGCTGGCTGGACCCGGGCGAACGCGCCTGTTTCGACTATGCGCGGGCGGTCGGTGCCCATGGTCCGCTGCTCGATATCGGCGTCGGCGGGGGGCGTACGGTCCCGATGATGCGGGCATTCTCCTCCGCCTATGTCGGCATCGACTACACGCCGGCCTTACTGCGTCGCGCGCAGGAAAATCATCCGGGCGTGGATCTTCGTGAGATGGATGCCCGCAGGCTTGACTTCGCCGATGGCACGTTCGGATTGGTCAGCTTCAGCTATAACGGCATCGATTCAGTGGGCGACACCGGTCGCTCGCAGATCTTGCGGGAGGTCCATCGTGTCCTCGAACCGGGCGGCCTCTTTTGCTTCTCCTCTCTTAACCATGAGGGGCGGTCCGACCGCAGGCTCCTCCGGCTACCCAGCTCGGCGGAAGTCTTGCAACCGAACCTCCTCCTGCGCTGGGTGAGGGAAACTTTGGTCAGTCTGCGCAACATGCAACAGAGCCGCAGCTTGGTGCGGGAGACCGAGAAGACGTCGCTTCGGCCGATCGCCGCGCATTTCTGCGGGCTGATTGGCCGCTACACATCGCTCAGCGAGCAAATCGGCGAATTGGAGCAGCACGGCTTTGTCGTGGAGGCCTGCTTCGACAACGTCACCGGAAGCCCGGCCCTTGGCCGGGTCGAACTGGAAGACGTCGACTGCCTGCATTACGTGGCCCGCAAGACCGCTTGATGGCCTAGGGCCGCGCGTGCACGGCGCCGCAGTGATCGGCGCGCGGTGTAGTGATCGCTATCCTAACCTGAAATAGCTATAATCCTACCAGGATACGCGTGATGGGCGAGAAAATCCAATCCGCCGTGCTACACATTTCTGACGCCGCAGTAAGGAATGTGACCGTTGACGAAGCCGCCAGCCGTTCCCTTGGTCGATAATCCCAATGCACCCGAGCTGTTCGCGGCGGATGCCGTCGGATTTTTCGCTCATGAGGGTGTCGTTTACATCACCTTCGCGGCCCCCAAGGTGAACCACTCGACGTCGCCAAGCTCGCTCAATCGCGTGGTCGTCGGGCGCCTCGCCATGCCGGTCAAAGGCGCGCGCCAACTGGCCGAAGGTCTCTTCGACTTCATCAAGACGCAGGAAGACAATATGCGGCTGGCGGCTTCCAATGCCGGACGGACGCAACCCACAGCTGTCCGATCGGGACGCGACAAGCCGAACTGACGCGCTCGCATTGGCCGTCCGCTGCCCGACACCGCCGAATTGATATCCGTTACGAAAACGATAACCGCGTCGACATCTTTCTCGAAAAGTCTGACGCCAAACCGAGGAACCCGCCTTTTTGGGCAAGGTCATGCAACAGGCATTCGCGGCGACGCCGGTCTGCCCGAGCCTTGACGAACCGCGGGGAATCATCGGCGGAATCGCACCTTGGAACGTCCGGTTCCCGACGGGAGCCATAGGGGCACACGCCGCGAGAACCGCTGGATCAACGATCCCTGAGGGGCCCAATACGACCGCCAGAGGCACGGCCCGGGACCATTGTTCGATCGTCCCGGCCTAGCAATCAGGGCCGCCAGGTCGCTGCCGCCGCACGAACCGGGGCCGCATCCCGTCAGCGGCCCCGAGCCATCAATAGCTCTTGGGATCGGCGGTCTTGGGGGCCTCGGCACGCAGTTCCGAAAGGAACTTGTTGCCGGCCATGGACATGAAGCGGAACTCGCTCAGGAAAGCGAAGAACTGGTAACCCAGCGCCTCCATCTCGCGCGTGTATTCGACCGTCCCGGTATGGATGCCAGCGACGACGCCGTGGCGCTTGCAGGCCTCGGCAACCCGTTCGATCGCCGCATAGACTTCCGGAAAGCGCGGATCGAAGCCGGGCTTGTAACCCATCGACACGGACAGATCCGAGGGGCCGACAAAGATGGCATCGAGACCCGGCGTGGATAGAATCTCATCGAGATTATCCATGGCCTCGCGGGTCTCGATCATCGCCATGGCGATGACGGTCTCGTTGGCGTAGGTGGCGTAATCTGGACCGCCATACATTGTGGCGCGCACCGGCCCCATGCTGCGATGGCCGACAGGTGCGTAGCGGCAGCTGCGGACGAAATACTCGCACTGCTCGCGCGTGTTCACCATCGGGCAGATGATGCCATAGGCGCCGGCATCGAGCATCTTGCCGACAATGCCCGATTCCAGGGAGGGAACGCGGACGAAGGGCGTGGCATCGGTGACCGAGATCGCCTGCAACATCCGCAACGCGTCGGAATAGTCGATCATGCCGTGCTGCATATCGATCGTGACGCTGTCCCAGCCCTGGCGCGCCATCTGCTCGGCCGACACAGAAGAAGGGATCATCAGCCAGCCGTTATAGACGCTCTTTTTCTCTTTCCAGGCAACGCGCGCATTATTAGTCCGCATTGTTTCGCTCTCCAGTTCCTATGGAAATCTTCGGAAGACGGCACAAAATGATGATTGCTTTCGTGCCGTAGAAATGACGGCGAGGCGGCGCGGACCTCGAGGCCAGCGCCGCTCGCATCGGCTCTCTCACTCCTGGAACGGCCCCAGCAGCCCGAGATCACGCAGTTTGGCCGTCAGGCGGTTGCCCGCCATGACCGCCTCGGAAAAGCTCGCGGTAGTCGCCTGAACCCTGTCGCCGGCAGCGGCCCCGTAGAACGAGGTGATCACGCTGGCATATTCAGCCAGGTGCGCTCCCTCTTGACCGAGGCTCGCAAGGATCGCCGTTGAAACCGAGCCGATGTCCCGCGGCCGCGCCGGCCCGCCATCGACAAAGCCAGCGGGAAGATCGCCCACGAGATTATGCACGCGGCGGTTCTTCAGCAGGTCCAGGATGAGATCCACGGCCAGACGCGCGCCCGCCAGACGGGTTGGATGGTCGGTATCGGCAACGGCATGCGGCAGCAGGAGCACGCGATCGCCAAAGCGCCTTGCCAGCGGCAGATAAGGAGCAAGCGGACCCGTTGCCTTGCCGCCTCTGTCCAAAAAGATATCGGCATCGACGGCCAGCTGGCCGATGCGTCCGGACGCCAGCGCGCGCTCCAGGGCCGGCGTGTCGACAACCTCGCCGCGGTCGAAATTGATCAGCATGGCGCCGGGGGCGACGCGCTCAAGCATCGCCTCGCCGACAAAACCCACATTCACCGGAACGTTACGCGCGGGATCAACGGGCCCCAGTCCCAGGTGGACGCTCACGACATCAGCATCAAGGAGCGCATCCGCCGGGGTAGCGGCAAAGGCAAAGCCTTCCGATTCGATCCAGACACGATGCCTGGCGCGCGCATGGATGCGCACCTTCATGCCGAAGGCCGCCGCCAGCCGTGCGACCTCGCGGCCGATATTGCCGTAACCCAGAATGGCCATTGTCTGGCCTTCCAGCTTCGTCGTGGCATAGGCTCCCAGATCGCGGCCGGTATCAAATTCGCCGCGCATGACGCGGTCGTGCAGAGCCTCGAACGGCAGATCGGGACGACGGCGCAGGAGTGCCTTGATGACCATCTGAGCGGTGGCACGGGAATTCATGCCGGGCGTGTTCATCAACGCGGCCGTGCCGCCGCGTCCGTCCCCCCCGCCCCAGCTTTCCGAGCGCATATTGCCGGTGCCGGCACCTATGCGCACGCCACCGAAGGCGAAGCGGGTGCCGGCCGGAATGACCGTGGCGGCGGCGATGATCGCGTCATATCGGCCATCGCCGGCCTCAGCCAGAAGGTCCTCCTCGCGGCTGAGTTCGGGTCGGTAGAAGAAATGGACGCGCCCCGGCTCCAGGCCGACAGCATCGCTGTAGCCGCCCGCATGGAAACGGCCGCCCACGGTCTCGACATAGTGGCGAAAGGGTGTCGGGTCCGCCTGACCATCCGCCCCCGGCGCCAGAGCCATGAGATCGGCTACCAGCACCTTGAAGGTCGAATTGCCGTCTTCAGACATGTTCCATGACCCCATAGGCGCGGTCCACAGGTCGACAAGCGATCACGGAAAGATTTCCGATACCGTCTTGACCCGCTGGAACGCCTCGAGGCCCTCGATGCCGCTCTCCGAGCCATAACCCGACGCATTGACGCCGCCAAAGGGCGTCTCAGGGGTCGAGATGGCGGTATTGTTGACGCCGACCATGCCTGCGTCCAGGGCAAGTTCCGTTTGATGCGCCAGCGCGCCGCTGGTCGTGAAGACGAAGGAAGCCAGCCCATAGGGCGTCGCGTTGGCACGGGCAATCACGTCGTCGAACGTGCTGAACGACTGGAATGATGCGACCGGGCCGAAGGGCTCCTCTTGCATGATGCGCGCATTGTCGGGTACGTCGGCGAGCACGGTCGGTGCATAGAAGAAGCCTTTGCCGCCCAGCGACTTGCCGCCCGTCAACAGGCGAGCGCCCTTGCCGACCGCGTCGTCGACGAGGCTCTGGATGGCGTCCAGCCGGCGAGCGGCAATCATTGGCCCCATCTGGGTGTCGGCATCCAGGCCATTGCCGATCTTGAGCTGCGCCACGCGCGCGACGAACAGCTCGAGAAACCGTCCATAGATGGTCTCGTGAACGAAGAAACGGGTGGGCGACGTGCAGACCTGACCGGCATTGCGGAACTTCGCGGCTGCCAAGGTCGCGACGGCAAGCTCGACGTCGGCATCGTGATGCACGATGACAGGCGCATGGCCACCAAGCTCCATCGTGCAGCGCTTCAAGGTCTCGGCAGCCCGCTGCTGCAAGAGCTTGCCGACGGCGGTCGAGCCGGTGAGCGAGACCTTCTTTGGGATCGGCGAGGCCAGAAGATGGCTGGAGACCTCATCAGGCACGCCGAAGACGAGATTGATGACACCTGCCGGCACGCCCGCCTTTTCAAAACAGCGCGCGAACGCGACCGCGGTGCCGGGTGTTTCCTCGGCCGTCTTGAGAATGATCGAGCAGCCAGCACCCAGGGCACCGGCGACCTTGCGGATGACATTCGAGGCCGGGAAGTTCCAAGCGGCGAAGGCGGCAACGACGCCGACCGGCTCCTTGAGGACGATCTGGCGCTGGTTAGCTATGCGCCCGGGGACGATGCGGCCATAGGCGCGCTTGCCCTCTTCCGCGTACCAGCGCGTGGCGTCGGCCGAGAAAGCAACCTCGCCGCGCGACTCAACCAACGGCTTGCCATTCTCCATCGTGAGGAGGCGTGCGATGCGCTCAAGGTCCGCGTCGATGAGGTCGGCGGCCTTCATCATGATGCGATAGCGCTCGATTGCCGTCATCGACTTCCAGACGCGAAAGCCCTTGTCTGCTGCGGCAAGCGCTTCGTCGAGATCAGCGGAGCTCGCATGCGGGACGCTCGCCATCTCCTCACCTGTTGCCGGATTGACCAACGGCTGTGACTTGCCCTCGCTTCCCTCGCGCCAGACGCCGTCGATCAGCAGTTGGATTTTTTCGTCGTACATAAAGAGCTCCAAGAAGCAGAAAAATAAATCGGCGCGCGTCAGAACCGGCTCGATTGATAAGGTGTGAGGTCGATCATCGTGGGCCGCCCTTCCGCTAGCTCGGTCACGAGCCGTCCGGTGGTCGAGGCGCCGATCAGGCCTTGGTGACCGTGGCCGAATGCCAAGATGACGTTGGGGTGGCGCGCCGTCCGCTCGATGACCGGGATGCTGTCAGGCGTTCCGGGCCGGTTGCCCATCCAGCGACGCACCCGCGATGTGTCGATGCCGGGAAACATGTGCTGACCCTGACGGACCAGGATGGCGGCGCGTTCCCAGCGGGGTCCGGTGCCCGGCCTTGCGAACTCGACCGTCCCGGATAGGCGCAGGCCGTCTTCCATGGGCGCAGCCACGAATTTGCGCGAGGCCGAATTCGTCTGCACCCGCAGGCCCGTGCCGTCGCCCTCGATCACGACGTGATAGCCACGCTCGCAGATCAAAGGCACACGTACCCCCAGCTGTTGGGCGAAGGGGCCGGAAAAGGCGCCGGCGGCGACGACGAAGTGATCCGCCTCGATCGAGCCGTTGTCGGTGGCGACTGCTCGCACACCGCTGCCACCCAGGACGAAACCTTTGGCCTTGGCGCGATGCAGTCGCACCCCCTTGGCGACAGCCAAGCGCCAGAGACTGGCGACCATACGCCCCGGATTGGCGCACTGGCCTTGTTCGGGCAGATAGACGGCCGCCTTGTAGTCGGAGCTTATGGCCGGTTCGAGCTCGCGGATCTGACTTGCGTTCAAGATCTCGACCTTGACGCCGCGCGCGCGGCGCATGCCCACGGACAGCGCCGATTTCGCGGGCCCCTCCAGGTCCTCATAGACGATGAGCTGACCGCGATGACTGATCAGGTCCGCGCATTGCGCCTCGCGGACGAGCGGATCGTAACTCTCGAACGTATGGCGGTTGAGCGCGATCATCGCATCGGCGACTTCCTCGACCCGGCGGCGGCGGCTGGACCAGAGAAAGCGCATCAGCCAGGGCAAGGCGTGCGGCACGTCCATCAAGCGAAGGCTGATCGGCCCTTCGGGATCGAGCAGCATGCCAGGCACTTCCTTGATGATGCCGGGCATGGCGTTCGGAATGCAGGAGCCGGGCGAGAGGCCGCCGGCATTGCCGTAGGAGCACTGGCCGCTGCTGCCTGGCTCGACCGTATCGATCACGGTGACATCGAAGCCCGCGCGCACCAGGTAGTTGGCGCAGCAGACGCCCACGGCTCCCGCGCCGATGACAACAACCCGCCGCCCGGCGCCGCTTGCTGGCGGCACACTCTTGGTATTGGACCACGCCATTGATTATGACCCGATCAGCGTGCGGCGGTGCAGGGATCTGGCATTTGCTGCGGCCTTATGAAAACGGTTGGCGCCATGCCGCCCTAGGACACTTCGGCCGCACGCGGGCAGATGCCGCTCACGATGCCCAGGACTTGCTGTCCCGCCGCATGCGTAACGACAAGCGCGAAGACCTCGGTCAGACCAGTCATGCGGCCGCCCCATGCGTTGCCATATCTTCAATCTCAGCACATTCAGGCTGGCCAGCCCGACCGTCCGGAACGACGCGACCTGATAATTCCGTGCTTCCGTGGTTGCGCGCAAAGTTATTGTCATGTCTCAATGAACCATATGACGTACGACAATGATCCTCTTTGCGTAGCATTGTCAATGTCGAGGGCGTGCGGCCGGCTTTGCATCTCATGTTGAAATTACCGGCCGGTAGGGCGGGGACGCGACAGGAGCGGAGAGGCTGACCATGGGCCGCGAAAGACACGTATCGGGCGCCGCCCTCAAGGGGTCATGTGCGCTGACGCGGGCCGTCCTTCTCAAGGCAGGTGGGTGAGCGCAGATACCACCTATCATCCGCTCGGGACCTGCAAGATAGAGCGATCCGCAGTTCGTGGTCGGCGATCACCTCAAGGCCGGCGGCGTCGAGGATTGCGGGCCAAAGACGCATCGATTATGCCGCGCATTGTCTCAGCCAACACGGATGCCGCCACCTTCAAGATCGGTGAGGAAGCGGCCGGTTTGATCAAATCAGGCCTGACCTTGCCGAGCGTGCTGCCAGCGCCGCGCGAATTGACCTAAGACAATACATCATGTAGTTTAAAATGAAGGGCGCGGACGACATCGGAACTGGAATGACGCTGAATCCTAAACAGAAACAAGCCGACAATACATCAGCATCTTCCGGTTCGCTCTGGCATCCCACCAAACTCGACAATAAGCTGCCGCCCTACCTTTCCCTGGTTCAGGCCCTGAGCACGGATATCGAAAGTGGCCGGCTGCGCCCGGGCGACCGCCTGCCGCCGCATCGCGATCTTGCGCGCGACCTCGGCCTCAGCATTGGCACGGTCAGCAAGGCTTATCGCGAGGCACAAAGCCGAGGCTACCTCTCAAGCCATGTGGGCCAGGGCACCTTCGCGATCGGCAAGGCCGCACCCAAGCCGCCATTGGCACGTAATGCCGATTTCATCAATCTGGGCTTGAACCAGCCGCCGCGCCACTCACAGCTCGAGACCTTGCAGCGCGCTATGCAAGAAACCCTGAACTCTCCCTATCTAGAGGAACTTTTTGCCTACCATCAGCATCAGGGGCGTCCCGAGCACCGGGAAGTCATCGCCGGCTGGATGGCAAGGCAGTCCTTCAAGCCCAGTCCCGATCAGCTGATCATCTGCAACGGCGCGCAGCACGCCATCGACATCGCTATCCGACTGTCGACGAAACCTGGCCAGAGCGTCGCCACGGACGCCCTCACCTATTTCGGCTTCAAGGCGGTGGCGGATGTTAACAATATCGGGCTGACCGGCATTGCCATGGACGCACAAGGCATGCTCCCCGAGGCCCTGGACGAGGCCTGCGGCGCCTATGACATCCACTGCGTCTATCTGATGCCGACCCTGCAGACGCCGACGGCAAGGACCATGAGCGAGGCGCGCCGACGGGCCATCGCCAAGGTGGCGGAACGCCACCGGCTGATGATCATCGAAGACAATGTCTATGGATTTTTCGCCGAGACCGCGCCGATTTCCTTTGCCGAGCTTCTGCCCGACCAGACGATTTATATCGAGAGCTTCTCCAAATGCCTCCTGCCGGCATTCCGGGTCGGCATGGCGGTCATTCCGCCGGCTTTGATGGATCGCGCCATTCTCTTCCTCCATGCGACCAGCTGGATGAGCTCGTCCTTTCTGGTGGAAGCAGCAAGCCGGATGATAAAGTCCGGCGCGCTGCAAGACGTGATCGCCGCGAGCCGGACGGAAGCCCGCGCGCGCTACAAGATCTTCCAAGAAGAACTGAGCGGGCATGTGCGTGAGGAGTTGCCAAACCCCAGCCCAGGCAATCATGTCTGGCTCAATCTCGGCGAGGATTGGACAAGCGCCAGCTTCTATTTCGCTGCACACAGCAACGGCATTCTGGTCTCGCCGCCCGATTCCGTGAACGCCACTCTCGCGCCCTTGGGGGTAAGGCTCTGCCTTGGCGGCGTCGACCGGCACGAGGATCTGCGCCTCAGCCTGCGCAAACTGCGCTCGATCATGGAGACGCCGTCCTCCTCGATCGTCTCCTTCGTCTGAGGCTGTCTCCTGGCCTAGAGGCCAGATAGCCTTGCCGCGCCCTCGATGACAGGCCGCCCGATATCGTCATCAGCGTCATGGCATAGACGCCAAGTCCCATGGGAGAGACCGTCCATCGTCGTGATCAGCCGATGGTCCAGCAGCACCGTCGCGGTGATGCCGAGGAGGAGGATGACCGTCTGCCAGTAATGACGGAACCCCAGTGGCAACAAAGCCGCCGTCGTCGTCGTCATTCGCGGCGGCCCAGCAGGCCGGGCGGAGGCCAGGATGAGGAGCACGATCAAGACTACCCATCGTGGGGGCGAACTGGCCTGCTGATGCCCTGCAGGGCGGCGCCTGTCTGGTTCCGCGCCGCCGCGCGTATCGCCCGGCCGGTGACCGTGCGCATCAAGAAGTACCAAAGGCCGAGGACTCATGCCGAACGTGACGATGAAGGCGACCAGCCGCCGGATCGGCATGACCATGTTGCCATACCGCAAAATGCCGGGAAATAACGGCGGCACGCAACGGCCGACCGAGCCCGCGCTTTGCACTATCGGAACTGGAGAACGTAGCTCAACCCCAGCGCCGCCATGAAAATCGAGATGAAGGCTCACCCAGCGGGCGTATCAGCAGCTTCTCGCACAAGCCAACCTCGGCTCCGGCGACCGGCAGGCCTCGCAAAGGGAGCGCGACCGCTCAGTGCTAGCCAACTCGGGCAACGGTCTCGACGGATAGAGAACATGTCAATTCTGCCCACACCAGAACCTTAAGTCCCGGATATCGTCGAGCAACATGGATCATGGGAAGGTATGGCTGGGGCGGTAGGATTCGAACCTACGAATGCCGGAATCAAAATCCGGTGCCTTACCGCTTGGCGACGCCCCAATCTCGCGATGCGGGCAGAACCTAGCAGCGCTCCGGCCAGGACGAAAGATGGCCAGCCGCGCCAAAAGCGACATCAGCCGGTCTCGGCGGGTCACCATTATTGCGGGAGCCCCCCATCCATCGGCCGGGCCGCGTGCCTGGCCAGCCGGCGCAGCGTCGCCACGATGACGACGGCCAACCCCGAGAGGGTAACGATGAGCGCCGGTCGCCAGCCGGCAGGGCCGAGACTGAGATTGGCGCGTAGTACCAAGATCGCCGGCGCACCTATCGCCAGATGATAATAAAGCGCCTCCCCCAGCGCCGTCAGCGCCGTGGTCGCGACTGTCAAAGACAACAGCCAGACCGGCCCCAGAGCCCGCTGTCGCCCAAAGCGCCGATCGACCAGACGATAGAGCATGAGCCAGAGGGCGAGACCGGTCAGCAGGGTCGGCTGCGTCACGTCCAGCTTCGACTGCATGAAAAAATGAACGAGGGCCAAAAAGAGGGCCGGATAGACCAGCCCATGCAGCCGCCGCCAGCGCCGGATGCCCATCCGACGCAGCGCCAAGTCGGTCGAGGTGACCCCAAGGGCGATGAGGAAGAAGAGCGCCAGGAGGCCGATCGTCAGATAATAGCGCAGGACCAGTTCGTTCGCGACGACGCCGAGATCGAAGGCCTTGTCGACGATGAAGAGGCAAAAATGGCCAAGCGCGTAGGCCAGCACCGAGAGGCCCAGCATGCGCCTGAGAATGAAGACGCGGGGCCAGAGGAAAATCCGCCGGCAGGGCGTGACGAAGAGGGTCAGGAGCAGGAATCGGATCGCCCAAAGCCCCGTCGCGTGTATCGCCAGCGTCACCGGCCGCGGCTCGAGCAACTCCAAGGGGATCTGCAGGAGCACCCAGACAGCCGGTGCCAGGAGGCAGAGCAACGTTGCCAGCTTCAGGCCCGAAAACCGGCCACCCTGATCGTACCAGGGCATCCTCCTCCCGATCCGCGCCACCGCCCACATCCGCCCATCCTCGAGGCTACCGGCTGAACGCTCGACCTGGAGCACCCATCCAGGCGTCGATGTGGCTCGCCATCGGCCGCTGTCACCTGCCTATCAATCCCAGGAGCCGCCCCTAGCTGCCATAGATGTTGAAGGCAAAATAGCGGTTGGCGATCGCCTGATACTGACCCGAGGCCCGCACCTTTGCGATCGCCTGGTTGATCTGGTCGCGCAACGCCGTGTCGCCCTTGCGAACCGCGATGCCGGCACCACTGCCGAACCATTGCTCGCTCGCCAGATCGGGCCCGACAAAGGCATAACCCCGTCCGTCTTTGGTCGAAAGAAAACCTTCCTGCAGGGCCAGCGAATCGCCCAGCACCAGATCGGCCTTGGCCGCTCGCAGCGCCGCCTCCGCCTCCTCCAGCGTCTGGTAGCGCAGGACCGTCGTCTTTGCCGCCAGGACGGCGCTTAGATATTTGTCATGCAGAGAATTACGCTGCACGGCGATGCGCTGACCCGACAGATTGGCGAAATCGATCTTGGTCCCCTCCTTGGCGATGAACTTGGCGGGCGGCTGATAATATTTGTTGGTGAAGTCGACCTGGCTGCGCCGCCAGGCGGTCATCGACATCGAGGCCACGATCGCATCGTACTTGCCGGCCTGCAGATCGGGGATCGCATCCGCCATGTTGTCGATACGCATGAATTTGCAGCGCACCTGCATCTGCTCGCAGATCGCTCGCGCCATGTCGGGATCGAAGCCCTTGACCACACCCTTGGCATCGACCGTGCTGAAGGGCGGAAAGGTGCCATCCAAGCCCACCTTGGCCACCGGCCACTTGGGATCGCCCCCCGTCATCATGGATGTCTCGCCAGCGGCCGGTGCCGCCTTCGCCGCCGGCTTGGCCATAACCTTGCCCGCGGCCTCCGCCAGGGCCGGCTGGCCGATGGCGGCCACGAAGACCAGGGCCGCCCATAAATTTCTGCTGTTCATCATGCTTCTCCAACGAGCGCGATCTTTGCCCAATCACCAAAGACCGGCCTGTTCCCGGTCCAGCCTGCGCGTTTCTTGCTTGGGGCACCGTCAGCTAGCAAAGTGCGCGGTGAAAGTCACAGAAGGATTCGCGTGCGTCTGTCCAAGCGCGCGTCATGCCTTCATTCATTGCCGCAGGGTCATTCTTCCTCGCCCGCGCCCCGGCAGATGCCAGGACGACTTGACCCTCAAGCAACACGCACCGCACGCTCGCTGACCGATCAAGAGCAGGATGCCCGCCGTTGCAGCACGCCCAAGAAGCCCTTCGCACCGTCGATATCCACAAGAGCTTCGGCAAGATGGAGGTCCTAAAGGGCCTGAGCATCACCGCCCACAAAGGCGAAGTCATCGCCATGCTGGGCGCCTCGGGTTCCGGCAAGAGCACGTTCCTGCGCTGCATCAACCTCCTGGAGCACCCCGACAAAGGTCGCATCATCGTCGACGGCGAGGAAATTGACCTCAAACCGGGCCAGGGGGGCCAGCTCCAGGCCGCCGACCGCAAGCAGCTGGAAAGAATGCGCACCCGACTTGGCATGGTCTTCCAGCAGTTCAATCTCTGGGCCCACATGACCGTCCTTCAAAACGTCATCGAAGCCCCCGTCCATGTTCTGGGCATGTCGAGGCGCGATGCCATAGATCGGGCCCAGGCCCTGCTCGCCAAGGTCGGCCTCTCCGGCCGCGACGCGCAATATCCCGGCTTTCTCTCGGGCGGCCAGCAGCAGCGCGTCGCCATCGCCCGGGCCCTCGCCATGGACCCGACCGTCCTCCTCTTCGACGAGCCCACCTCCGCCCTCGACCCCGAGCTCGTCGGCGAGGTCTTGAAGGTCATGCGCGATCTCGCCGACGAAGGGCGCACCATGATCGTCGTCACGCATGAGATGAGCTTTGCCCGCGATGTCGCGAACCGCGTCATCTTCCTGCACCAGGGCCTGATCGAGGAGGAAGGCCCGCCACAGGAACTCTTCAATAATCCCCGCTCCCCGCGCCTGATCCAGTTCCTGGAGCGCTACCGTCAGGGCGGATAAGGTTATTGCGGTTTCCTGCGGCTACCGCGCATCGCGCTGCTCCATCGCCTCCATGAAGCAGCCCTTCGCCTGGGCGGGAGCTCCGCCAGCGAGCCCGGCCCGAGGCCGCATTACGGCGACGATTACTACGCCGCCTATGCCCGCGACCCGGACGGTAACAAGCTGCAGGCCGTCTGCTACGCCACGGCTTGACGCTGGAGGTCAGCGGCGACCAAGGGCTGGGACGTCGCGACCCACCCTACCGCGCAAGGGAACCCGATCCATGGCCGAAATGCGCCCACAGCCGTCCCTGGATCGTCTGGAGGAGCGGATGACGAAGGGAGCCACCCGCTCCAGCAATGCTGATCGTGCGCATGCGCTCCCGGGTCGCCACTAATCGCCCAGCAGATGAAGCGCGATGCGGCGGTTCTGCGAGTGGCAGCGATGCTCGAAGAGATAGATGCCCTGCCAGGTGCCAAGGGCCAGCCGGCCGCCCATGAGGGGAATCGAGAGCTGGACCTGAGTCAGCGCGACGCGCAGATGGGCCGGCATATCGTCCGGCCCCTCGATGCTATGCACGTAGCGGCGTGGATCTTCCGGTGCCAGACGCTCGAAATAAGCGAGAATGTCGGTCCGGACGTCCGGGTCGGCATTTTCCTGGATCAGGAGCGAGGCTGACGTATGGCGGCAAAAAAGGGTGAGGAGGCCCGTCGTCAGGCCTTGCGCGCTGACCCAGCGGGTGACCGCAGGCGTGATGTCGAAAAGTCCCTTTCCCTGAGTCGCCACCGACAGTTCGTGAACCTTCTGCTGCACGTCGCCTCCTAAGAACCTGGCCGGCCCCTCGCGAGGGGGCATGCGTTTAACGCCTGAGACCTCAAGGACGCGCCGCAACCGGGCAAGGATGCCACGCACGATTGCGTGAAAAGGGCGGCGCCGCCGTCCTGGCTAGGACGTGGGGCGGGCCAGATGCACGTTCCAGCGCCGCTCGAGGCCGCCAGCCAGCCAGATGATGACGAAAGTGATGACCAGATAGAGCACGGCCGCCGACAGGAACGCCTCGTAGGGCGTGTAGTAGCGGCTGTTCACGATCCGGGCAGCGCCGGTGATGTCGATCAGCGTGACGAGACTCGCAAGCGAGGTCGACTGCAGCGAGAAGATGACCTCGTTCACATAGGCAGGCAAAGCGCGGCGAAAGGACGAGGGCAGAATGATACGGCTATAGAGCCGAAAGGGGCTCATGCCGAAGGCACGCGCCGCCTCGATCTCGCCGCGCGGCGTCGTGGCGATCGCACCTCTGAAGATTTCCGCCTGATAGGCTGCCGTGTTCAGCCCCATGGCAATGATGGCGCAAAACCATGCCTCGCGCAGGAACGGCCATAGAAATCCCTCGCGAATGAAGGCGAACTGGCCTGCGCCATAATAAAGAAGGAAAAGCTGGATCAGAAGCGGCGTTCCGCGAAAGCAATAGACATAGAGCCAGACGGGCATCCAGACCCAGGGCTTCCTCGAGGTCAGCATGATCGACATCGGGACGGCAAGGACGAAGCCCAGGATCAAGGAGAGGGCCGTCAGTTGCAGGGTTACGAAGACGCCCGAGAGATAGAGCTGCCAATTGTCGATGATAACCTGGTAGTCGAAGAATTGCAGGATGCTGGCCTGCAGGGTTCCGCCGTCCATCCTCAGTCACGCTCCATTGGCGGTAAGACGAGCAATGAGGCGGGCGACGGCCGGGGCGGCTCCACGCTCTTCCGACTTCATGGGCTCCGCCTCGCATAGCCCCGGTCATAGCGGCGGGCCAGCCAGTTCAAGACCAGGACCGAGATCGTCGTCAGGACCAGATAGTCCACCGCCACGACCAGATAGAAGGTGAAGGGCTGGCGCGTCGCACCGG
Organism: Arboricoccus pini; assembly: GCF_900187945.1. GTDB lineage: Bacteria > Pseudomonadota > Alphaproteobacteria > Geminicoccales > Geminicoccaceae > Arboricoccus > Arboricoccus pini. The sequence goes on along the minus strand of NZ_FYEH01000016.1, from coordinate 16,650 downwards.
CGGCCGAGCCCGCGCGGTGCACCATGTCGTCGAGACCGATGACCGAGACCAGGGCCGTTGTCTTGAGAAGCACCATCCAGTTATTGCCGAAGCTGGGCAGCGCCAGGCGGATCATCTGCGGCAGGGTGATGCGCCGAAAGAGGAGGAGCGGCGACATGCCATACGCCCGCGCCGCCTCGATCTGCCCGCGCGGGATCGCGATCAAGGCACCCCTGAAGCTTTCGGTCATGTAGGCGCCGAACATGAAGCCGATGACAAGGACACCGGCCATGAAGGGGTCGATGTCGATATAATCCTCATAGCCGAACTTCGGCGCCGCCCAGTTGATCAGGGTTTGGCCGCCAAAGAAGAGGAGCAGCATCAAGACGAGGTCGGGGACACTGCGGATGAGGGTCGTATAGAAAGTGGCGATGCCCATGAGGACCCGCCGGCCCGACAGCTTGGCGGCGGCCCCGAGGATGCCCAAAATGACGGAGAGGGCCAGCGAGGCCAGCGCCACCTCGACGGTGAGCGCTGTGCCCTCGACCAGGATGGACCACCCATAGCCCTTGAGGTCGATGAGGCTGCCCATCAGCTACGCGCGGCCGGGCTCGGTAGCCGAGGGGCCATCAAGGCGCCCTCAGCCGCCATAGATGTCGATATCGAAATACTTCTTCTCGAGTGCTTGATAGCTGCCGTCCTTCAAGGTCTCGGCGATGGCCGTGTCAAACATCTTCTTGAGATCGTCGTCCTGCTTCCTCAGGCCGACGCCGACGCCGTCGCCGAACCATTTGCTATCGGTCAGATTGGGGCCGATCATCTCGAAATCCTTGCCGCGATCAGTCTTGATGAAGCCATCACTGATCTGCAGGCTGTCGCCCAGGCCGAGGTCGAGGCGACCGGCCACGAGATCAAGGAACATGTCGTCCTGGGAGCCGTAGCGGACGATCTCGGCGACGCTGGCATAATTATCGGTGAGGTAATTGTCCTGGATGGTCGAGCGCTGCACGCCGATCTTCTTGCCCTTCAGGCCGGCCGGGCTGATCTCGATATTAGCCCCCTTCTTGGCGACGAAGCGGGTTGGCGTGTTGTAGTAGGAAACCGAGAAGGCAATCTGCTTCTTGCGAACGTCGGTGATCGACATCGAGGCCATGATCGCATCGAACTTGGGCGCCTGGAGGGCCGGGATCATGCCGTCGAAATCCTGCTGCACGGGCGTGCATTTGACCTTCATGTGCTCACAGAGGAGGTTCATGTAATCGACCTCCCAACCGACGATCTTGCCATCCGGGCCCACCGAGCTGAAGGGCGGATAATCGCCCTCGAGGCCGACGCGCACCGTTTTCCATTCCTTGGCCTGCAGCGGGCTGACGGTGTTGAGTGCCAGGGCCAGAACGGCGGCACAGGTAGCGACGACAAGCTTCATCCGAGCTCTCCCAGGAGGCGCTTTGCTTGATGTTGATGCATGGTTCGCGCCACATGAGGACGGCGTCAAGCGCGGTAGCTTGAATGGACCAGGGCGTGGTCGATCATGGTCGTGTGGCGGCTACGTTTTAGGCAGGCCGTGTGCCTTTCGTTGACACTCCCTCCTTGAATGCCTATCTGACGGCACGTCGCAAAAGGCCGTCCGCCGCTCGTCTCCCGCCGCTGCCCTTAAGGATCCCTCCAACATGTTCGGCTTCATCACGAAGCGGTTCCTCGGCTCAGCCAATGATCGCGTCATCAAATCGTTGCGGCGCGAGGTCCAGGCGATCAATGCCAAGGAGCCGGAATTCGAGGCGCTCTCCGACGAGCAGCTCAGGGCGAAGACGGGTGAATTCCGGGCACGGCTGGCGAAGGGCGAGACGCTGGATGACCTGCTGCCGGAAGCATTCGCCACGGTGCGGGAGGCGGCCAAGCGAGTCCTGGGTCAGCGGCATTACGACGTCCAGCTGATAGGCGGCATGGTGCTCAATCGCGGCAGCATCGCCGAGATGAAGACTGGCGAGGGCAAGACCCTGGTCTCAACGCTGGCTGCTTATCTGAACGCCCTGCCGGGCAAAGGCGTCCACGTCGTCACCGTCAACGACTATCTGGCCAAACGCGATTCCGCCTGGATGGGGCGGGTGCATAATTTCCTCGGCCTCACGGTCGGCGTCGTCGTACCGATGATGGACGAGACGGCCAGGCGCGAAGCCTATGCGGCCGACATCACCTATGCCACCAACAATGAGCTGGGCTTTGACTACCTTCGCGACAATATGAAGATGTCGAGGGAGCAAATGGTCCAGCGCGGCCATCACTTCGCCATCGTCGACGAGGTGGACAGCATCCTGATCGACGAGGCGAGGACGCCGCTCATCATCAGCGGCCCCTCGGACGACAGCTCCGAGCTCTATAAGACGGTCGACAAGCTGATACCGGCGCTTGGCGCGGCTGACTACGAGATCGACTTGAAGCAGCGCTCGGTCTCACTTACCGAGGCAGGCCAGGAGCGGCTGCAGGAGATCCTGGCGGGCACGGATCTGCTCAAGTCCGAGAATGTCTACGACATCGAGAACGTCACGCTGGTCCACCATGTCCAGCAAGCACTCCGCGCCCACAAGCTGTTCCAACGCGATGTGCATTACCTCGTCAGGAACGACGAGGTCATCATCGTCGACGAGTTCACCGGCCGCATGATGCAGGGCCGACGCTATTCCGATGGTCTGCATCAGGCGATCGAGGCCAAGGAGAAGGTGACGATCCAGGCCGAGAATCAGACCCTGGCCTCGATTACCTTCCAGAATTATTTTCGCCTCTATCACAAGCTCTCAGGCATGACCGGCACGGCCAAGACCGAGGCCGCCGAATTCGGCGAGATCTACCGGCTCGAGGTGATCGAGGTGCCGACCCACGTGGCCGTCGCCCGCAAGGATGAGGACGACGAGGTCTACCGGACCGGCCGCGAGAAGAACGAAGCCATCGCCAGCGAGATCGAGGTGGCGCAAAAGCGCGGCCAGCCGGTCCTGGTCGGCACCGTGTCGATCGAAAAGTCCGAGGTGCTCTCCGAGCTTCTCAAGAAGAAGGGCGTTCCGCACCAGATCCTAAATGCCAAGCATCACGAGCAGGAGGCCTTCATCGTCGCCCAGGCGGGCAGGGTCGGTGCCGTGACGATCGCCACCAACATGGCGGGCCGCGGCACGGACATCCAGCTGGGCGGCAACGCCGAGATGCGCATCGAGCAGGAGCTGCCGGCGGATCAGGCGAATTCGACGCAGGCGCAGCTCATCCGAGCCGAGGTCGAGGCCGAACGCCAGAAGGTCAAGGCGCTGGGCGGCCTCTTCGTCATCGGCACCGAGCGCCATGAGAGCCGGCGCATCGACAACCAGCTGCGCGGCCGCTCCGGCCGCCAGGGCGATAATGGGCGCTCCAAGTTCTTCCTCTCGCTCGATGACGATCTGATGAAGATCTTCGGCTCCGAGCGTATGGACTCGATGCTAAAACGCCTGGGCCTGAAGGAAGGCGAGGCCATCGTTCATCCTTGGATCAACAAGGCTTTGGAAAAGGCGCAGCAAAAGGTCGAGGCGCGCAATTTCGAGATCCGGAAGCAGCTCCTCAAATACGACGACGTGATGAACGACCAGCGCAAGGTCGTCTATGAGCAGCGCCTCGAGATGATCTCGGCTCCGAACGTCCACGAGGACGTCACCGAGATGCGCCATCAGGTGCTGGACGAGATCTTAAGAAAGCACATTCCCGAGAACGCCTATCCCGAGCAATGGGACACGGAGGGCCTCAAGGAGGACGTGAGGCGCTATATTGGCCTGGACCTGCCGATCGAGGACTGGGCCGCCGAGGAAGGCATCGGCGACCAGGCGATCAAGGAGCGCCTGGTCGAGCAGAGTGACGCCCACATGGCGCAAAAGGAAGCGCTCTACGGCGCCGAGATGATGCGCATGGCCGAAAAGAGCCTCCTCTTGCAGGTGCTCGATCATCAGTGGAAGGAGCATCTCCTCCACCTCGACCATCTGCGCCAGGGCATTCATCTGCGCGGCTACGGCCAGCGCGATCCGCTGATGGAATATAAGCGCGAGGCCTTCAAGCTGTTCGAGGCCCTGCTCTCCAACCTGCGTTACACGATCACCCAAGTCCTCTCCAATCTGCAGATCCATACTCCCGAGCCGGCCCCACCGCCGCCACCACCGGTGGCCGAGGCACCCAGGCCGCGCATGCTGGCCATGGCCGACGGTACCGGCGATGCCGAGCTCGATCTGAACGATCCCTCGACCTGGGGCCGCACGCCGCGCAACGCACTTTGCCCCTGCGGCTCGGGCAAGAAATACAAACAGTGCCACGGCCGCCTCGCCTGAGGCGCCGCCTCAAGCTTTAAGGCTGCGGCAAGGGTCCGACGCGACGTGCGGTCAGCTTGGACGGCGCAACCCCGCCGAGGGCACCGATCGACCGGATATCACGAGCCGCAGACTTGCTCGACGGTCGGCGCGAGCGACGGAGCCCGGTCCAATTGGCGGGCCCGACTTCGTCAAACCAGGATCGCGGCGATCGATAGCAGCAAGGCCGTGGCGATGGCGTTGAGCGCCATGCCCAGCCCGGCGAACGTTCCCGCCGTGGAGTCCACCTGAAAGGCACGAGCCGCACCGAAGCCGTGCGCCGAGACACCGATCGCGAAGCCGCGCGCCCGATAGTCCCGGATCTTCAAGGCGTCGAACAAGGGCGTTGCGGTCATCGCCCCCACCACGCCGGCGAAAAGGACGATGACCGCCGCCAGCGCTGCCACGCCGCCCAACTGGCTGGCCATCTCCATGGCCACAGGCGTCGTGCTGGCGCGTGGGGCGATCGAGGCCAGGATCGACCGGGGCGCTCCAAAGAGCATCATGATGCCGACGGCACTGACGATCGCCGTCAAGGAACCGGCCGCCAGGGCGGCGGCGATCGGCATAGCCAGCCGACCAATCAAGGCCCGCCGCTCCCAGATCGGGACCGCCAGTCCGACCACCGCCGGCCCCAACAGGAAGCCAAGGACCTGCGTTGCCTCCAGATAGGTCGCATAGGACGTGCCGGTGAGCAGGAGGATGGCGATCAGGACGGGCGTTGCCAGCAGGACGGGATGGCAAAAGGGGTGCCGCCGGCTGCGACGCGAGACGAAATCGGCCGCCGCGAATGCCACAAGGGTCGCGGTGAGCCAGAAGACCTGGCTGGACATAAGGTCGTTCATGCGTGGCGCTCGCCTCGCTCGCTGACGCGGGCGAGGGTCCAGCGAAACACGAGGACGGTGACAACGGAGGTCAGCACCGTCGAGACCGCCGTCGCGACGGCAAGGGCCAGACCGTAGCGCGACAGGATTGGCCCCTCGTTCACCAGCCCCACGGCCGACGGCACGAACATGACCGACAAATGGCCCGTCAGCCACGTCGTGGCCGAGCTCAGGCCGGGCCGGGACCTTCTAACGAGCGCCAGCCAGCCAAACAGCAGCACCATGCCGATGATCGAACCGGGCAGCGGCACACCCGCCAGCCGGTGAACGCTTTCACCGCCGAGCAGACAGACAAACAGCAGCGCAATATCGCCAAGCATAGGAACGCTCGAACCCCGAGTGGCATCGTGGGACTCCAGGCCCCAGACCGCGACTCGTTAGTCCCGCTCGCGCAGGAAGAACAGCCGCATTGCCTCCTGGCTGCCCCGCAGTCGTCTCATGCGTCGCCCGGCGTCAGCCCACCCGGACCAATGCCCCCAACCGGCATCCCTTGCCAGCTGCGGCCTAGACGGCGTTGCTCAACACGCGCAGGCGACGACGGAGTAAAGGGGTCGGCAAAGATAGCGGACGGTCTTGTCGCGATCCGACAGCCATTGCTCGCCCACCTGCTCGAAGCCCAGCTTGGCATGGAAGGCATCCGAGATCGGATTCGGCGGGTCGCTGTTGACCTCGCAGACTATGCGGGTGTGGCCGGCCTTGCCCGCCATCGCGAAAAGCTGGGCATAATGGCGCTCCGCCAAGCCCCGGCCCGGCGCCGAAGCCGCGACGACGATGCGGTCGACATAGACGAAGCGCGCGTAGCGCGCCTTGAACCAGCGGAAATTCGGGCCATCACATGGGGCATCCTGGTCGAGCGCCAAAAGGAGGCTCCCGGGCGCGCCGACCTCTCCGCTCGTGCTGGCGAGGAAAGCCATCTCCAGGAGACGCGCAAATTCATCGGCCTCGGCATAGGAAAGCTCGACCGCATGAGCGTTGTTCAGCGCCAAGAGCTCCGGCCGGTCGGCCTCCTGGACGCGGCGCAGCGCCACCGCCTCGCTCATGACATGCCCTTGGTCGCCCCCACGAGACCGGGCGTGCCCATGGCCGGGGCGTTTGCAAGTGGCCGGCGATAGGTGAAGGCCGGCGGCTCGCTCGCGGCCTCGTCCTCGGCCGTCAGCCGCAAAAGGTCGTGGAAGGGCGAGAATTCGCAGGCCGGATCGGTGTTGGCGGCATCGCCCGTGAGCGCCATCGCCTGACAGCGACAACCGCCAAAATCCTGCTCCTTGAAACTGCAGGAACGGCAAGGTTCCGGCATCCAGTCCGTGCCGCGAAACCGCTGGAACGGCTCGCTCGACTGCCAGATCCAGGCAAGATCATGATCCTGGACATTGGGGAAAGTCAGCGACTTGATGCTCTGCGCCGCATGGCAGGGCAGCACGGCACCCGACGGCGTTACGTTCAAGACGGTCCGCGCCCAGCCGCCCATGCAGGGCTTGGGCCGCTTGGCGTAATAATCCGGGATGACATAGTCGACCATCAGCCGGCCGGCATGACGAACGCGGGCATCGTCGACGATGGCAGTCGCCCGCTCCAGCTGGGCCCGGGTCGGCATCAGCGCGGCACGATTGGCCAGCGCCCAGCCATAATACTGCACATGCGCCACCTCGATGCGATGCGCATCGCAAGCAAGCGCCAGATCGATCAAGCCCTCCAGCTCGTCGAGATTCTGCCGATGCACCACGGCATTGATCGTCAGCGGCAAGCCCGCCCGACCGATCGCCTTTGCCAGCTCGAGCTTCTTCGCATGCCCGCCTTTGTAATGGCCGATGCGATCGCCCGTCAGCGCCGTCGCCCCCTGGAGGCTGAGCTGGATATGATCGAGCCCGGCCCGCTTCAAATCCAGAAGACGTGCCTCGCTCAACAGCACGCCGCTGGTGATCAGGTTGGTATAGAGCCCGAGGCGCGAGGCCTCTCCCACCAGATCCTCCAGATCCTTGCGCACCGTGGGCTCGCCGCCCGAAAGATGAAGCTGCAGGACACCCAGCTCGACCGCCTCGGCGAAGACCCGCTTCCAGGCAGCCGCGTCCAATTCGCCCGCCACCCGCTCCAGCTCGACCGGATTGGAGCAATAGGGGCATTGCAGCGGGCAGCGGTGCGTGAGCTCCGCCAGCATGCCCATGGGGGGCTCGCCCCATGGTTCCTTGAGCGTCGATGGCGGGGCGGCTGGTTCAATGTCCAGCATGATCGGCCTCCGGCCTGGGGTCCAGCATGATCGGCGCCGGCCTAGTGGCGCGCATGGCCGGTCTCCACGGGCTGGACGTCCAAGAGGGCCTGGCGGTCGAGATCGGCCAGCATGCGCAGCGTGTCGGCGGCGATCACCTCGCGCGGCGCCTCGAATTCGTCCGCCATGCGATCGACGACGGCGCGCAGCGTGCAGCTGCCGTCCAGACGTTCCAGGATCATCACCGTCGTCGGGCAGGGGAAGAGCACGCGCTCGGGTGCCAGCAGCACCATGCATTGGCGAATCTTGTCTTCCTTGAGGCGGGCATAGGGCGCGAGCCTGACGATCGCGTCCTCGCAGACGGGCGTGCGGGCAGCGCTCATGCGGCGACCCTGCCTTGCTCACGCACCGGCTCGAAGGCGCCGGGCGGGATGCCACCCTCCAGCACGTAGGCGTGATGCAGCGCATCCAATTGCGCCCAGAGCACGTCGCACTTGAAAAGCAACGCCTCGCAAACCTGCTGGCGCTCTTCCTCGTTGCGCGCATGCTGCTTGACGAAGGCCAGCGCGAAATCGGAGTCACGCGGCGCCTGGGTGATGCGCGCCTGGAAATAGCCGAGCGTCGCCTCGTCGACGAAATCATAATGCTTCAGCATGCCTGCCACCCGATCCTTGATGATCGTGGGTGAGAAGAGCTCGGTCAGCGAAGAGGCTACCGCCTGCAGAAGGGAGCGCTCGCGCACGTAATGGACATAGGCTTCGACGGCGAACTTGGTGGCTGGGAGGATACCCTGCTCCGAGCGCACATAAGCCTCATCGAGCCCGAGCCCCGTGCAGAGCCGCAGCCATTTCGTGACGCCACCCACGCCTTCCCTGGTGCCGTCATGGTCGACCACACGCTGCGACCACTCCCGGCGCAGATCCGGGTCGACGACGCGCGACATGAAGGCCGCATCTTTCATCGGGATACGAGACTGGTAGTACCAGCGGTTCAATGCCCAGGCCTGCACCTGGCCCTTGTCGAGCTGGCCGCTGTGCAGGAGATGATGGAAGGGGTGGTTGCTGTGGTAGCGCTCCGCCCCGATGGCGCGCAGCGCCGCTTCTAGTGCTTCGGCGCTGCGAAGATCGGCGAAATCGTTGATGGTGAGGGTCATTTAAGCTCGAGCTCCATGCCGTCATAGGCCACACGCCAGCCGGCAGCTTCCAGCTTTTCCCGTTCCGGCGAATCGGCAAGGAGCGCTGGGTTGGTGTTGTTGACATGAATAAAAATACGCCGGCCGATCGTCAGGCCGGCCAGACTTTCGATGACGCCGTCGGCGCCATCCATCGACACATGCCCCATGCGCCGCCCGGTCTTGGTGCCGATGCCGGCCCTGATCATCTCGTCGTCTCGCCAGAGCGTGCCGTCCATGAAGAGGATGGCCGCACCATCGACGCGACGTCGCACCGCCTCGCTGATGCGGGCACAATTGGCGAGATAGACGAGCCGCCCGGCAGGGGTCTTGAACTCCAGCCCCAGGCTCTCGCCAGCGAGCGAGGCCGTATCCAGCGCGGCTCCCGCCGCTTCCTCCGCATAAAGCGGCACCTTGCCGGGCGCGGCGAAGGCTTCGACCTCGATATCGATGGGTGCGTCCGCCGCATCGCCCAGCATGAGCGCGGCACCGATGCCAAGCGGCCGTCGCGGGACGATGGAGCGGTTCACGACCTCGAAGATCTGATTGCGGTCGAGGATGCCGTGCACGAGCGGGTGGGCATAGAGGCCGAACCCCGTCCCCTCCCGAAGATTGAGCAGGCCCGCGATGGCATCGACATCGCCATTCGTCAAAAGCACCGCAGCGATGGGCGAGGAGCGCAGCCCCTCACGCGGCTGAAGGGCGGGCGTGCGCTCGATTTGGGCGCGAAGGTCGGGGCTGGCATTAATGATCGCCCAGCGCCTGCCATCGGCCGAGAGGGCTATCGAGGCCTGGGTCGCCGGCCTCGCGGCGGGATCACCGGCGCGCGCGCGGCGGCAGGCCTCGGAATTGGCATTCCATTGGGGAAAGCCGCCGCCGGCGGCGGCGCCTAGCACGATAATGTGCATGGTTCACCTAAGCCGGCGGCCGCTTAGCGCGAAAGGCTCAGGCCTGCGCCGGCAGATACATGGTCACTTCCATGCTCACCGTCGTGGTCTCAACCTTAGGCGCCGTCCAAGCTGACTTCTGCATTTCATTCTCCCTGCAATGGTATCGGCGATACTGCCCGACACGTCATCATATGGGCATCCTGTACCCTGTCACCAGCTACGACGACATTAGGGTTTCCCTATCGACGAGCCTTCGGCTAAGATTTATTTTTTGCAATCTGGTCGGTGCGGTCCAGCACGAAAGGCGGACACGCCCTGAGCGCAGGTGGATTGCAGCCCTTGCCCGCCTCCCTCAGCGCTTGCACGAACAGTGAAAACGGCTCCTGGCGGAGATATTGCGGCGAAACGAGAGCGACGATTGGCCGCACCCATCCCGGAACAGCATAAAGCCTGACATCGAAGAGCAACCGACCGTTCTGCTGCGTTGCCATGTGCGGGACCAAGCAGACTCCGAGCCCCGCCTCGACCATGGCAAGGGCGCTCTCGTAGGAGCGGCACCAGGCGACCGTCCTGTGACGAGGCAGCACCCGGCGATACCATTCCTCGGTACGGCTGTTTTGCTGGTTGCCGAAATTGAACTGGATCGTCCGGTTCAGCAGGTCGCGCCCTTCGACCGACAAATCGCGTTCCGGGTCGGCCACGCCGTCAATGTCGAGATGCGCAGGCACGGCCAGGACGAGCTGGTCCTCCATAAGCTCGATCTTGCTGAACGCGTTGCGATTGGGCGCCAGCGAGAAAGAGGACAAGAGCGCGATCTGCAGGTTACGGCCGTAGAGCTGGTCGACGGCCTCAACCGGCGAGAGCTCATGAAGATCGATCTCGATCCCGGGCCTAAGCGCCTCCAGCCGACGCATCGCATCCGGGACCACCGTGCGCGCCAGCGAGGCCAGCGAACCGACGGCGATGCGTCCGCGGCCGCCATTCAAGAAGGCGGCGATCTCGATCTCGGTCTCGTCGACCTCGCTTAGGATGATCTCGGCCCTGCGGACCAGATAGCGGCCGGCATCGGTGAGGATGAGCTGGTTGTTGACGCGATCGAACAGCTTGCCGCCCAGGCTCTGCTCGAGCTTCGCCACCTGCTGCGAGAGCGAGGGTTGCGAGAGGCCCAGCTGCTTGGCGGCCTTGGTCAAGGACGGACTATTGGCGACGGTCCAGAAGATCTTGAGCTGATTGAGGCTGGCCAAGGCGGGCCTGGGTCAGTTGCCGTTGGCGACTGGAAAGCATTTCTGCTCGGCCTCGACCTGGGCTGCCTTCAACTTATCCACCATGGCGAGCAGGAGCGGCTGCGTTCGAAACAACACGGCGCGATCGTCGCCACCCGGTATCTGCTGCATGCTCATTACCGTCTCGGCCCGCTCATAATCGGCAAAGGGCAGCTTGGCGGCGATCGTGTCGATCGAACACGAGCAAGCGCGCAGCGCCGTCTGGGTCTGGCCATTGGCCGCCATGCAGCCAAACACGTAATCGGCCAGTTCCTCGGTCGGGTAATCGGCCGGTGCCGCCTTCACCGGCGCCGGCAGCGCCAGACCGCAAAGAAGGGCCATCGGGACGAAAGCGAGAGGCGAAAATCGGCGCAAGCTCATCACTCCACTGGGGTCATGTCGGTCAGCGTTATGGAACCATCCTCGACCGGAGCGCCACCGCTCGGATTGGGGACCTGTGCCGCAATCGAGTAGATGCCACCCGGCAGGTCCGGCACGACGGTAAAGCTGTAGCTCTTCTCCTTGATCTCAGGATGCTCTTTTAGGTGCTCATCGCCGGCAAAGGGCAGGATTGTCATCCGTTCGCCCGTGAATTTGCGGTCTTTGTAGCTGACCTCGACGGGCTCGATCCGCGCCGGACCGTTGAAGGCCGCACGGATGCGATTGCGGAAATATTGCTGCGAGCCGCCGGTCAGACGCTGCAGCCGGACGACGTCGTCCTGCAGGTAGACGATGACGACGGGGTTTTGACTCGATGCCTGGACCGGACCGAAGTCGAACGGGCCAAAGCCGCCATCGGTCTTGAAATAGACGGATTTGACGCCGTCCTGCCCAATCTCGCGCACATCCATCAGGATATGGCCCTTCACTGGCGCCTCGCCCTTGGAAAGGCGCGCCACGTCATAGACGAAGTGGGCGGGCTTTTGCACGCTGCTCATCAGGTTGCGGGCAAAGAGGTGAGTCGTGACCGAGGCTGGATCGGGTGGCGGCGGCTCATCGGGCGCAGCCGTCGTGGCCGGCGGCGCGCCGGCTTCCTCTGCCAGCGCTGGCACGCCGCCCAGGGAAAGGGCCGCCATGAGCATGACCGCAGTGAGCCGCGACCTCGTCGAGATCGCCTGGTTCAAGCCGCTCACTGACCTTGCTCCTTCAATGTCGAGGCGATCACGCGACCAAGCGCGAAGCTGCGCTGCTCCACCTGGACCGGCTCGTCGCAGGCAAGGCGCACGGTGTGCTGGCGTTCGTCGAAAATGCGCAGGTCCCATAGATGCTGCTCGCGAAGGCCGGGCAGATCGTCGCTGGCCGCATCGGTGCCCTGCGCCTCGAGATCGCGGATTTGTCGCGATTCGTTATTGATACGATCGGCCAGGGCGTGCTGACGTCGGCCGAAATTGCGGATGCCCTCGATCATGCCGGAGCGTTGCCGGTTGGCGACGTCGATGACGGCTAAGAAAAGCCCTTCCATCTTCGCGCGCCGCTCGGCGGCCGCCGTGCCGCTCACCGTTTCGTTGACGAGCTCGGTAGCCTTGTCCATGGGCAGACTGCGATCGATCAGCCGCTCGGCCAGATCCGTTGTCGCGTCGTCAGCGGGCGGTGGCGTCGTAGGCAGCTCCGGCCCCTGCCAGAGCGTGGCGGCGGAAAGTTCCGGCACCAGACGCTGGGCGCAGGGCCAGTCGGGATCGGTGGCGGGCTGCGCGCTGGCGCCGACCAGAGGGATCGTCATCAGGGCTAGCGTGAGAAACACGGGCCGCCAGCCGGCGCGCCTCGATGCCGGCTGCCCGTTCTTGCATGCGAATGTCACCGGAAGAGTCACCATAAGCTAAATACGATTGATCATCCGGTGCTGCCCCTGAAGCCCGATGCCGCGTCCTGACGCCGAACCTTTTGCTCAATCCGGCCCAGCACGTCTGGGATCGCGGGCACCGCCGCCATGTCACCTGGGTCCAGAACCTAGAACAGACGAACAGGGCTGACCAGCGATGCGCCTCGGCAAAGCCTCTTTAGGCGTGTGCAGAGCCGTCCTTCCCGCCCCGTCGCCCAAGGTTGGCAAAGTGCCGACAGGCGCGCTCCGACGACGGGCGCCGGGGCCACCTCGTGCAGCCCGGCATCATCCTTGGATCATTGCGGGGTAACGGCAACGCCCCAGGGCATCTCGCCAACCTGCACCGACTGGGTCACTTCCTGGGCGCCGACATCGATGACCGAGATGTCGTTCGACACACCGTTGGTCGTGTAGAGAAACTTCTCGTCCGGGCTGAACTCCATGTGCCAGACACGCTGGCCGACCAGGAGATATTTCTTGACCTCGAACGTCTGGGCGTCGACCACGGCCACGCGGTTGGCCGGCCCGAGCGCGACGAAGGCCCATTTGCGATCCTTGGTGATCGCAACACCCACGGCCTGGATCGCCTCCTGCGGCACACCCGCCACGGCAAAGCCGATCTTCTTCTTGATCTGCCGGGTCTTGGCATCGATGACCGCCACCGTCCCGCCGACCTCGGAGGATACCCAGACCTCGGCATCGTCCGCAGTCCAGCGCGCGAAACGCGGCCTCTGGTCGACCAGAACGTTGTCGGTGATCTCCTGCGTCTCGGCGTTGATGAAATGGGCCATGTTGGTGGTCTCGGAGGTGTTGACCAGCCACTTGCCGTCATGGCTGACGCCCATGCCCTCGGGCTCCACACCCACCGGGATCTCGCCCAGCGCCTTGCCGCTCGCAACGTCGATCACGGTGACCATGTTGTCGTCTTCGTTGGCGGCATAGACGAGCTTACCGTCCGGCGAGACGTCCAACAGCTCCGGATCGGGCCCGGAGGGCAGGCTGCCCACGATCTCCTTGGTCTGCGTGTCCATCACCTGGATGGTGTCGTCGTCCGAGGCGCAGATATAGACATGCTTGCCATCGGGAGCCATGACGATGCCGCGCGGCCGCTGGCCCACCGGAATGTCCTGCTTGCGCGCCAGCGTGGCGCCGTCCAGGACGGTGACCGTGTTGCCCTTCTCGTTGGAGACGAAGAGCTCGAAGGCCGAGGCCGGCATCGCGAAGCCTGCGCCGAGGGCGCCGCAAAGGACTCCCAGCCCGAGGCGGTACTTTATCATCTTCTCTCGATTGCGCATGCTCGAAGACATTTGTCTGTTCATCCCGGCCCGTTCAGCCGACAGCGGCTTTCTGGCTCATCGAAACCCATCGTATCAAGCGTCGATCGCTGATGCAGGAACTCGTCCTGCGGCGAAACCGAGACCAGCGTGCGCGACGTCACCAGCAAAATGGGCTCGCGGATTTGCTGGTCCCACGCTCTGAAGGAGAGCCCCTGCCCCTTGAATGCGCCGACCTCCAGCTTGTCGGAGGCCAGATAGGCATGCAGCGTCGCGGGATCGGCACTGCCGGTACGCGTCACGGCCTCTCCCAACGCGCGCGTCGCCACCCAGGCATCATAGTCGCGCTCGTTCATCGGCCGCCCCGCCGTCTTCTCGAAGCGCCGCTGCATCTGCGTGCCGCCCCATTGCTCGGTGACCCGACTCCAGGCTGTCGGCACCAACCCCGAAGTCCCGACCACAGGCCGAGGGTCCCAAGTCCGATAGGGCACGTAGTCGCCAAACACCTCACTCTCGTCGGCAACCACGACGACGTCATGCGTGGCCGCGTTTTGCGTCACGATCGGCATCTGCCTTTGCACCTGCACGGCACCGGTGTCGGTTCGCCTGGCGCCCCCTGTGTCCTCGTAGGTCCGGTCCTCGACGATGTTGATGCCAAACTTCGTAGCGGACCGCCGCAATGCGGTGCCGAATGCCTTGTCCTCCGGGTGCGAGCCCACAAGGAGGAACCAGCGCGTCCAGCGTTTCCAGACCAGATACTGCGCCAACGCGTCAGCCTTCTGGGCGTAGGAGAGGGCCGTGTGGAAAACCGAGATATGGCAGATGTCGGTCCTGAGGTCGTCGTCGGGTGCTCGCGCATTGAAGACGATGGCACCCGCGGCATCGGCCAAAGGCGCGATCGTCAAAAGATCATCCTTCTTGAGGTCGGCCACGAAGAAACGCTGCCCCTTGTCCAGCGCCGCCTTGAAGGCCGCCGCTATGTCGCCATTGGCCGGCACCTTGATCGTCGACATCGCATAAGCGTGGCCGAGGAAGCGGCCGGTCGTCTGGTCATCGCGAATCCCCTGCTCGACGCCACGGAGGCCAGCATCGGTCAGGACGGGCTCGGCCAGCGACAGATACTCGACCGGCCGCTCCTCGCGGCTGAAATAGACGATCTCGATCGATAGCTTCACCTGGCCGGGCTTGGTCGGGCTGGCGGCCGGTGCCGTATCGCTCGAAGGCGGTGTCTGGGCCCGGAGGAGGCCGGAGCCAGTGACAAGAAGCGCCACGCCTAGACAGATGGCACGTGAGCCCCGCGACAGGGGGCCCGTGCCAAGACGAACTAAAGCCGACATTCCATGCTTCGATCCCCCCTTAGTCGGCATTCGCGGCCTCATCTCTTGGAGAGACTTATGGATGTCATAAGCAAAACATGATGGCAAGGGCGGCAGATTGTGCATGACAAGCATTTTTCGTGGCGCCACGAAAAATGCTTGTCAGCAGAGCAGCCATCGTCGAAGTCGAGCCTTAGACATCTCGAATCGTCGAAATGGAGTGAAGATGGTTGAGTTGATCGTACTGGCCTGCCTCATCGCCAAGCCCAGCCATTGCGAGACGTTCAACATCCCGTTCCAAGCCTTAAACGTCAGCCAGTGCCTCTGGCAGTCGCAGGCCCAAGCCGCCGAATGGAGCGCCAGTCACCCCGAGTGGCTGATCCGCAAGCTGAACTGCAGCCTGCCACCCGCATGAGGCAAGCCGGGTGCTTGCGGCTACCGCCCTTCGGGCTGCTTGAGCCGGGTCACGTGGCGCTGCCCATGGGGAAGCTGCCTTTGTAGGTTCGCGACTTGTTGTCGGTCGCCTCCACGGTGAGCGTGCCTGGTCGCGGCGGGATGAAGACGAAGGTCAGGCTCGGATCCTCGGCGATCGAGATGTCGCCATCGATCTCCATGACCGGCGCACCGTCATAGGCGAGGTTGATGCGCCGCAGATAGTCGGGCGGGATCCAGTTGCGGCTGAGCTGGTCGATCTGCATGCCGGTATATTGCGGATGGCTGATCAAGAGCTGGACCGTGTTCGGCTGCCCCGCCGCGAACGTGCCCAGTTCCTTGAGCTTCATCCGCCCGCGCCGGGCTTCCACCTCGGCCGGGTCCTTCATAGCCGGTGCCGAGCAGCCGCCCGCCGCCTTGACGAACCGCTCCGAGACGAACAGCCGGCCGTCACTGGTCTCGGCGATCGCATGGACCCGCGTGTAGCTGTTCACCCGCACGCGGGTCTGGATGCTGGCGCCAAAGCTCACCTCGTGCAGGTGGAAGATGCCGGCCACGGGGGCGGGATTCTCGTCGATCACCAGCCAGATCGTGCGGACGCGATCTTGTTCCGCCGCCGGCTGCCCGAGCTTGATGGTCATCGGCACCACCGACGCATCGAGGGCCCGAGCGGGTGCATCCAGCGATACGATCGCCTCGTTCGCCTGCGATGGCCGGTTGTCGAAGAGTGTGGTGCGGACATCGTCCCAGGCGCCGCTTCCCTCCGGCGCATCCTCGCCTCGTGCCCGCCTCGTCACGGCCACGAGCCCCATGGCCGAGAGCGCTAATGCCTGGCGCCTTTGCATGCCCCAACCTCCTGATCCAGATGGTTCGGCCCCTTCTCGGGCTACTCCCATTCCAGTTCCTTATAGACCGCGATCACGTTGCGCGGGTGCACATCCTCGGCCACCAGCCATGTGGCGCCAGCCGGCAACGGCACCGCCTCGACGATAGCATCGATCTGCACGCCCTGATCCTGCAGCTTTGCCACCTGGCCGCGCAGCCAGCTTAGATAAGCGCGCACGGGGGTCAGGG
>NZ_FYEH01000004.1 GCF_900187945.1 Arboricoccus pini | reverse complement strand
CCTTCGCCCAGGCCGCCTTGAACGTCGACGAAGCCGAACTCGTCGAACTCTTCCTCAACCTAGCCAAACCAGTCGATTGAGAACTTACAACGCGCGGGTTGCAGCCGGCATCGTCAGGACGACATTGCAGGCGGACGGGATGCCTTCAGGCCACGAGGCTGTCGAGCACGGGTGGCTCATATGATTTGTCCCGAAAGAATGCGCAGCGGATGCCCGAGAGCCCCATGAGCACGTCCTGCCTGGTCTCCTCACTCGTTATCGCGCTGACATAGGGTAGGGCTTGATCCAACGCGGCAAGAAGATCCTTCGGGGGATCGAGTTGGCGTCGTTGTCTCGCGCAAGCACGGTAATAGGCGGCAATGTGCACGAGCACGGCATCGATCGCCTGTCTGGCACCCCGTTGCAGTCGCCCGCGGGCCCGGCAGATATCGATGACATTCAGTCCGACGCGGATCTCCCGCATCGGATCTATGCGAGCAAGATCTCTGGCCTGGGCGACCGAAGAGAGCCTGGGCGCCAGCATGCCTATGCGGTCCAGCATAAGACCCAGGAAGCGGGCGCGATCGATCGGGCGCCGCTGCTCCGCTGCGATCGCAGTTGCAAGCCATACCTTGCGCAGCAAGCGTTGCGTCCCCCAGCCAGCTCCCACCGAACGGCCGATTTGAGTGACGATCGCCGCTGTAAGGAGGCCCAGGAAGGTCGCCATGGAGCTGTTCAGCGAACTGACGAAATCGGGGGGAAGATTATTCTGGAGCGCCATCAAGGATGGCAGGTTGGCTGCCCCGGCCAGACCCACGAGAAAGGTCGCCGGGCGTGCAGCCAGAGCGCCGAAAATGAGGAGAGGCGGCGCTATGGCTAAGACCAGGATCTCGAAGTTCTCGACGCGCGGGAGAATGAAGCCCGTGTAGAAGAGTGCGATCACGGCGGCCATCAAGGTCAAGCGCGAAAAGGTCAGAATCATGGGGGCAGGGTTGTCCAGCGTCGCGAAAATGCTGCAGCCCACGGCAGCCATCATGGCGGCACTGGCGCCCTCCGGCCATCCGGTTGCGATCCAGAAAAAACAGATCAGGCCCACGGCCGAAGCGGTCGCAATCGCGGACCAGAGCGCCATCAAGGGGTCCCGATGCCGGGCATTTGCCACGCCGCGCTCGGGATTGAAGCGCATCTTCTGGCTCGACCTGATGTTCCCCGTCATGATTTGGCTGCGAAGCATTCGCAGATCCGCGCCCAACTCAACCAGGTCCCGATAACGTTCGGTGAGCCCGATGCGCATGACGTCCGACCACCCGCCGTCACGGGGCGCTGCGGCGGCGGCCCGGATTTTCATAAGGAGCCGGTCCGTCGCTGCTTGCGGCAGGTCCGGCCCGGCCTCTACCCAGGCGATAATTTCCTCCCGAAGGCTTCGCAAGGTGGCGTCTTCGCCGGCCTCGCTTGCCAGCCGGTCGCCAAGCGAGCTCAGGAGCGGCATAAGGACGAGCATGCGCGTGCGCAGCGCCTGGATTTGCCGCACCAAAGTCGGTCCGACGCTACGATCATAGCCCAAATGCGTGGCCAGCATGTCAATCTCGACCGCATCCGCTGCCAGTTGACGGCGGCTTGCAAAGGTCTCGTCGTCGGCCTGCCGGCCATTCAAGACGTCACGGCACCAGGTGCCGGCATTGTCGAGCCACCGGCCGATCAGGCTGCCGACGGCGCTACTGACCGGGCGTGGGAATACCAGCATCGAGACCACGGAGGCGCAGCCGATGCCGAGAAAGATTTCCTCGACGCGCCATGATGCCGTGTCCCAGATCACGTGGGGGTCTTGCACCGAGGGGAGGCCGATGATGGCGGCCGAATATCCCGCCAGCATGAAGATGTAGCTACGAGGCGTGCGGTCCTGAAGGGAGATGAACAGGCAAAGCCCGGTCCAGGTCGCCAGCGCGAGCGTCATCAGCTCCGGTGAACCTACAAAATTCGGCACGATCGCCAGAGCGGCGATGGCGCCTATCAACGTACCGGAAAAGCGAAAGACAGCCTTGGAAGTCGTGGCTCCCGCCAAGGGATGCATCGCCACATAGACCGTCGTCATGGCCCAATAGGGACGCGGCAGGCCCATGGCGAGGCCGATATAGAGTGCGAGCACCGCCGCAAAGTAAGCCTTGAGTGAGAAGAACCAATCGCTCCAGCTCGGTAGTCGCATGACGGTCGCTCGGTTCTTAGACGTGCACGTTGTTCATCTGGCCGGATGGATTGCATGCGGATAGATGGCATGCAAGGTAATTATTGACACTTGCCCGCGTCCATTCCATCGACGCTCCGTTGATCCATCAGCAGGAACGAGGCCTGAACGTGCCATGCCGTCGCGGAGTGCTGTCAATCTCGAGTTCTTTGTTGTCAATGCCAGCCTTGGCCGCGTCTGGCGGCGGCGTGCGAACGAGCTGCTTCGAGACTTCAACCTGTCACACGCTCAGGCCTGGCCCCTTGTCTTGTTGCATAGGGCAGGGAGTTCCCTGCGGGTGCAGAACTTGGCCGAGGAACTCGGATTAGACGCCTCATCGCTTGTCCGCCACCTGGACCAGCTTGTCAGGTCAGGCTTGATCACGCGTGAGGAGGATCCGCTCGACCGGCGCGCAAAGCGACTCGCTTTGACGATTGAGGGCGAGCAACTGGCCGAGCGCATCAACGCCGCGGTCAACGCCTTTCGCGACCGGATCATGGAGGGCATCACGACCGAGCAATTGGAAGCGACCCTGGATATCCTCCGCAGCCTTGAGCGACGTGTCCTGGACCCTTCGTCGGACCCATTCCGGGAAACGCCTGACCAGGAGTGAGCATCGCTTCGTCTTCCGCTCGATTCGAGCGACTGCGAGATCGTCGCCGCCCGTCTTGGCCGCCAATATCGCGTCCGGACGCGCTCGATGCTCCAGGAGAGGTCATGAGCGGTGCCGGGCCAGGTTTGAGCGCCCCGGGGGCGAGCCTGCCTCGCATGGCAATTCGCTCTGTTCGATCGACATGCGGGACCGCGTCGAGGGCCTCGCGCGAGATAAATGTGGTCGGATCTGAGCGGCGGCATGCTCCGTCACCTCGGCGGTCCCGCCCATCTCACAACCGCAAGACGCTTGGGAGCGCCGTCGACCTCGCCTGCCAGGAAGGGGCACCAAATATTAAAAAAGTGCCCGGCGAATAATGGACATTCTCCAGCTACTAAAGTCTCTATGAAGTGTCGTCGATCAAGCGGGGAATAGTGCAGATGGCCATT
The DNA here is from genome assembly GCF_900187945.1 of Arboricoccus pini. Lineage (GTDB taxonomy): Bacteria > Pseudomonadota > Alphaproteobacteria > Geminicoccales > Geminicoccaceae > Arboricoccus > Arboricoccus pini. The sequence goes on along the minus strand of NZ_FYEH01000004.1, from coordinate 338,801 downwards.
CGCCAGAAATTACAAAAATTCATCGGCGTGAAGGGAGTCCGGAAGCAGTTGGGTGCGATCCAGGCGGCGCTCGCGGCGCAGGAAGTGCTGGCGATCCAGGAAGCACTGGCGGTGCGGACAGTATCACCGACGGCGGACGCGCATGAGCCTGCCCCTTCGACGATGGGTGTCGACATCAATTCGCTCCGTTATGCCGACGTGATGGGCAGGCCCGGGGTGCCCGCTTCGCCACCGACGGCCATTCCACTCACGTCGGGTCTATGCACACAATCCGACTTCGCGCGCGATGCTCACCGGTATTGGATAGCGGCCATCGACCTGCCGCTCGTCCTGCATCGCAAGCATTGGGAGTTCTACTTCATCATCCAGGCGCTGCACGAACGCGGCTATCTCGTGCCTGGAAATCGAGGTCTGGGTTTTGGCGTCGGTACAGAGCCGTTGCCCGCCTTGTTCGCTGCGCACGGCTGCTCGGTCGTGGCGACCGATCAGGCAGCGGCGCAGGCGGTCGAGAGCGGTTGGACCGAGACCAACCAGCATGCATCATCCCTCCTGCAGCTTCGCCGGCCAAAAATCTGCCCGGACGAAGAACTCGAGCGGCTCGTCCAGGTCCGCGAGGCCGACATGAACGACATCCCGCGTGATCTGGACGGCAGTTTCGACTTTTGCTGGTCTGCCTGTTGTTTCGAACATCTAGGCTCACTTGCTGCCGGTGCCGATTTTGTCGAGAACTCGCTGCGGACGCTCCGTCCCGGCGGGATCGCAGTGCATACGACCGAGTTCAATCTGTCGTCCAACGAAGACACCCTGGAAACGCCGCCGCTTTCTCTCTTCCGGAAGCGGGACATCGAGGCGCTGGCAAGCCGCCTTGAAACTCAAGGCCACCATGTAGCGCCGATCGACTGGAATCGTGGCGACGGCCTCCTCGATGGTCACGTCGACCTGCCACCGTTCAGCCATGAGCCGCATTTGCGCGTTCGCCTGGCTGAGTATGACTGCACCTCGATCGGACTGATCGTCACGCGAAAGGCCTAGATGCCGTCTCCGCTCAGCCCGCGCGCATCTCGACGGATGTGGGTTGCTGGGGCATGGGCCGGCAGGGCCGAGCACTGATCATGGCGGTTCATTTTTGCGTCGTGGGCAGGAATGATTGACGAACGATCTGGTCTGCCTCTAGAAACCCCTTCGCCGGAGGGGTGGCCGAGAGGCTGAAGGCGGCGGTTTGCTAAACCGTTATAGGGCCTTAAAGCCCTATCGTGGGTTCGAATCCCATCCCCTCCGCCAAACGTCGCCGATTACACGCTAGGGCGCGATATTCTGCGCGATGGCTACTCAAACGCCGCCGATTACCGCAGCGACTTGGCTTGGATCGGCTTGTCTCAGCCCGATGATGCAATGCCTGGTATGCGAGCAATCTCTACGACCAGGTAATTGATCAGCAGCCGGACGCGGGCGACGCCCGCCCGTTCCGGAACGATGAGCATGTTCAGCGGAACAGTGGCGAACGAATAGTCCGGGAGCAGAACCTCCAACCGGCCGTCCGCTAGAAGATCCTCGACAAGCCAGAGATGGGCAGGGCCGATGCCGCGACCGGCGACGAAGGCTTCCCTAGCGGCAAGCCCATGATCGACGCTCAGACGTCCGCCGAAGGCAACGGAACAGCGCTCGCCGTCCGGTCCCCGCAAAACCAGGACATCGCTCCCTGCAATATTCGACATGCGAATGCCGTTGTGCGCAGATAAATCATTTGGGCTGGTCGGTCTCCCCCGAGACGCCAGATAGCTCGGCGCGGCAACCAGAACTCGCCGGCTTTCACCGAGCGCCCGGAGCTTCATCGAGCTGTCGGTCAGCGGCCCCAGACGAACCGCAATGTCGACGCCGTCGCGAACGAGGTCGATCCGCTCATCGGTCAGGCTAAGATCGATGCGGATATCGGGATAGCGATCCTGAAACGCGAAGATCAGGCGACCGATGTGGCGAACGCCGAGCGCCGCCGTGCACGACAGGCGGATTGTCCCGGCGGGAGTGCCGCGCGTGTCGCGCACTTCTTCGCCGGCCTCCTCAACGAGGCGAAGAATGTGGAGGCAATTCGCGTAGTAGCGGCTGCCTTCGTCGGTCAGGGTGACGCGCCGCGTCGTTCGGCTGAGCAGCGATGAGCCCACGGCCTCCTCCAGTTCTCGTACATGGCGTGTCACGGTCGATTGGCCAGCCCCGAGTTCCCGGGCGACGGCGGATAAACTCCCGCGCTCAGCCACGCGAACGAAGGTGCGCATCCGCTCGAGCGTGACGTCCGATCTATCCATTATTCGGCAATATCCTATTCATTTCCGATATATACCGGAGCAATTGCGTTTCGCCTACCTTGGAACCGATTTCACGCACTCGGATCGGCGCCCCTATGAAAGTTCTGCTTGTTTTCGCTCATCCCGAGCCACGCTCCCTGGGTGGAGCGCTCCGCGATATCGCCGTTCAGGAACTCACGGCGCAAGGCCATGAGGTTCAGGTTTCCGACCTCTATGCCATGCGCTGGAAATCGGAGGTCGACCGCGCGGACTTTCCGTCTCTGGCTCCCGGCGCCCGATTAAAGGTTGCTGGAGCGTCCGGGGAAGCCTTTGTGGCTGCGGCCCTGACCGATGACGTCAGGGCCGAGCAGGAAAAACTCAAATGGGCCGATGCCCTGATCCTCCAGTTTCCGCTCTGGTGGTATTCGATGCCGGCGATCCTCAAAGGCTGGGTCGATCGCGTTTACGCCTATGGTTTCGCCTACGGTGTGGGCGAACACAGCGACAGTCACTGGGGTGACCGTTTCGGCGAAGGTCTCTTCACGGGGAAGCGCGCCATGCTGATCGTGACGACTGGCGGCTGGAGGGAACACTACTCCAGCCGCGGCATCAACGGCCCGATCGACGATCTCCTGTTCCCGATCAATCATGGCGTTCTCTATTATCCGGGCTTCGACGTCCTGCCGCCCTTTGTCGCCTACAGAGTAGATCGCCTCGATGAGGCGGGGTTCGCCGTCGTCGTCGACGGCTTGCGGGAGCGGATGCAGACGTTGACGACGACGTCTCCAATCTCCTATCGGCGTCAGAACGGCGGAGACTATCTTATCCCGAGCCTTCAACTCCGCCCCGGTTTGGGCCGTCCAGGCGAAGCTGGATTCGCCCTTCATCTTCGTGAGAACGTCGTATGAGCAAGAGTATCGCCGGATCCGACATTTAAGGCGTTGCAATCGCAACGCTGGCAGACGGGATTGCGACGAGATTTCTCGTTAGTCAGTAAAAGGCGGCATTAGAGGGCTATAGCGTTGACGTAGTACTCATCTTCGTCGGGCGTGCCCCGCCATTCAAACTTTTTATTATGAATCAAGTGCTCAGGTGATATTTCATCGAGCTGGTAGGGCTGTTCGGTATTAAGGCCGATAGCCGCCTGGGCGTTGTCATGGGCTCCGCTTGGCTCCTTGCGCGTCCCATGGCGTTTTTCTGACTTGAGCAGTCCGCGTTGTCGGTGCGCAGCCGGACGCGCAAGAGTACGATTTTTTCCATCGAAATCGTCGTCAGCCTCATAGGCGTCGAAATGCCGGCCGCGTTCCCGACGTTCGTCGGCCTGTGCTATTTCTGCTTCGTCTGTCATTATATCATCCCGCCGTGTACATCAGCCGAATCAATGCCGTTGATGGCAAAATGCGAGAATATCAGTCCTACGTTCTCTCGCCACTAAGTATTGCGAATAATGTAAATACGTAAATTCACAGTTAATGATGGTATCATTATATCTTATCCGTGAATTAAAAATGTGATTATTAGATTATATAGTAGATTGTGTTTTATTTTATTTTCGAAAATACACATTCATAAAAAATAATAAATAAACTGACTTCTAAGATTTTATTATTTCAGATATTGATATGGTTGCCGGAGCTGTAACCTCATTTGAGGGCTTTGGCGGTTTTCAGGGCGGCGTTCCCGTCCGTCATAGGATGGTCGCAGATCCAGCGCGCCGCGTGGAACCGATGCCGACGACGTTGCATGAGCAGGGGCATTGGATGCTGTGGCCGCCTGTCGCTGTGCCGCCTTTCTCCAGGCTAGTTATCGGTTCCGCGTGAAGGTTGGCGCAAGGCTGATCGGCACTAGGGATGTTGCCCGGGCATTAGCTGCTCGCCCGGCGTTGAGACACGCCATGCGAGCATCATTTTGATAACCCCAAAGAGAGTAAAATTAGACTGGGATCGTGAAAATCACTAGCATTTCCGACAAACAGACGAGGTGGCCGTGAACCGAAGAGATCTTCTGATCGCCTTCTTTGGCGTGATTGCATCAGAGGGGGGAGTCAGCGTCCCCGCGTGGGCCGATCGAGACAAACGGCGGGATGAACCACCCCCGCCACCCAGGCATCGTAGACGCCGCCGTCATCGTCGAAAGCGACCACTACCACCACCGCCGCCGCCGCGTGACCAGCCAATGTTGGAAGGGCGGCCTCGACGTTAGCCACGCAGTTGGAAAAATGCGGGCGTCTACGGCGTGGCCGACGGGGCGTAATTGGCTCGGCCGTTATGGTCGGGCAACCCCTGGCCTCGAAGGGTGAGTGTTGTATAACGCATGTCCGCATGCAAAATTACAGTCCTTAGATACGCGGGACTCGCCTTGATTTGCCGGCGGTCGGGCCAGGCGCCAATGATCCCCTAACGTATTGCATATTTTCTGAGCGTTACTTAGGATCTTTTGTCGAAATAAGAAGTACCATGCCGTCGAACGGCAATACGTGATCAATGTTAGTCTTCGCCAATTCAGCCTGAGCGGATGAGCCAACGATGCGTGTCATAAAGAGGGGTGAGTGCTGGCGCTACGTACCGCGAGGAATGGATGACAAATGTTTTGCTTGGTGATGCGCCCATTGCAGCTATTGGCGCTGAGCGAGACGTTACGCTAGGTGCCGACTTCGTATTTAAGGTTGGACTGGCAATGAGACGGTGTTTTAAGGCCCTGTTGTCTATTTTCGGATGGTGTTTTGCTGTGCATTTGATGGGTATCTCTTCAATTCATGCGCAGCAATATACCTGTGTCGTAGACGACGATGGACGAAAGCTATTTGACGACATCACAGTCCAATGTCATGTTGGGGACGCATTACTTATCGTAGTGCCGTTCAAAATTCGTCAGCCTACCGTAGATATTTCCCGTTTTTGCGACTTCTCCAAATCAATCATAATCTTTCCAAGCAGAAGTCTGAATGACCGCGATGGCCAGACGACTATATCCTGCGTGTTTGCCGGTGAAAGGGCCATGCGAAATGACTAGCCTCATCCGCGACAGACGAGGAAATTTGCCGTCCGGGTGCGTCGGCATTAGCGGCCTGGTCAGCCTGGACCTCAGGGAGCAGGGGCTTGCAGCGGAGCCGCACCACGATCCGGACTAGCGGACGTGAGAGGATCGGGGGGGCGGATTTCAGGCTCGCCTTTGCCTCTGGTTCGCATAACGACTGGCAAACTTCGGGCTGAGTTGCTGCTTGCGTTGACGCTTGAGCTTTCGGCGGCGGTCCCGGCAGCAGGGTAGTTTCTGTTCTCCTGAGGGCGCCCAGGAGGTGCTACAAATGACACAGAGCCAGAACGCAGTAGCGATCTCTCGTTCATGAGTCGCCTCGCAAGATCTCGTCGTCGACGGCATCCTCAACGGGGTGACCGCTGTGGTGGCGATCTCATATGCCTGGAGGCGGAACCAGAAGAGGAAGGCGATACGGCAGTCTCTTAGGCACGCTGCCAACCATTCGGCGGCAAACACTCTTTGCGTGACGGATTTGGGCTGTGCTTCTCGGTGTTCTGTCTGTCGATCGACCCAATGGCGGGCGGATTCTCACGGATTTGTGCCGTGCCAAGGGCCATGAAAGTATCAATAGGGTTGAGGGGGCCGTCCTATGGTTATCGCTCTTGGATATGGCATATAAAGGTAAGATATGAGTGAACCGTCTCTCTTTATTTTATATGCTTTCGGACACCATAATCTGATGTTCGACATCGACGATCATGGCGTCGAGCCCCCGAGGACGGTTATTTTCCATGACGTGGACGACGTTCGTCGCCACAACCTCCGCCGGATGACTAAGCGCGACATCCACAGATCCCTGTAGAAGATGTGTCCTGGTTTTTTCTGACAGCTCGGTACTGACCAGCGTCATATCGGTCAGATGCTGGTCTTGCAGTGCTTGGATGACCCCATCGATGCCGCCGCCTGCCATAAAGAGCCCGCTTAGATTCGGTTGGATCCGCAGGATGTCGCGGGTCAACGCATAGGCCTGCTCAACGTTCTCTTCTGTTTCACGAGGTGCGAGAATGTCGATCTTGCTGCCTTTTTGGCTCAAATATTGGCGAAAACCCGATTCATAGAGGCATTGGGCGGTATAATCCGATGAGCCGAGCAACACGGCGACCCGGCCGCCTGTTGGCAGCAGACGGTGCATGAACCAGCCGGCACTCCGGCCGAGTTTGGTGGCATTGGCGCCGACAAACCCAGCCCTGGCTGGAGTCGATAGATCAGACAGCATGGCCCAGAATGGCACATTCGCCTTGGCAAGCTTCTCGACGGCAGCATTGACCATCGGATGATCGATGCAGACGCCGGCCAGGGCGTCACAATCCTCGCCGAGCCTCAGGATGGCGTCGGCGGTGCCCTTGGGCGATAGGTCCTCGAGATGAATGACCACCGCCTGGCCGTGAATCCGGGGTGACGATGTTACATTATGGATCAGGAGCGATGCCAGACGAGCATAGAGATAGCGATCTCGTCGGTTCAAGATAAAGCCGAACTTGCGCTTGGGCGCGGTTTCCGCCAGTTGGCGCCTTAGACCTTGGACGGCGTGGAAGCCGATGCGTTCGGCGACACTCAGGACATGTTCTTCGGTCTGGCGCTGCACAGGGCCGCGCCGGTTCATGATCCGGTCGATCGTGGAGACGCTTACGCTTGCCGCGCGCGCCAGGTCCGCGATCGTAATTCGTTTCGACATGCCAGGCCCTCGAGCGTGCGGGACGCGCTACCCGCACACTCGGCATATTCCTCCGTTCAGTGTTGCGGAAGAGGGCTTTGAGCACGCAGACTCTCGCGCAGACGCCCGACCTCCGCTGCTTCGACCGGTGCTGCGCTATTGCCCCAGCTATTGCGGATGTAATCGAGCGTCTCTGCGATCTGCCGATCATCCATCTTCCAGGCAAAAGACGGCATCCCCGCACCTGTGATTTTCGCATGCGTCGATGCCGCGCGTCCGCCGACCAGCATGACATGGATCAGATTGGTCGCATCGTCGGATTGCAGCGTGTGATTGCCGGCAAAAGCGGCCGTCATGCCGCCCATGCCTTCGCCAGCCACGCCATGACAGGCGGCGCAATTCACCTCATATCGCAAGGCGCCTCGCTGCATCGCGGGCGTTGTCGCCGCGATCATCGGTGGTTTTTCGTCAGTCGCGGCGGGCAGCGACTTCAAATAGGTCGCTATGGCCTGCAGATCCTCGTCGGTCATATATTGCAGCGAATGCTCAATTGCCTCGGCCATCGGTCCGGTCGCAACCGGACCGGCCTCGCCAGTCTTCAGATACTCTGTGATCTCTGCGGCCGAGCGAGCACCTAGCCCGGCATGGGGGCTAGAGGTCAGATCCGGCGCATACCAGTCGCCAAGGCGTCCACCTTGGAGATAGGCGCTGTCAATTTCGGCGCCAAGGCTGTTGCGGGGACTATGACAGGCCGAGCAGTGACCGCCGGCGTCGACCAAGTATTTACCTCGTGACTCTAACGCCGAAAGGTGATTCTCGGCAGAGAATCCGGAATTATCAAAAAAGAGGACGTCCCATCCGGCCATCACTAGACGAACATTAAAAGGGAACGGCATGCCCGCATTTTCATCGACTTTATTGGCGACTGGTTTGACGGTCGCCATATAGGCCCAGAGATCCTGCATGTCTTGATCGGTAAGCTTGGCATAGGCAGTGAAGGGCATGGCCGGATAAAGAAGGCCTTTTGAGCCTTGGCCTTGCCGAACGGCATTGAAGAAGTCGCGCGCGGTCATCTTGCCGATCCCACTCTCGCGGTCGGGCGTTATATTCGAGCTCAGCAGATCGCCGAAAGGTGTCGAGATTCGATAAGCGCCCGCAAAGACCCCCTTGTCGGCCGTGTGGCAGGCGGCGCAGTCGGCGGTGCGCATCACATATTCGCCGCGTTTGACCGCTTCGGGATCGGGCGAGGTTATATCCGCCAGGACGACCTTATCGTCGGCGACGTCGGAGCGTGCGGTGTTGAGCTTCTTCCAGGACCAGCCTCCAGCACCGATTGCGGCAACGAAAACGATGAAAGAGGTGATCTTCATCCATCTGGGCATGGACTTAGCCCTCCACCAACGAGCCGGGATGTTTGACATAGGTCTCGTGGATGGCCCGCGCAGTGCGGATGGCCAGCGCCCCCACCGTGCCGGTCGGGTTGTAGCCATCATTCATCGGGAAGACCGAGGCCCCGACAACGAAGAGGTTATGCGCATCCCAACTCTGCAGGAGCGGGTTGACCGTTGAGGTCGTCGGATCGCTTCCCATCGGCGTGCCGCCGATCACATGGTCGGATGCGACGATGCCGGCCGTGAAAGGCTTATCGCCGAAATTGAAAGGCGAAACATGGGAGGCACCCATTTCGCGGGCGATCTCGACCGCCCGATCCATGGTGAATTTGGCCATGTTCCGGTCACTTTGTGCGTAATCGTAAGTGACCCGCAAAAGGGGGACGCCGTACTTGTCACGATAAGTCGGATCGAGATCCAGGGTGGCGGCCTTGACCGGCATCGAGCATCCCTGATTGAAGATCACGCCGTAATTTTGATAATACTTGGCATAACCTTTCTTGAAGCCCGAACCCCAGCGTGGCGTGCCTGGCGGCAGCGCGCTTGCCTTGGCGATGGGCATCCCGTCGCGTGACAAGGTGAGCATCCCGGCACCGCCGATGAAACCGAGGTTGCTGTGGTCGAAATTATCGCTGTTGTAGTCGTCGATCTGCGAGCCTAGTGCTCCGGCACCGATGAACGGATTGATCGTCTCCGCTTCGAACCAGAGGTCAGTGCCGGACACGGTCTGAAAGGTGAAATTGCGGCCCACCGTACCAGTGCCGGTTCGCGCGTTATAAACCTCGCTGATCTGCGAGTTCAGAAGGATGCGGGTATTGTCGACCTGGAACGCCGTAAGACAAACAATATCGGCTGGCTGCTCGATGGTATCGCCGTGTTCATTGACGAAGGTAACGCCGGTCACGGTCTTGCCATCGGCGGCTTTATTGACCTTGGTGACGCATGATTTCGTGATTACGCTGAAATTGGAGCGTCGCATCAAGGCAGGAAAGATGCAGGCCTGGGGCGACGACTTGGAAAAATTGCCGCAACCAAAACCTAGGCAGAAGCCGCAATAACTGCAGGCTCCCATCGTCACGCCGAGGGGATTTACGTAAGGCTGTGAAAGATTGGCACAGGGTATGGTGAAAGGATGCAGGCCCATCTTTTCAGTGGCATTATTAAAGATCTCCATCATCCGCAACGTTTTGAGTTTTGGCGTTGGATAATCTCGGGTTCGAGGCCCCTCGAACGGGTTGCCACCGGGCTGGATCTGGCCCTGAATATTGCCTGCTTGGCCAGAAATGCCCGCGATTCGCTCCCAACGATCGTAAAAGGGCTCAAGCTCGGCGTAGGTAATTCCCCAGTCTTGCAGCTGCATCTCGTCGTCTTGGGCCTTTGCCCGGCCGTATCGCTCGATTGTCTTTGAACGAATTTCAAAGGCCCAAGGAGAGAATCGCCAGCCCATGCCGGCCCAGTGAAATCCCGCACCGCCGACCCCGCCGCCGAGTTCGAAGATGCCGAAATCGCGCAATGGCACAGCTGTCTGCTCGGCCCTGTTGCGAAAGGTGACAGTATTGTCGCGGGGCGGCGAGAACAGCTCCTTGCGGATCGCCCAGCGAAGCTCATCGGGATCTACTGCCGGCGGGGTGTGCGTCGAGGTGTCGATCCAGCCGCCGCGATCAATCGCGACGACGTTCAGTCCAGCCCTAGTCAATTCCTCTGCCATCAGCGAACCGGACCAACCGAGCCCGACCACGACCACATCTGTCTTGGGGCGCTTTCGTTCCATGATATCTATCTTTCCGGCTGGCGGAACCGCCTAGTCTTTCGGGATCAGGTTGACGGGCTCTAGGTCGAGCTTTTGGCCCGTACGGTCGGCATAGAGGCGGTAGTCGTAGCGAGCGCCAGGAAAGCCGATCATTTTCCAGCCGGCCATGTTCTTGTTGCCGCCGTAGATCGGGTCGCTGAAATAGCCTTCGCGCACATTCTGCAGCATCAACTCGAAGAAGGCCTTGGTGTTGACCTCGGGAGCGAGCTCTATGTCGCCGTTTTCCATCCCGGCCAGTATTTCATCTTGCCGTGCTGCTTCGAGATCAGCAAACGGGGCGCCGTGCTTGTTTGTCGCCCAAGCGTCGAGCGCCTTCAGGCCTGTGGCGTAACGTTCGCGTGGTGTGGCGATGAACTGCGCCTTTTGCACCATCTTGTCCTCATCCGGTGCTCTGGGGCCCTCGCGATAGAGCGCGGCCCCCTGACCGAATGGGCCGGCAAGCTGTGCATCGAGGAATTCGATGCACCCTGCCTCGGTCGCTGACGGACCGAATTCGTCGGCTGGAATAAGCCGGTCAAAAATCGCGCCGATCGTTCGCCGCTCGCTATCGTCCGTCAAAACGGTGAGCGGGCCGCCGACGCGCACGGATGGAGGTTGGAATGCCCGGTCGAGCGCCATGTCCTGAGGATAATTTCGAACCACCTCGGCCCTGGCCGTGTCGGCAGACACCGCGGGCGCGGCGGCTACAGCTGCCCCAAGAGAGAGCAGAGCTTCTCTTCGTTTCATGATGCTCCAATCAAAGGCACGAATAAAATGCGCACGACAAAGGGCGGAACGACCCGGGCGCAGGTGAGCCGGTCGCCAGACGCGACAAAATCCTGTGTTAGCTCGAAAGAGGGTTTTAAGGCCGCGCCGCTGCTTTGCGAGGTCGGCGGTCCAGTCTGAAGAGGATGAGAACTTCTCCGGCGTGTCGACAGGCGGCCACTCTCAGGGCTACTCCATGTGTAACTTTCGATGATTTACTGCAGACTAATTTTATGTCACCGGGGCGACTAGATGTCGCTCTGCGGCTTGAGGCCTCGTCGAGAGCGTTTCTTTCATTTTGAAAGATTTAATTCTCTCGTGGCCCCGGATGGCTTGGCCGTGTGGGCACGATCGACCACCACGACACGTCTTTTCGCCTACCGACACCTCCAACGTCAGCATAAAGATTCCGATCAGCCGATAGGTGGATGAGATGGGTGAGGGGTCAGAGTGCCTGGATTGGTGGTGGACTTGGATTGAGGCTTATCGGGAATGGAGATCTAAGCCGCATCAATTTGGCTGAAATCGGCTTTGCTCGAGGCGCCATATCATTTTGATGAGTGGACGACTTGCCTGCCTATCTCTATCGATCAGGAGTCTGCCTGGCAGGCGTCTGCATCATGTCATCGCTTGCCCGGGCAGCGCGTTTGTTGCACCGGCGGCGGCTCGAACTGCGCGATCGTTTGTGCGATGGAGGGGTAGCTGACTGCCGATATAGAACTCGATGACGGGCAACATGGTCGCTCATGGCGCGCGATCATGCCAAGCTAGGCGCTACGATCGGAGCGCAAACGGATCGTGGCGGCCGGTCAGATGCAAAATGGTACCTGCTTCACCGCACCCGTTGGCTCAAGCCCGCCTTCAACCACATGCACCGAGTCTCGAAGCCCGCGGAGTGTCGCGCCGACCAATTGCGCCAGCGAGAATTACAGCATCCGGCGATGGCTGGCCGATTTCCGTCATCGGCGAGCAGCATCGTCTTGGACAGCAAACCTCTCACAGCACCTCGTCATCAGCAGATTGAACCAACTGCCAAGTGGTGAGCTTGCAAGGCGTTGCCGGCCCGCTCAGACCGTTGCAGCCAGCGCATCAATGCCGGTCAGTTCCGCGGACAATCGCCACAGTCGAATGGCTTGCTCAGGATCAACAGCGTAGCTCCGCACGCCGACGAAGGAAGGTTCCGGTTCGGTGTCGAGCCGGGCGATATCGCAATCCTCGCAGTAAAGGCCGCCCATCCCGTCCAACTGCGGAGAGGTTGCAGCCCAAACCTGCGTGGCGGCGCCTTGCTGCGTCGTTTTGAAAGTCGGGTCTGCAGGATTGCCATGAGCGTCCAGCCAACCCGCGGCAATCATCTCCTCCTTTGCCAGATGCCGCTGGAGAGGCGTGAAGATCTTGCCCGGATGCAAAGAGAATGCTCGCACGCCGGCATCGCGCCCGAGTGCATCAAGCTGCGTGGCAAACAGAGCATTGGCTGTCTTTGATTGTCCGTAGGCCAGCCACTTGTCGTAGCTGCGCACGAATTGAACATCGTCCCAGCGAATGCCCGAAGCATGATGCCCGGCCGACGAGACGGCGACGATGCGCGCCCCTCCGAGGAGTGCTGGCCAAAGCAGGTTGATGAGGGCGTAATGGCCTAGATGATTGGTCGCGAATTGCGCTTCCCATCCTGGCCCCACCCTTGTCTCCGGGCAGGCCATGATGCCGGCGTTATTGATGACTATGTCGGCATGACTGCCAGTTGCCACGAAGCGCTCGGCAAATGCCCGTACGCTGTCAAGACTCCCAAGGTCGAGCTTTTCGACCTCAACATGCGCCACACCGTGCAACGCCGCTTGTGCAGCAGACGGCCGGCGGGTTGCAACGACGACAGATGCACCAGCATGAGCTAGTGCGCGCGTCGTCTCCAGGCCGAGACCGGAATGACCTCCCGTGACGATAGCAATCTTCCCGCTCAGATCGTGACCTGCCAGAACCTCCTTGGCCGTTGTGCTCGCTCCGAAGCCAGAGAGGAGGGGAGATTGTTTGTCGGGCATTTTGAACCTCTCGAACGGTGGCGAATGGCCTGCAGAGAGATAAATATACCTTTGGGTATCGCACGATACACGCTATAAAGTTCGTTATTCTTATTAGATCGTGCGGAATGTCGTCGTGGACCCTCTTTCCGACGTGCTCTCGCTGTTGAAGCCACGCAGCTACATCTCCGCTGGTCTTAACGCTGGGGGTGACTGGTCGCTCGTCTTTCCGGCGCATGAGGGGATCAAATTTAACGCGGTTATGCGCGGCGCCTGCTGGGTGTCCGTCGAGGGCGTTCCCGAGGCACAGCGGCTTGAGGAAGGAGATTGCTTTCTCCTGACGCGTGGCCGACCCTTTATACTCACCACCGATCTCACGCTCGAACCCGTCGACTCCCACCGGATCTATGACGCGGCCCAGGATGGAGTAGCGACGTGCAACGACGGCGGGGACTTCTTCCTCGTCGGAGGACGCTTCGCTTTCGCCGGGGATCACGTGGACATGCTGTTCGGGGCGTTGCCGCCGATCGTCCATGTGCGGGAGTCCTCCAGCCATGCATCGGTCTTACGCTGGTCGCTGAATGAGTTTGCCTCGGAGCTGGGCAAGGGAGAACTGGGCGGCGTTCTCATCGTGGAGCATCTTGCCCATATCATGCTGGTGCAGGCGCTAAGGCTTTATCTCACGTCATCGGCCGATGGCGGCGTCGGATGGTTCTTTGCCCTGTCCGACCACCAGATCGGCGACGCAGTGCGCGCCATGCACGCTGATCCGGCCCATCGCTGGACGTTAGAAGAATTGGGGCGGTTGGCCGGCATGTCCCGCACCACATTCGCGCAGAAGTTCAAACAGCGCGTCGGAACCACAGCGATGGATTATCTCACCCGATGGCGGATGCTCATCGCGGGCGATCGGCTTCGCAACTCCCGAGAGAATGTCGCGTCTATCGCCTTTTCCCTCGGATATGAATCCGAAAGCGCCTTTAGCATGGCCTTTAAACGAACCATGGCCTGCTCGCCGAGACAATATCAGCGGCAACACGCGATCTGAGCACTGAATGCAGGACTGAGGACGATCCCGCGCCTTAGGTGGCTGGGACGCAGGCATAGTGCCAATCTTCACCGTTTGGGGCTCGGCCAATTGTCGATCCCCATCGTCTCAATTCTCTAGCGGTCTGACGAAAGCTACGTTTCCACGCTGCCGCTAATCCATAGTGGATATTGTGGCAAGACTTTGGAGTAGGGACCTGCCGCGCCCGAGGTCGAGGCGTAACGCATCATGGGATGCCACGACGCCCCACCAAGTCGCGCTTTCCCTAAGTCAGTGGCAGCAAGCACAATCGCCGCTGCAAGACTGAGGACGCCAGCTACTGCGACGGAGAAACCTCGCGAGAATGCGCTTTCCAGCGTTTCGCGAAAAAGCTCGATCTATCACCGTTTGTCCAAACTGCTCGACAGATTTCTGGCGGTCTGAGCTACTCGTGCCGAGCGAGCCCCGTCACAAGACGGTCGCCAACCTTAGCCCCTTCACGTCGGCCGCCGAAATCGCCTTCTTCCGTTCGAACGAAATTGCGAGACCTTGTCGAGCGCGGTGTGCTGAGCATGGAGCCGGCGTCGGACGGAAGCGCCTACCGGGATTATGTCCTAACGGAGCAAGGCCGCAGTCTATTCCTTGTTCTCGTCGCTCTCCGCCAGTGGGGTGAAGACCATCTCTACCGGCAAGGCGAATGTCACTCGCTGCTTGTGGATACAGCCATGGGCGAGCCCGTCGCGCAGCTCCAACTTCGGTCAAAGGATGGGCGCGTGCTGCGTTGGAATGATACACGCGTTCAGAGCGCGTGCGGATATCCCCAGACCGGCAAGCAAAGATCCGGCCTGTCGATGATCCCAGGCGCTCTCAGGTGGACGTGGCCCCATCGCCGAGGCGAACCGACTTACGCGATGATATCTTGCAGGATGGGACGCAACGCGCTCTTGCACTCCAGGCCGACACCAGGAACGTCGGGCAGCGTGACCCTGCCGTCCTCGACCAGCGTGCCATCAGCAAAGCCGCCGAACGGTTGAAACACGCCCGGATAGGACTCGTTGCCACCCAGACCTAGTCCGGCCGCCAGATGTAAGGACATCTGGTGGCCTCCATGGGGATGAATCCGACGCCACGACCAGCCAAGCTCACGCATCGCGGTCAGCGTTCGGATGTAGTCCGGCAGCCCATAGGACAACCCGCAGTCGAACTGCAGGATGTCGCGGTCCGGTCGCATTCCGCCGTAGCGCAGGAGGTTGCGGGCGTCCTGGGAGGAGAAGATGTTCTCGCCCGTTGCCAGCGGGAGCGGGTATGCCTCGGCGAGGACCGCCTGCAAGCGGTAGTCGAGCGGATCGCCAGCCTCTTCGAACCACCGCAGGCCATAGGGAGCGAGCGCCTCGCCGTAGCGTAGCGCAGTCGTGAGATCGAACCGGCCGTTCGCGTCGACGGCCAATCTCGAGCCGTCACCCAGGAGCTTGATGGCGTATTCGATACGACGCCGATCTTCATCCAGCGAGGCGCCGCCGATCTTGATCTTGACCTCCCGATAGCCGAGGTCGAGATAGGTTTGCAGCTCTTCGCCAAGCGCATCCTCGCGCTTGCCCGGAGCGTAGTAACCACCTGCTGCGTAGACGGCGACGTAACGGTCGGCCTCGCCTCCGCGATAGCGATCGGCGAGTAATCGCCAAAGCGGTACGCTGCGGCTCTTTGCGAGCGCATCCCAAAGCGCCATGTCGATAGCGCCCAGTACCACGGCGCGCTCGCCGTGGCCCCCAGGCTTCTCGTTGCGCATCATGATTCGCCAGCAGCGATCCGGGTCCAGATCACCTGCCTCGTCCAGCAGTTCGTTGGCAGGCGCCTCCCGCAGCCGCCGCACGAACCGACCAGCCAGTCCGGCCACGCCATACCGCCCAAGCGAGCCAAAACCGTAACCGACGACCGGCCGCCCGTCGCGGATAAGATCCGTCTCGATCGCGACGAGCGTCGTGTCGAGGCCCGCGAAATCAACGACGGCGTTGGCGCCGGGCGAGGTGACGCCTACGTCCTTGACCAGGACACGCTTCAGACGCATTCGAACCTACCTGATTGTCTGTTTTACGGCCAAAAGTCCGTATCTCTTCGAAAAGTCCGTACCTTTCGCCAACGGTCCCGTCAAGCATGTCCGAGCCCCGCTACCAACTCCTGGCCCGCGAACTTTCGGCGGCAATCGCCGGCGACCGCTATCCGGCGGGGAGTATGCTGCCGAGCGAAGTCGATCTGGCAAGCCGGTTCGGCGTCTCCCGGGCGACCGTGCGCGCGGCTTTGGACATCCTGGAGCACCGCGGCCTCGTGCAGCGACGACGCGGTGCCGGAACGACGGTGTTGAAGCCTGGCGATCACCCAGGATTTGGCCAGACCATCGGAACGATCGAGGAACTGATCCAATACGCTCGCGACACGCGCCGCATCGTCCATTCGGTCAAGACGATCATCGCCGATATTGAATTGGCGGACAGGCTTGGCATCGCGCCGGGGTCGCGCTGGTTGCGGATCAGGGCGACGCGCAGCGTGCCGGGGACGCGCGAGCGGCCGATATGCCTAACCGACACCTACGTTCTTCCCGAGCTGGCAGATGTGCGCCAGCGGCTGGCAAACGAGACACTGGCCGTGTGCGACATGATCGAGCGCGACCATGAGATCGTCACCGAATCGATCGATCAGCAGCTGCAAGCCGTTCTTGTACCGCGCGAGGCCGTCTCGCTGCTCGAGGCGGAAGCCGGCGGCCCGGCACTGCGGATTCTGCGTCGGTATTACGCGACCGACGGACGATTGTTCGAAGTAACAGACAGCCTGCATCCGGCCGACCGCTTCGCCTATCGGATGAGCGTGACACGGGCGAGGCGGCTTGACCACGGCGAGACTGACAGTTAGAGGTTCGCACAACATAAAAAGTACGGACAAGTGGGAGGGTTTGGTGGCTCATGTGAGCGCTTCGCAAGCTCCAGCAGCTCTGCCAGAAAAGCGGAAACAGCCCTTCTATTATCGTGCACCGTTCCAGATCATGGCCGGTATAGTGATCGGAATCCTATTGGGGTTTCTGGCACCGCAGACGGCTGTGGCGATGAAGGTGCTGGGCGATATCTTTCTACGACTGATCAAGACGGTCGTGACACCGCTCGTCTTTTTCAACCTGGTGCTGGGCATCGTCTCTGCCGGCGATCTCAGCAAGGTCGGCAAGCTCGGGCTGCGGGCCCTGATCTACTTCGAGGTCGTCTCATCGATCGCGCTTCTCGTAAGCCTCATCGTCGCGCACTATTCCGGTGTCGGCCTGGATCTGCAGGGACATGTCTCGAATGACGCCAGTGCCGGCGCGGCTTATGCTCAGAACACGCATCTCAGTATCAGCGACTTTCTGCTCCACATCTTCCCTGACAACTTTTTAGGTGCGTTCACAGGTGGCTCACTCCTGCCGGTTATCGTCATCGCCATTGCGTTCGGCGCTGCGGTAATGGGGCTGCCCAAAGACCGGCGTGAAGCGGTCGAGGGCGCGCTGAACCTGCTCTCGGACTGCTTCTTCAAGTTTACCGACATCGTCATGAAGTTCGCGCCCTTAGGCGCCTTCGGCGCGATTGCCTACGCGATCGGCAGCAACGGCATGACGGCGATCTTGTCGCTGGGTTACCTGCTGATCGTGCTCTATCTGATGCTGGCCTTCGTCATCATCGTGGTCATGGGCACGATATGTTGGCTCTATGGCTTCAACCTCTTCGTCTTCCTGCGCTACATCAAGGCCGAGATCTTCCTCCTCTTCGCCACCGGCTCGTCGGAGAGCGCGTTTCCGAGCCTCATGGAAAAATTGCAGCGGCTCGGTTGCTCGAAGCAGAGCGTTGGTGTCGTCCTGCCAACCGGCTACGCATTCAACCTCGACGGCACGAGCGTTTACATGTCGCTGTGCACTATGTTCCTTGCCAACGCCTACGGGGTGCATCTTGGCTGGTCGGAGATGCTGGGTCTTGTAGGCCTCATGCTGGTGACCTCTAAAGGCGCTGCCACCGTCTCGGGCGGCACCTTCATCGTGTTCGCGGCCACGGTCACGGCTGCCGGAATACTGCCGGTGGCCGGACTCCCCTTGCTCTTTGGTATCAATCGTCTCACGTCGCAGGCCGTCTCCATATGCAACGCAGTCGGTAACGCGGTGGCGACACTGGTCGTCGCCAAGGCCAGTGGCGAATTCGATCGCGATGCTATGCGGGACGAGTATGCGCGTGCCTTTGCGAGAGACGCCTGAGCCTTCTCGCCCCTTCCTCTTCCTTAAACCGGATCTCGACCATGGCCAGCACGGTCTTCGATTCTCTGCTCTTTCGGGACATGTTCGGCACGTCCGGCATGCGCGAGATCTTCTGCGACACCGCTCTGATCGGCCGCTATCTGGAGGTGGAGGCAGCACTCGCCCGAGCCGAGGCGAAGCTCGGCGTCATCCCGCAGGAAGCTGGCGCACGCATCGACCTTGCCGCGCGCGAGATCACCATCGATCATGAACGCCTGCGCCACGAAACCGAAATCGTCGGCTACCCGATCCTCCCGCTCGTGCGCCAGCTGGCCGAAGCCGCCGGTGACAGTGGCGGCTATGTTCACTGGGGGGCTACCACCCAGGACATTATGGACAGTGCCGTCGTGCTCCAGCTGCGTGCCGCACTCGACATGGTCGATCAGGATCTTGGCGAGCTCGCGACGATTTTGGCGGCTCTTGCGGAGAAGCATCGCGACACCGTCATGGCCGGCCGAACCCACCTGCAACATGCCCTGCCGGTCACGTTCGGCTACAAGGCGGCGATTTGGTTGTCGATGATCGATCGGCATCGCGAGCGACTTGCCCAGCTTCGCCCGCGGGTTCTGGTGGGTGCCTTCGCGGGCGCTGCCGGGACGCTGGCATCGGTAGCGCCGCGCGGCCTCGAGATCCAGGCAGCCTTCTGCCAGGAGATGGGGCTTGGTCAGCCCGTCATCGCCTGGCACGTGGCGCGCGACAGCCTTGCCGAGGCGGTAGCCTTTCTCGGCCTCGTGACGGGTTCACTGGCCAAGATCGCCACGGACGTCATGCTGATGATGACGAACGAGATCAACGAGGTGCAGGAACCGTTCGTACCCGGCCGCGGCGCTTCGAGCACCATGCCGCAAAAGCGCAATCCGATCTCCTCCGAGCTCATCTTGGCCGCCGCCAAGCTGGTGCGTCAGCACGTGGCGGCGATGCTCGACGCGATGGTACAGGATTTCGAGCGCGCGACCGGGCCGTGGCACGTGGAGTGGGCGGTGCTCCCTGAAGCCTTCATCCTGACTGCGGGAGCGCTGGGTAATGCCCGCTTCATGCTGAGTGGCCTCGTTGTCGATGCTAGGCGCATGCGCACCAATCTCGATCTTACCCACGGCCTCATCGTCGCCGAGGCCGTGATGATGGCGGCTGCCCCGCGATTGGGTCGGCAGCGGGCTCACGACCTGGTCTACGAGGCTTGCCGCACCGCCTTGGAGTCTGATCGCGACCTGGCCGCGGTCCTGGCCGAGTTGCCGGAGATCGTCGAAGCTCTCGGTGGACGGGAACAAGTAACCGTTCACTGCGATCCCGCCAGCTATACGGGGCACAGCGCCGAGATGGTGGACCTTTTGCTCCAGCGCCGGCCACGTCGGTAGCATGACGTTGTCAGGCAGCCAGTCTCGTTGCTCACGCCAGAAGGTGTGGTGAAGGCCTCAAGCGCGACGCCGATGCTCGCCGTGGTAAGAGCTATCCCAACCGCCGCGCCATCTCCCGTTCGGGCAGGGGGCGATGTCGGGCCGGCCGGTCATGCCTAGGCGCACCAGCGCACTCACGCCGAACGGTCGGTCTATGAGCATGGGCTCGCATGGCCGATGAAGGAGGCTGAGCGCCTCCTGAAATCTCCACCGCCCCGGGGGCCTGCTCGCTATCCTTGACGATGGCGATGAGTGGGGAGGCATCTTCTAACTACGGGGTCTCTTGTCGCAGAACGAAGCGCTCGAAACGCGATCTCTGGCCGTTCAGATACGGCGGATAATGGCTACGGGATGGGAGATGCAGGGTTGCCCACACCGGCCATTAAACCGCGCTCCAGTGGCTTCATCATCATTCGCGCGGCCCTTCGACACGCGCGGCCCACATCTCGCGACCACATTTTGACGTCGCCGGCCCGAAGTCAGTGCGGCAGGTCGAGGTTAACCATCCCAGTCGCGCGCTGGTAGTCAGCTGAGCGACCATCATTGCTCTTTGTCCAGGACAGCCAATGCTTCCGTCTGAGACTTACCCGCGTGGCGCAGGTTGAAATAAAGCTCGCAGGTCTTGGTGTAGCTGCGAACACCCTCGTGATCTGCGGGCAGTCCTGTAAATGCCTGAATCAGATCGACCGGGTCTTCCTTGATACCGGCCTCGCGCAGCATCGCTACGAGTTGAAGGCTCCGATTGGCGATCATCCGGTCACTTTCAAGGAAGCGTCGGTCGGCGGTATCGAGCAGTTCGGCGATTTCCTGGACCGTGGCGGGTGCGCTGCCCTTTCCTGCGCGTGTTGCCAGCCATTGCGCTGGCGGCGTTTTCGATCCTGCCTCGAGCCAGGCCTCATCATTCGTCGCATCGCTGCGTACGGTACGACGGCCATCCGAGCCGCCGCTCTTCTTCTTGTTGCTCTCACCGTCGTCGCAGGCCGCCAAGGCTAGCAGAAAGGTGGCCTGCGCAAGCCAGTGGCGCCGCCGCATTAAGCCGCCTTTATCAATCGTGGTCGGCAATGCCGCCTTGGCCATCGGCTGCTTCCTTATGCAAGGGATTTGGCTAGCTGCTCGACCCGTCACTTCTGAGCAGGCGCTGAGGTCCGTGTTCGATCGCGAATTTAACCAGGGCGCCTGTGGTCGAGACGCGTACTTTGTTGCGGAGTTGCGAGGTGATGTTCGCGATCGTGCGATAGCTGAGCTCTAGCCTGTCGGCGATCTCGGCTAGGCTCTTGCCGGCACCCAGCAGTTCCAAGATGTCGAGTTCGCGTGGGCTTAGGTCATGCAGCGGACTGACCTTCGGCCGTAGATTCAACAGGGCAAGCTTCTGTGCCACGATATGACTGAGGTGAACGACACCCTTTCGGACCTGCTCAACGGCGTCCAGCAGCACTTCGGGATCGTCGTTCTTCGTCACGTAACCCATCGCACCCATCTGCAAAGCCCGTGCGGCGAAGACTGGATCCTCGTACATGCTGAAAATCAGGATCTTCACGCCCGGATTGCCTTCGCCGAGCCTACGGATCAGTTCCAGTCCCCCGACGTCGGGCAGATTAAGATCGAGGATGATGATCTCGGGGCGTCGATCCTCGTTCTGCTTTAGGCCATCATGCCCGCTGGCCGCCTCGATGACGTTCGTGTAATCGGCGCTCTGCAGTAGGCGCCGGCACCCACCGCGGACGATCGGGTGGTCATCAATGATAAGAACCAGGGGCGTCGAACTCACGAGCGGCTCCAAATTTTTCCAATCGGAATGGAAAGATCAATCATCGTCCCGCCACCCTCAGTCGTCATTAATCGGGATTGACCACCGAGAAGTCGGACGCGTTCGGCCATGCCCAGTAGGCCAAAGCCCATTTTAAAGGTCTCGGGCCGGCCGATGCCGTTGTCGGCGATCGTCACACGCAGCGCAGGCAGCGCGGTTGGCGTGTGTGCCGGCCGTGGCAGCGTGGCGATCGTTACGATGACGCTGCTGGCTCGGGCGTGACGGGCGATGTTCGTAAGCGATTCCTGGACGATGCGATAGATATGGAGGGCCGCTGTCTCTTCCGGAGCTACGACCTGCTCGCGTGAGGCGACGAACTGCCAGTCGATCTCGGGCATGCGCTCACGCCAGGATGCGACGAGCTGTTCCAGCGCATCGAACAGCCCAAGCTCATCCAGTATCAACGGCCGGAGTTGTTCCAAGAGGCGGTAATTGGTCTTCTGGATGATATCGATCGTCTCCGAAATCGACTGCGTCCGATCCTGGATCGGCGTGCTCAGTGCCGGATTCTGTCTAGCCAGCCGCCGAATTGCTGCGACGTCGGTGCGGATCCCAAACAGGGTGGGGCCGAAGGAATCGTGGAGCTCCCGCGCTAATTCCTTCCGCTCGGCTTCCTGAAGCCACATCAGCCGATCGATCAGCAGATGGTTATCGTCGGCGGTCTGCTTTAGCCGAGCGGCCAGGCTATTGAACTGCAGGCCGATCTTCTCGAGTTCCGCCAGTCTGATGGGCGGCAGGACGGTGTCGAGTTGCCCTTGCTCCAGGGCATCGAAGCCATGGGCGAGATCATCCAGCGGCTTCAAGGCCCGGCGGACTGCCCAGTAGAGCAGGAAGATGATCAGGAGCGACAGGCCGACCAGGAGCGCGGCGAGGAAAGAAAGCTCCTCCCAGATCTCGGTTACCTCGTCCAGGGGGTTCGAGATCATAAACGTGTAGCCCAACGTCCGACCGCCGACGACGATCGGAAACCACTCTGCCTGTAATGGCGGGCTGACCAGATCGTAGAACCACAAGGGCACGTCGCTTGTCTCGTCCCACATGGCCGGGAGGTAGCCCGAACGGATCATGTCGCCCTTGCGAAGTACCACCAGATGAGCATGGCGGATCTGCGCAAACTCGCTCTCTAATGTTCGAAGGCCCACCTCGAACTCGGCCTCGTCGTCGATCTGGCTGATGACCGCCTGCGCAAATCGCTTGCCCAGTTCCATGCTCGAGCGAACCTCGTCGTCGATGCGATCTTGTGCCGCACTCAACGTTGCAGCGATCGCGGCGCCAAGTGCCAGCAGCAGCACCAGGGTAGGGATAAGGACGAGTTGAGCGCGCAAGGAAAAACGTCTCGGCATGATGTGCCGAGCGGGCTGAAGGGGTTTGATTCGTGCGATATTATCTCGGGATATCAACAGCCTATAGCCATTCATTTACCCCTCCCGTCCCTGACCATGGCGGCTCGGATCGGAGGTGCACCCCGCCGTCGGCCCCGCTTTGCTGTATCGGTGGCGTTTACTAGGGGCGCCCCCAACAAGGCGTCAAGGCAGGGGAAAGTTATTTTCCACGATCAAGCAGCATTTTTTGCTATATAATTTAGCACTAAGTGTAAATATGAGTATACGACAAGCAATAATTGCAAGGCCTATTGCAATCTTTCTCCTGTACACTTCACTCATCTAAAACCTAAACCGACCTTCCTTTCTGACATAGAAAGATCCCTATTGCAGTGCACAAATTTTGTACGACCGGTAGGCGAAATGAACGATGGAGCTGACAGCAAGGGCCCCGGCCGGGCCGATCTGCCGGCGGCACAGGGTAGCTAAACGAGAAGGATCGATAATGGGCAAGCTTCTAGCGACCGCATCGGCAGTGGCCTTGGGAATGTCGATACAAATGGCCGGCTCATCCCCGGCATCAGCCAACGACAAGCTCATCGAACTATCCAAGTCCAATGAAAATTGGGTGATGCCCGGCAAGGACTATTCCAGCGACAATTACAGTCCGCTCAGCGAAATCAATCGTGACACCGTAAAGAGGCTGCGGCCGGCCTGGTCTTTCTCGACGGGTATTTTGAACGGGCATGAAGGGGCGCCGTTGGTCGTGAACGGCGTTATGTATGTCCACACGCCTTATCCCAACACCACCTTCGCGCTCGATCTCGATGATCCGCAGAAAATTCTCTGGGAAGACAAACCCAAGCAGAATCCGGCGGCCCGCGCCGTGGCCTGCTGCGACGTCGTCAATCGCGGTCTTGCCTACTGGCCAGGCGACGACAAGACGCCGCCTCTCATCCTGAAGACCCAGTTGGATGGCCATGTCGTAGCGCTGAATGCCAAGACCGGTGAACGCGTCTGGGATATTGAGAATTCTGACATCAAAGTCGGCTCGACGCTGACGATTGCCCCCTACGTCGTCAAGGATCTCGTCTTTGTCGGGTCTTCAGGTGCCGAACTCGGTGTCCGTGGTTATGCGACGGCTTACGACGTGCACACCGGCGAGCAGAAGTGGCGCGCTTATGCGACCGGGCCCGACAAGGACATCTTGCTGGCTGACGACTTCAACGACGCCAACCCGCATTATGGGCAGAAGAATCTAGGTCTCGAAACGTGGGAAGGCGACGCCTGGAAGATCGGCGGCGGTACCAATTGGGGCTGGTACGCTTATGATCCGGGCACCAATCTGCTCTATTACGGGACGGGCAATCCAGCCCCGTGGAATGAAACGATGCGCCCCGGCGACAATAAGTGGACCATGTCGATCATGGGGCGCGATGTCGACACGGGTAAGGCCAAGTTCGCCTATCAGAAGACACCCCATGACGAATGGGACTTCGCCGGCGTCAATGTCATGATGCTCTCGGACCAGAAGGACAAGGACGGCAAGGAAAGGAAGCTCCTAACGCATCCCGACCGTAACGGCATTGTCTACACGTTGGACCGCACCAACGGCTCGCTCGTTTCTGCCGACAAGATGGACGACACGGTGAACGTGTTCACCCATGTCGATCTTAAGAAGGGCGTTCCGGTCCGCGATCCAGAATACGCCACATACATGGACCACAAGGGGACGGATATCTGTCCATCGGCCATGGGCTATCACAACCAGGGCCACGATTCCTACGACCCGGAACGCAAGGCGTTCATGCTAGGCATCAATCATATCTGCATGGATTGGGAGCCCTTCATGCTTCCCTATCGTGCGGGTCAGTTCTTCGTCGGTGCCACGCTTAACATGTATCCAGGCCCCAAGGGGGATCGGCAGAACTCTTTGGGACTTGGCCAGATCAAGTCCTATAATGCCATCACCGGCAAGATGAACTGGGAGAAGATGGAGCGCTTCTCCGTGTGGGGCGGCACCATGACGACCAAGGGCGGGCTCGTATTTTATGGTACGCTCGACGGCTTCATCAAGGCGCGAAATTCCGATAACGGCGACCTCGTCTGGCAGTTCAAACTGCCGTCTGGCGTCATCGGCTATCCGATTACCTACGAGCGCGCGGGCGTGCAGTATGTGGCCATCATGTACGGCGTCGGTGGTTGGCCGGGTGTCGGCCTGGTCTTCGATCTGCAGGATCCGACCGCCGGTCTAGGTGCCGTCGGCGCCTTCAAGAACCTTGCCCATTACACCCAGATGGGCGGCGGCGTGATGGTCTTCTCGATTGATGGCAAGGGCCCCTACGACAATCTGGCGCTGGGCGAGTATACGCCCGAGCAAAAGCGCGCCGACGGCACCCAGTAAGCTTGCAGGGTCGTCGCGGGATCAGCCGATCGCCGACTGATCCCGCTACCCGCCCTTGTCTTTCAGAATTGGGCTGCAGATGAACATCTTTGCCAATAGGCGGTCGGCCATCCTGACTGCCGTCAGCTTCCTGGCCATCCTGGCTATGCCGGCATCCTCGCGGGCACAGTCTCAAGCTCAGGTGGCTCCCGACCCCGGCAAGCTCCGGATTTGTGCTTCGACCGTCGAAAGTCCGTATTCGCTCGGCGACGAATCCGGTTTTGAGAACAAGATCGCCAAGATCCTGGCCAAGGAAATGGGTAAGGAGGCGGTCTTCGTCTGGAGCAAACGTCCGGCGATCTACCTGGTTCGCGACCTCCTGGACAAGAACGAGTGCGACGTCGTGATGGGCCTGGATACGGGCGATGAACGCGTGCTAACGACCAAGCCGTACTACCGGTCGGGCTACGTATTCGTGACCCGTCAGGATCGTAATCTCGATCTGAAGGGCTGGGATGACCCAGCTCTTCGTCAACTTCCAAAGATTGCGGTTGGTTTCAGTACTCCCGCCGAAGTCATGCTTAAGACAATTGGTCGATATGACGACGATGCGGTCTATCTTTATTCTCTTGTAGACTTCAGGTCGCCACGTAATCAATTCGTCCGTGTCGATCCGGGGCGCATGGTGAATGAAGTCGCTAACGGCAATGCGGACCTCGCGATCGCCTTTGCTCCCGAGGTCGGGCGCTACGTCAAGGCTTCGAGCGTGCCTCTGCGCATGACGATGATCCCAGACGACGCAACCCAGGCCAACGGGGAAAAGGTGCCGCAGCATTTCGACCAGTCGATCGGAGTGCGAAAGAACGATCAGGCGCTTCTGGCAGCGCTGGACCAGGCGCTCGATAAGTCACGCGACAGCATCGAACAGGTGCTGGACGAGGAAGGAATTCCAACTCTTCCGCCGCAAACCTGATCGAAGCGACAGGCGACCGGGATCTATCTTAACAAGATCGAGGTTTTATGGACTTGCGTGCTCATAATATTTTCTTGGCTATTGCCTTGTCTGCCGGAACGATTCTGCCTGCCGTTGCCCAGGAATCGTCGGCTCCGTTCGGTTCGACGCTGCCGTTTCAGAACGCCGTCACCGGCGAGCCTCTGGATTGGAGCATGGCGAACGAGGAGGGGCGCGATACTCCGGCGGTGAAGGAGTTTTTTAAAACCGGGCACAATCCCTATACCACCATTCCAAAGAATTGCCTGACGAACTTTGAGAACGTATTCCTCACATCTTGTTCCGGTTGTCACGGCCATCTTGGCGAGGGGAAGATCGGTCCAGGTCTGAACGACAATTACTGGACCTATCCCGCCGGCAAGACGGACGTCGGACTCTTTTCCATCATCTACGGAGGGGCCCAGGCGCAGATGGGTCCGCACTCGGACTTGGAGCTCGACCAGATTCTTCAGGTCATGGCTTGGGTGCGACATCTCTACAAGGACGGCGTAGCTGACGCGACGTGGCTCACCGACGATCAAAAGAAGAGTTTCAAACCGTACGACGAGGCTGCGGATACAGAGGTAAAGAAGACCGAAGATCCCGCCAAGTGCGAAGCGCGACCGTTCGAATAGAACGAAGCACAGAGCAAATCCGCTGAAAAGGAGAGGCTTTCCATGCAAACAACGACTCTGAGGCGTGCTACCCTGGCCGCACTTTTCGCTTTCGGCGCCACGTTGGCGCTGCCGGTTTCTGGCGCGCTGGCCTATGACGGCACGAAGTGCCGAGCGCCGGGTAATTGCTGGGAGCCGAAGCCCGGATTTCCCGACAAGGTCGCGGGCTCGAAATACGATCCCAAGCATAATCCGACCCAGCTCAACAAGCAGAGCGAGTCGATCGCCGGTATGGAAGCGCGCAATGCCAAACGCGTCGCCAACTTCAACAAGACCGGCAAATGGGAGAACGACGTCAGTAAGATCGCTGACTAGTTCTTCAATGCCAGCGAAGCGACGGGGCTTGCCTGAACATGTCCCGTCGCGGCAATCGCGAGACCTCCGCCCTCTGCGTGCGAGGGCCGGGGGGCTCGTCTCCCGAAATAAACAATAACCAATGCCGTCAAGGCAGAGTATCCTCATGGCGACACGTGGCGACGGATCGACAGATCCCGTCCTTTCCTTCTGGCGGCAGGCGGCCCTCGAGTTCGAGGCAGAGGTTGCGAAGGCCGTCTTGGGCCAGGATGCCGTCATCCGCCTTTTGACGATCGCGATCTTCGCCCGTGGTCATGTGCTGCTCGAAGGGGATGTCGGGGTGGGAAAGACCACCCTGCTACGCGCTGTCGCCCATGTGCTGGGGGGGCTTTTCGAGCGCATCGAGGGCACGGTCGATCTGATGCCTTCGGATCTTATCTACCATACCTATATCGGCGAGGATGGCCGGCCGCGTGTCGAGCCCGGGCCGATTCTCCGCCATGGCGGCGACCTCTCAATTTTCTTTTTCAACGAGATCAATCGCGCGCGGCCGCAGGTCCACGCGCTGTTGCTGCGACTAATGGCCGAAAAAAGCATAGCCGCCTTCGCGCGCAACGTTGATTTCCCCTACCTCCAGATCTTCGCCGACCGCAATCGAATCGAGCGCGAGGAAACATTCGAGCTGCCAGCGGCAGCCCGGGACCGCTTTTTGATGGAGATCAACGTTGCCACGCCTACCGATTCGGCAGCCAGGCGCGCGTTGATCTTTTCCTCGCGGTTCCATGACGTCGACCGGCTAATCGCCGGGTTACGACCGGCGATCCTCGACTATCGCGAACTGGGTTCCGTGGCAGAGCGCATCCAGGTCTCGGTCGATGCGAGTTCGCGTCTGCAAGACTACGTCATGGCGCTCTGGGACTGCCTTCGACGTCCGACATCGGCAAATATAGTGCTGCCGGACGTCGACATGGAGCGCCTTGTCGAGGGAGGCGGCAGCCCGCGGGGCCTGTCGTTCCTCATACGCGCAGCCAAGGTCGCCGCCTGGCTGGATGGGCGGATTATGCTGGTTCCTGAGGATATCCGCGCGGTCTTCACGCCCGTCATGGCTCACCGTATTTTTCTTGACCCAGTCTATGATCTTCGGCGCGAAGCCATCGTGGCCGATCTCTGTCAACGGCTCTTTGAGGCGGTACCGGTACCTTGAGTCCGCGCACCACTCCCGCACTCGTCGCTTATCGCCCGCCGCACGGCCTGACTGGCCTGCGAATCGGCGCGCATGCCGGGCGACGGCAGGATGGCCAAGCATATTTCCGTGACCTGGTGCCGTTCGAACGTGATCCGGACGGTAGGCGGATCGATCTGCGAGCCTCGGCCCGAGATCCGCTCGGACGGCTCTTTGTCCGCCGACTCGAACCAAGAAATATCATCACGGTCAACATCGTCGTCGACATGTCGGGCTCGATGGGTTTTGAAGGTAACGCGTCACGCCAGGCGATCGTCCGAGACGCTGTCCAGTGCCTCATCGCATCGGCACGTGCCTATCGTGACCCGGTTGGCTTGACCTTGTGCGATGGTCGCAAGTCGGCCGCGACGCCTAGCCTGCGGGCGACATTGCGACGGACCGTCTCGGCCGAGGCAGAAGCGCTATTGGCCGCCGTGCCACCGACTGGGGGCGACGTCGTCAGTCTTGAGGCGCTGCCGAGCCACATCGGCAACCGCCCACGCCTCATCTTTCTCCTCTCCGACTTTCTCTTGCCGGATGAGGTGCTGGACCGGTTGCTGCAAGGTCTCTCACGACATTATCTGGTAGCTCTCCGAATTGAGGATGGCTCGGAGAGCGGCGCCATGCCTCGATGGGGCCTGGTCGACCTTGCCGACCTTGAAACCGGCAAGCGTCGCCTGATGTTTCTCCGGCCGGCCTTGAGGCGACGTTGGGAGCAGGCGATGGGCGAGCTGCGTTTGCGCCAGCAGCGCCTCTTTGCCAGTCATGGACGCGATCTATTGCGCGTCGTCGACCGTTTCGATGCCGAAGCACTCGCCCGTCATTTGCGGTCGCGTGCATGAACTGCGTCTGGCGGTCGTCGGTCCTCTCGATCGCGCTTTTGGGCTCGCTCGCCGTATTTCCTGGACCGTATGCCGCAATGGCTCAGGTTCGCTCGGTCGACCTTTCCCTGCCACGCGAATATGGCTTCTTCATCGGCGACACACTCGAGAGCGACGTCGAGATCGAGGTCGCTAAAGGCACCCATCTGCTTGCTGCCTCACTTCCGGCAACCGGACGCGTCACCTATTGGCTGGAGCTGCGCGATTTCAAGCTCACCACGACCGAGCGGCCGGATACCACGCTCTATCGTCTGGCGATGCGCTATCAGACCTTCTACGCCCCACTCGATACACGCCGCATGAAAGTTCCGGGCTTCGATCTTCAATTCGAGGCCGGAAGCCAGACAATTCAGGCGAAGGTGCCCGACTGGTCTTTCGTGACCTCCTCTTTGCGCGAGATCGAGCCAGGTGGCCGCGACGCCGACGAACTGCTGGCGCCTGATTTCCTGGCCCAGCCTCTCGCTTTGCGCTCCGATGAACTCCGCCTCCTAGGCCTGAGCCTCCTCTTCCTCATTAGTTTGGGTGGGCTAGGCTATCATCGTGCTTGGTGGCCTTTCCACAACCGGCCGGCTCGCCCCTTCGCCCGGACCGCACGTGTCATCGCTAAGGACAGGGGCCTGGACGGGGCGGGCGCCATGGGACTCTTGCATCGCGCTTTCGACGCCTCCTTCGGCTGTCGGCTCCTGGCAGACGATCTACCGACCTTCCTGGCAAAGAAGCCGGAGATGCGGCCATTCGCTGGCGAGATCACCAGCTTCTTTGCCCAATCCCGGTCGTTTTTCTTCGGTACGGGCGTAGCCGTCACCCGCGCCGAGGCCGCGAGGCTGGCAAGGCTGCTGGCCCGAGCGGAGCGGGGGCGTCCATAATGCCGAGCTTCGACCATTTATGGCTCTTCTGGTTCATCCCGCTGGCGCTCCTACCCATCCTGGTGCGGCCCTGGCGTCGAAACGCCTTTTCCTCACTGCTGGTCGTGCCAGCCGATCGGCCATCGCTTCTCCTTTCCATCGGCGTCAAAGCGATGGCCTGCATCGCCATCGCCGCCATTCTCATTGCGTTGTCGGGGCCCTATGTGGGCGGCCGGATGATCGAAAGGGTGGGGACGGGGGCGCAAATTCTCATCCTTGCCGATCGTAGCGGCAGCATGAACGACACCTTTGCCGGCGACCGGCCGGACAGGGATCAGGAATCGAAGGCAAGTGCGGCCACGCGGTTACTGGCCGATTTTGTCCGGCGTCGCGAGCATGACCTTTTCGGCCTTGCTATGTTCGCCACCCTACCGATACCGGTCATGCCGCTGACCAATCACCGGGACGCCATCTTGGGCGCCATCGATGCGGTCGATCGACCGGGCCTTGGCTACACGAACGTGGGCCGCGGTCTCATCCTGGCTCTCGAAATGCTCCGCCGTTCACAAAGCGACGGCGTGCGCGTGATTCTCCTGGTTTCCGATGGCGCGGCAGTGATTGATCCGGACGTCCAGCAGCGCCTGCGGGCCGGCTTTGCCGAAGCGCCCGTTCATCTCTACTGGCTATTCCTGCGTACCGCGGGCGGCCGCGGCATCTACGATGTTCCCGACAGCCCGTCGGTCGACAATCCGCGGACGATGCCCGAGCGACATCTGGATCTGTTCTTCAAGAGCTTGGGCATCCCCTATCGCGCCTTCGAGACGGACGGTGCGGACGCCGTAGGTCAGGCCCTGGCCGAGATCGGTCGCCTCGAGCAGGCGCCACTCCATTATAGCGAGCCGACCCCGCGGTTCGAACTGGCGACGCCTGCTCTGATCCTGGCTCTGATCATGACGCTTCTCCTTACCGCGGCGCTCGGTAGCCAGGTTCGGTTCGCCCGCCACCGGCCGATGGACCGGACGATTTTGTCGGGAGGTGGATGATGCGATGGTTGCAAGGCAGCCTCTTTACCATCCTGCCTGTCCTGCTGGGCCTGGGTCTGCTGGCTCAAGCTTGGCAGCTTGGCGCGAAGATCCACGATAACCGGACAATCGAGGCCCTGGCAGGCACGGAAGATCGTGCTGTGCCATTGAATGCGCGCGGCGAAGTTCTTCTCGCGCGCGGCCGGTTCCTGCTTTTTCGTGACCGCATCGACGAGACCATTCCAATCCTGGATACACTGGCCCGCAGGGGTGATGCATCCACGGCCAGCAAGCTCACATTCGATATGGCGAACGCACGTGTCCGCCGCGCATTCGCTGCTATCGAGCGCGACGACACCGATAAGGCCGCAGCCGAAATCGTCCTGGCGCGCAACGGCTATCGCGACGTGTTGCGACAGGACCCGGGCGCCTGGAATGCCAAGCAAAATCTCGATGTCGCCAGCCGCCTTGTTCGCGACTTTCCAAAACTGGCGCCGAACGAGGATGCCGAGGAGCCGGCACCGCCATCGAGTGATCTTTGGACCGAGTTACCGGCGCAGCCGCGAGGCCTGCCTTGAGCAGGTTAACGGGTAGAGGATTGCGTTTCTGGCTTATGGCCTCGGCAGCCTTCCTGCTCGCTGCGGCCCTCTTCATGCCGCGCCTGAATATCGAATATCCGAGCTATGATCTTCTCGTCGTCGTCGACATCACGGGCAGCATGGCCGTGCGCGACGTGACGTTGGCGGGGAAGCCGGCGAGCCGCCTCGACCAGGCCAAGTGGCTGGTCCGCCAGATGGCGGCGCGCTTGCCCTGCCGTTCACGCATCGGGCTTGGCATTTTCACGGAACGCCAGCCCTTCCTGCTCATCGAGCCGATCGAGCTTTGCGACGGTTTCGCACCTTTCGATGCGGCCGTCGCCGGCCTCGACCGGCGCATGGCCTGGGAAGGCGACAGCCGAATCGCATCCGGCCTGATGCGCTCGATTGCAATGGCTCATGGCATGCCGGCGGACCTCGTCTTCATCACGGACGGTCAGGAAGCACCGCCCGTTCGGGCCGACCGGCCGCCCGTATTCGATGGCGTCAAGGGCGAGGTGCGTGGCCTGCTTTTGGGTGTCGGCGGTGCCGCACTCTCGCCCATTCCCAAATATGACGCTGACGGGCATGAGATCGGCTTCTACGCGATGGAGGATGTCCCGCAGGAGAACCGCGAGGGGCCACCGCCACCGGGCATGGAGGAGCGCGAGGGATACAATCCCCGCAATGCGCCCTATGGCGCCGCCCAGCCCGAGGGAACCGAGCATCTCTCCTCGCTCAAGGAAGACTATCTCAAGGATCTGGCCAAGCTTACCGGCCTTGCCTATGCGCGCGCGGGCGATCCGGCAATGCTGATGGCAGCGATCACTGCCAATGCCCGATCGCACATGGAGGTGACAGCAGAGGATATCCGCTTCATCCCGGCGGGCATGGCTCTCCTTACTCTCCTCCTGATTTACATGATGCTCCCGCTGTTCGACCGACTCTCTGGTCATCGGCGGAGTCGTGTTTCCCGGCAATTTACGAAAGGATGATTATGAACAGGCGTGCGCTGTTCGCCGGTACGGCGATGGTCTCTTTGCTGCCCATGCTCCTTGCCCGCCGAGCCTGGGCGCATGGACCGACGCCGCACAAGGCGGATCTATCCATCGACATCAAGGCCGACCCGGCAAAGGTCTGGGCGGTGATCGCCAATTTCGGTGACATCAGCTGGAATCCGAATGCCGAGAATGTCGAGAGCAAGGGGGGCAATGATCCGCAGGCGGGCGCCGATCGGACGTATACGCTCAAGGCTGGCAAGGCCTTCAAAGGAGGTGGACAGATGGAGGAGAGCCTGGACGACTACGATGCCAAACAGATGACCTATAGCTGGCGGCTTGAGAGCGAGGATGTGGAGAGTTTTCCCGTCAGCTTCTATTCGGCCTCGATCGTAGTGGCGCCAGCCGATGGCGGCAGCAAGGTGTCGGTGGAAGGGCGTTTTTACCGCGGCGATACGGGCAATGAGCCAGCCCCCGGTCAGGACGATGAGGCCGCCGAGGCTGCGATGGCGGAATTTCTGCAGTCCGCGCTCGACGGGATAAAGATCAAAGCCGAAAGCTGAACCATGCGACGCCGGGCTTTGCTCGCAGCTGGGCTGGGAACGTTGCTTCCCCACCCGGTCCTTGGCGGAGTGCCATCCTCCTCCGGCATTCTCTATGCCATCAGCCAGGATGCTGCAGCCATTTCGGTCATCGACTCGCGAACGCGGCAAGTTCGACAAACCTTCGCAACCGACCCCGGCCCGGCGCGCGCCGTCCACCTCGGTGAGGATCGTCTGGTCCTCAGTCATCCAGAGGCGCAGGCGCTCTCGGTTCTCGACCTTCGCGACGGTCGAACCATCGAACGAGTCCGACTCAAGGGAGAACCGTTTGGACTGACTGTGCATGACGGCGATCTTTTTGCGACTAACTGGAGCGAAGGGACAGTGGTGCGCATTGACGGCGAGGCCTTGACGATCGAGGGCGAGGTAGCCGTCGGTAAGTCGCCCTCTGATCTGGTCGCTGCTCACGGGCAGCTCTATGTGACCGACCGCGAGATGGACCGAGTCTGTCGAATTGATATCGAGCGGATGGTGGTGACAGGGTCGGTTGCGGTGGGCAGGGCGCCTTTTGCCATTGCCCTGGCCCCGGACGGCCTGCGGCTCTACGTCGCCAACGTGCGGAGCGCCTCGCTCTCGATCATCCAGGCTGCCGATCTGAAGCCGGTCGCGACCGTTGCCGTTGGCCAGATGCCCTATGGCGTAGCCGTGACGCCTGATGGAGCTCTGATCCTGGTCGTCAATCAACAGTCGGGCAATGTATCTTTCATCGACGCCCTCAGCCTCACGCCGCATGCGAACGTTAAGGTTGGCCGCTACCCGGAAGGCATTGCCATTACCGCAGATGGCCTCACTGCTTGGATCGCGAACTGGTTTTCAGCCGATGTCTCGCTTGTTTCAATCCTCGAAACGCGCGAACTCGTGCGGTTGAAAGTCGGCGACGGCGTGCGTGCCGTGGTTGCGGGCTGATGGTCGACAGCATGTCCACCAAACTGCGGATGCCGCAAACGGCTTGATCCGGAAACGAAACGATCTGCCAGCCGTAGTGCCGTGACCCTACTTTAGCAAACCACAGTCATTCGGCCATGGATCCAGATCTAGACGCCACCCCGATCGGGCTAGATACCGGACGCAACGACAATCGACCGCCGGCAGAGGGCGCACGATCTCCGCCGGAGGCCCCAACTCCATGATTTAGGCTGCTCAGTCGGCGAATGGATCCGTAACGAGAATGGTATCCTCGCGATCCGGGCTGGTGGAGAGCAGGGCCACGGGGCACTCGACCAATTCCTCGACGCGCTTGACGTATTTGATCGCATTGGCAGGCAGATCAGCGAAGCTGCGAGCGCCTCGTGTACTTTCGCTCCATCCGGCGAATTCCTCGTAGACCGGCTGGATTTCCGCCTGCGCCGCCAAGGATGCCGGGAAATGTTGGAGCATCGCGCCGTCGCGCCGCTTATAGGCGGTGCAAACCTTGATGGACTCCATGCCATCGAGAATGTCCAGCTTCGTCAGAGCCAAGCCGTTTATGCCTCCGATTTTGACGGCCTGCCGGACAAGCACGGCGTCAAACCAGCCGCAGCGCCTGGGTCGTCCTGTCACCACGCCGAATTCATGACCCCGTTCGGCAATCCCTTTGCCGACCTCGTCAAACAATTCGGTGGGAAACGGCCCGGAGCCGACGCGCGTCGTATAGGCCTTGCAGATCCCAAGGACATAACCGACACTATCGGGGCCCAAGCCGCTGCCCGTCGCGGCGCCTCCTGCCACGGTATTGGAGGACGTGACGAAGGGGTAGGTGCCATGGTCGACATCGAGCATCGTGCCTTGCGCACCTTCGAACAGGATGCGACGACCTGCCTTTTTGAGCTCGGATAGACGCAGCCAGATCGGTTCGGCGAAGGGCAGAATGCGCGGCGCAATGGCCAACAGCTCTGCCAGCAACTTAGCGCCATCCACCTCCTCGATGCCGAGGCCCCGGCGAAGTGCATTGTGGTGCAAGAGCAGTTCGTGAATCTTGAGGCGGAGATTCTCCTGATCGCCCAGATCACACAGACGGACGGCGCGACGGGCGACCTTGTCTTCGTAGGCTGGCCCAATGCCGCGGCCGGTCGTGCCGATCTTGCCGTAACCATCATCGCTTTGCTCGCGCGCCGTCTCCCGGGCGCGATCGAGCTCGCCATGTAACGGCAGGATCAAGGCCGCATTTTCCGCGATCCTCAGGGTCTCGGTGCCGACTGTCACCCCCTGGCCTCGGACAGTCTCGATCTCCTTCAGAAGTGCCCATGGGTCGATGACGACGCCATTGCCGATGATCGAGAGTTTTCCTGTCCGGACGACGCCGGAGGGAAGCAGCGACAGCTTGTAGGTCTTGCCATCGATGACCAGGGTATGACCTGCATTATGGCCGCCTTGAAAGCGGACGACGACGTCGGCGCGCTTCGACAGCCAATCTACGATCTTGCCCTTACCCTCATCACCCCACTGAGCACCAATGACTGTAACGTTGCTCAATTGTGTCCGCCTTCCAATCCGATCGAGCCGTGCGCATGCCTGACAGGGCCGTTCTCCGAGCCTTGTCGCTTGCAGAAAGACGGAAGTCTCCCGGCCAGCCGCGTTGCGGCGCTATGGTTAGTTGATTAGAGCCTCTAAGGCCAGCGTGCCGGGCTATGGGGCTAAGGTACCAGGCAGCAATTAACTGGATGAACTCATGCGGCTTTGCAGCGCTCGCTACCCGGATTCACTACTGGCGAGTATGGCCTGGATTGGCTTCTGCCTGGTTGCTTTCTCAAGAATGGGCCTCGAGACGGCGGCGGCCCAGGAGCAGCAGGACCTCAAGCAGGTCACTCGAGCTAGCGACGATCACGCAAGTGTTCTCCAAACTCCTCTCGTTCGACTTTTGCGAGATATCGCCGCTAAGGCCGTTTCCAGCAGGCAGCCCCCCCAGATACAAATCGGCCTGCGTTCGGGTAAAAGTCTCGATGGTCAAGTCATTGCGTTTATAGCCGATCAGGATCAACCGATGGTTGTTGTGAGCGAGGCGGGCGCGGACGGCGGGTCGCTCACGCATTGGGTCATGCTTTCCCAGATCGAAAGCATCAGCAGCAGCGATCCGGACCTAGGCAATCCCGCCTCCTATTCAGGTGCCCTCGAGGGGCGGGGCGGCGCAAACAGGGCCAATTTCAGAAAGCGGGTGCGTGATGCTGAGCGCAAGCTTTCTTCGGCACTTGATAGCGATCTGCCCATCAATGTCGATTTCGACACCTTGCCCGACGATGCATCGGCCTTGTCGATTGTTGGCGATGATATTGATCGTCTGGTCCAGCTTATCATCGACCGACCGTCACATGGCGCCGAACCATTCCCAAGTTCCATCGCGAGTATCGATGTCCAGACGGGCACGGCGCAGGTCGTTCATCAAGATGGCAAGCTCGAACTCTCTGTACCAGTCGATTCGGCCATTTCCGCCTCCACTCTGAAAAGCCTCGTCGACCAGGCGATCGAGCGTTAGGCGGAGGACCCAGGGAGCGCGCGGCGGCCGTGTCGGACGCCAGCGGCCATCCTGGCACACGCCGTTAATTCCCCGTCCGGTCCCCCGTGCCAATCCAACTACCGATCCGCTCTGGGCGCTCTGCGGGTATGTCGCGCCTGAGCGAACCAACGTGCAATCGAATTGCCCCGTTGCCTCAGTGCGACGCGGGAAATGAAGGGTAAGTTCCGCTAAATCCGTGTCTGCGCTACCAGGCCAACCGAACACCATCTGAGAGTAAGAGCGGATTTATCTGGACCCGTGCCTAGACCGATGCGGTAACGGGCTGGTTTCCTTCGATCAGATGAGAGGCAATGGTGTCGAGCGCCGTTGCGAGCGCTTCTCTGCTTCGCAGCGCGGAAATCGAGATGCGGACTGCCTTGGGGGGCAATCCCCGCCCAACGTGGAAGCGGTCCGATGGCGCGACCAGGATGCCCTGGCGCGCAAGCGAGAGGACAAACTCGCTCATCGTCCAGGAAGATGGCAATTGCAGCCACACATGCAGGCCACATGGATCGGCAGTCATCATCGACGCATCCGGCAGCGTATGTGCCAGCCGTCGGAACGCTATTTCGTGGCGGGCCGCCATCTCTCTGCGTTGTTCGGCGCAGGCGATCGACACCAGCCCGTCTTCGAAGGCTCGACAAAACAATTCGGCGATGAGCGGAGGGCTGGCGAGTGACAACTCAGCCTGAGCCGACGCCATTTTGCCGACCAGCGCCTCAGGCGTGTAAACGACTGCGAAGCGCAAGCCTGGGGACAGGCATTTCGACGCGCCCGTAATGTAGATCGTGTGCTCCGGCGCCATCGAGGCAAGCTGAGGAGGCGCCTGCTCGACCAGCGGGCCGTAAACGTCATCCTCGATCAAAAGGAGATCTAGGTCCTTGGCAACCTCGCAGATCTCGCGTCGTCGTTCTTCCGACATGCAAATTGTCGTCGGATTATGCAGGTTGGGTTGGATGACCGCAATTTTCGCTCCTGATTGTAGGGATACATTTCGGAGGGATTCGCTCATCACGCCCTGATTGTCCATGGACAACGGTTCCAGCCTCAGGCCCAACCCTCGAGCAACATTGATCGCGCCGGTGTAGGAAAGTGATTCCATCATCAAGGGCGCGCCCGAGCGGGTCGTCGCGAACAAGGCGGCAGCCAGGGCGGATTGCGTACCGTTCATGATGCTTAGTTGCGATGGCGCCGTTCGCAAGCCCATCGTCATCAGCCATTTGCTTGACAGTTCGCGATGGCGGAGGGTGCCGACAATCGGCGGATATCTTGAAAACAGCCCTGATGTCCCCGGGTCCTGGGCGATCGCTGCCAGAAGCGCCGGCAGCCGGCTTTGAACGCCGGTGTAAGCGATTGTATTCGATGTGAGGTCACGAACTTCGTCAGTCTGGGCTGCCTGGGCAAGCGCCGGAGCGAATTCCGCCGGGCGAGCATTGACGAACGTT
This sequence comes from Arboricoccus pini, assembly GCF_900187945.1. Classification (GTDB taxonomy): domain Bacteria; phylum Pseudomonadota; class Alphaproteobacteria; order Geminicoccales; family Geminicoccaceae; genus Arboricoccus; species Arboricoccus pini. Next base: position 300,624 of record NZ_FYEH01000004.1, on the reverse strand, counting down.
CCCCTGCCGATCTCGCCTCGCACAAGTCCTCTTCGGGCCAGGAGGTCGTAGGCGCGACTGATCGTGCCTACGGTAACTTCGAGTTGCCATGCAAGTTCGCGCTGTGGCGGAAGCTTCGCGTCCGGGCCCAGGTCCCCCTTGGCGATCGCATCGCCTAACGCCGTCGCGATTGCCTGATAGGACGGGCCGCCGATGTCGACAAGGGCTTTGCGATTAATTGACACCATGACAATCTATCTATTTACGGCCACGCAGAGCGATTGTACCCATTCATTATAAATCAACAAGGGGCAAAACACATGCGTGCTTCTTCCGGTGGGAGTCGTCGAGCTAGATCAGTCCGGATTGATACCCGACATTTTGGGGTGGCGCTCGCCAGCGCGATAGCTCTTTTCGATGCCTGGGCAGAACGACGCCGGCAGCGGCTCGCCTTGAGGGCGATGTCCGACTACATGCTGCGTGACATGGGAATTAGTCGGGCTGACGCTGAGACGGAAAGCGTGAAGCCATTCTGGCGGGACTGAGAGCGTGGTCCAGCCCGCAGTCTCATTGATCGGAACGGCGAAGGCGGATGCCGGTGATAAATTGCTCCGCACCCGCTTCGCTCGCGGCCTCGCGCCGCTGATTCTCGTCCGCTCAGCCGGACCCGCCAAGGTGCCGACGCACGTCGACGATGAGATCGGCAACGCGCGACTTGTTCGCGCCGAAGTCAAAGAAACCGCTGCGGCTGCGGCTGTAAAGCGCAAACGTGGATGTCGTTTCGCTGACCGGTATGACTTTGAGTGCCAACTCGTCCACTAGGCCGAACACCGGCGAGCTCTCTTCGGCACTGAGGAGCAGGCGTTTTTCATCCACGTTCCGGATGACCGTGCGCGGCTGCGCCGCTATCACGTCTCGCCAGGCCTGAAAAAGCTTGGTCGCTGGAGCCACGAAGATTTGTGTGGGAACGTCGACCTCCGCCTGACAGGCGCTCGCGAGGCAAGCCAGATAGTCGTTCGGGGTGCTGCTCCGTTCAACCGTAGTCGGGTCTATCAGGCCCTCGTCGGTCGTCGGCGAGGTGCAGCCTCCCAGGCAAGCCAGGCCAATCAGGACGGCTGGCCAGAGGGGTCGGTGACGGACGTCAGGGCAGGGCATGATGGGTCAACGCTTGTTGTTCTCCTCTCCATTTGCCGACCAATGCCCGCCTCGGCAAGTCGGGCTCGGTGACCGACGATCGACAGGTGGCGAACCTGGACCCCCGAAGGTGCATTTGGCGGATGATGTGCTATCTTCAGCAAGCCTATAGCTGAAAGCGAGCTCGCGGTCCCTTCACAGCGGCTTTGACGCGACTAGCTATGCTCGCGGGGCATCGAACTTGCCAGAAGCGTAAACTCGGCGATACGGCGGGAGCTGGTGGCGGCGTCCTGGTGGCTATGATCGCATCAAGTCTGGAAGGTCGCCAGCCAGGCCCATGGCGTGCCGGACGAAGAGCTGCTTGAGAGGCTTCGTCCTCTGGACGGCTGCGAGGCCGAGATTGCGGGCAAGCTTCACAGGCAAAATATCATTGTTGAAGAGTCGGTTAAGTCCGTCGGTGATGCCCACGAGAGCGAGGCTGTCGAAGCGTCGCCATCTTTCATAGCGCTCGATGGCCATCTCGTCCCCAGGATCCAGTCCGAGGGACATCCTGTCTAAAATGACCTCGGCTGCTGCCGCGACGTCCCGTGCGCCGACATTCCACCCTTGCCCGGCCAGCGGATGAATTCCGCGCGCGCAGTCCCCCACCAGCATCAGACGAGGTGCCGCGTAGGCTTTGGACCAGACCAGCGAGAGAGGATAATGCCAACGACGGCTCGCAAGATGCATCCGTCCCAAATGCAAGCCGACACGATCCATCACCTCGACCTCGAACTGGTCGTCATCAAGGGCGGCTATGGCTTTCGCGCGTCCGCGGTCGAGGGCCCAGACAATCGAAGTGCGGTGCCGCCCGTCATCGTCATCGGTCATGGGGAGCGTCGCAATCGGACCATCAGAATAAAACCTCTCGAACGCTCTGTTCAGATGAGGCCTCTCGTGGACGAACGTACAGACGATACCGTCTTGCTTATAATCCCAGTGCGTTACGCCAATACCAGCGAGTTCGCGTGTAGCAGAGGACTTGCCTTCGCATACTGCGATAACTGACGATCGGATGGTTTTCCCGTTGGACAAGTGTACATAGGCTTTGCCACCGTCGACGCCGAGCTCAGTTACCGCAGCGCTCTCGCGTACCTGAATGGACGGACATGCGCGGAGGCGTGCGACCAGGGCTGCCCGCATCATTGCGTTGGGCACGATCCATCCCAGTGGTTCGCCGCCCACATCGCGATGATCATAGTGTACATTCGAGGGCCATGACGTTTCGCCAACGACGATGTCGTCGATCCGCTGCGCGTCGGGCGCCATAGAACGCCAGACGTTGAGCCGATCGAGCATGGTCTGCGTGCTGCGCGCGACCGCTGTCACCCGGCCGTCCGCCTTCGGCTCGAGGATTTCGGAAAACGCGCGACGCTCGACCAGTATTGCTCTGATCTTGCTGTTCCCGAGGGCGCAGGCGAGCGTCAGTCCGGTCAGGCCCGCACCAACGATCAGGACATCCGTTTCCGCAACGTCGTCGGCTGTTTCAGGGGCGCTGATTGGTGCGCTCATATGCCATCGGTCCTAATTTGCTCAGCGCCTGCGCAGGTGACGCGTCCGTAAGCAGGAAGCTACCGCAAATGACTGGTTTTGCCAGCGTACCATTTTTGAAAATCTGGCACGTGAATTGCTTTAAAAACATTAGTCCAGTCGGAAACGGATCTGCGTGACTGGCAGGACTTGTGGTTTGGCCCGAGCGCCGTGGGTCTTCTGCCAATGAAGGACGCGGCCATTAGCCCGGCGGACTGAAGGTTCGCCGGGCTTCTTTTTATGAACGTCGTCAAATTCCTATTCCGCATTAGCTCCTCGAGCAATGCGGGCCATGCCGGGATAGGGAGGGGGCTCGAATCCTAAAAACGCAGCGAGATAAGCTGCGCGGCATCTTGTGGATGCCGGAGCCAAGACAGTTCCGCCGAATTCATCTGTGTTGCGAGTGGCGGGGCAGGCTCTTCGTGCCGTATCGCTGATCGCTAGTGATCTTCACCCTCGCCGATCTGCAACTGACCGTAGTTCTGGATCCCAATTTTGTCGATAAGATCAAGTTCTGTCTTGTAATGATCTTGATGTTCTTCTTCATCTTCGAGAATTTCGACAAAAAGATCTCGAGTCACGAAATCCTTTTCCCTCTCACATAATTCGATGTTCCTTCGGTAGATCTCGATGCCTTCGATCTCAAGGCGATAATCGCACTCGATTACCTCGCGAATATTCTCGCCGATGTAGAGTTTGCCCAGATCTTGAAGGTTCGGAAGGCCTTCGAGCAGGAGGATACGTTGGATCAGTCGATCGGCGTGGTGCATCTCCTCGATCGACTCTTTGTACTCAGCCTTGCCGAAGCGGCGGAAGCCCCAATTATCCAGCATACGAGCATGAAGAAAATACTGGTTGATCGCTGTGAGTTCGCCTTTCAGCGATTCGTTGAGGGCTGAAATGATAAGCCGGTTTCCTATGATGCCCTTCATCGAAGGCTCCCTCAGGTCAATGATGTTGGCTTTTGATTAGAATAATTCTAAGAAATGTCAAGGAGCGAATGCCCGTGACTTTGGTCGTGCAGTCATGTCCGCGCCTTATCAAAGGACTCCTGCTTTCGTGCGTCCGCCCTAGCGTTTCGGCTCTGGCTTTTGAAACTGGTTCTTCCACGCTTCGTACGGCATGCCGTAGACAAACTCTCGAGCCGCAGCATTCGAAAGCTCTAGCCCGCGTTCAACGGCGGCTTCTTGATACCACCGCGCGAGGCAATTCCTGCAGAAGCCGGCCAACTCCATCAGCGCTATATTCTCCACATCCGAGCGCTCGCGAAGATGCTTCACGAGGCGCCGGAATGCAGCGGCTTCGAGTTCAATGCTGGTAGCCTCTGGTTCATTTTCCATTGCTGGGTCCCTTGGTGCTTTGCTTCGCTTAGATGGCCATTTGGCCGTCGTCCACAATGCGTATCGCTTCCGGCCTCGTTGCTGCGATCAGTGCGACACACGGCCCAGGGAAATATCAGGCGGGATAAAACGGCTTCTCGCTCTGGGTAACGCGTGGTGCTAAAAAAGGGCGGTGTTGGAGAAGTTTAACCCCAAAAAGGCGGACCACCCATGAGGCGTGTCGTGGACGACGGCATTGGGCAGCGCGAATCGTCGGTTTCAGATGTAGAATTCCCGGCGGACACGTGTCGACCGAGGCGAAAGATCGTCGGTGACGTCCTGCGTCTGGGTGCCGGAGCGGTCGCTCTCAGTGCAACATCCCTCGCGGCAAAGCGTTCACTGGCTCAACCAGCGGTCGTCCGGCTGCTGAGCGTAGATAATATCCTGGTGACCAAGCACGCGCGAACCTTGGCGCTCCGAAGCGGCGACAAGGTAATGAACGAGTTCCGTGTTGCGCTGGGTCGCAACGATACCGGACCAAAGCGGGTCGCCGGCGATGGAAAGACGCCGGAGGGGCTCTATTTTCTCGACCGGTTCAATTCACACAGTGAATTCTATAAATCTATCCATATTTCCTATCCCAATGCTAATGACTGGGTGCGGGCCGCTTCCTTGGGCCAGCGGCCGGGCAGCAACATCATGCTTCATGGCTTGGATCCGAACATCGCGCCGGAAAACCGCAGCGTACATTGGATGTTCAACTGGACAACAGGCTGCATCGCGGTCACAGACTTGGAGATCGACGTGATTTGGGACAGTGTCCGTTTGGGCACACCGATCGAGATACGCGCATAACGCGCCTCTCAGTCTTCACCTGGGCGAGGCGCGACCTATAATTGTCTTCGACGCCAGGGAGCATCTTCCACTGCGGCGGTCCCCTTTCGGCCCATTGGCCACTGATAGGGGGGGCGCGGTTGTGGGAGGCGAGCCTTGGCCGATCATTTTAGACCTAGGTTAGTTTGGAGATTTCCATGAAGAAGGTAGTCGCTTTCGCTGTTGCCGCCCCGCTGTTCGCGCTCGCGGCATGCTCGGGCAGCAGCGACCAGGACTCGGTGCGGTCCGAGATCGCTGGCGTTCGCGCAACGGCACAGGCCGCCGACCAGAAGGCCACCGAAGCCCTGGCGACCGCCCAGCGTGCCGCCCAGGACGCTGCACTGGCTAACCAGAAGGTCGATCGCGTCTTCAATTCTGGTCTGCGCAAGTAAGTTTGATCGTGGCGAAATAGGCGGCGATTTGTTGATCGACGCTTAATTTCGTGGATCGAACTCATGGTCGGGATCGCCGGTCTGCCCGAGAGGGTCGGCCGGCGATTTTCGCAACATCGGCGTTGATTTGTTCGCGTGCGGCTTAGTTCCTCCGACGCGCATGTTTGGAGCCGGCAAGCTCGCACCCGATAGTCGGGACGCCTACGTCGAGAGTTTGTCGGACGTTCCGTTCAGTCGATCGAGCGCCTGCCTGACAATGAAGCGGACGTTCGTTATTCACGGCCTCGCATGTCTGCCCACTCCTTGTGTCGTAAATATTTCTGCCATCGACTATAGATCTTGGGCATGGGCGTGAGATTCGGCCGCCAGTTGAGGGTCTTTCGCTGGACATTCGAAGGGGCTTCGTCGCTCGTGTCGGCCATTACGAATGGGTGTTGCTGCACTGTCTCCATGTCTGCCGACGACGCGGATTGACTTGGTGAATTTCCTCGCCTTGAAGCGGGGCTGAAAATATCAGGGCAGACGCGATATCAGCGTATGGATCGTCGCGATCCGGTTAACTTGGCACCTAGCGGTTCGCGCGATGTTTATTGATGGTGGTCCGTCCACTCGATAGAGAGCGGATGAAATTTTGAGTGGGTCGATCGAAGCGCCCACTGGACGGTCTAGTTGGTCAAGAAAGGCAAGCTGATGCCGACCAGGCGTAGCTTTTTGACGATCTGCGGCACTATTGCGGGTGCTGAGTACATCTTCAACGGATCAGTGCTGGCAGCGACCAAAGCGCCGCCTGGAGCTGACCGAGCCACCGCTGCCCTCAACGGCAAGAAGGCCGATAACCCGCAGGCAAAGCCGACGGCCGCCCGTGATGGGGACATGCTGGGCGACCTCACTTATTTTACGACGACGGCCGACACAGTGTTGCTCGCTCTAGCGAAAGAGTATGACGTCGGTATCCTCGAAGTCTCGGCAGTTAATCAGGGCGTCGACGCCTGGGTTCCGGGTCCTGACAAGCTTATTTTATTGCCAACAGCCCATCTTTTGCCGCAGGTGGCGAGAACACCCGGCAGTATCGTCGTCAACAAGTCTGAATTGCGGCTTTATTATTTTCCGAAGGATGGACCAATCGAGACGCATGCGATTGGCATAGGCCGGGAGAGCCACGGTACCCCAGACGGCAGTACGACGATCACCAGAAAGAAAAAGGATCCCACCTGGACGCTGACTGCCGATGAGCGGAAGGCCCATCCGGAGTTACCTGCGGTCATGCCGCCCGGACCAGACAATCCGATGGGTGATCGGGCCATGTATCTCGGATGGCCCGCTTATGCCATTCACAGCACGAATCAGGAATATGGGGTAGGGCGGCTGGCCAGTCGTGGTTGTATTCGTCTCTACACGGCTGTCGCCCATCATCTGTTCGACGTCTTGCCCATCGGCACGAAGGTGACGACGGTCGAACAGCCGATCAAGGCTGGCTGGCGACAGGGAGGGCTGTTCATCGAGGTCCATCCAACCTACGAGCAGCTCAATCAGCTTGAAGACACCTACACCTTCAAGGCCGACCAAACTGCGCCCATGGCCGATGCCAGAAAATTGCTGGAGGCAAAAGCTTCCGACGTAATCGACGAAATCGACTGGGATCGCGTGCAAGCCGAATTGGTCCAGCGTCGCGGCATCCCAGTTCAGGTGTGGGGGCCGCCCGTGGCGATTACCGGCGGTGTCAAACCTTCTTTGGACGCGTCGGCGACATCGACAGGGGAAGTGGCCGAGGCTCAGGAGGAACGCCCGACTGCAGATCATCCGGGGACCGGGCTCAATCCCGCTAACGTTGCACCCAGAGATTCTGGCTTGAACGGCGTCTACTGATCACGGGAAGGGTTAGGGAAACGCCGGTCGTGCCGATATCGAGCGCCTGAGAAGCTCACGCATGGCTCTACCCGCGGAAACCACGCTTCGCGCACGCTGGCTGCGCTGAGGCAAAGACCGCCTATATCTTTGCTGGCAATGAGCCTGAATTTCGCCGGGCGGCTTCGGGCAACCTCTGACTTTCAGAACGATGGCGACTTTTCATGCGCCACGCTCCTAAGATCTCGGAGTGCGAAACGCTTTAAGGTTCTGCCATGAGCGCACCCAGGCAACGGCGCCCCTTGCGACAACTGATCGACGATCGCGTGGAGATCGTCATCGGTATCGTCGCTGTCGCCCTTCTCGTGGTCGGCTGCTTCATGGTCCTGCAGCCATTCCTTTCGGCGCTTCTTTGGGGTGCCATCTTGGCTTACTCGACGTGGCCAATCTATCAAACGGTCAAGCGGCGCCTTGGCGGGCGAAGTACCCTGGCAGCTTCGTTGATGACGCTATTATTAGCGATGGCCTTCGTACTGCCGATCGTCGTCGTCGGCAGTAGCGCGGTTGACGGCGTCAATCGCCTGCTTGATATTTTCCGCACCATCTTTGCCAACGGCATTCCGCCCGCGCCAATTTGGTTGAATGGCGTGCCAATCATCGGACCACCGATCGTCGAGGCCTGGCAGGAAATTTCTTTGAATGCGAGCGAGCTTTGGACTCTGCTCCAGCCTTATTTCTCGACCATTCGGGATTTCCTCATCGCGCTGGCGGTCAGCGTAGGCGGCGGCTTGATCGAGATATCGCTTGCGGTCTTCGCGGCATTCTTCTTCTACCGAGATGGCGAACTCGTCGTCGGACAGGCGCGCGCGATTGGTACCCGTATCGCTGGCGAGCGCATCTCTTCTTTGATGGAGACGGTGGGCGACACGATGAAGTCCGTTGTCTTCGGTGTGGTCGGCACGGCGCTGATCCAAGGTGCGCTTTGCGGTATAGGCTTTTGGATCACGGGCATTCCGAGTGCGTTCGTCCTTGGCTTCATCTGCTTCGTGACCGCTCTGCTCCCGTTGGGACCAGCGGTCATCTGGTTGCCGATCGACGTCTGGCTATTCATGCGCGGCGAGATTGGTTGGGGCATATTCCTCCTTATCTGGGGTGTGTTGATCGTCGGCGGCCTCGACAATGTGATCAGGCCATGGCTGATCAGCCGTGGCGGGAGTCTGGGTTTCCTTCCCGGCTTTCTGGGTGTCGTTGGTGGAGCCTTCGCATTCGGCTTTCTCGGCATTTTCCTTGGGCCAGTGCTTTTGGCCGTCGGCATTGCCGTCGTCGGGGGCTGGGTCGACCCGGAATCTCCGGCCGACTCGGCTTGAGCGTGTGGTTTGACGCCGAGGGCGGCAATCCATACACACATCCGGTTCGAAACCGGCCCTGTTTGGACCATGTCTCAGGTGCAGCAAATTGAGCGAAGAAAAGTTCGACCTTTGGCCCTTTTATCGCGATGAACCCGATAAGGTCGTGTTGCCACCATTGGTGGGGGCCGTGCCTTCAAAGGCACCACCGGTCAGAATTTTCCTTGGTACCGAGGAAAGTCAGTACCGGGCCGAGCGAGTCTTTTTCTACTCGATTCTTCAAGTTCGCGATCCGGGCCGCACCTACGAGATCTATCTGATGAAGAACCTAGCCGGGTTCGATCGTCGAGGTTGGCGAACCGGCTTCACGAATTATCGCTACGCAATTCCAACCTTGGCGGGCGGTTCTGGCAAAGCGATCTACAACGATGTCGATCAGATCTATCTGGCCGATCCCGCTTTGCTTTTCGATCTGTCGCTCGAGGGTCACGGCTATCTCGCGATCGCGGATACCGATACCTCGGTCATGCTGATCGATTGCGCCAAGATGCTGCCTTTGTGGAACAGAGAGGCGGCATCGCATGGCAGCAAGGGCGAATTATTGAACAAGCCTCGCAAAGAAGGTGGCCTCTGGGGGCAACTCGATCCGCACTGGAATGCCCGCGACCAGGAATATGACGAGCGCCTGACGAAGTGCCTGCATTATACGGCATTGCATCAGCAACCGTGGGAGCCGTTCCCGGAAGCCTACTCGTATCATGCCAATCCGCTTGCCTATATCTGGCATGACCTTGAACGGAGGGCCGACCGGGAAGGCTATCAGGTCTTCACCGTCGACTCACCGAGCCCCGGCTACGACCGCCAAGTAGGCGCCAATTCGAGCAACCTGTTCCCGATCGATCGAGCTCGCGTTCCGAATGAAAAGGCGAGCGCACTTTTCACCGCGCTCTCCTGCCAGACAGTTGAGGAGATCCGTGCGATTGCTGACGCGGGGCACTCGAGAGCTTCGCTGTTCGGTCTAGCAATTTCCAACCGCCGAACCCTGAAGCAGGGCCCGTCAACCTGGCCCGACGCCCACCCGGACATCATCGCCGTCTTTGATCTTTTTGAAGTGGTGCCGCCCGCCGATACGCCGTGGATTCTCGATCTGCTCTTCCGTCGAGCGGCAAAGGCGCTCTATATCGCCATTCGAACAAGCCCGGGGAACGGGATGGGGAGCGCTGTCTGGTGGCGCAGGCGCATTGCCGAGGCGGCACAAGCGCATCCCGGCAAGAGCTGGCATTTCGATGCCATCACGCCTGATCTCGGAGTTGAGCCATCGGGCGTCGAAAGGCACGTGAGTAGCTCTGCCAGCCGCGTCTGGGTGCTGACGGCCGGCGAGCGGAGCGAGGACGAGCAAGCGGTGGCGCTCGCGCGTAAGTTGGCCATTCCCTTCGAGACCAAGGATCTCGTTTTTGGGCCTCTGGGCGTGCTGCCCCACGCTGTTCGTGGCGCATCCAGAATCGGCCTTGATGTCGGACAATCGGCCCGAATCGAGGAACCTTGGCCGGACCTAGTGATATCCGGGCGTCGGACTGCCGCCATCGGCCGCTGGATCAAACGCCAAAGCAAAGGCAGAACACGACTCGTGCAGATAGGCGGTCCCGGGAGTGCCTTCAGCGCATTCGATTTGATCATTGCCTTGCCGGAAGAACAGCTTCCGATCAGAGACAATGTTCTACAGGTGGCGGCGCCTTTGTTGGAGCCCGAGAAGCCTGAAGGCAATTCGGGATCGGTACCGCAAGAGCCTGTTCTGGCCGTCTTCGTTACCGGCGGGAGATATCCTTTTGCCATGCCTCGCGATGTAGCGATCAATATTGCAAAGGCGGCAGCCAATGAGGTCGGCGGCAAGGGGGCGATTTGGCTCTGTGCGGTAGGCAGCGCGGCCGCCTCGACCGCCGAGGCAATGGCAGACGCGATCAAGGGAACCAAGAGAGTCATTCATCTGAGCGAAAGCGGCGATAATCGATTGGCCGAGATACTGAGTGGTGCCGATGGATTCGTCGTTACCGTCGATGATAGGGCCCTTCTGGCACGCGTGACGGCCACAAACAAACCGATCGCCATTGCCGACCTGCCGCTTTGGTATGATAAGCTTAAGGTTGTGCGACCGGTTCTTGGTCTTATGAAGAAGGCGACCGGAGGCGGTCTGAGCTACCGGGGTACGCCGCATCAACAGCATGTTGTAGGGCGATTCCTCGATCGACTGACAGCGCAAGGCTTGCGACGCCCGTCTTCGGAGCCCCTTGCTACTAGACGGGCATTGATTGCCAGAGGGCTGGCCGTTCCGCTGGGGGGGCAAGCTGTGTCCTCAGCAAAGCGGCTGGACGATCTCGATCGTGTATCAGAGCGTGTCAGGCGCCTGCTAACGGACTATTCGACGACAGCCTGACCGCACCGAATAGAGGCGTCACAAAGAAAAACGATCTGGCCAATGTCGGCGCGCCGACCGGACGGCTATGCCGAGCGCCCCTCCGCCCACCAGGCGCCGGCAATCGCTCCTGCCAACAGAAGTAATGCCAGCCATGGCGGGATTAGCGCGATATCCGACGAGCCGGTGACATTGTAGGCGCCATTCTGCCTGATTCCGATCCAGCCTCGGCCTTCCATTCTTCGGCCTGCGGCGATCGTCCGAATGTCCGGGACCCCATCTTGGTAGAGCCAGTTGACCGAACCGCCGGTAGCGGTGGCCAGGGGAGCGAGGCGGTCGGCCGTGGCGCGAATATCCGCAAGTTCTCGAGCTGCGATCGGATGTGGCTCTACGTAGACGGCGTGATCTCCGTCGCTCACCTTATAAAGGCCATCCTGGTCGGCGACGACGCTGGCACGAGCCACGCCCGCCGCGTCGGGTTGCATGCTGACGGTGCGCTCCGTGCCATCCGGGGCCGTTATCGTGGCCTTGATCGGGTCTTGTCCTATCGTGTGACGCGTGATCCTGATCCCGTCGGCCGTGGCACCGGCCTCAAGCCTTTCTTCCTCAAGTTCCGGCTCCTTCATCAACCAGTGAACGAGGCGCCGGAGGAGTGCCGCCTGCGGGCCACCCTCCTGAAAGCCTCTAGCCCAAAGCCATGCGTGATCTGACAGTAGCTGGGCCACGCGGCCCTGTCCCATACGCGCTAATGCCAAGAGCGGGCGATCCGCTACGCCGGTCATGACGACCTGCGCGCCTCCAGCCTCCACGTCCACCTGTCTGAACCAGTCGCCCCATGAGGGATCCCCGTCAGGGGGAGCCAGTCCCTGTGTGACCGGATGTCGTTGACCGAGTTCGCTGATATGAGGCTTAAATTCGCGCTCGAAGACTTCGCCGGAAGGCCTCCCGGGCAGAATGCGCGAGAGCGGCGTGCGAAAGAGACTGGTCGGCGAGGCGAACTCAGGACCCGTGGCCTCGAGTAGCGCTCCCCCATGCTCGACATAATTCGCAATGTTGTCGAGATAGGCTAGCGGTAGCAGCCCGCGTCGGTTGTAGCGATCGAAGATGACGAGATCGAACTCGTTCAGCTTAACCTCAAAAAGCTCGCGTGAGGGGAAGGCGATCAGCGCCAACTCGCGGATGGGTGTGCCGTCCTGTTTTTCCGGCGGGCGCAAGATCGTGAAGTGGACCAGATCGACAGCCGGGTCTGCCTTCAAGAGATTCCGCCATACCCGTAACCCGGGATAGGGCTCACCTGATACAAGCAGCACCCGCAGCCGGTCGCGAACGCCATTGACGTTCGCGATGGCTCGATTGTTGAGCGCGGTAAGCTCTCCAGGTCGCACAGCGGCTTCCGCCTCCAGCACCGCCGGGCCCGCTTTGTCGAGGCGAAAGGGGATGGTCGCCGGCTGTCCTGGGCGTGCCTCAATCTGGGCAACTTGCTTGCCGTCCTGGCGGAGAATGACGGGGACCGTATCGCTCCCAGACGGGCTCTCTGTCACGCGAACAGTGATGGAAGCGTCCTGTCCCACCATCACATAAGTCGGCGCCTGTTCTATGGTGAGTTGGCGATCCTGCTCGTCCGGGCGTCCCGTCAGCAAGACATGGAGAGGTGTCCCCAGAAGATCCCGCTGTCTTTGCAAGGTCCCTTCGTCTCCCGCCCCCGGAGCATCGTGAATCTGGCCGTCGGTCACTGCAATAACGGCACCGATGCGCGATTTGTCGATCTCGCCCAGAGCTTCGGCCAGCCGGTCGTTCAGCTTCGTTCCGTCCGCATCGCCGTCAAGTTCGATCTGGCGGAGTTGCAGGTTGGGTATCTTGCTCAGGCGGCTGGTCAAGTCTTTGGCCGCGTCGTCGACTTGCCCGTCGCGTTTTGCCAGACGCTGGCTGGGCGAACGGTCGACGACGACCAGTGCCACATCGGGCAAAGGCTGGCGTTGTTCATCGCGCAGCGACGGATTGATGAGTGATACAAGTGCCACGATGACGAAGACAGCGCGAAAGACCGAACCTCTTGCTCGCCGGTAGAAGCCGAGGAATAGAACGATGAGGGAAAGAATGGCGAGGCCCGCGACCACACTAACGGGGAAATAAGGGGTCCATGTAAGGCTGTATTTATCCATAAAATTCTCGCCATAAAATCCCGACGAAATCGAAAAATTTCTTACTGGCCAAGGCGCTCGAGGAGTGCAGGGACATGGACCTGGTCAGTCTTATAGTTGCCGGTGAGCGCATACATCACGGCGTTGACGCCAAAGCGTCGGGCCATCTCGCGTTGTTCTTCTCCACCCGGGACTACCGGGAGAAGGCTGTTGCCAAACTCGTCGACGGCCCAGGCACCCGCCCAGTCATTTGCGCCGATGATGACGCTGGAAACGCCATCATTAAGCGACGTCGGTACCTGGTCGACCCATACGGGCTGACCCGTCCAACGCCCAGGGAAGTCCTGCAGGAGATAGAATGATCGGGTCAGAACATGGTCAGGCGGAACTTGCATCAACGGCGGGATATCCAGCCCGCGGAGGACTTGGGCCAGTCTTTGCTCGCCAGGTCCACCACCGTTCTGACCAGGCAGCAGGTCACCTGCGTCCTGCGTGTCGAACAGGATCATGCCGCCTTGACGCAAGTACGCCTCGATACGCTGGCGCTCGGCATCGTTCAGGTCCGGAAAACTAGGCGGCATGGGCCAGTAGATGAACGGATAGACTGCGAGATCGTCCGTAGCGAGGTCAATCGCCGCCGGGTCGGCGGGCTCGATTGAGGTCCGCATGCCCAGAACTTGGCCCAGGCCCTCCAGTCCGGCCCGGCTCATATCGTCAACTGATTGATTGCCGGTCAGCACATAGGCCAATTGTGTCTCGAGCGTGGCCTTCATGGCCTTGGAAGGTGGCTGGTTATCCGACTGCGCAAAGCTTGTGCTTTGGGAGCCAAGCAGTAGCACACACGCCGCGATGCCCAGCGCCGTCGCCCGTCCAAGCCTTAGCCCCAGCCCCCGTAGCGCTAAGCCGATCACCATGTCGGCCAGCCCGAGCAGGAAGGCAAGCAAGAGAAGCCAGGGGCCAAGACCAAATTCAGACGGCAGGGAAAACGTCTCCAATGGACCACCGAGCAACTCCGGTTGCAGCGCAATATAGTCGACGGCGCCTGTTTGCACGTTCAGGGCCGAGCGGGCGATCTGATCCTCGCTTGCATCGACCGAGGTCGGAGCATAGAGGCCGGGTGGATGCTGCGGGCCTGCGATTGCCTTTGGAAAATCGGCGGAAGATATGGGCGCAAGGCCGGCTGGCGACGGGCGAAGATTACCAAATCCATCGAGGACGGCGCTTGGATGAAGGCTGCCTGTCGGCATGCCGCCGGCTCCCGGTGCCAAGACCAGCGTCCGCCGAAGTATGTCGACGAACAGCCCCGATAACGGCAGTGAGGTCCAACTCGTATTCGCCGTCGTGTGCACGAGCAGGAGCCAGCCTTTGCCCATGCGTTTGCCCGTGATCAAAGGTGTGCCATCCGAGAGGCTGGCGAACGAGGCGGCCGCGAGATTTGGTCCGGGCTCCGCTAGTACCTGGCGGTTGACCGTCGCTTCCGGATTCGGGATGAGCCCTGCGAACGGGCCTTGCGGATTGAACTGGGTTATGGCGAGCGGCTGCGACCAGGAGAGGGCACCCCCAAGCTGCCTGTCTCCTCCCCTTAAGGCAACCGGGACGAAATTGTCGTGGCCAGCCGCGAAGCGTGGGCCGGCGAACCTCAGGACCACACCGCCATCGTCAACGAATTTCGATAGCTTTTGCAGCGGCTCGTCGGCAAGCTGACCCGTGTCGGGCAGGACAATCAAAGAAAGCGGCGCCGACGTGAGCTCCTCGATACTGGCCGTGCGAACCGCCGCAAAGGGCTTAAAGGCGCGTTCAAGAAAATAGTCTTCGGAGAGCAGCGGCTGGTCGGCTGTGTCGTTTGCGTTGCCGACAATGCCAACGGTCCTTCGTCGCCACCGCTCGTCCAAAAGGACGACGCCGCCTGCATTGAGCCGCGGCTGGAGTTCCAGTTGCGCGATCCTGTTCTTTAGGTCGACCGGCAGATCGAAGATCGCTGAGCCCAGCTTGTCCCCCTCGGCGAAATGCAACGCTGCGTGCGCCAGGACTTCGCCATCCGGGCCGATCGCGCGAATTTGCCGCTCGTCGGCTGGCCCAGGGAGTGGTCGCTTTGCGACGACTTTCAAGTCGCTCGATGAAGAATCTGGCGGATACAAAAGTGGTGGCATGGCAGCGCTATCGCCAAGAAACCTGGCAGGGCCAAGCGCGCTGATCCGATGCGCTAGATTGGCGGCATCCTTTTCGCTAGCCCGACTCGTGGCGATCGCGTCGCCGATCCAGACGCTGGTCACTGGTGCCTTCAAGTCAGCGAGCGCGGTCACGGCCGCCGCGCGATCTACCGCCCAAGGTTGCGGCATCCACCCGTCGATCTCCTCCAGCAGCCGGTCGACCGGCAGGCTCTCAAGACGAACATTACCTTGAGGGTCCGGCGCGGTGCGAAGGACCATTACCTCACGACCTTCCCGCTGCGCCTGTGTGGCGAACCGCTTGATCTGTTCCTTGCGCGCGGGCCAATCGGCCGCCGTTACAAATCCATCATCGACGACAAGGAGCAGAGGGCCGTTGCCGTTCAATTCGGCCGTCGGATTGATGATTGGATTGGCAATGGCCAGCACGATCAAGAGGGCCACTGCAAGGCGCAGTAAGAGGAGCCACCAGGGCGTTCGGGCCGGCGTTTCCTCCTCGTTGTCGAGCCTTAGGAGCAGACGAAGAGCTGGAAAGCTTTGTTGCTTTGGGCTGGGGGGCGTGGCCCTGAGGAGAAGCCAGATGACCGGCAATGCCAGGAGAGCCAGTAGGACCCAGACATGAGCGAAGGCAATGACCCCGAGGCTCAGCATGGTCAGCGAACCGCTTTTGGAGCTAGCATCTGGTAGAGTGCGAGGAGGCCGCTTTCAGCGGACCGGTCGGTCCGATGTGCTGCAAATCGCCATCCTTGACGTGAGGCCAGCTCTTGCAGCCCCTGGCGTTGTGCAAAGAATGCCTTTTGATAAGAGCTGCGCGTTCTATCGACGTTGCGGACCAGCGCGGTTCCTTCGCGTTCCAGTCCTTGGAACAGTACGCGGCCCGCGTAAGGCAATTCTTCCTCTGCAGGGTCGGTGACCTGCAGGACCGCGCCTGTGGCGCCATTCGCGGTGAAGGCGGCCAGACTATCCCTTATCTCGTGAAGCGGTTCGAGGAAATCCGAGATCAGGACAATTCGCGCAAAACGGGGGAGCCGATCGGGCGGCGGCAGCCTGACATCGTTCCGACTGAATGCCTCGAGCAACGACTGAGCGAAGTGGACAAGACCAAGTCGCCCGCTCCGGGGGCGCCCGCCGCTGCCCAAAGCGACGATGCGTTCCCCGCCCCGAACGAGCAGCGTCGCAAGTGCGAGAATGAGGATCAGCGCACGCTCATGTTTGCGCGGCCACACATCGGTGGATCGAAAGTGCATCGACGGCGATGAATCGACCCACAGCCAGACGCTCTCCGCCGCTTCCCACTCCTGTTGCCGTACGAAGATGTGCGCGCCCTTCGCGGACTGACGCCAGTCGATCGACTTGGGTTCGTCGCCTGCCTGATAGGCACGAAACTGCCAGAACGCCTCACCGGTGCCGGTACGGCGGCGGCCGTGGACGCCTTGTGCTACAGTCGCCGCCACGCGCTCGGCCTCGACAAGAAGCGCCGGCAGCCGATTGCTTAGATGTTCTGCTCGAGCACGAAGACGTTCGAGCTCGGGGCCGAAGGGCGCTCCCGAGGTCGTCAAATTCGCATTTCCATCTTGAACGGATCAAACATTGGTTAGCCTATCACGTGACGGCAAAGCCGCTCGATGATCATATCGATCGAAATACCTTCGGCCCGTGCGCCGAAGGTCGTGGCCATTCGGTGGCGAAGGACAGGTGCTGCCAGCGCCTTAACGTCTTCTATCGAAGGCGCAAGGCGGCCATCGATCAAAGCGCGCACGCGCACGGCAAGCATGAGCGCCTGACTGGCCCGTGGGCCTGGACCCCAGGCGATCAAGTTCTCTAGGTCGCTCACGATCTTGAGCTGAGGACGACCCGCGCGAACCAATGCAAGAATTGTGTCGACCAGCTTCTGGCCAACGGGCATGCGCCGCACCAGGGCCTGGATAGCGATCAACGATTCAGCGTCGAGGGCAGTTACGGGCGAAGTTTCCTGGCCGCTCGTCGTCGCGATCATCATGCGACGCTCGGCCTCCTCATCGGGGTAATCGATATTAACCTGAAGTAGAAAGCGATCCAGCTGAGCCTCGGGTAGCGGATACGTGCCCTCCTGCTCGATGGGATTTTGCGTTGCCAGCACGTGGAACGGTGTGGGTAGGGGATGAGTCTGCCCAGCAATGGTCACGAACCGCTCCTGCATCGCCTGGAGGAGCGCTGCTTGGGTGCGAGGGCTGGCGCGGTTGATCTCATCGGCCATAAGGAGTTGACAGAAAATGGGCCCACGGACGAAGCGGAACGAGCGGCGTCCTTGCTCATCCTCGTCGAGGATCTCGGAACCCAGAATGTCCGATGGCATGAGATCCGGGGTGAATTGCACCCGCTTCTCACTTAATCCCAACACCGTCCCCAAAGACTGCGCGAGCCTGGTCTTCGCTAGGCCTGGTACACCAACCAGGAGAGCGTGGCCGCCTGCTAGAACCGAGATGAGGGTCTCATCGACGACCTGACGCTGGCCGAATATGACCTTGCCAAGCTCTTCTCTTACTGCGGCGAGCTTGCTCATCGCCGTCTCGGCGGCTGTCACCATCGTCTCATCGTTAGTAAGGTCGGTCATGGGCTCCTTCCCCAGCTCCTGGCAGCGTAGCCTTCGCACTGTCACGCACTTCCCTAGTTGCCAGAGGTGACATAGGGTTCGACCTGCGGCAAGTGATCGTTGCCAGTCAAATGGGAGGGCTGGTCATCCGATCGATGAAGGGCTTTTCATCAGACCATGCCAGCATCGCGCGATGAGGGGAAGAAAGCGGCCCCGGGGGGCGATCGTCGAACGGAATTCGATCCGCTACGCACGCTCGAGGTCCTGAAGGGCGAGCGGGCGGATTGCGGCACCTTGTCGCTGTCGATCGATCGGCGTGGCAACTGGTACTATCGGGATTCCCTTATTGGTCGGCCGGAGCTCGCGGCATTATTCGCCCGAAGCCTCTATCGCGATGAGCGAGGGCGGCACTGGCTCATCACACCATTCGAGCAGGGCCTGGTGGAGGTCGAGGACTCGGCTTTCCTGGCTGTCGGCCTTCGACTTGGGTCTTCAACCTTTGGGATGAGGCGCTTTGAGTTCCAGACCAACATGGGTGTTTGGTATGGCCTGTCGGCGCTGCATCCACTGACCATCCGTCGAATGCCCAAAGGCGGCGATGCGCCCTATTTGCTGACCGAACGTGGTCTGGAGGCACGTCTCACGCAGGCGGTCTACCTCGAGCTTGCCAAGTATGCCGAGATCGAGAACGACGTGTGGGGTATCTGGAGCGATGGCCGCTTTTTCACTCTCGATGCGTTAGGATGAAAGCTCGGTCGACCGGATCCAATACCATGTTTGACCCCGTCCGGCTTAAGAAGAGCCTGGGAGCGTTCCCGAGCCGTCGCAACGGTGATCCGCTCGGCTGGGCCGTCGGAGCGAGCGAATTGAAGCCGGCAGCAGTGTTGATCCTTTTGATCGATCGTCCATCCGGCCCGACCATTTTGCTGACCGAGAGAACGAAAGATTTAAGAGGTCATCCGGGCCAGATCAGCTTGCCCGGTGGCCGTCTTGAGCAAGGTGATCCGGACGATGAAGCTGGCGCCCTTCGGGAAGCCCGTGAGGAAATCGCGCTGGAGCCGGACTTAGTCGAGGTGATCGGGCGTCTTCCTGCCTATGACACGACGAGTGGCTATCGGATTTTTCCGGTAGTCGGCTGGACTCATGCCCATCCCGAATTCTCGCCCAATCCCTGCGAGGTCGCGGACCTGTTCGAGCTGCCGCTGGCGTGGTTGCTCGACCGGAGAAACCATCGGTGCGAACGTCTCTCAGGCCAGAACGGCGCAAGGATCTCTATGCTGCTGGACTTTGAAAACCGGCGAATTTGGGGGGCTACCGCTGCAATTCTAATTGATTTTGTGTCGCGTATAGTCGATCCGCCATCATGACGCGAATATTCGTCATTCTCTTACTTCTATTAATTTTTAGAATATTGACCTATATCGTCAGGCGATTGACTCTTGGTTTAGATCTCGCAACGCGCAGCGGATCGCTCTGGCCAACGCTGTTCCTCGTAGCGATGGTGATCCTCATCGTGGCGAGCGTGCTCGCATTCATGGCGAGCGGCGAACCGCCAGGCGGAACCTACGTTCCGCCTCATCTGGACAAAAAAGGGCAGGTCGTCCCGGGCGCTGTGCAGAGGGAAAATGACTGAACTCCCGCGTCTGCGTTCGCCTTGGTTAAGGGATCCGGCGGCGCGTCGACTTTTCGACGCACTGGGCCGGACCGGACGGCAGTCCCGATTCGTCGGTGGTGCCGTGCGAGATGCGATTTTGGACGATCAGGCAGACAATCACGATCTCGACGTCGCGACGCAGGCGAGACCGGAGGAGGCGATGGTGCTGCTTCAGGATGCCGGCATCAAGGTCATTCCGACGGGCTTGCGCCATGGTACGATAACGGCTCTGGTCGATGGGGGGCGATTTGAAGTAACCACCTTGCGCCGTGACGTCCAAACAGATGGACGTCATGCTGTTGTGGAATTCACCGATGATTTTGTGGTCGATGCGGCGCGCAGGGATTTTACCTTCAACGCACTGAGCTGCAGCCTGGACGGAACGGTCTTCGACCCCTTCGATGGCGTGTCGGATCTAAAGGCCGGGCGAGTCAGATTCATCGGCGAACCCGATCTTCGCATCCGCGAAGATTATCTACGCATCTTGCGCTTTTTCCGCTTTCTAGCCCGCTTGGGACAAGAGCCGCCTGATCTCGCCGCGCTGGCGGCATGCGTGCGTCATCGAGATGGTTTGAAGTCTCTGGCCGCTGAACGTATCTGGAGCGAGCTCAGTCGGATTTTGGTCGAGCAGCGCGCCGTCCTCAGTATCAAGCTGATGGAACAATCCGGTATCTGGAGGTTGATCGTCCCTTACCAGCCTGACCTTGCCAGTCTCAGACGGCTGCATGAATTCGGCATCGCGCCGGGGCCGATACTGTCCCTTGCCGTGCTTTTGTCACTATCGAGGCGATTTAGTCGTCCTGAGGCCGAAAGCTTGGGCGCGTCGTTGAAGTTATCGCGGCGAGAGCGCAGCCAACTTCTCCTGCTTCTCACCGAAGAGCTCCCTGACGAACTCGACGACTTCGACAGCCTCCGTCGATGGTCGTATGTCAGAAATATGCCGCTACGTGAGGCCGCGGACTTCCTAACGTTGATCTGGGTGAGGCGTGACGGCGACCCAACGGCGTTAGTCAAAATTCTAGCAGCAGCGAGCGCTTCATCTCGGCCGGTTCTGCCGATCACGGGCAACGACTTCATCTCAAGGGGCATCGATCCCGGGCCGGCGCTTGGAAATATCAAACGGCAGGTCGAGGCAGCCTGGGTGGATAGCAACTTCTCTTTAGACCGTTCGGGGTGCTTGGCTCTGCTTGATCGGCTGGTGGTGGGACGACTTGACAAACATCCCTTTGAGCAACGATAAGGCGCTCCGCGGAACGCCCCAATGCGGGTCTCCCTTTGGGGGATAGTTTAACGGTAGAACTCTCGGCTCTGAACCGAGCAGTCTTGGTTCGAATCCAGGTCCCCCAGCCATAATTTGCCTATTTGTTGACGGCCTGGCGCTGTCGCGTCTTTCGTGCGCGATATGCAGCGCCCTCTCCAGCGCTTGAGCAGCGCTGTGGCCGGTGCCGCTTCGCCTTTGACGCCATCCATGGCGCTTGTTCCATTGGCGTTGGAGCCATTGCGCGATCCTATCCATGGGGCCGCGATCGAAGGAGATTTGGCGGTGCGGCCCGGGCTGATCCATCTTCGTCAAGATTGCGCTCAAAGCCGGCAGGCGTTCACGCAGAATGAGCTGATTAACATCGCGCCGTCCAAGGTGGTTCGGTACGTGCCGGTGCGTGGCCTTTGAAAAGCAACGTCGATCGGTCTCTGCCAGTCGATGGGAACGGAGTTCCCGAAACCACCGTTAATTCGGATAATTCCTGACGCGCTAATTTAGCGGTAGGGGTCTAGGCACTCCGGCCGCGTACAAAGCCGGACACACAAATGCCATTCAATGTCTGCTTGATAATCATGGCGGGAGGCGCGTTGGGCACATTGGCCCGCTATGCCATATCCGTCCTGACGTTGCCCATCAGTCGCGATCTGCCCTGGGGCACCATCGTCATCAACATAACGGGTTCTTTTATTATTGGTTTGTTCGGCACGCTGACCCTCGCACAAGGCAGATTTCCCGTCTCGGAGAATACGCGGTTATTCGTGATGGTTGGAGTTTGCGGTGGGTATACGACCTTTTCATCCTTCAGCCTGCAAACGCTGGACCTTTTGCGGTCTGGCGCCATCGCGAGAGCCGCTTTGAACATTGTGGCTTCTGTCGCGCTTTGTATAGGTGCCGTCGCCTCGGGACATCTTATCGCCGCTCACCTAAACGGGAGTGTCAGGCAGATCGCGCATCTCGACATCGATAAGGAGGCATAGTTGCGCATTCCAACATCGAGGCGTTTCGACGTTAGCTTGGCGTATCCCCGTTGCATGATGCCGATCAATTTGTCTTATGGTGCGTTAAAGAGCGGCCGAACCGGAGAGTTCGTGCGTTGAAACCCATTGATGACGGAGTGGGTCGAGATTGGACCGGGTCGGGGGACAGGCTTTTGAGTGGCGGGATGCTTTTGACGATTTTGCTTTGTCCACCGATAGCGGTCTATTGGACTGTGGGTGCCGGCCAGGAGTTCAGCTTGAACGTGATGCTGACGCTCCTGGGCTATCTGCCCGGTATCATCCACGCGGCATACATTGTCTCGACGCATTGGCCGACCCACGCCTGAAACAGACCTGGACCGGTATCGGCTGCCGTGTGCCCAGCTCGGTGTAAATCTACCGATGATGTCGATCTCAGACTAAAAAGATCCGTGGGCGGTTGGACTAGGCGCCTCCCTGACCATCATCCAGGCATCGTCACGGCCGTCGAGAATGTGATCTCTTCGGCGCTCTTTAGTGATGGGCGGAGACGATCTTCGCCAAGGCTACGCCGGCAAGGTGCCGGCCAGGGCATTGCCACGCGTGCGCCGCGACCGATGGCGTGCCATGAACCTACTGCGCTTAGGATTTCGGCAACGCTCGACTGCGAGCGTTGATTTCTGGTGCTGCCGATTGGAATCGAACCAACGACCTCGTCCTTACCAAGGACGCGCTCTACCGACTGAGCTACGGCAGCATCTAGGTCCCGGTGGAACCCCAGCTTGACGGCGTGCTAGATGCCATAAGGTTCCAGGACATGCAAGGCGGGCCGCATATGCCGGATGTGAAGCATAAACAGGAGACCGAGGCGATCAGCAGCGTCACCGACGACGCGGCCAACGAGCGCAAGGCTCGGCTGGCAATCCAGTTACGCGCCAACCTTCGTCGCCGAAAGGCCCGAGCGTCAAAGCTCGCTGAGGCTAAGGAAAGGTCGTCCTTTATGGTCAAGGATGAAGGCTGATCGATACCAGGCCTTATTGAGCGATAAAACGCCATGGCCTATGAAGGGGTCTAGGTTTCACGGGCGTTGGCGCCACGCGCGTTTTCGCATTCGAGATGGGGTATCTACTGCATGTCGCTCCTGCCGGATCACCGGATCCGCGAACTTGCGTTGACCAAAGGTATGATCGAGCCGTTCGTCGATCGGCAGACACGCGAGGGAGTGATATCCTACGGTCTTTCGTCATATGGCTACGACGCCCGCGTGGCGCCGGAGTTTCGCATCTTTACTAATGTCGACAGTGCAGTCGTCGATCCCAAAAATTTCACCGCGACAAGCTTCGTTGAGCGCGACGGTGATTCATGCGTTATCCCGCCCAATAGCTTCGCACTGGCGCGTACCGTCGAGTATTTCCGGATTCCACGCGACGTCCTGGTGATCTGCCTTGGCAAGAGCACTTACGCGCGCTGCGGCATGATCGTGAACGTCACGCCACTGGAGCCCGAATGGGAAGGCCATGTGACTCTCGAGATTTCGAATACCACGCCGCTTCCCGCGCGGGTCTACGCCAATGAGGGTCTGTGCCAGTTCCTGTTTTTGCAGGGGCAGGAAGCACCTGAAATATCCTATGCCGATCGGCAAGGGAAATATATGGGCCAGCGAGGCGTGACGTTGCCTCGGCTTTGAAAGCGTAGAACAGCAGGCGCGACGAGCGCCTTTACCAGACGCAGGCGTGAAAGATCACATCATGGATCGGCTTTTGATAACTGGCGGCCGCAAGCTCGAGGGGACGCTGGCGATCAGTGGTGCCAAAAATGCCGCGCTGCCGTTGATCGCGGCCACGCTTTTGACGGGAGACACGCTGGAACTACGCAATGTTCCGGAATTGGCCGACGTCGTCTCAATGATGCGTTTGGTCCAAAGGCTCGGCGTCGCATCGACATACCTTCCTGGCGAGCCGGGGCGCGTAGCCTTTCATTGTCAGGAATTGCTTAGCACCACCGCGCCCTACGACCTTGTTCGAAAGATGCGTGCATCGGTCCTTGTCCTCGGGCCCCTACTGGCGCGCGGTGGCGAGGCTATCGTCTCCATGCCCGGAGGCTGTGCCATCGGCACGAGGCCGATCGACCTGCACCTGAGCGGCATGGAGCGTCTGGGAGCGATCATCGAGCTGTCGCAAGGCTATGTGACAGCCCGGGCGCCGGCGGGTGGCCTTAAAGGTGCGCGTATCGAGCTTACTCAGCCCTCGGTAGGCGCCACGGAAAATCTGCTTATGGCTGCGGCGACTGCTAAGGGCACGACCACGATCATAGGTGCCGCGCGCGAACCGGAGATCGTTGATCTTGCCCTTTTGCTCTCGAGCATGGGTGCCGCGATCGAAGGAGCTGGAACGAGCACCATTACCATCGAAGGCGTAGCGCAACTGCACGGAGCCGTGCATTCGATCATGCCCGACCGCATCGAGGCTGGCACTTATGTCATGGCAGCTGGCATCACCGGTGGCCGGCTGCACATCACTGGCGGCGATTTAGGGCTGCTGGGTGGTGCTCGGGAGAAACTAGAGGAGGCCGGCTTGCAGTTTACGGACACCGCCGACGGCTTTGCCGTCAGCGTGGCATCGGAGGGGCTTCGCGGTACTGACGTGATGACGCGGCCCTATCCTGGATTCCCGACGGACTTGCAAGCGCAGTTCATGGCCCTCATGTGCAATGCAGAGGGTGCGTCGATGATCACCGAGACGATCTTTGAAAACCGTTTCATGCATGTACCGGAACTGGCGCGGATGGGGGCTCAGATCACCATTCACGGCGGATCGGCGCTGGTGCGAGGGCAGGGCGCGCGCGGAACGACGCTTAGAGGTGCGCCGGTGATGGCCACTGATCTGCGCGCCTCGGTCTCCCTGGTTCTGGCGGCTTTGGCTGCCGAAGGGGAGACCGAGATCAATCGCATCTACCATCTCGATCGCGGCTACGAGCATCTCGAGCAGAAATTGCAGGCAGTTGGGGCATGCGTCGAGCGTATCCCGTAGCGAGCGCTCTATCGCATCGGCGCCGGTCCTTAATGAAAGAGCTGAAATGAGTGACAAGCTTCGCCTGAAGGCAACCGATGCGGAGGATCTAGGAGTTATTTCCGCCGTTCTCCAGGATGCCCGCGTGTCGCTCCGGGAAATGGCCTATATAAAAGACGAAAAGCGTTTTTTGGCGGCGTTCACCCGCTACCGACGTGAGCGCCAGTCAGATCCCAAGACATGCGAGGGACTGACTGAGATCATGAGCGTGCTGACGTTCCAGGAAATCTTCGAGGTCAAATATAAAGGACTCGATCCAGAGAATCCGGACGCATCGCTCTCGCTGCTCACGATCGCCACCGAGCCCGGCAAGAGCTACGCTGTGGAGATCAAGCTTGTCTTTGAAGGCGAGGCGCAGATTTCGCTGCGAACGTCGAAAATCGCTGCCGTACTCGACGACTTCGGTGAGCCCAGGCCTTGCGCGATAACGCCATGTGATCACGAAGCATCAATTCTTCCTGGGTGGACCGAGAGTTATGACGCTCAGGCTTGATACCGCCCGTGCCGGATTCGAGCGTTCCTTCGTCGACTATGTGAATGCGCGTCGGGACGAGCAAGCGGATGTGCGCGATGCCGTGACCGCGATCATCGAGCGTGTCAAAATGGAAGGTGATCGCGCAGTCGAGGACCTTACACGCCGATTTGACGGCCTCGAAGCATCGATTGACGATCTGCGGGTTAGTGCCGATGAGATGGCTCTGGCGTTCAAGGACCTGTCCGCTGAGGCACGCCAAGCTCTCGAGTTAGCTGCTTCCCGGATCCGCGCCTTCCATGAACGCCAGCGTCCCGAGCCGAAACATTGGGTCGATGCGCAGGGGATTGGGCTGGGACTGGCCTGGACAGCGATCGACGCGGTTGGCCTCTACGTCCCTGGTGGTACGGCGGCCTACCCAAGTTCCGTACTCATGAACGCGATACCCGCCAAGGTGGCGGGCTGCTCACGCTTGGTGATGGTCGCTCCCGCACCCAAAGGTAATCTTAACCAATGGGTCCTGGCGGCCGCTCATCTGGCGGGAATCGACGAAGTTTACCGGATTGGAGGCGCCCAGGCGATTGCGGCGCTTGCTTATGGCACTTCGATGATTCGTCCCGTGGATAAGATCGTCGGCCCGGGCAACGCATTCGTAGCGGAGGCTAAGCGCCAAGTCTTTGGTCGGGTTGGTATTGATATGATAGCCGGTCCTTCCGAAGTCGTCGTAATTGCCGACGGCAGCTGCGATCCTTCTTGGATCGCCGCCGACATCTTGGCCCAGGCGGAGCATGACACACGAGCTCAGTCGATACTTCTAACGCCGAATGCCGAGTATGCAGAGCGGGTCGCAGTCGAAGTCGAAAGGCAACTGGCCGAATTGCCGCGTAAGGAGATCGCGCGAGAAAGCTGGGAAAAGCTCGGTGCGATCATCAAGGTCGTGTCGCTTGACGAGGCAATCCATCTGTCCAACCGTCTGGCACCTGAGCATCTTCAATTGGCAGTTGAAGCGCCTGAACGCCTCTTGGACCGGGTGCGGCATGCAGGTTCGGTGTTCATCGGTTGCTGGACGCCCGAAGTCATCGGCGACTACGTGGGTGGACCCAATCACGTATTGCCTACAGGCCGAACCGCCCGATTTGCCTCTGGCCTTTCGACCATCGATTTCATGAAGCGGACGACCTTTCTCAAATGTGACAGCCAGTCCTTCTCGGCATTGGCCGTCGAGGCCGCGACGATGGCGCATGCCGAAGGGCTCCAGGGCCATGAGCGCGCTGTCCGGATAAGATCCGCCCCAAGCGGAGTATAACGCTTTGAGCAAGCCGACGTCGCGTATCGTCAAAGTTGTGATCGACGAACGAAGCGTCATCCGGTGGAGCCCGGAAATCGAACATGAGCGAAATGTAGCGATCTTCGATCTTATCGAAGGCAATAGCTTCGCATTGAAGGACGGTCCGGCAGGTCCCTATGAGTTGATGATGGGACTTCGCGATTCAACGCTCGTCTTGGAGGTGAAGGCCTATCTTGGTGAACAGGAGATACTGATACCGGTAAGATCGCTGCGAGGGGTCATCAAAGACTATTTTCTTATTTGTGAAAGCTATTTTTCCGCCATTAAGGGCGCGACGGCAACACGGATCGAAGCGTTGGATATGGCGCGTCGAGGCTTGCACGACGAAGGAGCCAAGCTTCTAGCAGACGTACTGGAGACTAAGGTCAGCATGGACGCTGGAACAGCCCGACGAT
Source organism: Arboricoccus pini (assembly GCF_900187945.1). Taxonomy (GTDB): domain Bacteria; phylum Pseudomonadota; class Alphaproteobacteria; order Geminicoccales; family Geminicoccaceae; genus Arboricoccus; species Arboricoccus pini. The sequence continues at coordinate 273,722 of NZ_FYEH01000004.1, read as the reverse complement.
TGTTCACGTTGATCTGCGTCCTGCATGTACGCAGCTAGCTTTTGCCGATGTCGGATCTACCCTCCAGTGTCCTCTTCGCCTGCACGTTCAATTCAATTCGATCGCCGATGGCGGAGGCTATTCTCAAGTTCCTTCATGGGCGGCAAATCTTCGTCGACAGTGTGGGTGTTCGCCCGGGCGAACTCGACGCAATGGCCGTTCAGGTGCTCGACGAAGTCGGCATTGACCTCTCCCGTCATAGGCCAAAGCTCTTCAGCCAACTCGAAGATGGTTATTTCGACCTCGTGATATCGCTGTCGCCCGAAGCTCAGCATAGTGCGGTTGAGTTGACGCGTGATAGCTCCTGCGAGCTGGAATTCTGGCACATGATGGATCCCTCCGAAGTGGAAGGAAGTCGCGAACAGCGTATGGCAGCCTATCGTCTTCTTCGGGATCAATTATTCACGCGGATTCGAGATCGGTTTCCTCAGCAAAACGTCCGGATTATCCTTTGATAAGCGGGAGGCTAGTGGCTTGTAACGCGTTCATGATTTCCTCGGCAGGGAGAGGACGGCAAAGGTAGTAGCCTTGGACTTCAGTACATCTTAATGCCTGCAGGAGGCTAAGCTGTGCTTGAGATTCCACGCCCTCCGCAACGATCCGCATACCAAGATTCTCGCCCAATCCGATGATGGCCTTGACGATCGTCAGGCTTCCATGGTCGCGCTCAATCTCCGTCGTGAACGAGCGATCGATTTTAAGGGCTTGGATCGGAAAGCGGCGAAGATAGCCGAGGGACAAATAGCCAGTGCCAAAATCGTCGATCGCCAGCCTTACGCCGATGGCGGTCAAGTCCTCCATCCTTTGTTCTGCTTCTTCTGCGTCACCCATGACCACGCTCTCGGTCAATTCCAACTCAAGCAGTTCCGGCGCAAGATTGGTCTCTCGCAAGACGTTGGCAATGGTGGCGGGCAGATCATCGAGTTCGAACTGACGCGCGGACAAGTTCACCGACAGACGCAAATTGGGACGGTCGAATTGTTCTTGCCATCGCCGAACTTGTCGGCACGAGACGCCGAGCACCCAATTTCCGATCGGGACGATCAGCCCCGTCTCCTCTGCGAGGGGGATGAATTCGCTTGGAGATACCATCCCGATCTCGGGATGAAACCATCGCAGAAGAGCTTCGACACCCAGGATCTGTCCGTCAGCGACACTCACGATCGGCTGGTAATATACAACGAACTCTCCTTGCTCGAGGGCTCGCCGTAATCGGGACTCCAGCATCAGGCGCTGGAGCGCAGTGCTGTTCATCTCGTCGGCATAGAATTGAAATCGATTACCTCCCTGTTCCGCCGCTCTGGCACAAGCCGTCGTCGCGTTCTGCATCAACATTTCAGCGTTGGTCCCGTCACTCGGGTAGAGCGCGAGGCCGATGCTGGCCTACAGGGAGAGTTCATGATCGGCCAGGACAAGGCCACTCCGGATGGTCTCGAGCAGATGCCTGGCCATTTTGCCGGCGGCTTCGACCGATCCGACATTCGGAACGAGAATGATGAATTCGTCGCTTGAGAGCCGTGCCGTGGTTTCCTGCTCGCCCAATTGAGCCACCAGCCGTCCAGCTACGGCACTCAGGACCTGGTCGCCGGTTGCGAAGCCCAAGGACTCGTTGATTAATCTGAAGCGATCGAGATCGAGAAGAAGAACGGCCACCATGCCGTTAATAACGCGTGCATGCTCGAGGCTTTGCAATAGCTTCTCAAGAAAAAGACGACGATTGGGAAGTCCTGTTAGGACATCGTAGAAAGCAAAGAAGTGCAATGCCTCTTCGTTTTCTTTCTGAAGCTGCACGTCGCGCAGCGCCAGCACGTAGTCCCGCGCGCCCTGATAAGCGACTGATCGCGCCCGGACCTCGATCGGAGCAAGCTCCCGCCAACATGATCTCGCTCCGCGAGGGATCCGCGGACAACCGGTCGACGAGCGCTTCGAGAGCGCCGTTGGTTCCGTCGACCCGTTTTAGCAAATCGTCGAGTTCGCAGCCCTCGAGGGAGCCAGTCTCTCGACCAAACATGCTGTTAGCCTTGGCATCGGCACGCAGGACCCGGCCGAATTCGTCGACCAGAAGAAGTCCGTCATTTGCTAGGTCCAAGACGGCCGAGAGGTGTGCCTCTAGCCGACTGGCTTCAAGGGGCGACGGCTCAACTTGATCGACGATATCCATAACAGCCAGGAGCTTGGAAGGTCTCGTCGAACTGGGATCGTGGATGAGCTGAAAATGGAATTTGATGAAGATTGACTGATACGGGTCGCCCAATCCCGCCTCGATGGTCACGATTTCGCCCGTCTGGTTGGCGCGCAGCAGCGCCTGCGTGACCGATGGAGCGAAGGATGTATCGACGAGGGTCTGAAGGCCTGCACCCGTTGCCAATCTGTCGCCGAAATTCCTGTGCGATAGCTGAAGAGCGGCTTTGTTGATCTCGGCTATGATGCCGCTGCCACTTATCGTGAACGCAGGCTGGCTCAAAAGTTCGATGGCGAGAAATTCGTTGCTTGCCTTGCCTCGAAGGCCAGCGGCGCTTGGACGTCCATTAATGACATCTTCGCTCGGCCGGACGACCAGGAGGGCGAATTCCTCGTCGACACGCGCTGCGTGGACAAAGAGTGGTATTGCTTCATTGTCGAGCGGCCAATGCAATCCCCCGTTGACCGGAGCAATCTCGACAAAGGCTTGGTCCACGAGGTTCAGCCAATCATCAAGATGGCGACCGGAGACGTAGCGGGTCACGTCTCTACCCATCGCCCGCCGGATGGAATCGGCTAATGGCGTTGCGGGCTCGTTGCTAGCCCAGACGATGTCGCCTCTCTCTGAGACGAGACAGACGAGGGCATGTAACTGTCCAGCGAGCGCTGCCCCCAGGCGGATCAAGTTTGAGTTGCTCGTTATGCCTTCCCGTAGGTCGTGCGTGGGCCTGAGCGAGCCGACGACATGGAAAGCCAGCGCGGAATGGGACGATTTTAAGGCCTGCGCCCGATCCAGCACTCGTCGAATGGATCGGTTGGGCAGCCGCACCCGATAGCTTGTCTCAAGTGATTCGCCGGCGATCAACCGTTGATGATGTTCGCGCAAAAGCGCCCGGTCATCCTCCACGACGATACCGGTAAGACCGTCGAGTTCTTCCAAATCTTTGATCGAATAGCCGAGATTGGCTTCTGCGCGCCCATCGAGCCAAAGCATCTTGAAGTGAAGATCATCGGTAATTTCCATGACATAGAAATGATCATCCGAAAGGCTTTGAAGTCTCGGCAGCGCCGCGAGTATCGTGGAGACTAGGTCGTGACGAGCATCAGTGGAGTTGCCACTCTGAATCCACAGCGATACGAGATCGCGTCTGGCGGGGATCTGGACGATGCGTATCCGTGCCAGGAGGTCATGATCGTCTGCTGCTCTGAGCGGTAACAGGAAGTCTTCGCTTTTCTCTCGGGCAAGGGCACGGGTGAAGGCGATGAATGCCTCCCGGCCTAAGCCGCGGCCGCGCAGTGCTCGCACGCTGCGGCCTATCAACTCTGTACGGGAATAGCCCAGAAGCTCGTTGAGCTTGCGGTTGACCATAACGATCTCAGGGAGCAGGCGATCGCTTTCCTGTCGTTTCAGGACGATCAGTGCTTCCTGACAAAGGTCTAGAAGGCCGGGTATGTCTGGCGGTTCGATCACGTTACTCGTCGGCCCAATGAGTTAACCGACAAAATCGGCGCTCTTTTTGAAGCGCGGTCGCCATACTTGCGGGTGCTGGCAACTTCAGGCGGGATGACGATGTGGCCGCGTTCCTTCTTTCGATCTGCGATCACGTCGCCCCGCTCGCTCCATCGCACGCCGCCGCTGACGTCTCTGCGAGACTTCCAGCTTATTTATGCCGTCAACCCCGTCCGCTCTAAACCGTTGAGCCGTTCTCTGGGGCGGGCCATAGTCCAGCTCGGAGGGCAGCGCGGTTAGGCGCAAGGCTGATGGATCGGTAACATCACGGCTGCGTGCCGACTAGGACTGACGTGCAACCGTCCGCGAGCAAGGGCGGCCGAGCGAGGTAGATCCTCCGCAATGAGCCCACTGGTATGCATGGCGGCTCCCTCGGCATGCAGCCAGACTCCGGCGCAGGCCGCCTCGAACGCTGTTACGTTCTGCGCAAAGATGCCGGTTATCAAGCCGGCGAGCACGTCACCCGTTCCGGCGGTCGCAAGCGATGGGGGAGCCTCCCCCATGATCGCACTACGGCCGTCGGGCGTCGCCACGATAGTGTCGGCGCCCTTGAGAACAATCGTTGCGCCGCTCTCCCGCGCGGCACTTTCAGCCCGCTCTATGCGTGTACCCCGGATCGATGGAAAGAGGCGTTTGAATTCGCCTTCATGCGGTGTGAGAACGACGTTAGCGTGCAGCAATGCGCGCAGATGGGATGCGTTGGCCAGCACGCTGAGAGCATCTGCATCGAGGACTGCCTTTCCTGGCCGTCGCAGAATGAGTTCCAGTGTATCCTCTGTCGCCTTGGTGATGCCGGCCCCTGGACCGATCAGTATGACCGTGATCCGCTCATCATTCAGCAATTCTTCGATTTCTTCTTTACTATCTGCGATTTTCGTCATGACGCTCGTGAGCGTGCTTGCATAGATCGGGAGCGCGGAACTGGCCGTGACGACGCTTACCAGGCCAGCGCCAATCCGCAATGCCGCGATCGCAGCCAATCTTGAAGCCCCGGTACTCTTTGCCGGGCCGCCCACGATGAGCGCATGCCCGAACTTATATTTGTGGGAATCCGGTCCCCGTTCGGGAAGGCTGGATCCCCAAAGCGCCGGGCTGTTGGCGAACAGCCTTGGCGTCAGCCTGTCGATCAATTGAGCGTCTATTCCTATATCGACCACGTCGAGATGGCCGCGATTCGATCGACCAGGATACAGCAGGTGCCCTGGCTTTGCGGTGACGAAGCTGACCGTGTGAGTTGCCTTGATCGCCGTTCCACGAATGTCGCCGGTGTCAGCGTCTACACCGCTTGGTATGTCGACGGCATAGACCAACGTTTTAGGACGGTTCGCTCGAAGTTGGTTGACGCCGTCGACCACGCTGGCTGCTGCCGGGTCGAGGGCCCGATTCAATCCGACGCCGAACAATGCGTCGACAATGATGGATGCATTCTTCGGCGTTTCAGGCGTGATCGCCTCGACGGGACCCGTCCATCGGGCTCTGGCGGCCGCAGCGTCGCCCTTGAGATTCGCTGGCGGAATGAGGCTCGCCACGCGCACTGGCCAGCCCAACGCCGCCAGCTCGGTCGCAATGATCCATCCATCCCCGCCATTATTGCCAGGCCCGCATAGGACGAGAACCGGTTCTGCCGGTTTGTCGTGAAGCGTAATTCGGCGAGCTACCGCAGCACCTGCGGAGGCCATGAGCTCGAGGCCGCTTATGCCTTCAGCCTCGGCTTGGCGATCAAGCAACCCGGACTGGCGAGCACCCAGGAGCGGCCGTTTTGCCCAGGCGACCAGCCGGATGCCGGGGGCCACCCTTATGCTATCCTGTGGCGCGCCGATGCTGCGCGCTCGATCGCGGATGCGACTAGGCGGTCGAGGTTGAGGCGATGTCTGAGCATCTCCAGCATGCGCAGTTCGAGCTGCATGGCTGCACCATCGGCCGCGACCACGTCACAGGCCAGAGCGTAGGCGGTTTCCCGGAGCGGGGCGGGCAGCGCATCGGCGATCAACTCGAGTGCCAGATCAAGCCCATCCTCTTGGTCCAGAAGTTCAGCGCATTCCCGGCCCAGGTCGTCTATCCGGCTGCGATCGAAGTCCTGAAAGATCGGCAGGTGCTCGACCAGATAGGTCATGATATCGAGCTCCGCATCCGAGATGCGGTCGGCAGCGGACACCATCACCATCGTGTAGATAAGCGCAGCGTGATGATCGAGTTTGCGCTGCATTTGCCATACTCCTCGCGACGCCGGACCATCTCAGCATTCTGGTAGGGCATATCAGGGATGGAGCGACCTGTCGAAGGTGACAGGCCAACAGAGTTCCAGGACCCTGACAATCCCAGCATGGTCTCTATGCATGCCAACCACAAACCCGTGTTGGGCGAACCAGGCGTCAAGGACATTTTCCTGTCCTTGGCCAATCTCAAGAAGAATGCGGGTAGTGGGTCCGCTCAAGCGCATAAGATCGGGCGTCATGGCCTTGTAGGGTTCGATGCCGTCCGTCCCACCGTCTAGTGCCATCAAAGGCTCGAACAGCGCTACCTCAGGCTGCAGGTGCGCTATCTCCGCGTGAGGAATGTATGGCGGATTGCTAACGATGAGATCGAAAGGTCCCTCAATGCCTTTCGCCCAGTCTGCAAGAAAAAACTCCGTTGCCGCGTCGACGCCGTGTTTCCTCGCATTGGCTTTCGCGATCTCAAGGGCCGGGGCGCTGACGTCGCTTCCTTGGCCGGATGATCCCGGAAGTGACGTTAGGAGTGCCACGAGGAGGCAGCCCGAGCCCGTTGCAATGTCAAGGATGCGAGCTTGGTGCGCACCGGCGAGAAGCTGCGATCCCCGCTCGACGATCAATTCGGTTTCGGGACGTGGTATCAGGACAGCCGGGTTGACGTCGAATTCGAGGCCATAAAATTCTCGATGTCCCAGGATGTAGGCCATCGGTTCGCGCGCGGCGCGACGACTTACCAAGCCATCGTAGCGATGCTGCTGGGGCGTAGTCACTTTTGTCTGCGGGTCGCGGATCTGCGCCGCCTTATCCAACCCTGTCGCGTAGGCGAGGAGCAGACGTGCCTCCGCACGCGGGTTCTCGACACCTGCCGCCTTGAGGGCGGCGACGCCCATATCTAATAGCGTCGCGACGGACGAATCTCCCGACATGATCGAGATCTCAGCTTATCTCCGTCAGCCGGGCGGCTTGATCCTCGGCTATCAGGGCATTGATGAATTCATCGAGCGCTGCGCCGGATAGCACGTCATCGAGCTTATAAAGGGTCATATTGATGCGGTGGTCGGTCACCCTGCCTTGCGGAAAATTGTAGGTCCTTATTCGCTCGGAGCGATCGCCCGAACCGACTTGATCGCGCCTGTCGGCCGACCGCTCTGCCGACAGGCGGGCCCGCTCCATGTCGAAAAGTTTGGCGCGGAGGATTTTCAAGGCCTTCGCCTTGTTCTTGTGCTGGCTCTTTTCATCCTGGATCGCGACGACTGTCTGCGTTGGCAAATGCGTGATGCGAACCGCACTTTCCGTCTTGTTGACATGCTGTCCACCGGCACCGCTGGCACGATAGACATCGATGCGGAGATCGCCATCGTCAATGTCGACATCGACGTCCTCCGCTTCGGGCAGGACCGCGACGGTCGCAGCGGAGGTGTGGATTCGACCTCCGGCTTCGGTTACCGGCACGCGCTGAACACGATGGACTCCGGCCTCGAATTTGAGCAGCGCGAAAACGCCGGAGCCGGCAATTTCCGCGGTGACCTCCTTAAACCCACCGAGATCGTTCTCGCTCGCGGACAATAATTCCATGCGCCAGCCATGCAGGTCGGCATAGCGCTGATACATGCGCAGCAGATCCGCGGCGAACAAGGCTGCCTCGTCACCGCCCGTGCCTGCGCGGATTTCAAGGATCGCGCTCTTGGCATCGGCAATGTCCTTGGGCAGCAGTAGCAGCTTCAAGGCGCGCTCTTGCTCCTCCAGGCGCAGCGCGATGTCGGCTCGCTCCTGCATTGCCAATTCGCGCATCTCAGGATCTCCGGTCGCCTCCTGGCTTAATTCCTCGAGGTCCTTGAGTTCTCGGTGCGAGGCACGCCACAAGCCGATGGCTTCGGCCACAGGTTCCAGCTCGCTATATTCACGTGCGAGCGAGCTGAAATCCGAGGATTGTGCTGCCGAGAGAAGTGATTGCAATTCGTCGCGGCGGGCCAGTATGGCGTCCAGCTTGTCGTCAAAGTTGCGTGTGTGGCGAGAGCCATCGGATCGGCTCATGGGGACGAGCGATCCAAAGAACCGAGCCCTCTTGCAAGCAACTGCTCGACTAACTGACTCAGAGCCATTTCTTCTTCGACGCCATCGTCCAGGTTCTTGAGTCTGGCAACGTTCTTGTCCAGCTCATCGTCTCCAAGAAAGATAGCTATGCCCGCGTTGGCCTTGTCAGCCTTCTTCAGTCGTGCTGCGGGCTTTCCCTTATAGGCAAGTTCTACGGCAATGCCCGCATGGCGCAGCTCCGCTGCAACGACGGACGCTGCGCCTTCGGCTCGTTCGCCGATTGGGATCAGTGCGACAGGGCGCGTCGCGGCGGCTACATCGGCCAGAAGCATCGCCAGGCGTTCGACGCCTGCAGCCCATCCCACACCCGGGATATCTGGGCCGCCCATGACGCGCATCAAGCCATCATACCGCCCACCACCCATGACGGTACCCTGGGAGCCCAAGGCCGAGGTAACGAATTCGAAGGCGGTGTGATTGTAATAGTCGAGGCCGCGCACGAGGCGCGGGTTGAGCGTGTAGGGCAATCCAAGCTGATGCAGGCCTTCTTTGACCTTCTCAAAGAAGCTGCGGCTCTCAGGATTCAAATAATCGAGCACGATAGGCGCACCGTCAACGATCTGACGGTCTTCCGGGTCCTTGCTGTCGAGGATTCGCAGCGGGTTCCGTTCCAGACGCTCCAGGCTTTCACTCGACAGCTTGTCTTTGAAGCCGCTCAAATAGCTGACCAGAGCCGTCCTGTAGGCTTTGCGGCTTTCAGGATTGCCCAAAGTATTGAGCTCAAGACTGACTACGTCACCAAGCCCCAGCCTGGTCAGGATATGGTGACCTAGGGCAATGCATTCAATGTCGGCTTCCGGCTCGGGGGCGCCGATCAGTTCGACGCCGATCTGGTGAAACTGTCGCTGACGTCCCTTCTGTGGCCGTTCGTAGCGAAACATAGGCCCATAATAAAAGAGCTTTTGGGGAAGGGTCTGTGTCAGCCCATTGGTCAGCATTGCCCTGACGACGGCCGCGGTATTTTCCGGACGGAGTACGAGCGATTCACCGCCTCGGTCCGTAAAGGCGTACATTTCCTTGGTGACAACGTCGGAGACGTCTCCTAGCGTCCTTTTAAAGACGTCGACGAATTCGAAAATAGGCGTGGCGATCTCTTCAAACCCGTAGAGCGCTGCAGTCGACTGCGCCTCTTTCGCCACCTTTCGGTGCCGTCGAAGCTCTTCGCCGAGAAGATCATGCGTGCCGCGGACAGGACGTAGTTGAGTCATCACCGTATCGATCAAAGGAAAAGGCGGAGGAGGAAGAGGGGAAGGCGTTTCGGCGCGTAAGCGCTGCCCCTAGTCTGCATTCAGCAGCGATGCATGGCGATCTTCGATCGTGCCGGTACCAAATCGTCGCGCGATATAGTCCTCGATGATCGCCTCGAACTCCTCTGCGATCCTGGAACCGCGAAGGGTCATTGCTTTTTCGCCATCGATGAAGACAGGAGCCGTAGGATTCTCACCCGTTCCGGGCAGGCTGATGCCGATGTCGGCGTGACGGCTCTCTCCGGGGCCGTTGACGATGCACCCCATGACCGCAACATTGAGCTTTTCGACACCGGGATATTGTTCTTTCCAGTTCGGCATCTTGTCGCGCAGGAACGTCTGGATCTTGTCAGCCAGTTCCTGAAAGAAGGTGCTCGTTGTGCGCCCGCAGCCAGGGCAGGCCGTGACCTGGGGCAGGAAGGCGCGAATGCCAAGCGACTGCAAAATTTGCTGGCATAGCAGGACTTCGTTGGTACGGCTCTCATTGGGGACGGGAGTCAAGGAAGCGCGGATGGTATCGCCGATGCCATCTTGGAGAAGAAAGCCCAGTGCGGCAGTGGTCGCGGCCACGCCTTTGATCCCCATTCCGGCCTCCGTCAAGCCGAGATGAAGGGCGTAATTCGAGCGCTGCGCCAAGGCCCGATAGACAGCGATCATATCCTGGACGCGGCTGACTTTGGCGGAAATTACAATGCGATCTGCAGGCAGGCCAATGCATTCCGCCTGCGCGGCGTTTTCCAGGGCAGATCGTACGAGTGCTTCGCGAAGGACGAACTCGGCGGGACGCGGCGACGGGCTTTGGGCGTTGAGATCCATCAGCCTGGAAGCCATTTCCTGGTCCAGAGACCCCCAATTCACCCCGATCCGTACAGGCCGGCCGCAGAGCAGTGCTGCTTCGATCATCGCCTCGAACTGACGGTCGCGCTTGTCACCGAAGCCGACATTCCCGGGATTGATGCGTAGCTTGGCCAGCGCCGGACCGAGCTCTGACACCTCCGCTAGCAGCCGATGTCCATTATAATGGAAATCGCCCACCAGAGGCGTTTTCCAACCAAGCAGATCGAGACGCTCGCGTATGAGCGGGACGGCACGGGCCGACGCCTCGTTGTTGACGGTTACTCGAACGATCTCCGAGCCAGCGCGTGCGAGTTCGATGATCTGATCGGTCGTTGAATTGACATTAGCGGTATCTGTGTTCGTCATCGATTGAACGACGACGGGTGCGCCGCCGCCGATCGCAACGTCGCCGACCATTACACGATGCGTCAGACGCCGCTCGATCGTAGCTAGCTCAACCATCCTGCCGATCCCGAATTCCGCGACCGTTAGGCCGCCCTAGGTTTGGCTCGTGAGTTTCGGGAGTCGTATGCCCCTATGGCAGGCAGCGCGCAACCATCGCGCGGCGATCGCATGGATCTCGCGGGGCCAGCGCGTCCTCCTAGTGCTGTATTGAGCTTTGCCGGCTCTTCAGCTGTGACGGCGAGAGCGCCACGTCACGAACGACGCGACCGCTTTGACCTAAAACACCGAGATTCTGGCCGTCTACGACGACTTCCAACCCACCTGCATTCCCGGTCCAAAGCGCGAGATCGGTACGATTCGGCAATTCGATCCGTTGCCCGGGCGTTAATGTCGTCGTGCGGACGAAATCTCGATCCGCACTTTTGATCTGTATCCAGCTGTTTTCGCGGGCAACGAGGATCACCCTTGGCGCGTCGGCCGCAGCGGCCTCCATCGGATCGCTCGCTGGCGAGTGGTCCGGCAGGGAGGAGGCCTCTCCGGTACCGGTCGTATTCGTCTGGTTGGGGAGCGGGCCGGACGCCTTGAGCGCCTGCAGCAGGTCGGCGGTTGTCACCGGCGAAGAGGTATCGCCATGCGAGGGCGAGCTTGGCTGGACCGAAGCAGTCGTCCTGTTGCCGAGGGCATCCGCCGATGCAGGCAGTCGATCGCTCTGCGGCTGTTCGGCCGGAAGGGTGGCACCCGGGGCCTTGGCAATTTGGATGCTCTGTGACGGCGTTATGCTTTCCTCGGGCGAACGAGCCATTGAAGTCACGGCGGCCGCAGGCGCTAAGGAGGATTTCGGTTGCTCGGTCGGTGCCGACGTATTCAGCAACTCCGCTGTCATCCGCCCCAATTCCCCAGGCACCGACGTGACGCGGTCCAGCATCGGCTCGCCACGGAAATAGATGTGCCAAGTGCCGTAAATCAAGCCGATAAGGACGATCGAAAGGCCGAGAAGAAAACCACTGGGACGAGCAGTCTCTCCACTGATCGGTGTTCGATAGCGCAGGGGCGGAGAGACCTCGCTCCTGTCGACAGCCTGCTTCACCTGGCGGACGACATCGCCGCCATCGAATCCAAGATAATCCGCATAGCTGCGTATGAAGCCCAGGGCGTAAGCCCGCCCCGGCGTCAGCGAAATGTCGCCTTCCTCGAGTGCGTAGAGATAAGAAGGCTTGATGCGCAGATAACTGGCGACGTCATAGAGATCCTCGCCTCGGTTCTGGCGCGCCTCGCGCAAGGCCTCTCCCAACGAAACGATCAACTGCAGGGACTTGTCGTCCATCATGCTGCGCTGTTCAGGGATTCGCTGGCTCATGCTTCATCATAGCCTGTGTTAAGATAGCGTCGTGACGATTTTCGTAGCCTAGCAACCGCGCGTTGAAAAATGGTAGCAGGCAGCTCGGCATGCTCCAAACTCAATCGTAACGTTCTCGATCCTAGTCGAGAATTATGTGTTTCGGGTTAGCGTTACCTAGGCAGGCGCGAAAAAAAGATGGGTGTGGCATTCGCTGCTATTGGGGATCCAGTGTCGTAGCCCAAGTGCCGATATCGGGTAGGGCTATGCCGTGGTCGACGGCCCAATCGATCATGCTTGCGCGCAGATGGGAGCCGCCGGTTCGCCGCCCGGCCCAGTTACGCGCCGTATGCAAGAATTCTCTCAATCTTGAGGCATCCAGCGAGCGTATCATCGCCTTGATCGGTCCGATCTCCGATGCGACGACGGAGAGGTGGTGGACACCGAGAGCCACCAGCGCCATTGCTTCAATCGGCCGGCTGGCCATCTCGCCGCAGACACCAAGGCTCACGCCATAGGCCTGACATCGCTGAGCCAAATGCTCAATCAGGTTCAATAGCGCAGGTGAGAGCAAGTCGTAGCGTTCGGCCACCGCGGGATTGCCCCGATCGCAGGCAAAGAGGAACTGGGCCAGGTCGTTGGTGCCAACCGAGACGAAGTCGATTAGGGGAAGAAGATCATCGAGTTGGAACATCAAGGCGGGAACTTCCAGCATCACGCCAACCGTGACCTGTCGGGGGCCTTGGCCCGCGAGGCGGGCTTGGTTTACTTCCCGATCGAGAATGCGCCGCGCAGCGATGAGCTCGTCGACATCGGCCACCATCGGGAACATAATATAGAGTTCACGCTCTGCGGCAGCCCGGGCCATGGCCCGAAGTTGGGCAGCCAGAATGGCCGGGCGATCCAGCATCATGCGCATCGCGCGCCAACCTAGGGCCGGATTGTCTTCCGCTGGCATGCGCCAATAGGACACCTGCTTATCGCTGCCAATATCGAGCGTGCGAAAGATGACAGGCTTTCCCTGCGTCCGGTCCAGCACGTCGCGATAATGGGCGGCCTGATCCGCGACCGTGGGCAGGGTGCTGCGCGTCATGAAGGCAAGTTCGGTACGAAACAAGCCAATACCGTCGGCACCCGACTCCTCGAAGCCTACGAGATCGGCGAGGAAGGCAGCATTGATCGAGAGCCTTATCTTTATGCCATCGAGGGTGATCGCCGGCTGCACACGCAGTGCCTGATACGCTTGCCGTTGCTCTGCCTGCAGTTGCACGGTGCGCGTGAATGCGTGGAGAACGTCGTCCGTTGGTCGAAGAAAGAGCGTGCCGTGCGAACCATCGAGAGCGACAATGTCGCCAGATTCAATCAGCGACATCGCGCTGTCGACCCGTCCGACGACCGGTATGTTGAAGGCACGGGCGACGATTGTGACGTGCGCCGTGAGCGAGCCTTCTTCCAAAATGATGCCGCGCAGCCGGGTTCGATCATACTCAACGAGTTCGGCGGCCGACAGGTTGCGCGCGACGATGATTGCGTCGTCCGGTAGATCGGCAGGCCCCTGTAACGCTGCCCCGGTCAGATGCCGGAGCAAGCGATTGGCCAGATCATCCAGATCCAAAAGCCGCTCGCGAAGATAGGGGTCGCTGGCATGGCCGATGCGCAGCCGGGTTTCTTCCTGGACGCGCCGGACGGCGGCCTCCGCGGAAAGACCGGTGTCGACGGCCTCGCGAATACGCCGGCGCCAGCCAGTATCTTGCGCAACCATCCGGTAGGTTTCTAGGACCTCGCGATGCTCGCCGGCCGCAAGGTCACTGCGAGCGAGCATTGCGTCGAGCGAAGCCTTGAGTTCCTCCATGGCGGCATCGACCCGGTCGCGCTCATAGGCCGGATCATCGGACAGGAGGCGCTCAATCTCAACGCGCGCCTCGTGCAGGAAAGCGTGCCCAACGGCAACGCCGTCTACCAGTCGTCGTCCTTCGAGGCGCTGCGGTTCATGAGACAGCCCCGGCACATCCCCGTATTGCGCAGGATCGACGAGGCCGCCGGAGGCGAACATCTCCGCTAGCACCGAGGCGATGATCTGGAGCGCCTCGACCTCTTCCTCGCTGTAGATGCGACGAGCGGAGTTCTGGACGGTCAGGACGCCGACGACGCGCCCCGATCTTAGGATTGGAACACCGAGGAACGAGGCGTAGTTCTCTTCCCGGGTCTCGGGGAAATAGCGAAAGTTCGGATGGCCTTGGGCATCCGCCGTGTTGATCACGACGCCAGTGGCAGCGATACGACCGACCAGGCCTTCCCCGACGCGCATGCGCACATGATGCACGGCTTCGCCGGCCAAGCCTTCCGTCGCGAAAAGCTCGATCACATCGCCGGCGCGTTGAGCGTAGACCGAACAGACTTCCGCAACGAGATTGGCAGCGATCATCTTGACGATGCGATCCAGCCGCTGCTGGGGGCTGATCTGCTCGGCTACGACCTCGATGAGCCGGCGCAGCAGGCGGCGTGCGCTGCCGAATTCTGCACCACGGCGAGGCTCCGCGCCCTGGTCAGACGTCGTCCGGTTGACGTAGGGGCCTGTCACTTAGGCGGATCCGACGGCCCTGGAGTGTTCTGGGAACGATAGTCAAGATCGCGGGCCAGAGCCAATTCGGTCTGGATCAGAAGTTCCTCGAGGATCGAGGTGGCCGGCTGGATTTTTCTGACTAATCCAACACTCTGGCCCGCCATCAGAGATCCGTTTTCGACATCGCCTTCCACAACCGCGCGCCGCAAGGCACCTGCCCAGTAATGCTCAATCGCGAGCGAGGCCTCCTCGAACGTGAGCTCGCCTGCGCGAAATTTCCCGCTGATATCAACTTGCGTTCGCGTGAAGCGCTCCGTTCCCGCATTAGCCAGGGCGCGGACGGGAATGACGCGAAAATTCGGGTCGACCTGGACGGAGACCACCGCATCGCGTGCCGCCGCACGCACGAATGCCCGCTTGAAAGCGGGGTGCGCTTTGGACTCTTCGGCGCAGACGAATGCGGTGCCCATCTGAACGCCGGCAGCGCCCATATTGAGATAAGCCGCGATCGCCTCCCCGTGGCCGATGCCTCCCGCCACGAAGACCGGCACATCCCTGATGGCGGGTAAGATCTCTTGAGCCAGCACCGAGGTCGCGACCGGCCCGACATGCCCACCTGCCTCGTGACCTTCAATGATCAGCGCGTCAGCACCGTCGCGGACCAGCTTGCGGCCAATCGCGGCGCTCGGCGCGAAGCAGAGAATCTTGATGCCGGCCTGCTTGAGCTTTGCGATGATCTCACGTGACGGTAGGCCTCCGGCCAAAACGACATGAGTCGTCTTCATCATAATGCAGACATTCACGAGGTCGCTCAAGGCCGGGTGCATCACGATGAGATTCACACCGAAGGGTTGGCTCGTCTTCTGTTGCGTCGCGCGAATCTCACCTTCCAGCTGCGATGGGTTCATGGCGCCGCAGGCTAGGACGCCAAAGGCGCCCGCGTTCGAAATGGCACTGACCAACTGGTGCTCGGAAACCCAGGTCATAGCCCCGGCCATGATGGCTAGTCTCGATCCCAGGAATGCGACGCCGGTTGACCAGCGATGGTCCGTCAATGGATGAAAATGCTGGTCCGTCATCGACTTCTTCCGGCGCTCGTTGGGTCGGCCCGTCACCGGGATAGGACTCAGCCCAAACGGGGATCGACACGCTCGGTTCTCAAAACGTTCAACCGAAACAGATGATATGGTCGACCATGTTGCTGGGAATACACGCCCCTCGCTTATTAGGCGGCATCAAGGCCGTAGGCGGAATGAAGGGCGCGTACCGCGAGCTCTGTATAATCTTCTGCGACGAGAACGCTCACCTTGATCTCGGAGGTGGATATAGCCTGAATGTTGATACCTTTTTCCGCTAGTGTACGGAACATCGTTCGTGCCGTTCCGGCGTGGGTTCTCATGCCGACGCCAATAACGGATATCTTGGCCACGTTGCTGTCGGCCACGATCCGGTCGAATCCAATATCCTCTTTGGCCAACTCGAGAAGGTTGAGCGCCCTTGGCAGATCGGAGCGGGTAACGGTGAACGTCAGCGCCGCGCTTTTGCCGTCCCGACTGACCGACTGGACGATCATATCGACGTTGATGTTGGCCTCTGCCAAGGGTTCGAAGATGCTGGCGGCGACGCCCGGCCGATCGTTGACCGCAACTACGGTCAATCTTGCCTCCTCGCGACTATAGGCAATACCGCTAACGATTTGCGTTTCCAAGATCTCGTCCTCGTCGACAACTAGGGTCCCTGGCTTGTCATCGAAAGAAGACAAGACTTGAATCCTAACGCCATGTTGCATGGCCAAGGCCACGGAGCGCGTCTGCAGCACCTTGGCGCCCACAGATGCCATTTCTAGCATCTCTTCATAGGTGATGCGATCGAGCTTGCGAGCCTTGGCTACGATGCGAGGGTCCGTCGTGTAGACTCCATCGACATCGGTGAAGATGTCGCAGCGGGCAGCCCCCAGTGCGGCGGCCAGGGCCACGCCCGACGTGTCGGAGCCGCCCCGGCCTAGGGTGGTTATCCGCCCTTGGGGCGAGATACCTTGAAAACCCGCGACGATCGCGACCTTGCCCTCGTCGAGGCACTGCTTAACCGCGGTGGCGTCGACCTCGAGGATCCGGGCTTTGCTGTGGTCGGCGCTGGTCCTAAAGCCTGCCTGCCAGCCCAGGAACGATTGCGCCGGCACGCCCAGTGTTTGAAGGGCTATTGCCAACAGCCCGATCGTGATCTGCTCGCCGGTTGCGACGACCTGATCGTATTCCGCTTCGTCAAAGCTCGCCGCATCCAGGCTCATCACCCAGTCCACGAGCTTGTTTGTCGTCCCCGCCATCGCAGAGAGGACAACAGCGATCTTTAGGCCGCTCTCGCGAGCCGCCTTGACGCGTTTGGCGACATTGCGGATGCGATCGAGATCGCCTACCGAAGTGCCGCCATATTTTTGAACGACCAGTGTCACGGGATGTTGGACTCGCAAAAATACATCTAAGCATATCTTCTTTTAGGCGAACGGAAATATGCTCGACCTTCGAAAAGCGGGGCCTTCTTAATCATGGGGACGAACGAGAACAAGCGTCGCGGGCATCCTGTTGCGGGCAAAAGCGCGCAACCTGCGACCGATCGTGATGATGGAGAAGGGCCGTCGTCGACGGGGACTTCAGCCAGCGAGCGGGCGAAGTTCGAGCGGTTGGCCGAAGGCTGGTGGGACCTGCGTGGTCCGATGCGGCCGTTGCACATGATGAATCCCGTCCGCATCGGTTTTTTTCGTGACGAGATGGTAAAGCGGCTGGGCGGCGGCGTCGATAGCGCTGCTGCGCTGTCCGGATTAGCTGTGTTGGATGTCGGCTGCGGCGGCGGGCTGCTGGCGGAGCCGCTAGCCCGACTGGGCGCGCGAATGACGGGTGTCGATCTAGAAGCAGCACTGATCGATGTCGCCAATAGACACGCCGCGGCGAGCGGCCTGGAAATTGACTATCGCGTGGCCACGACGGACCAGCTGATCGAAGAAGACCTTAGGTTCGACGCGGTGATCGCCTCAGAGGTAATCGAGCACGTTGCCGACCCTCAGGCCTTCGTGAGTTCGTTGGCCCATCTCGTCCGTCCAGGAGGCCTCGTCCTTCTGAGTACCCCCGCACGCACGGTACGTTCGTTTGGACAAGTCATTGTCGCTGCTGAGTATATTCTTAAATGGCTACCCCGAGGAACCCATGATTGGCGACGCTTTTTGACTCCCGCTGAGACCACGGGTCTTTTGCGGCGTGCAGGTCTCATTCCGCTCGATATCGCCGGCATCAATTACGATCTAGGCAAGTCATGCTTCTACCGTACGCCTGACGTTCGGGTAAACTACATGGTCAGCTCGATCAGGCCTCTTGCCTGATCTCCGCACCCTCTGCCCTTCTAGCTGTCGAACTCCGGCAAAGGTGGGATCAGTTTGACGGCAATTCCCTCGTCGACAAGCGCTTCGACATCCGAGTGGGACGCCTGACCGTAAATCCCGCGTTCCTCGGCTTCGCCATAATGAATGCGACGGGCTTCTTCGGCGAAGCGTTCACCCACATTCTCCAAATTTGCTTCGATGTGCTTGTGTAAGGCGCGCACCAGATGAACTGCGGCTGCAAGCTGCGCTGCAGGTGGCGCACTGGTAGGTGAGGGCAGGCTCGTCGCTGCACCGCTCGAAGTCGGGGGCGCATCCTGATCGTCTCGTCGTGTGCGCTTGGCGATCGCTGGAGCCATCAGAGCCTTACGGATCTGCGATGATCCACAAAAAGGGCATTCTATACCGCCGACAGCCACTTGCTGATCAAAGCCGGCGTTGCTTTTGAACCACCCCTCAAACTCATGTTCGCGTTCACAAGCGAGCGAAAATCGGATCATGATTGCTCTGCCGGCGACCTTATCGTCGCCAACAAGGCGTCCAACTTACCGGCCCGGTCCAGTGCGACCAAGTCATCGCAGCCACCGACATGGGTGGTGCCAATGAAGATCTGCGGTACGGTACGACGCCCTCCCGATTTCGCCAGCATTTCGCGCCTTTTTGCCGGTTCGGCAAAAAGGTCGATCTCCTCGTAAACGAGGCCTTTGGCGTCAAGGAGATGTTTGGCGCGGGAACAGTAGCCGCAGAGGGGCTGAGTGTAGATGACGATCTCGGCGGCGGGCAATGGCGGGAACCTCCATCTTGAGCAGCACAACAACCTCAACCCATATCGGCACCGTATCCCGTTCGTGCAAGCGTCAAGGCCGTCACAGAGCATGCGCCGTGTTGTTTCAGTACCTGTGCGCAAGCTGCCAAGGTTGTGCCTGTCGTCAGCACGTCATCGATCAGCACGATGCGGGCATTTTGCACCAGATGTGCCCGTTTGGGTGATATCGCGAAGGTAGCCGGTGTTATGTTTGAATGGCGTGCGCGGGCGTTCAATCCTTGTTGAGACCGCGTCTGACGAGTTCGACGAAGGATGTTGTCTTCGGTCGGGACGCCGGTGAAATGTGAAATCCGACGAGCAAGGAGCGAGCACTGATTGAAGCCTCGCCTCAGCAGGCGCCATCGGTGCAGCGGGACTGGGAGAATAATATCCGCTTCAGCCAGAATCTCCCGGCCGGCCTCTACCATCCAGCGCGCGAATAATTCCACGCCCTCGATGCGGCCGCCATGTTTGAAACCGAGGATAAGGTGCCGGCTGGCCTCGTCATAGATAAGCGCAGATCGCGAGCCGTTAAGGCTGTTGACTGGTAGGGCTTCATCTTCGTCGCCCGTCGAAACGGAGTGAAGAAAACGCATCCGCGACCAGCATCCTGGGCACAAGCCATTCGCGGCATTGATGAATTCGTTGCACGCTAGGCAGCGTCGCGGGAGTACGACATCAATGCCCTTTCCGATCCCGCGTGCGATCGGACTAAGAGCACGATTGAAAGATGCATGTTGCGCGGCCAAATCTTAGCCCGTGGCTAGGCTGCAGGGGTAAGCATCTGCAAGCAGTAACCTGGAGGTGGTTGCTTTTTCATGAGCGGGTCATCGCTATGAGATGCAGAGTTCAATCGGTCGGTTTATATTAGAAAGGGAGATGGGTGCTAACAACCTTAAATTGAATTAGGCAAATTTTTTTAGCATATTGCGCGTATAGGACACGATGGCACGCATCTATTTCAATCGTCATCTGGCGCCACTCGCCGGAAAATATCCGGTGGTCGACCGCGCGCTTCGGCGTATCGAGACAAGCTCGGTTGGCGCCGTTATGGCGGTCGCGAGGGCGCTTCCCATTGAGCGCGCGTCGGATCTGGGTTTTGCCGTAGGCAAATGGGCTGGTCCTCGCACACGCAAGCATCGCAACGTTCTTAATAACCTGCGGATGATCTTTCCCGACCGTGACGATGCCTGGATCCAACAGACAGCAGTGGCGATCTGGGGACAAATCGGCCGGGTGGTTGCCGAATACCCGCATCTTCCGCAGATGGTAAGAGACCGACGCCTCGAATTGGATCTCAGATTCGATGGCGATTTGCTGCGGCGTGGGCCCAGGGGCTTCGTCTTCGCCGCGATGCATCAGGGAAACTGGAATATGCCCGCACTGGGCGGGATCGTAGGTAATTTTCCGCTGAGCGTGGTTTATCAGGAGCAGCATAACAAGGGGTTGGAAGCGCTCGTCGCAAAATGGCGCAATACCATCCCCTGCGGCTTCATCCCTATCGAGCAAACGGCACGACGTACGGTGGAGGAATTGCGCGCTGGTCGAAGCGTCGGCCTCTTTGTCGACCACCGGATCGATTCGGGCGAACTGGTCCCTTTTGCGGGCATCCCGGCGCCCACCACCACGATCCCCGCGCGGATGGCGCTCAAAGCCGGAACGGGCGTAATACCCGCCCGGCTTGAACGCCTGCCAGGCGTGCGGTTCCGCCTGACTGCCTACCCACCCATCTTCATTGAAGAAGGCCAGCGCGACTTTCGCGCAGCTGCTTTCGACGTCATGGCAAAAGTAAACGAGCACTTTGCCGCCTGGATACGCGAAAAGCCCGAAGACTGGTGTGCAGCGACCAAGCATCGATGGACGCGGCCGGTAATGCGTGCGACGTCTACGCTGCGCAACGCTGCCGGATTGGCTTGAGAGGCCTCATCCCGACATTCAGGACGAGGCCTTTTTGTTGTTCTGACGACAATGCTGGTGTTCTCAGACGCCCCAGACACCGACAAATCGCAATAGAACGATGACCACAACAATGAGCAGGAGGAGAGAGACGATATCCATGCCTCCAAATCCACCCGCTCGCGACGGTCCGAATCCGCCGATGCGTCCGTAACCGCCGCTTAAGAGCAGTAGGATGATCAGGATAATCAGCAGCGTCAGCATCGTTGGTCACCTTGGTTATCGATGCCCGCACCGCGCCCGGTCAATCCGGACAGTTTCAACTACGAGCTATATCGAAAACAGCAATTCAACGAGGCGGTTCCGAGGCTGCTGATCGGACCCCGGCCTCCGTATGGGATCTGTCACGGGCTATCCCAGACTTTCTTCTACCCAATCGACCAACTGTCGCTTAGGCAGCGCGCCAACCTTCGTGGCGGCCAATTCGCCGTTTTTAAACATCATCAGGGTCGGGATACCGCGCACGCCGAATTTGGTGGGGGTCAGCGGATTATCATCGATATTCACTTTGACGATCTGAACTTTGTCGCTCAGTTCCTTGTCGAGGTCCTCAAGATGCGGCGCAATCATCTTACACGGGCCGCACCACTCGGCCCAGAAATCGACGATTACCGGTTTATCGGCCTTCAAAACGTCCTTTTCGAACGCCGTGTCGGTCGTCTGAATAATGGCCATGCCTTGAATGTCCTTCGAAGGGCTTAGCGAGCGCAAGCTGTCACCGAACGGAAGCTAAATATTAGCTTCCTCTGTAGTCAAGTTGGGGAAGCGGTCGAACGGACGCAAGGGGGCGGACGATAGGTCCACATCCGACAGCCAGGAAACGACGCCCGTGTCGGTCCAGACAAGGGCGCAGCGTATTTGCTTGTCCGGGTAGAGCTGTGCCAGGAGAGCCTTATAGCTCTGCATCTGCTTCAGGTAGCGTAGCGGGGGGGCGCGATCGCCGCTCGGTGCCGTACCGGTCTTGAAGTCGACAAGAATGATCTCCCGGTCTCGTATCGCCATCCGGTCGATCTGGCCGCTGACCGCAACTTCTCCCACTACGCCGACTATCGGCTGTTCGACGAATGCATCGTTGGCGAAAATGGGCTCGAGGTCGGCTGATTTGAGAATGCGCATGACCGTCTTGGCAATGCCGGCGCGCTCCTCTGCTGGCATCTCGGCTGCCCGGCGGCGAAGCCAGATTTCGGTCGCCGCTGAGCGTTCTGACGCCGGAAGAGACGGCAACGACCCCAAGAGCGTGTGGACGAGCACGCCTCGCCGCAATGCGATTGTGTGCGAGGCGTGGTCACCTAGGCTCGAAGTGGTGGGCTCATCGTCGCTCTGATGGGACGGCGCCAGCGGTCGGCTCTTCGTCGTCTCCTCCCTTGCCGGCTGGTATAACCAGGGCGGTATGGAGGTTTCGCGATCGACGATCGTATTCGCTTCGCTCGCTGCCGCATATGTCGCCGGCACGCCGCGGGAGATTCGCAAGGCGCGTGCGTCCGCCTGTCCGACCCAGTCCAAGGGGAGGCTTTCGACGCCCGGCATGCTTCGCATCGCGGTCTCGACGATGCTGTGCCAGTCGCTGTCGTTGCTTTTTTTGCGCGGCTGCCACCCAGTGACATAAAGTCGGTCCCTGGCCCGGGTGAGCGCCACATAGAGAAGACGCCGCCGTTCATCCCCCGACCGGACATCTTGCTCAGCAATCGCATTGCCCGTGACATCCTCGCGCTCCTCTTTGTTCGGACGCCAGAAGGGCAGGCCGCTTCGCGGATCCCAAAGCAATCGCGATCGACTGATATTTTGCCGAGGGCCCGCATCTGCCAGGATCACGATAGGTGCCTCGAGGCCCTTTGACCCATGGACCGTCATCACGCGGACCGCATCCTGGCTTTGTTCGGGGTCGCGCTTGATCTGCCGCTCATCCTGTCGCAGCCAATAGACAAATCCCTGGAGAGAGGCCGGATGGCCCTCTTCATAGGCTAGCGCCTGGCTGAGAAAGGCCTCAATGGGCTCGAGGGCATCGGATCCAAGCCGCGCCAGCAGCCGACGCCGGCCGCCATCCTCGCCCAGCACGCGTACAAAGAACTCGTAAGGCGGCATGAAATCGGCGCGGCGCAACCATTCACGAATGCGACCATAAACTTGACCGTAGCGGCCGCCATGTCCTTCGGCAAACTGCCGGAGCCGTTCGAGCAGGCTTTGCTGTTCCCTGCCATGAGCGAGCGCAAACAACTCTTCTTCGCTCAGCCCCCAATCAGCGGGTAAATCACTTTCAGATCCGACGAGCGGGCTTTTCAGTAGGCAGCCGAGGGTCAAATCGTCCTCTGGCAGCAGCATCGCATTGCCCAGCGCCAGCAGGTCGGCAACAGCAATGTGCGTAATGATGTTGAGCCGATCCGCACCGGCTACCGGGACGTTGCGACGCTTGAATGCGCGCACCAGTAGGTCTTGGACCGTGCCACGCTGTTGAAGGAGAATCAGGATGTCGCCCGGCCTGATCGGCCGGCCTGCGTGGGCAAGCCGCTCCTTTGTCTCGAGCCATCCTTGCACGCGATCGACGATAGCCTCGGCAAGGCGGCGATTGGCTTCATGCGATAGGGTTTGGCCACCCGGCAGGGGCCATGCATCCTCTGTCTCGTGACCATGATTTTGATCGTCCGGCTCGACAAGCGGCCAGAGCTCGACCTGACCTGCATCGTTCACCCGTTGCGTCTGATGACGGATCTCGACGGCGGCATCTGTGACGCCCTGCCTGACCTCGGGATTGGCATAAACCGCGTCGACGAGTTCGAGAACGGCCCGGGAGGATCGGAACGAGCGTTCGATCCGTTCGACATGCATGGGCTTGCCGGCATTGGCCGCTCGCTCAGCAATGCGATCCCTGACGCTGCGAAAATTGACGAGATCGGCACCCTGAAAACTGTAGATCGACTGTTTTTCGTCGCCGACGACAAATAGAGTTCGCGGGAGTGTGTGGGCGCCTTCGCCGGAGAAGAAATCCTCGGTCAGTCGCTCGACGAGATCCCATTGCGCCGGGCTGGTATCCTGGGCTTCGTCGACCAGGAGATGGGCGATGCGCTCATCTAGTTTGAAGAGCACCCATTCCGTGCGGTCGGGACTGGCCAAGAGCTTTCGCGCCCGCTCGATGAGATCCTCGAAATCGAGTGCTGCTCGCTGGGACTTCTGGCGCTCATAGGACTGAATTGCGGCAAAACCGACCCGAAGCATGGCTTCTGTGCGGCGGGCGATGAACAGGCCACGGACCCGTGCAAAGACCTGGCTGACCCGGGCCTGTTCCCGATCGTAGACATTTGCCTCCGCCGGGAAACGTTCCCGCAATTTCTTGGTCAGCACGTCTCCCCTGGGGCCATTGTCCGCCTTTAGGAAAAGCGGTTTATAGTTTGCCTCGAAAGACCGGAGTCGATCCGGCGCTGCCATCGACAGCCACGTGGCTATCTCGACCGCAGCCGAGAGTTGCGTCTTGCTGCCAGTTCGCAGGGCAGCCACCAGTTGCGCCAATCCTTCCGCGTCATATTCGCCGTCGCGACAGGCACGCAGAAGAATGTCCGCGGGTTGAAGCGTTGGGTCGGCGTCGAGACGCCGATAGATGCTTGCGATGAGATCGTCGAGATCGGAGTGGCGCTCGAGCGCACGCTCAAGACGGACCCGCTGGTCGAGCATTTCCTGAATGGCCGAGGTGAGACTGGTCTCGCTCAGGCTTGTCGCCAAGACGTCGAGGGCGCGGGCCAGCGGGCCATCGTCGTTTTGTGCCAGCGTCAATATTTCCTCCCGCGCCTCGATCATCATTTCGCTGGCTGTACGATCGTCGATCGTCTCGAAATGCGGCGCGACGCCGGCTTCAATGGGAAAGCGCCGCAAAAGCGCGGTGGATAGAGCATGGATCGTCATGATCGGCAGGCCCTTTGGCAGGTCCAGCACCTGCGCAAAGAGTCGGCGGGCTTGCCGGACGCGCTGAAGATGCACCTCTTCGTCGCTCAGATCGGCAAGTTCGAGCGTGAGTTCGCGTTCGTCCGGCATCGTCGCCCAGCGCGAAAGGACCGCTTCGACACGCGCGATCATTTCCGCTGCCGCCGCTTTCGTGAAGGTAATTGCCAAGATGGATTCCGGGCGTGCGCCGGCTAGTAGAAGACGCAGGATGCGATCCGATAGCACGCGCGTCTTGCCCGTCCCGGCATTGGCCGTGACCCAGACAGAATGCTTCGGATCGGCAGATCGCATCTGCTCAGGTGTGGGCCGTATGCGCGACGAGGAGCCCGTCATGGATCTTCTCCGTCGGCATCCGATGGGACGTCCGTACCATACCATTCGCCGAGCCGGGCCAGATGCTCGTACCCATCGCCTCGGCGTGCGATCTCCGGACGCGGCGTCGGCGCATAGCTGGTAAGGGGATCTTCGATATAGGCGGTCAGGCGCTCCAGCCAGTTTCTGGCGCGGCCGGCCAGTTCGTCGGCAGTCATGATCGCCTTTCGGCTGCTCATCGTGGGATTGACGATCTCGCCCGCGGGCTCGCCGCCTCGGAGTCCCCACAGGGTCAGCTCCGCCAGATCCTCTCCCTCAATGCCCGGATATCCGCCGGAGCGCGCAATAGCGGCTTCAACCGGAAGCTGTGGAGCCCGGCCGGTGCGGATGTCCGTGTTACTCGGGAGGACCCCGGTCTTGTAATCGCCAATGGAAATGGCGCCGCTTTTCCCGAGTTCGATGCGATCGGCCCGCGCCTTGATCCTTATTCCGGGCAGTTCGCCATTCGCACTTGGGATGACGATTTCGCCTTCGATCTCGGTCAGGACGCGGGCGACCACTCCCCGCCGCTCGCGTTCCTGGGTTACAAACCATTCAGCGATGGCCTTGAACCGGGGCCACCACAAGACAGCGATTCGCGGCTCTGCGGCAAGGGTTGCAAAAGTCGTCCGGCCGATGGCCAGCAGACGCTCTTGTGCGTCGTCTGGGAGTTGCCCGGTTGGATATTCGCGCAAGAACCGATCGATCGCTGCATGAATAACCTGACCCCGTTCCAGAGGCCCGGGCTCCGCGTCGATCGGGTCGAGCTCGCGAAGATTAAGAATGCGACGAGCATAGTGCTGGTAAGGATCGCGGACGAGTTCTTGGAGATGAGTAGCCCAGTAGACCCTCGGCCGCGCCTTGACCGGCGGACGAGGGCTGGGGCGGCGGATGGGGGCGGGCCAGGCTATTCCCTTGGGCGCGTCGATACTCGACGTCCAATAGGCATATTTTTTATCGGACGTGATCTCCTCAAGGCGACCGTTGGCACGCAGTACGGCCGTTAACCGGCTGAGCCAGCGCGAGGGTTGGGTGGGGGCCCCAGCCTGGTCCTTATTTGCGCGGCTGAGAACGATCTCAGGCGCCATCGCGTTCATGACGAAATCATGCGCAGCTATGCCTATTGCCTGCTCTGCCGGGGGTAAGCCAAGCTGCTGGCGCATATCCCGATTGAGCCAGGGACCGCTATCGGCAGACCTTGGCCAAACGCCCTCGTTCAAGCCGCCGATGAGCACGAGGTCCGCAGAATTCAAGCGGCTCTCGAGCTGACCCAGGATCGCTACCCTCGGATGGCCAGGGCGTTGCGAACGAACGGTTTCCTGACCCATGAGAACTGCTAGGATGGCTGGATAGGCACTCGTTGCGATAATGCCGAGATCGGGGGCGGCTTCGAACAGTTCGGCAACGAAAAGGTTCAGGGTCCGTCCGGCCTCGTGGCTCCAAAGCTCGGTCGGATCGCCGGTTTCGTCCGCACACAGCCACTCGCTAAGAGCAAGATGCGCTTTGAGCAAATCGACAAAGGCTGCCTGTTCGCTTTTCATCAACGCCTGTAGCGGCTTCGCGTGCGTCGCAAGGCTTTCGAGTACCGTTATGATCGCCTGAAGAGTGTCGCTTGATGCCTCCGAAGGCTCGTGGGCTTTGGCAAAATCGATCAATCCTTCGAGGCCGGACGCAGGGCGTTGACCACGAAGGATAGAGCGCTCCATCGCGCGGACAATTCGGCGAAGTTCCCCTTTTGGTTGACCCGCGACGGCAAGAGGATGCTTCAGTAGCGAAAGCAGCCGAATGGGGGCCGCGGATTCGGCTACCATGTGCGCCGCCAACAGCATGAAGGTCCCTGGCGGAGATTGATCAAGCGGTACGCCGGCGCTGTCGTCGGCGATGATGCCCCAGCGTGAGAGCTCGGCGGCGACACGGCGAGCCAGATGGCGGTTCGAGGTGACCAGTGCCACCTTCCGATCTGGTATCTCAAGGGCTTCGCGAATGCGAATCGCTAGTTCCATGGCCTCGCCGTTAAGATCGCCGCTAACGGAAAGGGTCATGCCCTCGAGGGCCTTTGGGCCGTTCAGGCGCGATCCGGCCCAAGCCTCGCTGGACTCCGCCGGGCGAAGAGCCTGACGCAACAGGTTGAGGCGCTCGATACGGGCCTCGGGCGGCGCTTTGTCCGGCGCGAGCCAAGGAGTAACATCTTCCCTTGGTACCTCCATGATACCTAGCAATTTTCGAAGCGCGAATTGCGGATGGCCAGGACCTAATGCCAGCCAGTCGGAAGAGTCGATCTCGAGATCGAGGCCGGGGAGCACAGCACTGCCGCGCTCCGTCGCGGCTATAACTTTCAGCAGACGCGCCACGGCTGGAATGCTTCCGTTCATGCCCGCGGCCACGACCGGATGGCGCGGCGGGTGATCCCGAAGGCGCTCGGTGATCGCGCTCAATAACTGGTTGCGATAGCTGGCAGGATCGACCATCTGGCGAGCCGCGAGAAGGGCCGGCCAAGCTACGCCGATGATGTCCAGGAAACGAAGCGATTCCTGCCAATGCGCTGCGAGATGTGCGGGGACCACATCGCGCAGCCTTTCGATCGGCACGTCCTCCGTCGCGAGTTCGTCCAGAAGCTTGGCAAGTTCGGCCGCCAGTCGGACGGCCTGCTCAAAGGTCAACCCTTGTGCTGCTACCAGGCGTGTCAATGTTGTCAGGCGGGCGATGGGCGCAATTGGCGTGGCAAGAGTCCAGGCCGCCGCCGGATCCAGCGCCACATCCTCGATCGCGGCTTCGCCGACCGGTTGAAGGCGCGGGAGAAGCATCGCCCGGCCCTCGGCGCCTGCGAGAAAAGCATCGCGAACGGCGATGCAGGCACGACGGCTGGGAAGTAGGATCAGCGCTCGCGCGAGATCATCACCCAACCGATCCTGCAACCCTTCGATGAGAGTAGGAATGAAATTCTGGTGCGCCGGTATCGTATAGACGTTTGACATGGACGAAGACTAGGCGATGTCATGCCTTATATTCCAGTCTGCGCCGGTTAAACGAGAAGGTCCGTCTGTGCATTCAGCCAGCTACGCAGCTGGCTGAGAATGGGATGGGTAAGGCGCTGCCGCAAATAGCCGATCACGCGAGGCCGCATCGCAAGATAATTTGGTTTGCCTTGAAGGCTCAGGCGGGTGAAGACCGCCAAGATGCGAAGTGCCCGTTGCGCGCCGAGGACCGCAATGGCGCGTTCAAGGTCATCGCGCCGGAACTCCGGTCGGGAACTTAAATATTGATCGTGCGCAGCTTTAGCGGCTGCAGGGTGCACGTCCCGCCGTGGATCGTCGATCAGGGAGACGAGATCGTAGGCGGGAGGGCCAATGAAGGCATCCTGAAAATCCAATATGCCTAGTCGATCAAAACCATGAGCCTTGGGCATCCAGACGAGATTGGGGCTGTGATAGTCACGATGGAGAAAGGCCGGCTGCCCCAATGTCGCATGAGGGAGAAGATCCTTCCAGAGGTCCAGAAACGCCAATCGCCCCGCCTGATCCAGCGCGGGGAGTTGGATATCGAGGAAGAGTTGGACGATGTCGGTCAAGCGCTCATTTGACATGACTGGCAGACCCGCGGGTGCTTCAGCTTGTTGCATCCGCGCGATGGCTTCTGCGGCAAGACGATAAATCTCGATCTCTTCATCTTCCCGCCAGCTTTGCTTTGAGACCGTAGCGTCGCCGAGATCTTCGAGTAGCGCCAAGCGCTCCTTGGGGCACGCTTCTAGAACGGCCGGCGCATGCAGGCCGATACCACGCAGCCAAATGCTAATCGCGACGAAGCGGTCGATCGGCCCATCATCGCTGCCGTCCATAAGGATGATTCGACGATCGGCGACCGCGAGGCGAAAATAGCGCCGGCCTCCCGCATCGCCAGCGACGACCTCGCGCCGGGCCTGTTCCCAGCCGTGCTGGGCGAGAAAGCGCTCAATCGTCACGGCGCGAGATCAGTGATGCGTGCGTGCCAGCTTGGCGTTCCGGCGACGTTGATGAGCCGTCGATCGGAATTGTTCACAAGATCGCCGCCAAATGACACGCGGAGATGATCGAGATGATAGAGGTCGGGCAGCCGCTCGGGCCATTCAACCAGCAGCGCCGCCCGATCGAGCGCGTCCTCCAGTCCCAATTCCCTGGATTCGTCCGGATCATTGAGACGATAAAGGTCAGCATGGAGAATCGAAAGATCGCCAAGATCATAAGGCTGAACGAGCGTGAATGTCGGACTCGGTACGTCAATAGCCGATCCCGCTCGCGCCTGAATGAGAGCGCGTGCGAAGGTCGATTTCCCCATGCCGAGGTCGCCCTCGAGAAGGACGACGTCGCCATTGCGTAAGCGTGAGGCGAGGTTGGCAGCGAGCCCTAATGTGCCGCTCAACTCCGCGATGTCGTAGGACCGCTGCATCGATCCCTTCTAGTAACGATAGGCCTCGGGCTTGAAGGGGCCGGCATTGTCGAGACCGAGATAGGCTGCCTGCTTGTCGGTAAGCTTCGTCAGCTTCACGCCGATCTTTTCCAGGTGCAGCGCCGCGACCTTTTCATCCAGCCGCTTCGGCAGGACATAGACCTTCTTCTCATAGCTGCTCTGATTCGACCAGAGCTCGATCTGCGCCAGCGTCTGGTTGGTGAAGGACGCCGACATCACGAAGCTCGGATGGCCGGTAGCGCAGCCGAGATTGACTAGACGACCCTGGGCCAGAAGGATGATCCGGTGGCCATCAGGAAACTCGACTTCGTCGACCTGCGGCTTGACTTCATGCCACGCAAGGTTGCGCAAGCCGGCGATCTGAATTTCGCTGTCGAAATGGCCGATATTGCAGACGATCGCCCGATCCTTCATCGCCCGCATATGATCGACCGTGATGACGTCGACATTGCCGGTGGCGGTTACGAAGATGTCGGCGCGCGGCGCCGCGTCATCCATCGTCACCACTTCATACCCTTCCATTGCCGCCTGGAGCGCGCAGATGGGGTCGATTTCGGTGACCAGCACCCGGGCACCAGCGTTGCGGAGCGATGCCGCAGAGCCCTTGCCCACGTCGCCGAAACCGCAGACGGTCGCCACCTTGCCTGCCATCATGACGTCGGTCGCCCGACGAATGCCGTCGACCAGGCTCTCGCGACAGCCATAGAGATTATCGAACTTCGATTTGGTGACGCTGTCGTTCACGTTGATGGCGGGAAAGAGGAGCTGCCCCTTTTTCTGCATCTCGTAGAGACGGTGCACGCCCGTCGTGGTTTCCTCGGAAACTCCTTTGATCGACCGAGCCAGTTCGGCAAACCAGCCGGGCTTCTCAGTGAGAGTTCTCTTGATGAGGCTAAAGAGCACCTCTTCCTCTTCGTTCGAGGCGTCATTCAAGAAGGCCGTGTCACCTTGTTCGGCACGCAAACCCAGATGCACGAACAAGGTGGCGTCGCCGCCGTCATCCAGGATCATGTTGGGCACGCCACCATCGCCCCATTCCAGGATTCGGCGCGCAAAGTCCCAATATTCAGGCAGGCTCTCGCCTTTGAAGGCGAACACGGGAATGCCCGCAGCGGCGATCGCCGCCGCCGCATGATCCTGAGTGCTGAAAATATTGCACGATGCCCATCTGACCTCGGCGCCGAGATGGACGAGCGTCTCGATTAGGACCGCCGTCTGGATCGTCATATGCAGCGAGCCCGCGATACGGGCACCTTGCAGAGGCTTGCTGGCGCCATACTCGGCCCGCAAGGCCATGAGCCCGGGCATTTCTGTCTCGGCGATCGCGATCTCGCGGCGGCCCCAGGGGGCCAGCGAGGCGTCGGCGACGTGATAGTCCTTGAACTCGCTCATGGGCTCATCATCTCAAAACTGGATAGACTCGAGGCTGCGGATAGCGCCCCTCTACGGCACCAAAACGGGCCGGCGCATATAAAGCATGTTTTATATGCTATGGGCAAGATTGGGTCGCGGTTGCGACATCTCCCCCTCTTTTTTATTCCTCGTCGAAACCGCGTTCCACAAGCCCGGCCAGCGTGTCTACTGCCTGCTCGGCATCTGCGCCCGTCGCTGAAATCTTGATAACTGTTCCCGTCGACGCTGCGAGCATCATGAGGCCCAGGATCGACGTGCCCGAGGCGCGGATATCGTCGGTTACCTGAACGGCGATACTAGAAGTGAATCGGTCGGCAGCCTTGACGAATTTGGCGGCGGCGCGGGCATGCAGCCCGCGCCGATTGACGATCGTGACGTCCTTATAGATCGTCGATTCACCCATCTAGTCTGGCCCGAGATTTTTGATCGCAATCAGCGCTCTACCAGGAGAAGTTTGCTCGCGATATTGATATATTTTCGGCCAGCCTCCTGGGCGGCCAAGACGGCGGTATCCAGTGGCTCGGTGTTGCGAATAGTCGCCAGTTTGATCAGCATTGGAAGGTTGGCGCCCGCAATGACTTCCACGCCGGCGCGCTCCATCGTCGAGATAGCAAGATTGGAGGGCGTGCCGCCGAACATATCCGTCAGGATGATGACGCCATCGCCTAGATCGACGGCACGTACCGCTTCGACGATATCCTGCCGTCGCTGTTCGACATCGTCGTCTGCGCCGATGCAGACGGTTTGGATCTGGCTTTGTGGGCCTACCACATGCTCAAGCGCAGCGACGAACGCATCGGCGAGCTGGCCGTGAGTGACAAGTACTAGTCCGATCATCGAGGAGTCCCCTGGGCGTCGACAGCCATGCCTGGCTGGTGACGGAAGGCTGTGCGATTGAGTTCTCTATGGATTATGTTTGCTGGCCATCCCTCTTCAGTCAGCCAAAGCCCCAGCAACTGGGCAATGAAGACGGACCGATGCTGGCCCCCTGTACAGCCAATGGCGATGGTAAGATAACTTTTTCCTTCCGCCTTGAACCGCGGCAGCAAGGGCAGCAACAGGGCCTGAAGATTGCTCCAGAAGCCCCCGAAATCCGGATCGGCGCGGACGTAGGCCTGCACGGTATCCATCAATCCCGTCTGATCGCGCAACTCCTGCACATAATAAGGATTGCGGAGAAACCGCGCATCCAGAACAAGGTCGGCCTCTTGTGGCAGTCCATGGCGGTAGGCGAAGGAGACGAGCGTGATGGTCAAGGGAGGGCGATCTGCGAGGCTAAGATGGCTGCCGAGCCAAGTACGCAGTTCACTGACGAGCGTCGATGTGGTGTCGAAGCGGAGATCGGCCGCTACCTTGAGGGGCGCCAGAAGGGACCGTTCCCGTGCGATGCTATCCATTACTGGTTCGTCGCCGGTGAGCGGATGGCGGCGGCGCGTCTCGGTGAAGCGGCGCCTTAACACCTCGTCCTGGCAATCCAGGAAGAGCATCGTCAGCTCCAACCGCTGATCCCGACGCAACGTCGCGAGATCGGCACAAAATTGCGTTGGCACGAGGCCGCGTGTCCGACTGGCAATGCCGATCGCCAGAGGAGAGGAAAATGGCTCCTTGGCGTTGATGAGGGCCTTGAAGAGAGGAATCGGCAAATTGTCGATGACGTCGAAGCCATGATCCTCCAGGCATTTGAGACTGCTGCTCAGCCCGGCGCCCGACATGCCTGTGACAATCACGACTCGATTTAGCGCCGGGGCCTCGTGTTCGGCCTCAATGCCCATTATCGACTCGCCTCGCTCGCAACACGACCTTCAACCTGGCCAGCGCAGAAACCTCAAAAGGGTCAAGCATGATCGTTGGCAAAGGCACCCCCAGGAGCTTGAGGTGGTCTAGATTCGGCAGTCGTTCGACGCTGCTTCCTTGTTTCCTGCTCTGCAGCTGAACCGAGAGATGAAGAGGATGGCTCGCCTGATGAGCCACTTTGAAGATGCCTAGCCCGCGCAACTCGATGTGGCCGGGCAGTGCCACAGCCGTGGCGTGAAGCTGTCCGTCGCATTTAGTGAGACGAACGAGGTCATCTGCGATCAGCCTCCCGCCACCCTCGACTATTCGCAGAGCCAGATCGGACTTGCCGCTCCCTGACGGCCCCAACAGAAGAATGCCGCTACCCAGCCATTGGACCGCGACGGCGGCATTGATCACTGACGTGGAAGGCGGTTGGGCATCGTCGGTCGCGCTCAAGGGCCTGCCATATGTCAGCCGCGCGGTTGGGTGGAGCTGATGGGGTCCGCTTTTTTCGTCAGCAGGCCATGCACTGCCTCGCGGTCCTCGCTGCATCTGAGCGTGTTGCAAAGCTGCCCGTCCCGCAGAATGCGGGCGATACGCGCCAGAGCTTTAAGATGATCGACCCTTGCTTCTTCAGGAGCAAGCAGCACGAAGATGAGGTCGACCGGCTCTGCGTCTACAGCGTCGAAATCGATAGGCCGGTTGAGACGAACGAAGAAACCGGTCAACTCGGGCAGTTCGGGAATGCGCGCATGAGGGATTGCGATCCCACCGCCTAGCCCCGTCGTTCCAAGGCGTTCTCGTTCAAGCAAAGCGTCCTCAATCCGGGCGGCCGCTATTCCGGTTCTTTCGGCTGCGATATGCGCAACTTCATGCAACAATCCACTCTTATTGTTTGCCTCAAGGCCACAGACGATCCGGTCGCACGTAACCAGTTCTTCCAGTCGTGTCATCGTTGGCTCCGCGCCCTGTCGAGGAGTGCCAAAATGGTCGTTCCGACAGTCACGACAATGAGAACATATCTAGAAAAAATCATGCCTGTAAGGCCTTGCTGCGTCTGCGTTGTACTGAGGAGGCGATGCCTAGAGATTCGCGATATTTCGCGACCGTCCTGCGCGCGATCGCCACCCCGACCTGCTTGAGAGATTCGACGATTTGGTCGTCCGAGAGCACGTTGATCGGATCTTCGGCTTCGATCATCCGCTTGATGCGCTGCCTGATCGCCTCGGCGCTGTGCATCTCCGCGCCACTCGTGCCGGCAATCGCCGTTGTAAAGAAGTAGCGTAGCGGGAATGTACCTCTTGGTGTTGAGGCAAACTTGTCGGCAGTCGCCCGACTGACAGTGCTCTCATGAAGCCCAGTCGCCTCGGCGATGTCTCTTAGCACCAGTGGTCTTAGATGGTGAGCTCCGCTCTCCAGGAACGCTGATTGGCGTTCAAATATCGCACTTGCTACCTTCAACAATGTCTTGGCTCGCTGATCGAGCGCCTTGGCGAGCCAGGTTGCCGCCTGATACCGCTCGCTCATGAACTCACGATCACGTCGCGACGTCGTGACGTTCGATAGATCGGCATAGTACCGGCGATCTACAAGGACCCGGGGCAACGTCGATTCATTGAGCTCGATTCGCCATTGGCCAAGTCGGCCTTGCATCACAACGATATCGGGAATGGCGTCGATTGGCTCGGCGCGCGGCGCGAACGACGAGCCAGGTCGGGGATCGAGAAGCTTGAGTTCTAGGATCATGTCGCGGACATCTTCGGCATCAACCTGACAGAGTCGCTGCAATGCCGTGAAATCCGCCCGCGCGACGAGCGGCAGGTTGTTGACGAGCGTAGCCATCGCGGGGTCAAAGCGATTTCTGTCGCGCAATTGGATTGCCAGGCAATCAGCAAGATCGATCGCACCGATGCCGGGGGGATCGCAGCCTTGGATGATCAGACGTGCTGCCTTGATGCCCTCTTCTTTGAGCTGCAGCTGATCAGCGATATCTCGATCCGCATCGCGCAGATAGCCATCCTCGTCGAGATAATCGACGAGAAGATGGGCGATCTTCCGACTGGTTTCCGGTGCGGGGAATCCACTGATCTGCTCGCGTACGTGATCAGCTAACGTCTTGGCCTTGCTCAGTCGCGCATCGAATGCCGGCTCGCCCTCCTCAAAGCCGCGGCCACCGTTTCGTGAAAGGCGTAGGCGTGAGTCGCTAGCACTGGCCGTCGCCGGCTGTGACCAGCCGTCATCAGCCCCGTCGCGTCCAGGCTTGAGGGTAGCCATGCCGTCAAGGTTTGGCTCCCTCTCCGGCGGGGTGGCACGTTGCTCCGGTGCACTCTCATGACGCGCGAGAAAGGGATTTTCCGACAATTCGCGATCGACGACGTTGGAGAGCTCGATGTTGGAAAGCTGAAGGAGTTTGATCGCCTGTTGGAGTTGAGGCGTCAGAACCAAACCTTGGCTTTGCCGAACGTCGAAACGGAGCCCTAACGCCATCGGGTGGGATGCTCGTTCTAAAGCGTGAAGCGATCGCCGAGATACACTTGGCGAACCATGGGATCTGCAACGATGTCAGAGGGTGAGCCTTCCTTCAGCACGCGGCCGTCATGAAGGATGTAGGCGCGATCAATGATCTCGAGCGTATCGCGTACGTTATGGTCGGTGATCAGGACGCCGATGCCACGCTCCTTGAGGTGGGCCACGAGATCGCGGATTTCGGCGACGTTGATGGGGTCGATGCCGGCTAGCGGCTCATCGAGCAGAATGTAGCGTGGGTTTGAGGCAAGTGCCCTGGCAATCTCGACCCGGCGCCGTTCGCCGCCTGAGAGCGACAGGGCAGGTGCGTGGATGAGATGGCTAAGCCCGAATTCATCGAGGAGCGCGCGCAGCCGGTCAAACCGGGCTGTTCTGTTCGGCTCGTGCAATTCGAGGACAGCTAGCACATTGTCGCCGACGCTCATGCCGCGGAAGATGGAGGCTTCTTGAGGCAGGTAGCCTAGCCCGAGGCGTGCGCGCCGGTGCATCGGGGTCCGGGTCACATCGACGCCTTCGAGCATGACGCGGCCGCGATCAGCGGCGATCAGCCCCATGGCAATATAAAATGTCGTCGTCTTGCCAGCACCGTTGGGACCCAGAAGCCCGATGGCTTCGCCGCGCTGGAGCATGACACTGACATCGTGCAGGACAATCCGCCCGCCATAACGCTTGCTGACATGCTCCACCCTCAGGCAGGGGAGATCGACGCCGCCGGGTGCCGCAGGCTCCCCCTTGGCGCCGGGTGACGCGCGCCAGCGCCGGTCGATGGCCTGATCGTTGCCCACGACGGTCGCCGTCATTGGCTACCCTGCTTGTTGGAGGATGCTCCGTTCGCGCTGTCATTCTGGAAGACAGCGCGAACGCGCTGGGTCCTGGTAGGCGTCTTGCCGGTCTCGGCGGGATAGACGGTCGAGATGTTCGTATTCATGTCCATGACCGCCCTGCCGCCGCGGACGACATTGCCTTTATTGGTAATCACCACGTTGCCGATAAGCGTGACCTTGGCTTCCGGTACCTCGTAGACACCGTGGTCGCCGGTCGCGTTCTGGTCGGGTTGAGAGATGATGACATTACCATCGGCTTCGATCCGGCGAATGTTCTGATTCCCCGATGCCGAACCGGAAGTGGCAGCACCATTGTTGGTCTTGTCTTGGGTGCCCTGTCCGTTAGCGGATTGCTGCACGTAATAGACGCGCATGACATCCGCTTTCAACGTGGCATCGCCCTGAACGCCATCGACGTTGCCGGTGAAGGTCGCGATCTGCTTGTCCTGATCGACCGTCAACTGGTCCGAGGTGATCTCAATCGGCGCCTTCGACTGCGTGCCTTGGGCGAGTTGCGCCTTCGCCAGTGGGGCAAGTCCCAAGCTTGCAACGGCGATGAAAGCGGTGCCGCAGGTCAACTTCGCAACGTTGTTCGACCAGTGCATCGATCTCGCCTTCTTTGTTGGAATTGCTTCTACACATGAAATTCGCATCGGCAGCCAAGGTGGCGAGAAAAGGGCTCTTTTCATGCTTAAGCTATGCCTGCCCGCAAACAGTCGTGGAGATGGAGTATGCCGACCGGTCTGTCGCTCTTTGTCCTGCCGTCGGTCACAAAAAGCACGGTCTTGGGGCGAGGGCCGTTGTTCATCATCGCCATCGCCTCGACGGCAAGCGCCCGAGCATCGATAGTAGCAGGCGCACGGGTCATCAAGGCGCCGACCTGCTGATCCAGGATGTCGTTCGACATCTGCCGCCGGACATCGCCATCGGTGACGATTCCGACAAGGCGTCCCTCGTCATCGCTCACGCCGACGCAACCCATGCGCTTATCCGTCATGACGAAGAACGCTTCGCGCATGAGCGTGTCGGGGCTTACCAACGGAACTTCGTCGCCGCGATGCATCAACTCCTCCACACGGACGAGTTGGCTTCCAAG
The DNA here is from genome assembly GCF_900187945.1 of Arboricoccus pini. Classification (GTDB taxonomy): domain Bacteria; phylum Pseudomonadota; class Alphaproteobacteria; order Geminicoccales; family Geminicoccaceae; genus Arboricoccus; species Arboricoccus pini. The sequence continues at coordinate 236,813 of NZ_FYEH01000004.1, read as the reverse complement.
CTTACCCCCAGGGTGAAAGATCGCGAAGTCGCGCGCTGTGAACCCGCGATTCTCCAGGAGCGCGACCGCCAGAGCGTCGCCGAGGGCAAGCGTCGCCGTGGTCGAGGTCGTCGGAGCCAGTCCCAGCGGGCAGGCTTCATTGACCTGTGGTAGCGGCAAGGTCACCCACGCCGCCTCAGCTAGCGTGCTCTGACGCCGTCCGACGATCGCAACCAACGGTATCTCGAAACGTTTGGCGTAAAGCAGCAAATTGCGGAGTTCAGCTGTTTCGCCAGAATTAGAGAGTGCCAGAATTGCATCAGCATTCGTGATCATGCCGAGATCGCCATGACTGGCCTCGGCGGGGTGAACGAACATGGCGGGCGTGCCCGTCGATGCAAGCGTCGCCGCGATCTTCCGGCCGACATGGCCACTTTTGCCCATGCCGGTGACAACCACGCGCCCCTTGATGCCCTGGAGAAGGTCGACGGCAGCCGTGAAGTCGCGCCCAAGCGAGCGGCCCATTAGGAGCAACGCCTGGGCTTCCGCTTCGATAACGCGTTGTCCGCTTTCGAGCCAGTCCAGCTCCCGCTGCGTCTGCTTCGCGTGCGCGCTCTGCAGATCGGCGATCCGATCAGCCGTCATCCTCGATCCCTGATTTCCTCTGCGTGCTGGCCCCTCTTAGCGACCATTGCAAGGGCAGCCCGCGCCCCTCTGCGCGTCCGATAGCAAGAGTATGAGTGGGGACCGTACAATCGTCAATCGACGCTTGGGATTGGCACGTAATTTGCGGTCGGCCGCTGTGCGTAGAAGCATCGCGCCGGCGCGAAATTTCTACGAATGGGCGAAAATGTCTGTTTCCGCCCAACCTGAAAGGTCGAGGGCAGCTCGCGTGGGAAGGAATTCGAAGCAGCGCTGCGCCAAATCAGCGCGGCCTTCACGCGCCAACATTATATCGAGGCGCTCGCGCAGGCGATGAAGATAGAGGACATCTGCAGCGGCATACCGGAGTTGCGAGTCGGAGAGATCCGCGGAGCCCCAGTCAGAGCTTTGTTCTTGTTTGGACACGTCGACACCCAGGAGCTCGCGGCAAAGTTCCTTCAGTCCGTGTCGGTCGGTATAGGTCCGAACGAGGCGCGAAGCGATCTTGGTGCAATAGACGGGCGCAGCGTCGATGCCGAGATAAGCTTTGATGGCGGCAAGGTCAAAGCGGGCAAAATGAAAAAGCTTTAGCCGTCCCGGGTCCGCCAGCAGTGCCTTGAGGTTCGGTGCTTCGTAGCCCCCGCCGGCCGGGAAGCGGACCAAGTGGGCTTGGCCGTTGCCGTCGCTCAATTGGACGAGGCAAAGTCGGTCCCGGCTGGTGGATAGGCCCATCGTCTCGGTGTCGACGGCGATGACCTGGCCCAGCGACAGATCGCCGGGGATGTCGCCTTCATGCAGCCTGTAGACCATTCTTCGTCCCGCATGATGGCTTTTAAGGTCGGCCTCCAGCCAGGTAGCAGCATGGAGGGAAATCAGACCTCGCCGTCAGTATTGGTGCCCAGGAGAGGACTCGAACCTCCACGCCCTTGCGAGCGCCAGCACCTGAAGCTGGTGCGTCTACCAATTCCGCCACCTGGGCCAACGGCGTCCGGTGTGTAGGGTCTTCGCGACGCGGCGTCAACGGGGCGTCGCCAGTTCCTTTGTCGCTCGCAACGCTCTAGATTAGCCCGCGCCACGCGGTCTCGTGACGGCGGGGTTCGAAATGATCGCGGGAGATGCGTGATGCGCGGTAAGGTCGTCACAGTTTTTGGTGGGTCGGGGTTCATCGGACGACATCTAATCCGTCGCTTGGCCGCGCGCGGGGCTACGATCCGGGTTCCCGCGCGCGATGTGGGCACGACTTACCAATTGCGTCCGTTGGGTGAGGTCGGTCAGATCGTCGCGATGCCGACCTCCTTGAGCGAGGCTTCGATCGCGCGCGCCGTGGAGGGCGCGGATTTTGTGGTCAACCTCATCGGCATCCTGCACGGTGATTTCGAACGCCTCCAGGCAAGGCTTCCCGGTGTGATCGGGGCGGCGGCGCGTGCCGGCGGGGCCACGCGCTTCGTGCAGATGTCAGCGATCGGCGCGGACGCGGCGTCACGTTCGCGCTATGCGCGGACCAAGGCCGAGGGCGAAGCCAGTGCGTTGCAGTCGGGTCCCGAGGTCGTCATCCTCCGCCCGTCCATTCTGTTTGGACCTGAGGACCAGTTTCTTAATAAATTCGCCAGAATGACGCGGTTTGCCCCGGCTCTGCCTCTCATCGGCGGGGGGACGATGCGTTTCCAGCCCGTCTATGTCGGCGATGTTGCCGACGCGATCGTCAAGGCACTCGACGGCCATGCTGTCGACGGCCAAGTCTATGAGTTGGGTGGCCCGAACATCTACACGTTCAAGGAGCTTCTCGAATATCTGCTCAGGCTTTTGGGCAGGCGTCGGTTGCTCCTCAATCTGCCTTGGAGCATTGCCGAGATCGAGGCGCGCCTCTTCGAGTTACTTCCGGAGCCACCATTCACCCGCGATCAACTCTTGCTGTTGCGCCTGGATAATGTCGTGGCCGATGGTGCGGCTGGCTTGAGCGATCTAGGGCTAGCGCCGACGCCCCTGGAAGCCATCGTCCCGGCATATCTAGCGCCAAGAGCCAAGCATTTCCGTCACTCGGCAATCTAGTATCAAAACGGGACGATATTACGACTAACTCGCCGGGAATCCTTTTTCTTTTCTCCTCGGTTCATTTTTTAGTCCCAATGCTGAACGTTCGGGCAATTCGAAGGTGGACGTCGCTTTTCGCCGGGTTCTATAAACCTTCCAGTTTGTAGCGCTGAAGAAGGCCCTTGTTCAGCAGGGGCCTCGCTACGTGTCTGCGTGGAGGGTTCATGGCGTCGAAGATGATGCAATTCGTCTCTATCGAGCAACGAATGCCCGACAAGCGAACCGTGGCCGAACGCAGGGACGATTTCAAAGAGATTTACGGGCAGTTCTCGTCCGAGCGGGCGGGACAGCAGGCATCCCGGTGCGAGCAATGCGGTGTGCCATTCTGCCAAGTGCACTGCCCCGTCCACAACAACATTCCCGACTGGCTCAAGCTGACGGCCGAAGACCGGCTTGAAGAAGCCTACGAGTTGAGTTCGGCAACGAATAACCTGCCCGAGATCTGTGGCCGCATCTGTCCCCAGGACAGGCTGTGCGAAGGGAACTGTGTCATCGAGCAGGCCGGGCACGGCACGGTTACGATCGGATCGGTCGAGAAATACATCACGGATACTGCGTTTGAGCGCGGCTGGGTCAAGCCCGTGAAGCCAGTCCGGGAGCGTAGTGCGTCTGTGGCGGTGATCGGTGCGGGGCCTGCTGGACTGGCGGCTGCGGAACAACTGCGCAAGCTTGGCTACGCAGTGGACGTCTATGATCGTTACGATCGCGCGGGCGGCCTTTTGATGTATGGCATCCCGGGCTTCAAGCTCGAGAAGGACATCGTCGAGCGGCGGAACGAGTACTTCAGACAATCGGGCATCCGTTTTCATTTGAATGCCGGCATCGGGGAGAACGGCCCGAGCTTTGCCGAACTACGCCAACGGTATGACGCTGTCTTCATTGCCACGGGCGTTTACCGCGCCCGAGATATCCAGGTGCCGGGGGCTGCCCTCAAGGGCGTCGTCGCGGCGCTCGATTTCCTGACGGCATCCAATCGCATGGGTATGGGCGACGACGTCCCATCCTTCGTGGATGGCACGCTGAACGCGGCGGGCAAGCATGTCGTCGTCATCGGCGGTGGCGACACGGCCATGGATTGCGTGCGGACCTCGATCCGCCAGGGAGCCAAGTCCGTTAAGTGCCTTTACAGGCGCGACAAAGCCAATATGCCGGGCTCGATGCGGGAGGTGAAGAACGCCGAGGAGGAAGGCGTCGAGTTCGTCTGGCTCTCCGCACCAGAAGCTTTTCTAGGCGAAGGCCGGGTCGAGGCCGTGCGCGCGCACCGCATGCGCCTGGGCGCGCCCGATTCCACGGGACGGCAGATGCCGGAGGTTGTGCCTGGTTCGAACGAACGTCATGCGGCCGACCTCGTCATCAAGGCGCTGGGCTTCGATCCCGAGGATCTTCCGGCAATGTTCGGCGAGGATGCGCTCAAAGTCACGCGCTGGGGCACCCTGACGATCGATTGGACCACCATGATGACGAGCCTGCCCGGGGTATTTGCCGGCGGCGATATCGTCCGCGGCGCCTCGCTGGTGGTGTGGGGCGTGCGGGATGGTCGTGACGCAGCCGCGGCGATCCATCGTTATCTCGAGGGCCGCGTTGAAGCGGTCGATGATGTGCCGATGGCTCTTGCTTCCTGAGGAGATGACGATGACGAAGAGCGAGAGTGGTCGGGAATTCGTCGAAGCCTACGGCCGCAACCTGGCACATCTCCACGCCACTGGGATGGATGACCTGGAGCTGGAGCGCGATGCCTGCGGTGTCGGCTGCGTGGTGGCGATTGATGGCAAGCCCAGGCGCGAGGTCGTCTTAAAGGGCATTCAAGCCCTCAAGGCGGTCTGGCACAGGGGTGCCGTGGACGCCGACGGTAAGACGGGCGACGGGGCGGGCATCCATATCCAGATCGCGCAGGATTTTTTCCGTGACCAGATCAAGGGCCCGCTTGGTGCTGGCGACCGGATCGCCGTTGGGATGGTGTTCCTTCCTCGCAACAGTTTCTCTCAGCAGGAGACCTGCCGGGCGCTCGTGGAGAGCGAGCTGCTGCATTTTGGCTATTCGATCCGCGGCTGGCGCCAGGTTCCCGTCGACACGAGCGTCCTTGGCGAAAAGGCCCAGGCGACGCGGCCGGAAATCGAGCAGATCCTGATCGGCAACCCCGCCGGCAAAGACGAGGAAGCGTTCGAGCGCGATCTCTACATCATTCGCCGCCGTGTCGAGCATCTGGCGCTTGCCGAGAACATCACCGAATTCTACATCTGCTCGCTCTCGTGCCGCTCAGTCATCTATAAGGGACTGTTCCTCGCGGAGTCGCTCTCGGCATTCTATCCTGACCTCCTGGACGAGCGTTTCGTCTCGTCCTTTGCCGTGTTCCATCAGCGCTACTCCACCAACACCCTGCCTTCCTGGCGCTTGGCCCAGCCTTTCCGCGTGCTCGCCCACAATGGCGAGATCAACACGCTCAGGGGCAACGTCAATTGGATGACGAGCCACGAGACACGCATGTTCGCCGAGGCCTTCGGCGAGCATAACGAGGACGTGAAGCCGGTCATCCGGCCGGGCAGTTCGGACAGCTCGGCCCTGGATGCGGTCGTCGAGGTTCTGATCCAGGCCGGGCGGAAGCTGCCGCTGGTCAAGACCCTGCTGGTTCCGCCCGCATGGTCGAACAAGATCGCCATGCCCGATGCTCATCGGGACCTATTCAACTACTGCAATTGCGTCATGGAACCGTGGGACGGACCAGCAGCGCTATGTGCCGCGGATTCGCGCTGGGTTGTCGCCGGCCTGGATCGTAATGGTCTGCGGCCCTTGCGCTATTCTCGTACCACGGACGGTCTGCTGGTCGTCGGTTCCGAGACCGGCATGGTCCCCCTGGATGAAAGCGAGATTGCGGAAAAGGGCCGGGTCGGACCTGGCGAGTCGATCGCCGTCGACCTGCACGAGGGCAAGTTCTACAGCGACCACGAGCTGAAAGACTATCTGGCGGGGCTCAAGCCATACTCCAAATGGATCGAGAACATCACGCGTCTGAGCGATCTCTCGGCCGACCGGACGCCGACCATCTCGCAGATGGAACGGGGCGAACTCAAGCGCCGCCAGAGGCTGTATGGGCTGACGGTCGAGGACTTGGAGCTCATCCTCCATCCCATGGTGATGGAAGGTAAGGAGCCCCTGGGCTCGATGGGAGACGACACGCCGCTGGCGGTTCTCTCATCGAAGTATCGCGGTCTTCACCATTTCTTCCGGCAGCAGTTCAGCCAGGTGACCAACCCGCCTATCGATCCGCTGCGGGAATGGCGGGTCATGAGCATCAAGACGCGCATCGGCAATCTCGGCAATATCGCGTCCGAGGATCCGAGCCAGACGCGGATCCTGGAACTCGAAAGCCCCGTGCTGACGAGCACGGAGATGACGGCCCTTGTCGAGTATTTCGGCGATGACATCCGGACGATCGACTGCACCTTCCAGGCCAGCGACAATGCTTCACTGGGCGAGGCGCTGGAACGCATCCGTCAGGAAGCGGAAGAGGCCGTGCGCGCGGGTTGCCGCGATCTCGTCCTGAGCGATGAGGCGGTCTCTGGCGCGCGTGCGCCGATGCCGATGATTCTGGCTGCCAGTGCCGTGCATAGCCACCTGGTGCGACGCGGTCTGCGCAGCTTCAGTTCCATAACGGTGCGGAGTGGCGAGTGCCTGGATGTCCACTACGCCGCCGTTCTGATCGGCGTCGGCACGACAGCGCTCAATCCTTACCTCGCTGAGGCAGCGATCGCCGACCGGCACAAGAGAGGTCTCTTTCCTGGCTTTACGCTCGAAGAATGCCTGCAGCGCTTCGTCGAGGCCTTCAATGCCGGCCTGTTGAAGATCATGTCGAAAATGGGAATCTCGATTTTGAGTTCCTATCGCGGCGGCTGCAATTTCGAGGCCGTCGGCCTGTCTCGCTCACTTTGTCGCGAATATTTTCCGGGGTTGACGACGCGCATCTCCGGAATCGGCCTGACCGGCATTCGCAACATGATGCTCGCCAATCACAAAGTCGCCTTCGGCGAGGTGGAGCCGCCTTTGGCGATTGGCGGCTTCTACCGCTATCGTCGTGGCGGCGAGGTTCATGCCTACGAGGCGAGGCTGATCCACCAGCTGCAAGAGGCCGTGGCCGGCGACAGCTATCAGGCCTATAAACGGTACGCGGAACTCGTCTACGCGCAGGAGCCGATTTCGATCCGCGATCTGCTCGACTTTAGGCGCGAGCGCGCGCCGGTGCCGCTGGACGAAGTCGAGAGCATCACCGAGATCCGCAAGCGCTTCGTGACACCCGGGATGTCGCTCGGCGCATTGTCGCCCGAGGCGCATGAGACTTTGACTATCGCTATGAACCGGATCGGCGCCAAGGCCGATAGCGGCGAGGGCGGCGAGGGCAAGGAGCGCTTCACGCCGCGGCCTAACGGCGACAACGCGAATTCGCCGATCAAGCAGGTGGCATCAGGTCGATTCGGGGTAACGGCGGAGTATCTGAATGCCGCCCGCGAGATCGAGATCAAGGTCGCGCAGGGTGCAAAACCGGGCGAGGGCGGACAACTGCCCGGCTTCAAGGTGACAGTCGAGATCGCACGCCTGCGACACGCGACAAAGGGCGTCACCCTGATCAGCCCGCCGCCGCATCACGATATCTACTCCATCGAGGATCTGGCTCAGCTCATCTATGACCTGAAGCAGATCAATCCTGACGCCAGGGTCTGCGTCAAACTGGTGTCGGAGAGCGGTATCGGCACGATCGCGGCCGGCGTCGCCAAGGCGAAGGCGGACACGATCCTTATCTCCGGGCATGTCGGCGGCACCGGAGCCTCGCCGCAAACGTCGATCAAGTTTGCAGGCACGTCTTGGGAACTGGGCCTGACCGAAGCCAATCAGGTCCTCACCCTCAACCGGTTGCGCCACCGCGTGGTCCTGCGAACCGATGGCGGCCTGAAGACCGGTCGTGACATCGTCATCGCCGCGCTGCTCGGCGCCGAGGAATACGGGATCGGCACCCTTTCGCTCGTCGCGATGGGTTGCATCATGGTTCGCCAATGCCACTCCAACACCTGTCCGGTCGGCGTGTGCACGCAGCGTGATGATCTCCGGCAGAAATTCACCGGCAACGCGGAGAAAGTCGTCAACCTGATGAGCTTCATCGCCGAGGAGACGCGGGAGGTCCTTGCCTCCCTCGGCCTCCGCTCGATCGAGGAAGCCGTCGGTCGCACCGATCTTCTGAAGCAGGTGAGCCGAGGCCGGGAAGATCTCGACGATCTCGATCTCAATCCGATCCTCACGCAGGTCGATCCAGGGCCGCATACGCGCTTTTGCTCGATCGCCAAGCGCAACGAGGTGCCGGACACCCTCGATGCGCAGATGGTCAAGGATGCGCGTCCGATGCTGGAGGAAGGCGAGAAGATGCAACTCCAGTATAACGTGCGCAACGTGCATCGCGCGGTCGGCACGAGACTTTCGGCGCACATCACGCGTCGTTATGGCATGGACAAGCTGGTGCCCGGGCATATTACCGTCCGGCTGCGAGGCTCGGCCGGTCAGTCGCTGGGGGCATGGGCTGTTCAGGGGCTGAAGCTCGAGGTCTTTGGCGATGCCAACGACTATGTGGGCAAGGGGCTCTCAGGCGGCACGATCGTCGTCCGGCCGCTGGTGCGCTCGCCGCTCGTCGCGAGCGACAATGTCATTATCGGCAATACATGCCTCTATGGCGCTACGGCTGGCAAACTCTTTGCTGCGGGCAGGGCTGGCGAGCGTTTCGCCGTCCGTAACTCGGGCGCGGTTACGGTCGTCGAGGGCTGCGGCGATAACGGCTGTGAGTATATGACCGGCGGCATCGCGGTCATACTAGGACAGGTCGGCGACAATTTCGGTGCCGGCATGAGTGGCGGCCAGGCCTTTGTTTATGACAGCCAGGGAAATTTCGGGCGCTTGGTCAACACGGACATGGTCGTCTATCATCGGCTCGAGGTTCCACATTATATCGAGATCCTCAAGAAGGTGATCGCCGAGCATGCCGAGGCTAGCGGCAGCGCGAGGGCGAGCAAGCTGCTGCACGATTGGGACCTCGAGTTGCCGAAGTTCTGGCACGTCGTTCCTCGGGAGCTGCTCGACAAAATGCCCGTGCCGGTTACGCCGGGTGCGTCGGAGGCGGATCAGCTTCGCGCCTGATTGGAATATTCAGGCTAGATGCTGGGCGGGTACGGTAAGCCATGGTGATCCAGACGACGCGCTGGCCGTACCAGTCATCCTCTCTCTCTCGTCGCTCAATGACATAGCCGGCTCGCTCATAGAACCGGCGAGCCGGCTTGTTGATGGAAAGGACGACGAGGCGCAGCGGCTGCTTGGCGTGGTGCTCCACCTCTCGCAGCAGTCGGGCTCCGAGCCGCTGTCCCTGGTGAGCAGGGGTGACGAAAAGATAATCCAGGTAGCCGGCCTCAGGCGCGAACTGAGCCGCACCAATGATCTGCTGGCCGGCGCAGGCGATGATCCGCTGATGTTGGCTAGGGATGTGCATGGGGGCGTCGTTGGCGATGAATGGCATGGCCCGCGCGAGTGCGCGTCGATAAGGTGCCGCCCGCAGCGTTATGCCGATCAGCCTGCCGCAGGCGGCGTCGTCTTCGGCGGTCGACCAGTGCAGTGTCGGTTCAGCGTTTGGTGCGGACAAGCTCTTCATCGTCTTGAAGAAGTATGTTCGCCGCCCTTTCGTCGCTTAATATGGCTTTGCGTAGCTGCCCCAGGCTGGGCTGCTTTGTCGCTACAAACGGCAAAGGTCGACACTCCTTGATCGCCTCCAGGCCGAGCCTTGCCGCGAGCAACGCGTTGCCGGCCCCCTGACCGGCCTTGGCAGAGAGCAGAGTGACCAGCGAGGCGCCGGCCTGTTCAAGGAGAGCATGGCTGGCGACGTCGGCAAGGCCGGCGATGGCCGAATTACGTAGACATCGGCGCAACAGGGACAGTGTCGTCGCCGTGCTCGGTGCCACGCCATAAAGGCGTGCGATCTGGCGCATGAGGATCGTTGTACGCCAGAGGACGAAGAGGCCGTCCAGGAGTCCATAGGGTGCTAGTGCCGTCAGGACGCCAATGTCGCGCGAGCTTTCGAGAACGAGCCTGTAGGCAAGACGATCGACGGGTTCGATGACGACGCGTTCATAGAGACGCAGGCGCTCGCCGTCGGCCAGGACGTCGTTGTCCTGCCGTTCGAACGTCCTCTGCGTGGCAAGGATGGGAGCGGCGCTTGGTAGACCGGCATTAACTTGGCTGATTAATGGGCGACTGTCACCCTGGAGGTCGGAGCCGACAAGCCGAAGACCTTCGGCGCGCAGCCAGGCGCGTCGCGAGAGGCGTCGCAATTGGAGGAGCTCGTGGGCTAGAAGGCCCAGAGCACTGATAGCGACGATTCCCAAAAGGATCGCCATGGGAATGCCGATCATGGGATCCGTAGCGATCTGATCCTGCAACCGGCTTACCGTATCGACGCCGATCGCAGCAAAGGCCGCAGCCAGTCCAAGGCTCCCTAGCCGTCGCCAGAAGAGTCCACGCCTTTTGCCCTCGACGACGAGCTCGGCTGCCAGCGCCTGATGTTCGTGATCGTCGGGAGCAGCCGGCGCCGGTCTTTCGACTTCGAAATTGGCCGTCGCCGCATCGAGCTCAAACGGCTTGATCCAGCTCGGCTTGTTTTTAGGCTCACCTGCCATCAGAGTTTGTCGCCGATGAGAAACTCGATCGCCTGATCTAGGCGGATATGCTGGTTGTCGCCATGTGTTCGCAGACGACGCGGCTCAAACTGGTAGAAGCGGAAGCGATCCTCGGTCCAATCCTCGGCTTCCGGTAACTCGGGCGGAATCTCGCCCGGAAAGAAGATCTTTTCTTCCTTATCGCCCAGTCGACGTCCCTTCAGGCAGGAAAGCGTCTGACCCTGATGCGTGGTCTTAACGACGTCGGTGCAACGCAACGATGCCAGGGCAATGACTTCGGGACGAACGCCCTCCAGGCGGGCGGAGCGGGCGGCCGGCCGGATCATGAGCTCGAGCAATTGCTTTAGGGCCGCATGCTGCGACGGTGCCACATGGTCGGCCTTGCTGGCGGCAAAGAGGGCCCGACCGATCCGTGGTCTGAACAGGCGACCGAGCCAACTCGATGAACCATAGCGAAAGCTCTTGAGGATCATGGACAATGCGAGTTGCGTGTCGGCGAAATAGGCGGCCCCCGCATTGAGGTTCGAGAGAAGATCGACAAGCACGATCTGCCGGTCGAAGCGGCGAAAATGGTCTTGGTAGAAACGTTTGACGATTTCGTCGCGGTAGAGGTCGAAGCGCCGACGGAAAAGCGCTCGTATGCTGCCCGGAACTTCCGCCGCCGCCGGCAGCGGCGTGAAGTGCAGCAGCTCCGAACCCGCATGCTCGCCCGGATTGGTGAAGCGGCCGGGCTGAATGACCGAGAGCCCGAGTTCACGCTGGCACGTCTTTAAATACGTTGTGAAGGCAGCGCTGAGGCGCGCGACGACTTCGGTATCGACCGGGCTACTCTGGTCGATCGATCTGGCCATGGCCAGCCATTCCTGCGCGACGCCAGTACGGGGCGGCGTTTGCGCCAGGGAGAAGGCGGCTTCTGAAAAGCTCTGAAATGTCTCGTCGATCAAAGGAAGGTCGAGCAGCCATTCACCTGGGTAGTCGATGATGTCGAGTGTCAACTCACGTATCGGCTGGATGGTGCTCGTCAGTCGGTTTGGATTTCGTGCTCTGATGAGAAGGCGAAGTCGGGAAAGGGTCTCGGTAGCAGCGGGCCAGTTTGGCTCAGTCTGATCGAGGTCGTGGTGAAATTGGCGATAGGGAAAGACGCGTGTGTCGTGGAGAGGGATCTCCCGCGCGCCCATGTACCTGTCCTCATGGACAGCCGCGACGAAGGGCAGGTTATGTCCGTCGATGAGATGATGCACGAGCGAGGTGATGAACACAGTCTTGCCGCTGCGGCGAAGCCCTGTGACAGCAAGATTGAGATGATTGTCGAGCGCGCGACCGCTCAGTTCCGCGATGTCGTCGGCAAGGCCGCCGACGAGCCGGCCAAGCCCGAGATCCCAGGAAAAGAGCGGCGGCATCAAAAGGCGATCGTGCCCAACGCCAGAGCCAAGGCGACCCAAAGCCCACTGAGGCGATTTTTGCGGAACTGGGCGATACAATTGTCGGGGTCGTCCATATTGAGCGACCTGATCTGATCGACGAGCGACCAGCCGGCCAGGATCAGGACAGCCCAGAAGAGCGGCCCCTTTGCCGCAAGAGCTCCAGCAGCAGCAATGAGCAACATCGTGGCCGCATAGAACACCCAAAGCCAACGAGAGGTTGCCTTGCCAAACAGCCTTGCTGTGGATTTTACGCCGACGATCGCATCGTCGACCTTGTCCTGATGGGCATAGATCGTGTCGTAGCCGAGCGTCCAGAAAATGCCCGCTACGTACAGGATGATGGAGGCTGGGCTGAGCGTGTGGGTCGCGGTCGCGTAGCCGACGAGGATTCCCCAGTTGAATGCCAGACCGAGAAAGGCCTGAGGCCACCACGTAATGCGCTTCATGAAGGGATAGGCGACGATGAGCGGCAGGCTGGCAAAGCCGATCGCGATCGCAAAGCCTGGCAATTGCAGGAGGACGATGAGTCCTACGACGCCTTGCAAAGCTACGAAGAGGAGAGCCTGCGGGACGGTAACTAGCCCTGAGGCGATGGGGCGCGATTTCGTTCGCTCGACCTTGGCGTCGAATTCACGATCGACGATGTCGTTGATCGTGCAGCCAGCCCCGCGCATGACGATGGCGCCGATGGCGAAGAGCAGCATGTGGACCGGGTTGGGATAATCGGCCGCCAGTGCTAGTCCCCACCAGCAGGGCAAGAGCAGGAGCCACGTTCCGATCGGTCGGTCCAGTCGCGCGAGGATGGCAAAGGCGCGAAGTCGCAGCGGCAGTCGGTCGACCCAGTGATGCTGCCGATCAGGGACGTGGGCAGCTTGCACCGCGTTTGTTTCCGCCAGCATGGAGTTCACCGATCTCGCCATGAATCGATATCTATAGCGCCGATTTTTCCTGTTAAAGTCGAGGGTGGCCGCCGACAATGGATGAGATTTGTGACAATTCAGCGACTCTATCTTGGGGAAAGACTGCACGAGGGAAAATTGGTCGAGCTCGATCGTGGCCGCAGCCACTATCTCCTGCACGTCCTAAGGTTGAAGCCGGGCCGCAACATCCAACTGTTCAACCAGCGAGACGGGGAATGGCTGAGCGTCGTGCGGAATTCCGGTCGGCATAGCGTGACCGTGGAGATCTTCTCCCAGACCTGCCCAGCCGTTGAGGAACCAGGCTCAATTTTGGTCATGACGCCGATCCGGCCCAGCCGATTCGAATGGGTGATCGAAAAGGCCGTAGAGTTGGGCGTCAGGGCCATTCAGCCAATTCTTTCGAGCCGGACCGTCGTCAAGCTCGAAAAGCTCGATCGCATTTCGTCCATTGCGATCGAAGCGGCCGAACAATGCGGGCGGATGAGTGTGCCGGAGATCCACGAAACGCTTCCTCTCGGCGCCTGGCTGGCAGGACGCGATACTTCTTGTGAGCTCTGGTTCGCCGATGAACGTCGGACAGGCCGATCCCTCTTGGAATTACGCCAATCACGATCCTCCGGTCGACCGGACCTCCTGATAGGCCCTGAGGGCGGGTTCACGGAGGATGAGCGGACCGCCATCATGGAAGCACCTAACGTGGTGCCGGTCAGTCTAGGACCGCGGATTTTACGGGCCGAAACGGCAGCAATCGCGGCTTTGGCGATTTTGGGCGTCTCGACCGATTAGGGTTGAGGGCGCTACAAGGGCTTGAACGACAGTCTAGAAATTCAGCAATTCTTGCGACAATGTGTCACTCGGTTCGCAACTATAACGACTTCTATTGTCCGCGTTGCGTCGGGGAAGCGTCAATGGGTAGGCCGAGAGCCTAGTGATAAAGTGGCCATCTACACCTGGTGAAACAGAGTGTTGAGAGCAAAGACGGGAAGGAATCGGCCGGCGATGCGATTTGGGATGTCGTCTCTGATGCCATCGGCGCTCCTCCGGAGTAGATGGGTCGGGCTTGGTCCGACACTGCTCGGTCTTTTTGCGAGCATTGTCCCAGGTATGGCCTTTGCAGACCAGCCACGTCCGTGGGAGATGATGTTTCAGGATCCGGCCACGCCGGTCATGGATCGGGTGGAGAGTTTTCACCACCTGCTGCTCTGGATCATCGCGATCATCGTCGCCTTTGTGGCCGTGCTCCTGGGCTTGGTATGCCTGCGCTTTCGCGAGTCGGTTAATCCGGCGCCGTCTCGTCGATCGCATCACACCTTGCTCGAGGTCGTCTGGACAGCCGTGCCTGTCCTCATCCTCGTCGTCGTCGCCGTGCCATCCTTCAAGCTGCTCTATTATTCCGACGTCGTCCCACCGCCCGATCTGACGATCAAGGCAACTGGCCACCAATGGTATTGGGAGTACGAGTATCCCGATAATGGTGACTTCAGTTTCGTCTCCAACCTGGTGGACGACGCGGATCTGCAACCGGGGCAACTTCGCCTCCTGACCACGGACAATGTCGTCGTCGTGCCGGTTGGCAAGAATGTGCGACTGCAGGTAACGGCCGGCGATGTCATCCACAGCTGGGCGGTCCCTTCCTTCGGCGTGAAGATCGATGCCGTTCCCGGGCGCCTCAACGAGGCTTGGTTTAACGTAAAGGAGCCCGGAACCTATTACGGGCAGTGCTCCGAGCTTTGCGGGACGATGCATGGCTTCATGCCGATCATGGTGAAGGCCGTGCCACCGGACGAGTACGACGCGTGGGTCAAGCAGGCGCAGTCGGACTTTGCGGCCAATAGCCAGCCCGAAGATGCCAAGACAGCCGCTGCCCAGCGTCTGCCGGCACTTTCACTAGCCGCACGTTAACGTCGAGCAACGCAGGATCGAGGCGAAAAAAGATGGCCCACGCGACAGCTGACGTCCACCATCACGACCACGGCGCGCCCGCGAGCTTCGTGCAGCGCTGGCTCTTCTCAACCAACCACAAAGATATCGGGTCGCTATACCTGATTTTCTCTTTCGTGGCGGGCTTGATCGGCATGTTTATGTCGACGGCATTTCGTGCGGAGTTGATGCAACCTGGCACGCAGTTCATCCAAGATCACCATTTCTACAATGTGCTGATCACGGGCCACGGCCTCATCATGATCTTCTTCTTCGTGATGCCGGCTCTGATCGGTGGCTTCGGCAACTGGATGGTGCCGTTGATGATCGGGGCGCCGGATATGGCGTTCCCCCGTCTGAACAATATCAGCTTCTGGCTGCTCCCGCCGGCGTTCCTCTTGCTGCTCGGCTCAGCCTTTCTCACGCCCGGCTTTGCCGGTGGCTGGACCATGTATCCGCCGATGTCCTCCATCGTTGGTACGCCCGACATGTCGATGGACCTTGGTATCTTCGCCATGCATCTGGCCGGGACGAGTTCGCTGCTGGGTGCCATTAACTTCATCACGACGATCTTCAATATGCGCGCGCCTGGCATGACGATGCACAAGATGCCGCTATTCGTCTGGTCGATGCTGGTTACAGCATTTCTTTTGCTCCTGGCCGTTCCAGTACTGGCCGGCGCGATAACGATGCTTTTGTTCGACCGCAATTTCGGCACGCATTTCTTCGATCCGGCGGGCGGCGGTGATCCGATCCTGTTCCAGCATCTTTTCTGGTTCTTCGGGCATCCCGAAGTCTACATTATGATCCTGCCGGCCTTCGGCATCATCAGTCAGATCGTGTCGACTTTCTCTCGCAAGCCCGTCTTTGGTTATCTCGGCATGGCATATGCCATGGTCTCGATTGGTGCCATTGGCTTTGTGGTATGGGCCCATCACATGTTCACGGTCGGGATGGGCGTGGACGTCAAGGCCTATTTCACGGCGGCGACGATGATCATTGCGGTGCCGACCGGCGTTAAGATCTTCAGCTGGGTAGCAACGATGTGGGGTGGCTCAATCCGCTTCACGGTGCCGATGCTCTGGGCTGTGGGCTTCATCTTCCTCTTCACGGTCGGCGGCGTGACGGGTGTGGTGCTTGCGAATGCGGGCGTCGACCGGGTGATGCACGACACCTATTACGTGGTCGCCCATTTCCACTACGTTCTGTCCCTTGGCGCTGTGTTCGGTATCTTTGCCGGCTTTTATTACTGGGTCGGTAAGATGACGGGCAGGCAGTACCCGGAAAGCCTAGGCAAGATCCATTTCTGGCTCACCTTCGTGGGCGTCAACGTGACCTTCTTCCCCCAGCATTTTCTCGGCCTTGCGGGCATGCCGAGGCGTATTCCCGACTATCCCGACGCGTTCGCTGGTTGGAATATGATAAGCTCGATTGGCGCCTTCATCTCGGCGGCCAGTGCTATCTTCTTTATCTATGTGCTCTACCGGACCTTTGTGACCGGCGAGAAGGCGTCGGCGAATTATTGGGGCGAGGGGGCGACGACGCTGGAATGGTCGGTGAGTTCACCGCCGCCGTTCCATACTTTCAACGAGTTGCCGCAGATACGCTGATAGCGGCCATGCGACGGCAGCGCTGACTGACGTCGACAGAGTTTCGGCGGAGATGGGCCCTGCGGTACCCGCCTCCGCCTTTCGCCGGGATAGGACTTTTTGGCAGTGTGATGGTGGAATCTTGATCAACATCGGACAACACACGATCCCGGCTGATCAGGCGCCGCGCGATTTCGCTCCTAACCCGCAGGGCGGCATCCTGGAACCGACGTCGTCTCTTCAGGATTTTTTCACGCTCTTGAAGCCCAATGTCATGCAACTCGTCGTCTTTACGAGTTGGGTGGGGCTGTATCTGGCACCCGGCCATATTCATCCGCTGATCGGCTTCACGGCCATTTTGTGCATCGCCGCCGGTGCCGGCGCCTCGGCTGCGATAAACAACTGGTTCGACGTCGATATTGACCGCCGGATGGCGCGTACTGCCAAGCGGCCGACGGCTCAAGGCCGGATCAGTCCGGAGAACGCGCTACAGACGGGCGTCGTCCTGGCGGTGCTTTCGGTGATGGTCATGGGTACCGGCGTCAACTGGATCGCCGCAGGACTGCTGGCGCTGACCATCGGCTTTTATGTTTTCGTCTACACGATGTGGCTGAAGAGGCGGACACCGCAGAATATCGTCGTTGGCGGTGCTGCCGGCGCATTCCCGCCAATGGTGGGCTGGGCCGCGGTGACGGGTGACGTCTCGCTCCTGCCGATCTTGATGTTTCTTATCATCTTCCTCTGGACGCCAGCTCATTTCTGGGCCCTGGCGCTCTATCGGACCGGAGATTATGGCAAGGTCGGCGTGCCGATGCTGCCGGTGGTAGCCGGTCGACCGACCACGCTGAACCATATCTTGGTCTATACGTTGATCGTCGTTGCCGTCAGTCTTGTGCCGGTTGGATCAGGCGATCTTGGTTTGATCTATGGTGCTTGCGCAACGCTGCTAGGAGCCACTTTCGTCGGCTACGCTTGGCGTCTCTGGCGTCGGGACAGCGATGTTATCGCCATGCGCATGTTTCGCTTCTCCATTCTCTACTTATTCCTACTGTTCGCGGCGATGGTGGCCGATCGGGCACTTGGAGGCCTTTCATGGCCGTTGCTATGAGCATCGATCAGGACGAATTTAAAAGGCGGCGGCGAAATAAGAATCTTGCCGTCGGCCTGGGGCTGGCGGTCCTCTGCCTACTCTTCTACCTGCTTACGATCGTCAAACTGACGGGCAACGTACATTGAGCCAGACATCTAGGCGGCAGGGCGAGGTCGCTCGCAAGAACCGGCGCGTGGCGCTCGTCGGGGTTGGGATTGTCGCCGGCATGACCGCGCTGACCGCCTATTCGCCGACGCTCTACAGCATGTTCTGTCGGGTGACGGGATATGGAGGCACAACGCAGGTAGCGAAGGCCGCCCCGGGTTCGGCTGCTGCCAACCATACCGTTGCGGTCTCGTTCGATGCATCGGTGCAGCCTGATCTGCCTTGGCGCTTCCGACCGGTCCAGCGTCGCGTGACGGTAGCGCTGGGCGAGGAGAAGCTGGCCTTTTACGAGGCCAAGAATATGAGCGATCAACCAATCGTTGGGCAGGCGGTCTATAATGTCGCGCCCGACAAGGCAGGGCTCTATTTTTCCAAGATTCAATGCTTTTGCTTTAGTGAGCAGACCCTCGAACCGGGGCAGGATGTACAAATGCCTGTGTCGTTCTTCGTCGACCCGGCGATGCTGGACGATCCCGATGCTAGCGACATTCGTGACATCACCTTGTCCTACACCTTCTATATTGACGCCGCGGCGACGAAAAAGCTGCAGCAGCAGCGGGCGCAGGCGAAGCTCGACGAGATGGGCGCTCATGCGCCGAGCGTGACGACGGCAAAGAGCCAAGGAGGCTGACGATCATGGCAGGGAGCGCTGAAGTACTGACCGGTGCCAATGCGGGGCATGACGTTCCGCATCATGACTATCACCTGCTCAAGCCCAGTCCCTGGCCGTTTGTGGGTAGCCTGTCGGCAGGTGCGATGCTGCTAGGGGCCGCCTTGTGGATGCACAAGGGTGCGGTCGGGCCTTACCTTGCGGTGAT
Source organism: Arboricoccus pini (assembly GCF_900187945.1). Lineage (GTDB taxonomy): Bacteria > Pseudomonadota > Alphaproteobacteria > Geminicoccales > Geminicoccaceae > Arboricoccus > Arboricoccus pini. The sequence goes on along the minus strand of NZ_FYEH01000004.1, from coordinate 218,478 downwards.
CGGCCTTCTAGGCGTGCTCTTTACCATGTTTGGCTGGTGGCGGGACGTGCTGCGGGAAAGCGCTGCAGGCGATCATAAACCCGTCGTCAATCGCGGCCTGCGGCTGGGCATGGCGCTCTTCATCACTTCCGAGGTGCTCCTCTTCTTCGCCTTTTTCTGGGCCTTTTTTCACAGCGCTCTCGAGCCGCCGACGGCTGCGACAGCGGCTTGGCCGCCGGCGGGCGTGGAGCCGCTGAGCCCCTGGCAGATCCCGCTCCTCAATACGTTGATCCTGCTGCTCTCCGGCGTGACCGTCACTTGGGCCCATCATGCGGTCAAGGAAGGCCATAACAGGGTCGCCTTCAAGGCGCTGCTCATTACCTGCGTGCTCGGTGCGATCTTCACATGTTTCCAGCTCTATGAATATTCACATGCCTTGCACGAAGGCCTGACGCCCCAGGCCGGCACGTTCGGTTCGACATTCTATATTGCGACGGGTTTTCACGGCTTCCATGTCTTTGTTGGCACCGTGTTTCTCCTCGTTTGCATGTTCCGTGCGTACGCGCTGGCCTTCAGTCCGCAGAAGCATGTCGGCTTTGAGGCCGCGGCTTGGTACTGGCATTTCGTCGACGTTGTCTGGCTTTTCCTTTTCGTTTGCATCTATGTCTGGGGTGGCTCGGTGTCCTGGTCGGTGACTGGACCCTGAGCGAGATGTCATCCGACAACGGCACGAAAGTGCCGCTGTCCGCGACGGCTTTTCTCGGGCGATGCCCGGCTTGCGGTTGTGGCAACATCTTCAAGCATTTCATCGTCGTCCGGGAGCGGTGCGAGCCTTGCGGCCAAATCATGGGCGGCCACGATAGCGGCGATGGACCGGTCGCGTTCATTGTCCTCATCGCCGGGTTCGCCGTCCTTATCCCGGCGTTGATCGTGGAGGTGAAGTACAGCTGGCCGATCTGGCTGCACATGCTGGTTTGGCTGCCGCTGGCGGCCTTCCTTTCGATTGGACTCATTCGCCCGTTTAAGGGGTTTCTTTTGGCCTTGCAGTACAGATATCGCCGGCATGAATTCGATTCCCGATCGTAAGGGTGGCGGGCGCGGATTCGGATTTCGGCCGGGCTATCCGCTGACCTGCGTGACCGCCGTGATGCTGTGTGCCCTGGTCGCTCTGGGGACCTGGCAGGTCGAGCGTCTGCACTGGAAAGAAGATCTTATTGCGCGTGCGGAGGAGGGGATCGAGGGCCAGCCGGTGCCGCTCCCGGCATTGGCCGATGAAGACCCGAACTGGCGGGATCTCGATTTCCGCCGCGTCTCCGTGTCGGGCCGCTTTATCGTCGGCAACGCCTTCGGCTTCCAGGTCAGCACGCGTGGCGAATTGGTCGGCGGTGATCTCGTCGTGCCCATGCTGTTGGATGACGGGCGGGTTATTCTCGTTGACCTCGGTTGGCTTGCCGAAACGGACCTGCCTCCCGCCAGCATCGTGCCCTTCGTGCCTGCAGGACAGGTAGCGCTCGATGGTGTCGCCCGATTCGTGGGCGATATTCGACCGGGTTACCTGACGCCCTCACCGGATTTGATCAAGCGGCGCTGGTTCGACTGGCATATTCCTGCCATGAGCGACGTCACGGGATTGAGTCTGCTGCCTGTGATCGTCGATGTGGATCAGCGCTCGGCCCTGGCGGTCGATGGCAAGCCGATGGGTATCGCCAATCGGCCCCAGCCCCGATCCTTGTCGATCGATTATCCCAACAACCATCTGGGCTACGCGCTTACATGGTACGGATTAGCCGTGGGATTGGTTGTGATTTACACCATGATGGGCTTCAAGAGAGGAGCCAGTTGAGTTGAAGGCACTTCGTTGGACGTCGGGAATAGCTGGCCTCCTGACCATGGCACTGATCGTGCTGGGCGCGGTCGTTCGTAGGACGAATTCAGGACTTTCATGCCCCGACTGGCCAACCTGTTATGGCCATATGGTGCTGACACCCGGAGATTTTGCCTCACTACCGCCGACGGGCTATTTCTACTGGCAGGTCATGCTGGAATGGACTCACCGCCTGATCGCCGGCACGTTCCTTGGGCCTTTGCTGCTGGTGGTGGCGGTTCTTGCCGTCACCCAGCGCCGCAAGATTGCCCATGCCGGCCGCGCAGCGGGCTTGATGATTCTGCTTCTCGTCATTCAGGCAGCCCTGGGCGGGGTGACCGTGCTTGATCAGAACAGCCCCTGGTCGGTCGCCATTCATCTTGGCAACGCCCTCTTGCTCCTGACCGTCATTTTCTGGCTTTTCGAGCGGTCGCGAAAGCCGGCGCATCTTATCGGGGCAGCTATCCATACCCCCCAGATAGCGGCGTTGAGCTGGATCACTGTGCTGGTGGCGATGATGTCGGCGGCCATGGTCGCGAAGAGTGGTGCATCGCTCGCCTGTACAAGCTGGCCGTTTTGCGGTGGTGAAGGATTGTTGCCGGACCTGAGCGATTGGCTGGTATTCCTGCACATGGCCCACCGTGTCCTGGCGGCGATCACGGCGATCGCCATCCTGGTCTTGTTCATGGCTACACGAAACGCCGATGCGTCTGTCACTCATCTAGGCAGCCTCGCCTTCGGCCTTGCAGTCCTGCAGATATTGATCGGCGCCGTCCTGATCTTTCTGCTCGATCCGATCGCGATAGCGCTCCTGCACGAGATCGTGGGGACGATCATTTTCGCGGTGGTCACATTGCTGCTATGGCGAAGCGTCTTTGCGGCTGACAATCTTGATGTCGACCATCTAGCTCGCAGCTTGGGGAACCTGAGTGGGGAAGCACTACGCGGCGCTCGAAACACGCTTTAAGCGCATCCATGACATAGAGGGCGTGGCTGCCATCCTCTCCTGGGATGCGCAGGTCATCATGCCATCGGGCGCCGTTGATGAACGCGGCGAGCAAATGGCGGCTCTGAGCGGCCTGGCCCACGAGATACTGGTTGACACGGCTACCGGCGAGGCGATCGAGGGGGCGGCTGGCGAGGGCGATCTGGATGATTGGGCCAGGGCCAATATTCGTGAGGCCAAGCGTCGATATGAGCGGGCCCGGGCACTCGACCCCAAGCTTGTCGAGGCGATGACGCGTGCCGAGACCATCACCGAGATGGCATGGCGGGAAGCCAGGGCCAAGTCGGATTTCGAGCTCCTTCGGCCCAAGCTCGAGGAGATCGTAAAGCTGACGGCGGAATCGGGCCGGCAGATTGGCCAGGCGCTGGATCTGCCAGTCTACGATGCTCTCCTGGATGGTTTTCAGCCCGATCTGCGCGACGCGGCGATCGAGCCCTTGTTCACCCAGTTGCGCGCGGCGCTGCCCGATATCCTTGGGGAGGTTCGCGGGCGGCAGGGGCGGCCTCTGACACCTGTCGGACCTTTCCCGACGACGGCGCAAAAGGCGTTGGGCAGGCAACTTATGGAGACCTTGGGCTTCGATTTTTCCCATGGCCGCCTGGATGAAAGCCAGCACCCCTTCTGCGGCGGTACACCCGACGATATCCGCATTACGACGCGATACCGCGAGGATGAACTGGTCTCAGCGGTCATGGGCATCCTGCATGAGACAGGTCATGCGCTCTACGAGCGCAATCTGCCGGCCGCCTACCGGGCTCAGCCGGTGGGCAGCGCCCGAGGCATGGCGGTACATGAAAGCCAGAGCTTGTTGATCGAGATGCAGGCTTGCAAATCGCCGGGCTTCATCGCCTATCTGGCGCCGAGGCTCGAGGCCGCGTTCGGGCAGCAGCCAGCCCTTACGCCCGAGAATTTGCGGCTGATCTATCGGTATGTGGAGCCTGGCTATATCCGCGTCGATGCCGACGAGATCACCTATCCGCTCCATATCGTCCTGCGACATCGTCTCGAGCGCGCCATGGTGAATGGCGACCTTCGAGTGGCAGATCTGCCTGGCGCCTGGAATGAGGGCATGAAGGAGCTTTTGGGCATTGTGCCCCCGGATCATGCGCGCGGCTGCCTCCAGGACATTCACTGGCCGTCTGGAGCGTTCGGTTATTTCCCCTGTTATACGCTGGGCGCGCTTTTGGCAGCGCAGCTCTTTACCACCGCCCAGGCAGCTATTCCGTCCCTGGACGACAAGCTGTCGGCAGGGGAGTTTGGCCCCTTAGTCGGCTGGTTGCGGGAGAAGGTGCACAGCCAAGGCTCCAGGTTACCAATAGGCTGTCTTGTCGAGCAGGCGACAGGTGCGCCCTTGACGGCGGATGCCTTCCTGTCGCACCTCCGCGGACGCTACTTGAATTGACGCGAGTTTTTCGATGACAGGATACAAGAGCACGCGCGGCGGGATCGACGGTCGCGATTTCGAGAGCGTGCTCCTTGCCGGCCTGGCCGAGGATGGCGGATTGTTCGTTCCCGCTGCGTGGCCACGCTTTTCAGCCGCCGACCTTCGGCGGATGCGGGCGATGACCTATCCCGAACTGGCGGCCGAGGTGCTGGCCCCCTTCACCGAGGGCTGCTTTACGCGTGCCGACCTTCTGGAGATGGCCTCGGCTGTTTATGGGAGATTCGATCATCCGGCAGTGGCGCCGTTAAAACAGCTGGATACCGATCTCTGGCTGCTTGAACTGTTCCACGGGCCGACCCTGGCCTTCAAGGACTTCGCCATGCAATTGCTGGCGGAAATGTTTGATCGGGTGCTCACGCGGCGCGGCGAGACGATCACCATCGTTGGCGCGACGTCGGGTGATACCGGTGCCGCCGCCGTCCAGGCCTTTGCCGGCAAATCGCAGGTCAGGGTGGCGATGTTGCATCCGGAGGGGCGAATCTCGCCGGTCCAGCGCCGGCAGATGACGACGATCCTGGCGGATAATGTTCTAAACATCGCGCTTGCCGGGACGTTCGACGATTGTCAGGACCTCGTGAAGGCGATGTTTGCGGATCAGCCGTTCCGCACGCGGATCAACATGTCGGCTGTGAATTCGATCAACTGGGCCCGCATCGCGGCACAGAGCGTCTATTATTTCTGGGCTGCGTTGCGATTGGGGGCGCCCGATCGCCCTTCGGCGTTTTGCGTGCCGACCGGGAATTTCGGCAATGTCTATGCGGGGTGGGCCGCGAGGCAGATGGGCCTGCCGATCGAACAGCTGACAGTTGCAACGAACGCCAACGACATCCTGGCGCGCTTTTTCGAAGGCGGGGTCTATGCGAAGGATGGCGTCGTGCCAACGATGAGTCCCTCGATGGATATTCAGGTGGCCAGCAACTTCGAACGCTTGCTGCTTGACCTCGAAGGGAATGATGCAGGCGGCGTGCGGCGACGCATGGCAAGCTTTGCCCAAAGCGGCGAATTCGAGGTCGACCATGGCAGCCTCGAGCGCGTTTCCACCTTTATGAAGGGCGGCAGCGCCAGCGAGCGGGCTACGGCGGCTATGATTGCCAACACGCATGAGCGCACAGGCGAGCTCGTCGATCCGCACACGGCCGTCGCACTCCACGTCGCTGAGCTGCACATGCCGCCCAAAGGCGTGCCGATGATCAGCTTATCGACAGCCCATCCGGCCAAGTTCCCGGACGCGGTCGCCACGGCATCAGGGATCCACCCGGCATTACCGCCGCGATACGCTCACTTGATGGATCTTCCCGAGAGTACGGTCACGGCGGGCAACGACCTGCGCGAGGTCGAGACGCTCATCACCGAAAGATTTTCGATTTCATGAGCAGCATGTTCAAGCTGACGGAACTCGATAACGGCATGCGCGTGGCGAGCGAATCCATGCCCAACCTTGAGACGACCTGCCTGGGCGTATGGGTCGATGTCGGCGCGCGTTACGAGGAAGCCAACGTCAACGGCGTGGCGCATCTCCTCGAACACATGGCCTTCAAAGGCACGCGGAGACGTAGCGCGCGCGGTCTGGCCGAGGAGATAGAGGATGTGGGGGGCTCGGTTAATGCCTACACCTCGCGTGAGCATACGGCCTTCTATGCGCGTATCCTCGGCTCTGATGTGCCACTCGCCGCTGACCTGATCTCGGATATTCTGCAGAACTCGACCTTGGATGAAGGCGAGCTCGAGAAAGAACGGGAGGTGATCCTGCAGGAGATCGGGCAGGCACGGGATACGCCCGATGACTGGGTCTTCGACGTTTTCCAGGAGGCAGCCTATCCCGATCAGCCGCTCGGCCGGTCGATCCTGGGCCCGGAGGAAATCGTCGGTGGCATGACGCGGGACACCGTGCTTGGCTATATGCGCGCCCATTATAGCCCCTCCCGCATGATCTTGGCGGCTGGTGGCAAGGTCGATCATGAAGCTCTCGTCGATCTAGGTGCGAAGCTCTTCACCGATCTGCCGGCAAAGTCCGCCACCGCGGTGCGCCCGCCGCGCGCTACTTACGTGGGCGGGATCAAGCTGGAGCCCCGCAAGGATCTCGAGCAGGCGCATGTCGTTGTGGGCGTCGAGGCATTCGGCCACGACGATCCTGACTATTTTGCCCTTCAGGTCTTCTCAGCAGCCCTGGGCGGCGGCATGTCCTCGCGTCTCTTTCAGGAAGTTCGTGAGAATCGCGGTCTTTGCTATTCCGTTTTCTCATTTGCGGCAGCCTATGAAGATACTGGAATTTTCGGCGTCTATGCGGGCACGGATCCGGGCGCGGTGCCGGAGTTGTTTCAAGTAGTCGAAGCGGAAGCTGCCAAGTTTATCGCCGACCCGCGTGCCGGGGAGATCGCGCGGGCGCGAGCCCAGCTCAAGGCCAGCCTGCTGATGGCCTTGGAGGGTGCTTACAACGTCACCGATGATACGGCCCGCCAGTTGCTGAGCTTCGGGCGACGCAAGGACGCGGCCGAATTGATCGCCCTCGTGGACGCTGTGGACGAGGCGGCGATCCGGCGTGTGGGCCAGCGTCTGTTTTCCGGCAGCTCGACAACCGTGGCGGCGGTAGGGCCGCTCAAGGATCTTCCCCCAATCAACCTGCATCGATTGGCATCTTGATGCCGGGCCAAGCTTTTCACTCGCATCGGAGCGATCGCCATGGCTGAATCCGAGTTCGTTTCGGTCGAGATCCTGCTGAGCCGAGAGGAAAAAGTATCGCTGGAGGAGAGCGCGCGGCGGGAAGGGGTGCCGATTGCGGATTATCTGCGACGCGCCATTCTCTATGTGATTCGGCTCGAAGATCAACTGGAGAAGCTCGACCAGACCGACGCTTCCGCCATCGTGCGCGCGGCGACAGATGGCGGGCAACGCGAGGGCGGTGAGCGGGAGGCGCGGCCCAGCCTTGATTCGCTGCTGGCACGCCTGCGGCGAACCGAGGAACGCTATCTTGCTCTCGAGCGGCGCACGGCCCGGCTGGAGACGCTGATCGAGCTAACAGCGGTTGGTGCATCGTCGGCAATGGGTCAACGGTCCTAGGGCGAGCCTGCGCCACGAATGGCTTCTCGCGAGGAAGACGAGGTAGTGCTGGGAGTCCGGCGCCGGCGTGCGGCACGGCGTATCAACGAACGCTTGAAGCTCCTTTCGGCGCTGCTAAATAATGGGGCGGTGGCCATGTTTGCGGCGGGCTTGTTCGTTCCCCTTAGCCAGATGCATGAGATTCACGTCGATCGCTTCACAATGCTCTGGCTTCTCGCGGCAATCGCCTTACATATAATGGGACAGCTGGTCCTGGGCCGACTGGAAAGCGAGGAATGAACATGGATCCATGGTTTGGTTACGGAGTGCCGACGGTCGTACTGGCCATGGGAGTGATCGGGCTTGCTTATGCTCGCTGGATGACCAGGGAATTTGAGCGTAAATATGGCGAATGGCCAGCGCGTCGCTCCGTGCTGGCGACCGTTCCGGTCCAGCGTCGGCGAGGCTGACAAACGCTAAGACGTCGGTTGAGCGCTTAGGCTCCCGCAATCATAGCGTTTGCTGAAGAGTTCCCGCCACTCATCGATTAAAAGCGCGGCGTTGTCCTTGTAGGTGGCGGGGCGTCGTCGTAATCCCGACGAATGCTCACCCGCCCACAACGGCCCCCAAATTCCGGTGGGCTAACCGCCCCCCTGCGTATCGGCATGTTTCGCGCTCTGTGGAGCGCAACCATGCTGTCCAATTTTGGCTGGCTCATCCAGGGGACTGCAGCGGCTTGGTTGATGACGTCACTTGCCGGCACCGCCGACATGGTGGCACTCGTGCAAACCGCCGAACAATTGCCGATCGTGGTTCTCTCGCTCTTAGCGGGAGCTGCGGCCGATCTGTGGGATCGGCGTGTCGTCCTGCTGATCGCTCAGCTCTGGATGTTCGCCGTCTCGACGCTCCTCTCGCTCATGACGTTTATGGGCTTGATAACGCCTTGGGCTCTGTTGGGATTGACCTTCGCGCTCGGTCTTGGTGCGGCCTTACAGGGGCCGGCGTCTCAGTCCGTCATGCGCGAGTTGGTTCCGCCGGAGGATCTGCCGGCCGCCGTGACGCTAAGCAGCATTGCCTATAACTTTGCTCGGTCGGCTGCACCGGGCATTGGCGGCATTCTCGTTGCGACCGCAGGGGCGCAGGCCGCTTTCCTCGTCAACGCCGTTTCCTATATAGGCCTGATTGCGGTGTTGCTGTTCTGGCGGCGGCCCAAGCTCAAGGACGATCTGCCGCGCGAGCATGTGGCCAGTGCCATCATCACCGGCCTTCGCTATGCACTGGAAACCCGACCGATCCAGTCGACGGTCATCCGCAGTGCCGCCTTTGCCTTCGCCGCTACGGCTCCAATAGCGCTTTTGCCGCTTGTCGCCCGCGACCTCGCGGGTGGCGGCCCCGTCACGTATGGCCTCTTGCTCGGCGGCTTCGGCGCGGGCGCAATGGGCAGTGCCTTCTTCATCCATACCCTGCGCCAGAAGCTAGGTGCCGATCTGCTGGTACGTTGCCTAGCGGTGATTTTCGCCCTGCAACTGCTGATTCTCGCCCTGGTACCCTATAAGATCGTCATGGTCTTCGCGCTGGCGCTGGGCGGCATCGGCTGGCTCGGCTCGTTCACCAGTCTCAACATTTCGATCCAGACGATCTCGGCCTTCTGGGTTCAAGCGCGCATTTTTTCTTTTTATCAGATGACGCAGTTCGTCGCTATGGCGCTGGGTTCGTGGCTTTGGGGCGAACTTGCCGTGGTGACGAGCCTGCAGACCGCTTTGCTAGCCGCGGGCGGCTGCATGCTGGCGACCGGCTTTCTGGGCTTTGTCTTCCATCTGCCGACCGGCCCGGCACCCGACCTGCGACCCGCTGCGACGAGACGGCAGGATCCGGCGACGGCCTTTGCCTTTCGCCAGGACGAGGGGCCGGTCCTGGTCCTCGTCGAGTATCGGGTGTCTGTCCAGGATGCCCGCGCTTTCGCGAGGTCAATGGAGGAGGTTGGGCATCTGCGCAAACGCAACGGCGCCAGGCATTGGCAGGTGTTTCAGGACGTTGCCGACGCTGAGCATTGGATCGAGGCTTTTGATGTTCGCAGTTGGCTCGATTATCGACGGCAGGCGCGACGTGCGACCGCAGCCGACGAGGCTATCGAGGCTAGGGTGCGTCACTATCACAAAGGCGACGAACCACCACTCCTCAGGCACCTCATCGCCCGCCATTTTGATCAGCCGACGACCTGACCCGTGACAGATTGTGCTATAGGTCTCCCTTATATATGAGCCGTCTTGGCGATGGATGACGATGAAGAGAAGAATGGGTAGCAAGCTTGGCTGCGGCATAGCGCTCGCGGCGATCTTGAGCGTAGGCGCGGGACCGGCCTGGGCACAGAGCAAGAGCATCCAGACGGACATCTTCCAGAATGGGGCGCAAGGTGGCGGCATCCCAGGCGTTACGGTGCCGCATACGGCGCCCCCAAAATCTCAACCCGCCCCCCAGCCGAGCAAGAAGGCGCCGGCCAAGACGGCCAAGGCACCTGCTCCGGTAAAAGGTGGTGGTGGCATCGCCGTCACTTATGACAAGAAGCTGTCCCAGGATATCCAGGAGCAGTTCCTGGCGAAGATCAAGGCGCAAAATCCGCAGGGTGCCGAAGAGGTGCGCCAGCAGCTGCAACAGCGCAGCGCCGAAGAGCGCTTTGCCGATGACCTTAAGGCCTATGGTTTCTCGATCAACGATCTGAGCGACGTCGCAACGGCGCACATGATCTTGATGTGGATGATCGCCAATAAGTCCGACGCTCCTTCGGCGCAAGCGGCACAGGCTGTGCGTGGGCAGATCCGCAACAGCCTGGCGCAGGACCCTTCGCTCAAGAAGGCCACCGCGCGTGATCGCCAGATCAAGGCCGAGAATATTATCTACGACGCCCTCATGCGGATAAGCGCGTTTAATCAGATCCGGCGCGCTGGCGACGACGCAGCGGTGCAGAAGTTCTCCGACCAAACCCAGGCCGATTTCAAGAAGACGCAGCAACTCGATTTGCGCGCACTTAAGCTCTCGAACCGCGGCTTCACGATGGCCGGTAAAGGCTAGCTCGCCAGCCGCAGAAGGTGAGGGCCGAAGGAGGCGGCGATATGGCGCTCCATCGCCTCGACGGCCGGACCGCGTCTCTCGTGCTTCAAAAGCGCGATGCCAAACTCCGGCAGGCGCGGCAGCCCGTCGGCTTCGGTTAGGATGCGTAGACGCGACGGTACGGTTGAGCGCATCATGACGCCGATCGCCGACCCCGTCTCAATGGCGGCAACGACGCCGGCAAGGCTGATGCTCGTATAAGCGATTCGTGCTGTGATCGACGCCTCGGCCAGGGCTGCCAGGGCGGCAGCGCGAAAACAGCAGCCACGGTGAAACAAGGCGAGTGGCAAAGGGCGGGCCGTGGCAGGTGAATGACCGGGCATCGCAACCCAGACCACAGACTCGCGATGTACTTCCCGGGCGGTGGGAACGATCGAGTGCGTTGTGGTCAAGGCAAGATCGATGTCGCCTTTGTCAAACAAGGTGACCAACCGATCGCTCGATTCGCAAATCATTTCCACCTCAACCATAGGGTGCGTTTGAGCGAACCGTGTCAGGATACCGGGCAGAAAGGTTGTCACGTAATCGTCTGGTGCGCCGATCTTTACCGAGCCGCCGAGACGGTCAGCATCGAAGAGAGCAACTAGGTCGGCATGCGCTTGCAGTAGGCGCCGCGCCTGCGGCAGGAGCATTTCCCCATCAAGTGAGAGCTCGACATTGCGCCCGACCTTCACGAAAAAGGCTCGTCCTAGCGTTTCCTCCAGACGCTTCATCTGCATGCTGACAGCCGATTGCGTGCGCAACACGCGTGCTGCCGCGTCGGTAAAGCTCCCTGTCTCCGCGATCGCGACGAAGCTGCGCAGTAGGTCGGGATCGAGGGTGCGTTCAGCCATAACCCATCACAATATTTGATGAAACAAATCTAAATTACTCGTTGGATTGATGGATGGCAAGCGTCCATCGTCGCTTATGACACCAGGAGAAAGCGTCATGGCAACGATCATCAATCTTCGACAGACGGCCCCTGGCCAGCCGGCTCCCTCGCGGGCCGGCTTAATGCAGCGCCTCTGGCTACGATTTTGCGGGCTTGTGATTGAGCATCGACATCGGCGTGAACTCGCGGCACTGAACGAGGCGATCTTGATTGATGTCGGCATCGTTGCGGGCGATCTGGAGTTTGCCCTCAGTCGGCCTTTATGGGTGCCGGTAGATCTTGCCAAGTTGCGGGATCCAAAGCTCCGTCACTCCTGGAATGACCTGCCAGCTAGCCGATTAAAGGCAATCAATACCGACTGATATCGTTACCCTTATTGGGTGCTATCGCCATAGGAACAGGCCGTTGGAGTAACAACAATAGGCCCACAAATACGATGCAAAGATAAATAAGCACGCGCCCGACCACGATAGCGTTCCCGTCAGCGGCCGATCTAATAAACCCGAGGTGGCCGCTTCTTGCCCAGTCAGGCCGATCGTTGGTTGCCCCAACACGAAACTAGATAGCATAAGCTGGGAATTTCTGCTCGCTCGACTTCACCCTGATCCCTGTGCGGCAAGAGTCGACATAAAATGATTGCATAAAAGCAACAAATACTTTCCCCATTATAATAATCATAAGTGATTTTATAGGAAATATAGGCCTCGGCCTCAATTTCCTGAATATGCCCAATAAATGCTCATGTTGTCTTCGGATTGAGCATAATGGCATGGTCTGGCGGTCGGTCGCGCGCGTGCAGGCGTTCTGCGTCTGCCTTTCGGTTTAGGGCTCGAACAGTCTACGGGCGCTGTCCAGACCTTAACGTTAGACCTCCATGCCGCCGGGTAGAAATGCAACGGTCACGGCACGATTCTTGATCCTTGGACACCGATCCGTTGCTCGGCCTAGGCATCCTGTCATCTTTCTGGGTGCCGGGCGCGTCGTCGCCGTCGAACATCTTGCAGCCGTCGGCAAAGGAAGGATGGCGATTGGACGAACGACGTCTTGCGTGCAGGGCATTTCGAGCGGGAGGAAAAGGAACCGCAATGTTGAGAATTGGACTTTGGACACTGGGGGGATTGCTGCTGCTTGCAGGGATCGATCCGGTGCTCGCACAAGATGCCACCGCGGCAGCTCCGCCGCCGGCGATCGATGCGGGCAGCACGGCCTGGATGCTCACTTCCTCGCTGCTCGTGCTGATGATGTCGATCCCCGGCTTGGCGCTGTTTTATGCCGGCATGGTGCGCAAGAAGAACGTCCTGTCCGTGCTGATGCAGGTCTTTGCCGTCACAGCATTGATGTCGATCGTCTGGATGATCGCCGGCTACAGCCTGGCCTTCACAACCGGCAGCGCCTATGTGGGCGACCTCAGCAAGGTCATGCTGGCGGGCGTTGGACTGCATGAGATTTCCGGGGTCATCCCGGAGAGCGTCTTCGTGATGTTCCAGGGCACGTTCTTTGCCATCACGCCAGCCCTCATTATCGGCGCCTTCGTCGATCGGACGAAGTTCGGACCGATGCTGATCTTCATGATCCTCTGGTCGTTGATCGTCTACGCGCCGATCGCGCACTGGGTTTGGGCGCCCAGCGGCTTCCTCTATAATGAGGGCGTGCTGGACTATGCCGGCGGCACGGTCGTGCACATCAATGCGGGTATTGCTGGTCTTATCTTTTGCCTGGTCGTCGGCAAGCGTCGCGGCTACGGCACCGAGCATATGCCGCCCCACAATCTTGTCCTCACGTTGATCGGCACAGCGCTCCTCTGGGTCGGCTGGTTCGGCTTCAACGCGGGCTCGGCTGCCGCCGCCGATCCGCGAGCGGGCATGGCCATGCTGACGACGCATATCGCCGCCGCCTCCGCCGCTATCTTCTGGATGCTCTCGGAGTGGATCACGCGCGGCAAGCCCAGCCTGCTTGGCGCCTGCTCGGGTGCCGTGGCCGGCCTTGTCGCGATTACGCCGGCTGCCGGCTTCGTCCTGCCGAACGGTGCCCTCTTCATTGGCATCGCCGCCGGTATCGTCTGCTTCATCTCCGCGACTTGGCTCAAGAACCTGCTTGGCTACGATGACAGCTTGGACGTCTTCGGCGTGCATGGCGTCGGGGGCATCCTGGGTGCCATTCTGACCGGCGTCTTTGCCGTCGGCTCGGTAGGCGGCGATGCGGCGCGGGGGCTGATCGACGGCAACGCTGGCCAGGTTCTCATTCAGGTCAAGGGCGTGCTCTGGACGGTTGGCTGGTGCGCCGTGGCGAGCTTCGTGATCCTCATGGTCGTGCGCATGATCTTCGGTCTGCGGGTCGACGAAGAGGTGGAGCGCGAAGGGCTCGATTCGACGATCCACGGCGAGGTCGTGCAGTAGAGCGCGATCTTTTTGAAATTGGCATAAAGGCGAGGGCCGGCACGAAAGTGCCGGCCTTTTCTTTTCTGCCATGCGGCTGGTGCTGACGATGGTCGCTTCCCCGATGGTCGCCGCTCCGGCCGAATTGTTCTAACCTGCGCGCGTTATCAAACAAATCTGCGTTGATGAGGAAATCGATGAGCAAGCAGCTATTGCATCTGGTATTTGGCGGTGAGCTGAAGAGCCCGGAAACGCTGGAGTTCGTCGATACGAAGGCCCTCGACATTGTCGGGATCTATCCGAACTATGATGAGGCTTTGAAGGCCTGGCGGGCGAAAGCGCAGGCGACGGTCGATCAGGCACATGTGCGCTACGTGGTCGTGCATCTCCACCGTCTGCTCGACGCGCCAAGAGAAAGTTGAACGGGTGTCTGTCATCACCGATGCGGCCCAGCTGCGTGCGCTCTATGGCCAGCCCGGCTCGCGCGCCCTGAAGAAGCAGTTGAGCGGATTCGAGCGCCATTCACGCCACTTCGTCGGGCTTTCGCCTTTCTGCCTGCTAGCAACGAGCGATGCCGAGGGAAGGGTGGATGTCACGCCGCGCGGCGGCCCTCCTGGTTTCGTGCAAATCCTCGACGACCAGCTTCTTCTCCTGCCGGACTGGCCGGGGAATAATCGCCTGGACAGCCTCTTAAATATTCTGGCCAATCCCGAGGCTGGGCTTCTCTTCCTGATTCCCGGCGTCGATGAAGGCTTGCGGGTCAATGGCCGGGCGGAGATCCGAACGGACCCGGATCTCCTCGAACGCTATGGTGACCGAGGCAGGCTGCCACGAACCGTCCTCCATATCAGCGTACGTGAAGTCTTTCTGCATTGCGCCAAGGCCCTCATGCGCTCGGACCTTTGGGAGTCGCGCATCCAGCGCTCGATGCTGCCAAGCATGGGACAGATGCTCAAGGATCAGATCGAGGGTCTGGAGCAGGTCGAGACGCAGAGTGAGATGTTGCAGCGCTATCGCCAAGCTCTCTATTGAGCGAGGCCAAGATCGCGAAGGCTGGCAAACGGCACGCCCTGGCCCTCGTCAATATCGCCGCTACCCTCCTCAAGGAGGATCAGCCCTTCAGCTTCGACCAGGGACGTCAGGATGTGCGATGCCTGCCGCTCGACGAGCACGGCGCGCCCGGCCGGTCCGGGTTCCAGACGGGCGCGCAGGATCTCACTGCGATCCCGCCGCGTCCGTTGCAATGTGAAGCCGGCTGGCCGAAGGCGGAAGGGCGTGGGCGGCCACGTGGCGCCGGCCAGGGCCAGGATGACCGGCCGCGCGAAGAGGAGGAATGCCGAGAGGCTGGCGACCGGATTGCCCGGCAGGCCGATGAACAACGATTGCCGCAACCTGCCCATCGCCAGGGGGCGGCCTGGCTTCATGCGGACTTCCCAGAAATGAAGCATTCCATGCGTGCGCACGGTACGGACTAGATGGTCCTCGTCGCCGCGTGAAGCACCGCCGGATGTCACGATCAGGTCATGACGGGCGGCGGCTTCGATTAGGACATCGCGGACGATCGCTGGATCGTCCGGCAGGATGCCTAGATCGGTGGTTTTGACGGGCAGGGATGCCAGGGCCGCCTTCAGTATGACCCGGTTGGCATCGAAGACTCCGCCCGGAGGCAGGCGTGCGCCTGGTTCCGCGAGTTCGTCCCCGGACGAGGCCAGGGCCACGCGCAGTCGGCGATAGACGTTGAGCTCGGCATGGCCCAGTCGGGCAGCGACGCCCAGATGCTGCGGGCCCAGGCATTGGCCGGCCCCGAGAACGATCTGGCCCGCTCCCATGTCCTCACCGCGCCGACGACGATTCTGGCCATGCGTGATGCCTGGAGGAACGACGAGGCGGCCCTCGACCAGCGTTGCCTGTTCCCACATCACGACCGTGTCGGTGCCGGTCGGCATCGGTGCGCCGGTAAGGATCTTGAGCGCTTCCCCGGCCGCGATCGTGCCCGAGAACGGATGCCCAGCCGCGGCGCGGCCCTCTCTAAGGCGTAGGCTGGTCTGCTCGCCGGGGACAAGGCTGGCCGAGGCGAAAGCGTATCCGTCCATCGCCGAACTATCGACGCCAGGGATGTCGAGATGGGCCGTCAAGGGTTCAGCCAGAGCGCGGCCCAGACAGGCCGCGAGCGGCAATCGTTCGTTTGAAACGACGCGCCCGATACCAGCCTCGAGCTGCTGCAGAGCGACCTTGAGCGACAAGTCGTTTGCGCCGAAGGCAAAGCAGTCCGGCTCGGTAATGGCGGATGTACTCAAGAAGAAGCTCGCCTGGCTATGCCTAGGTGGTCAAGCATGAACGCGGCAATGCCCGCGATATCGTCCAGATGAAAGACCGGGCGATCGAGGGCGATGGCCTCTTGATCAGTTGCGAGTGCGACGACGGTAGGATCTTCATGAGCGATAAGGGGCGTGTCGCGTTCCGCCCGGTGAACCTCGATCTTGGCGTGCGAATCGCGCTTGAAGCCTTCGACGAGGACCAGGTCGACAGGTGTCATGCGCGCCAGATGGTCCGCAAGCGCGGGCTCCGCCTCCTGGCGAAGTTCATGCACATGCATCCAGCGCTGGCTGGTCGAGAGCAGCACTTCGGTTGCACCCGATTCCCGATGACGCCAGGAATCGCGACCCGGCTGATCGATATCGGCATCGTGGTGCGCATGCTTGATGGTCGAGATCCGATAGCCTTGAGCTTTCAGATGGTCGATGAGGCGACAGGTAAGCACCGTCTTGCCGTTGTTCTTAAAGCCGACGATGCCGAAGACGCGCTCCGGTGGCTGGCCTGTCATGCACTTGCTTTTTGGCGGTTGAGGGTTTGGACTCGCTCACAACAACCTACAGCATGGAGAAGCGGTTGGAAGAGGGTGCATCGACGCAGGATCAGGCATGCTTGGACCTGCGCGGCCTGATTTGCCCGATGCCTGTCCTCCTGACCCGCAAGCATCTCGTTCGCCTGCGGCCGGGAGCATCCCTGCAGGTCGACGTCACGGATGAACGAGCGCCTGACGACATCGAGCTGCTTCTGCCCCGCCTGGGCTGTGCCCTTGTGGAACGCCAAGAGTTGGGGGATAGGGTACGCCTCTTGATCGCGCGGCCAGCCCGCTGATCCAGGTCCCCGCTCGCCTTGAGGTGAAGACATCGTGCCGTCCGTCATCCGTCCCGATATCGAATCGCTAGGTTTTTCGGGCATCAACAAGATTGCGACGACGGCGCTCGAGGATCCGGAGGTAATTCCGCTCTGGTTCGGCGAGAGCGACATCGTCACGCCAGACTTCATCCGCCAGGCGGCGAGCGCTGCCATGGACGGCGGCAAGACATTCTATTCTTATGCGCGTGGGCAGTTGCCCTTGCGCGAGGCACTTCTGGCCTATCATCGCCGGGTCTATGGCCTGTCGCTCGATCCTGACCGCATCAGCGTACCTGGGGCCACGATGACCTCGGTCATGATCACCTGCCAGTGCCTCGTCAGGCCGGGCGACGAGGTCATCCTGGTTTCGCCCTACTGGCCGAACATTCGCACTTGCGTACAGATTATGGGCGGCCATCCGGTCGATGTCCGACTGGAGGAGGGGCCGGAGCGCTGGTCGCTCGATCTCGATCGGGTGGTCCGCGCGATCACGCCGCGCACCCGGGCGATCTACGTCAACACGCCCTCAAATCCTACCGGCTGGATCATGAGTGAGGAAGAGGGCAGAGCATTGCTCGACCTCTGCCGCAAGCACGGGCTTGGGCTGATCTCGGATGAGGTCTATCACCGCAACGTCTTCAGCGGTGCCGTGGCTGCACCTTCATTCTTGACCCTGGCCGAACCTGACGAGCCGGTCTTCATCCTGAATGGGTTCTCCAAGGCCTGGGCGATGACCGGCTGGCGGATCGGCTGGATGGTGGCGCCGCGACATCTGGCGGAGCCAATCGCTGTGCTGGCCGAGGTCAATACGACCAGTGCGCCGGCCTTCGTCCAGTATGGAGCGATCGCCGCTCTTGAGCAGGGTGAACCGTTTCTCCAGTCCTTCATCGACCGCTGCCGAATCAACCGGGATCTCGTCTTCCAGACGCTGGGCGCGCATCCGCGCGTCGAGCTGCTGCGGCCAGAAGGGGCGTTCTACGCCTTTCCACGCATCGAGGGGGTTACCGACAGTTTGGCCCTGGCGACCCGCATCCTTGCCGAGGCGAAGGTGGGCCTGGCACCCGGCTATACGTTCGGGGAAGGCAACCAGGCGCATCTGCGTCTTTGCTTCGCCATTCGGACCGAGCGGATGGCGATGGCCATGGAGCGGCTCTGCGCCGTCCTCGATCAACTGGATTGAAAATGGGCCGCCAGGTCTTCGGCGTGCAGGAGGTCCTCGCGCCGATTGATGTTGAAGAACGGGTCGAAGGGCTCTGCCTCGAACGGGACGAGGGCGACGCGATGGGCGGCGAGAAAATGGCCGACCTTGCGACATCCATCCTCGATGACCGCGCGCTCGAGCTCGTTGCGAAGCGATGTCCGCCAGAGGCCGAAGACGCCATGCTGGCGCCCCAGACTGACGGGGACCGCGATTTGGGCGTCCTCGGCCTGAAGGGCAGTGGCGAGCCGGTGGACGAGATCGTCCGGCGGGAAAGGTGTGTCGGCCGCGAAGACGGCCAGATAATCGTCCCGCGCCGCCGCCCACCGCAGGCCCGTAGCGATGCCGGCAAGGGGACCGAGTTGGCCTGGCGGGTCGTCCGCCATGATCGGCAAGCCGAAGGACGTCAGCCTCGTCAAGTCGCCATTGGCGTTCAAGACGAGCGCACTGGTCTGTGGCCTCACGGCATCGATGACCCAGCGAAGGATTGGCTGCCCCCTGAGCGACCTGAGAAATTT
Source organism: Arboricoccus pini (assembly GCF_900187945.1). Taxonomy (GTDB): domain Bacteria; phylum Pseudomonadota; class Alphaproteobacteria; order Geminicoccales; family Geminicoccaceae; genus Arboricoccus; species Arboricoccus pini. Next base: position 199,914 of record NZ_FYEH01000004.1, on the reverse strand, counting down.
GTCGCCGTCACCCATACGCCGGCTCTGGCCTCCTGCCAGGATGATGCCGGGTGGCGCATCTCTGGCAGGTTCAACGACGCGCATCTGCCACGATCCCAGTTTGAAGTCGTACCATCGAGGCAGAGCGCATGACGCCGCTCGTCATTGACGCTAGATTGTTTGCTGCGGCGTGTCCGCCGGGGCCGGGTTGACGCGCGTTTTCCAGGTCGTCCCCGGCCAATGAGAAAGTTTCGCTCTTCATGCGTCCACGCGTGCCGCCCCGAACACCGGCAAGGCCAGATACCCCCAAACGCCGCCGACGTTCATTGGTCTGGCGGTTGATGGCTGCCGTGCCGACGCTCATGGTCGTGGCCATGATCGTCTGGGTTGTGACCTTTGCCATCTACGCCCCTTCGCTGCCCGACACCGACGCGCTCATGGCGGTCAGGGACGAGCCGGTTATCACGATCCTGGCGGCGGATGATACGCCGATCGCCCAGCGCGTCACCGGTGGCCGGCGCTTCGTGCCGCTGGACGAGATCTCGCCACTGCTCGTGAAAGCCGTCGTCGCGACGGAGGATAGTCGGTTCTGGCAGCATTTCGGTATCGATCCGATCGGCATCGCCCGCGCCTTCGTAACCAATATGACGAGTGGCTCGGTGAGCGAGGGTGGCAGCACCATCACCCAGCAACTGGCCAAAATATTGTTCCTGACGCCCGAGCGAAGCTTGAAGCGAAAGCTCGAGGAAGCCACGCTGGCCATCTGGTTGGAGGCGAGGCTCAGCAAAAAGGACATCCTGGCCCTCTATCTGAACAAGGTTTACCTCGGCGCTGGTGCCTATGGGGTCGAGGCGGCGTCTAGGCGCTATTTTGCCAAGCCCGCCAGCGCCTTGAACCTTGCCGAGGCGGCCATGATCGCAGGCCTTCTGAAAGCGCCATCGGCACTGGCACCGACCAATGACCTGCAAGGTGCCCGCGATCGGGCCGATACCGTTCTCGGGCGTATGGTCGCGGTGGGTTACATTACCGAGGATCAGATGCTGGCGGCGCGGGCCAGGCCGGCCAGGCTTTCGACCGAAGGCAGCGATGATCTCGGCAGCGCCTTTGTTGCCTGGGTCCTCGACGGGCTGATCGCCTATATGGGCAAGCCCACGCACGACATTAAGATTGCCACGACTCTCGATCCCAAGCTCCAGAAGAGCGCCGATCGCGCGGTGCGCCAGGCCCTTGCCAGTGACGGTCCGAAACTCGACGTCAACCAGGGTGCCGCCGTCCTTTTGCGCGACGATGGCGCGGTGGTCGCCATGGTGGGTGGGGAAGGCACCCGTGGCGACGGCTTCAATAGAGCGGTGGCCGCCCGGCGACAGCCGGGGTCCGCCTTCAAACCGTTTCTTTACCTGGCGGCGATGGAGGCGGGATTCACTCCGTCGACCATCGTGCTCGACGGCCCGATCAAGATCGGCAACTGGACGCCGCAGAACTACGACAACCATTATCGGGGCGAGGTGACGCTTGCAAAGGCGTTTGCCGAGTCGTTGAACGTGCCGGCCGCGCGCGTGATTCGTGAGGTCGGCCCGGACAAGGTGGTGGAGGTCGCGCACAGGTTGGGCATCGCCTCGGCGATCCAATCAGTGCCTTCCATAGCGCTGGGGACATCGGAGACGACGCTCATTGAGCTGACTGGCGCCTATCTGCCCTTCGCCACGGGCGGCATCACCAATGCGATCTATGCTGTCCGGCGTGTCACCGATGACCGGGGAAAGGTTCTTTATCGCAACGAGCCGGCTCCCCGGCGCGTGATTGAGCCCGGTCCCGCCGAAGCCATGCGGTCGATGATGCAAGGCGTTGTCGAGGACGGCACCGGACGTGCGGTTGCCATGCCCGGGCGAATCGTCGCCGGCAAGACGGGGACCACGCAAAACAGCCGAGATGCTTGGTTCGTCGGCTGGAGCGGCGACTATGTGCTGGGGGTCTGGGTCGGCAACGACGACAATACGCCTATGCGCGGCGTTACCGGCGGCGGCATGCCGGCCCGGATCTGGCGCTCGATCATGAGTGCCACCCCGGCCCCCGCGTCGGCGCCAAGCGTCCGCGAGCCACCCGTGGCTACGGCGCCCGCGAGCAAGACGGGTCCGCTCGATCTGGCGCGCCGAGGTGCGAATTGGCTGAATCAGCTGGTCGACCGGGCGTTGGAATAGATCCTAGCGCTTGGTGGCGCGAACAATATAACTTAACGCCCAAAGTGGCACGACAATGACGGCGCCAAGGAGAATATAGGATCCGAAGTTCCAGGCATGGACCTGAAAATCGCGCGCGACGTCACGGATCGACGCTATAAAGGCATTGACGATGCCGAGCGGGCTGACATTGAGCCAGGACAGGATGGCACCCACGATAAGCGACCAGATAAGCAGCTTGATGACGGTCCGGAACGTGATCTGAGGCATGGTCTGGCCAGCGGGCCTCAATAGCCGCGGCTGCGGGCGATCTTGCGGTCGGTGCTCCATTCGGAGAGGGCATAGACCGCCCAGATGGCTGCGGGGATCCAGCCGATCAGCGTGAACTGCAGGATGAGGCAGATCAGGCCGGCGATTGGCCGGCCGATCGTGAAGAACAGCAGGAAGGGCAGGACGATCGCGATCAGGAGGCGCATCGGGTCTCTCGATTTGGACGTTGAGGAGCCTTTTCAAGCCGTCTGCTTCAACGGGCCGGGCGGGCGGGTGTTCCCAGTCGGATCGGCTTCTTATAAGGGATGAGGACGTCTTTGGCGATAATTGAGCCAGGTGCCACGGGGCTGCAAGGCGCTCGGGGGAAGAGGACCGGCCCCGTTCCGGCGGTGGGGGCGATCTGGCCGGACCCGGGCTTTGCGCTTTATGTGCATTGGCCATTCTGCAAGGCCAAGTGCCCCTATTGCGATTTTAACAGCCATGTCCGGGGCTCGGTCGACCAGGAGACCTGGAGGCGAGGGCTCTTGGTCGAACTCGATCACATGGCATCCATGACGGGCAGTCGCCCTTTGCGCTCGATTTTCTTTGGCGGCGGCACGCCCTCGCTCATGTCGCCGGCGACGGTCGAGGCGGTCATCGCGCGTGCCTCGCGTCGCTTTTGCTTCGAGCGCGACATTGAGATAACGCTTGAGGCCAATCCAACCTCGGTCGAGGCTGGCCGGTTCGAGCGCTACCGGCAGGCGGGGGTCAACCGCCTCTCGCTGGGTGTGCAGGCACTCGACGGCGAGGCGCTGCGGTTTCTCGGTCGCGAACATAGCGCCGGCGAGGCGCTGGCTGCCCTCGATTTGGCGCGCAGGATCTTTCCGCGGTTCTCGTTCGACCTGATCTATGGCCGACCCGGGCAAAGCCTGGATGCTTGGGAGCGCGAGCTTCGGCAGGCGCTGGCCCTGGCCGGTGATCATCTCTCGCTCTACCAGTTGACCATTGAGCAAGGGACGCGATTTGCCAGCCTTGCTGCTCGTGGCGAACTGGTCATGCCGGACGACGAGCTCCAGGCCGACTTCTACACCTTGACGCAGAGCCTCATGGAGGAGGCCGGAATGCCGGCCTACGAGATTTCGAACCATGCCCGGCCGGGCGGCGAGAGCCGGCATAATCTCGTTTATTGGCGCTATGGCGACTATGCGGGGATTGGTCCAGGTGCTCACGGTCGGCTGACGCTGGCTGATGGCAGGCGGGTCGCGACGCGCACGGAGCGGCTACCCGAACGGTGGCTGCGTAACGTCGAACGTGACGGCCACGCGCTGGTGGAGACCACGATCGTGACGGACGGCGAGCAGGTGGTCGAATGTCTGATGATGGGCCTTAGGCTAAGCGAAGGAGTTTCGTTGACCCGACTGGAAAGGCTGCGCGGCCTGGAGGGACCTCGCCTCGATCCGGCCGCTCTGCGCATGCTTGTCGATGGTGGGTTTGTTCGACTCACGGGCGATCGGCTGGTGGCCACCGCAAGTGGACGGGCGATGCTGGATGCCGTCCTGCGGCGCCTTTTGCAGAACTGACTTGATTTTGCCCAGCTAAAGAACGAGCATATGCCCGTTGTATGAGCGAATATGCAGATCAGGGATAATAGCATGGCGCTGGGCCTGGACGCGGAGACCGGGCGGCAGAGGCAACAGGCGCTCAGACTCGAACAATCGGCGCGGGCGGCCTGGCTTTATTATGTCGGTGGGCGGACCCAGGATGAGATCGCGGCCGAGCTCGGCGTCTCGCGTCAGGTCGTCCAGCGCCTCGTGTCGCGGGCGGTGAGCGAAAAGCTGATCAAGTTTCGCATCGACCACCCAATCGCCAGTTGCCTCGAGCAGGCAGCACGGCTGATCGATCGCTATGGGCTCGTCGAGTGCGAGGTGGTGCCTTGCAGTGCGGCCGGGATCAATCCGGTGCGCGGCATCGCCATTGCGGGGGCTACTTATTTAGAGCGTTGGTTCGCCCGCCCGCGTGGCGCGACGATTGGCTTTTCCACCGGCCGAACCCTGAGGGCTGTTGCAGCCGAGACGTCGCCCGTTGAGGCGACCCAGCACCGGATCTTCTCGCTCTGCGGAACGATGTCGCGCGATGGGCGGGCGAGCCCCTTCGAGGTCGTCCTGCGTTTTGCGGATCTTACCGGCGGCGAGTGCTTTCCCATGCCCTTGCCGGTTGTGGCCAGCACGGTGGAGGAGCGCATCCTGCTTCAGGATCAGCGGCCTTTTCAGCGTTTGCGTCAACTGGCTCAGACGGCCGGGCTTTTTGTCCTGGGCATCGGCACGGTGGGTTGGGGCGCGCCTCTCCACAAGGACGGATTCCTCGTCGAAGCCGAATTGCACCAGCTTTTGACTGCCGGTGCTGTGGGAGAACTCGCCAGCTGGCCCTTCGACGCACAGGGCGTCCTGATCGAGAACGGCGTCAGCGAGCGTATGACGGCACTGGGGCCGGACCCGCTGCCCGGGCGCACGATCATGGGAATGGCCGGCGGCATCGAGAAGGTGCCAGCTATCAGGGGTGCCTTGAGAGGGCGGCTGGTCAATGCTCTGATCACTGATGAATTGACGGCAGCCGCGCTCTTGACGGAAGCGTAATCACATCCGGCTAGGCTGTGCTATCTTGACACAGGTTTCCACTACCGATCATATGCCCACCATCAGGGCATACGCTCATAACAGGCAGGCGTGCGGCGCCGCCACCAAGACAGGGAGTTTGGCACATGCGCAGACGAAGCCTCGCGTCCTTTGTGGGGCTAGGCGCCCTTGCCATCGCGGCGGCGGCCAATCTCAATGCAGCCAGTGCTGAGACTATCACCATCGCTACCGTCAACAACTCGCAGATGGTGGCGATGCAGCGTCTCGCGCCCAACTGGGAAAAGGCCACCGGCAACAAAATCAACTGGGTCGTCCTCGAAGAGAACGTGCTGCGCCAGCGCGTCACTACGGACATCGCGACGAATGGCGGCCAGTTCGACGTGCTGACGATCGGTTCTTACGAGGCCCCCATCTGGGGCAAGCAGGGCTGGCTCACGGAAGTCGACGATCTGGGTGATGCCTATGACTATGACGACCTCTTTCCTTCGGTGAAGGATGCCGTCTCCGTCGAGGGCAAGATGTACGCCGTGCCGTTTTATGCGGAGAGCTCCTTCACCTACTACCGTAAGGACCTGTTCAAGGCTGCAGGGCTGACCATGCCCGAGAAACCGACCTACAAGGACATCGAGAGCTTTGCGGCCAAGCTCACCGACAAGAGCAAGGAGCAATACGGCATCTGCCTGCGTGGCAAGCCGGGCTGGGGCGAGAACATGGCGTTCTTTGACACGCTGGTGAACGCTTCCGGTGGCCGCTGGTTCGATGAGAGCTGGCAGCCACAGCTGGATCAGCCAGCCTGGAAGGAGGCCTTGACGCTCTACGTCAATCTCCTGACCAAATATGGGCCGCCCGGCGCCAGCTCTAACGGGTTCAATGAGAACCAGGCACTGTTTGCCAGCGGCAAGTGCGCTATGTGGGTCGATGCCACTTCTGGTGCCGGCTATATCTTCGACGCGTCCAACAGTAAGGTCGCCGATAAGACGGCGTTCGCCGCAGCGCCCAAAGGCAGCGTCGATACGGGTACGGCCTGGTTCTGGTCCTGGAACCTTGCAATTCCCAAGAGTTCGACCAAGGCTGCCGTGGCCAAGCAGTTTCTGGCCTGGGCGACCAGCAAGGATTACGTCCAGCTCGTCGGAAAGACGGACGGCTGGCCTACTCTGCCGCCCGGCACGCGTAAGTCCACCTATGCTATTGCCGACTACATGAAGGCGGCCCCCTTCGCGCCGATCGTCCAGCAGGCAATCATCTCTGCTGACCTCAAGCATCCGACCAAGGATCCTGTCCCGTACACAGGCATCCAGTATGTGGCGATTCCGGAGTTCCAGGCGCTGGGCACTCAGGTCGGTCAGAATGTGGCGGGAGCTCTGACAGGACAGATGTCGATCGACGCTGCCTTACAGCAGTCGCAGGCGACCGCGCTGTCGACGATGCAGCAGGCCGGCTACCTCTAGTCGGGCCGGAATCGAGGTTTGAGGCGGCAGAAGCTTCTCGTTCAGCGCTTCTGCCGCCAACTGCGGCGATGGGCCGAGGTAACGGCCAATCGAACGGTCATTCTCGCGCGATGGGATTAAAATGAACAAGAAAGCTGGGGGAACGGCCGCACCCGATCGTGGTGTCGGCGGCGGCATCTGGACGTTCCCGATGATCGCGCCCTCGGTAGGCCTGCTGCTGATCTGGATGGTCGTGCCGCTGGCCTTGACGCTCTGGTTCAGCTTCCAGCGCTACAATTTGCTCAACCCCATGATCAAGGGCTTCGCGGGTTTTAGCAATTACGTTTATCTCCTGCGCGATCCGGCCCTCTATACCGCACTTTGGACGACAGTGGCTCTTGTCGCGTCGGTGCTGATCGTCACTGTCGTTCTGGGCACGCTGTTTGCCGTTCTCTTCAATGCCCAATTTCCGGGGCGCGGTGTTGCCCGCGTCCTCGTGATCTCGCCCTTCTTCGTCATGCCAACAGTGGCGGCGTTGATCTGGAAGAATCTGTTGATGAATCCGGTCAACGGGCTGTTTGCTTTCTTGATGCGCAGCGTCGGACTGCAGGCTATCGACTGGTTCGGCTCCCTGCCGCTGACCTCTGTGATCATCATCGTCAGTTGGCAGTGGTTACCCTTTGCCTTCCTCATCCTGCTTACCGCCATGCAGTCGCTGGACGAGGAGCAACTTGAGGCCGCCAAGCTGGACGGGGCGGGACCGTTTGCCGTCTTCTTCTACATCATCGTCCCGCATTTGAAGCGCGCCACCAGCGTCGTCATCATGATCGAGACGATCTTTCTTTTGAGCGTCTTCGCCGAGATCTACGTGACGACCTCAGGCGGGCCCGGCCTGGCGACGACTAACCTAGCCTTCCTGATCTATCAGCGCGCACTCCTCGCCTTCAATGTCGGGGGTGCATCGGCGGCAGGCGTCATCGCTATCATCCTGGCGAATATCGTGGCTGCCTTCCTCGTTCGTACGGTTGCAAGGAATCTTGACTGATGGCCGCTCAAACAGGTCCTGCCACGCCTATCGGCAAGCAGCTTGCGATCGGGGCCGTCGCCTGGATCGTCGCCCTGCTGATGTTTTTTCCGATCATCTGGATGGTGATGGCCAGCTTCAAGACGGAGGTGGATGCGATCGCCACTCCACCGCTGTTCGTCTACACGCCGACTCTCGAGAACTATGCTGCCGTCAATGCGCAAGCGGACTATCTGAAGTTCGTCATGAACAGCGTCGTCATCTCGCTGGGCTCGACGATCTTATGCCTGGCGCTGGCCGTGCCTTGCGCCTTTGCGATGGCCTTCTATCCCGGTCCGCGCACGCGGGGTACGCTGCTTTGGATGCTCTCGACCAAGATGCTGCCGCCGGTGGGCGTCCTCGTGCCGATCTATCTGATCGGCAAGCAGATTGGCCTCCTCGACACGCGCACGATCCTGATCGTGCTCTACACGCTGATGAACCTGCCGATCGCGGTCTGGATGCTCTATACCTTCTTCAAGGAGGTGCCCAAGGACATCATTGAGGCTAGCCGTATCGATGGCGCCTCGACCTGGCAGGTGATCAGCGTGGTCCTCCTGCCGCTCGTCATGCCGGGCATTGCCTCGACCGGGCTCCTGTCCATCATCCTTTCCTGGAACGAGGCCTTTTGGAGCCTCAATCTTTCGGCCTCCAACGCAGCACCGCTGCCGGCCTTTATCGCATCGTTCTCTGCGCCGCAGGGTCTGTTCTGGGCTAAATTGTCGGCCGCCTCGACAATGGCGATCGCGCCCATTCTCATTATCGGCTGGCTCTCACAGCGTCAGCTCGTCCGTGGCCTGACCTTTGGCGCGGTGAAATAGCTTAGAGCTTCAACTTGCAGGACGATGTCCATGTATCTCGAGATGTTCAACCTGAAGGGCCGGACTGCCGTGGTGACCGGCGGTGGCCAGGGGATCGGCTTTGCCTGCGCACAGGCGCTGGGCGAGGCGGGTGCCAAGGTCGTTGTGGCGGAATTGCTGGCCGATCGCGTTGAGAAGGCCGTCGCCGAATTGAAGGCGCTCGGTGTCGACGCCTATGGCGCAGAGCTCGATGTCACTGACTCGAAAGCCGTTGCGGACCTGGCCGCGAAAGTGGCGGCCGACCATGGCGGTGCGTCGATCCTCGTCAACAATGCCGGCATCGCCTTTTCCGACGTCAAGGCCGAGGACACCAGTGACGAGCACTGGGCCAAGCATTTTCGCGTCAACGTGGACGGCGTCTTCTATTGTTGCCGCGAGTTCGGCAAGCTGATGCTGGCGGCTGGCAAGGGTTCGGTCGTCAATATCGGTTCCATGTCCGGCTTCATCGTTAACAAGCCGCAGCCGCAATCCTTCTACAATGCCTCCAAGGCAGCCGTGCATCATCTGACCAAGTCGCTGGCCTGCGAGTGGGGTGCGCGCGGCGTTCGCGTGAATTCGGTTGCCCCCACCTATATCGAGACGCCGCTCACCCTGTTTGGCGCCCAGAACCAGGAGATGCTTAAGACTTGGCTCGATATGACCCCGATGGGCCGTATGGGTCAGCCGCATGAGATCGCCTCGACTGTCCTCTTCCTGGCGTCCGACGCCTCGAGCCTCCTGACGGGCTCGATCATCGCCGCCGATGGCGGTTATACCTGCTGGTGATCGCCGCGCCCGCGGGAGGCGCCCGCAGGCTGCAGCTTTCGACGCGTCAGAAAACAATCTAGAACCGCCGGCATTCAATTTTTCCGGGGCACAAGCGGCTACATGGCGGACGCAGTCGATAAGCGAACGATCATCATCATCGGCTCGGGGCAGGGGGGCTACCAGATGGCGGCTTCCCTGCGCGACGAAGGGTTTGACGGCCGTCTTCTCCTCATCGGCGACGAGCCGGGATTTCCCTACCAGCGGCCGCCGCTGTCCAAGGCCTACCTGACGGGCAAGACAGTGGAGGAGGCGTTGCGTCTCCGGCCGCCCGCCTATTATGCCGACAAGAAAATCGAGCTGATCGAGGGCAGGCGCGCAACGGCGATTGACCGCGCCGCCCGCCGTGTCGTCCTCAATGACGGCCAATCCCTGGTCTATGACGAGCTGGTGCTGGCGACGGGTGCGCGCAACAGGACCCTCCACGTCCCCGGCCATGATCTGGACGGCATCTTCTACCTGCGAACCCTGGCCGACGCCCAGTCGCTGAAGGGAAGCATGGCCGGCATAAGCCGGGCTGTCGTGATTGGCGCGGGCTTCATTGGCCTGGAATTCGCCGCAGTGGCGCGGGCGGCCGGCATCGACGTCACGGTCGTCGAGGCGACGACGCGTCCACTCGGCCGCGCTCTGTCACCCATCACCTCGCAATATTTCGTCGACGCCCACGAGGCGTGGGGCACGCGGTTCGTCTTGGGTACGGGTATCTCGCATTTCGACGGCGTGGGGGGACAGGTTACGCATGTCGTGACCCAGGATGGCCAGCAACTGGCAGCCGATCTGGTCCTGGTCGGCATCGGCGTTCTGCCAAACCAGGAACTCGCGGCCGAGGCCGGCCTTGCCTGCGAGAATGGCATCGTCGTCAACCAATTCCTGCGCACCGAAGATCCCCATGTCTCGGCGATCGGCGATTGCTGTCTCTATCCGAGCTTCTTCGCCGCCGGACCGACACGATTGGAATCGGTGCAAAACGCCGTCGATCAGGCGCGCAACGTCGCGGCCCGGCTCATGGGCAGGCCGACACCCTACGCGGGTATACCTTGGTTCTGGAGCGACCAGGGCGACCTTAAGCTGCAGATCGTCGGCCTCACCGGCGGTCACGACAGCGCCGTGGTCCGCGGGGATCCGGCGGGACGCAAATTCTCTGTCTTCTGCTTTGGCAATGGCCGTCTTCTTGGCATCGAATCGATCAATCAGGCAGGTGATCACATGGCCGGGCGCAAGCTACTCGCCGGTCATCACGATCTGACACCGGACAAGGCGGTCGATCTTGAGTTCGACCTTCGCCTTTATGCCAAGGAGATCCCCCCGGTTGCGCGAACCGACGATTGAAGGTGGACACTTCGCCACAGGAAAAATAGCTGCGCCGGGCGAGTTTTGCGTTAAGCTTTAGGGCGCTCACGACGCGGGGACATTCGTTGCTCGTGATGCCGGTCACTTGGATCGTCGACGATAGAACGAATCGGAGGACCTAGGGATGCTAACACAGATTGACCGTCGTACATGGCGGAGGACCGAGGCCGAACTGGCCTTCTGGCCCGTCGTGATCACGTCCTACCAAGTACAGGATCATTGGGAGTGCGCGATCGAGGCGCAGCGGGTCGGGACCACCATTGCCCGTTCCTCGGGGCGTAGCCGCGAACTCGCCATCGAGCAGGCTCGCCAGACAGCCGAGGAGCGGCTCTCGCGTCAGCGGATCTTTGCTCACTGATCGCTGGCAAGGCCGCTCCGGGCAGGCGTCGTTGCGCCCCTCCGCCTAGTGCCGGAAGTGTCGCATGCCGGTGAAGAGCATGGCCACGCCCTTTTCGTTGGCCGCCTCGATTACCTCGCTGTCTCGCACCGAGCCCCCAGGCTGAATGGCGGCGGTGGCACCGGCGGCAACAGCGGCATTCAGCCCGTCGGCAAAGGGGAAAAAAGCGTCGGAGGCGACGACACAGGGGCCCGCACCCGGGCCTTCCGCCATGCGCTTGGCGGCAATCCAGACCGAATCGACCCGGTTCGTCTGCCCCATGCCGATGCCGACAGTGGCACCGTCACGTGCCAGGACGATCGCATTCGACTTGACGTGCTTGACGACCTTCCAGGCAAAGGCGAGGTCGCGCATCTCGTCGGTCGAGGGCGGACGCTGCGTCACGCATTTGCGATCGGTCTCGGCAACCTCCCCGAAGTCACCCTCCTGGGCCAGAAAGCCGCCACCGAGCGAGCGATAGGTGAGCGTGTTGCGGTCTTTGGGCAGCAGGCCGCCTGTCGTCAGCACTCGCAAATTCTTCTTCGTCGCCAGGATAGGGAGCGCCGCCGCCGCGACCGAGGGGGCGATCACGACTTCGAGGAAGAGCGCGGTTAGCTCTTGCGCCAAGGCAGCGCTGATTTCGCGGTTGATCGCCACAATGCCGCCAAAAGCGCTGACCGGGTCGGAGGCCAGCGCCTTCTTCCAGGCCATGGCTGGATCTTCGGCGATCGCGACGCCGCAGGGATTGGCGTGCTTGATGATAGCGACAGCCGGCTCATCGAAATCACAGACGAGCTCGAAGGCGGCGTCTGTATCGGCCAGATTATTGTAGGACAGATCCTTGCCCTGCAATTGGGTTGCTGTCGGCAGGCCAGGCCGGCCGGGCTCGGTGACATAGAACGCCGCTGCCTGGTGCGGGTTCTCGCCGTAGCGGAGCGCTTGGCGGCGGGTGCCGGCGATCGTCATCCGTGCCGGAAAGGGCTGCTTCAGCTCGCGGGCGAACCAGGAGGCGATGGCAGCATCGTAGGCTGCTGTCCGGGCAAAGCATTTGGCCGCCAGTAGGCGGCGCGTCTCAGCGGTGGTGCCGCCCTCGGTGATCTCCGCTAGGACGAGGGCATAATCGTCGGGGTCGACGATAACAGCTACCCCCTCATGGTTCTTCGCTGCCGAGCGCAACATGGCGGGGCCGCCAATGTCGATATTCTCGATCGTCTCCTCGAAGTCGGCACCGCGCGCGACCGTCGCCTCGAAGGGGTAGAGATTGACGACCAAAAGGTCGATGGGGGCTATCGCATGCGCCTCCATGGCGGCCTGATGGTCGGCATCGTCGCGCCTGGCCAGAAGGCCCCCATGGATCATCGGATGCAGCGTCTTCACGCGCCCGTCCATCATCTCGGGAAAGCCCGTGAGGGCGGCCACCTCGCGGACGGGAAGTCCGGCGCCGGCCAGCGTTTTCGCTGTCCCGCCCGTCGAGACGAGCTCTACTCCTCTAGCGTGCAGGGCCTGGGCGAAGGCCAAGATTCCCTCTTTGTCGGAGACTGAAAGCAGTGCCCGGCGGACTGGTCTGCGAGACATCGACATTTCCAACTAAAGCTGAACGATTAATGTGATGAGCGACGAAAGCGGGCGATGAAAAATCCGTCGAGCCCGCCGGCCGCATCGAGATGCGAGGGCAAGGTGCGCACGCAGCCATCGGCGTTCACCGCCATCTCGAGCCCCGGCAACTCCTCAGGGCTAACTGGGTCGAGACGCATGCGCCCATTTTGGCGACCCAGAAAGGGCTGGACCTGCGCTTCGCCCTCTTCGATTTGCAGCGAGCACACGGCGAAGACGAGACGGCCGCCTGGTGCCAGCATCTCCGCCGCCGCATCGAGCATCCGCCGCTGGCTCTCGACCTGGCGCTTAATGTCGTCGGGTTTCCGGTTGCGCATGGCGTCCGGGTGACGGCGAATAGTGCCGGTGGCCGAGCAGGGGGCGTCTAAAAGAATGAAGGGAAAGGGATGGGGCGGGCGCCATGTGAGCGCGTCCCCCGCGACGATCTCGGCCTCCAGCTTCGTGCGCGCGAGGTTGGCCTGCAAGCGGGCCAGCCGGTCGTTCGAGATATCGAGCGCGGTAACACCGGCCCCTTCGGCCGCAAGCTGCATGGTCTTGCCGCCGGGTGCCGCACCAATGTCGAGGACGGCATGGCCTTTGACGTCTCCCAGGAGCCGGGCCGGGAGATTGGCTGCCAGATCCTGGACCCACCAGGCGCCGTCTGCAAAGCCCGGCAGTTCTTCGATCGCCCCGTGGGGCCGGCGGATCACGCCGCCCGGCATGATCGTACCGTCGAGAAGTTCCGCCCAGTGCGCGGGTTCGCTCCTGACGGCGATGTCCAAAGGGGCCTCGCGCAGATGAGCCGCAGCGATGGCTTCTGCCGTCGCCGGCCCGTAGGCGGCGTTCCAGCTCTCTAAGAGCCAGGGGGGCGTATCGAGGAGGGCGGCCTCCGCCTCGCTCCGGGCGGGCGGACCGCCGGCTGCCACCTTGCGAAGGACGGCATTCAGCATCGGCACGAGATGCGCAAGCCTCTTGCCGGCGAGGCGAATCGATTCGTTGACGGCCGCGTGGGGCGGCGTTTTCAGGAACAAAAGCTGTGCCGTGCCCAGTCGCAGGATCTGGATGGCCTGGCGCTCTTTGGGGGCGAAGCGCAGATGCGGGCGGAAGGCGGCGTCGATTTCGCCCAGTCGCCGCAAGACGGTCAAGATGAGCAGGCGGGCGAAGGCGCGGTCGCGCCGCTCGAGCCTGGCCGTCGTCGGGTGGGCGTCGAACGCCTCGTCTGCTGCCGCCTGCTGATCGAGGACGAGATCCAGCACGTCCGCGGCCACCTGTCGTGCCGAGGAGGCGGGCGCCCGGGAGTCGACCGGCAGGCCGCTGCCGGAGCGACGTCGCGCCAAGCCGTCGCGTTGCAGTCCGCGACCTTGTCCGCTTTGGCCGCTCCGGCTCAGGGCAAGAGCCTCCCGGCCAGCGCCGCTTCGAACAAAGCGCGCGATTCGGGAATGCCATAGACGCTGATGAACGAGCCGAAACGCGGTCCCTCGCTTTGGCCCAAAAGCACCTCGTAGAGGGCCTTGAACCAATCGCGCAGATTGTCGAAGCCGTGCCGCTTACCGGTCTCGTAAAGCTCGTTTTGCAGAGTTTCCGCCGGGCAATCGCCAGGTGCTTTCGCCAGCCAGGACGCGAATTCCTGCAGGGCCAGGCGCTCCTGCTCGCTGGGTGACCGATAGTGCTTCGCCGGCTTGACGAAGTCCTGGTAATAATTGACGGCACCGTCGACGAGCTTGGCCAGCTTCGGGCTGGTCGAGGGATCGACGCCCGGCGCGTATCGGCTGATGAAACCCCAGAGAATGGCGCCATTATCGGCGTTGACGACGCTGGCGAGGTTCAAGAGCATGGCGAAGGAGAGGCCGGTCGGCAGCCGGTCGTCGGGCACATTGCCGTCATGGATCCAAAAGGCTGGATTGGAGAGCGCCTGCTTCTCGTCCTGGCGCGTGAGCGCATCTAGCTGCTGCTCATATTCATCGACGTGTCGGGGAATGACGTCGAAATAAAGCCGCTTGGCGGCCTTGGGATCCTTGTACATGAAGAGCGAAAGGCTCTCGCGTGTGCCATAGCGCAGCCATTCGTCGATGGTTAGCCCATTGCCCTTCGACTTGCTGATTTTCTGTCCCTGTTCGTCCAGGAATAATTCGTAGTTGAAACCCTCGGGCGGATTGCCATCCAGGATGCGGGTGATCTTGGATGACAGCTTGACCGAATCGATCAGATCCTTGCCCGACATTTCATAGTCGACATCGAGGGCCGCCCAGCGCATCGCCCAGTCGCACTTCCACTGCATCTTGCAGTGCCCGTCGGTGACCGGAACCTCGGTCAGCGTGCCGTCCTCGTCCCGAAAGACCACCGTGCCGCTGGCGGGGCGGCACTCCTCGATCGGCACCTGGAGCACGCGGCCGGTCTTGGGCGAGATGGGCAGGATCGGGCTGTAGGTCGCACGGCGCTCCGGCCCGAGCGTCGGCAACACGACGTCGCGGATGGCGTCGTGGCGCTCCAGCACCTTGAGCAGGGTGGCGTTGAACTCTCCGGACTTGTAGGCGTCCGTGCCACTCTGGAAGCTATACTCAAAGCCGAAGGCGTCAAGGAAGGCCTGCAGCCGTGCGTTCATGTGGGCGCCATAGCTCGCATGCGTGCCGAACGGATCGGGAATGGCCGTGAGTGGCTTGCCCAGAAAGCCGGTGACCATCGCCTGGTTAGGGATGTTGTCCGGAACTTTGCGTAGGCCGTCCATGTCATCGGAAAAGGCGATCAGTCGCGTCGGCATGCCCGTCAGGCGCTGGAACGCTTGGCGAACGAGGCTGGTTCTGAACACTTCGCCAAACGTTCCGATATGCGGCAGGCCGGAGGGACCATAGCCCGTCTCGAAGAGCGCATAGCCTTTGGCCGTAGGCCGCTTGTCGAACCGTGCCTGAACCTTCAAGGCTTCGGTGACGGGCCAGGCCTTGCTCGCGGCAAGAACCGCAGGCGCTATCGACATGAGAACTCTCGGATTGGCTGTTCGTGGCGTGAGCGCCGCAATCTAGGCGAAATGCCGGGCACCTGCCAGTAGCTGGCTATACCGCCAGCGCCAGCCGGGGATGTGCTATCGACATCACCACGTTTCTCAAGATGTTCTCACTAGCGGGCTGAGCTGGCAACTCGATCGTCCCGGTAACCTCGCCATCCTCGTAGGATGTGCGCGCGCCGAATTCCTGCGCCAGATGAATCATCGGCGCGTTGCGAGCCTCGCAAATGAGCACGACGCGGCTAAGGCGGAGATCGCGTGCCCGCTCGAGGGTGCGCGTGAACAGCATCCGGCCGATGCCGCGGCCTTGAAGGCCGCCTTCGACGGAGAATGCCGCCTCGCCAGTGGGCCGGGAAGCGGCCGGAATGAGATGGAGTTCTGCCACTGCTCGCAGCGTTTCCTCGACGAAGGCGCCGATCAGGAGGCAGGCCGTATCTCGGCGCAGGGGAGACGTCGCTGGAATGTCGCCACCGCAAAAGCGCAAGGAACGGTCATGCGTCGACAGCCGACGGAGATGGGCTTCGTAGGCTTCTTCGTCGGCCGGCCCCAGCAAGCGGATTGCCATGGCGGCGGGCAGTATGGCGACCGAGCTGCGAACCGGCGGGGAGGATGAGAATTTCGCGGCCATGACGACAACCTTGAGGCGATGCTGCATCGCACAATAACGCGGCCATGGGCTCGGTCAGAAGGTTTATTCCCGCATTGCCTCCATGTTGTCTCACATCGGATCAGGACGCCAACGCCAGGGGCCGGAACGCCCCTTCATCCCTATCCGTCGATGATGATTAGGGCGGCAACGGTGAGCAGCCAGATGCCGGCCATGGTCACGCCGATCGCAACGTACATGCCTTACCTCCCTGCGTGCGAGGATCAAGTCCGCAAGGTAGCGTCTCATACGGCGCTTCGCTGTGTCACAGATTATAGTTGCGTTGGAATCGAGCGCGAAAATGCGTGGTAAAAATGTTGCGCGCTTGGAATAGCCCCGCCTGCGACGATGACGTCGCTGCACAAGCGAAGCCCCATTACGAACAACGCTCCTGAGCCGCCGAGCCGCGATCCCCACAGCTCCAGCCTCGAAGCCGCCCAAAAGGCTTGGCGGCGGGAGACCGGCTTGCCGCCATATCGAGCGCTAATCGTAGCTGATGGTGGGAGCGGCGCGCGTGGGAGCCAGAGCCAGGCCCTCGATCACGCGCTGGCCGATCTCGAGATAGGCGAGTGCCTGCGGGCTGCCGGGCTGACTGACGACGATGGGCGTACCGCCGTCCGAGGTCTCGCGGATGACGGGATCGAGGGGGATCTCGCCCAGGAATGGAACCTCGTACCGCTTGGCGCAGGCGCGCGCGCCGCCATGGGCGAAGATCTCGGTGCGGTGGCCGCAATTCGGGCAGCAGAAATAGCTCATGTTCTCGACCACGCCCAGGATCGGTACATTGACCTTCCTGAACATGTTGATGGCCTTGCGCGCATCGAGGAGGGCGATGTCCTGCGGCGTCGAGACGATGACCGCTCCGGCCAGGGGGACGCGCTGCGCCATCGTCAGCTGGGCATCGCCTGTGCCGGGCGGTAGGTCGACGACGAGGACGTCGAGGGGACCCCAGTCGACGTCGCCCAGCATCTGCTGCAGGGCGCTTTGCACCATGGGACCGCGCCAGATCATCGGCGTTTCCTCGTCGACGAGGAAACCCATCGACATGATGTTGACGCCGTGCGCCTGCATCGGACGCAGGCGCTTGCCGTCCGGTGTCGAGGGGCGGCCGCTCATACCGCTCATGCGCGGGATGGATGGCCCGTAAATATCGGCGTCGAGCAGCCCCACGCGCCTGCCGCCGGCAGCTAGCGCCATCGCCAGGTTGATGGCGGTCGTCGACTTGCCGACGCCCCCCTTGCCGGAAGCTACCGCGATGATCGCCTTCACATCCAGGCCAAGCGGAGCCCCTGGGCTGGCGGGCTGGCCGGGTGAGGGCTGACTCGGCGCGGCATGGCTGTGCTGTGCTGCGGGTGCGCTGCCGGCCGGGCGCTCGGCGGTCAGGACAGCCGTGCAGGAGGTGACGCCCGGTAGCGCCTTGACCGCCGCTTCGCAGGCTCGGCGGAGCGGTTCCAGGGCCGGTGCCTCGCGCGGGTCCACCTCGATCGCAAAGCCGACGTTCCCGCCTTTCACGACGACGCCGGATATTAGGCCCAGCGAGACGACATCGTCGCCGAGGCGGGGGTGGGGGACGCTCTTGAGCGCCGACAACACGGCATCGTGCAGGGGATCGGACATAATTGCGGCTCCTGAAAATCTTCCGCAATGTAGTCGTGCATAACCTTAAGTGCTACGCACAAGGGCGCTCGCCGACCGTGCGGCGTTGTCGAAGGATTGGAGTGGGCGGTGGCAAGGAGCGAGTCCGGCGGCCTTACCTGCAACGGGCGCGCTGGTGAGTATAAGGGGGGCTGCAGGGAGGATCAGGCGCAAGACGGGCGGCTGGATAGGTCGATGCGGCGGTGACGGCGTCTGCGATAATCCGTTCAAGGAAATCGCGTGAACTCTCTGTCCAATCGTTGGTTCAGGCGCGCGTCGGCGGCCGAATCGACGGCCGAAGCACGATTTAATAGACATTTAAACAGAGGAGCACGGAAGCAGGGATGCCCTGGAACAGTCAAGGTGGTGGCGGCTGGCAAGGCGGGCAGGGCCCGTGGGGCAACCGACCGAATGGCAATAATGAAGGCGGCCAGCCGCCCGACCTGGAAGAATTGCTGCGCCGCAGCCGGGACAAGATGCGCCAGTTCCTGCCCGGCGGTAGCGGTAGCGGTGGCGGTCTGAAGTCGAAGCGGGGCCTGCTCCTCGTGGGCGGCGTGCTCGTCATCGTCTATTTGCTCTCGGGGGTCTATCGCGTCGAGCCCGAGGAGCAGGGCATCGTCCTGCGCTTTGGCAAGGAGAACCGCATCGCCACGCCGGGCCTGAACTATCATTGGCCGGCGCCTTTCGAGAGCGTCGAGACGCCCCAGGTCACGCGTGTCAATCGCGTCGAGATCGGCTTCAGGCAGGGCATGCAGCCGGTTGCGGGTCGCAGCTCCAGCCAGGACCTGAGCGATGAGGCGCTGATGCTGACAGGCGATGAGAACATCATCGACATCAACTTCGTCGTCCTCTGGCGCATCTCCGATGCTGCCCATTACCTCTTCAACATTCGTGATCCGGCCAGCACGGTTAAGGCAGCAGCCGAGAGCGTGATGCGGGAGATCATCGGCCAGACGCCGATCGTCCAGGCGACCACGGAGGGGCGCCGCGCGATCGAGCAGCGCGCGCGCGAGCAGCTCCAGTCGCTTATGAACGATTATGGCGCGGGCATTGCGGTTGACGAGGTCCAGTTGCTCAAGGCCGACCCGCCCCAGGAAGTCATCGACGCCTTCCGCGACGTGCAGCGGGCGCAAGCCGACCGGGAGCGCGCTCAGAACGAGGCCGAGGCCTATGCCAACGATGTGATCCCGCGCGCGCGAGGCGATGCCGAGCGCGTCCTGCAGGAATCGCAGGCCTACCGGCAGGAGGCGGTGGCGCGCGCCACCGGCGAGGCCCAGCGCTTCGAATCGGTGCTGGCCGAATACAGTAAGGCGCCGGCGATCACGGCGCAGCGGATCTATCTCGAGACGATGGAAGACGTTCTTTCGCACGCCAACAAGACGATCCTCGACGACAAGCAGATCGCCAAAGGCGTCGTTCCCTACTTGCCACTGCCCGGACTGGATCAGCGTGGTCAGCCGCGCGTCCCAGCTCCCTCCAGCGATTCGAATGGGGCCGCCACGCTAGACGACCCCGGCGCGGCCGGAGACACGCCATGAACCGCGCCTTGGTCATCGTCGTCAGCCTTGTCATCATCCTGGTACTCCTGGCCTGGGGAGCGCTCTACACGGTCGACGAGCGGCGCCAGGCGCTGGTTCTCCAGTTTGGCGAGCCGATTGAGAATGGTGTCGTGCGACAAGCCGGCCTCCACGTGAAGCTGCCCTTCATCCAGCAGGTCACTTATTACGACAAGCGTGTCCTCGATTTCGATGCGCCGCAGATCGAGCTCGTGCTCGGCGATCAGAAACGGATCGTCGTTAGCGCCTTTGCCCGCTATCGCATCGTCAATCCGCTACTCTTTCGCCAAGCTTCCGGCGACGAGGTCGATTTTCGGACGCGGCTGGAGCCCATCACCTTCTCCACGCTCCGCAGCGTGCTGGGCGAGACCTCTTTGACGCAGTTGCTCTCGAACGATCGGACGGCGATCATGAATCGGATCAAGAGTGAGGCCAACCGCGCTCTCGAACGATTTGGCGTCGAGGTCGTGGACGTTCGCATCAAGCGTGCGGATCTGCCCGAGGAGAACAGCGAGGCCGTCTTTAGCCGCATGCAGACGGAGCGTGAGCGTGAGGCACGCGAGCTACGCGCGCAGGGTGCGGAACTGGGCCAGCGAATCAAGAGCCGTGCCGATCGTGAAAGGCGCGTCATCATTGCGGAAGCGGAGAAAACGGCTGCAATCACGCGTGGCGAAGGTGATGCCGAGGCAGTGCGGATCTTTGCCGACGCCTATGCCAAGGACAGCGGCTTCTTCGAGTTCTATCGCTCGATGCAGGCTTATCGTGCCGCCTTGTCGGACGGTTCCACCAACATAATTCTGACCCCGGACAACCAGTTCTTCCGTTATTTCGACGATCCGACGGCCTTACCGTCGGGCAAGGGCGCGGCTGGTGCCAACGCGCAGGCGGGTGTCCCGGCGAGGCAGCCTTGATGAGGCAAGGACAGCAGGACCCGGGCTTCGGCTCGGGGGCGACCGCGGGGCGTCCATGGCTAGCTGGAATGTGATGTGCAGAGGATGGTCGGTGGGGGTCTGGGAGATTTCCTGGTCGGTATGGGGCTCGTGCTGGTGATCGAGGGTGCCCTCTGGTCCCTGTTTCCGAACGCCATGCGTCGAGCGAGCCGGGCGATCCTCGCCCTGGATACGCCGATCATCCGAGGAACCGGCTTGGCAGTCGCTGTAGCCGGCGTAGGCCTTGTCTGGTTGGTGCGGCACCGCTAGCGGTGCCGGTTTGCTCGTCACTTGCAGCATCCTTGCTGGCGTCGGAAGATGATGGCTGATGGGATGAGGAAGCCAGGACATGAAGGACGGTTCGTCGACATCGTACGTCGGGGCCAACGGCCGGCGGCTGCGCGCTCTGGCTTTGGCTACCATGCTCGTGCCAGCGACGATGGCGAGCATCGCTGCCTACAACCCGGTCCTGGCGCAAGCGCAGACGGGCCCCAATGCCGGGTTCGCCGATCTAGTGACCAAGGTCGCCCCCTCGGTTGTCGCCATTTCGAGCATGCGCTCGGGTGCAGAAGGCGCTGGTCCGGAAGAGAGCATGCCGATGCCGCAGGTCCCGCCCGGGTCGCCGTTTGAGGACTTCTTCAAGGATTTCTTCGATCGCCGGCCGCAGCAGGACGCGCCCCGGCGAATGGCTTCGATGGGCTCGGGCTTCGTGATCGATCCGCGCGGCTATATCGTCACCAATAATCACGTCATCGCCGATGCGGATGAGATCAAGGTCACGTTCAGCGACGACAGCGAATATACGGCAAAACTGATCGGACATGACACGAAGACGGATCTGGCGCTGCTCAAGATCGAGGGCGACAAGCCCTTTCCGGCAGTGGAGTGGGCCGATAGCGATCAGGTGCGAATCGGCGACTGGATGATTGCGATCGGCAATCCCTTCGGTCTGGGCGCCAGCACGACGGCAGGCATCATCTCGGCGCGTGGACGCGACATCCGGGCTGGTGCCTATGATGATTTCATCCAGGTCGACGCGGCGATCAACCGGGGTAATTCTGGTGGGCCCAGCTTCACGCTGGATGGTAAGGTGTTCGGCGTGAACACCGCCATCTTCTCGCCCTCGGGTGGCAGTGTCGGCATCGGCTTTGCCATTCCCTCCAACCTGGCCCGGCCGGTCATCGCCAGCCTGATGGAAACAGGACGGGTGGCCAGGGGATGGCTGGGCGTACGCATCCAATCCGTCACCAAGGAAATCGCGGACGGCATGGGCTTGCCTGTGGCCGACGGCGCTCTCGTCGCCAGCGTGACGCCGGGCGGGCCGGCCGAGCAGGCAGGCATAGAGGCGGGCGACGTCGTCCTCGAGTTCGACCACAAGCGCGTCACGCGGATGCGTAGCCTGCCTCGCCTCGTCGCCGAGACGGCGGTCGGCAGCGATGCCGATGTCCTGATCTGGCATAAGGGCGCGCAGCAGACAGTCAAGGTGAAGCTGGGCCAGTTGCCCGATGACGACCAAGTGGCCGATCTGGGCTCGCAGCCCCAGTCGCCGGA
This sequence comes from Arboricoccus pini, assembly GCF_900187945.1. GTDB lineage: Bacteria > Pseudomonadota > Alphaproteobacteria > Geminicoccales > Geminicoccaceae > Arboricoccus > Arboricoccus pini. Next base: position 178,088 of record NZ_FYEH01000004.1, on the reverse strand, counting down.
CGCGCCATCGGCCCAGTCGGCGATCGAAGATCTCGGATTGACCGTCAGCGAACTCACCGACGCGCTCAAGGCGAAGTTCAAGATCGCCGATAGCGCGCATGGTCTGGTCGTTACCGAGGTAGTGGATAATGGGCCGGCTGCGGGCGAAGGACTAAAGCCCGGCGATCTCATCATCGAGGTCGGTCAGGAAGAAGTGTCCGATGGCGCCGATCTCGACCGGCGCGTCAAGGCCGCCAAGGAAGAGGGCAAGCATGCTGCTCTTCTCCTGGTCGATCGGCAGGGTGATCTGCGTTTTGTCGCTCTGCGCTTTCGCAGCTAAGGGTGCTTTTGCGGCTGAATGGCCTATTGCTCAGCCGGGATGATGTCGATCTCGATCGAGCTGTAATAGGCCGCAAGATCGGCGATGTCCTTGTCGCTCAAGGACGGGGCGACGATGGACATCGCATCATTCTTGCGGGTTCCGTCGCGGAACTCGCTCAGGGCTTTGACGAGGTAATTCTCTACTTGGCCCGCCAGGTTGGGGGCCTCGGGCACCTGGCTCTTGCCGTCCAGGCCGTGGCAGCCCTGGCAACTCGTAGCCTTTCGTCGTCCTGCCGCCCGGTCGCCGGTTTCGGCCTGAACTGGATGCGTCATCGAGGGAATGAGGCTGGATAGAAGTAAAACCGCCGCCAAAGCATGCTTCTGCTTGATCAAGGCGATTGCCTCCTTGCGGGCAGGTCACGACCGTGCCCGGGGGCACGGCCAGATGATTGCGTTTACTCGTCGCTGTAGTCGATCCGGTAGATGGCCCCGACCGAATCGTCGGAGACCAGCATCGAGCCATCCTGCATGACGGCCACGTCGACAGGTCGACCGAAATATTCATTATCGGGGCTGAGCCAGCCCTCGGCGAAGGGCTCGGCCGGGCCGGCAGTGCCGTCCGCCCTGACCGGGATGAACATGATTCGCGCACCGACGGGCCTCGAGCGGTTCCAGGAGCCATGCTCGGCTGTGAAGATGCCGCCTCGATATTTGGCCGGGAACATCCGGGCGGTATAAAAGGTCATGCCGAGGTCGGCTGCATGGGGCGGCAGTTCGACAACGGGCGGGACCACGCCTCGCGGCGGCGTCTCGTCCTTGTATTCCACCGTGCGCACCGTGCCGCCGCCGAACCAGGGGAAGCCGAAATTCTGGCCGGGACTGATCGCGTGATTGAGTTCGCCGGGAGGTTGGTCGTCGCCCATGCCGTCCACCTGATTGTCGGTGAACCAGAGGGTCCGGTCGACAGGGCTGAAGTCCAGGCCGACTGAATTGCGCACGCCGCTGGCAAAGATCTCGCGATTGGCGCCGGTCTGGTCCATCCGCACGATCCCGGCCATGCCAACTTTGTTGTAAAGGTCGATCTTGTCCTTGGTTGGCACGTTGAAGGGCTCGCCCAGCGTCACATAGAGCTTGTTGTCGGGGCCGATCCGACAATAGCGGGCCGTGTGGTTGAAGCTCTCCTCATCGACGGGGATCAGGTCGCCCTGCTTGACGACCACGGCCGCTGCGACATCGGGATTCTCGTAAAAGAATTCGGCGGCCGGGAAGCCCAAGATGCGGTTTTGCTCGGCGATGTAAAGAATGCCGTCCTTCGAGAAGCAGACGCCGTTTGGTACCTTGAAGGCGATGCCCGGTACGAATTCCTTTACCTCGTCGGCCACGCGATCCTTGTCGCGGTCGGTGACGACATAGACCTTGGTCTTGCGGGTGCCGACGAAGATGACCCCGGCACTCGGGCCGATCGCCATCTGCCGGGCGTCGGGGACGATAGCAAAAAGGGAGATCTTGAAGCCTGCGGGCAGTTTGATCTTTGTCAGATTGCGGGCGATCGCGTCGGCTCTCCGGCCTGTCTGAGCCACCGGAGGCGGCTCTGCGGTGCCGGCGGACTTGAAACCTTCGAGTTTCTCGAGGGTCCGGCTGCTCGTGGATTCCTGCGCGGACGCCGCCACGGCCAGGGCACTCGTCGCGGCGAGCGCCAGCAATAACGTTCTTTTCATCTGCCTGTCCCTGTTGTCCAGCTTAGGTGCCGGTTGCACGTCGAGATTGGACGTGCGGTGCGCCCGCCGCAAGCAGGGAGAAGGCTCTCTCAGGCGGGCGAAGCGAACGCCTCGCGGCAATAGCCCTGGAGGAACAAAAGGGCCGTCAGATCGCCATGATCGATGACGACGCGACCGGCCGCAAGGGCCGCCTCGCGGACTCGGGAGTGGCCCATGAAAATGACGCCCAGACCCGCAGCCTCGACCATGGGTAGATCGTTGGCGCCATCGCCGACAGCCATCGTTTGCAGGGGCTGCAGACCCGCCGCCTTCGACTCTGCTTTCAGCCGCGCCAGCTTGGACGCGGCATCGCGGATGGGTGGCACCAGCCGTCCCGTCAAACGGCCATCGACGATCTCGAGTTCGTTGGCGTCGTCATCGTCGAAACCCAGAAGTTCTGCCACATAGCGGGTGAAGGGCTTGAACCCGCCCGAGACCAGGACAGTGCGTACACCGTCCCGGCGCAGCGTTGCCAGCAAGTCCGCAGCACCGGCCATGGGCCTGACGCGGTTGAGGCAGACCTCGTCGATCACGGCCTCGGCGAGCCCCGAGAGCAGGGCCACGCGCTCCTCGAGCGCACGCCTAAACTCGATTTCGCCATTCATGGCGCGTCGCGTTATGGCGGCGACCTCGCCCTTGATCTTCAGCCGATCGGCCAATTCGTCGATGCATTCAACGGTGATCATGGTGCTGTCCATGTCGGACAGGAAAAGGCGTTTGCGGCGTTCGGCTGCGGGCACGATGGCGATGTCGACGGGCGCTCCTGTGAACAGCTCTCGCGCACCCGCCAAGACATGTTGGGGTGCCCGGGTCGTGGCGAACTCGACGGCTTCACCGGGCGACAGCCAGCGCGGGTGGCTGCCCGTAAGCGATTCCAGCGCTGCGATGCGTTCAAGGGAGAGGGCATTCGCGACCGCCCCTTGCGGCCGGGCCTGGATGAGGCAGAGGATATGAGACATCGGGCAACTCAGCGATGGGAAGGATCATGGCGCCACGCGCGCTGGTCGTGATAGGGGGCACGACCGCCAGCGGCAAGTCGGCTTTGGCCATGGAGGTGGCGAGGGCGATCGACGGGATCATCGTCAATGTCGACAGCCAGCAGCTTTTTGCCGACCTGCCCATTTTGACGGCACGGCCCACAGCGGCGGACGAGGCGATGGTTCCGCACCGGCTCTATGGCGTGCTCGAGGCGACATCGCAGCCTTCGGCCGGCCGATGGCTCGACCTTGTGGCTCCGTTCCTCGCAGCAAGGGATGAGCGTCCGCTCGTCCTTTGCGGCGGCACGGGCCTTTACCTCAAAGCGCTCTTTGAGGGTATCGTCGCGATGCCGGCGATACCCGCGGCGCGACGCGCGGAGCTGGCGAGGGAGACGGCTGCCGCTACTACCTTGGAGCTGCATGCGCGGTTGGCGGCGATCGATCCGGTGATGGCGGCACGGCTGCGGCAAAGCGATCGGCAGCGCATCCTACGGGCACTCGAGGTCGTGCTGGAAACCGGCCGTTCGCTGGCCGAATGGCAGGCAGGTCCGATTGCGCGTCAGCCGCTGCCCTCCTGCATCGTCGGTCTGGCCCTTGTGCCGCCGGGCGAGCGGTTGGCGCAGCGGATCATGACCAGGCTCGAGGCGATGATCGAGGCCGGTGCGCTCGATGAAGTCAGCCGGCTCCAAGCGCGCCTTGGCGATTTCGATCGGCTGCCGATCGCCAAGGTCCATGGGGCGCGCGAACTTCTGGCAGTGGTGCGCGGCCAGGCAAGGCTCCCTTCCGTGCTGGAGCCGATCGCGGCGCAGATCCGCCAATATGCCAAGCGCCAGCGGACCTTCCTGCGTCATCAACTGACCGGGATCCAGCCGCTGGCAGCCATCGCCGATGATCCATCGGTCGGGACCGTCATCGAGGCCATGATCCGAGAGGTGCTGGCAAGCCGCCCTTGAACACCCTGCCTTGATACCTATCTCTGAGGCAATCCGGTGACCGGGCCCCTCTGGCAAGCAGAACTGCTTGTGATGTCGGCATCTGGATGAACGTCCGATAACCGCATGGAGGGGCCGGTGGACGCGATTGCCGTCATCAATTTACCTGAGTTTCTGTTTTTCGACGCCATGGGCAAGCCGCTTTGGATGTGGGTTGCCTTCATGGGTGTCGTCGCTGCCTTGCTGGCTCTCGATCTGGGCGTCCTCCACCGCAAGGATCGGCCGATCGAGATCCGCGAGAGCGTGATCATGAGCGGCTTCTACATCGCTATCGCACTTCTCTATGGCAGTTGGGTGCTCTGGAGCCTGGGCAGTGAGACGGGGGTCGCCTATTTCACGGGCTATTTCATCGAGAAGTCGCTCTCGCTCGATAATGTCTTCGTGATCGCCCTCATCTTCTCGCATCTCGGGGTGCCGCGCGAATACCAGCACCGCGTGCTCTTCTGGGGTATCCTGGGGGCCATCGTCATGCGCGGCATCATGATCTTCGCCGGCGCGGCGCTGGTCGCGAATTTCGCCTGGATCCTCTACGTGTTCGCGGCCTTCTTGATCTTCACCGGCGGCAAGATGCTGCTAACGAAGGACAGCGAGCCCGCCATCGAGAACAACCCCATCTTGAAGTTCCTCAGGCGGCGTTTTCCGGTGACGGACAAGGTGGACGGGCATCACTTCCTCACCCGCCTGCCGCGCCGGGGCAAGATGGTCACGCACATGACGCCGCTTTTGGTGGCGCTGGTGCTGGTCGAGTTGGCGGACGTTGTCTTCGCGGTCGATTCGGTGCCGGCGATCTTCGCCATCACACAGGATCCGTTCGTCGTCTTCACGAGCAACATCTTCGCGATCTTGGGCCTGCGCGCGCTCTATTTCGCGCTGGCGGCGGCGATCCACCGTTTCCGCTACCTGAAGCCGGCCCTGGCGCTGGTGCTGCTCTTTATCGGCGGCAAGATCATCGCGACGGGCTTCGTCGGCCATGTGCCGCCCTTGATTTCGCTCGCGGTCACCTTGGCGATCCTGGCGGGCGGTATCGTCTGGAGTCTTGTCAAGACCAGGGACGAGCCAGCCGTGACGGCTTCGCACTGAACCGAACCCTAAAGGCCCTTCATTCCAACAACGAAGCGTGGATGTATCTGACATGGTCGCACAGGATTTTGGTGGTTCCTTCAATGCCAGCTTTGCCGGCGCCGGCCGGCGCCGGGAGCGCGGGGCAGCCGGACGCGAGGCCGCAAGGCGGCGGATGGAGAAGCTCGCCTACCTCTTGGATAACGCCGTGCGCGTACCGGGCACCTCCTTTCGGATCGGGCTCGATGGTATGTTGGGCTTGGTGCCCGGCATCGGCGACGCGCTGGGCTCGATCCTCTCCCTTTGGATCATCGTCGAGGCGCACAATCTCGGCATGCCCAAGACGGCGCTCGCCCGCATGTTGGGCAATGTCGGGCTCGATTTTGCGGTAGGCGCGGTACCTGTAGTGGGCGATCTCTTCGATTTCGCCTTCAAGGCCTCGACACGCAACATGCGGATCGTGCGCCGCTACATGGAGGCTATGGATGGACCCATCATCGAGGGTGATTATCGACCCGTTGACTGACACAGTTTGGGGTCCGCCACTCTGTATTATTGTTTGATTGACCCTAAGCAGCGCTGGAACTACCTTGCGCGACCCCATGCATGCCGGTTTTGCAGGCAGGCATGGGGTTTTTGTGCCCCTTAATGAGCCATAGGGCTCGATCTGATCGGAGCTTATCATGACCGCCCCGTCCGTCTCCCACGCGCATGACCCCGAGCCGATGACCGGTTCGCAGGTCGTACTGAAGGCGCTGGTGGAGCAGGGTGTGGAGGTAATTTTCGGCTACCCGGGGGGGGCGGTACTACCGATTTACGATGCGCTTTATCGCGAGCCGCGAATTAAGCACATCCTCGTCCGTCACGAACAGGCGGCCGTCCACGCGGCCGAGGGCTATGCGCGTTCGACCGGCAAGGTCGGGTGCGTGCTCGTCACTTCGGGCCCCGGTGCCACCAACACGGTGACCGGCCTGACCGACGCGCTCATGGACAGCGTGCCCCTGGTCGTCCTGACCGGCCAGGTCGTGACGCACATGATCGGCAATGACGCCTTCCAGGAAGCCGATACGGTTGGCATCACCCGGCCGTGCACGAAGCACAACTACCTGGTCAAGGACCCAAACGACCTGGCGCGGGTCATGCACGAGGCGTTCCACGTCGCCCGCTCGGGGCGGCCGGGACCGGTCGTGATCGACTTGCCCAAGGACATTCAGATGCGCCCGGCGCCCTATACGGCGCGCGACCAGGTCAAGCACCGCAGCTACAACCCGAGGCGCGAACCCGACTTGGCGCGCATCGAGCATGCAGCCGAGCTTCTGGCCCAGGCCCGGCGGCCCATCTTCTATGTGGGCGGCGGCGTCATCAATGCCGGTCCCCGTGCCTGCGCGCTCCTGAAGGAGTTGGTGCACGAGACGGGTTTCCCGATCACGCTGACACTGATGGGGCTGGGTGCTTATCCCTCGTCCGACCCGCAGTTCCTGGGCATGCTCGGCATGCACGGGACCTACGAGGCCAACATGGCCATGCACGGCGCCGACGTCATGGTGGCCATCGGCGCGCGCTTTGATGATCGCGTGACCGGCCGCACGGACGCGTTCTCGCCCAATTCGCGCAAGGTCCACATCGACGTCGATCCATCGTCGATCAACAAGAATATCGCCGTCGATCTGCCGATCGTGGCGGACGCGGAGCCGGCCCTGGAGGCCTTGCTTGCCGCATGGCGCCGTAGGGCGCCGGCCAAGAAGCCGGTCGAGCGGCCGGTGGAAAGCTGGTGGCAGCAGATCGATGCGTGGCGCCAGAAGCAGTCCTTGCGCTTCTTCCAGCGCGGCCAGGTGATCAAGCCGCAATATGCCATTCGTCGCCTTTTTGAACTGACGCGCGATCGTGAGGTGTTCATCACGACCGAGGTCGGCCAGCATCAGATGTGGGCTGCGCAGCATTTCGGCTTCGACGAGCCGTATCACTGGATGACCTCGGGTGGCCTCGGCACGATGGGCTACGGCTTTCCTTCCGCCATGGGCGTGCAGGTGGCCCATCCGGACGCGCTGGTCGTCGATATCGCGGGCGATGCGTCTTGGGTCATGAACATGCAGGAAATGTCGACCTGCATGCAGTTCGGGCTGCCGGTGAAGTCGTTCATCTTGAACAATAGTTACATGGGCATGGTCCGCCAGTGGCAGGATTTCTTCCATGGGCAGCGCCATTCGCAGAGCTACCATGAGAGCCTGCCGGATTTCGTGAAGCTGGCCGAGGCGTTCGGCGCCGTCGGGCTCCGGGCAGAAAAGGCGGATGAAGTTGACGGGCTGATCGAGGAGATGATTCGGATCAAGAAGCCGGTCATCTGCGATGTCGTCGTCGACAGGACGGAGAACGTCTACCCGATGATCCCGGGCGGGGCCGCGCATAACGAGATCCGGTTGGCACCCGACGAGGGCCAGGATCACGAGGCGATCTCGGAAGCCGGCATGGCGCTCGTATGACATAGGAGGGGCCGCCCTACAGGCGGTCTCCATCGGACGCTGCGAAGACCGGCAGCTAGAGCTGACGGTCTCAAGGCTGCCTAGGTGCGTCCTTGTCTCCATCCTTAAATCTGCGAGTTCTCTCCATGGGCAATGCGCTCTTCAGTAACGGGCCCGGCGACGAGCCCAGCCGTCGGCATACCATCGCCGCATTGGTCGACAATGAACCCGGAGTCCTGGCGCGGGTCATCGGCCTGTTCTCGGGCCGGGGTTACAATATCGATAGCCTCACCGTGGCGGAGGTGGATGCCGGCCGCCGTTTCTCGCGCATCAACATCGTCACGACCGGCACGGAGCTGGTGATCGAGCAGATCAAGGCGCTGCTCGACAAGCTCGTGCCCGTGCATCAGGTCCAGGATCTCACCGTCCAGGGACCGCATGTCGAGCGCGAGCTGGCGCTGGTCAAGGTGGCGGGGGAACGCGAGCATCTCATCCAGGCCTCGCGTATCGCCGATGTCATGCGCGCGCGCCTCGTCGACAGCCAGCCGGGCTCGTTCATCTTCGAGATGACCGGCACCTCGGATGAGGTCGATGCCTTCATCGATCTCGTCCGCCCGGTCGAGGTGAGCCGGGCCGGCGTCGTGGCGATGGCGCGTGGCCTTGCGGTCCTGACCTCCGAATATATCGGTCAGGATGACGTACCGCCGGCCACCGCCGTAGCACCGTCCAGGGACACAGGCGGCACCATCGCCTGAGTTCTGGCCGCCGCGCTCGGGCGGTGCTTGGGGGCGTCAGCCCAAGAGCTTGATGAGCAGGGCGTCAAGTTCGCTTAGATTGTGCCGTTCCATTTCAGGCGTTCGGGCAGCTTCCAACTCGTCCTCGGGGCTCGTGAAGTAGGGCTCCGCCGCGTCCTCGTTGAGGCCGTGCTCGGAATCCTTCAGCATGTAGCCATGGCCCCAGACGGTTTGGATGCCGCTCTCGTCGCCCGTCAGCTTGATGATCTTTTTGCGTAACTTGCAGATGAAGACGTCGACGATCTTCTGCTCCGGCTCGTCCATGCCGCCATAGAGGTGATCAAGGAACATGTCCTTGGTCAGCGTGCGGCCCTTGCGCAGCGAGAGGAGCTCCAGAATGCTGTATTCCTTGGGGCTCACGGGCAGGAGCTTGCCGTCGATATGGACGGTGCGCGCCGAAAGATCGATCGTCATGCGCCCGGTGCGGATGACCGATTCGGCGTGGCCCTTGGAGCGGCGGACGATTGCCTGCAGGCGGGCTGTCAGCTCGTTCTTGTCGAAGGGCTTGGTGATGTAGTCATCCGCCCCGCAGATGAGCGCCCGGACCATTTCCTGCTTGTCGTCATGCGCCGTGCAGATGAGGACGGGCACCGTGATGCCCGCCGCGCGCATGCGGCGGACAAGCTCATTGCCGTCGGAATCGGGGAGCTTCAGATCGATGATGGCAATGTCGAAATCGTAGACCTTGGCAAGGTCCAAGGCATCCTCGGCGGAGGTGGCGGTCTCGACCAGGAAATTGCTTGGCTCGATCGAGGCTCTGATGAGGCGCGCCGATACGGGGTCATCCTCAGCCAGCAATGCACGCATGATTATCGCCAATAAGTTAATGTAACTCAACTATAAGGAGATATTTTGCCGAGGTGTATCAAAAATTGGCGACATCAATGGGCCCGCGCTGCAGAGCTGTTTCGGCAAACCGCCGCCGAGACAGGAAGATTATCGCTCTGGCCTGTCCGTTCAAAACTGGGCAGGGCCTTCACTCGGCAGCGACTTGAGAAAGGCGGCGATCACCTTTAAGACCACCGGGCCGCGGCGCGGCCGCTTAAGTTTCAGGGATCTATCTCCATGCGCGTCTATTACGACAACGATGCCGACCTCAACCTGATCAAGGGTAAGAAGGTTGCCGTGATCGGTTATGGCAGTCAGGGCTTTGGTCACTCCAATAATCTGAAGGACAGCGGTGTTGCCGAGGTAGCCGTGGCCCTTCGCCCTCAGTCGAAGACGCGCGCCAAGGTGGAAGCGGCAGGGCTGAAGGCAATGACCGTCGCCGAGGCGGCCAGATGGGCCGACGTCGTCATGGTGCTGACGCCGGACGAGCTGCAGGCGGATCTCTACAAGGACGAGCTGCACGAGAACATGAAGGAGGGGGCGGCCCTCATGTTCGCGCATGGCCTGAACATCCATTTCAAGCTCATCGAGCCGCGTGCCGATCTCGACGTCTTGATGATCGCCCCCAAGGGGCCGGGTCACCTCGTCCGCGGTGAGTATGTGAAGGGCGGCGGCGTGCCGTGCCTCTTGGCGATCCACCAGGATGCCTCGGGCAGCGCACACGACCTGGGCCTCTCCTATGGCGCGGCGATCGGCGGCGGCCGGGCCGGTATCATCGAGACCAGCTTCAAGGAAGAGACCGAGACGGATCTCTTTGGCGAGCAGACCGTCCTTTGCGGTGGCCTCGCGGCTCTTATCGAGGCGGGTTTCGAGACGCTGGTCGAGGCGGGCTACGCGCCCGAGATGGCCTATTTCGAGTGCCTGCACGAAGTGAAGCTCATCGTCGACCTCATCTATGAGGGCGGCCTTGCCAATATGCGCTACTCGATCAGCAACACGGCCGAGTATGGCGACTACATGACGGGGCCGCGCATCGTCACGGCCGAGACCAAGGCCGAGATGAAGCGGGTGTTGGCCGACATTCAGGAGGGCCGCTTCGCGCGCGACTGGGTGCTGGAGAACAAAGCGGGCCAGGCCAGCTTCAAGGCCATCCGGGCCAAGAACGCTGCCCATCCGATCGAGGCAGTGGGTGAGAAGCTGCGGGCGATGATGCCTTGGATCAGCAAGGCGGCCCTGGTCGACAAGGCCAAGAACTGAACGCTGCCAGCTGCGCCGCCCGCAGGGCGGCAACGCATCTTCCAGACGGCCGCCCCTTACCGGGCGGCGTCTTTTTTTCCGGGTGCCACTTCTTTTCGGGTGACGTCCTTTTCTCGGGCGTCCACCCTTGTCGGATGACGTCCCTTGGCAAAGACGCGGCCGCCCGCGCGGGCGGCCGCGTCTTCATCGTGGTTTGGAGATCTTTTCGCATGAGTACGCCGCCCGTCGGGCCGATCGTCGAGGGCTGGACGCCGCGCGCTTGGCCGGAGCCCGTGACCTTGGAGGGCCGCTTCGTCCGGCTCGAGCCGCTTCGGTCAGAGCACGCGGCGACGATGACGGCCGATGCCCTGGCGGCCCCTGACGACTGGAGCTATCTGGGCCCGGGCCCGTTCACCGAGGCCCAGGCCTTTTCGGCGGTGGTGGCGCTTCAGGCAGCGGCCAAGGACGCGCAGTTTTTCGCCGTCATCGACAAGATGACAGGCGAGGCCAAGGGGTATCTCAGCCTGATGCGCATCGATACGGCCAACGGCGTCATAGAGATCGGCAATATCTGGTATGGTCGCAGCCTGCAGCGGCGTCCGGCCGGAACCGAGGCCGTCTTTCTCCTCGCAGCTTACGTCTTCGACCAACTCGGCTATCGGCGCTTCGAGTGGAAGTGCAACGATCTGAACGCGCCCTCCCGTCGTGCGGCCGAGCGGCTCGGCTTTATCTATGAGGGCACGTTTCGCCAGCACATGATCATCAAGGGGCGCAACCGCGATACCGCTTGGTATGCGATGACCGATCAGGATTGGTGCACGGTCAAGCCCGCCTTCGAGGCTTGGCTCGATCCAGACAACGTCACGGCGGATGGCAGCCAGCGGCGGCGCTTGGCTGATATCCGGGCCGTCGCCTAGCGCATCGACCGTCCGCGTGCCGGGTTCAGGCGGTGCGGCGGCGCTCCAGGAGCATCTTGGCGCCGATCGTCGCGAGCGCCAGCAAGGTCAACGTCGTTGCGGCGGCGAAGGCACCCGTCGCGTTGTAATCGTTGTAGAGCAACTCGATCTGCAGCGGGAGCGTGTTGGTCTGGCCGCGCACATTGCCCGAGACGACCGAGACGCCGCCGAACTCGCCGATCGAGCGCGCGGTGCAGAGGATGGCGCCATAGAGGAGCGCCCATTTGACGTTGGGCAGTGTCACGTCGGTCATCGTCCGCCAGAAGCCGGCGCCGAGGCTTAGGGCTGCCTCTTCCTCATCGATGCCCTGCGCCTGCATCAAGGGCAAAAGCTCGCGCGCGACGAAGGGGCTCGTGATGAACAAGGTTACCAGGATGATGGCGGCCGGTGTGAACATGAGCCGGATATCGTGCGCCGCCAGCCAAGGGCCGAAGAGGCCCTGATTGCCGTAGAGCAAGAGATACATGACGCCGCCCACAATGGGCGAGATCGAGTAGGGCAATTCGATGACGACCAGGAGCAGGGCCGGGCCGCGAAAGCGGCTGAGCGCCCAGGCGGCCGCCAGCCCGAAGAGCATATTGATTAGCACGACGATGGCAGCGGTGGTCAAGGTGAGGACGATCGCATGAAGTGTGTCGCCATCCGTGATCGCCCGGAGGTACCCTTCGGGGCCTGCCGCCAGCGCCTGCGTGAAGATCAGGGCGATGGGGGCCACGAGGAAGGCCAGGGTGAGCAGGCAGGCAAGCCCGATAAGCACTCGCCTGGCGACGGGTCCGTCGCCGACCCGGGCCGGCCGGCCGGGCATATCCGGCCTCATCGGCTGTGCTCTCCGTGCCGCAGACTATAGAGCTGTACGGCATTGGTGAGGGCCAGCATGAGGAAGGCCGCGATCAGAAGAACGGAAGCGATGGCGGTGGCGGCCGGATAATCGAACTCCTCCAGCCGGATGAGGGTGAGCAGCGCCGTGATCTCGGTCTTGAGGGGCAGGTTGCCGGCGATAAAGATGACGGCGCCGAATTCGCCCAGGCTGCGGGCGAAAGAGAGGGCGCAGCCAGCCAGAAACGCCGGGAAGATGGCCGGCCAGAGGATGCGCCAAAGAATGGTGAGCGAGCCAGCGCCCAGCGTGCGTGCCGCCTCCTCGATTTCGGGTTCGATCTCCTCCAGGACGGGTTGCACGGTGCGGACGACGAAGGGAGCGCTCGTGAAAGCCATGGCGATGCCGATGCCCAGCTGCGTGTAGGCAACCTTGATGCCGAGCGGGCTCAGGAGATGTCCGAACCAACCTTTGGGTGCAAAAAGCGTGGTCAGCGCAATGCCGGCGACCGCCGTCGGCAGTGCCATCGGCAGGTCCATGAGCGCGTCCAGTAGCCGACGGCCGGAGAACGCATAGCGGACCAGGACCCAGGCCATGAGGAGACCGTATATGGCGTTCCAGACCGTGGCGATCAGGGCACCCGTCAGGGTCACGCGATAGGAAGACAAGGCGCGCGGGCTCGATATGATCGTCCAGTAGGCGGCCCAGGAGAGGCTGGTCGCCTTGAGGGCCAAGGCCAGCAGGGGGAGCAGCACGATCAGGCCCAGATAAGCAAGCGTGCAGTCCAGCGTGAGTCTGAAGCCCGGTAGGGGGAACGGTTGGACATCGATCTTCAGGCCGAGGGCTTATCGTTGCCTGCCTGGGCTGAACGCCCGGTCGAAAAGGCCGCCATCGGCGAAGTGCTCGGACTCTGCCCGGCCCCAGCCGCCGAAGACCTGTTCAACGGTAACGAGGCGCACGGCCGGGAAATCGCCTGCGTGGGCCTTGGCGACTTCATCGTCCCGCACGCGGTTGCCAAAGCCGGCGATGATTTCCTGCGCTTCCGGCTGATAGAGGAATTCGAGATAGGCGCTTGAAACGTCGCGCGAGCCGCGCGCGTCGACGACCCTGTCGACCAGGGTTACCGGGAAATCGGCCTCTATGCTCATTGATGGAAGGACGATCTCGAACCCGGCATCGCCATATTCGCGCGCGACGCCGTGCATTTCGGCCTCGAAGGTGACGAGCACGTCGCCGATCTCTCGCTCGACGAAGGTCGTGGTCGAGCCGCGGCCACCTGTGTCGAACACTGGCACGTTGCCCAGCAGCTTGGCAACGAACGCCTCGGCCTTGGTCTCGTCGCCGCCATTATGCTCGAGGCCATAGGCAAAGGCAGCAAGGTAGGTGTAGCGCGCATTGCCCGACGTCTTGGGATTGGGAAAGACGGGCTGCACGTCGTCGCGCGTGAGATCGTCCCAATCCTTGATGGCCTTGGGGTTGCCCTTGCGAACGAGGAAAGCCGGCAGTGAGTAGAAGGGCGAGGAATTATAGGGCAGCCGACTTTGCCAGTTGGCCGGGATGAGTTGGCCCCGATCGTGCAAAATTTGGATGTCCGTCACCTGATTGAAGGTGACGACGTCCGCCTGCAGACCCTCGAGGATGGCGCGCGCCTGTTTGCTCGTGCCGCCATAACTCTGGTCGACCTTGATGTCCTGCCCGGTCTTAGTCTTCCATGCCTTGACGAAGGCGATGTCGATCGCGGTGAAGAGTTCGCGGCCGACATCGTAGGACACGTTCAAGATCGTGCTGACCTCGGCTCTTGCCTGCTTAAAATGCAGGGCCGCCAAGGCGCTCGCAGAGGCGAGCCCCGCCGCCAAATGTCGCCGTCGCATGGCGAACTCCATGTTTTTCGCCCATAAGGCGCAGTTCTTAGCGATACCGTCTGCTGTCAACAAAGCACTCGTGCAACCGTTTAATTTCCCATACGACATAAGCCACGTGTTGAAAGATGATTTCCGGTACGAGGCCGCATCTTTGCTTGCTTTTTGTCGGTGGATCATGGGGTTCATGTATCGACGAGCACGCTCCGATCGGATTGGCCGGAGCGGCTGCCGGTTGGTGGCTTGGCACTTACTGCTGAAGGGCTTTAGACGGCATCGCGTTCTTGCTCGGGGGGCGGCGCCGCTGATGGTGGTGACGAGCAAAGCCTGCCAAAAATGATAAGCAGGGAGAGACAGTGATGAGCCAGGTGGCTTTGGTAACGGGAGGCACGCGAGGAATCGGTGCGGCCGTGTCGAAGGCGCTGGCCGCGGCCGGCTACAAGGTGGCCGCCAATTATGCCGGCAACGAGGCGGCCGCTGCTGAATTCAGCCGGAGCACGGGTATCAGCGTGTTTCAATGGAATGTCGCCGACTTTGACGCCTGCCGGGACGGGATCAAGAACGTCACGGCCGAGCTTGGGCCGATCGACGTGCTGGTCAACAATGCCGGCATCACGCGCGATTCGACGCTGCACAAGATGAGCCTCGAGCAGTGGCGCGAGGTGATGGCGACTAATCTGGACTCGCTCTTCAACATGACGCGCAACGTCATCGAGGGGATGCGTGCGCGGCGCTTTGGCCGCATCATCAACATCTCCTCGATCAATGGCCAAAAGGGCCAGTTCGGCCAGGCGAATTACGCGGCGGCCAAGGCTGCGGCCCTGGGCTTCACCAAGGCCGTCGCCCACGAGGGAGCGGCGCTGGGGATCACCTGCAACACGATCTGCCCAGGCTACATCGCGACCGAGATGGTTCGCGCCGTTCCCATCGAGACGTTGCGGGACAAGGTTCTCCCGCAGATCCCGGTCGGGCGGCTAGGCGAGCCCGAGGAGGTCGCGCGCTGCGTCCTTTTCCTGGCCAGCGCCGATGCTGGCTTCATCACCGGCGCCACGCTCACGGCCAATGGCGGGCAGTACATGGCCTGAGAGGTTTGCCCGTCAATGCAGCTTGACGGTCGGGCCGGTACGCTTGCTCAAGGCGCGCGAGAGTGAGTCCAGGATGACGCGCCAATAACCGTGTAGGGCGATCTCGTGCATCTTATAGAGCGAGAGATACATGAGCCGCGCGAACATGCCCTCGATGAACATGCTGCGGCCGGCGACGAACCCCATCAGATTGCCGACCGTCGAATATTCGCCCAGCGAGACCAGAGAGCCGAAATCGCGATAGCGGAACTCGAGAAGCGGCTGGCCGGCCAGGCGGCGCCTGATCTGCTTGAGCATGAACGAGGCCTGCTGGTGGGCGGCCTGGGCGCGGGGAGGAACCGGGCCATCATGGCCCGGATAAGGCACATAGGCGCAATCGCCCATAGCGAAGATGTCCGGATCGCGCGTCGTCTGTAGGGTCAGTCCGGCGACCAGCTGGCCGTTTCGGCTGACTTCGAGGCCGCCCAGGTTACGCAGGATGTCCGGCCCCTTGACGCCCGCTGCCCACACCGTGAGCTCGGCCGGCACAAAGCCGCCATCGGCCAGCATCACGCCATCGGCTCGGACCTCGACGACGCGGGCGTTGGTGCGCACATCGACACTCAATTCCGTCAACAGTTTGTGGGTCTCGGCGGCAATGCGCTCTGGCAGGGGCGGCAGAATGCGGGGGGCTGCCTCGATCAGGGTGATCTGAAGGTCGCGCTCGACGCTGATGCGGTCGAGCCCATAGGCCACGAGTTGCAGTGCGGTGTGATGCAGCTCGGCCGAGAGTTCGGTGCCGGTGGCACCGGCACCGATGATGGCTACATGGAGCTGGCCTCGGCGCACGGGTCCTTCCTGGGTCTGCGCCAGGAGGAAGGCATTGATCAGGCGACGGTTGAAGCGCGCGGCTTCGCCCGGCGTATCCAAGACATAGGCGTATTCGGCGGCGCCCTTGGTGCCGAAATCGTTGGTACGGCTGCCGATCGCGATGATCAGCGTGTCGTAGGGAACGCGCTGGGCGGGGGAAACCTGGCGGCCTTCTTCGTCGCGCACTTCGCCCAGGAGAACCTCCCTGGCGTTCCGATCGAGGCCTACCATGGCACCGTAGCGGAAGCGGAAATGGTGGGCCGCCGCCTGGGCCAGATAGTTGATGTCGTGACGGTCGATGTTCATCGTGCCAGCGGCGATTTCGTGGAGCAACGGCTTCCAGACATGCGATCTCGAGGACTCGACCAGGGTAATGTCCGCGCGTTTGCGCTTGCCCAGCGTGTTGCCCAGACGAGTCACCAGCTCCAGGCCGCCGGCACCGCCCCCCACCACGACAATGCGGTGGCGACCTGATTCTGGCGAGGGTTCGGCCATGTCATTCTTCCTTAGCAATGGAAAAGGGCAGGACCGATTAAGCTTGCGGTCACGACGCCCATCTTCAAATCGTCATGTGCACAGCGTTTGTACATGTGCCGCATCGACGCTGCGGCGGCTGGCGGGGGGCATCCCTTGTCATTCGCCGGTGGATGTCGCACCAAAGCCACCCCTTTGCCCCCATTTGCGGAGCTGGATCGATGAAGACAAAGCTAGGCACGGTACTGGCAACGCTGTTCGTCTTGTCGTTCGTCACGGCCGGCGGCGTCGCCGCCCAGTCGGCGGATGATGCATCACCGCGCACCAGACTGGCGCTGCGCGAGACGGCAAGGCGGGACGTCGAGCAGGACACCATCGAGGCGGCAGTCACAGCGCGCTCGGAGGGCTCGGCTGCCGGCAAGGCGCAGATGGCCGTCAATCGGCTGATGGACGGCCTGGTCGGCAAGGCCAAGGGCGTGGCCGGGGTCACCGTCTCGACCAGCGGCTATCGTGTGGCGCAGGATTTCACCAACGACGGCCGGCCGCGCGCCTGGGTGGCACAGCAGGATCTGGACCTCAAGAGCGGCGACAGCACGGCCCTTTTAGGGCTTTTGGGTGAGTTGCAGGGCGATGGCGTGCTGTTGAGTAGGCTCGACTATGTCTTAAGCGACAAGGCGCGCGATGCGCTGGTCGACGAGCTGACGGATGAGGCGATCAAGAAGCTGCGGACGCGGGCCGAGCGGGTCGCTGCCGCCCTGGGGTGTCGCGTCGTCAATATCGAGGCCATCTCCGTATCGGGGGCCAATGGCGGCCCGAGGCCAATGCCGCGGCTCATGGCGATGGCGGCCGATACCGCCCGCGCCAAGCCCGTGGCCGAGGCAGGGCTCGAAACGGTCGAGGTCTCGGTGGATGCCACTATCATCCTCGACAAGCCCTGACGCCGCGTCGCACCCTACTTCCAGAATTCAACCTTGCCCTTGGAGGAGGGGGCCAGGAAGGCTAGGCACTCTTTGATCTCCGCCGGGGCTGCGCCGCCCTGGCTACCCTCGCAGCGCAGCGTGTCGTTGAGCAAGAGCCGGGTGACGCTGTCGCAGGCGGTGCTTTGCACGTCGAAGAGCTTGACCAGCGTTTTCTTCGGCTGGAGCGGTGCCAGGTCGACGGCAACGCGCTGGTTGATCACGCCATCGGCGCCGAAGCTGACGAGTTCCAGTTGCAGAGCCGTGAAGTCGACGTCCGTGTCGTTGCGTAAGAGGAGATAGATGCGGCAGGCTTGGTCGACCGGCTCGAGCTTGTTGAGCTCGATCGTCACCTTGCCGCCAGCACCGCTCTGTGCCGGCGGGGCGGTCGGTGTCTCCTCTGCCAGGGCAGGCGTAACGGCGAGGGCCAGGCAAAGGGCGGCGCTCGGCAACAACCTCGTGAACATGGACGTAGCGTCTCCTGCTAGGATCTGGTTGGGGTACGTGACCCAAGTCGGCTCGGTCCCTTAGCATGCTCCTTGCAGCGGCGGCAGTCCCGAGATGCCGGCCTCAGGCGGCCTCGCGCTGCTGCAGAAGATCTGCCTTGAGCGCCACATAGTCGATCTTGCCCGAACCCAGCAGCGGCAGCGCCTTCAACTCGACGACCTCGGCAGGCGTCATGATCTCGGGCACGCCCATCTCGCGCGCCGCGCGGAGGAGACTGTCGCGGCCCCCGGCGGCGCCTTCGCTGGCCAGAACGACACGCTCGCCCTTGCGGGCATCCGGCAGGGCCACGGCCGCGTGCCGGCCACCCGGCCAGACGCGCTCCGCCAACTCTTCGACTGCCGAGAGCGAGACCATCTCGCCGCCGATCTTGGCAAAGCGCTTCACCCGCCCCTTGATCGAAAGAAATCCGTTCTCGTCGAAGATCACGACATCGCCTGTGTCGAACCAGCCCTCCTCGGTGGGCTCGATGACGCCGCCTTTGCCGGCCCGCAGATAGCCCAGCATGACGTTGGGACCCTTGAGCAGCAGGCGGCCGCCCTCCAGGCCCTCGACCGGTTCCAGCCGGGCCGACAGGCCGGGCAGGAGGCGGCCGACCGTGCCGGGTTTGACCTGCTTTGGCGTGTTGATCGCGATCACGGGTGCGGTCTCGGTGGCTCCGTAGCCCTCGAGGATGCGCACGCCGAACCGCTCGGCATAAATATGGCGCGTCGTCTCCCTGAGCGGTTCGGCCCCGGCGAAGATCGCCCGGACGGAGCGGAAATCGTAAGCGTCGGCCATCCGCGCATAGCCGTTCAGGAACGTGTCGGTACCGAACATGAAAGTGGGCTCGAAATTATAAGCCATCTCCGGGACGACACGATAATGAAGGGGGCTCGGATAAAGGATCGTGCGGATGCCGATCGTGAGCGGTAAAATCAATCCGCCCGTCAGGCCGAAGCTGTGGAACAAAGGCAGCGCGTTCAGGGCCGAATCGCGCATGTCCAGGTCCATCACCGCCCGTACCTGGACGGCATTGGCCAGGAGGTTCATGTGGCTGAGTGCCACCCCCTTGGGCAGGCCCTCGGAACCGGAGGTGAAGAGAATGACCGCCTCGCCAAAGGGGTCGCCCGCCGGAACGCGGCGCGAGCGCAGCATCGCCTTCAGCTTCGCCATGGCGCCGATGCGCGGGCGCAGCGATTCCAGCGTAAGGATGCGCACGCCCGCCTCCCTGGCGGCGTCGACGAGGGGCTCGAGCTTGGCCTGGGTGACGAAGGCGTCGCTCGTCACCATGAGGCGGATCTGGGCGGCGTCGATCGCCGCGCGCAATGCCTTGGTCCCCGCCGAGAAATTGATCATGGCGGGGGTGCGGCCATGCAGCATGAGGCCGAGGATGGTGAGCGCTGTCGGTGCGAGACTCGGCAGCATGACCCCCACGCGCTCGCCCGGTCGTGTCTCCAGGGCCAGCTCCGCGCCCACCGCGTGCAGGCCTGCCATCAGCCGCCCGTAAGTGAGCCGCGTGCCGAGCGGGTCCTCGATCGCCAGCCGCCGCCAGCCGACCCGCCGGGCACTCTCGACGATCGCGGCCGGGATCGTTTGCGGCCGATATTCGTGCTCGAACTGTGTCCTGGCCATGAGGTCGGCCATTGCGGTTGACGAGGCGATCCGCCGGCGGCGGCCCTTGAGCTCCGGGTCGATCTCGAGTCGCTGTGCCGGAAAGAAGGTGATGATCGTCTTGGGTGCGAGGGAGCGGCGCACCTGGCCGTTCTTGAGATAGGAAAGAAAGGAGCGCTCGGGACCCTCGATCCTGGCTGGGACGACCACGGCCGCCGCCTTGTCGACCACCCAGGCTGTGCCCGGATAGACCTTCATCAGGGCACCGGTGCGGCTGATCGCTCCCTCGGGGAAGATCAACGCCCGCTCGCCACTGGCGATTCGTTGGACCAGCGCCTTGGCCGCCAGCGGCCGCGCATGGTCGATCGGATAGAGGTTGGCCAGCTTGGCGAACGGGCGGATATACCAGAGCGCTGCCTGCTGGACGTCGATGGCGATGGCCGGGCGCCCCTCAAGATAGGCGGCAAGGAGGACACCGTCGGCGAGGCTCACATGGTTGGGCGCGATGACCACGCGGGGGCCTGCCGCCTCGATATGCTCCATGCCGCGGATCTCGACCCGCAGCCAGGTCTTGAAGATGCTGCGCAACGCGCCTTGCAGCGCCTCGGCGGGCAGAAGGCGGACGACGATGATGGCATAGATCGTGTTTGCCACCGCCAGGACGAGGAAGAGTTCGCGGACGGGCAGGCCGAGGCCGGTCATGCCGGCGCAGGCGAGGGCTGCCGCCGTCATGATCGCGGCGGTCACGACATTGTTGGCGGCGATGATGCGCGCCCGCTCGTCGGCGCCAGCCGAGTGCTGGATGAAGGCGTAGAGCGGCACCGCCAGGAGGCCGCCCATGATCGCCACCAGAAGGAAGCCGATGCAAAGCGCCAGGAGGGAGGGGTGCTGGAGAAAGTCGGCCACGCCCATCTGCCGCGTGTCGGCGGCCAGGAAGATCAGCGAACCATAAAGGAGAATCGTCGTCAGCGCGAAGCCTATCGTGGCCGCCGGGACGGGCCAGAGCGAGACCCGGCCCTTGACGATCCGGTTGGCCATGAAGGAGCCGAGGCCGACGCCGGCTGCAAAGAGCGTGAGCAGGAAGGTCGTCGCCGCCTCGCTGCCATGCAGGTCGTCCTTGACCCAGGCCGGCAGGTTGGAGAGGCAGATGCCGCCCGCTGCCCAGAACCAGCTCAGCATCAAGATCGCCCGCCATGTGCTCTTGCGCGAGCGCGCGTGATGGAAGAGGTCGATCGTGCCGGGGATCGGATTGGGGCTGAGTTTGAGATCGGGGTCGGCGGCCCGACCCTCCTCGAGTCCGAATGTGCAAAGGAAGCCCAAGGCCGCGCAAATGACGGCCAGCCCCGCTGCCAGCATCAGGCCGCCGCCGGCCACCGCGAGCCCGCCCACGGCGGTGCCGATCAGGGTCGCAAGGAAGGTGCCGGCCTCCACCAGCGTATTGCCGGCAACGAGCTCGTCCTCCCGCAGGCGTTCGGGCAGCCAAGCATATTTGGCGGGCGCGAAGAAAGCCATCTGCGTGCCCAGGAAGAACATCACGATCATCATGAAGGTGATGCTGCCGGAGAAACAGGCAATGGCGCCAAGGCAGGCAATGCCGACCTCGGCCGCCTTGGTCCAGCGCAGCACGCGCGCTTTCTCGAACTTGTCGGTAATGACGCCGGCCGTCGAGGAGAAAAGGAAATAGGGGATGACGAGGAGCGCGCCGGCGATCAGGCCGATCGTGGCACCCTGGTTTGGGCTGACGCTTTGAACGACGTAGAGCACGATCGCCGCGCGAAAGAGGTTGTCGTTCAGGCCGCCCAGGAACATGGCGCCGAACAGGGGCCAAAAGCGGCGCTTGGTGAGAAGCCGGAACGGCGAGCCCTGGGGTTCAGGTTCTGGCGTCATCGGTGATCCGGTCCGTTTGGTCGTTTGTTGTGCCGGCGGCGGCCTTGAGTGCAGCCAGCGCACCGTGGGCTAGTGCCGGGGCCAGTGCCGTGAAACTGCCATCCAGCCGTCGGCCATAGATCATGAAGGTAGCCGGCTGGATGGTCAGGCCCAGTACCAAGGCCGCCCCGAGCGATGGAAGAATGGGCGGCAGTTCGCCCGCGGCAACGGCATCGGCCACCAGATCCTCGAGCACGCGGATCGGCGTATCGTCGCTGGGACGGAGTGCCTTGGCCATCTCTTCGTGGTGGCGCAGTAGCAGGAACGCCATGAGCGGCCGGGTCTCGTCGAAGCGTCGGCAGAAATAGGTGACGATCCTGGTCAGCCGCGGTCGCAGCCGTCTTTCCTCGTGCATGATCTGCCGCATGCCCGAGGCAAGGCCGGTGAAACCCTCATTGAAGAGCGCTTGCGCCATCGCCTCCTTGGAGCCCCAATGGCGATAGAGGGCGCCTTCGCTCGCCCCCGAGCGGGCAGCGATGTCCTTGACCGAAACGGCGGCGACACCCCGGGCGGCGAAGAGATCGAGGGCCGCCGCGACGACTTTGTCCTTGATGGGGGTGGGTGAAGAACGGGACATCGAGACCATGGATTTCGGTGCCGAGCGCGAGAGGTGACGCGACGCCAAGAGTGAGTGAATGCTCACTCACCACTGGCAGTCATGGCCGGCCGGCGTCAAGAGGCATGAAGCTTGCTCGCGAATTCCTGATATGGCCGCCTTCAGGCGGCCCCGTGTTTTTGGAGATTGCATTGAGTACGCATCACGTCGTTCCGCCCGAGCCCGAAATGATGGTGTGGGGCTATTTCGACGCCACCCTCGAGCCCGTCTTGAAGGTGAAGTCGGGCGACACGGTCACGGTGTCGAGCTGGCCGGCAGGCGGTGAGGAATGTCTCCCCTCTGATCCCGCGCTTATTCATCCTTTGCATCGCCGGGCGTTGGACGAGCTCAAGAACGAGCGGGGTGCCCATTTCGTGACCGGGCCGGTCGCGGTCGAGGGGGCCATGCCGGGCGATGTCCTGCAGGTCGACATCCTGGACCATCAATTCCTCATCGACTGGGGTTTTACCTCGATCATTCCGCTCCTGGGCACGCTGCCCGAGTTTGACACGCCCATGACGATTCGTCCTCACATCGACCGGCAGCGCGGCTTTTGCTCGCTGCCCTGGGGCAAGGAGCTGAAGCTCGATCCCTTCTTTGGCATCATTGCCACCTCGCCACCCAAGCACTGGGGCAGGGTGGCGACGACCCAGCCGCGCGCCTTTGGCGGCAACATGGACAACAAGGAGTTGAGGCCCGGCACGACCCTCTATCTGCCGGTTTTCGTCGAGGGCGCTAACTTCATGGCCGGCGACGGGCATGGCGTGCAGGGCGATGGCGAGGTCTGCATCACCGCTCTGGAGACGGCGCTCTCGGGCACCTTCAGGCTCACCGTGCGCAAGGATCTGAGCTTCGATGCACCCTTTGCTGAGAACGAGACGCATCTGATCAGCATCGGCCTGAACGAGGATCTGGACGATGCCGCCGCCGATGCCGTGCGCCGGATGGTCAAGGAGATCACAAAGCGATCGAAGCTCTCGCCCGAGGAGGCCTACATGCTCTGCTCGCTGGCGGGCGATCTGCGGGTGACGCAGACGGTCGACCAGGTCAAAGGTTGCCACATGATGATGGCGAAATCGCATCTGCCTTGAGGCGGCCCTTTGGCGGCAGGTTTTACTGGACGCAGGCTCTTGCTTGAGCCCCATGGTCAGGGAGGCGGCCCCGGGGGCCGGGAAGAAATCAAAAGGAGCGCGTGCGATGAGGCGATATCGACATCATCTGAACAGGGCGCTCATGGCGTCCTGCCTGATGCTGGGGGCCGGTCTGGTCACCCCAGCCATGGCGGCCAAGACGCTGGTCTATTGCTCCGAAGGCAGCCCCGAGGGCTTCAATCCGCAGATGTTCACAGCGGGCACGACCTTCGATGCCAGCTCGCAGCCGCTCTATGACCGACTCTTCAACGCGGTTCGCGGCACGACCGAGATCGAGCCCTCGCTGGCGACTGGCGTCGATGTGTCGGCGGATGGCAAGGTTTATACCTTCCATCTTCGCCCGGGCGTGAAGTTCCACACGACCAAGACCTTCAAGCCCACGCGCGGCTTCAACGCCGACGACGTCGTCTTCTCCGTCGAGCGGATGGCGGACAAGAACAGCCCCTATCACATGGTGGGCGGCGGCTCTTACGAATATTACGAGGGCAGCGGCCTTTCCTCGATCCTGGACAAGGTCGAGAAGGTCGACGACATGACCGTGCGCTTCACCCTTAAGAGTGCTGATGCGACCTTCCTGCCGATCACATCGATGGACTTCATGTCCATTCTCTCCAAGGAATATGCCGACCAGATGCAAAAGGCCGGCACGCCCGACAAGGTCGACCAGGACCCGGTCGGTACCGGGCCGTTCCAACTGGTCGCCTACCAGAAGGATGCGGTGATCCGCTATCGCGCCAATCCCGATTACTGGGGCGGCAAGGCGGCGCTCGACAATCTGATCTTCGCCATCACGCCCGATGCCTCGGTGCGCTGGCAAAAGCTCAAGGCCAATGAGTGCCAGGTCATGAGCTATCCCAATCCGGCCGATCTTGACGCCATCAAGGCGGACAAGTCGGTCACGCTCATGAGCCAGGCGGGCCTCAATATCGGCTATATCGGCTTTAATACCGAGAAGAAGCCGTTCGGCGATGTGCGGGTGCGCCAGGCACTCAGTCTCGCCATCAACAAGAAGGCCATCATCGATGCGGTCTACCAAGGTGCCGGCGCTGCCGCCAACGGGCCGCTGCCGCCGACGCTTTGGGGCTATGACGACAGCCTGCAGGGCTATCCCTACGATCCCGAGAAGGCCAAGGCCCTCCTCAAGGAGGCAGGGGTCACGAACCTGGAGACGGATCTCTGGGCCATGCCGGTCTCCAGGCCCTATAATCCCAACGCCAAGCGCATGGCCGAACTCGTTCAGGCCGACTGGAAGGCCGTTGGCGTCGATGCCAGGATCGTCTCCTATGAGTGGGGCGAATATCTCAAGCGCACGCAGGCGGGCGAGCCGCAGACCTTCATGATGGGCTGGACGGCCGACATCGCCGATCCGGACAATTTCCTGGGCGTGCTGCTTGGCTGCGACGCCGTCGGTTCCACCAATCGGTCGCGCTGGTGCGACCAGGATTTCGACGGTGACATCAAGAAGGCAAAGTCGATCACCGATCAGACGGAGCGCGTGAAGCTTTATAAGGCAGCCCAGCAAGTCTTCCAGAAGGAGGCCCCCTGGGTTCCGATCGCCAACGCCGTGACGAACGATCCGATCTCCAACCGGGTCAAGAACTACAAGGTCGATCCGTTCGGCAAGCACCTCTTCTACGGCGTCGACATCGAGTGAGGCGAAAGGTGGAGGGTTAAGCCCCCCACCGTCAGGCCGCCCGTCGGGCTAATGCGCGTCCTCGTAGGCGGCCTGCATCTCGATCAGCACCTCGTCCAGCCGACGTCCCGGCGCGTAGGCATCGAGATTGGTCGGACGCTCCAGCCCGGCCAGGAGGGCGGGGCTCGGCTGTTCGGCACCGACGATGGTCGAGACCGGCAGGACACCCGCCCACACCGGATGCTGGCCGTCGACCTCGTCGTCGCCGACATTCTTGGCGCGGACCTTGGCCGAGGCCTGCTCGATCGGCATGGCGATAACGCTGGTGGCCTTGATCTCCTGCGCCGTCATCGCGCGAAGGGCGGCCGAGCGGTTGGGATAGAAGCGGTCGACCACGGCCAGGAGGGCATGCTCTTTCAAAGCCATGTCCTCGACCAGCCGGGCGGTGCCAAAGCACATCGCCGAGCGGTAGTTCGCCGAATGGTTGAAGCCCGAGCGGGCCAGGACGAGGCCGTCCAATTGCGCCACGGTGAGGCAGGTGGGCGTGCCGACCCTTAGATGACGCAGCATGCGGCTGGCCGAGGAGCCATGCCAGTAGAGGGTCTGGCCCTCGCGCCAGAAAAGGGTGGGTGTGCAGTAGGGCTGGCCGTCGATCACGTAGGCGACGTGGCAGAGCATCTGTGAATCGAGGATCGCAAAGACGGTGGCGTGATCATAGCTGCCGCGCTCATGGGCTCGCTTCAGGCGATTGCGATCGCTGATCGGAAAGGCGGTCTCGCTCATGATATTCATCCAGGCAAAGAGGACAAAACCCATTCTGTTGCCGCCAACCGCTGCGCAGAAGAGCCAATCCGGCCCCCTTGCCTGGAGCCACTTCACATCCAGCTCAAAAACCCAGTCCGATGCCGACGCCGCTCCCGCTCCAGCCGCCACTGCCGGCACCGAAGCCGACGCCACCGAACATGCCGATGCCGGGAGGGCCGCGGCCATAATCGTCGCCCGGCACAAGCCGTCGCGTGACGGCAAGCACGACGCGATGCAGCGATTGCGCGTCGCTGCCGGCAGCGGTGCCGGTCGTGCTGGAAAGGGCTTGGTCCCCCTCGCAAAGATAGGCCCAAAGCCTGGGTGGCCGGCGCTCATGGCCGACAGATGCGCCGCCCGGCTCGCGGCACGCATCGTTCGGCGAGAAGGCTTCGAGCTCGGTGAAGCGCAGGACGAGACGCGTCCCGCCGCTGGCATTGCTCGACGGCTTGAAGGTGACGCGCGTCCAGTTCCGGACGCCGTCGGCTGCCCAGCCGGCCAGTTCGTCCTCGGTCAGGACGGCATCGTCGGTAGCTGGCATGCGGTCGACGAGCATCGGCACCGGGCCGTTGGCGGCGGCCGTCAGGAGGGCCCGTCCGCCGGCCTGCGCATCGGCCCCCGGTCCCAGCAAGACGTCCGGGCTGCCGGCGCAGGCTGCGAGCGTGAGTGCCGCCAGGCAGAGCGTGCCGATCTTTCGTCTTGCGGAACAGATCAAGTATGGAAAGAGTTTGATCTTGCCGATCGGCCGGCGCATGAGCGGATCGCCGGTCAGGGCTTCAAGTGGGTCTTTCATGCTAAGCTTCATCGTCCGGCGCCTTGCCATTCTTGTTCCGACGTTCCTTGGCGTCACCTTCGTGGCCTTCATCCTGATCCGCCTCGTGCCGGGCGATCCCATTGAAATGATGGCGGGCGAGCGCGGCGTCGACCCCGCGCGCCATGCGATGCTCATGACGCAATATGGGCTCGATCGCCCCCTCGTCGTGCAATATGGCATCTTTCTCGGTCATGTGCTGAGCGGCAATCTCGGCCAGTCGGTGGTAACGAAACAGCCGGTCCTGACCGAGTTCCTCTCGCTCTTTCCGGCCACCGTCGAATTGTCGCTCGCGGCCATGCTCCTGGCGATCCTGGTCGGTCTGCCAGCCGGCATCCTGGCGGCCGTCAAGCGGGGAACACCCCTCGACCATCTGGTCATGGGGGCCTCGCTCACGGGTTATTCGATGCCGATCTTCTGGTGGGCGCTGCTCCTGATCATCGTCTTTTCCGGCATGCTCGGCTGGACGCCCGTCTCCGGCCGGATCGACCTCCTTTATTATTTCGACCAGCCGACCGGCTTCATGCTGATCGACAGTCTGCTTTCTGACGAGCCGGTGGACGCCTTCCTCTCGGCCCTCTCACATCTGGCCCTGCCGGCCATCGCTCTCGCCACCATCCCCATGGCAATCATCGCCCGGCAGACGCGCTCGGCCATGCTCGAGGTGCTGAGCGAGGACTATGTCCGGACGGCGCGCGCCAAGGGCCTCTCGCCGCTGCGCGTCGTCGGCCTGCACGCGCTCCGCAACGCGCTCATTCCCGTCATCACGGTGATCGGGCTGCAACTGGGCACGCTCTTCTCGGGTGCCATCCTGACGGAGACTATCTTCGCCTGGCCCGGAATCGGCAAATGGCTGATCGAGGCCATCGGCCGGCGCGATTATCCGGCGGTGCAAGGCGGCCTCCTTTTGATCGCCGTCACCGTCATGCTCGTCAATCTCGCGATCGACCTCCTCTACGGCCTGGTCAATCCGCGCATCCGCCACGGAGGCTGACCCATGGCCGCAGCCGAGTTGCCCGACGATACCCTGGCCGGCAAGGGCCGCCCCCCCGGGCCGCTTGCCGAGTTCTGGCATTATTTCAGCGCCAATGGCGGTGCGGTGGCCGGCCTCGTCCTGATCGCCCTCCTTTTCCTGGGCTCGATTTTGGCGGGGTTCGTCGCGCCCCACGATCCGGCCGAGCAATTCCGCGACCATATCTTGAGCCCACCGGTCTGGCAGGCGGGCGGCTCGGGGAGCTTCTTGCTGGGCACCGACGCGGTCGGCCGCGATATTCTCTCGCGCCTCGTCTTCGGTGCCCGCTACTCGCTGCTGATCGGCTCGATCGTGGTTTCGCTCTCGCTTTGCCTGGGCGTGGTGCTCGGCCTGCTGGCCGGCTATGCGGGCGGTATCGTCGAGACGATCATCCTGCGTCTCATGGATATCCTCATGTCCATTCCAGCCCTGCTTTTGGCGATCGTCGTCGTGGCGATCCTGGGTCCGGGCCTCATCAACGCCATGATCGCCGTGGCTTTGGTCAGCCTGCCCGGCTACACGCGGCTGACCAGGGCAGCCGTCCTTGCCGAGATCCGGCGCGACTATGTGGTCGCCAGCCAGGTGGTCGGCGCCGGCCATCTCCGGCTGATGTTCATGGTCATCCTGCCCAATTGTGCCGCCCCCTTGATCGTCCAGGCGAGCCTCGGCTTCTCCGATGCCATCTTGAACACGGCAGCCCTCGGCTTCCTCGGCCTGGGCGCCCAGCCGCCCGCCTCGGAATGGGGGACAATGCTGGCCGATTCGCGCGAGTTCGTGCTG
Organism: Arboricoccus pini; assembly: GCF_900187945.1. GTDB lineage: Bacteria > Pseudomonadota > Alphaproteobacteria > Geminicoccales > Geminicoccaceae > Arboricoccus > Arboricoccus pini. The sequence continues at coordinate 149,887 of NZ_FYEH01000004.1, read as the reverse complement.
CGCGCCTGGTGGGTCGTGACCTTTCCCGGCCTTGCCATTCTCCTGACCGTCTTGGCCTTCAACCTTCTGGGGGATGGCCTGCGTGACGCGCTCGACCCCAAGCTGAAGCGGAGCTGAGATGACCGAGCCGCTTTTGGAGATCGTCAATCTTTCGGTGCAGTTCGCGACGGCAGCCGGCACCCTTCGCGCCGTCGACGGCTTCGATCTTGCCGTGCGGCCGGGCGAGATCGTCGGCATCGTCGGCGAATCGGGCTCGGGCAAGAGTGTGGCCATGCTGGCCCTCATGGGGCTTCTGCCGTGGCAGGCCAGGATCACCGCCGATCGGCTCTCCTTTATGGGCCAGGATCTGCGCCTTCTCTCCGGCCGGCGTCGCCGGAGGCTGATCGGCCGTGAGATGGCCATGATCTTCCAGGACCCCATGACCTCGCTCAATCCCTGCTTCAAGGTGGGCTGGCAGCTCATCGAGGGCATGAAGGTGCATGAGGGCGGCTCGCGCCGCGCTCTTCGCGCCCGTGCCATCGAGCTCTTGCGCGATGTCGGCATCCCGTCGCCCGAGGCGCGCCTTGACGCCTATCCGCATCAGCTCTCAGGCGGTATGAGCCAAAGGGTCATGATCGCCATGGCGATCGCCTGCCGGCCGAAGCTCCTCATCGCCGATGAGCCGACGACGGCACTGGATGTCACCATCCAGGCGCAGATCCTCGATCTCCTGGCGGCCTTGCAGGCCGAGCAGGGCATGAGCCTCGTGCTCATCACCCACGACATGGGAGTCGTGGCCGAGACCGCCTCGCGCGTCATCGTGCAATATGCCGGCCAGCAGATGGAGGGCCGCGAGGTCGAGGCTCTCTTCGCCGATCCGCGCCATCCTTATACCTCGGCTCTGCTGGAAGCCTTGCCGGAGCGGGCGCGGGGCGATCTCCTGCCGACCATACCGGGCCTGGTACCTGGCGTGGCCGATCGGCCGGATGGCTGCCTCTTCGCCCCGCGCTGCCGCTTTCGCCAGCCGGTCTGCGATAGGGTCGTGCCGGCTTTCGCGGCCGACCCGCACGACCCGACACCCCAGCGGGTCCGCTGCCATTTCCCGCTGCATGCGGGGCGGCCCGTGCCGCGTGCCGACGAGGTGGCGGCATGAGCGATGCCCCGATCCTCTCTGCCCGCGATCTTGCACAATCCTATCTCGTGGGCGGCGGCCTGATGCGCGCCGGGTTCGGCCTGCAGGCGTTGCGCGGCGTCAGCTTTGACCTGGCGCCCGGACGCACGCTGGCGGTCGTGGGCGAGTCCGGCTGCGGCAAGAGCACGCTCGCCCGCATCCTGACCATGATCGAGCGCCCGACCGGCGGCAGACTGCTCATCGAGGGCAGCGATCCCGTCGCTGCCGACCGGGCCGAGAAGCGGCAGCTGCGCCAGAAAGTGCAGATCGTCTTCCAAAATCCCTACGCATCGCTGAACCCGCGCGCCAAGATCCGCTCGATCCTGGAAGAACCGCTTGTCATCAATACCGCGATGACGGCTGCCGAGCGGCGGGCGGCGGCGCTCTCGATGATGGCGCGGGTCGGGCTGCGCCCCGAGCATGCCTTGCGCTATCCGCATATGTTCTCGGGCGGGCAGCGCCAGCGCATCGCCATCGCCCGCGCCTTGATGCTGCGGCCCCGCATCATCGTCCTGGACGAGCCGGTCTCGGCCCTCGATCTCTCGATTCAGGCGCAGGTTCTCAACCTCCTGGTCGAGCTGCAGCGCGAGTTCAACCTTGCTTATCTCTTCATCTCGCATAACCTCTCGGTCGTCCGGCATCTGGCGGAGGAGGTGCTGGTCATGTATCTCGGCCGCGCCGTCGAGCATGGACCGCGCGAGGCGATCTATCGCCAGCCTTTGCATCCTTATACCCGGGCCTTGCTGGCCAGTAGTCCCGTGGCCGATCCGGCGCATCGCCGGGCGCGCCTGCGCATTCCCGGCGAATTGCCATCGCCGCTCAATCCGCCCGCCGGCTGCGCCTTCCACCCGCGCTGCCCTCTGGCCAATGATCGCTGCCGCCAGGAGCGTCCCGAACTGATCCGGCAGGATGGGCGGCTGGTCGCCTGCCATGCGGTGGAGGAGGGCCGGATGGCGCTGGCGGCCTGAGCGCGGAACGGGATGCCAGGCGGGGCGTTTGATTCTTTCGAGAGTAAAGGAACAAGCGCGATGACAACCGAGCGTCCCATCCAGCCGACCGACCCGGAAAAAGAGCCGAAGACGCACGCGACCGGTCAAAAGGACCAGCAACAGCCGCGTGAGCAGCCCTACCAGGAGTCTTATGGCAAGACCGGCCGCGACCCGCGCGGCGAAGGCAGGCCCAGTGACACCGCCAAGGGCAGGGCCAAGCCCGCCTAGGGCTCCTCGGCCTCGCTCACCGTACGCATCGCCTCCGCGAACGCCCAGTCCAGCCAGGGCAGGAGGGCCACGATGTCGGCATGGTCGATGGTTGCCCCACACCAGAGACGCAGGCCCAAGGGTGCTCCACGATAGCTCTTGATATCGAAGGCCACCTCGGCTTCCGCTAGCAGGCGGACGAGGATGGCGATACAGGCTTCCTGTGTCGCCGGGGCGTGTTGCCTGAAGGCGGGATCGATAATCTCCAGGCAGACCGAGGTCGGCGAGCGGAAGGCGGGGTCGTGGGCGAGGAAATCGACCCAAGGAGTCCTTGCCACCCATTCCTCGACCGTGTCGAGATTGAGTTCCGCGCGGGCGGCAATGCCGCTAACACCACCCATGCCGGCCGCCCATTCGAGCCCGACCAGGGCGTCTTCCACCGCCAGCATGGAAGGCGTGTTGATCGTGTCGCCCTTGAAAATGGCTTCGTTCAGCTTGCCCTTGGCCGTCAGGCGGAAAATCTTGGGCAAGGGCCAGGGCGGCGTATAGCTCTCGAGGCGGGCGGCCGCACGGGGGCTGAGAGCCAGCATGCCATGCTGCGCCTCGCCGCCCAGCACTTTTTGCCAGGACCAAGTCACCACATCCAGCCTGTCCCAGGGGAGCGGCATGGCGAAGACCGCCGAGGTCGCGTCGCAGAATGTCAGCCCGGCGCGATCCGGCGCGATCCAATCGCCGTCGGGAATGCGCACGCCCGAGGTGGTGCCGTTCCAGCAAAAGACGATGTCGCGCTCGGGATCGACGGCGCCAAGATCGGGCAGGCGGCCCCAGGGTGCCTCGTGAGCCCGGACATCGGCCAGCTTCAGGTGATCGCGTATGTCGGCGAGCCAGCCCTGGCCGAAGGCATCGTGGACCAGGACATCGACGCCGCGGGGGCCGAGCAGCGACCACATCGCCGCCTCGAAAGCGCCGGTATCGGAGCCCGGCATGATGGCGATGCGATAATCCGCCGGGATCTGCAGGATCTCCCGGCTATGCTCGATCACCGCCTGCAGCTTTGCCCGGCCCTCGCTCGAGCGATGCGAGCGGCCGAGCAGGGCGTGCTTGAGCATGTCGAGCGACCAGCCGGGCAGCTTGGCGGTCGGGCCGGAACTGAAATGCGGCGTGCTGGGACGATTCGATGGTGGCACGTTGAGAGGTCCAGGGCTGCGAGGCGTAGGACGTCTTAGGCCCGCACGGCCTCCCGCCGCAATCTGCCTCCTTGCAGCGCAGCCTTGCCGGAGAATGGCATCGTCAGAAGGTCGGCAGGCTCCGCGCCGCGGCCATGCCCAGGCGCTCGCCCGGCGCGGGCCGCGCCTCTAGGATCGAGCGGTCGCGCATGCCGCTCTCCACGTAGCGCTGCAGGCGGCGAGCCGCCTGGAGGGGATCGCGCGGCAGCTCCTCCGGGCGGATCGCCGGGGCAAGCTCGATCTGGAACAGCCGGTCGCGCTTGTTGAGGAGCTCGTGGAAAAGGGTGATGTCGCGCAACTCGGTGCTGATCTGCGAGAAGAGATAGAAGATCGCGGAATTGCGGGCCAGCATGCGGACAGGGACGATCGGGACGCCGAACTTGCGGGCCAGGGCAATGACGGTGGGCTGCCAGGGTCGTTCTGTCAGGCCGCGCCAGGTCATGTAGCTGAGGCGGCCCGAGGGGAAGATGATGAGGGCCTGGTCGCGTCGGATGACCTGCGCCGTGGCCGCCAGCATGGCGCGCGTCTTGGCGTGGCTGCGCTTGTCACGCACCCATTCAACCGGGACTATGATCTCATCCAGCCGGGGATTTAGCCTGAGTGCGTCGGCATTGGCGAGAAACCAGAGATCCGGCCGTACATCGCCCAGGGCCTTGCGGAGCGCGATGCCGTCGGCCAGCCCGGTCGGGTGATTCGAGACGATGATGACGGGGCCGCTGGCCGGGAGATGCTCAAGGCCGCTGACCACGAGGCGCTGGCGCAGCATCTCCGCCGCATGGGCGAAGATGGCGTGCCCTCCTTTGTGTTGCACGGCGGCCAGAGCTTCCACGGCCTTGGGATAGTCGAGAAGAGGGTGCAGGAACCGGGTCAGGAGAAGGCGGCCCAGCCGCGTTTGTGACAGGCGTGGAGCGCGCTCGGCGATGAGATCGTCGACGACGGTCTTGGCCTTCAAGACGGCTTCCTCGGTCGTGGGCGTCATGTGCATGCGCTCTACCTCGTGCCGATGGCTGAGAGATGGTCGTCCTGCTTAGCATGGAAAGGTCGCGATTTGAGGATCACGACCGGGTCTCTGCTCATCAACTTGCAAGAGGCGCGGAAGTTCGCCTTTTGCCACTTTGCGCGATCGGGCTGGCCTGCGCGCATCTCCCGCGATAGGTAGGGCGCCGCCGGCGGCGAAGGCCGGCATGCCACGTCCTTGAGGAGTTCCACCGATGATCAGCCGCTATAGTCGCCCCGAAATGACGGCGATCTTCGATGGCAGGAGCAAGCTTGGCATCTTCCTCGATGTCGAGCTCGCGGTCGCCGAGGCGATGGCGGACCTTGGCCAGCTGCCGAAGGACGAGGTTGCGACGCTGCGCCGCCGTGCTGATGCCGAGCGCGAGAAACTCTTGAACCCGGCGCGCGTGGAGGAGATCGAGCTCGTTACCAAACACGACGTCATCGCCTTCCTTACCCATGTGGAGGAGATCTGCGGCATCGAGGCGCGCCATCTCCATGTGGGCATGACGTCCTCGGACCTTTTGGACACGACGCTGGCGATCCAGCTCGCGCGTGCGTCGGATCTCATGCTGGCGGACCTCGAGAAGCTGCTCACGGTCCTTGAGCGCCGTGCTCTCGAGCATAAGGAGACGCTGACGATCGGCCGCAGCCACGGCATCCATGCCGAGCCGGTCACGTTCGGGCTGAAGCTCGCGGGCTATCACGCCGAGTTCGCCCGCAACTTGCAAAGGCTGCGGCTTGCCCGGGCCGAGATCGCCACCTGCGCCGTCTCGGGCGCGGTCGGCACCTTCGCCAATATCGACCCGCGCGTCGAGGAGATGGTGGCGGCCCGATTCGGCCTGACACCCGAGCCGGTCTCGACCCAGGTCATCCCGCGCGACCGGCATGCGATGTTCACGAGCACGCTTGGCGTCATCGCCAGCTCGATCGAGCGGCTGGCGACCGAGATCCGGCATCTCCAGCGCACCGAGGTGCGCGAGGTCGAGGAATATTTCTCGCCGGGCCAGAAGGGCAGCTCGGCCATGCCGCATAAGCGCAACCCGGTCCTCTCGGAGAACCTGACAGGCCTGGCCCGCATCATCCGGGCGGCGGTCGTTCCTGCCCTGGAGAACGTGGCGCTCTGGCACGAGCGCGACATCTCGCACAGCTCGGTCGAGCGGGTGATGCTGCCCGATGCATGCATCCTCGTGGATTTCGCGCTCTTTCGACTGACCTCGATGATGGACAAGCTCGTCGTCTATCCCGAGCGCATGCGGCAAAATCTGGATGCGACTTTCGGGCTGGTCTTCTCGCAGCGCGTGCTCCTGGCCCTGATCGAGGCCGACATGCCGCGCCAGAAGGCCTATGAGCTCGTACAGAAGAACGCGATGCGCGCCTGGCACGAGGGTCAGCCGCTGCTCGAGCTCCTGAAGGCCGATCCGGACGTGACGGCGAAGCTGAATCAGGCGCGTCTCGAGGCCCTCTTCGACATGGGCGTCCATACCAAGCATGTGGGCACCATCTTCGATCGGGTCTTTCGCCGGTGACGCCGGTCTGCGCCTCATCCGCTCTTACCCTCGATAGCGCGCGTCGGGTCCGCCTTGAGCGACGTGCCGCTGACCTCCCGACGCAGGGCCTCGGCCGCCAGCCAGGCGATCTGGTCGGCGGCCAGGCGCGGCAGGAGGCCGCCTAGGCGGATGTTGGAGATGCAGTTGCGGCGCGAGTCCGGCGTGCCGGGCTTGGGCGCGAAGGTCATGTAGCAGCCCATTGAATCGGCTGAGGAGAGGCCGGGGCGCTCGCCGATCAGGAGGATGACCAGCCGCGCCTTGAGGGCCTGGCCGATCGGATCGCCGGCGGCGACGCGGCCCTGCTCGACGAAGACGGCCGTCTCGATCTCGATGCCGCGCGCGCGAAGCTGGGGCACCAGCACATCGGCCAGCGGCAGAAGATTGGCATCGACCGCCGCTGCCGAGAGCCCGTCGGCGACGACGAGGACCACGTCCGAGGGCGGCAGATTGGCCAGGCTTGCTTCCTCGTCGAGCCGCCGGCCGAGATCGGGGCGCCTTAGATATTCGTCGCGGTCGCGGGCGGCACTGCGTACGAACCCCACTTTGAGGCCCAGCCGTTTCAGGCCGCCGGCCAGGGGTTTCGTGTCGAGGCTTGAATAAACGGCATCCTTGGCACGCGCATGATCGGCGGCAAAGCGCAGATGGGCTGCTGTCGGCAACCCGATGCCCGCCCGGCCGAGACCGATGCGGGCAGCCGTGAACTGCCTCAGGCGGGCAAGACCCTCAAGCGGCGGAATCAGCGTGGGGACCTCGTTCTTCTCGCTCATGCGGCCTCGCCCAGATAGGCTAGGGCCGGCGCGAACAGGACGGGATCCGGCGCCGGGCGCAGGCGGCGCTGCTCGTCGGTGAGCCCCACGCGATCGAGCCAGGCCTCGAACTCGGGGGCCGCGCGCCTGCCGGTCACCTCGCGGATATAGAGCATGTCGTGATGGGCGAGGCTTTGATAGTTCAGCATGATGTCGTCGGCACCGGGCACGGCGATGACGAAGGTGACGCCCGCCGTGACCAGGAGGGTGAGGAGCGCGTCCATGTCGTCCTGGTCGGCATCGGCATGGTTCGTGTAGCAGACATCCACCCCCATGGGCACGCCCAGGAGCTTGCCGCAGAAATGATCCTCGAGGCCGGCCCGGATGATCTGCTTGCCGTTATAGAGATATTCCGGGCCGATGAAGCCCACGACAGTGTTGACGATAAGGGGTGAAAAGCGCCTGGCCACCGCGTGGGCCCTGGCCTCCATCGTCACCTGGTCGACGCCCCAATGCGCGTCGGCGGACAAGGCACTGCCCTGGCCGGTTTCGAAATACATGACGTTCTGGCCGACCGTACCGCGCTTGAGGGCCAGGGCCGCTGCCCGCGCCTCTTCCAGGAGCCCGAGCGTGATGCCAAAGCCTTCATTGGCCTTTTCCGATCCTGCGACCGACTGGAAGACGAGATCGACGGGCGCACCCCGCTCGATCGCCTGGATCGCCGTTGTCACATGGCCCAGCACGCAGGTCTGGGTGGGGATGTCCAGCCGCGTGCGGATATCGTCCAGGAGATGGCAAATCCGCACATAATCCTCGGTCGCGTCGGTCACCGGATTGACGCCGATCACGGCATCGCCGGTGCCCATGAGGAGTCCGTCGATCGTACTGGCGGCGATGCCGCGCGAATCGTCGGTCGGATGATTGGGCTGCAGCCGGCTGGCCAGCCGGCCCTCAAGGCCCAGCGTGTCGCGAAAGGCCGTAACCACCCTGGTCTTGGCACCGACGGCGATCAGGTCCTGCAACCGCATGATCTTCGAGGTGGCAGCCACCATCTCGGGCGTCAGGCCCGGCGCCAGGGCCGTGAGCGCTGCTGGCGTGGCCTTGGCCGAGAGCAGCCACTCGCGAAAGCCGCCCACCGTGAGGTGGCTGATGGGTGCAAACGCTGTCTTGTCGTGACTGTCCTGGATCAGACGCGTGACCTCGTCTTTCTCGTAGGGGATCAGGGCCTCCTCGAGGAAGCGGGCGAGCGGGAGGTCAGCCAGGGCACATTGCGCCGCCACGCGTTCCATTGCCGAGTTGGCGGCAATGCCGGCAAGCTCGTCGCCCGAGCGCTGGGGCGATGCTTTGGCCATGAGCTCCTTGAGGTCGGCGAAGCTCCAGCTCGTCCCGTCGATGCTGGCACGATAGACCATGCGATGGATCTCCCGAAAAACCCGTCCGCCTCATGGTCGGCGGGAGTGCCGCACCATGCAAGATCTTCTCCAAATACGGCCGCCAAATCCGGTGGGGGCCTTGCGTCCGGCCTTTCCTTGGCCAAAACCATGCAGCGGCTTGGAGGCAATACGCATGAGTTATATCGGCATCGACATCGGAACCTCCTCGATCAAGGCGGTTCTTTTGGGCGAACGTCAGGACGAGCTGGCGGAAGCCACGGTGCCCTTGACCCTGCAGCGGCCGCAGCCGGGCTGGTCCGAGCAGGACCCCGAGGCCTGGTGGCAGGCGACCCTTCAGGTCCTTCAGGTGATCCGTCGCCAGGCGCCCGAGGCTTTCGCAAAGCTCAGCGGCATCGGCCTCTCGGGCCAGATGCACGGTGCCGTGCTCCTCGACGCGTCCGGCCGTGTGCTGCGTCCGGCCATTCTCTGGAACGATGGCCGCTCGGCTGCTGAGTGCCAGGAACTCATGGCGACAGTGCCGGACCTCACGCGCCGCGCCGCTAACATTGCCATGCCGGGCTTCACGGCCCCCAAGCTCCTCTGGGTGCGCCATCACGAGCCCGAGATCTTCCGCTCCATTGCCAAGGTGCTCCTGCCCAAGGATTATGTCCGCTGGCGCCTGACCGGCCATTTCGTCAGCGACATGTCGGATGCCGCCGGTACGCTCTGGCTGGATGTGGCCAGGCGCGCCTGGGATCCCGTCCTGATCGAAGCCTGCGGCCTCGGGCTCGAGCATATGCCGGATCTGGTCGAGGGGAGTGCCGATTCGGCGCCGCTCAAGGCCGATCTGGCAGCCGAGTTCGGCCTTGCCGGCCGACGCGTGGCCGTGGCCGGCGGGGGCGGCGACAATGCGGCCTCGGCCGTCGGCATCGGCGCTGTCGACGCCGGGGAGGGCTTTCTTTCGCTGGGTACCTCCGGCGTGCTGTTTGCCGTCACCGACCGGCTGGCGGCAGCGCCCGAGCGCACCCTCCATGCCTTTTGCCATGCCGTGCCCGAGCGCTGGCACGCCATGGCCGTCATGCTCTCGGCCGCCTCCTCGCTCTCCTGGGCAGCCGATCTCGTCGGTCGCGGGGAGGACGTGGGCGGCTATCTGGCCGATATCGAGGCCTTCGCTGCCGACCCGGCGGCCAGGGCAACGGCCCCGATATTCCTGCCCTACCTCTCGGGCGAGCGCACGCCGCACAACGACGCGCTGGCCACCGGCATGCTGGCCGGTCTCAGGGCCGGGCAGGGCGCCCCGGCCATCGGTTATGCCGTGCTCGAGGGCGTGGCCTTCGGCTTCGCCGACGGGCTTTCCGTCTTGAACGATGCCGGGGCCGGCCTTTCCAGCTGTATGCTGGTGGGCGGGGGCGCCAGAAGCGCTTTTTGGGCGCAGATGCTGGCCGACATTCTCGCCTTGCCACTCGATCTGGCGGAAGGGGCGGAAAAGGGTGCTGCCTTCGGTGCCGCCCGCCTCGCCATGCTGGCGGCCGGCGCGGGGACCGTCGAGACCGTCTGCAAGCGGCCGGCCGTCGGCCGGCGCTTCGAGCCCGACCCTGCGGCCGGCGAGCGCTACCAGCCGCGCCTCGCGCGCTTTCGCGCCCTCTATCCGGCGGAACGCGCCGCTCGCTAGGCCAAGGCCGCCATCGCGCGTTGCCTTTTCCTTCCCCACCACAATAAAAGAGGGGAGAATAAGGACACCGGAGGCTACGCGATCCATGGCAGGACTCCTCTCGCGCGAGCGCATCGTGGCACCGCCCGGCTACAATCGCTGGCTCGTGCCGCCGGCGGCGTTGGCAATTCACCTCTGCATCGGTCAGGTCTACGCGTTCAGCGTCTTCAACCTGCCGATGACCAGGCTCCTGGGTATCACCCAGTCGACACCCGACGACTGGAAGCTTACCGACATTGGCTGGATTTTTTCCATCGCCATCGCCTTTCTCGGCCTCTCGGCCGCCATTTTCGGCCGGTGGGTCGAGGAGGGCGGTCCACGCCGCTCCATGCTGGCGGCCGCCTGCTGCTTTGCCGGCGGCTTCTTCGTCGGCGCCTACGGCATCTCCATTCATTCCCTCTGGCTCGTCTATCTGGGCTATGGCGCCCTGGGCGGCATCGGCCTGGGCCTTGGCTATATCTCGCCCGTCTCCACGCTCATGAAATGGTTCCCGGACCGCCCGGGCATGGCGACAGGCCTGGCCATCATGGGCTTTGGCGGCGGTGCCATGATCGGCTCGCCGCTCGCCGTCTGGCTGATGCGCTACTTCGCCAGCCCGACCGACGTCGGCGTCGCACAGACTTTCGTCGTCATGGGCATCCTCTATTTCGCCCTCATGCTCTTTGGCGTCGTCACCATCCGCGTGCCCGCCACTGACTGGAAGCCCGAAGGCTGGACCCCACCGGTCAAGGCCACGGCCATGATCACCAAGGCCCATGTCCACGCCGACACGGCCATTCGCACCCCGCAATTCTGGCTGCTCTGGGGTGTCCTTTGCCTGAATGTCACAGCCGGCATCGGCGTCCTTGGCCAAGCCTCGGCCATGAGCCAGGAAATGTTCCCGGGCGTCATCACCGCATCCGCGGCCGCCGGCTTCGTCGGCCTCCTCAGCCTCTTCAACATGGCGGGCCGATTCTTCTGGTCCTCGGCCTCGGACTATCTCGGTCGCAAGACCACCTACGCCATCTATTTCCTCCTGGGCATCGTCCTCTACGCCCTGGTGCCCTGGACCGGACATACCGGCAACATCGTCCTCTTCGTCTGCTGCTACGCCGTCATCCTTTCAATGTATGGCGGCGGCTTCTCCACCATCCCGGCCTATCTGAAAGACATGTTCGGCACCATGCACGTGGGTGCCATCCATGGCCGCCTTTTGACCGCCTGGTCGGTCGCGGGCATCCTCGGACCCGTCCTCGTCAACTATATCCGCGACTACCAGCTGGCCTCGGGCGTGGCCAAGGCCGATGCCTACACCTTCACCATGTATATCATGGCGGGCCTGCTCGCCGTCGGCTTCGTCTGCAACCTGCTCGTCCGGCCAGTGGCGTCGCACCACCATCACGACGATCAGGCCCCCCTGGACGACGAGGGCCGCCCCCTCAACCCGAGCAATGTCGCCTTTGGCCGGAGCTGACCCATGAACCTCGCCCTTCGCTGGCTCGTCGTCGGCATCCCCCTTGCCTTCGGCGTCATCATGACCGTCATCAACGCCTCGGCTTTGTTCGGCTAGCCATGCGCTCGGGGCGGGGCGGCGCCCCCGTCAGAGCAGCAGACGTGCGATGTCGTTGAAATAGCGGCCCTAGTCGGACGTGAGGTGGACGTAGAGCCCGTTCCAGGCGATGTCTCGGCGCACCTTCGGCTCCATTTGGCAACGCCGATCCATGCCGGCCAATGCGCGACCGACATGACCACAGTGCCAGTCGATGGACCGTCTCGCCCGAGGAGATGCAAAGCCTCCGGCTGCCCCCGGCGATCTGATGATCGCCGTCTCGCTGCGAGACAGCAGGGATGCCTCCGGCGGCCAGGGGGCACCGCCCCCTGGACCCGGGGTGGGGCGGGGTTGCCAGTGCGGGTGAGGTCCGGGTTTCAGGCGGCCACCATCACGAGGGCGGGCCGGTCCCGTAGCGGCCGATCTTCCTCGCACCCTGCAAGCGTATCGCCGCCTGCATGCTCTCCGCCGGCCGCTCGTGCCAGTACCGCGCCACACCTCGTGCCACCGCCTCAAGGCGAAGCGAGGGCAAGGCGTTCGGCCCGAGACCTGTACCCATCCGCTCGGCCTCGGACGCCAGCTTGTCCGCCAGCCGGTTCAGCTCAGCCCGGTTGTCCCGCGCCACCCGGCGCAGATCGGCCAGGGCCAGCGCTTCCGCCTCCTCCTGGTGCTCGGGTATCGCCGCGCAATGGCTCCAGTCGCCCGGCGGCTGGCGCGGCTCGGCCGGCGGTACGGGTAGGCGACGCTCGGGCCTGGGCTGCGTCTCCCGCGCGGCGGCCTCGGCCCGGGCGACGAAGCGCTCGGCCATGCTCCGGGCCGGATCGCGGCCCCGGTGCTGCTCATGGAGGACGAACATGGCGACCCGCATGTCGCCCGTCTCCAGCCCCATCTCCAGGATGGAGAGCGCCAGGGGCGCCAGCCGGGCGATGCGCTCCTCATAAGGGAGCGATGCCACCGCGCTGTAATGCCGAAGCAGCTCCTGGAATTCCTCATCCCGGAGCAGCTTCTCGACTTCCATGACGGGCACGCGATTGACGAGCGCCATCTCCTCGGCACTGCGTCCGGCCGCCATGGCCTGGGCCGTGCGCCTGCGGTCGCGCCTGGCCCAGAAGGGGTAGCGGCGCCGTGGCGGCTTGGGGGCGAGGCGATCGGTCCAGTCCATGGGGCCCACTGTACAGGGAATATAGTCCTTATACAATAGCTCTCATGCGCCGCCCGCTGTCCGACCCACCCATCGCCCCCAGGTCCAGGAGGCGGTGCCTCCTGGTCGCCGAAGGCTTCCTCCTCACGCCCTTGCCTTTGTGCCATTCCCATCGGGCGCGTAGTGTCTCTTGTCGCCATGGGCGGTCGGTTGGTTTTGGGACGGGCAGGATGGGCGTGAAAAAGATCGGGTTTTTGTCATTTGGCCATTGGACGCCGTCGCCGCAGTCGCGGACGCGTTCGGCTGGCGATGCGCTTATGCAGTCGATCGAGCTCGCCGTGGCGGCCGAAGCGCTGGGGGCGGACGGGGCTTATTTTCGCGTGCATCATTTCGCCCGGCAGCTGGCCGCGCCGTTTCCGCTGCTGGCGGCGGTGGGGGCGCGAACCAAGCGGATCGAGATCGGCACCGCCGTGATCGACATGCGCTATGAGAATCCGCTCTACATGGCTGAGGATGCAGGGGCGGCGGATCTGATTTCGGGCGGTCGCTTGCAACTGGGCATCAGCCGAGGCTCGCCCGAGCAGGTGATCGATGGATGGAGTTATTTCGGCTATCGGCCGGCGGAGGGGCAAAGCGACGCCGAGATGGGTCGGCGGCATGCGGAAGCGTTTCTCGAGGTCTTGCGCGGAGAGGGGTTTGCCCGGCCGAATCCGCGACCGATGTTCCCCAACCCACCGGGTCTCTTGCGGGTCGAGCCTCATTCAGAAGGGTTGCGCGAGCGGATCTGGTGGGGTGCCGGCTCGAACGCGACGGCGGTATGGGCGGCCAAGGCCGGCATGAACCTGCAGAGTTCAACCTTGAAGGACGACGAGACCGGCGAGCCCTTTCATGTTCAGCAGGCAGCCCAGATCCGAGCCTATCGCCTGGCCTGGAAGGAGGCCGGGCATGCGCGCGTGCCGCGTGTCTCGGTGAGCCGGAGCATCTTCGCCCTGATGGATGATCGAGACCGCGCTTATTTCGGCCAAAGCGGGTCGGATGACGACCATGTGGGCTTCATCGACGAGAAGACGCGGGCGATCTTCGGCCGGAGCTATGCCGCCGAGCCTGAGCGCCTGGTCGAGCAGCTGCGGCAGGATGAGGCGATCGCCGAGGCGGACACCTTGCTGCTGACGGTGCCGAACCAATTGGGCGTCGACTACAATATTCACGTCATCGAGGCGATCTTGACCCATGTGGCCCCGGCCATGGGGTGGCGGTGACCCTGGCGCGAGGAGTGATGATCCTGGCGCATGGAGCGATGATCCTCGCGCATGGAAGGCAGGGCGGCATAGCGCTTGACGCCAGGGCGGCCTTGTCCCTTTCACCTTGTCCAGCGGCTTTGCCGCGTGAGCCGCTGGAGGAATACTGAGCATGGCAGAGCGGGTTGGAGCTGGCGAGACACGGCTGGTAGAACGGTACGATGGCGTGACGATCGGCCTGCATTGGCTGACAGCGCTGCTCGTCGTCCTACTTTTCGTGATGGCGGAGGTCTGGGGTTTCCTGCCGCGCGGGACGTGGCTGCGCCATCAGCTCCAGGTATTTCACGTTTCCTTCGGCATCCTGCTGACGGCCGTCCTCGTCTTCAGGTTGTTGTGGAAGGCCACGGCCGGCCGCCGGCTGCCGCTGACCGGCAGGGGGGTGATCGACCGGGCAGCACGCGGGCTGCATCATCTTTTCTACGTGCTCCTTGTCTTGCAGTTGGTCCTGGGCTGGGCTTTCCGTTGGGCGCAGGTGGAGGAGTTCACCTTTTTCAAGATTTTCGACGTGCCGCAGATCCTGACGGATCCATCCGCCTATCGCAGCACGTTCGGCATGCTGCACAATTATGTGGCCTGGACGATCATCGTGCTGGCGGGCGTGCACGCGCTGGCGGCGCTGGTGCATCATTATCTGCTGAGGGACGGCGTGCTGCGTCGCATGCTGCCCGGAGTCTAGGCAGCCTTAATTTCGCCGGGAGGCAATCCCGGCTGCGATCGCATCGAAGAGGATAGGCGATGAGTGAGGGTTTGAGTGGCAGGCCTGTGGTCCTGTGCGTCCTGGATGGCTGGGGCTGGCGCGAGGAAGAGGCGAACAATGCCGTTCGTCAGGCGCGCACGCCGAATTTCGATCGCCTCTGGGCCAGCCTGCCGCACAGCTTTCTGCGCACCGACGGTCCGAATGTCGGTCTGCCCGAGGAACAGTTCGGCAATTCCGAGGTCGGTCATATGAATCTTGGCGCCGGCCGGGTCGTGATGCAGGACCTGCCCCGCATCGGCGCTGCCTTGAAAGATGGCTCCTTGGCCGCGAGCCAGCCTTTCCGTGAGTTCGTCGGCAAGGCACAAAGCGGCAGCGGGCGGGTGCATCTTGTCGGACTGGCATCCCCGGGTGGCGTGCATGGGCATCAAGATCACCTGGTCAGCGTGGCGCATTTGCTGCGTAAGGCCGGACTCGAGGTGGCCCTCCATATTTTCACTGACGGGCGCGACACGGCCCCCCGTTCGGGCCAAGCCCATGTGGCGGCGATCATGGCGGGCCTGAAGGGCGATCCCGGTATCGTGCCAGCCACCATTTCAGGGCGCTATTATGCCATGGACCGCGATCATCGCTGGGAGCGCGTCGCCCTGGCCTACGAGGCGATCGCGCATGCTGCGGGGCCGCGTGTGGCCTCCTTCGAGGCGGCGCTCTCGGCCGCCTATGCGAACGACAAGGGCGACGAGTTCGTGCTGCCGCAGGTGATCGAGGGTTATGGCGGCATGGCGCCGGGGGATGCGCTGCTCTCCCTCAATTTCCGCGCCGACCGCATCCGGGAAATCCTGGATGCCCTGGTCGATCCGGCGTTCGACGGCTTTGATCGCGGCCGCGCCCCCAAGCTCGCCGTGGCGGCCGGCATGACCAGCTATTCGGCGGGTCTCGACAGGTTGCTGATCACCCTCTTTCCGCCGCAATCCATGGACGACCTCATGGGCGAGGTGATCGCCAAAGCGGGTCTGGCGCAGCTTCGCATGGCGGAGACGGAGAAATATCCCCACGTCACCTTCTTCTTCAATGGCGGTCGCGAGGAGCCCTATGCGCGCGAGGAGCGGATCATGGTGCCGTCACCCAAGGTGGCGACCTACGACCTGCAGCCCTCCATGTCGGCAACGACGCTCTGCGACAAATTCGTCGAGGCGGTTCGAAGTGGCCGGTTTGATTTCATCCTGATCAATTTCGCCAATCCCGACATGGTGGGTCACACGGGCAGCCTCCCGGCCGCGATCGAGGCGGTCGAGACGGTCGATGGCTGTCTCGGGCGGGTGGCGGAGGCCGTGGCCAGCATGGGCGGGGCGGCGATCATCACGGCCGATCATGGCAATTGCGAGATGATGGTCGATCCAGAGACGGGTGAGCCGCATACGGCGCATACCCTGAATCCGGTGCCCTGCATGCTTCTTGGCGGGCCGAAAGGGAGCAGCCTTGGCGATGGCAGGCTGGCCGACGTGGCGCCGACGCTCCTGGCACTTTTGGGTCAGCCGCAGCCCGCCGCCATGGGTGGCCAATCGCTGCTGCGCCATGCATGATCTGACTTGATCGACCGGCCCCGGGCGCCCTATCGTCTAGGTTGGCGAGGAATTCGATGGTCAATCCGGCCGATACGGCCAGCGTTTGTCGAAAAACGGGGCTGGTGGCTAGGCGCGGCGCCTGTTGGCAGATAGCGTCGACCTGACCCGTCTCCTGGGAGGGGCGGGACAGAGATTTGGATCTTAAGGGCGAGGTCGGTTGTTGATGGCTAGATCCTGGATGAAGCTCTCCGGCGTCGCGTTGGTAGGTGTGGTGGCCGGCATGGCTCTGGCCCCACACGTGCTCGTGGGTGCCGAGCAGCCCTCATCGCCGGCGGATACGTTTCGCAACCTGAAGCTGTTTGGGGACGTGTTCGAGCGCGTGCGCTCGGAATATGTCGAGCCCGTCTCCGACCAGAAGCTGATCGAGTCAGCGATCAACGGCATGCTGACCTCGCTCGACCCGCATTCGAGCTACCTGAATGCCGACCAGTATCGCGACATGCAGGTGCAGACCAAGGGAGAGTTCGGCGGCCTCGGCATCGAGGTCACGATGGATAACGGTCTCGTCAAGGTGGTCTCGCCGATCGACGATACGCCGGCTTCGAAGGCGGGCATCCAGGCGGGCGACATCATCACGCAGATCGACAACGAAGCGGTGATGGGCCTGACGCTCAATGATGCCGTCGAGAAGATGCGTGGTCCGATCGACAGCAAAATCCAATTGACGCTGGTCCGTCAGGGCCATGACGACCCGATCAATGTCAGCTTGAACCGTGCGGTCATCAAGGTCTCGCCGGTGCGCGCCAAGGTCGAGGGCGACGTCGCCTATCTCCGGCTCACCCAGTTCACCGAGCAGTCGACCTCCAACATGGTCGACAAGATCGAAGAGATGAAAAAGCAGCTCGGGCCCAACATGCGCGGGCTCGTCCTCGACCTGCGCAACGATCCGGGCGGTCTTTTGGATCAGGCCGTCTCGGTGGCCGACACCTTCATCGACAAGGGCGAGATCGTCTCGACACGCGGCCGGCGGCCCGACAGCATCCAGCGCTTCAGCGCCAAGCCTGGCGACATTCTGAACGGAATGCCGATGGTGGTTCTCATCAATGGCGGCTCGGCCAGTGCCTCGGAAATCGTCGCCGGCGCGCTTCAGGATCATCGGCGCGCGATCATCATGGGCACGCAGTCCTTCGGTAAGGGCAGCGTGCAGACGATCATGCCGATCCCGGGCCAAGGCGCCATCCGGTTGACGACGGCGCGCTACTACACGCCGGCCGGGACCTCGATCCAGGGCAAGGGCATCACGCCCGATATCGAGGTACACGAGGCGTCGGTCTCCTTGAAGGACGACACCGGCGGCCGGCACGAGGCCGATCTCAGGGGCGCCCTCGTCAATACCGACAAGCCTTCGCCCGATGCGCAAAAATCGCCAAGCGGCGACACAGCCGGCAATCCGCTCGACAGCGAGGACTACCAGCTGGCGCGGGCGATCGATATTTTGCGCGGTATCTCAATGTATGAGGGGCGGGCGACCGGCAGCGCGGCCGCCCGGGCGCAATAATGAATGCCAGACCGCCTGCGCCTGAGTCGACGGGCATGGCGAGGTCAGGCTGCGTCGAGACCAGCGAGCCGCGGGCCGGCTACCGGCCCTGCGTTGGAATCTTCCTGCTCGATCAGGCCGATCGAGTCTTCGTCGGTCGCCGCGCCGACCTACGCCAGGAGGCTTGGCAACTGCCGCAAGGGGGCATCGATCCTGGCGAGACGCCAGATCAGGCGGGGCTGCGGGAGATGTTCGAGGAAATCGGCACGAACAAAGCGCGGCTCTTGAAGAAAAGCCGCGTCTGGCGATCCTACGACCTGCCGGCCGATCTCGCCGCGCGCATGTGGAAGGGCCGCTACAAGGGCCAGACCCAACTTTGGATCGCCTATCGCTTCGAGGGCAGCGAGGCCGACATCGACCTCGCTGGCACGCATCCCGAATTCGCCGCGCATCGCTGGGTGGATCCCGAGCAACTGGTCGCGCTGACCGTGCCCTTCAAGCGCGGTGTCTATGGCGCGGTGCTGGATGAATTTCGCGAACTCTGGGCCGATTAGAGGTCGCGACGCCAGTTTTATGGAAGGATTTCATGCCTGAGTTGGAATTGGTGATCGGTTCGAAGAACTGGTCCTCATGGTCGCTGCGCCCCTGGCTGTTGCTGCGCGAGCTGCACATTCCCTTCAAGGAAACGCTCATTCCCCTGCGTCGGCCGGACACGGCCGCGATGATCGCGCCGCGTTCGCCCTCCGGCTGGGTCCCGGTCTTGCATGTCGATGGCCAACCGGTCTGGGATTCGCTCAGCATCGCCGAGTTCATAGCCGAGCTCGATCAGAGGGCGTGGCCCGAGGCGCGCATGGCGCGGGCCCATGCACGCTCGATATCGGCCGAGATGCACAGCGGCTTTGGCACCCTTCGCAAGCTGATGCCGATGGCGTTTGCCGAGCGCATCCAGCCTGATGCAGAGACGCTGGCGGCGGTGGCTCCCAATGTTGCGCGCATCGATGCGATCTGGACGGATTGCCGCGCACGTTACGCGGGCGACGGTCCCTTTCTCTTTGGACGCTTCTCGGCCGCCGATGCGATGTGGGCGCCTGTGGTCTCCCGCTTCACGACCTATGGCGTGGTGCTCAGTCCCCCAGCTGAAGCCTATCGCGATATGATGATGGCCTTGCCCGGTATGCTCGCCTGGGCCGAGGCGGCGCGAGCCGAGCTCGAGGCCGGACATGCCTGAAGCACCGTCCGCCAACCTCGATCTCGGTCTCATCGGCAACTGCCAGATAGGCGCGCTCATCGACGACTGGGGCAGGATCGTCTGGTCCTGCATGCCGCGCCTGGATAGCGATCCCATCTTCGACCGGTTGCTCGACGACGGTGCCGATGTCGAGGACGGTTTCTTCGCCATCGAGATGGAAAACGCCGTCCGTTGCGAGCGGCACTATATCGCCAAGACGGCGGTCCTCGTCACGCAAGTCTACGATGCGGCGGGCAGGGGGCTGGAGATCACCGATTTCGCGCCACGCTTCGAGCAATTCGGTCGCACGCACCGGCCGGCCATGCTCATCCGCATAATCCGTCCGATCAAGGACAGCCCGCGCATCCGCGTCCGCCTCCGTCCCCGCTTCGGCTATGGCGCCATCCAGCCCGTACGGACCCGTGGCACGCACCATATCCGCTACCAGGGCGACATGTTCACCGCCCGGCTCACGACCTGCGCGCCGGTCAGCTACGTCATGGCGGAGAGCCTCTTTCGCCTGCATCGGCCGATGCATTTCATCCTTGGCCCGGACGAGGGGCTGAACCGGCCGATCGCCGAGATCGCCAACGAATTCCTCGAAAAGACGATCGGCTACTGGCACCGCCTGATCGGCCATCTCCATCTACCCGCCGACTGGCAGGAGGAGGTTATCCGCTCGGCGATCACGCTTAAACTCTGCAGCTTCGAAGAAACGGGTGCCATCGTCGCCGCGCACACGACCTCCCTGCCGGAAGCGCCGGGCGAAGGCCGCAACTGGGACTACCGCTATTGCTGGGTCAGGGACGCGCTCTTCGTCGTTCGCGCCCTGAACGGCCTGGGCACAATCGAGACCATGGGCCAGTATCTGGTCTATCTTCGAGACATCGTGGCTGAGAGCGCCACCGGCTTTCTCCAGCCGGTCTACGGGATCGGCCTCGAGCCCGTTCTTTTGGAGCGCGAAGTCGAGACGCTCCGGGGCTACCGAGGCAACCAACCGGTTCGCGTCGGCAACCAGGCCTTCGAGCACCACCAGCATGATGGCTACGGCTCGGTTATCCTGGCTGTCGCCCAGACATTCTTCGATCACCGCGTGGCCGAACCGGCTGGCATCGACGCCTTCCAGGCCCTCGAACGCCTGGGCGAGATGGCCCGGGAGTTGTACGACAAGCCGGATGCGGGCCTTTGGGAACTGCGCCAGAATGCGCGCATCCATACGCACTCCAGCATGATGTGCTGGGCCGCCTGCGACCGGCTGGCACGGATTGCCCGCCAACTCGGCGAGACGGAGCGTGCCACCTACTGGTCCGACTCAGCGGCCGCGATCAAGGCGGTCATCCTGAGGCGTGCGTGGAACGAGTCCATGCAAAGCTTTGTTTCCAGCTTTGAGGGGACCGATCTCGACGCCGCCCTCCTCTTGATGCCTGCCACCGGCTTCATCCAGGCAAAAGATCCGCGCTTTTTGTCCACCCTCGCGGCGATCGAGCAGCGCTTGGTGAACGGTCCCTATGTCTTTCGCTATCGCGAGGCCGACGATTTCGGCGAGCCCGAGCATGCCTTCATCGTCTGTTCCTTCTGGTACATTGAGGCATTGCATCGGGTCGGGCGCCGGGATGAGGCCCGTGAGCTCTTCAAGACCATGCAGGGCCATGCCAACAGTCTTGGCCTGATGAGCGAGCACATCGACGTCAAGACCGGTGAAATGTGGGGTAATCTACCCCAGACCTACAGCCATGTGGGTCTCATCACATGCGCTCTCCAGCTCAGTCGTCCATGGAGCGACGTGGTCTGAGGCACGACCCTGGGTCGGTCCCAGGCCAGGGCCGCTAGACAAAGCTGGCGGCTGGCAGGCAGTGCTTGGCGCTGCTTGAGCCGGAGTTCCCAGCGGCTACCGCGCTTTGGGCTGCTTGAGCCTACTCGACCGGCTGGCGCTCGCCGGTGCGAAGGGTCCAGTTGACGGCCTCGCGAAAAGCATTGCCCGCGGCTTCGTCGAAGGCTTTGACGACGGAGGCGGGGCGAAGATCGTCAGGCTTTGCCTGACCGGCGACGGAGCTGAAGCCCAGCTTTTTGCCATCGCTGGAGCGGATCAGGACAAGATCCAGAGCCACGCGGACGCGCGGCGGTTCGCCCGAGGGCTCTTCGAGCTGGAAGGCCGCGATGTTGGACTGCAGGGCAAGGCTGGCGGGCGCGCCGTCGCCCTCGATGCCGACATGCTGGATGGCACCAGACTGCAGGAAGGCATCGCGCAGGCCGTCGCGCACCATGAGCGTGGGTGACTGGCGCCATTTGCTATCGCCCATCGCTGAGGGCGGCATGCCGTCCTCAGCGCTCAGGATCGCCTGGCCATCCAAAGGCGGAATGGCATTCGGCATGATGATCAAAAGATTCCAGCCAACGGGGGCGATGCTGCCCCGCAAGACCGGTGTCGCCTGCAACGCGTAGCCGCGTTGCCAAAGTCGCGTGGGCGAGAGGCTGCCGCAGGCCGTGAGTCCGAGCAACAGCCCGCCAGAAGCCACGCCTTGAATGGCACGGCGACGTGAGAATGACCGCATCCTCATTTCTGGATCTCGAGATCCCGCTTCTTCATGTAGAGAAACCGCACGAGGTCATACTCGAACGGCGATCCGGTGGAATAGTAGCGAAACGAGTTTTGATGGCGTTCGTCGACCGCACGCAGCACGTAGACACCTGGATTGAAATAGACCCAGTCCGTGATTTCCTTCCCGGGCGGCAGATAGAAGGTGGTGAGCGAGTCGGTGGCAAGGCCCGTCGTGTCGCGCACCGTCGAGGGACCAAAAATAGGCAGCACCAGGAAGGGACCGGGGGCCACGCCCCAGCGGCCGAGCGTCTGGCCGAAATCCTCCACCTGGCGTTGCGCACCCAGCGCCCCGGCAACATCGAACGTGCCCAGGAGGCCAAAGGTCGAATTGACGGCGAAGCGTATGACGGCGAGGCTGGCGATTTCCGGTCTGGCCTGCAATAGGCCGTTCGTGGCGTTGCGGATCTCGCCGAGGTTCAAGAAGAAATTCGAGACGCGGTCCTGCACGAAGGTGGGCAATATATATTCATAGCCATGCACCACTGGCAGGAGCACGTATTTGTCCGCCAGCGCATTAAAGGCATACATGCTGCGATTATAGCCCTCGAGCGGGTCGGGTACCTCGATCGGATAGATCCTGTTGGTGCGCGTATCCAAAACCTCCTTGGGCGGCGGCGTGCCCAAATCCTCGGCGGGCACGGCTGCACAAGCGCTCATCGCCAGGGCGAGAAGGAGGACCAAGGAGCGCAGGCCGCGCCGAGCGATGGTTGCATCCGGTGGGGTCCAGCCCTTGGGCAGGGCCCGCTTGCCCAAGCTTGCGGCACTCACTGGCCGATCATCCGATTGAAGGCCGCGTCGAAGTCCGGTCGGCCGATACTGCCGCCGTGCCCGCCACTCGACAGCACTGTCAGCCGGTCGCCGAGGATCGATTTCATCTCCTTGAGGTCTCCAGGAGCCAAAATGATATCGTCCTGATTCGTGATCGCAGCGATGGTAGGCGTCTGGTGCAGATAAGGACCGATCGTCGCGAGAGAGGCTTGTTCCAAAAGCGTGTGTCCAGGCGGTGCCGGCGCTACCAGTTCCGGATGCCGGGCCAGATAGGGCAGTGCCAGCCCTTCCACATAGTCCCGCAGCGTGTGATCGAGGCCAACCTTGAAGACGTCTGTGAGCGAATTGGCGATGCCCGGCCGCGCATCGGCTGGAATGAACACGCCGCTGTGAGTCATCACGTCCGAGGTGAAGGCAAGATTGGCGACCGAGATACGAAAGGAGAGTCCGATCAGCATCTCGAGGAGATCGAAGCGGTTCTGGAAGAGCGCGAACGTGCCGAAGAGAACCTCGGGCGAGAGGTCGCTCGTCGGCGATTGGGCATAGACCTGGGCAAAGCCCGCAAAGACCGTCCGGATGAACCGATCCACCGCCGCCGGGTCCCGCTCCGTGTAGCGTTGGAGCATGGAATCGATGAGCGTGATCGAATGATCGAGTCGGTCCGGCGGATTGATCAGGACGACATTGCTAAAGTTGAAGGCGTGCTCGCGGCTGTCGAGCTCGCCAACGAATGCCGCATGCATGGCACCCAGGCTGAAGCCGACCAATTTGTAGTTGGTAATCTGGATCTCATGTGACAATTGCGCCCTGGCCATCTGCATGACGCGCAAAAGATCCGCCGCATCCGTCTGCATGACGCCGGGCACGAAGGTTCGCGATGCCGTGACGACGAATTGTGGATGGCTGGGCGAGGGAATGATGACGACATTCATGCCCTGCGCGTAGAGGAGGCGCCCGAGAATCTGAACGGTCGGCGATTCGCCCGATGAGCCGGTACCGGCGATGACGAAGACGAGCGGTGCCGGCTTGTCCTGCTTGAAGACGACGAGTTCAAGTCCGTCGCTGAAATACCAGAAGAGCTTGGGCACCGGCCGATCGGGAAAGGGCTGTACCCGCATGATGCTGAGGGCACTGAGCGGCACGTCAGGCAGGTCCTGGACATTGCCGCCCAGGGCGCCGCGAATGGTCTCAACCATCGGTCCGGTGCCTGTCGGGAGCTGCGGTGCCGGCATGTTGCGTCGATCGCTGAGGCGACCATTCACCGGGCTCGTATCGCCGGCGGAGGGCATGAAGACCTGGGCTTGGGCGCTCAGGCTCATCATGAGCGGGATGGCGATCGCCAATGCAGTGCGGGTGGTCCGCCCCCGGAGCGTCTGCCATCGCTGCGGCCGATCGATCCCACTCGGTCCTCTCCGCATCGATTCTCCATTCCTGTCAACGACGACCATGGCATGTTCTCTATCGGAGAATGCCTTGGCTGCGTAGGATCACGGGCAAACGCTGAGGTTATATATCAGTCGATTGTGACATTCGAACGCGGACACGCTTGCGCTTGATGCGCGGCAAGGAACGAAGCGTAGGCATGGTCGGGGCGGCGGGATTCGAACTCGCGACATCCAGCTCCCAAAGCTGGCGCTCTACCAAGCTGAGCTACGCCCCGGACGGGGTCCATCTAGGCCAGCTGTCGCGACGGCGCAACTGGAAGGAGGGCGAAAGCGTGCGACCTCGCCAGGATTGCGCTCCTTGTGCGCTTGCTGGTTGGCCCGATTTCTGCGTGTAGGAGGTCGGTCGATGCCTTAAGAGGACCTTGCCGCGCATGACCCGCCCGAGCTTTCCCCTGGTCTTCATGGACCGACCCTGGCAGTTGGCGATGGGCCTGAACAAGCTGGAGCCTAGCGAATGGATCGACATCGACCGGCATTACGATCACGAGATCGAGCTCAAGCGCGACCTGCTGGGAGCGAGGCCCGAGGCCGTCTTTGTCCATGACCCCAAGGCCGACCTGGCCGCGCGGGAACTCCTCTCCCTCCTCATCGATCATTTAGGCCGCTATCACGAGGCGCAGTTTGAGGCCATCCCGACCGGCCTGCGCGTACGGCGCACGGGTGAGGAGGTGCGCAAGGACGCGCCGGCGCCGCTCGTTACGGCCGGCCTGCTGGTCCAGGAGGATTTCATCCTCCTCTCCAAAAATGCCGAGGGCAGCTACGTGCTGGAGTCGGCCTTTCTCTGCTTTCCCATGCGTTGGCGTCTGCGCGAGAAGTTCCTCCAGCCGATGCGCGCGATCCACCAGCCCGTGCCCGGCTATGCCGAACGGCTGAGCAACCCGGTCGATCGCTTCTTTGCGAGCGTGACGCCCGAGCGACCCGTCTGGCGGGCTAACTGGTCCTTCACGGACGATCCTACGCTCTTTCAGCCCGATACGCGCAGGAAGGAGATGGAGCTGGAAGCGGCGACGCTGGGCACCTCCTTGCACCTTAGGGTCGAAAAGCAGACCCTGCGCCGCCTGCCGGAGAGCCACTTCGTCGCTTTCGGCGTGCATACTTATGTTTGCAGCCTCGACGAGATCTCGACGGTGACCGGAGCCTGTGCCGCGCTAGCTGCCCGCCTGCGCGAGATGCCCGAATCGATGCTGCGCTACAAGAATCTCATGGCTGTCCTGCCGCTCGTCCTGCCCTGGCTCGATCGGCGGGCTGCCCTCGAGGCTGGGTGTGGCGCTGAGGGGCAGGGCATCGCGGTAGAGGCGGGCGCCATGGTCGGGTAGGCTGGCGCCGCGCAGGCTCAGGCATTGGAGTCGGCCGGGATCCTCGTCCGGCATGACGATCCGGGGCGGCACGACGTTGAAACCGAACTGCCCGTAATAGGCCGGATCGCCCACCAGGAAGACGAGGCAGGGGCCGGCGGCGCGCACGCGCGCCAGCGTCGCGTGGATTAGGGCGCGGCCGATGCCCTGCGATTGCAGGGCCGGGTCGACGGCCACGGGCCCGAGCAGCAATGCCTTGCGGCGGCTGAGACGGATCGGCCAGTAACGGATGGTGGCCACGATCCGATCCTGGTCGCGGGCGACCATGCAATAGGCAGCAATCGGCGCCACGCCGACGCGATAGCGATAGGAGACCTTTTTTTGCCGGTCGGGACCGAAGGCGCGGTCTAGGATGTCCTCGATCGCGAGTGCGTCTTCGGGCCGTTCGAGGGTGAGGTCATACATGGCGGGCTACCAGGAGGGGCGAGACCTGAGGCGTCGTCGCCTTCCTCGCCCATGCCCGTTTAAGATCGCGGTGCTAGGCGAAGGAAGAGCCGGCGAGACGCCAGCGAAGAAGCGCTGGACGGTACATCCCGCGTCGTCGTCGCATGTCGCTCCGCACCAACGTCATCCCTACACCATCCTTCATGGTGTAGGCTTGATGAGGGCCCACCCGAGGCTTGTCAATCCTTCCTCACAGCATTCGGTCTTCATCAAGGGATGCGGGCGCGGGGAGCGCCTGCCCGGCATCAGCCGGCACGTGCTTGCTGGCGTAGCTCGATCGCGCGTCTGAGCGCCCATTCGACCGAGGGAAAGGCCAATTCGTCCCAAGGAATGGCATCAAAGCCCACCAGCATGACGGCCTGGCTCTCGACGCCTGGACTGACCGCCGGATCGAGCAGGCGGGCGTGATAGAAGATCTGCACCTGATCGATGCGCTTGATACTGTAGATGGCAAGCAGACCATCGATGGCGATCTTCGCATTGGCCTCTTCCATGGCCTCGCGCACGGCCCCTTCCTCGGCCGTCTCACCCAACTCCATGAAGCCGGCTGGCAGGGTCCAAAAACCGACGCGCGGCTCGATCGCCCGGCGACAGAGAAGAATACGGTCCTCATGGACGCAAAGCGCGCCTACGACGATCTTGGGATTGACGTAGTGGATGGTCGCGCAGCCGAGGCAGACGAAGCGCTCGCGTTCGTCACCCTTGGGGATCATCTTGGCCACGGGCTGGCCGCAGGAGGAGCAAAAGCGCATGGCTTTTTCGCTAACCCTTCAAGCCGCGCGCGCTAGCCAGGTCGCTTGAAGAGCGCCTCGGCGGCGCCGCGCACATCGCGCCGCCGGGCTATCTCGACGTCGACGCGGCCGATTTCCTGCTTCAGCGTGGTCAGGTATTTCTCGAGCTCCTCAACTGACAGCCCGTTCAGCGGGCGTGGCAAGCCCGGCCCCACCGCCGTCTTGCTCGGCATGTCTTCCTCGTCCATGGCGCGCCTCCTCGATCATGCAAACCCTGGCCTTTGCTCATAGCGAGAGGGCGGCAACGTTGCCAGCTTGCCGATCCTGGCCGAACACCGCCTTGAAATGACGAAGCAGCGCAGCGTCGACGGCGGTCATGGGGGCGGGCCTGCCAAGGGCCGCCATGGAGGTGACACCGAACTCGGCAATGCCGCAGGGCACGATGCCGGCGAAGTCCGCCAGCGCCGGATCGACATTCAAGGAGAGTCCGTGAAAGGCGACCCAGCGGCGCACGCGCACGCCGATGGCGGCAATCTTCATCTCGCCTTCTTGCGTCTCGACCCACACGCCGATCCTGCCTTGGCGTCGCTCCGCCTTGATATCGAACTCGGCCAGTGTGCGGATCACCATTTCTTCCAGCCGCCACACATGCCGCCTAAGGTCGCTGCCATAGGGTTTGAGGTCGAGGATCAGATAGGCAACCCGCTGGCCGGGCCCGTGATAGGTGTAACGGCCGCCGCGTCCTGCTTCGAAGACGGGAATGTCGGGCCGACCGATCAACTCCCTGGGATCAGCACTCGTCCCGGCCGTGTAGACCGGCTCGTGCTCAAGCAGCCAGACGAGATCCGAGGCGGTGCCGGCGCGAATGGCGTCGGCATGCGCCTCCATACGGGCCAGGGCCTGAGGATAGGGGACGGGTGCTTGGGCCACCTCCCAATCCGCCAGATTGGTGGCCGAGGCCGCGTCGGCCGGTAAGGAGCGTTCAGCGCACATGATGCGCATTTGAAGATCACGTCTGGCAGCCGCTTGCAAGTCAGCAAGGCTTTTGCTACCTCACGGCCCTCGCGTGGAACCACGCGGTTTCAGTCGCGTGCGGTCGTGGCGGAATTGGTAGACGCACCAGCTTGAGGGGCTGGCGCCCGCAAGGGCGTGGAAGTTCGAGTCTTCTCGACCGCACCATATTGAAGGCATCTTGCCAGCCCATGGTCCCTGGACCATTTGCCGGCTCTGGGTCATTGGACCACGCCTGCGACTTTTGGTTTCCTGAACTGACGTAGTCCAAGGGCCGCAAGCGGCCCGGCAGATGGAGCGTCGATGATTTCGCGCCGCCTGGCCCTGCAAGCGACCGGTGCCAGCCTTCTGGGCGGCGCCCTTTTCGGGTTTCGTCCGGCACAGGCCCGCAAGCGCAAAGTCCTGCGTGCCGCCATGCTGAACGAGTTGCGCTCGCTCGATCCCGTGCAGAGCGGCAGCTATGCCACGCGCAACCATGCCTACATGATCTACGACACGCTCTTTGCCATGGATGCCGACGGCCATATTCAGCCGCAGATGGTGGAGCGTTACGAAGTCAGTGAGGACGGGCTCGTCTATCGCTTCACCCTGCGCGAGGGGCTGCTGTTCCACGACGATCGGCCCGTCACCGCCGCCGATGCCGTGGCCTCGATCAGGCGCTGGGCTGCTCGCGATACCCTGGGGCAGATGCTGCTGCGCGCGGTCCGTCGCATGACGGTCCTGGACAGTGTCAGCTTCGAGATCGTTCTCGAGCGGCGCTTCGGCCTGGTGCTTCACGCCTTGGGCGGTCCCTCGACGCGCGTGCTTTTCATCATGCCCGAGCGGCTGGCGGAAACGCCGCCCGACCAGGCCGTGGCCGAGCAGGTGGGTTCCGGCCCCTTCACCTTCGATGCCGCCCGCTGGAAGCCAGGCACCATCGCCGTCTATGACCGCTTTGCCGGCTATTCGCCGCGCCCCGAGGCGCCCTCATGGGAGGCGGGTGGCAAGGTCGTCCATCTGGATCGGGTGGAGTGCGTTTTTGCCGCCGACCCGCAATCGGCCGTCAATGCGCTCCTGGCGGGCGAGCTCGACATGATCGAGCAGCCGCCAATCGACCAGCTCGACGTTCTCAAGGATGATGCCGAGACGGTGCTGCTCGAGCAAAATGCCTTAGGCAACCAGCTTTTCCTGCGCTTCAATCCGCTATGGCCGCCCTTTGCCGATCCCCGCCTGCGCCAAGCGGCGATCGCATGCCTCAATCAGGAGGATTTTCTTAAGAGCGCTATCGGCGATCCGCTCTATTACGAGTCCTGCCCGGCCATGTTCGTCTGTGACACGCCTCTTGCCACCCCGGAAGGCGGTGTGTCGCTGTTGAAATCGGATTTCGAGCGGTGCAAGCGCCTTTTGCGCGAGGTCGGCTATGCCGGAGCGCCTATCGTCCTGCTCCACCCCCTGGACCAACCCGTCCTCAGCCAGTTGGCGCCGGTGGCACGGCAACTCCTCGAGCGCGGCGGCTTCAAGGTACAGATGGTCCCCCTCGGCTGGCAGGCCTATCTCGATCGCCGCCATTCCAAGGCAGCACCCACCGCCGGAGGATGGTCGATCTTCCTCGGTACGGCCAATTCGGTCGACGCCCTCGATCCCATCAGCACGGCCACGCTGAATGCCACGGGCGAGACCGGCTATGACGGCTGGTTCGATGATCCGCGGCTTGAGGAGATGAAGCGGCGTTTCGTCGAGGCGCCCGATCTTGCGGCTGAGCAGGAACAAGCGCGCGCCATCCAACTCTATGCCCTGCAGGAGTTGGGCACGCACGCCTATCTCGGCCAGTACAAATTGCCGATGGCGATCCATCAGCGGCTGAGCGGCGTGCTGCCGGGTACAGCACCGCATTTTTGGAACATCGACAAAGTCGCCTAGTCCAGACCTGGGGGCCGAGCCGCCGGACGACCCCCCGGCCAGCGGTTCGACTAGCGCAAGGCGAGATAAAACGTGAATATTATCCACCATGTGGTGAAAATCCATGCGCGCCACGAATTAAAAATTCGCCCAAATGCGGCCCGCCACAGCTTGCCGGCTCTCTCGGCCCAGCGCCGGCATATGACTAAGCTGACCTTGGTTGAAAAGATAAAAACAAGAATACTGAAGTAAATATCCAAGTAGAATTTCTTATCTCCAGGCATTGCGAATCCAGCATGCAGGCTTCGTAAAAGACGTGTCATGTGGGCTTGGTAAAAACATGATCTGCAAAAAGGGGGTGGCCCATTCGACTGAGATCGTGTTTATCGCAGGCAGCAAGAATGATTTGAGGAACGCCAATGAACCCGATCGCGACTATGAGTATGGTTGCGGTCTTGTCCGGTATCTTGATCACGCCCTCTTTTGCGGAAACCGCAAGTGGTGACAGAAACGCGGATAATGACGGCTTTTCACAGGTAGGTAAGGCCTCCTGGTATGGCCCCGGGCTCCATGGTCGACAGACGGCAAGTGGTGATTCCTTCGACCAGAACGCGCTGACAGCGGCCCATCGGCGGTTGCCGCTAGGGTCCACCGTGATGGTGACCAACCTACAGAACGGTCGCTCGGTAACTGTTCTCATCAATGATCGAGGGCCCTTCGTTCCCGGCCGGGTCATCGATCTCTCGCGTGCCGCCGCCCGCGACCTCGGCATGACGCGATCGGGTGTGGCCCGTGTGCGGATCGAGCGCGTCGACGAGCCGAGTTCGGACGACACCACCGCAGATGCGTCGAACACCAACGATGCGGGCAATCTGCCAGCTTTCTAGAACCCGCCGGATCTTCAAACCTTCAATCGTCTCGGCTAGGTATCGAGGCCAGTCCTTGTCGTCGTGACAAGGAGAGCCTGCTCATGGATATAATGCTGCGGACGATGCGTTCGGGCGACGACTTCGCCCAGCACCAGATCGATCTCGGCCCAAAAGGCCAGTTGCTGGCGGCGGAGTACGGCACCAGAGAGCAGTTGCCGACGGTCTACCTGCACGGCTTTATGGGCTCCAGACTGGAACCACGGGCCGCGATGCGGCCGCTCGGCAATATTGTGGCCTTCGACCGTATTGGCTATGGCGGGTCCACGGCGGCGGCCGATCCTTTAAGTCTCACCGATTTTGGCGAGCGCATCGCCTTGGCGCTAGACCGCCTTGGCATCACCGCCTGCCGCTTGGTGGGCGTCTCCGCCGGCGGCCCTTTCGCCGCTGCCGCTGCTGCCGTCCTCGGTGATCGCGTGGCGCATCTCTCGCTGGTCTGCGCGCTAGCCGATCCCAGCGCCATCGGCGACGGCCGGGCAGGGCTGATCTTGCGCGCGCGCCGCCATCTCCGCCTCTTGCGCGTTTTCATGCCCCATCTTCTTCGGCGCGTACGCCGGAGCGGCCTCGATCAGCGACTTGGTCGCATGGCCATTCGCCGCGACCTCGGGCCGATCCGCGCCGCCGACCCAGACAAGGTTGCCGAACGGCTGTTCGCCTCCTACCGCGAAGGCACGCGCAACGGCACTGCCGGCCTCGTCATCGACATAGCGACCTTGACCACGGCCTGGGATTTCGACCTTGCGAAGATTGCCGCGCCGACCTTGATTCTCGAGGGCGGTGCCGACAATGTCGTCGGGGCGGGACAGGGGGCTTGGTGGCGCCGGCATTTGCCGGATGCGCGTCATCTCGTCCTTCCCGACGAGACCCACATTTCGCTCGTAATCAATCACGCCGAACGGATCGCGTCCGGCGCCTGGGACTGAGCCCGTTGCCCATGATCGATCCAGATCTTGAAGATTCCATGGCGGAGGTCGATCCGGCGATCCGGTCGATTCTGGCCGAACGGCGGGTGGGCGCCTCGGACGATCCCGTGCTGGCGCGAAAGCTGACCTTGGAGCGCAACGCACCTTGGAACGCCACTGCCCCCGCACTGCCGCTGGTCGAGGACCATCTGGTGCCGACCGACGGAGCGCCGCTCCGGCTGCGCCTCTATGCGAAGGACGCCGCCGCCACGGGTACGCTGCTCTATCTGCATGGTGGCGGCTGGGTCCTGGGGTCGATCGAATCGCATGACGGCATCTGCCGCCGCCTAGCCGCCGCCGGCGGCTTCCGGCTCGTCAGCCTCGACTATCGGCTGGCACCCGAACACCCCTATCCAGCTGCCCTCGACGACGTGTTGACGACGATCGACTGGCTGCGCGGTGAGGGAAGGCAATTCGCGCCGGGCGCCCTGGGCGTGGCAGGCGATTCCGCTGGCGCCACCCTGGCGCTTGCCGCGTCATTGCGACTGCGCGCCCAAGGGCAACGCAATGTCGACTGGCTGGGCCTCCTCTACGGGGCCTATGGTCGTCACTTCGAAACCGCTTCGTATCAACGCTATGGCAGCGACGCCTATGGCCTCTCGGTTGCGGCTATGCGGTGGTTTTGGGGCCTTTATGCCGGCTCGACCGGCTCAGACGATCCCTTTCTCGCCCCTCTGGAAGGAGATGCGGATTTCACCGGCCTGCCGCCGCTCTTGGTCGGTGCCGCCACTTGCGACCCCTTAGCCGACGATAGCGTGGCGTTGGCTGTCCGCCTTATCGAGGCCGGGGGCGATGTCGACTATAGGCGTTGGCGCGGGCTGACGCATGGCTGTCTGCATTGGGCGGCGCGCGTACCGGCGGTGGCGCGCGTCATGGACGAGGTGGCGCAGGCTGCCGCGCGCGGCTTGCGGCAGCCCGGCTCTTGAGACCGTTCCTCAGGTTCAAAGGGCGCTGCGTCCGGTCGCTCGGACGAAGCGTGATGCCACGCTGCGGTTTAAATTGCCGCACGGATCGAACCTTTGATCACATGTCCCGTTCGTTGGTGGAAGCTGCTCGATCCAGAATGGACCTGCTGGTCGAATGACGTCGAACCGACATGCGAAAGGGCCAAAGCCAGTGCCAGAGCCAAGCGGCCAGAGCAATAAGAAGGCCGACCCCGCTTTTGAACGCTGGTTGGGCAAGCAATTGCACGGGCTTTATGATCCGGTCCTGAACGAGGCCGTGCCGGACGAGATCGCCAGGCTGATCGAAGGTTTTCGCGAGCGCGAGCCGGCGAAGAAGGACGGGCAAAAAGACTAGCTTCCAAATCGGGAGTTGGCGCGGGTGGCCAGGCTGGAGCAAACATGTCCTCGATGCATGACGTGACACGGGAGATCGCAAGCGAGGTGCCGTTCATGAGGCGGTTCGCCCGTGCCGTGCTGGGCAGCCAGGCGATCGCCGACGACCAGGTCAAGGAGGCGCTGCAACGGCTGCTGAATGAACGTGAACCGATCGAACGCCTGGGCGTCAAGGTCGCGTTGTTTCGGGCGTTGAATGCGACGCTCAAATTAGCTTGCGCGCCATCGAACAGCCAGACCACGTACCGGACCGAGGGACACGCGGTTCTGGATTCCAGGCTGAGCGGCCTCTTGCCGTTGGGTCGACATCTTCTCCTCTTGACGACGTTGGAGGGCTTCAGCCTCGGGGATGCCGCCCAAATCGTCGATCTGTCGCTGGAGGATGCGGGCCTGATCCTGGGGGAAGCCAAGGAATCGCTTCGCCGCCAACCGGCGACGCGTATCTTGATCATCGAGGACGAGCCCGTGATTGCGCTCGATATCTCCTCCACGGTCAGCCAAAGCGGCCACACCGTCGTTGGTATCGCCACGACCCACAAGGAGGCGGTCGAGATGGCGCGGAGCGGCAATCCGGGCCTGGTCCTTGCCGACATTCAGCTGGCCGATGACAGCTCTGGACTGGAAGCGGTCCAGGAGATCCTGAGTGAGGTTACGTTGCCGGTCATTTTCGTGACCGCCTATCCCGAGCGGTTGCTGACGGGCGAGAGGCCCGAGCCCGCCTTCCTCATCACCAAACCCTTCGATGACGTCACGCTGAATGTGACGATCGCGCAGGCGCTGACGACCGCGAGTCTCCAGGGAAAGTCATAGATCCGTGTCGGCCACGGCGCGACGACTGGCCGATTTCTATGAGCGGATCAATAGTCTAAAGGCGCGCATGGCGCTGCTCATGGGGCTCGTCCTGGTCGCACCCGCGACCTATGCCGTGATCAAGGCCGTTCAGGCCTATCTGGACCAGTCGGCCGGTATCAAGGCGACGCTGCAACGCAGTGCCAGGGCAATCGCTACCGCCGATGCCGCCATTCTCGACCGTCAGCGAGCAACGTTGGAGCGCGTTGCGGCAGCTCCTGGCCTGGACATCGGTGATTCGCTGGCCTGCAGTGACCAGATAGCGCACGGCTTGACGGGTCTTGAGGATTTTTCCTGGCTCGTCATCGTCGATGGAGCGGGGCGCGTGCGTTGCTCCAGCAATGCGGAACTTTTGACGCGCGACCCTGGTGCCCATGCCTATCTCGGGGCGCTGGAACAGGGCGCCACCTTCGTCGTTGGTAAACTCGAGGACGACGCGCTGCTACCAGGGGGGAAGGCAGTCAAGCTGGCGGTAGGACTGCGTCAGGGGCGGTCAGGTGCCGTTCTCGGGGCGGTGCCCGCCGATCATTTCAACGCTGCGCTACCGGCCCTGGACCTGCCGGATGGCGCGCTGCTCTATCTTCTCGATTCCGGCGGCAATCTGCTGTCGGGGTTGGCGGCGGCCAATCCCGACAAGTTGCAGCAAGGCGCTCTAGCAACGCTGCTAAAGGAGCCCGGCCGGCCGAGTTCGCTGCAGATGGAGGATCAGCCAAGGCGGCTCTTTGTCGCCGAGCCGGTGTTGGGTGGGCGCATGTATGTCGTGGTCGGTCTGCCCAGTCCGCGTTGGTCTTGGCTGGAGAGCGACCTCGTCATCGGCATCTTTGCGCCAACCTCGACGCTCATGCTGGCGATCGTTGCGATCTGGGTCGTGACCGATCTCCTCATCAATCGACATATTCGCGCGCTGGCCATCACCGCGCGCGCCTATAGTCGCGGCCAGCTGAACATGCCGGTCTCACTGCGGCATGCGCCGACCGAGCTGCGCGAGTTGGGTGCCACGCTGGCACGCATGGCCGAACGCGTGCAGCGTCGCGAGACAGAGCTCGAAACCTCACTGCGGCAGAAGGATGCGCTGCTCAAGGAGATCCACCATCGGGTGAAGAACAATCTCCAGATCGTCACCAGTCTTCTCAATCTCCGCGCGCGTGCTCAGGTGACGCCGGCTGCCAGCGAAGCGATGCTGGACGCGCAGTTGCGCATCAAGGCGATGGCGCTCGTGCATCGCAATCTCTACGAGCATGACGATGTCGGCACGGTGCAACTCGGAAAGTTCCTTGGCGAACTGGGGGAGATGTTGCGGGAGTTCAGGCGTGAGGGCGATGGCGGGATCGACCTTCGCGTCGAGGCACCGACGGGCTCGATCTCGACCGATCAGGCGATACCCATGGCACTCCTCGTGACGGAAGCCGTGAGCAACGCCTTCCAGCATGGCTTTCCCGATCGGACCAGTGGCCAAGTCAAGGTCGAACTCACGCACGAGGGTGACAACAAGGCAAGGCTGCTCATCAGCGATGACGGGATCGGCCTAGCGGCCGGCCGCGCGCGAGGGGCTGCGCGCGAGAGGGCGGGGATCGGCCTGACCTTGATCTCGTTGTTGGCCAAGCAGATGGGGGGCAAGCTCGAGATCGAGGAGGGGGCGGGCACGCGCTTGCGGATCGATTTCGTCCTGCGACGCGAGGCAACAAGTCTCGTCAGGGCTGCTTGATTTCTGCGATCCGCGACGAATATCAAAATGGTGATGTATCTCCGGGAACGTAGATTGGCCTCGACGGTTGATGCAATTGCCAGGGCCATGTCCTGGGCCACTAGATAAGAGGGGCGAGGCACCCCTCGACGAGGAAAGAAGGACGAGCATGTTCCGCGAAGACATTCTTCAGATCGTGCCCCATCTGCGCGCATTTGCGCGGACATTGACGAATGGCGATCCACATTTCGCTGACGATCTCGTCCAGGACACCGTGGTCAACGCCCTGCAGGCGCAGTCGCAGTTCGAGGAAGGCTCGAACCTGAAGGCCTGGCTCTTTACCATCCTGCGCAATCGCTTCCGCAGTCTTATAGCGCGCAAACATGTCAAATCGGAAATCGGTGACGACGATCTCGAGCGGCTGTCCACCGTTCCGGCGCACCAGGAAAGCCGGATCGAGGTCATGGCCTTCAAGAAGGCATTCGTGAAGCTCAGTCCCGCCCATCGGGAGGTCCTCGTACTTGCCGTGATCCATGGCTATTCCTACGAGCATATCGCCGATATCTGCGGCTGCGAGGTTGGCACGGTGAAGAGCCGGGTTAATCGCGCCCGTAATCTGCTCAAAGCCATGCTCCTCGACGACGAGGCCGAGATCGATAGTCGCACTGAGGCGTCCAAGCTGGGGCGAGTGAGGATCGCGCCGGAGTATCGTCTCTACGCCTGATCCCTAGCACGGCCAGCAGAACGGGGCGCCAAAGTCGACTGGCGCCTTTTTCATGGGGCATGCTGGGGATTTTCTGGCGAACGCGCCAGATATTGCAGCGCGCCTTCACCTGCCGCGGCGCCGGTCGCCATACAGGCTTGCAGCAGGTAGCCACCCGTCGGCGCTTCCCAGTCGATCATCTCGCCCGCCACGAAGACGCCCGGCAGGCGCCTGAGCATGAACGAGGGATCGATTTCCTCCCACCGTACGCCACCGGCCGTCGAAATCGCCCTCTCCAGGCCGATAGGCCCGGACAGGCGCAAAGGTAGATTCTTAATCAGTGCTGCCAAAGCCGCTGGCTCACGCGGCAAATCCGAGCCCCTGACCTCACGCAGCAGATTAATGGCGACCGGTGGCAGGCTGGTCGCCTTGCGTAACCGGTTGCTGAGCGATTGCTGCGTCGGCTGCTTCGCCAGTCTTTGTGTCAATGCCGCCTCGTCCCGATCGGGCAGGAGGTCGAGCGTGACCGAAGCGCTGCCTGTCAGGGCCGCCTGATCACGGATCGGCCCGCTTAGAGCATAGAGCGCGCCTCCCTCCAGCCCTGCCTGCGTTACAACCAACTCGCCCTGACTCTCCCATTGCGCGAAACGTAGGCGCAAACGTTTGAGTGGCGTTCCGGCAAAGCGCTGACGAAAAGAGTCACTCCAGGCCATGCCGAAACCACAATTGCTTGGCCGGAATGCGGCGCAACCTATACCCAGCGTTTCCAGGGTCTCAAGCCAACTCCCATCACTGCCAAGGCGCCCCCAGCTTCCACCACCAAGAGCGAGAATTGTTGCCCTGGGTGAAACCTCATCCAATCGCCCAGTCGATGTTCGCAACTTATGTACATTGCCATAGGTGCAACCATCCCATTTGACATTCGGGAGAAAGGTTACGCCCAAGCTTCCAAGGCGCCGCAACCAGGCGCGCAATAATGGTGAGGCCTTGAGGGATCTCGGAAACACTCGGCCACTGGAGCCGACAAAGGTTTCCTCACCAAGCTCCATCGCCCATTCACGCACCGCCGCCGGTGGGAAGCGGCGGATTGCCGGCTCGAGAAAGGGGCGTGCGTTGCCGTACCGTTCGATGAAAGCCGCCAAGGGCTCGGAATGGGTGATGTTCAAGCCACCCAGGCCGGCCATTAGAAACTTCCGCCCCGGCGAGGGCATGCGATCGACCACCGCCACCCGATAGCCCTGGGCGCTGACGATCTCGGCTGCCATCAACCCGGCCGGACCGGCGCCGACGACCAGCAAATCAAGAGAGTTCGGTCTTACAACAGGATCGTTCATCGCAGCTTTTTGCCGGGCAACGCTGGCGATCACAAGCATACTGTGGAGGTCGTCGGTGGCTTTTCCGAACTCATTGCCGACGCAGCGTCCTATCCCCACCGCCTTGTGGATGAAGCGTGGGTAAAATCCGCGCCTTGGGGCAGGCCTGGGGATTATTCGGGGGGATGAGAGAAGACTGACGTGGGATCAGCCATCTTGATCTCTGGCTGCGGTCAGGATCGTGAGGTGGCTGTTTCGTCTATCGATGAGCCGGCAGCGATCGCTCTCGGCCGGGGACAAAAAAAGAGGCCCGGGGAAACCCCGGGCCTAAGCATGTTGGAGGAGAATACAAGAGAAACGCCCCGCTTGCCCGACGGGACGCTATGCGTACCCTAGCTGCACCCAGTGGTGGAGCCGCAGGTATCGCATTTCAGGCAGGTGCCATTCCGCACCAGCGTGAAGTTGCCGCAAGTCGAGCAGGGATCACCCACATAGCCTTTCAGCTTGGCGATCTGCACCTGCTCGGTGCGACTATTGGTAAAGGTCGCAGCTGGCTCGGCAAGGCCTTGAGAGCCGCTGTGACCTGATCTCTTCATGACAGATGACTTCTCTGCCACAGTATTGACCCCGGACTGGCCGCCACCGGCCAGG
This sequence comes from Arboricoccus pini, assembly GCF_900187945.1. GTDB lineage: Bacteria > Pseudomonadota > Alphaproteobacteria > Geminicoccales > Geminicoccaceae > Arboricoccus > Arboricoccus pini. The sequence continues at coordinate 112,292 of NZ_FYEH01000004.1, read as the reverse complement.
AGCCGAAGATTGGCGCGAACGAAGCCCGAACTGGCAAAGGCCGTCGCCGGCTGTTCGATTCGCTCGCCCTCACGCAAACCCTTTCCAATCGCATCATGCCGTACATCGGCTGGTTCTACATTAGCTAGGTCGGTTCGTCCAAGATAAGATATAGCCAACTCACGAAAAATGTAATCCAGAACTGAAGTTGCAAGCTTTATCGTATCGTTTCCGCTAACGATTCCCGACGGTTCGAACCGCGTATACGAAAAAGCTTCGACAAACTCCTCAAGCGGCACGCCATATTGAAGGCCGATGGAAACAGCGATCGCGAAGCTGTTCATCAATGAGCGGAAGGCAGCCCCCTCTTTATGCATGTCGACGAAGATCTCGCCGAGCGTGCCATCTTCGTATTCGCCGGTACGCAAATAGACCTTATGTCCGCCGACGACAGCCTTTTGCGTGTAGCCCTTGCGGCGGGAGGGTAGACGTCGCCGTTCACCAATCAAGCGCTCGACAATACGCTCCGTTACTTCCTTGACCCGGTCGACCTGGCTCAAGACAACCGGCTCGACATCGTCCTCCTCGTCATCCAATTCCTCAATCAGTTGTGAGGAAAGCGGCTGCGAGAGCTTCGAGCCATCGCGATAGAGGGCCAAGGCCTTGAGGCCGAGCTTCCAACCTTCGAGATAAGCCTCGGCACAATCTTCGATTCCGGCATTGGCCGGCATGTTGATTGTCTTCGAGATGGCGCCGCTAATAAATGGCTGAGCTGCCGCCATCATGCGAATATGACTGGATGTGCTCAGGAAGCGTTTTCCCAGTCGCCCACAAGGATTGGCGCAATCGAAGACTTCATAATGCTCGGGCTTCAAATGCGGCGCACCTTCGATCGTCATAGTGCCGCAGCAGTAATTATTGGCTGCCTCGATTTCCGCCTTGGTAAAGCCGAGGGCTTTTAGCATGTCAAAACCTGGCTCGGCCAGTTGCGCATCGGTGAAGCCCAGGACGTCCTTGCAGAGGTCCTCGCCCAGAGTGAAGCGATTAAAGGCATATTTGATGTCAAAGGCGGCCGGCAAGCTCTGTTCAAGCTTTTCCAGAGCTTCCATCGTGAAACCTTTGATTTTCAAGGTTTCGTGATTGATGCCTGGGGCGTCCTTGAGGGTACCGCGACCGACGGCATAGAGCGTGATCGCCTCGATCTCAGCCGTGCCGTAGCCCAGTGTGCGAAGTGCGTCCGGGACCATCCGATTGATGATCTTGAAATAGCCGCCGCCCGCCAGCTTCTTAAACTTCACCAGAGCGAAGTCGGGCTCGATGCCGGTGGTATCGCAATCCATGACGAGGCCAATCGTACCCGTCGGCGCTATGACTGAGACCTGGGCGTTGCGCAGCCCGTGTTGTTCGGCTGCCACAACGGCCTGCTCCCAGGCCTGCCGGGCCGCTTGCGCCAGATCGGGGTCGGGACAGATGGCAGCATCCAGAGGGACGGGCGGGGTATTCAGCGACTCGTACCCTGTGGCCTCGCCGAACGCGGCCCGCTTGTGGTTGCGCAGCACGCGCAGCGCATTTTCACGATCCGGCGCAAAGCCTGGGAACGGTCCGAGAGCCGCCGCCATCTCCGCCGAGACGGCATAGGCGGTACCGGTCATCAGCGCCGTGATCGCCGCGCAGAAGGCTCGGCCGCCATCACTATCATAACCCAGGCCCGAGGCCATCAGGAGACCGCCCAGATTGGCAAAGCCAAGGCCCAGGGTGCGGAACCGAAAGGACAGCTCGGCTATCTTTTCGCTCGGGAACTGCGCCATCAAGACCGAGATCTCAAGCACGATCGTCCAGATCCTCACCGCATGGATGAAGTCATCGACCGCGAAGCGACCATCCGTCTGCTTGAACATCATCAGGTTCAAGCTGGCCAGATTGCAGGCCGTATCGTCCAGAAACATGTATTCCGAGCAAGGATTGGACGCATTGATCCGCCCGGCACTGGGGCAGGTGTGCCAATCATTGATTGTCGTGTCGTACTGCACGCCGGGATCGGCGCTGGCCCAGGCGGCATAGGCGATCTTGTCGAACAGCGTCTTGGCCTTGATCGACTTGGCGAGCTTGCCGTCCGTTCGGCGGATCAACCGCCAGTCACGATCGGCCAGCACCGCTCGGACGAAATCATCTGACAGCCGCACCGAATTATTCGAGTTCTGGCCGGAAACGGTGAGGTAGGCGTCGCTGTCCCAATCCGTGTCGTAGGTACGGATCTCGATGTCCTTGTAGCCCTGTCGCGCATAAAACAGGACCTGCTGCATGGCGGCATCCGGCAGCAGGGATTTGCGCGCTTCCTTGAGCGCCTTGCGAAGGGCGGGGTTGTTCTTGGGATCGAAGCGATCGCCCTCGATGCCGTCGGTCTGGCAGGCGGCCATCACCGCACGCGCATGCCGCTGGAGCAGCTTGGAGCCCGCGGCGAGGGCGGCCACCTTCTGCTCCTCTTGCACTTTCCAGAGAATATAGTCCTCGATGTCGGGATGATCGACGTCGACGGTCACCATCTTGGCGGCACGCCTCGTGGTTCCGCCCGACTTGATGGCGCCGGCCGCCCGGTCGCCGATCTTGAGAAAGCTCATCAGGCCCGACGAACGACCGCCACCGGAGAGCGGCTCGTTGATGCCGCGCAGCGCGGAAAAATTAGTTCCGGTACCCGAGCCGTATTTGAAGAGACGGGCCTCGCGCACCCAGAGATCCATGATGCCGCCCTGATTGACCAGGTCGTCGGCGATGCTTTGGATAAAGCAGGCATGCGGTTGCGGGCGCTCATAGGCGGAACTCGACGCCAGGACGCTGCCGTTCGTCTCGTCGACATAGAAATGGCCCTGCGCCGGCCCATCGATGCCGTAAGCCCAGTTCAGGCCCGTGTTAAACCATTGTGGCGAATTGGGCGCGCCCATCTGTCTGGCGAGCATGCAGCGCAATTCGTCATAGAAGGCGCGGACATCCGCCTCGGTGCTGAAATAGCCTCCCTTCCAACCCCAATAGGCCCAAGTACCGGCCAAGCGATCAAAGACCTGGGCGGCGCTTGTCTCGCTTCCATAGCGCTCGTCCTCGGGCAGCTTTGCCAACGCACTTTCGTCGGCGACACGCCGGCAAAGCCAAGCGGGCACGCCCTTTTCCGGCACGCTCTTAAGGCGCGCCGGAACACCGGCCTTACGGAAATATTTCTGGGCAAGAACGTCGACGGCAACCTGCGACCACGCGGCAGGGACGTCGGCACGATCCAGCTTAAAGACGACCGAGCCGTCCGGATTGCGGATCTCGCTCGAGGTCGTGCGGAAGGGAATGGCCGCGTAAGGGCTCTCACCGTCGCTGGTGAATTTCCGCGTGATCGACAGCGGCATTGTTCTCCTCCTTACGACGCAAAATGCGTGTTCTCGTCTTGTTCGTCAATTCAAATCGGCTGATTCAACCCGCCTTTTGTACCCATAGATTGATACTCAAGCGACGCTGATAGATGCCTGACCGTTGACTGATACAAGGTTGACAGTCGCCGCCCGGGCAAGGCGACGGCAGCTCATTCACTCCGCGTGCTCGCTATATATTGAGTGCCTGAATCCTTCCGGACCAATATATGGTGCCGAGCGATATCGCTGCCCCTGAACATTCCTCCTTCTCGCGGGTTTCGTGAAGCCCCTCTTTGGCCTGAAAGGCTGGATTTCGCGTCCTGGGTGGGTTGGTGTGACAGGCAGAACACGCACGCCAGGGTGGAATTATCGGCATGAGGTCAGCTGAGCTGGAGTTCAGTCTTGTTCTCATGGCCGAATCCGGATTGGTGCATCGGCAGGACCGCATCTCAGTGTTTCGCTGATTTTTGCTGAGAGTTATCACGGCACACAGATTTCCCCTCTTATCCACAGTTCGCCTGCGGTCCTGGCGTTATCCCCTGTTATCCACAGGGTGGCGGAGTGCTGAGCGGCAGGGCATAATGGGGCGGTCGATGAGGCGCGCCCGCGCGTTTACGGCGGGCGGCAAGACGGGAGCAGAGGGCTTGCTGAGATTCTTGCGCGATAATGCGCTCCAAACCTTTCTGATGACGCGATTTCGCGGCGCGTTCGTCGGCGAGGACGAGTTCGGCAACAAATATTATCGTCAGGCGCGTGGGAGCGACTGGCGCCAGGAGCGTCGCTGGGTCGTTTATGCGGGCGCCGGAGAGATCGAGCCCAGCATGGTGCCGCCAGGCTGGCATGGCTGGCTGCATCATAGCATCCAGGAAGTGCCGACTGCTGCCAATCTCCCGCATAAAAGGTGGGAAAAGCCCTATTTGCCAAATCTGACCGGCACGCCGCAGGCTTATGTCCCGGCCGGCCACGAGTTACGCGGTGGCAAGCGCGCACCCGCCACCGGCGACTACGAGGCCTGGCGACCTTAAAGACTGCTCGGCTCCGGGCTGGCCATCGTGGCCATCGTCAGAAAAGCCGCGCCTCAAGGGCGCGGCTTTTCCATGTTCCGGCGTTGGGTGCATCCGGCCGGGATGCCGGGTATTTTGACAATGCGGGTTCGCATGCCCGCTATTTTGACGAGACCATCCGTCGATGCTGCTGGCCGATCCTCTGACGAGCCTTCTGGCTCTCCTGTTGGCGATCGGCCTCGACGCCCTACTGGGGGAGCCCGCCTGGCTCTGGCGTCGTCTCCCGCATCCGGTCGTGCTTCTGGGCCGATTGATAGGCTGGCTGGATCAGCGCCTCTTCGACCCTGAGCGCTCGCCTGGCCGGCAGCGATTGGCGGGCGTCCTGGCGCTCTGTCTTCTCCTGTCGACTTGCGTGCTGGTCGGCGGCCTCGTCCATGCGGGGCTGGCTGGATGGTCGTCCGGCTGGATCGTCGAGGGCTGCCTGATGGCGACGCTTATTGCCTGGCGGAGCCTCGTCCGGCATGTCGAGGCCGTGCGGCGCGGGCTCCTGCAGGGGCTGCCGGAGGGAAGGCGGGCGGTGAGCGCCATCGTCGGTCGCGACCCCGAGGCGCTCGACGCGGCGGGAGTCGGCCGGGCCGCGGTCGAATCGCTGGCGGAGAATTTTTCCGACGGCGTCGTGGCGCCGATCTTCTATGCCCTGCTCCTGGGCCTACCCGGACTCCTTCTCTATAAGGCCGTCAACACGGCCGACAGCATGATCGGCCACCGGAGCCGGCGATATCTTCATTGCGGGTGGGCCGCGGCTCGGCTGGACGATCATCTGAACCTCGTGCCTGCTCGACTCAGCGGCGCCCTGATTGCTGTCAGCGGCCTCCTGAGCGGGCGCTTTCACGCTGCATGGCAAAGCATGCGGCGAACGGCCGGCCTGCATCGCTCGCCCAATGCTGGCTGGCCCGAGGCCGCCGTCGCAGGGGCGCTCGACCTCAGGCTGGCCGGCCCGCGCGTCTATCACGGCAGCATGGAGGTCGACGGGTGGATGGGCGAGGGGTCGCCAGACGTCGGTCCGGGGGACATCGAGCGGGCCATTCGCCTCTGCCGCAATGCCTATCTGATCCTGATCGCTGCCCTGTTGGGGCTGGCTGCTATACTGTTTTTTCTTGGTAATTCAGCGGCTTAATAACCAATCAAATAAATTGATATTTGACCGTTCACGCATGCATCAAGAATTTTGCTGAATGGGGCTGGCCAGTGCCAGCAGCCTGTCGAGGTCGAGATGCCGCTCGAGATGGGCGGCCAGCCCATCGAGGGCAGCCTCCACGCGCGCCTCGTAGGCGAGTTCGGACGCGCTGCCCTTGGCCAGCCGCTGGAGCCAGCGCGCGCGGAAACGGTCATTGGCGAAAAGGCCGTGCAGATACGTGCCAAAGACGCGCCCATCCGCCGATCGCGCCCCTTCGGGGCGACCTTCGAGGACGAGCATGGGCCGGTCGCGATCGGGTCCGTTGCTGGACCCCAGATGGATCTCGTAGCCTTGCAGCGGTGTGCCGTCCTCTGCATCCAGTGCCTGGCGTGGCATCACGGTCTTCGTGGCCTCCAGGACCGTGTCGATCGCCAGGAGCCCGAGACCAGGATCACTGCCGGCCGGCCCCTCGAGCCCGAGCGGATCGGCGATCGTCCTGCCCAGCATCTGGTAGCCGCCGCATAGCCCGAGCACGTGGCCGCCCCGTCGATGATGCGCCTTGATATCGATATCCCATCCGGCCCGGCGCAAGGCGGCCAGGTCGCCACGCGTCGACTTGCTGCCGGGCAGGATGACGAGATCGATGTCGCCGGGCAAAGCCTGGCCGGGATCGAGGATCCGCAGGTCGACGGCCTCTTCCATCGCCAAGGGCTCGATATCGTCGAAATTGGCGATGCGGGGCAGGCGGAGGACGGCGATGCGCAGCCTCGCCCCTGTCTTGCGGCCGATCGCCAGCTCGTCCAGCCCCAGGGCATCCTCCTTGGGCAGATCGGCAGCGGCGTCACACCAGGCAACGACTCCCAGGCCGGGCAGGCCGGTATGGCCCTCGATGATCGGCACGGCGCTGGCAAAGAGCGTGGGATCGCCACGAAACTTGTTGACGATCCAGCCGACGAGGCAGGCGCGATCGGCCGGCTCGAGGAGGGCCACCGTGCCCACCAGTTGAGCCAGGACGCCGCCGCGCTCGATGTCGCCCAGCAGGATGACGGGTAGGGCGGCCGCTTGGGCAAAGCCCATATTGGCAATGTCGCCGCCGCGCAGATTGATCTCGGCCGGGCTGCCCGCACCCTCGACGAGGACGAGGTCGGCTGATCGTGCCAGGCGATGAAAGCTTTCCAGCACGGCTGGCAGGAGCGAGGCCTTCTTCGCCTGATAGGCCAGCGCATCGAACCGGCCCACCACCTTGCCCTGGAGGACGAGCTGTGAGCCGCGCTCGCTCTCGGGCTTCAGGAGGACCGGGTTCATGTCCGCGTGCGGGGCGACCTTGGCGGCCCTGGCCTGCAGGGCCTGTGCCCTGCCGATCTCGGCACCCTCCAAGGTAGCGGCGGCGTTGTTGCTCATATTTTGCGGCTTGAAGGGGCGCACGTTCAGGCCGCGCAAGGTGAAGGCGCGCGCCAGCCCTGCCACCAGCAGCGACTTGCCGGCGTTGGAGGAGGTGCCCTGGATCATCAAACCCCGGGGGCGCATCAGAACTCGACGCCGATCTGCGCCTTCACGCCGTCGCGAAAGGGATGCTTCAAGAGGGTCATCTCGGTGGCGAGATCGGCCATCTCGATCAATTCGGGCCTGGCATTGCGCCCGGTGACGACGGCGTGACAGGCGGGATGGCGGCTTCGCAGCGCTGCCAGCACCTCGTCCAGGGGCAGATATTCGTAGCGGAGCGTGATGTTGAGCTCGTCCAGGATCACCATGTGGAAGCTCGGATCCTGCAGCATGGCGCAAGCAGCGGCGAAGGCCTCCTTCGCGGCTGCGATGTCTGCCGCCTTGTCCTGCGTCTCCCAGGTGAAGCCTTCGCCCACGGCGACGAGGCGGACGAGGTCGGGAAAGCGCGTGAAGAGCGCGCGCTCGCCCGAATCGCGGCTGCCCTTGCCGAACTGCACGACGCCCAGCTTGAGCCCATGGCCCAGGCAGCGCATCGCCATTCCCCAGGCAGCCGTGCTCTTGCCCTTGCCCGTCCCGGTATGGACGATCAACAGGCCTTTCTCGATCACCTTGTCGGCATAGAGCTTTTCCTTAGCGGCCGCGATCTTGGCCTTTTTTTGCCGATGCAGATCATCGGCCTCCTCAAGCGTCATCGAAGCGATCCATCCGGTTCGGGGCCCGCATCCTCGCACATGGACGGCCATCCTGTCCGCCTTTGTCCCGTCCAGCCCTCATACCCGGTCCGTTCAGCCGGCAGACTTGGCCGGCAGGATTGTCGCAACCCGCACGCATCGGTTTCCCGTACTCGTCAAAAAAATTAATTTTATTGCTATCATAGGTTGAGAAAGCTAGAGGGCGACAATCCCGAAGATAGTTAATGCTTCGCATTCCGCAGCGCTCCAGCCGCCCGATGCCGAATGACGGAACAGCAGGATTTATCAAGTCCAGCAGAGGTTGGTAGGTAAATGGCAAAGTCTGGTGCAAGCATGTCGGCCGGCCTCGATGCCGGCGAGCCCTCACAGCCGACAGCGCCGACAGTGCCGGCCGCACCCGGCCAGGCTCGGCGACCGAGGCGGTCGGCGGGCAGACCCTATCTCATGGGACCGGCAGGCGTCTCGCTCCTGGGCGTGGCCCTGGCGATGTTCACCACGCGGGCCGCGGCCGAGGCCGGCGAGGCCGCCAGTACGGCTGCACCGAACCATGAGCCTTCTCCACACCCGGCCGGTGCCGAGATGTCGACGACTCCGGCGCCGGCCCAGCCGGTTGTCTTGGCTCCCGCCGTCCCCGGGGCGCTCCTTGTCGGCAGTTCCGGCGATGTGCCGCTCGACGTCACGGCCTCGGGGCAGGGCTTCATGATCGCCGGCCAGGCGGATGGGACGGCCGCGCCGCAGCCCGTGATCGACACCGGCTACTCCCTCGCGCCCTTGCCGCTCGGCGAGAATCTGGGTGACATGAGCATCAAGCTCTCAGCCTCGGCCAACACCGATGTCACGACGTTGGCCCTCGACGATGCAAGTGGGACCATCGACGGCTCGACAGATGCCAGCAACCGGCCGAGCATCGGCGATGTCACGGTAGGCGGCGATGGCAACGATGTTATCTATGGCACCGACCTCGCCGACAATCTCGATGGTGGCGCCGGCGACGACATCATCTATGCCGGTGCCGGCGATGATCTCGTCCATGGCAATGTCGGCAATGACATTATTTATGGCCAGGATGGCGACGACAAGCTTTATGGCGATGACGGCAACGACGTCATCCATGGCGGTGCGGGCCGCGACCTGCTTGAGGGTGGCGAGGGCAACGACCAGCTTTTCGGCGAGGAGGGTAACGACATCCTGCATGGCGGCCCTGGCGCCGATATCCTGGATGGCGGCTCCGGCACCAATATCCTGGATGGCGGCGAGGGCGACGACGTCCTCTACAGTCATGGGCCGACCGACCTTGTCAATGGCGGTGCCGGCAACGACACCTTGGTCATCGCCGGCGACTGGCGGGCCAATGCCGCGAGCCTCTCATCCTCGGTCTATGGCGACGGCACCGTCACCTTCAAGATGGGTGCCAGCCTGGCGGCAGTTCCGGCCGGTTTCAACACGGCGACGCAACAGGTCGCGACCGATATCGAGAACCTCCGCCTCGAAGGCTCGGACAATCACGACATCTGGGCCGACGACAAGGCGAATCTGCTCTACGGCAATGACGGCGCCAATCAGATCGCCGCTGGCGGCGGTGACGATATCGTCCATGGCGGCGGCGGCAACGACGTCCTCTATGGCGAAGCCGGCACGGACTATCTCTATGGCGACGCCGGCAACGACGTGCTGGCCGGCGGTGGCGGCTATGACGTCCTCTATGGCGGCGAGGGCGATGACGGGTTTTTCCTGGGCCTGGCCGAGGACGGCTCGGATCGCATCTTCGATACTGAAGGCCTGAACACGATCTATCTCCCGGGCGGCGATGCCGCCCGCGTCACGATCGCCGCCAGCGGCGTCGATCTCGTCATCGCCTATAATGGCCGCGACATCGCGACGATCGACAATTACGCCGCCAACGCCGCCCACTTCGCGGGCATCGACCTTGGCGACGGCCAGGGTGTCCGCAGCTTTGCGAGCTTTGCCGCCCCATCGAGCGGCGACCGGGTCGTTATCGGCACCACCTACAGCGACACGCTCTCGGGAGGACCGGGCAACGACACGCTGGACGGCAATGGCGGCAGCGACGTGCTCCAGGGGGGGGCTGGCAACGACACCTACCTTCTGGACGCGACGCGCGCCACCAGGGGTGAAATCGACACGATCATCGATTCGCAGGGCCTGAACACCATCAAGATCAGCAATCTGCCGGCGACGGCCAGCCTCTATGCGCAATTGGTCGGCACGGGCCTCGAGATCAGCTACGCCTATTACGACACCTCGCGCACCGATCCGGCAGGCAACGCCGCCTTGGTCAAGAAGACGATCGCCACGCTCTCCGACTATGTCGGCCACGAGGCGAATTTCGTCGGCATCGATCTTGGCAACGGGGTCGTATCGATCGCCAGCCTCCCCAAGCCGCCGATCGAGGGCCAGTACATCACTTCGCAATGGGGTTCGACGCTGGCCGGCGGCGACGGCAATGACGTCATCGACCCCACGGCGGTGAACGGCCAGGTGGATAGCGGCACGCAGCTCGGCACCGGCCAGGTCCTCAAAGGTGGTGTCGGCGACGATATCTACATACTCAAGGCCGGCAACGCCGCCACGCCGGCCTGGGTCATCGACGATGCGAGCGGTCAGAACACGATCCGGCTCCTGGGCGATCTCAAGCCCTCCTCGGTCTATGTCGTCCAGGGCAGCAGCGATCTCGACATCTATGTGGGCGACGCGCATGTCGCGACGATCCGCGATTTCGCCGATCGTGCCGCCAATTTCACCGGCATCGACCTCGGCAGCGGCGTCGTGGCCTTTTCGAGCTTCGGCAAGCCGCCGGTCGGCGATCTGTCGCTCACCGGGACCCTGGGGGCTGACAATCTGATGGGCGATGCCGGCAATGATACCCTAACCGGCCTGGGTGGCGGCGACATCCTCCAGGGAGGTGCCGGCAACGACACCTATATCCTCAGCCCGACGACCCAGGCAGCCGACCTCATCGTCGACAAGGAAGGCATCAACACGCTCAAGCTCGGCACCTCGACCAGCCTCGTCGATGTCGCCAAGATCATGATCAGCCCGAGCGGCGACGATCTGCTGATCGCTTATGACGGACGGCAGATCGCCACGATCAAGGACTATGCCCTTCATCCGTCGGCGTTTCCGGGCCTGACGGTCAATGGCGGTACCGTCGCCAATTTCACCAGCTTCAACCAGACGCTGACGGGCACGACCGGCAACGATGTCCTTCAGGGCGGCGCGGGCAATGACGTCCTGGACGGCAAGGGCGGCAGCGACACGCTCCAGGGCGGGGCCGGGGCGGACAGCTACGTTCTCTCGACGACGGGGGTTGTCACGATCACGGACGGGCAGGGCATCTCGACCCTCAAGCTCGCAGGCGGCGATGCCGGCAAGATCCTGGTCTCGCTCGCGGGCAGTGATCTCTCCATCCTCTATGACGGGGCCAAGATCGCGACCATCATTGGTTATGCGAGCGCGCCTGCGAGCTTTCCGGGCATCGATCTCGGCAGCGGCACGGTGGCGTTCTCAACCTTCCGCCAGGCGATCGCGGGGACGTCCGGCAACGAGACGCTGACCGGCGGCAGCGGCGATGACACGCTTCTTGGCAATGGCGGCACCGATACGCTCATCGGCGATTACGGCAGCGACACCTATGTGCTCTCCAGCGCCGGTAACGCCACGATCATCGACCAGCAGGGCCTTAATGTTTTGAGCCTGCCCGGCGGCGAGGCCGGCCAGGTGCTGGTCGCGATGAACGGCTATGACCTCGTCCTCTCCTATGACGGCAGCACGATCGCGACGATTAAGAATTATGGCCTGCACACCGAGAATTTCGCCGGGCTCGATCTCGGCGGCGGTGTCAAGCCGTTCGCGAGCTTTGCCCAGTATGTGAGCGGCACGAGCGGCTCCGACAGCCTCGTGGGCGGCCCCGGCAATGACATCCTGGACGGCAAGGGCGGTGTGGACCAGGCCGTCGGCGGGGCCGGTAGCGACACCTATATCCTCGATGCCTCGGGCAAGGTCGCCATCACCGACGGCGAGGGCAGCAATGTCCTGAAACTTGCGGGCGGGGATGCCTCCAAGCTGGTCATCGCCCTGACCGGTGCCGCTTTGACCGTCCTCTATGACGGCACGGCCATCGCCTCGATGGCCGACTATGCGAGCCATCCATCGGCCATTGCCGGGATCGACCTTGGTGACGGCGCGGGCACGCGCGTGCTCTCGACCTTCAGCCAGTCGCTGACCGGCACGACGGGCGACGACACCCTGGTCGGCGGCGCCGGCCAGGACGTGCTCACGGGCAATGGCGGCACGGATACGCTCAAAGGCGGCCTCGGCAACGACACCTATGTCCTCAGCGTCGGCGGCAATGCGACGATCACCGATACGGACGGCGTCAACCTGCTCAAGCTCACCGGGATCAATGCCAGCAAGCTGGTGGCGACCGCCGGCGGCAGCGACATGGTGCTGGCCTATGACGGCACGACGATCGCCACGATCAAGGACTATGTCGGGCACGAGGCGAATTTCAGCGGCATCGACATCGGCAGCGGCACCCAGGCCTTCTCGTCCTTCGCGCCGCACGATGCGACGGCGCTGCCCACCAGCAGCGCTGACATCACGAGCTTTTTTACCGGCACGCATGTCTGGTCGCCCAGCTTTGCCACCGCGTTCGCCGGCACGGCCGCCACCGGTGTCGATGCCGTCAGCTACAATGCGAATTTCGGCATCGCCGGCTATATCAAGCTGGCCGGGGCGACCGGGACGGCGCCGGCTGGCCTCGTGGGCACCGCATGGCCGGTCAGTTCGGCCAGTATCGACCACGCGCTGCTCAAGGGATCCGACAATCTTGGCCTCTGGGGCAACGCGCACGACAATCTGCTGGTCGGCAACAGCGGTGCCAACGTCATCGTGGGTGGTGGCGGCAATGACGTGTTGGCGGGCGGCGCCGGCAACGATTCCTATTATTTGCGGAGCACCGATTCCGGTATCGCCACTATCATCGACACGCGCGGGACCAGCGGCCTTGATCTCAACAAGGTCTATTTCGACGGTGCCTGGAGCAAGGTCAGCAGCGCGCTCTCCGGCAATGATCTGGCACTCAGCTATGACGGTAAGCAGTTCGCCACCATCAAGGACTATGGCAGCGGTGCGACCGGCATTACCGGCCTCGAGACGGCCGATGGCCAACACGACTTCGTCGTGACACCGGCCAGCAGCGTCGCCTCGCTGGCCAAGGTTTCCCTTCTGAGCGCCACGACATCGCTGGACACGGGGAACGGCAGCGACATCCTGGGCGATCAGCTGACCACGACTACGACCCAGGGCACTTCGAGCGCGACGCATGCCGCGGCCGCGCCTGCCGGCAGCGACATTCTGAGCGGCTCCACGCCCAGTACGGCTGAGGTGAGCCAGGCGCAGACCGTCTCCACCGAGGCCGCGAATGGCGGCCATGCGACCAACAGTGCCGCCGTCTCGGCGATTAACCATGTCCTGGACACGGCGGCGGTCCACACGCTCTCGACCAGCACCGATCTCTTCCATCCGGTCGAGACCGGTGCCACGCAGACCGCGACGCATGTGGAGGAATTGCATAAGGCCGCCTGAAGTAGCGCCGGCGGCGTCGCCTTTACGTCGAGGTGACTCGCACCCTATAAGCGCGATCCACGGCCGGACCGGCCAGCGGAACGGCCTGACCGGCACCTTGCCAGCCGGGCCCTCAATGTCGCCCGCTCTCTATAGGAGGCGGATCAGCTTTCGAGGATCAATGGACGTGAGCGCCGCTTCTTTGCCAGTGTCAGGGCCCAGGACCATTGCCGATGGGGGGCCGCATGCCGGCCACGCCAATGGCCTCGTGCATCTGGCCCTGCCCAAGGGGCGTATGCAGGAGAACATCCTCAAACTTCTACGCGATGCCGGCATCAACCTCACCTTCGATCGTCGTGGGTATCGACCGAGGCTTTCTCTGGAAGGTTTTGAGGCCAAGATCCTGAAGCCACAGAACATCGTTGAGATGCTGCATGCGGGCTCCCGCGACATCGGCTTTGCCGGCGCGGACTGGGTTGCCGAGAAGGAAGTCGAGCTGGTCCAGCTCCTGGATACCGGTCTCGATCCCGTACGCATCGTCTGCGCCGCCTCGACGGAGTTCCTGGAGAATGGCCGGCTGCCCAAGCGCCCCTTCAGGGTCGCCACCGAATATGAACGTCTGACGCACGGCTGGATCGAGCGTGCCGGGTACGACGCCCGCGTCGTCCGCTCTTACGGCGCAACCGAGGTCTTCCCACCCGAGGACGCGGACTGCATCGTCGACAACACGGCGACCGGCGCGACCTTGAAGGCCAACGGGCTGACGATCATCGACGAGGTGATGACGAGCTCGACCCGGCTCTATGCGCATCCCCGCGCCATGGAAGATGCCGTGAAGCGACGGACGGTGGAGCATTTCGTCTTGCTGCTGCAGTCCGTCCTCGATGCGCGCAAGCGTGTCATGGTTGAGTTCAATGTCGGTCGGGCGGACCTCGAGAGCGTCATTGCCGTCGTGCCCTGCATGCGCGAGCCGACCATGGCCCCCTTGCATGGCGACATCGGATTCGCAGTGAAGTCGGCCGTGCCCCGGGCCGAGCTGCCCGACATCATCCGCCGGATCAAGGAGCGGGGTGGCACGGATATCGTCGTCTTCGAGATCGCGCAGATCGTGGCCTAGCCAATGGGCCGGCCGCCAGCCTTTCGGCTGGCAGCAACGTTAAATCGGGCGTCGACAGCGGCCGGCCCTTGGTCCACATCAACGGCTTGACGCGTTCATTATCACCTGACGGAGCAGGACCACCTTGCGCAGTGCCCTGATCGAGCGCCGGACGAATGAAACGGCCATCACCCTGCAGCTCTATCTCGATGGCCAGGGCGAAGCCAACATCGCGACTGGCCTGGGCTTCCTCGACCATATGCTCGTGGCGTTCGCCCGCCACGGCGGCTTCGACCTGGAGCTCTCCTGCGAGGGCGATCTCGAGGTCGATGACCATCACACCGTCGAGGACGTGGCGCTGGCATTGGGCCGCGCCTTCGACCAGGCCCTGGTCGAGCGCCGCGGCATCGGCCGGTTCGGCTATGCCTATGCCCCGCTCGACGAGGCTCTGGCCCGTGTCGTCGTCGATCTGTCCGGCCGTCCGTCGCACGCGGTCGACATGGGTTTCAAGCGGGCGATGATCGGCGAGGTGGCGACCGAGAATCTCGTCCATTTCTTCCAATCCTTCGCCAATACGGGCCGCATGGCGCTGCATGTGGACGTGCTCAAGGGCGAGAACGACCATCATCGCGCCGAGGCGGCCTTCAAGGCCATGGCGCTGGCCATGAAGCAGGCGGTTCGTAAGACCGACCGCGACGACGTGCCCAGCACCAAGGGCGTTCTTTGATGCCGGCCATTACCATCGTGCCGACCGGCACGGCCAACATGGCGAGCGTGAAAGCGGCCTTTGCGAGGCTCGGGGTCGAGACCCGGCTGGCCGACAGCGCCGAGGCGATCGCGCAGGCGAGCCACGTCATGCTGCCGGGTGTGGGTGCGTTTGGTGCGTCGATGGCGCGCCTGAGGGAGCAGGGGTTCGACCGGCCGCTAAAGGCGCGCATGCTGGCGAACCGGCCGACCATCGCCATCTGTGTTGGCCATCAACTGCTATTCGCCAGCAGCGACGAAAGTCCCGGCGTCGATGGCCTGGGCCTCATCGCCACGCATGTGGGCGCCTTCGAGACGGACGTCCGGGCGCCGCAATTTGGCTGGAACGAGGTCACGGCCCTGGAGGACGCCCAGGTCCTGGATAGCGGCTTTGCCTATTTCGCCAATTCGTTTCGCGCTTTGGAGGCGCCGGGTTGGCAGGTGGCGCGAGCTCTCCACGGCCAACGCTTCGTTGCCGCCATGGAGCGCGGCAACCTCGTCAGTTGCCAGTTTCATCCCGAGCTGTCCGCCGATTATGGCGCTGCCATCCTCTCCCGCTTCATGGAGCTTGGCCAATGAGCCGGACGGGTCTCACGCATCGGATCATTCCATGCCTGGACGTCAGCCATGGGCGGGTCGTCAAGGGGGTGAAATTCCAGGGTCTGCGCGATGCCGGCGATCCTGCCGAACGGGCGGCCCTCTACCAGGCGCAGGGGGCCGACGAAATCGTCATCCTCGACGTCTCGGCCACGCCCGAGGGGCGCGGCAACCAGCATGAGACCGTGCGCCGCGTGCGGGCGGCCCTCTCGATTCCGCTGACGGTGGGCGGCGGCATCCGCACCGAGGAGGATGCCTTCGAGCTCCTGGAAGCCGGTGCGGACAAGGTCTCGGTGAACACGGCCGCCGTCTTCTCCCCCGAGATTCTCAGCCACATCGCCACCCGCTTCGGTCGTCAATGCTGCGTCCTGGCGATCGATGCACGCAGCCAGGGGCAGCGCTTTGAGGTCCTGATCAAGGGCGGCCGCGAGGCCGTGGGCAAGGACGCCGTCGCCTGGGCTAAAGAGGCTGAGGCGCTGGGCGCAGGGGAGATTCTCCTGACCTCCTGGGATCGGGACGGCACGCGCGAGGGTTTCGATCTGGCGCTGACCGGCGCCGTCGCTGCTGCCGTGCATGTGCCCGTCATCGCCTCGGGCGGTGCCGACAGTGCAAAGCACATCAAGGAAGCCTTCGATTGCGGCGCGGACGCCGTCCTTGCGGCCTCCATCTTCCATGACGGCGACCTCACCGTAGGCGACGTCAAATCCTATCTTCTCGAGCATCAGGTGAGGGTACGGCCATGATCGTTCCATCGATCGATCTGCAGGGAGGCCAGACCGTCCAGCTCGTCGGCGGCGATGCCAAGGCGATCGATGCTGGCGACCCGATGCCGATCGCCGAGCGTTTCGCGATCGCGGGCGAGATTGCCGTGATCGATCTCGATGCCGCGATGAGCACCGGATCGAACGCGCATCTGATCGATCCGCTCGTGCAGCGCTTTCCCTGCCGGGTCGGCGGCGGCATCCGCTCGCTCGCGACGGCGACGTCCTGGCTGGATCGCGGTGCGGCCAAGATCATCCTCGGCACCATGGCCAAGCCCGACCTGTTGGCGAAGCTGCCCAAGAACCGGGTCATCGCCGCGCTAGACGCGCGCGACGGCGAGGTCGTGATCGAGGGCTGGAAGACGGGCACGGGTGCGGCCCTTCTTGATCGCATCGATGAGCTCCGCGATCTCGTGGATGGCTTTCTCGTTACCTTCGTCGAGCGTGAGGGGCGCATGGGCGGCACCGACATGGCGCTGGCCAAGGCGGTCGTCGCGGCGGCGAGCCCGGCGCGCGTGACGATCGCCGGCGGTGTCACCACGGCTGAGGAGATCCGCGAGCTCGACGCCATCGGTGCCGACGCGCAGGTGGGCATGGCCCTCTATACGGGCAGGCTCGATCTTGGCGACGCCATTGCTGCACCCTTGGTGACCGACCGGCCGGATGGGCTCTATCCGACCGTCGTCACCGACGAGCGCGGCCTGGCACTGGGGCTGGTCTATTCAAGCAAGGAATCCATCCGCGAGGCGGTCAAGCGCAAGGTCGGTGTCTACCAGTCACGCACGCGCGGATTGTGGGTCAAGGGCGAGACCTCGGGGGCCGTGCAGGAACTGCTTCGCATCGACCTCGACTGCGACCGCGACAGCCCGCGCTTCGTCGTCCGTCAGGCGGGCAAGGGCTTTTGCCATCTGGACACCCGCACCTGCTGGGGCGAGGAGGAGGGCCTCGGCAGCTTGATGCGTACTTTGGCAGCGCGTCGTGAGCATGCCCCCGCCGGTTCCTACACGGCAAGACTGTTCGACGATCCAGCCCTCCTGGCTGCCAAGACCACCGAGGAGGCGGCCGAGCTGATCGCCGCCGGCACGCGTGACGAGGTTGTCTGGGAAGCAGCCGACGTCATCTTTTTCACCCTCACGCGACTGGCCAAGGAGGGCATCGACCTGGCCGAGGTCGAGCGTCATCTGGATCGGCGGGCACTCAAGGTGACAAGGCGCGACTAGGGTCCCCAAAGCCCTTTTCACCCCGCTCGGTTGCGAGGCGTCACCGCTGAGGCGCGCGGTGATCACTCGGCGCGAAGGATGGCGCCGGGATTCATGATGCCCTTGGGGTCGAGGGTCGCCTTGAGCGTCTTCATGAGCTGCAGTTCAACCGGGTCCTTGAGGCGCTCCAGATCGTCGCGCTTCAATCGACCGATGCCGTGCTCGGCGCTGATCGATCCATTGAGCGCCGTCACCTCGTCATAAAGACGGCCAAGAAGGATTGGTTTGAGCTCGGCGACGCGTGCCTCGGGCATGATGAAGTTGAAGTGAAGATTGCCGTCGCCCACATGGCCGAACGGTACGAGGATGACACCTTCCATCTCGGCCTCGGTCCAGGCGCGCACGCGCTTGCAGAGGACTGGAATGTCGTTGATCTGGACCGTGACGTCGCTGCGCACGATGAAACCGAGTTCGCGCGTCGCCTCGCTCTGGCCCTCCCGGATTCGCCACATATTGGCGCGCTGTGCCTCGCTTTGGGCGATCGTGCCGTCGCGGACGAGTTCGCTCTCCATGGCGGCGGTCAGCGCCGTCTCGACGCGCTGGCCAAGGCCCTCGGTGAAATTCCAGGCGACCTCGATCAAGACATGCCAGGGATGGCTGCCCTCGATCGGCGCCCGGACGCCTTCCAGGAAGCGGACCGCCGTCTCCACGCCAAAGCCCGAGAGCAGCTCGAAGCTCGAGACCAGATCGCCCAGCTCCCGGGCGAAGATCGTCAAAAGTTCGACCGCCGATTCGGGACTGTCGATGCCGAGCCAGAGCGTCTGCGTCTCGCGCGGCAGGGGCACCAGCCGGAGTGCCGCCGCCGTGACGATACCGAGCGTGCCCTCCGAGCCGATGAAGATCTGCTTCAGATCGAAGCCGGTATTGTCCTTGCGCAGCGCGCGCAGGCCGTTCCAGATGCGCCCATCCGGCAGCACGACCTCGAGCCCGAGCACGAGATTGCGGGTCATGCCATAGCGCAGCACGTTCAAGCCGCCGGCATTCGTCGCGATATTGCCCCCTATTCGGCAGGAGCCCTGCGCACCGAGTGAGAGAGGGAAATAGCGCTCGATGCCGCGGGCGGCTTCCTGGATAGTTTCCAGCACGCAGCCAGCTTCGACGATCAGGTGATCGCCGGCTGGATCGACGTGGCGGATGGCGTTCAGGCGGGCGAGACTCAAGACAACCTGGCTGCCGCTCGGATCGGGGATGCCGCCGGCCACGAGGCCCGTATTGCCGCTTTGCGGCACGAGCGCAACGCCCGATGTGGCTGCCAGTGCGACGATGCCCGCGACCTCGGCGGTGCTGGCGGGCCTGAGCACCAGGGGGCTCTGGCCCCGCCATTGCCGCCAGAAATCCACGGTATAAGAGGCAATCTCGTCGGGGTCGTCGACAACGCCTTTCGCATCAAGGAGGGTACGGCAGCCGGCGAGGAAAGCGTCGGGCAACGGGGGTAGCGGGCTGTTCTTCGCCATGGCCAGGGCGCAGCGTCCATCATAAGTTCGGGGGCGGCGCCTTAGGTAGCACCTAGATCGCGTTGACAGAAGGGCGGCATCCGCTAGCTTGCCGCGCGCTTTCCCGCTTGGAGACGAGACTCATGGACACGGCCCGCTTGCAAAACGTCATCGAGAGTGCCTTCGACGCTCGAGATACGATCGGTTCCACGACCGAAGGCGAGGTCCGCGAGGCCGTCAACGAGGCGCTTCTGGCGCTGGATAGGGGCGCCTTGCGGGTCGCCGAGAAAGGCGAGGGCGGCTGGGTCGTTAACCAGTGGTTGAAGAAGGCGGTCCTGCTGTCGTTTCGCCTGAACGACATGGAGCCGATTCCGGGTGGCCCCGGCCATGCCACCTGGTGGGACAAGGTGCCGTCCAAGTTCGAGGGCTGGGGCGAGACCGAGTTCCGCGAGGGCGGCTTCAGGGCGGTGCCCAACTGTGTCGTCCGTCGCAGCGCCTACATTGCCCCGGGCGTCGTGCTCATGCCGTCCTTCGTCAATTTGGGCGCCTATGTCGATAAGGGCACGATGGTCGATACCTGGGTGACCGTCGGGTCCTGCGCGCAGATCGGCAAGAACTGCCATCTCTCGGGCGGTGTCGGCATTGGCGGCGTGTTGGAGCCCTTGCAGGCGAATCCGGTCATCATCGAGGATGACTGCTTCATCGGCGCACGCTCGGAAGTGGTCGAGGGTGTCATTGTCGAAGAGGGCTCGGTCTTATCCATGGGCGTCTTCATCAGCGCCTCCACCAAGATCATCGATCGCGAGACCGGTGAGGTCTTCCGCGGTCGCGTGCCCGCTTATTCCGTCGTCGTGCCCGGCTTCCAGCCGGGCAAGCCGCTGCCGGACGGGTCGCCCGGCCCGGGCCTCTCCTGTGCAGTGATCGTCAAGCGGGTGGACGCGCAGACACGCGCCAAGACCTCGATCAACGATCTGCTCCGCGACTGATGGGCGATGCGCCATCGGCCCTCGATCCTGTCCGGCTGACCCAGGATCTGGTTCGTATTCCATCGGTCACACCAAAGGTCGGGGCGTGCTTCGACCTGCTCGAGGAGGTGCTTCGGCCCCTGGGTTTTGAAGTCGAGCGGGTGAGCTTCGCTGGTCCGGGCGCGGAGCCGGTCGAGAACATGCTGGCGACTTTGGGTGAACCCGGCAGCAATGGTCTGCATCTGGCCTTCGCCGGGCATGTCGACGTCGTGCCGCCCGGCGATGTGAAGGCCTGGGGCCAAGATCCGTTCGCCGGCACGATCGTGAATGGCCGGCTGTTCGGCCGAGGTGCGGCCGACATGAAAAGCGGCGTTGCGGCTTTTGTCGCGGCGGTCGCCAACTGGCGGGAGACGACCCATCCCTTGCCGGGCAAGATCAGCCTTCTTTTGACCGGCGATGAGGAAGGGCCGGCGGTGGACGGCACCGTCAAGCTCCTCGAATGGGCCACGGCCAGGGGCCATCGCTTCGATGCCTGCGTGGTGGGCGAGCCGACCTCGCAGAGCGAGCTTGGCGACATGATGAAGATCGGCCGGCGCGGATCGCTCACGGGCAGGCTCAGCGTGTATGGCCGTCAGGGCCATGTGGGCTATCCGCACCGAGCGGATAATGCGGCGCATCGGCTGGTGGCCATGCTGGCATCGCTGCTGGCCCAGCCGCTCGATGCAGGCAATGCGTTCTTCGAGCCCTCCAGCCTTCAGGTCACGACGATCGATATCGGCAATGCCGCGACCAACGTGGTGCCGGGGCTGGCCCGCGCGGTCTTCAACATCCGCCACAATGATCTTCACAATGCCCGCTCGCTTGAAGTCTGGGTGCGCGACCGTCTCGATGCGGTGGGCGGCCGCTACGATCTCGAATTGAAATCCTCGGGCGATGCCTTCCTCACTTCGCCCGGACCCTTGAGCGAGACCCTGGCGGCAGCGGTCGGCGAGGTGACCGGCCGGACGCCGGTACTCAGCACCTCAGGGGGCACGTCGGATGCGCGCTTCATCTGCCATTATTGCCCCGTGGTCGAACTGGGATTGCCCGGTCCCAGCATGCATCAGGTCGACGAGCATGTGGCGCTCGAGGACATTACTGGCCTTGCGCGGATCTACGAGGTCTTTCTCAGGCGCTATTTCGCCCGCTCATGACCCTGGCAAACTGCTGGCTGGCGATCGATCAGGGCATTCGTGGCGCCTTCAGGCTGGCGCGGCGCGATCCGGCTGCCATGGAGAGCTTCGATCTTTCCGTCGACGGCTTTTATCGCTCGTTCCTGGCCGCCCTCGTCACCGCCCCGGCTTACGCCCTGCAAGCCGTGGGCTCGCTGCTGCACGGCGGCTGGCCAACGGTAATGGGACCAAGCGGGGCCGTGCCAATGGACGGCATCTATCTGGGGTTCGCGCAGGCCGTCAGCTATGTTGCGGGCTGGCTGGTTTTTCCTCTCGTGGCCATCCTGTTGACCCGTCTGACGGGCCTGACATCTCGATACGTCCCGCTGATCGTCGCCACCAATTGGAGCAGCGTCCTCCAGGCGCTCGTGCTGATGGGCGCGCGATGGCTGGGCGAGGCCACGGGAGCGGGTAATGGCGGTGCCCTCTTCCTGCTCGTCAGCGTCTTTCTGGTTCTCCTCTATGAATGGCATGTTGTCCGCAGTGCTCTGCAGACGACCGGCTTTATCGCCGCGGGCTTCGTCATTGCCGACATTCTTTTGACCGTCATCTTCTCTCAGGTCATGCTGCTGCTCTTTGGCGTTTGAGGGCCGACGCGCCCGACAGCCTCGTTCGTCATCCGGCCCGCCGCGACGATTGTAGCGCCATGGCCTGCTCCAGAAGAGCGAAGACGCGCGGTTCCTGGCACTGAGCGACGTTGAAGCGCATCCGATTGGAAGCGGTCAGGCCCGGGCTGAACACATTGCCTGGCGCGAGCACCATGCCGGCCTCGATCGAAGCTCGCGCAAGGCTTTCGGCATCGATGCCGTTCGGCAGTAGGGCCCAGAGAAACATGCCGCCTTTGGGCACGAGCCAGGGCTGGATATCGAGCTTGGCCAAGGCCCCGATCGTGTGTTGCATGGCGCGGCGCAGGCGCGCGCGCAGCGCCTCGACGTGTCGCCGGTAGCCACCTTCCTGCAGAACGGTCAGAACAAGCGCCGCCGAAGCGCCGTTGCCGCTGAACCGTGTGGCAATCTTGAGGTCGGCCAACCGCTCGATCCAGTCTGGACGGGCGGCGATGTAGCCGCAGCGGATCGAGGCGGATAGTGTCTTCGAGAAGCTGCCGATGGCGATCACGCGCTCCAGTCCGTCGAAGGAGGCAAGGCGCGGCGAGGGCTCGTCCTCGAAATCGGCGAAGATGTCATCCTCGACGATGGTGAGCTTGGCCTCGGCCGCAAGCTTCAGGACGCGGTGGGCTATCACCGGCGAGAGCGTGCCGCCGGTCGGATTGTGAAGGGCCGAATTCGTGATGTAGAGGCGCGGCTTGTGCCGGGCGATGGCCGTCTCCATGGCCTCGAGGTCAGGGCCGGCCGGCGTGCGCGGTATGCCTACAATACGGGCCCGGTGCGCGCGCAGCAGCGCCAGGAAATTGAAATAGCAGGGATCGTCGACCAGGACGGCGTCGCCGGGCTCCAGGCAAAGCCGGCAGATATCGTCGATCGCCTGCGTGCCGCTGTCGGTCAACATGACCTGCTGCGGCGGCACCTCCACACCGACGGTGCCAAGACGGCGAGCCAGGAACTGGCGCAGCGGCAAAAGTCCCAGCAGCGAAGGATAATCGCCGAGCATTGCCGGCTGGGCCCGCGCGAGGCCGCGCAGGCCGCGGCGCAGGGCATCCTGCGGCAGCCAGTCGGCGGGCAGCCAGCCGCAGCCGGGCATGGGGAGGGTCGGTACTGCCTCCAGGGAGGCGCGCGAGACCCAGAACGGATCGATCTCACGGTCCAGACGCGGCCCGATCGCGGCCAGAGTGAGCGGCGCCGGCTGCTCGGTGACGAAGAAGCCGGCGCCGGGTCTTGAGCGGATGACGCCTTCCGCCACCAGCCGCTCATAGGCTTCGACGACGGTCGAGGGCGAGATCCTCATGCTCAGCGCCAGCGCCCTGATGGAGGGCAATCGTGCGCCGGCTGGCAGGCTGCGCGCCGCGATGCGCTGCCGTATCGCCGTCATCACTGCTACCGTCCTGGTTCCACTGTTCGCCATGAACATCCAAACTGTATTGATATAGTGATCATAACGATTCGGTAAAATTGTATGGCATTGTGACTGGCGGCGCCAGCGATGTTTGTCGCAAGGAGGAGGCAAGCAGCAACGGAGCGACCGAATGGGCAGGACTACTGAAGGATTTATCTACGGCATGCTTGGTGTTGCCGTGTTCAGTGGCTCGCTGCCCGCGACGAGGCTTGCCGTGGCGGGCTTCGATCCTGTTTTCCTGACGGTGGCGCGGGCGTCGATTGCCGGCCTCCTTGCGGCCGGCATCCTGCTCGTCTGCCGGCAGCGTCTGCCGAGGCGGGCGGATCTGGCCTCGCTTCTGATCGTTGCCTTGGGTGTGGTCGTCGGTTTTCCTTTGCTGACGGCCTTGGCCCTTCAGCATCTGAGTGCGGCACGGGCGATCGTCTTCATCGGCATGATGCCGCTTGTCACGGCTTTGTTCGCCGTGTTGCGCGCCGGCGAGCGGCCGCATCCGGCATTCTGGCTCTTCGCCGGCCTGGGCAGCCTGCTCGTCGCGGCCTTCGCCTTGGCGCAGGGCGAAGGCGGGTCAAGTACTGGTGATCTGGCGATGCTGCTAGCGGTCATCGCCTGCGGGCTCGGCTATGCAGAAGGCGGTCACCTGTCCCGCCGGCTGGGTGGCTGGCAGGTCATTTCCTGGGCGCTCGTCATTTCCCTGCCGCCGATGGTGCTTTTGACTTTCCTCGACTGGCCCGACAGCTTCGCGCAGGTCGGTCTCTCCGCCTGGCTCGGCCTTGTCTACGTCTCGCTTTTCAGCATGCTGATCGGTTTTTTCTTCTGGTATCGCGGCCTTGCGCGAGGTGGCATTGCCGCGGTCGGCCAGTTGCAGCTCTTGCAACCTTTCATGGGACTGACCTTGGCAGCCCTCATACTGGACGAACGCGTCACCTGGCCCATGCTGGCTGTCTCGCTTGCCGTCATTGCCTGCGTCGCCGCCGCCCGACGCCATGCCAGCTAGGCGGGGCGGGTGGTCGACAGACTAAGTGCGCTCTTCATAGGCGATGTCGACGAGATAGAGGCCATCGGGCGGCGCCGTCTGGCCGGCGGCCACGCGATTGCGTGCCGCCAGAACCTCCGCCATGTGGGCCACGGGCCGCAGACGCTGGCCGATCGGCACCAGCGTGCCCACAATGTTTCGGACCTGGTGGTGGAGGAAGGAACGGGCGGCGAGGTCGATCAGGATCTCTTCGCCCTGGCGATGGACGTGGATCAGGTCGAGCGTGCGCAAGGGACTCTTGGCCTGGCATTCGGCAGCGCGAAAGCTCGTGAAATCGTGCCGCCCGACCAGTGCCTGCGCCGCCGCGTGCATCAGGTCGGCCGCCAGTGGCTGGGGCCGGTGCCACAGCCGACCCGTGGCCAAAGCGGGCGGTGCCCGCCGGTTGAGGATGCGGTAGCGATAGCGTCGACGTCTCGCATCGAACCGCGCATGGAATTGGGGATGCGTCTGCTCGACGCGCAGGACGCTGATCGGCTGCGGCCGCAGATGGGCGTTCAAGGCGCCCATGAGCCGGTCTGGCGTCCAGTCGCGTCTTGTATCCAGGTGGGCGACCTGGCCCAGCGCGTGCACGCCGGTATCGGTTCGCCCCGAGCCCGTGACCGGCGTGGGGTCGCCGGTGATGGCAAACAGTGCTGTCTCCAGCGCCGCCTGCACGGTAGGCAGGCCGGCCTGGATCTGCCAGCCGTGAAAGCCGATGCCGTCATATTCTATGGTCAGGCGATAGCGCGGCATGCCAACCGGTCACTGACACCGAGCCGCCTGCCGCGCGCGAAGGCCTCGGCCGGCATGGGCCGCTTGCCGGCCGGCTGGACGCTGGTGATGCGCAGCGCCCCTTCGCCGCAGGCGACGGTCAACGGCAGCTCGATGACGGTGCCAGGCTCGCCGCTGCCCGCCACTGGCTCCGCCGCAAGGATACCGAGGCGCTCCTTGCCCAGATAGGCAAAGCACCCCGGCCACGGGGTCAGGCCGCGGATGCGCCGATCGATCTCGATGGCCGATTGGCCGAAATCGATGGCACCCTCATCCTTCTGGATCTTGCTGGCATAGGTGGCACCCTGGGATGGCTGCGGGATTGCCTGCGCCGTCCCGTTCGCCAGGCCCTCCAGAAGGGAAGGCAGCATGTCGGCCGCGATCGCCGCCAGACGATCATGCAGGAAGCCGGCTGTCTCGTGCGGGCCGATCGTCACCGTACGGCTGGCGAGGACGGGGCCGGTATCCAGGCCCGCCTCCATCTGAAAGATATCGACGCCGGTTGTGGCATCGCCGGCCATGATGGCGCGCTGGATGGGGGCGGCCCCCCGCCAGCGTGGCAGGTTTGAGCCGTGCAGGTTGATGCAGCCCAGGCGCGGCGCCGACAGGACCGGACGGGGCAGGATCAGGCCATAGGCCGCAACGATGGCGAGATCGGCCGCGAGGGCCGTGAACTCGGCCAGGGCCGCCTCGGTCTTGAAGGAAGCCGGCGTCAGGACCGGCAGGCCGAGTTCGAGCGCTGCCTCGTGCACCGGCGATGGGCGCTCCTTCATACCACGTCCGGCCGGACGCGGTGGCTGCGTGTAGACGGCCTCTATTCGATGGGGACCCGCGTGCAGCCGTCGGAGCGCAGGCACGGCGAAGGGACTGGTCCCCATCAGGATGAGCCGGAGCGGCGGGCGGATGCTCATGCGCGCAGCTTTTGCGCTTTCGCCAGTTTGCGCAGGATCATGTTGCGTTTCAGCGCCGAGATGTGGTCGGTGAACAGAATGCCGTTCAAATGGTCGATCTCGTGCTGCAGGCAGCGGGCGAGCAGGCCCTCGGCTTCCACCTCTCGCGCGACACCCTGCTCATCCAGGTAGGAGACTTTGACGGCGGCCGGCCGACGCACCTCGGCATATTGCTCGGGCAGGCTGAGACAGCCTTCCTCCTGGATCGTCTTTTCCTCGGATTCCCAGAGGATCTCGGGATTGACGAGACGCATCGGCGCGGGCGTTTCCCTCTCACGGGCCACGTCCAGTACGATGACGCGCCGCAGGACGCCGACCTGCGGCGCCGCGAGGCCGATGCCAGGCGCAGCGTACATGGTCTCCAGCATGTCATCCATGAAGCGGCGTAGATCGTCATCCACGACAGCGACGGCACTGGCTTTTGCCTTCAGCCGTGCATCCGGCACCTCAAGAATGGAAAGGAGCGTCATCGTCGGGTCCAAAGAGGAGGCGGGCTCGCCAAGCCAGGGTCCGTGGGTGGTCAAAGCGTGAGTTTCTGCCGTGCGCGCAAGGCTGCCTGCAGTGTACCTTCATCTAGATAGTTAAGCTCGCCGCCGACAGGAACCCCGTGGCCCAGTCGAGACACGTTGACCGCGAGGCCGGCCAGCCGCTCGGCGATGTAATGCGCCGTGGTCTGCCCGTCCACCGTGGCACCCAGGGCGAGGATGACCTCCTTGACGTCATCGGCCTGGATGCGGGCCATCAGGCGATCGATCCCCAGATCCTCGGGCCCGACAGCATCGATCGCCGAGAGCTTGCCGCCCAGCACGTGGTAAAGGCCGCCATAGCTCTGGGCCCGCTCCATGGCCCACAGATCCTCGACCTCCTCGCAAACCAGGATCGTTTGGCGGTCGCGGCGCTGGCTGGCGCAGATGCCGCAAGGATCGATACTGTCGAGATTGCCGCAAACGCCGCAAGCCCGCACCTTGTCGAACGCTTCGCGCAGGGCGCGCACGAGCGGCTCGCCCAACGTCTCGCGGCGCTTCAAGAGGGCCAGCACGGCACGCCTGGACGAGCGCGCGCCCAAGCCCGGCAGCTTTGCCAGCAGCCGCGCCAGCTGATCGATCTCAGCTGTCGACATGGTTTAAGTGAGGCGTTTTATTATCGTAAGATCAATTAGTTAGAACGGCATCTTGAAGCCGGCAGGAAGCGACATGCCACCCGTCAGCTTGCTCATTTCGCTTTGCAATTCTGCCTCTACCTTGGCTTTGGCGTCATTGGTGGCGGCGACCACCAGATCCTCAAGGATCTCCATCTCCTCGGGATCGGCCAGCGACTTGTCGATCTTGATCCTGCGCATTTCGCCCTTGCCATTGAGCGTCACGGTGACCAGGCCGCCGCCCGACTGGCCGTCGACCTCGGACTCGGCGAGCTTGGCCTGCATCTCGGCCATCTTGCCCTGGAGTTGCTGCGCCTGCTTGAGCATGTTGCCGATATTCTTCATGCGTCTCTCGCTTCCTTGATGGCGGATAATTCGGCGGAGGGTTCCTCGGCCAAGACCCGAACCGGCCGCACGTCGATTACCGTAGCGCCCGGGTAGGCGTCGAGCAGTCGCTTCAGCCGGCCTTCACGGCCAATTTCCTCGATACGCGCCTGGCGTCGACGCTCGCGCTGTTCGGCCAGCGTCGGTTCGCCCTCGCTTTGGCCGACCACGACGCCCCAGCGCTGGCCGAACAGGGCCGTGATCGCGTCATTGAGCTGGCCCGCGATGTCGGCCGGCATAGCGGCAGTGACCCTAAACTCCACGCTGCGACCTGCTTCGTAGCGGATTGGATGCGCCCCTTGCTCCAGCCAAGCGGCGAGCGGCCGGTAGCCATGCTCACTCAAATAGTCGACGAGGTCGGCAAAAGTCCTGGGTAACTCTTTGGCCGAAGCGGAGGCTTTTCTTCCGCTCTCGTCGTTGGGCGAGCGTGTGGGCTGCATGGGAGGAGCCGCACGTGGTCCTGACACAACCCTCGACGTCGGGGGCGCCCCCGCGGCCGGGGCCAGACCGCGCGGTGGGCCCGGCAGCTTGATGTTCAGAGGCGCGGTCTGATGCTGCAAGGCGCCCCGCACGGTATCGGGGACGGCGGGGCTGCGCAGGCTGGCGGGGCGGCCGGCCGCTGCCGCGGGGCTCGGACTGCCGGCCTGGCGTTCGCGCAAGAGTCGCGCCAACTCGCCCGGCGGCGGTAGGTCGGCAGCGCAGGCAATGCGCATGAGCACCATCTCGGCCGCCGCCACGGCGTTGGGCGCGGTCCTGATATCCTCGATCCCTTTGAGGAGCATCTGCCAGAGACGGGCAAGGACAGGAATCGTGCCGGTGTCGGCCAGGGCTGCGAGCCTTGCCTCGAGCTCGGCGGAAAGCGGCCGGCCGATGGTGCCCATGCCGACGCCGGTCTTGAGGCGGCTTAAACGGTGCGCGATCTCGAGCAGATCCTGCGCCACGGCAACGGGATCGGCACCGGCCGCATAGAGCTCGCCGAACAGCCCGAGGGCCTGGCGCGCATCACCGTTGAGCAGGGCCTGGGCAATCTCGATGATCCGCGTGCGATCGCCCAGACCCAGCATGTCCTGAACGCTCTGCGCCTTGATGCTGCCTTGGGCCAGGGCCATGGCCTGGTCGAGCAGGCTGAGGGAATCACGCACCGATCCCTCTGCCGCGGAGGCGATGAGTGCCAGGGCATCCGGTTCGGCGCCAACGCCTTCCTTGGCACAGATGCGCGCAAGATGGGCCTCGATGACGTCCGGCTCGACGCGCTTCAGGTCGAATCGCTGGCAGCGCGACAGGACGGTGATCGGCACCTTCCTGACTTCGGTCGTCGCGAAGACGAACTTGGCGTGCGGCGGCGGTTCCTCCAGCGTCTTCAGGAGGCCGTTGAAGGCCTTTTCCGAGAGCATGTGGACTTCGTCGATGATGTAGATCTTGTAGCGCGACGCTGAGGGGGCATAGCGGACGCTGTCCACGATCTCGCGAATATCGTCGATGCCGGTCCGCGTCGCCGCATCCATCTCGATGACGTCGAGCGAACTGTCGGCGGCGATTGAACGACATGAGGAACACTGGCCGCAGGGCTCGGGCGTCGGACCGCCCTGGCCGTCGGGACCGGTGCAGTTGAGTGCCCGGGCAATGATCCTGGCCGTGGTCGTCTTGCCGACGCCGCGAATGCCGCAGAGGAGGAAGGCATGCGCGATCCGCCCGGAGGCCAGGGCGTTGGCCAGCGTGCGCACCAGCATGTCCTGGCCGATAAGCTCGGACATGCGTGTGGGGCGATAGGTGCGCGCGATGACCCGATAGGCGCCAGCGGGTCCCGATGACGCGGCAGTGCCTGCGAACAATGCGGGTGCGCTATCTTCGTCCATGGTTTCCAGATCGACCCAGCCGCCAAGAGGAAATCCTGACCCAACCGGTCGGATGAAAGGCTTTTTTGGCACCCATGTCCAACCGGCAAATGGCAAGACGCGCATTTGAGGTCGAAAGCGTGGCGGGCGACCTTTGGAGGGTGGAAGGCTGACGTGCGACCCGACGCGAAACTCGTTACGGCTGCTTCCTTCCGGACCTGACCGACTTGGCGAGGGCACCGTCCACCGCCAACCTTCCGCGCGCTTATATCGTCGCAACCGGCATGCGACGCAACCCCCAAGGGGAGGTTCGCGCGACGTGATGACCTCGTCTGCACCGCCAATGGCCTTGTCTCCGACCGTTGCTTGGTCTTCAACCACTTCTAACCAGTGCCAAGGAATCAAGCTGCGCCATGACCCGCGAACCCCCCAATCCGCCGCCGCACGTTTATGCTGGGGTGGGGATCAATCGCGCCTCGGAGCGACGCAAGGACAGCGATTGGCTGGAGGCGCGGCGGCGTGACCACGCGAGCTGGGTGCTCGTCCTCAAGGACCTGGAAGTTGCGATCATCGAGCATCCGGAAGGCCCCCGCGCGTTCAGGACCAATCCGACGGCGATCAATCTTGGCAAGGACGACGACGCGATCTTTCTCGGTCTGGATGAGGAAGAGCGGGCGATCTTCGCAGTCGGCGCCGGTGCTACCGGGATTGATCACGCGGATCTTTTGACCGAGACGGCGCGCTTTGCCGATCTTCGCAGCGTTGGACCCATGCTGCCGGCGACCGAGTCCGGCATGCTGGCCTATGCCCGGGCACTCGCCAACTGGCACCGTCTTCACCGCCATTGCGGCGCCGACGGCGCCCTTACCGAATCAATCGAGGCCGGCCACGCCCGGCGCTGCACGCATTGCGGCCGTTTGGTGTTCCCCCGCACGGATCCGGCCGTGATCATGCTGGTGACCCGCGGCGATCAGTGCATCCTTGGCCGCTCGGCCCACTTCAAGACCGGCATGTACTCGACGCTGGCCGGCTTCGTCGAGCCGGGCGAGACGCTCGAGATGGCGGTGCGTCGCGAGGTGCAGGAAGAGGTGGGCATCGTGATCGGCGACGTGCGCTACCGCTCCTCGCAGCCCTGGCCTTTTCCGCAATCGCTCATGCTGGGCTTTCGCGCCGAGGCCCTGAGCGATGATCTGAACATCGAGCCCGATGAGATCGAGGATGCGCGCTGGTTCGACCGGGCCGATCTTCGCGATCCGGATGCCCGGCCGGTGCAGTTCCCGAATGCGGACAGCATTGCCCGCTGGCTCATCGAGGAATGGCTGGCCGAGGCCTGAGCCCCGGCCATTCGGCCTAGCTGCTGGCTTTCGGCAGGGCGTAGGCGATCACGTGGTCGCCGGCCTTGGTGCCGAGCGAGCCATGGCCGCCCGCCACGACCAGGACGAACTGGCGCCCGCTCTTGGCCGAGCGATAGGTCATGGGGGTGGTCTGGGCGCCAGCCGGCAGCCGGGCCTGCCAGAGCTGCGTGCCGTCCAGGACGTCGTAGGCCCGGATATAGCTATCGAGCGTCGAGGTCAGGAAGGCCACGCCGCCGCCGGTGGTGATCGGCCCGCCAAGGCTGGGCACGCCCATCTTGATGGGCAGCGGGATGGGCGAACTGTCTTGGATCGTGCCGTTCTTATGCTGCCAGACAATCTCCGATTTCCTGAGGTCGACGCCGGCCATGTAACCCCAGGGGGGGGCCTGGCAGGGAAGGCCCAGGGGCGAGAGAAAGGCATTGAGCTGAACTCGATAGGGGGTGCCCATCATCTCGTTGGTGCCTGCCTCATTCGCTTTCTGCTCACCCGGTGCGACGCCTGTGTCGTTCGCGGCACGAGGGATCAGGCGCGAGTAGAACGCCATGTAGTCGGGATTGGCGATCATCAACTGGCGGACGGGATCGATAGCGACGCCGCCCCAGTCGAAGACGCCGAAATTGCCGGGATAGACGATCGAGCCTTGCGTCGAGGGTGGCGTGAAGATGCCCTCATACCGCGCGCTCTTGAACATGATGCGGCAGACCATCTGATCGAGCATCGTTGCCCCCCACATGTCGCGCTCCTCCAGCGGGCGGCGCGGCAGGAAGGTGAGATCCGAGAAGGGCTGGGTCGGAGAATAGCGCTCGTCTGGAATGTCGCCTTGAGGGACGGGCCGCTCATGCACCGGGACGATCGGCTGGCCGTTGGTGCGATCGAGGACATAGATGTCGCCGCGTTTGGTCGAGGCGATCAGGGCCTGCCTGCGTCCCGTGGACGTGTCGAGGTCGACCAGGCTGGGCTGGCCGCCGATATCCATGTCCCAAAGGTCGTGGTGCACGCTTTGGAAGACCCAGCGCAGCTTGCCGGTCTTGATATCCAGCGCCACGATCGAGGCACTATAGAGTTCGGCCTGCGGTGTTCGTTGGACGCCCCACTGATCGGGCGTCTGGTTGCCCATGGGGATATAGACGAGGCCCAGTTTCTCGTCGGCGCTGGATACGCTCCAGGAGTTGGGCGAATTCGCTGTGTAATGCTGGCCGGCCGGCAGCGGCGTCGTCGCTTCGGGATTGCCGGAATCCCAGTTCCATAGAAGTTTGCCTGTATTGACGTCGAAGCCGCGCGTGACGCCGGATGGCTCCGTCGTCGAGACATTGTCGCTCACATTGCCCGAGACGATGACCACGCCGTTGGCGACGACCGGCGGCGAGGTCGAGTAGTAATAGCCGGGCGTCATGTTGGGCATGCCTTGCGTCAGATCGACCGCGCCGTTCTGGCCGAAATCCTGGCAGGGCCGGCCGTCGGTGGCATCGATGGCGAGGAGTCGGGCATCGGCGGTAGGCATGAAAATCCGCTTCTGGCAGGTCTGCCCCGTCGCCGTGGCCGCCTCGTGATAGGCAACGCCGCGGCAGGTCAGATGCTGCAGGCCCGGCACGATCGGCACTTTGGGATCATAGCGCCATTTTTCCTGCCCGCTCTCCGCATCGAGGGCGATCACGTAGTTATGCGGCGTGCAGAGGTAGAGCGTATCGTCGACCTTGATCGGCGTCACCTCATAGGTCGTCTCGATCGGATCGCTCGGACCGCGAACATCGCCGGTCTGATATTGCCACGCGACCTCGAGTTTGCCGGCATTGCCACCGTCGATCTGCTTGAGCGGACTGTAACGATCGCCAGCCAGCGTGCGGCCATAGTGCCGCCAGTCGTCATCGGGCATTCCGGCATTGGCCGGTAGGTCGAGCGAGGCGGCTTCGATCGATCCGCTCTTGTCATGCGGATTGGTGAGGAGGGCGACGATGCCCACCGCCGCCGCGAGCAGGAGTGTCGCGGCGAGCGGGAGGCTTGCGCCCCTGGGCAGGCGGCGCGTGATCCAGGGCATCAGGAGATAGACACCCAAAAGGAAGATGATGTCGCCGCGCGGGGCCAATTGCCACCAGTCAAAGCCGATCTCGTAGACCGCCCAGCCGAGAGTGCCCAGGACGACGAGGGCATAGACCCATAAGGCGGCACGCCAACGGACGATCAGGAGCAGCCCGGTCAGGACGATGCCGATGCCGGCCGCAAGATAATAAAAGCTGCCACCCAGGGCGGCGAGGCGAGCACCGCCTCCACCGATTAGCAGGCCCAAAAGGGCGATCAGAATGCCGGAAATGACGAGCGTTCGACTCGCGGGCCGGGTTTTCATGCCTACTCCTCAATACTGCCGCGGGCGGCTTTCAATCGCATTAAGGCTTTAAACGCCCCGCTGAGCCGCGGCCAGCATCCGAATGGTATATATCCCTGATACTCAAGAACATGTGCAGATCGCGCTTGCGAGGGGCAAGGCTTATTGTTATGGCGCGTTGGGACGGCCGAAAAGAAGCATCAATACATTAATCTAGTTCTAATTTTGAGAAATATCTCAATTTAGGCAAGCTTTGAACGCCGACCCCGTGAGTGCGCGCCGCACTTTATCAAGAACGTGGGCCTCGTCGTGGTAGCCAAATCTTCGAAAAGCTGGTCGTTATCTGCGTTTGCACTGGTCGGTTGTTCTTCCTTTGCCATTCTAGGTGCTGTTCTTGCTATTGAAGACGCTAAAGCACAACAAGCTCCGGTGCCTGCTACCTCCATTCTGCCGACGGTGGATGTCGAGGGGGCGGGTGGCCAGGCCGGTAGCTCCACCGGGCCGGTCAACGGCTACGTAGCCAGGCGCAGCGCGGTTGGCACCAAGACCGACACGCCCATCGCCGAGGTGCCGCAGGCGATCTCCGTCGTCGGCCGGGAGCAGATGACTGCTCAAGCCGCGCAGACGGTCGACGAGGCTGTGCGTTATTCCGCCGGCGTACGGGCTCAGCCCTTCGGCCCGGATACCCGCAATGACTGGTTCTATATTCGCGGCTTCGACGTCACGCAGACGGGCCTTTACCGTAACGGCCTCCAACTCTTCGCGACGGGCCTCGCCAGTTGGCGGGTCGACCCCTTCGGCCTTGAGCGGATCGACGTGTTGAAGGGCCCGGCGTCGGCCAGTTTCGGCGCCTCGGCACCGGGCGGCCTGATCAATCTGATCAGCAAGCGGCCGACCGAAGAGCCGCTGCGTTATCTGGAATTTGGCGTCGACAATTACGGCCAGGCCACGGCCGGCTATGATTTCGGCGGCAAAGCTACGAAGGACGGGACCTTCCTCTACCGCCTCACCGGGCGCGGCCATACCGGCGGCACCATGATCGACCACGTGGACAATCAGGGTGTCTTTATCGCGCCTGCTATCACCTGGAAGCCCAATCTCGACACCTCGCTTACCGTGATGGCGCTCTATCAAAAGGACAATACGGCGCCGCTCGGCGGCTTTCTTCCCTATGACGGCGTCGAGCGACAGACGGTTTCGGGCCAACGCATCCCGCGCGACTTCTTCACAAGCGACAAGGACCGCGACAAATATCACCGCGATCAGGCGATGGTCGGCTATGAGTTTCAGCATCGCATCGACGATACGTGGCAGGTCCGCCAGAACCTGGCCTACAATTATCTCAACCTTTATTATCGCTCGCTTTATCCCTATGGCTACAATGACGCGGCGCAAAAGCAGCTCTACCGCATCAACTTCAAGACCTCGCCGGAGGTTCACCTTTTCACGGTCGACAATCAGGTCCAGGCCGATTTCGCGACCGGGCCTGTCGACCACACGCTTTTGCTGGGCATCGACTATAAGCGCTATCATATAGCCGACGATCAAGCGACAGCATGGGACGTCGGCTTTCCGCTTAGCATCGACAAGCCGGACTATAACCAGCCGGTCAAGGATGCCACTTATCAACGCTACATTTTCAACCAGCAGACGCTGAACGATGTCGGCTTCTATCTGCAAGATCAGGCGAAGCTGACCGAGAAGCTGGTCCTCACGCTGGCCGGGCGCTACGACCTGACGACGCTCGAGACGGATAATCGCCTGACCGCGATCACCAGCCAGCGCGACCAGGACAACTGGAGCGGCAAGGTCGGCCTGAACTATCTCTTCGAGAACGGCATCACGCCCTATGCCTCGGTGTCGACCTTCTTCAACCCGACCGTGGGCGTCAACGCCGACGGCCAGGCCTTCAAGTCGGAGGAGGGCCATCAATACGAGGCGGGCGTCAAATATCTGCCGCCCAACCTGAATGCCCAGGTAACGGCGTCGGTTTTCAGCCTCACGCGAAAGAACGTCCTGACGCCCGATCCAACCAATTCGCTGAACCAGATCCAGAAAGGCGAGGTGCGCTCGAACGGCGTCGAGCTCGAAGGTGTCACCTCGCCCATGCCGGGCCTCAATCTCCTGGCCTCCTTCACCGCGATGGATCTCGAGGTGACAAAGAGCACGGGCGAGGACAAGGGCAAGAAACCGGTGGGCCAGCCGCAGGTGCTGGGCGCATTTTGGGCCGACTACACGCACCCGAACGGCCGTTTCAAGGGCCTGGGGGCTGGTCTGGGCGTTCGCTATCAGGGTCAGTCCTACGCCGACGAGGCCAACGATTATCGTGTCGACGACGCGTTGCTGGGTGATGCCGCCATTCACTACGAGCGCGCCGGCTGGCGGGTGGCGCTCAACGTCACCAACATCATGGACAAGCACTACACGGCCGCATGTAACGGAGTCTATTCCTGTTT
This sequence comes from Arboricoccus pini, assembly GCF_900187945.1. Classification (GTDB taxonomy): domain Bacteria; phylum Pseudomonadota; class Alphaproteobacteria; order Geminicoccales; family Geminicoccaceae; genus Arboricoccus; species Arboricoccus pini. The sequence goes on along the minus strand of NZ_FYEH01000004.1, from coordinate 76,725 downwards.
CTACGGCGAGGGACGGCGGACCATGCTGACGGCCGCGGTCAAATGGTGATGGCACCTCTCAAGCGCACCTTCCGCTCGACCACGCGCATCAAGCTGGCGGATCCGGGGCGGGGCCTGGATATCCTCTGCCAGCATTACCAGGAGCACGCCCGCAAGGCCGCCTGGTCGGACGAGGCGGGCCTGATCGAGCTTTCCTTCGGCACGGCAAACCTCGCCAATCGCGACGGATCGTTACATATCGAGGCGCTTGCCTCCGATCTGGCCTCGCTCGCTTATCTGCGGGTCAGCATGGCGCATCACATGGAGCTGCTGGACGAGGCGGAGCCGCCTGCTCTCACATGGGAAGGTGATGGCTGTGACGTCGGTCCGCTGCCCTATTTCCGGGCATTGCGGGTTGCGGCGGCACAAACCTTGTCGCCACACATGCGCCGCCTCACCCTCAACGGCCCGGATATCGAGCGTTTCGCCACGGGCGGGTTGCATGTTCGCCTGGTCATTCCGCCCGCGGGCGTGGCCGATCCCATTTGGCCTACCATGGGCAGCAAGGGCCTGCCGAGCTTTCCGCAGGGGCCGGATCGACCGGAGACGCGGACCTACACGATTCGCCGGATCGACGTCGCGACGGGGCTTATCGACGTCGATTTCGTCGTGCACGCCGGGGACAGTGTCGGTTCGGATTTTGCGCTTCGCGCCAAGCCCGGCGATCCCGTGGGCATGATGGGGCCAGGCGGCGGCGATCTCGCGGCCGCCGATTGGTATCTGATGGCCGGTGACGAGACCGCACTGCCGGCCATCGCGCGCATGCTCGAAGAGCTATCGCCCGAGGCGCAGGGCACGGTGATCATCGAGGTGAACGATCCGGCGGACGAGTTGCCGCTCAAGTACCCCGAAGGCGTGCAAGTGCGCTGGCTGCATCGGGGCCGCGGCACGTCGTTGGAGGAGGCGGTGCGTGCCGTCTCCCTGCCAGGCGACCGGCGTTTCTTTATCTGGGCTGCGGCCGAGTTCGACACCTTCAAGGCGATCCGGCGCTATTGCCGCGACGAGCTGAACCTGACCAAGGAGCAGCATTTGGTGGGCGCCTTCTGGCGTCGTGGCTTGAAGGAAGGCGAGAAGGGCAACTAAACCCTGCGCTTACGCCCGTGGCCGGGTTCGACCCGACGGGAGCGGATATTCCGCTCTAGCGCTTAAAGCCCTTCCCAAGCGCGACCCTCTGGATCCTCCAGCGACTGCGCGCGCATGGCTGCCAGACGCGCAAAGCGCAAGGTGAGGGCACGCCGCCGTGCCGGTGGCAGGGGCCGTTTGATCGAGGGCCGGATGATTTCGCCGCCATAGGCATCGGCCAGGATCAGTCCCTCGGCCTCCGGCAGGATGCGCGTCGGAAAGTCAGGGGCGACGGCGAAGAAGAAGAAATCGGCATGGTCCAGATATTCATGCCATTTGCCGTCCGCCATGAAATCCGCCCTGCTGCTCTTGATCTCGATCGCCGTCAGGCTGCCATCACGGCCCAGGCCCAGAATATCGGGCCGGCGCCCGCTCTTGAGCCCCACTTCCTGGAGGGGAGCTACGTCCATGGCGATCATGAGGCGCATGACGCCGCGAGCGATTTTAGCTGCCGTCAGCCGTCCGATCTCTGAAGCCTGCACCGCGAGACCCTGTCATCTGGAACGAAAGAAGAACAATGCCATGGCCGGCGGGCGGCCCGCAACCCAACCCGGCGACAGGTGGCGGGCGTCTTCAGGCCGCCTTGCCAACGAGCGGCAGATCGAGTTTGACCACGGCATGCGAGTGCAGGGCGTCGACCATGCGCGACACCCGGCTTGGCCTTTCGGAGCCTGGCTCGGATGCGCCTCTGTCTCGTTGCCTCGTGCATAAGGGCAGGAAGGAGGCCCGCGCAGGTGCTGCAATGTCAACCATGCTGATCGCGTCATTCCTGGCGGGACAGGCAGCATCTGCGCCCGTGCTCGCCATGCGAGCACGGGCTGCCAAGGTGAAGATGTCCTGCCTTTTGCGAGACCCCTAAAAATTGATGTTATCCGGGCTCGCGCGAGCGGCCCGAGCTTGATAGACACGAACCCATGCATGAATTGGCGACGCGTACGAACGGATTGATGGAGGCGGCCGGACCAGCCGGATTTCGCGTCCAGCCCAGCAGCATCGAGCTGGAGCAGAGCCTCCTGGGCTCGATGCTGAGCAATAATGAGGCCTTCCACAGGGTGGCCGACTTTTTGAAGGCCGAGCATTTCTACGATCCCTGCCATCAGCGTCTCTTCGACGCGATAGCGGGGCGGGTGCTCAAGGGGCAGTTGGCCGACACCAACACGCTGGGGCCGCAGTTCGACGCCGATCCGGGCTTCAAGGAACTGGGTGGCTCGCGCTATCTCAAGCAACTCCTGATGGGTGCCGAGCCGGTCGCTAACGCCGTCGACTATGCCCGCATGATCCATGACCTGGCTTTGCGGCGTGGCCTGATCCGGGTGGGCGAGGATCTGACGGCGCGTGCCTTCGATCCGCACGCGGAACTGTCGGGCAAGGAGCAGATCGAGGAAGCCGAGCGGGAATTGTTCGGCTTGGCCCAGGAAGGTGAGGTCAAGGGCGATTTCCGTGCCTTCCCGACCGTCTTGACCGAAGCCGTCAAGATCATCGAGCGGGCCTACCACCGGGCGGGGCAACTCACGGGGGTGCCGACCGGCCTGCAAGGCCTGGATGAGAAGCTGGGTGGCCTGCAGAATTCCGATCTCCTGATCCTGGCCGGCCGTCCCAGCATGGGCAAGACAGCACTGGCGGTGACCATGGCCGCCAACGCTGCGACCGCTCTCATTGGGGACGACCAGGTGGAGCCCGGCCGCGCGCCGACTTTTTCTGTCGGTGTCTTCTCGCTCGAGATGTCCGCCGAGCAGTTGGCGACACGCCTTCTCTCGGCCGAGGCGCAGATCCCCTCCGACGAGCTCCGTCGCGGCCAGATTTCGGAGGAAGACTGGCCGCGTCTCGTTCAGGGCACGCAGCGTCTGGCCGAACGGGCCCTCTATATCGACGACACGCCGGCTCTTTCGATCGCCGCGTTGCGCACCCGTGCGCGACGGCTGATGCGCACGAACGGCCTCCATCTCCTGGTCGTCGATTATCTCCAGCTTCTGCGCGGCACCAGCGCCTCCAGTCTCGCCAACCGCGTGCAGGAGGTGAGCGAGATCACCCAGGGCCTGAAGGCGATCGCCAAGGAACTGAACATTCCGGTACTGGCACTTTCGCAGCTCAGCCGCGCTGTCGAGAGCCGCGAGGACAAGCGGCCGATGCTCTCGGATCTGCGCGAGTCGGGCTCGATCGAACAGGACGCGGATGTCGTCATGTTTGTTTATCGCGAGGAATATTATCTCTCCCGCGCCATCCCGACGCAGCGCGAGAACGAGGGCCCGGACAAATTCCGCGAGCGCTACGATCTCTGGTCGCAGAAATGCGAGCAGGCTTACAACAAGGCCGAGGTCATCATCGCCAAGCAGCGGCACGGGCCTATCGGCAATGTCCAGCTCCAGTTCGACGCCACGTTCGGCCGCTTCCGCAACCTTGAGCAGGGTGGTTATGAGGAAGGCTTTTACTGATTGCCGGTTTGACGGGCCGCCGAGCGGCTGCTAACCCGCAGCCTCGCTATGCCTCTAGCTATGGATCGCGCATGAACCCCTTGGCGCTGACCGGTGCTGCTGTCCTTGGCATCGTCTCGACCTTGGGCGGCCTCGTGACGTTTGCCCTGCGAGCACTCTCCCGCGGCATCGTCGGCCCCTGGTACCCCCGACAAATTCTCCGGCAGATGCTCGATATCGGCTATTATTCATTGCCGGTCGTCGGGCTGACGGCGATCTTCACCGGCATGGTGCTGGCGTTGCAGAGCTATACCGGCTTTTCCCGCTTTCAGGCCCAAAGCGCCATCCCCAATATCGTCGTCCTTTCGATGACGCGCGAGCTCGGCCCGGTCCTGGCCGGCCTGATGGTGGCTGGGCGCGTCGGCGCCTCGATGGCAGCCGAGCTCGGCACGATGCGCGTGACCGAGCAGATCGACGCGCTCTCGACCCTTTCGACCGATCCCTACCGCTATCTCGTCTTTCCCCGCCTTCTGGGCGGAGTCTTGATGCTGCCGGCTCTTGTCCTGGTGGCAGATGTGATCGGCATCATGGGTGGCTGGCTCGTGAGCACGGTGAAACTGGGCTTCAACCCCGTCAGCTACGTCAACAGCACCTTTGGCTTCCTCTCGACGGGCGATGTCGTCTCGGGCCTCGTCAAGGCGGCCGTCTTCGGTTTCCTCGTCTGCCTGATGGGCTGCTATCAGGGCTATATGAGCCGGGGCGGAGCGCAGGGCGTGGGTACGGCCACGACCCGGGCCGTGGTCGCGGCCTCAATCCTGATCCTTACCTCGGACTATATCGTGACCGAGATTTTCTTCAGCCACTAGCGGCAGCCCGGGAGCAACCGCGATGGCGGCACGAGAGACGAAGATCAGCGTCAAGGGACTGGCCAAGGCCTTTGGCCGCAATCATGTGCTAAGGGGCCTCGACATCGAGGTCGAGGCCGGCACGTCGGTCGTGGTCATCGGCGGCTCGGGCACGGGCAAGTCCGTGCTCATCAAGTCGATTCTCGGGATCGTCGAGCCCGATGCCGGGCAGATCCTGATCGATGGTCAAGACGTTCTGGCCGCCTCGCGCCGGCAGGCGCAGGCGTTGCGCGGGCAGATCGGTATGCTTTTCCAAGGTGCGGCTCTCTTCGACAGCCTGCCCGTCTGGGAAAATGTCGCGTTCGGGCTGATGGCCAAGGCGAAAATACCTCGCGACCAGGCCAGGGTCCGCGCCGTCGAGACGCTGGAAGCCGTGGGGCTGGGCGAACCTGTGGCCGATCTTTTTCCAGCCGAACTCTCGGGCGGCATGCAAAAGCGCGTCGGCCTGGCGCGCGCCATTGCCACGCGTCCGGCCATTCTCTTCTTCGATGAGCCGACGACCGGGCTCGACCCGATCATGGCGGATGTCATCAACGATCTGATCCGCAGCGTCGTCAGCGATCTCGGCGCCACCGCTCTTTCCATCACCCATGATATGGCCTCGGTGCGAAAGATCGCCGATCGTGTCGCCATGCTCTATGAGGGCCGCATCATCTGGGAAGGGCCGGCCAAGGACATTGATGCCAGCGGCAATCCCTTTGTCGATCAGTTCGTGCATGGCCGGGCGGACGGGCCGATCGCCACGATCCAGGCACCGCAGCGCCGGGCCGGGTAGGGCGCTCGCTGATGGCCCGGTCGCGCGCTGCCTATGTCTGCCAGGCTTGCGGCGCCACGTCGCCGCGCTGGGCCGGCCGATGCGAGGCCTGTGGCGCCTGGAATTCGATCGTCGAGGAAATCCAGGCGAGTCGGCCCAAGGGCAGCCTGGTACCCAAGCGAGGTGCGCCGGGGCTGGACGTAGTGCGCCTTCATGATCCCCTGGAGCAACCGCCGCCGCGCCTTGGCACGGGCATCGAGGAACTGGACAGGGTACTGGGTGGCGGCATCGTCCAGGGCTCAGCCATCCTCGTGGGCGGCGATCCTGGCATCGGCAAGTCGACCCTGACCCTGCAGGCCGCGGCGGCCCTCTCGGCGGCCGGCCGGCAGGTCACCTATGTGAGCGGCGAGGAATCGACAGATCAGATCCGGCTTCGTGCCGCGCGGCTTGGCCTCGAAGCACCGGGCCTGGGACTGGCGGCCGCGACCTCGGTGGCCGAGATCCTGGCGACGCTGGAGCATGGACGAGCGCCCGATCTGCTCGTCATCGATTCCATTCAGACGATGTGGAGCGAGGCCGTCGATTCCGCGCCTGGCACGGTAACGCAGCTTCGCGCCGCCGCGCAGAGCCTGATCGGCTTTGCCAAGCGGCGCCACACGGCGGTCTTGTTCATCGGCCATGTGACCAAGGACGGCCAGATCGCGGGGCCGCGCGTTCTCGAGCACATGGTGGATGCCGTCCTTTATTTCGAGGGCGAACGCGGCGGTCAGTTCCGCATCCTGCGAGCGGTCAAGAACCGCTTCGGGCCGGCCAACGAGATCGGTGTCTTCGAGATGCATGGTCTTGGCCTTCTGCCGGTCGCCAATCCCTCGGCACTTTTCCTGGCCGAGCGCGACGCCGAGGTCGCCGGCAGCGCCGTCTTTGCGGGCATGGAGGGCAGCCGGCCCGTCCTGGTGGAGGTCCAGGCGTTGGTGGCGCCAAGCGCGCTCGGCACGCCGCGCCGGGCCGTGGTCGGCTGGGACGGCAACCGGCTGGCCATGATCCTGGCGGTCCTCGAAACGCGCTGCGGCCTTGTGATCGGGCCGCGCGACGTCTATCTGAACGTCGCCGGCGGCCTCAGGGTCCAGGAGCCGGCAGCCGATCTCGCCGTGGCCGCCGCCCTCGTCTCTGCCGCATTGGATGCGCCTTTGCCCGCTGGTCTCGTACTTTTCGGCGAAATCGGCCTGTCAGGCGAGATCCGGGGCGTGACGCAGGCGACGAGTCGGCTGAAGGAAGCCGCCAAGCTGGGCTTTGCCCGGGCCATGGCGCCGGCCGGCAGCGAGGCCAGCGGCCTGAAGCTCCATCCGATCAGGCGGCTGGCCGATCTTGTGACCATCATCGGCGCCAGGGCGGGCGAAGGACGACGGCCAGTGCCGTCGCCGGACGAACCGTGATTATCCCTGGCCCTGTTGCCCGGCTACGGGCTAGAGCGTCCTCGAGAACGGGCCGATGGCCCGAGCGTGGGACTTTGCGAGTGCAGGCATGAATCAGCTTCCCTTCACCGCGTTCGACATCGCGGTGGTGGCCGTTATCGTCATCTCGGCGCTTCTCTCGCTTTCGCGCGGCATAGCGCGTGAGATTGCCAGCCTCCTCAGCTGGATCGGTGCTGCGGCCGTGGCCTGGTTCGCCTATGAGCCGGCCAAGCCGATCATGACGCAGATCACGCACCAGGAACTCTTTGTCGATCTCGGCACGGCAGCCCTGGTCTTTGTCATCCCCTTGATCATTCTCAAGATCATCTTTGGCATGATCGCCGCCAACGTCGAGGGCTCCAGGCTGACGACCGCCGACAAATTGTTCGGGCTAGTCTATGGTTTTGGGCGGGGTGCGCTCTTGGTCTGCCTTGCCTATCTATTAGGTACGCTCATTCTCGAGCGCAGAGAGTTTCCGACTTGGGTGACGACAGCCTATCTCGAGCCACCGGTCGCACGAGGGGCCTCGATAATCCGCGCTTGGCTGCCAGGCGACATTCGCGAGCGCGGGCAGCAGGCGGGCGAAGAGGCTATGGAACGAGCGCAACGTTATCGCAACGGTGCTACTGTCGATGACGGCAAGTCGAAGGACGGACCCAGCGCTACCGATCGCGGCAAGCTGGAACAGCTTTTCCCGCAAGGAGGGCAAAGTCAGTGATGTCGAGCAAGCCTGATGATGGAGCATCGATGACAGACCTGGCAGCGCCGGCCTGGCAGGTTGGCGAGGACGACAAGCTGCACGAGGAGTGCGGCGTCTTCGCGATCTATGGCGCCAGCCATGCCGCGGCCGTCACGGCCCTTGGCCTGCACGCGCTTCAGCATCGCGGCCAGGAGGCGGCCGGCATCGTTTCCTTCGATGGCAAACTTTTCCATCAGCATCGCGCCAAAGGTCTGATCGGCGATAGCTTCTCGCGCAAGAGCGTCATCGAGCAGCTGCCGGGCAACGCCGCGCTCGGCCATAATCGTTATGCGACGACAGGCGCCTCGGAGATGCGCAACGTTCAGCCGCTCTATGCCGATTTCGCCTTCGGCGGCTTCGCGCTGGCGCATAACGGCAATCTGTCGAACGCCGGCAAGCTCCGGCGCGAACTCGTCCAGCGCGGCAGCATCTTCCAGTCGACCAGCGACACTGAGACCATCATTCATCTGATGGCCATCTCAAAGAAGAAGACGATCGTCCATCGCCTGATCGAGGCGATGGAGCAGTGCGAGGGGGCCTACTCGCTTGCCGCCATGTATGATGACGGCATCATCGGCGTGCGCGATCCTCTGGGCATCCGCCCGCTGGTGCTGGGCGAGTTGGATGGCGCCTCGGTTCTCGCCTCCGAGACCTGCGCCCTCGACATCCTGGGGGCTGCCTATGTGCGTGACATCGAGCCCGGCGAGGTCGTCGTCATCGACAAGCGCGGTATGACGAGCCTGCGGCCGTTCAAGCCGCGCGAGCATCGCTTTTGCATCTTTGAATATGTCTATTTCGCCCGGCCGGACAGCACACTCGAGGGACGGGGCGTCTACGACATCAGGAAGCGGATCGGCCAGGAACTGGCGCGCGAGCAGCCGACCCCGGCCGACGTTATCGTGCCGGTGCCCGACAGCGGCGTGCCGGCGGCGATCGGCTACGCGCAGGAATCGGGCATTCCATTCGAGCTCGGCATCATTCGCAATCATTATGTCGGCCGCACCTTCATCGAGCCCACCGACCAGATCCGCCATCTGGGCGTGAAGCTTAAGCACAACGCCAATCGCAGCATGCTGGCGGGCAAGCGCGTCATTCTCGTCGACGATTCGATCGTCCGCGGCACGACCTCGACCAAGATCGTGGCGATGGTGCGCCAAGCTGGCGCCAGCGAGGTGCATATGCGGATCGCCAGCCCGCCGACGCAGCATGGCTGCTACTATGGCGTCGACACGCCCGAGCGCTCGAAATTGCTAGCTGCCCGGCATACGTTGGATGAGATGGCGCGGATCATCGGCGTCGATTCTTTAGGTTTTCTCTCCTTCGACGGCCTCTACCGGGCCGTCGGCGAGGCCAAGCGCGACCCTGCCAATCTTGCTTTCTGCGATGCCTGCTTCACTGGTGACTATCCGACACCGCTCACCGACTACGACCATGAGAACGCGCCCGCCAATTCCCTACCGGGCTTACTGCAGGAAGCCGCCATTTCGTGATTAAGCTGACCGGCCGGACTGTCCTCGTCACCGGGGCCAGCCGTGGTCTCGGACGCGCGGTTGCCCTGGCCTGCGCCGGTGGAGGCGCCAGCTTAGTGCTGGTCGCAAGGACCCGAGGCGCTCTGGAAGAGCTGGATGACGAGGTAAGGGGGATGGGCGCGCCGCCGCCCATCTTGATAACGTTGGACCTCCTGAACGGCGACCTGGTCGACAAATTAGGACCGGCTCTTTTCGAGCGCTGTCCACGCCTGGACGGTCTCTTTTCGGCTGCGGCCGACCTCGGTGTCCTGACGCCTGTCGCACAGCTGGATCCCGTCGTATTCGCTCGGACGGTGGGTCTCGACCTTCTGGCGCAACAGCGCCTGATCCGCACGCTCGATCCGCTGCTGCGGGCGTCCGACGCCGGTCGCGCCGTCTTTGCCACGTGTGAGGCAGCGCGGACGCCGCGCGCCTATTGGGGCGGCTATGCGGCCGCCAAGGCGGCCTTGGAGGCCCTCGTCCTGGCTTATGCGGCGGAACAGGGCCTGACTCGCCTCAAGGTCAATCTCGTCGATCCCGGGCCGATGGACACGCGGCTGCGGGGCAGGGCCTTTCCCGGTGAACGTGCGGGTGATCGACCGGACCCGTCGGTGCATGCGGCGGCCATCGCTGAGCTGCTGGCACCGTCCAGCACCGCTCACGGTCGGCTCATCTCTCTTTGCAGCTAAGAACCGCGTTGTCTTTCTGGCGGCAGAAAATATTAGATAATTATCATCATTGATGAATTATTCGTGTCTGGCCCTGGCCCGCTTTTTTGATCTTGTCGGGTTATTTTGAATAAACCGCCAGGGATAGGTGGGCGTTAATGTCGCTGTCGGTCCGTGTGGTGATATGAAGACGAGGTGCGCCGTTTCCTGTTGACCCCCACTGATGCTCGCCACTTTTACTGCTCGCAACTAAACCGTCGCTTCGTGCGGCCCTGCCATTGCTGGCTAGCAGCGCCGGGCTAGTCGGCCTGACGCAGCCGGGAGCGGCGAGAGGGCGGCAGTCTCAGCGTCTGATCGGCCGGCGCCGCTGGCGACAGATCTTGGCGCGTCCAACTCCCGAAGACGCCTGGATGAACGGTCGCCGGCCTGGTTCGGCTGCCGTCACCACTCATGGTGAGGCGAACAGGCTCGTCGTATCCTCGCGCATGGATGGCGATCGGCGCAGGAAGCGCGTTGGACCCTCAAGGGCGCTTCAGGCTCGGGTCGAACAGATCGGGATGATCGAGCAGCCGCTCAGCTACTTCCTCCGTGGCCTCGAGGGCCCTGGCACTGGCCATGGCCTGCCTAGGTGGCAGGCTCGGTGCCAGGCGTCGCAGGAGTGCCACCGTCGCGGCGGCGGCATCGACCGCGGCCTGCGGGCTTTGCGCCATCTCGCGCAGGCGCCTTATCGTCGCATCGAGCTGTTGCAGGCTGGCGGCCGGTAGCTCCTGCTCATGGCGGATGCGCGCCAGGCGCGCACCGCCGATGCCAAGGTCGAGGGCTGCCAGGAGGTTGGCAAACGGTCGCTCGCTGTCGGGATCCTTGTCGACCACCGTCGGGCCGGCGCGGGCGATCCGGTCGGCCATGCGTCGCGCCCAAGTATGCGTCGAGCGATAGGGGTCGGTCAGAGGCTGCGCCAAGTCCCTGACGACGGCGGCAAGGAGGCGTTTCCGGCGGCGGGCTGGATTAACGGGCAGGAACAGATGAAAGCAGAGGCTGGCAAACGCCATGCTGACCAGGAGGGAAATCGCGCTGTTGAAGAAGCCCGTGGCGGTCTGGCGCGCGAGATTTTCGGGCTCGATCATGTTCCAAAAGAAAATCGAGCCTGCCGCTGCCATCCCGGCATAGGGACTGAAATAGGCGAGCCCGCCTAGAAAGAGGAAAGGGCCGATGCCCAGAGCCAGCATCGCGAACCCACTCATCTTGGGCAGGATGATGAATGTGGCGACGGCAGCCGGGAGCACAGCTACCGCCGTTCCCTTGAGGAAGGCCAGGCTACCGGCCACCGGGTTGTCGCGGGTCGCGAAAAGCGCGCAGACCACGGCCACGATGATCACAAACGAGCCGCCATCCTGCCAGGCAGAGGCAATCCAGAGGAAGGATGCAAGGCAGACCGACAAGGTGGCGCGCACGCCGTTGATCCATGCCCCCTGAACGTCGCGATGGTGAACTGTTCGACCACGGGAGGCCAGGACGTCACCCTTCAGGCCGATCAGATGCACAAGTTCCTGCTCGAGCGAACGCAGGATCACGTCCAGCCGGTCGAGGAGAAAGCGCGTCTGGGTGGCAGCGGCGCTTTTCCCCTCGTCGGTCAATGGCTGGTCGACGGCGAGACTTTGCCGAAGTGTCCTCACGCGTGACAGGATCTCCTTGTCCGCGAGGCGATCCAGAAGTCCCGGAATTTCGTCGAAAAGGCGCTTCGCTTCGGCCTGAGCGCGGGCGATTCGCTGATGCGTTATGGCATAGAGCGGAGTCCGGGCGATGCGTCGGCTCGTCGAATGCGCGGCGGAGAGCTGGATCAAAAGGCTCGTGATGATCTGACGGATGTGGCCCGAATGACGGTCGATCTCGCTCGAGGCAGCGGCGGCATACTCGGCCGCGGTGTCCAATGCGTTGATCTCGCTCACGAGCCGGCCCATTTGCGGCCCCGGCTGCAGCTTGCCTCGAAGTGCCTGACTGCTGGCTGCGGCGACGCGGCTGAGCGCCAGGCGGATCTTCCGGTCCAGACCGCGCGCCGCACTTCCGGGTGTAAGAATCGAGGTGGCGACCGTCTCGCAGAGGATGCCCAGCAGGACGTAGAGCAGCCGCGCGATGGCGATGTCGAAAACATTCTCGGGTTGGCTGGCGGCGCCGATGGCTATCATGGCCGCCGTATAGCCGGCGAGCACGGCGCTGTAGGCGCGGAAATTGCGCAGAAGCGTGGCAATGCCCGTGCAGATGCCGATCCAGATCGCAAGGCCGCTCAAAAATAATTCGGGTGTCTGAATGCAGGTAGCCGCAAGGGCGAGCGCTACTGCGGCGCCGGTGAGCGTACCCAGAATTCGAGCACGGGCCTTTGCGAGCGACATGCCGCGCTCGGGCTGAGCCACGATCCAGACCGTGGTTGCGGCCCAGCCCGGATCGTCCATGTCCATGAGGAAGGCGATCGCCAGCGCTACCAGCGAGGTGACCGTCGTGCGCAACGCGAAGGCCAAGGCGGGCCAGCGCGGCGCAAGGAGCCAGGCGATGCCGGGCGGCAACTTCACCGCATGGAGCCTATTTCTTGTCGTAGGGGTTTTCGCCGTGCCGCACCATGAGATGCAAGGGCGCGCCGTCGAGGTCAAATGCCTCGCGAAGGCCCGCTGCCAGATAGCGCAGATAGCTCTCGGGCAGCATGTCGGCGGACTTGTTGGCGAAGAGCGCAAAGCGCGGCGGCCTTGTCGCCACCTGTGTCATGAAGCGGATCTTGATGCGCCGGTTCTGCGCCATTGGCGGCGGATGACGCTCGAGTGCCGCATGGAGCCATTGATTGAGCTTGTGGGTCGGAATGCGCTTGCGCCAGCGCGCATGTGCGACCGTGGCTGCTTCCAGGAGCCGATCCAGGCCGCGCCCGGTCTTTGCCGAGACGACGGCTAACTCGACTCCTTTGATCTGCGCCAGCTTCTCCTCGATCTTGTAGCGAAGCTCGCTCAGCGCTTCCTCCGGCTCCTCGATCAAGTCCCATTTATTGGCGGCCACGACCAGCGCCCGGCCCTCGTCGAGAGCCAGATTGGCGATGGTCAGATCCTGGTGTTCCAAAGGAGCGGTGGCATCAACCAGGAGGAGGACCACATGAGCGCCCCGGATCGAGCGGACCGTCGAGGAGGCGGAGAGTTTCTCCACCTGATGGTCGATCCTGGCCTTACGCCTGAGCCCGGCTGTATCGACCAACTCGATGCGTTTGCCCTGCCATTCGAACATCACCTGGACGGAGTCACGGGTGAGGCCAGGCTCCGGACCGGTCAGCAGCCGTTCCGACTGCAGCAGGCGATTGATGAGTGAGGACTTGCCGACATTGGGTCTGCCGACCACGGCTAAGCGAAACCAATCGTCGCCGTCGTCGGCCTCATCCTCATCCTGTCCAAGGACAGCTCTTTCTTCCCCGTCCTCCGCCTCGGTCGGCGGCGGTGCCAGATAGGGGCGCAGGGCCGCCAGGAGGTCGGGCATGCCATCGCCATGCTCCGCCGAGATGGCGATGGGCTCGCCCAGGCCAAGGCTCCAGGCCTCGCCAATGCCGCTCTGTGCCGCCCGGCTTTCAGCTTTGTTGGCAACCAAGAGGATCGGCTTGCCCGCCTTGCAGCGCAGCATTTTAGCAAGATCGGCATCCAGGCCCGTGATGCCGCCTTTGGCATCAACCAGGAGGATGCCAACATCGGCCTCGGCCAGCCCAGCCAGGCTTTGAGCCGTCAACCGCGCCTCGAGGCCGCCTGTGTCGCCCACGTCCATGCCAGCCGTGTCGATCACGTTGAACTCGAGTTCGCCAAGGCGACCCTTGGCCTCCAGCCGATCGCGCGTGACGCCCGGCATGTCGTGCACCAGGGCTCGCCTGCTGCCGGTCAGGCGATTGAACAAAGTTGACTTGCCGACATTTGGTCGGCCCAGGATGGCGAGCGTGCGCATGGCTTTGAAAGACAGCCTCAGGACGTGCCGCCCCACATGAGAGGAGGCGGGTGGGACGAACGTCGCCGGCGCGGCCGTCGACTGAAAGAGTGCCTAGTCTAGAGCAAGCCGCCCCGCGACGGGAGTCCGTCGCGAGGCGCTCGGCCCCAGGACTTAGCGAAGGGCCGTCACACGCGACTTGTCGTCCAGGACGTAGACAGTACCGTTGGCAACGATGGGCGGCTGGCGGATGGGCGTTCCACCGGCGTAGTGCTGCTGAAAGCTGCCATCATTGGGGCTGAAGCTCAAAACGTCGCCTGATGAGCCGGCCACGATCAGCGAATCGCCGACCAAAAGCGGGCCGGTCCAGCTGGTGTTTGACGGCAGCTTCGTCAGCCCGGCCTGCGTCGCGATGTGCTGGACCCAGCGAACGGCGCCGCTCTGGCGCAGGAGACAGACCAACTCGCCCGCCTCGGTGATGACGTAGAGAACGTTGCCGGCGAGGGCGGGCGTTTCCAGGGAGCTGATCTGGTTGTCCCAGACGCGGGTGCCACGATCCAGCATCAAGGCCGCCATCTCGCCAGCACCGCCGGCGATGTAGACCGTGCCGTCGGCGATAACGGGTGCTGCCGTGATGTCGGTGATCGTATCGAGGGCCAGGATGCTGCGTCCGCCGAGCACGGTTTCGGTCCAGAGCTCGCGTCCATCGTCCAGGAGAAGAGCGAAGACCTCACCCGAGGAATAGGCGACGATGACCGTGGTGCCGAGGACGGCGGCCGGCGAACCGCCCAGGATGCCGGCCTGCTCGAAGGCGCCGGCATGCCGCCAGCGCAACTCGCCCGTGGTGGGATTGAGCGAGTAGAGCTGGTTGTCGGCGGTCCTTACCAGAACGTTGCCCGGTGCCGCCGTGGGCGCGCTGCGTAGCGGCGAATTCAATTGCCGGCGCCAGACCTCCTTGCCGTCATTGGCATCCAGCGCCACGACCCAGCCATTGCCATAGGTCACGAAGAGGAGGCCGTTGTCGTAGGCGGCCGCACCACCGGCGACACGGTCACTGTCGCCGAGCCGGCTGATATGCTGCGACCAGATCTCTTTGCCCGACGAGCCGTCGAGCGCGGTGACCCGCCCCTCGGAATCGACGCCGAAGATCCGACCCTGGGCAGCGACGAGCGAACCCAGGAGCGGGTAGCTCGAGGAGGCGCTGGCACCGATGCTGGTCGACCAGGCCTCGCTTAAAGTGCCCGTACCGGCCGCGCGCCCGGTCACATGGGCGAGATTGGCGAAGGCCTGCGGCCATTCCGGTTGGGCGTTGGGTGCGGGAAGATCGATGCTCACCCCGGCCGCGGCTACGTCCGCTACCGGACCGGGCGTGGTCATGAGGACGGACTTGCGCACGCCTGGCAGCGGCGGTCCCTCATCTTGGCCGAGCCAGCCGCAGGCACCCAGGGGCAGAGCGGCGGCGGTGGCCAGGAGCAGACGGCGACGGGATGGCATGGTTGAAAGCTCCAGGATCAGGAACCGCGCTTGGCGGATGAACGGCAGCTCGCCGACGTGACGTGTTGGCTGGGGTTCACTCGGTAGCCGGTGGTGTCGGGTTCGTCGAGGGCTCAGCCTTGAGCTTCGCGCTCAGTGCGTCGCGCAGTTCGGCGGCACGGCTTTGCAGATCCTGGGGGGCGTCAGCGTCGCTTGAAAGGGCATCGAAACTCTCCTCGGCAGCTTTGAGATTGCCTGTCCGGATGTCGAGCAGCGCTTGCATTTCACGCGCGTTGAAGCGCCAGGGGCCGCCGGCATCGATCAGCTTTTGCAGCCGCGCCCTCAGTGTCGCGGGATCCCCGGCATCGATCTGCAAGGAAACGGAGGACAAGGCGGCAACAGCGCGAAAGATCGGATCGGCCGAGCCGTTGTCCGCCAACTGGTCGAGAATCGTGATGGCGCCGTTCGTATCGTCGGCACCGAGGCGCACTTGCGCAAGGCGCAGGCTGGCGAGGGCGGCATAGCCGCCGCTGCCGGACGCCAGGCCGGCGAAATCCTGACCCGCCTGTTTGGCATCGCCCTTTTGCAGCGTTTCCTGCGCCGCCGCATAGGCAAAGGCGGCGGCACGCGCCTGCCGCTGTTGGTAATAGCGCCAGCCGAAATAGCCGCCCACGGCCAAAAGCGCGATGACGATGATGGCGATCGCGAGCTTGCCATAGCGGCGCCAGAGAGACAGCAGCTTTTCCCGCTGCAGCTCCTCGTCGACCTCGCGATAGAGTTCCTCGGCCTGCAAGAAGACGTCCGTTCGATGGAGCCCGGGGCGATGCCGCGGGCAATTTTTCAAGGCCCGCAGAGCCTTATGGAACTGCTCGGGGTTTGGCAAGGCCATGAAGGACGCCTAGTCTTGCAGCCGAAGGCCATGAATTTGCAGCCGGAGAAGGCCATGCCCCGCCTCTTCATCGCCTTGCCCATGCCCGAGGAAGCTCAAGTGGCGCTGGAGCCGCTTTGCGTCGGCCTGCCGGGGGTCCACTGGACGCCCGTGGATGATTTCCATCTGACCCTGCGCTTCATCGGCGAGGTCGACCACGCGACCTTCTATGAGATCGGCGAATTTCTCTCGAGCGTCGTCGCGCCACCCTTCGAGCTTCGTCTCGCGGGGCTTGGTGTCTTTCCGCCGCGCGGTCTGCCGCATACGCTCTGGGCAGGTCTGGAGGAGGGGTGCCATCAACACCTCATGGCATTGCGGCGCCGTATCGAGCGCGTCTTAAGGGAAGCCGGAGTACCGCCAGAGAGGCGGAATTTCGTTCCGCACGTCACGCTCGGACGGCTGACCAGTGCCTCGCCCGAGCCGCGCTTTGCTGCCTGGTTCGCCCGCCGCGCGCTCTTTCGCAGCATTGCCTTCCCGGTCTCGGCCTTCAACCTCTATTCGAGCCAGCTGCGCCCCGAAGGCGCCCTCCATCTACTGGAGGCATCCTATGATTTCGTCAGCGGCGTCATGGAGCGCGCCTGAGCTCTAGCTGCCGCCTCGAGGCGGGGGCAGGCGCGGCAAGCATTGACTGGGGCACGAGAGAGGTTGTGTTCCCGCTCTTTGCTGCTTCGCGACGGCCCGGATCGATGGACATGCGTTTTTTCGGGGCACGAACGAATTGGAGCTCTTCGGCCACGGTCAGGAAGTAGCCAAGGTTGAAGACCCATTTCGGATCACCCAGACCAGGTGCCCTTGCGCGGCATGGACAGCGAAACCACTAGCTCCAGTCGCTCCCGGCTGACGCTCGCTGGAATGCAGCTTGGTGCGTCTATGGGCATCCTCGGGAGTTTTCCTTACCGTCAAGGACCGACGTTACCACAAGCAATATATGTAATATCAATTCACCAGGTTAACTTTTGCCTCATTGGCGATTGCCCTCGAAAAACGTTCGGTCGTTCCAGTGCCGCCCGCTGAGCAAGGTCCACATATGCCGATCCCTCTCCTTGTCGCCACCGAGCTTGCACCCGAAAGCTTGTGCCAGATCGAGGCCGAAGGCTTTGAAGTTCACTATGCATCCAATGCGTCAGAACGGGCGACGATCATAACGACGAGGGGTGACGGCATCCGCGCCGTGCTGACGAACGGTTCGACGGGATTCAGCGCTGGTGAGATAGCTGCCTTGCCAAAACTCGAAATCATCTGCGCCCTCGGTGCAGGCTATGAGAATGTCGACATGGTTGCTGCCGAAGCACGAGGCATTGTCGTCACCCATGGTCCTGGCACCAATGACGCTTCGGTTGCGGACCATGCGATGGCCCTGCTCATGGCGATCGCGCGTGGTGTCGTGCAGGTTGATGCGGCGGTGAGACGCGGCGAGTGGGCGGGGTCCCGTGAGTCGCGCCCCATGATCTCCGGCAAGAAGCTGGGTGTTCTCGGATTAGGGAATATCGGCGAGCAGATCGCCCGGCGGGGAGCCGGAGGCTTTGGCATGACGATCGCCTATCACAGCCGCAGGCGTCGTGACGGATCGCCCTGGCTCTACCTCCCCACGCCAGCGGCCCTGGCCGCGTGGTCGGACTTTATGGTCGTCGCCATACCCGGTGGCAAAACGACGAGGCACCTCGTGGATGCGGTTGTGCTCGATGCCCTTGGTGCCGATGGTTTTCTCGTCAACATCGCGCGGGGCAGCGTGGTGGATACAGCTGCCCTGATTGACGCCCTGAAGCATGGCCGCATTGGCGGCGCTGCTCTTGATGTGGTCGAGGGAGAGCCAATTGTGCCAAGCGGACTGGCGGAGCTGAGGAACGTCATTCTCACCCCCCATATCGCCGGCCGCTCGCCAGAAGCCGTGCAAGCGACGATCCAGCTTGTCCTGGACAACCTGCTGGCGCATTTCGGCGGCCGCCCGGTGCTAACCCCAGTCGGGTAATTCGATGCGTTGACGGGTTATACGCATGCTTGCGCTACCGCGAAGCTGTCCTCGAAGAGGCGAAAGCGCGTAATCACCCCCTGTTCTACGACGAAATCGAAGATGAACTCGGATTCGATCAGCTTCCCGGTTCGATTCACGCGAGACGCAAGTTCCCCTATGGCGAGCACGCGGTTCCCTTGCACCAACATGTCCTTCAGCTCGAAGCGTTCGGAGGTGATTTCAGCACGGATTTGCGCGTAGAAGTTGGCTGCGCCTGACTTGCCGTTCCTGCGCCCGATCCACGGTACTTGCCCTATATCGCCCGCGACGTACCAATCGACGTCATCACTGATAAGCTCCGCGATCTCTTCCACGTTCTCCGCATTCGCTGCCCGCGAGAAGAACTCTTTGATGACGGCCAACGGCTCCAAGACCTGCATGACAACCTAATTTTGTAGTGATATTTATAGAATAGATATCCTGGTCGGTCTGCTCGATCAATCAATAATGTAGTGACTTTTACATAATTGGATCCATATGGGCTCTCGTGGACGACCGCGCGGTTTTGATCGAGAAGGCGCGTTAGAAGCGCTGATGGAGGTCTTCTGGGCGAGAGGGTACGAGGGTGCTCAGCTTACGGAGCTGACCTCGGCCGCCGGCATAGCGCCGCCCAGCTTCTACGCGGCGTTTGGATCGAAGGAAGCCGCCTTCTGCGAAGCGGTCGACCGCTACGTTGCGACCGTGGGAGCTGTTCCCATGCAGCTTCTTGAGAGTGCGCCGACCGTTCGCGAAGGTCTCCGAGCCATGCTCGTGGCAAGCATCGACGTGGCGTTGTCCAGGCGTCCAGGCGGCTGCCTTCTTGTCCTGGGCGTGGTGAATGACCTGCCCGCCAACGAAGGCGCGAGGCGGCACCTGATGGATAAGCGGCGAAAGACTCGCGAGCTAATCGCGGCGCGAATCGAGCGTGGCCGGAGAGAGGGAGAGCTTAGTGCGGGCACGGATACGCAGCAGATGGCGGCGTTCATTCACGGCGTGATGCAGATGATCTCATTTCAGGCTCGCGACGGCGCCACGCGCCAGGAACTGACCTTGCTGCTCGAACCAGCGCTCAAAGCATGCAAATAGCCCCTCACTCCCACTCGATGGTCAACGGGTTTGAGCGGGCATTGTAAGCATTAGGCTTTCCGCTCAGGTCACCAAGTCGATACCAACTGCGATACCACCAGGATAAGGGCACTGGATTTGTGGATTCTCAACGGCGATCCAAGCCGTCATAAACGTCCGCACATCATAAACGAGCGTCGGGAGAAAGCAGGCCAAAAGAGGTCGAAGCTTCGCCCCTTAAACCTGTCGCCACCCATTCCAAAAAATGGAAAGGCACAATGACACCCTGGGCGGCGGACTGAAAGCTCAACTTTCCCAATACGCCTTGAGCGCAGAGGTGAAGGTCTGAAAGTTCACCGTAGGCCAGCACACTGACGAATTATCCTGCACAAGCCAATATAAATTATTCGCGCAGGCGAGCTTCGACACGTCCGCATTCACGATCCAGTTGTAGCAGGCGACGAACATATATCCGTAGCTGCCGATGAACTTGTCAACCGGAACATTCCAGAGCATCCCTTCGATAAAATAAGAGGGCGCCACGCCGTCGGCGAGGTAGCCTTTCTCAATCATCGTGTTCCGCATGTTCTTGAAGACCCGCACCATTGGCTTGAAGTTGCCGTTGGTCGCTTGATGCTTCGAGGTGCAATTCGCCGAGTGTTGCTTGGGGAAGTTGTCGATGCGATTCCCGCCGGAGAAGAACGCCACGCCTTCGTGGTAGAGAATGTTGCCGGGCTCGTAGGAAATGTAGCGGCGAAATTCCTGGCAGATGAGAATGTCCGCGTCACGCCGCCCATTGTTGCCGGGCACGAACACGGCCTTCTTTCCGACTCGGACGCCGTTATAGAGGCGCTTGATGTAATCCTCGGCGTGCGCCTTGAATTGGTCGTAGCCGTACTGCACGCCACCTCCCGATGCGCGTTCGTAGTTCGCCCTATGCTCCGGCGAAAGATGGCTGAGATCATAGCAGTAGGCGCCGGTGTGCTTCAGCACCACGTCCACATCGCTGTCGGCGTAGACGTTCGTGTCGTTGCCATAGGAGCCTTGGAGGAAGACTTCGGTGTTGGCGACCCGGTACGGCGCGCTCGTATCGAGCAAGTGCCCGCGCATGGTGTTGTAGGTGCCGGTGAACTGACCCGTGGAGCCTTGCTTTGCCCACGTCTCAAGCTGCCTCTCTGCGATCGCCACCACACTCTCCTAAAGCAAAAATTTCTTCAAATCGGCTTCCGCATCACGGGCGGAATCGCGCCCGCGCTGCCACAGCAGTCCGAGCTTCGCCATGTCCACCTCAAGCATGTCTGTTGAGAGGTCTGGCTGCGTATATTTGTTGTGAATACGGATGGTCGGCACATCGCGGAAAAGGACTTTGCGGAGTTGGTCCATAGATTGCGTGCTTATCTCAAGCGTCTTCTGGAGGAATTTCATCGTAGGGAGCTTGCTGGCCCACTTTCGCACGCTCCAGGCGGGAAGCTTCGGCGACGGATACTCTCCGACCCCGATGCTCACCACCCGCACGTCTTTCCGGGCAAAGCCGAACGATTCCGTGGCGTCAGCGATGGCGTATAGGGTCGGGTTGTTCGCGACGAAGCCGCCGTCCCTGACCTCGATGCGCTCGCCGCGTGCCGTCGTCACGAACTTTTTCGTGAAAAACGGATATGCCGAGCAAGACCCTATAACCGCGTCCCCGATAGTGCAGCCGAAGCCGGGCTCGAAGGTCGCCTTGCCGGAGAAAGCTTGCGCGACATTCGTTTTGAAGATGATGGGCCGCTCTTCCGACCAGCGCGTTGCCACAATGCCGACGTTCGTCTTGAAGGCGCCGAACCTCAGGTCGCCGAATACTTCAGCCGCCAGTTCCTCAAGCGCGGCCGATTTTCGCTGGGCCAGCCAACGCGACATGATCTTGATGACATGCGCCCGGTAGAGAGCCTCGACATCATCGACCGACTTTCCCAGACCGAGCAGCGCCGCGATAATGGCCCCCGTAGATGTCCCGTAGATGAGGTCGAATTTCTCGCTGACCGGACAACCAATAATGCCCTCGATCTCCTTCAGCGCGCCAAGCGTATAGAATCCCTTCGCGCCCCCGCCATCGAGAGCCAAGACTCGGCAAAGTTTTTCCTGCGGTGGGCTACCCATCCGCGGTTTCTCCAATTCTGGAACATTTCACCTGTAGCACACGTTCCCGTATCATCAGGCTTTTGTCGCTACACCTAGGAATACTCATCCAATGATCTTTGGCGCAGCGAAACATTCTTAATTCAACGTGGGTTTGACCGCATTCTTTTGGCGGTCACGTATAGACTGAATCCAGCCTTCTAGCGCCTTCACTTCATTAATCAGGTCATCAAGTGATACAGCTTCGGGATTCAACGCCTGTGCTGACGAATGAAGATCTTCGGATAGCCTCGATTGGGCGGCCATAACGCGCTTCACGTCGTCCTCGGTGAGAATGCCGAGCTTGAACATTGAGGTCGGCTTGACCTTGTTATCGAACCGTTCAAGCACGGGGCGGATATAGTCAGAGATCGCCTGTTCCCAGGCATCGCGCAACTGACCAATAGTGCCTTTGCAGAAGATGGTGCGTTGCGTATCGGTCAGCTTGTCAAAGCCGGGTTTCGCCGCCTTCAACGACGACCGCAGCGCATTGCACATCTCAAGCCCGGATTTCGCCTTGTCCGGCAACTCATTTTCAATGTAGCCGGGCTTGTCTTGTTGACGCCGGACGTTGCGAAACGCGATTGGCCAGTTTGCCTTTTCCGCTTCGCGGCGAAGTTCGTACAGGAACACAAGGTCATGCGTGAATACGACGACTTGGCGGTGTTCCGCCTCCTCCACCAGCCGCGACGCAACCGCGCCTCTGTGGATGTGATCGAGCGATGACATCGGATCGTCGAAAACGATGCCGGAATAACGCTGTGCCGTGACCAGCTCGGCGAGGAACGCGGCGAGCGCGACGCAGCGGTGCTCGCCTTCGCTGAATATCTCGCCGACCTTGGCGTTGGGATTCTCCACCAACGCGACGCGAAAATACGATACGGCCTGCCGGTCTTTCTCCTTACGAAGCTCGACCGGCATTCTGGACAGTTTGAGTTTTCCGATCTCGCGCGCAAACCGACCGCGCAGCGCGTCCGTCACCATACGATCCGAGAGTTCCTTGTTTTTATCGGTGATCGGCTTCTTGGCGGTCGCCTTCAGCGCGGTGTTGATCGACTCGATTTCCTTGAGGCGCGCAATTTGCGCCTTGATGTCCGGGAGCAGAGGCGCAAGGGCGGCACGCTCCTTGAGTTCAAGGTATTCGGATTTCAGTTTCTGGTAGTCGTCGCTCTGCGTATCGGCGGAAAGCTGCGCGGCACGGGTCTTGAGATCGGTTGCGAGCGCCGTAAGTGCCTGGAGCGGATCAGCGCCAAGCGGCTTGGGCTCGCCGTATGCCCTGACCATTGCCCGAAGCCGCCAAAGCACCACGACAAAGGCCCGGCGGACTTGCTGGGCAAGCGCCGCATCGCCGATCTCGGTGGCGAGGAATTTGCCGGATTTCAGCACATCGCCAAGGCGCAGCATCCGCCCTTTCAACTGCGTGAGCGCGGCATCCAGCTTCGCGCGCGCCGTCGCTTCATCAGCCTTCGTCGAGCTTTTTACAAACGACTCGAATGTCTGCTGGCGCACCATTGCGTCAGCTCCGAGGGGCTGCTGACAAAGCACGCAAAGCGTATCCGGTTCGCTCGAAGGGAATGTCTTGCCGGGATAGGCCACAGTGTCCGCATAGGTGCGGGCGGCCTCCCACAGTTTTTGCCAGGCGGCTTGGCCTACCTCGGGCAACAGCGATGCGCTGAATAGCTGTTGCGATGCTAACGACGCGGCTTCCACGGCATCGCCATGTGTCTTTCGCAGCGCATTGATTTCCACGAACGCCGCCGCGCTCGTCGCGCCAATAAGGGTTTGAAGGGTCGTCTGGATGCGCTCCACTTCACCGCGCTGATTATCAAGCCGTGCCACGGCGCGCTTGGGGTCTTGAGCGAAGTCGGCTTCCAGCGTGGTGAGGCGAGCGGTTTCCTGATCGGTAAACGCGGCGAGCTTATCAAGCTGCGGGATGTTGGATTTCGCGCTCAACCCGAAGACGTAGCTGCCGGCAGCCGTTTCCCTGCTCTGCGAGGGGTTTGAAATCGCAAGCGGAACCTGGCTCTTGAGCGTTGCGATCTTGCCGTCGAGCGCCGTTTTAATGCGGTCGGAAGCATCGGCCAGCGCCTCCAGCAACCGCATTGGCCGGGGGATATAGGCTACCTCGTTGGTGCTTTCGACATGGATGCTTGCGCTTCGGGAGTCGAAGATGCTGACCGATGGCAGGTCGCCGTGCGGCTCGCCGTCGGGCGTCCAATTGAATTGTTCGGTGTTCACACCCCGCGTGAAACATATCTCTGCAGATTGCGGCGTGTCGGTCTTATCCTCCAAATCCCTATGGATTGCGAACTTCTCGTCCCGTGACCGACATGCGTGCTTCAGGACTCGGACATAGCCAGACTTTCCCGAACCGTTGTCGCCGTAAATTACCGTCAGCCCGGAAGGCTCGAAGGATAACTCCTGCTGGCTGGCAAGCGCGTTGATGGCGGTGGGGTTCTTTATCGAAACAAGGGAAATCGGCTCTGCTGCACTGGTTTCGGCCACGATATGCGATTGCGAAATCGGCGTATGGGCGCGCGCGGGATCGAGGCAAAGCTCTGTAAGTTCTGCAATCGCCTGATCGTCGAGCGTTGCACCTGTGACCAGCCGGCGAAGCGCATCTTTCTGCCAAGCAGGCCGTTTCTCCGCCCATGCCAAAAGGTCCGCAAGAGCGGCCTTTTCGGTCAGGGGCGCGGATGGCGTGGTCGCGACACTCATGCGGTCACAATTCCCCCTTGAACGCCTTGTCGAGAATCGCCGGAAGCATGGCGCCCAGCTCGGCGGCGGTTTCGGCTTGGAGCGCTTTGACGGCATCGAGCTTGGCTTGCAGAGCGTCGAGGCTTTCGACGATCTGCGCCTGCTCGCCTACGCTTGGTAGCAAGAATGGGAACTGGCGTAGCGAGCCGATATTGAGGTGCGGCGATGCAGACCCCTTAGAAAGCGGCTGAACGTGGTCTTCCTGAATGGTCGGCGACAGAAGTTGGTAGAGAAAGAATTTCGGCAGAACCTTGTTCTGATCCGGCCTAAGCATCATCACTCTTTGTCCGAGGCTAAACCGATGCTCTGGCAACACGAGCGCACATTTTCCCGTGCCGCCACCTTCGCGAACGAGCACGATGTCGTCTGCCTGAGGTTCGCCGCGAACGGTGCGCCGTCGATATTCGGCTTCGTCGGTACGGCGCGCCTCAGCTAAGTCCAGAACACCGAATCCAACATCCGACGAGCGAATGCAGGGCACTGTGCCGCCCTCGGCGTAGATCGGATTGCTGTGCAAATTGTCGATGATTGCGCTGCACACCATTTCAAGTGGCACCGTCGCAGCGCGCAGCGATTCAAATACTCTGCGGGATTGAGCGGAACGCAAAGCAGCAAGCTCATCCAATGCCGACGAACGCAACTCGCGCGCCTCCGCCGCTTTCGCAGCCAGTTCCTCGATGCGCGCGACGATGTGGCGCTGCTCGTCGACCGGCGGGAGGGGGATTTCATAACCAAGCACGTCGTTAGGCCGGATCGCAGCGTAGTTCGTTGATCCCTGTGCCTCGACCTGTTGACGAAAAGCGCGCGTCTTAACGAACCATCCAAGGTATTTGTTGTCCAGGCGATCCGGCTTATGACCGTAAAGGAAATAGTGGCTGCTGACGATTGCCCCATCGAGGTCGTCAGGAACGATGCCAAAGCCACCGACCTTCGCATCAATCTCAGCGACAAGAAATTCGCCTGCGCGGGCGACTTGCTGCTTTTTAGTTTTGATCTCTGCGCCAGGCACGGCATCGCGCAACACAATACCCTGCGCGTGAAGCTGGACGCGCGGGCGACGGTAGGTTTTGAGGTCATCAATGGTGATGAATTCTTTTCGATGGCCGATCAGCTCACCAAGCGCGACGGTTGGCCAAACTGCACTCATGCGTTCGCCCCCAACGCCGCCTTGATCTCCCGCATCAGCTCGGCGATCCGCAGTTCCTTCTTGAGGATGTCATCGGCAAGCTGATCCGGCGGCAGGTGCTCGAAATCCACCCTGGCGCGCGGATTCTTGCGGTCGAGATTGCAGTTAGCGTCAAGCAGTTCCTTGGCCGACACCCTCCACGCCTGATCGTTTTCCTCGCGCTTTGCCCACCACGCGATGCAGCCCTTGAACTCGTCGAACTGCATGGGCTGGGTCTTGGTGTAGTTCTTGCGGCCCTCGGGCAAGGGCTGTTCGTAGTACCAAACCTCTTTCGTCGGCCCGGAGCGGTCGAAGAACAGGATGTTGGTCGGGATGCCGGTGTACGGTGCGAACACTCCGTTAGGCAACCGCACGACGGTATGAAGGTTGAACTCCTTGAGAAGCTCCTCTTTGATCCGAGCGCATACGCCATCGCCGAACAGCGTTCCATTCGGCACCACCACGGCAGCGCGCGCCGGGCGTCCCACCGGGGTCGGCTTGCGCTTGAGCTTGCGCATGATGAGCTGGAGGAACAGCAGCGCGGTTTCCGCCGTCTGGCGGTCTTCGGGGAAGTTGCCCTGGATGCCCTTTTCCTCCTCCCCGCCGAAAGGCGGGTTGGTAAGAATCACATCGACGCGCTCTTTCTCGCCTATCTCGGAGAGCTTGAAGCGCAGGGCGTTGCCGGGGTCGATCTGCGGCGCGTCGAGCCCGTGCAGCAGCAGGTTCATCTGGCATAGCAGATAAGGCAGGGATTTGGGTTCGCAGCCGGCGATGGTGTCGTTTTGCAGACGCTTGCGGTCGGCGATGGTCTTCACCTGCTTCTCAAGGTGGTTGTACGCCTCCACCAGAAAACCACCCGTGCCGCTGGCCGGGTCGAGCACGGTTTCGCCAAGGCGTGGGTCGGTGACTTCCACCATGAAGCGGACGACGGCGCGTGGCGTATAAAACTCGCCGGAATCGCCGGCTGCATCGCGCATTTCGCGGAGCATGGACTCGTAAAGCGCGCCGAGGGTGTGAAGCTCGTCCGACGACGTGAAATGAATCCCACCTATCTTGTTGATAATGTCGCGCAGCAGATAACCGCTCTTCATGCGATTATCGACGCCCTTGAATACGGTGGCGATCACGTCGCGGCGGTTGTCACCGTTGGAGCTTGAGAGCGAGCGCAGATAGGCGAACAGGCCGGGGCCTTTCTTGCCATCCTCACGCACGGCTTCGTCGGAGTTGATGAAGGAAAGCAGCTCATCGCCCGTGATGCCCTGCGGATCGGCGGCCCAATCGCGCCAGCGATACGGGGCTTCGATGGCGGCCTTGAACTTCTTGCCGGACAGCATGGTTTCCTCCTCGCGCTGCTGTTCCAGGTCGTCGAGGAATTTGAGGAACATGATCCATGTCAGCAGCGGCAGACGGTCGAGGTCGCCGTTCAACCCCTTGTCCTTGCGCATGATGTCGCGCGCGGACTTGAGAACGCTCCCGAGCATCTGGGAGGTCGTCATCGGTGCCGCGTCTGCGCCGTTCTTCTTTTTAATTCGCGCCATAGAGCAGTCCTTGCAGGTCGGTTACGGCCCGGCGAAGCTCATCGGGGCCGCCGAACAGCTTGATGATTTCGGCGGGCTGGCCGTGGGTTGAGATCGGCGGAACCTTGAGCACGTCGGGCAGGACAAACTGCGCGTCGCCGTGTTCCGCATATTTTTCCAGAAGCTCGTCGAGCACCTGACGCGCCTCGGGGGAGAACTTCTCGAAATAGTCCTTGCGCTCGGCCTTGAGGCGCTGCGCCCGCTCGCGCCGGGTGCGGAGCGGCGCATTGAAGGCCAGATGGCAAAGCAGGTCGAAGGGGTCGGCGTCGGTCTGGCCCGTCTGTTCGGCCAGCACGTCGAAGTCGATGCCGCGTTCGGCCAGCGCGGCGATGATCTCGCTGCGCTGGTCTGCGTCCGCCCAACGCTTGCGAAGCTCGGCGGAGGTCGGCGCGAGTGACCGGACGCTTTCAGCGGCATAGTCGGTGTATTTGACGACGCGAAGCTGTTTGCCGTTCGGATCAAGCTCGTGGACCAGATGGGCCACGACTTCGACCTGGCCGCCGTCGAAATAGAATTTGCGCGGCTCGCCGGTCGGCGGTTCGATCACGCCGGGTTCGCCTTCCTCGGGCGGGGCAGGCTCCGGTTCCTGCCCTTCGGGGACGATCTCCGTCGTTGCGGTGGTCTCACCGGCGTCGTTCACTTCTTCTTCTGTGATCCGGGCCGGATCACCGTCGAAGTCCGGGTCGGCGAACATGCGGGTGGCCGAGCCGGTATAGTCGAGGATGTTGAACCACAGCTTGCCGTAGTCATCGCGCAGGCGCGTCCCGCGCCCGATGATCTGCTTGAACTCGCTCATGGACCCGACAACGCGCGCCAGCACGACATTCTTGCAGGTCGGTGCATCGACGCCGGTCGTCAGCAGTTGCGACGATGTGAGGATCACCGGCGTTTTGGTTTCGAGATCTTGGAACTTCGACAGGTGGCCGCGCCCGATGGCGCCCTCGTCGGCGGTGACGCGCGCCACATAGTCGGGATACTGCGCCACAAGATCGGCATTGAGGTTGACCAGCGCCTGCCGCATTTCCGAGGCGTGTTCCTGATCGACGCAGAACACGATGGTCTTGGCGAAGCGGTCGGTCTTCTTGAGGAAGTCGGTCAGGTGGCGGGCGATAGCCTCCGTGCGGGCGCGCAAGGCGATAGATCGCTCGAAATCCTTGGTCTGGTATTCATCGTCGGGAATCGCGCGGCCGAAGCGGTCAACCTCGTCCTTGCTCGGCCGCCAGCCTGCCGCGTCCCATTGGGTGACGACGCGATGCACGCGGTAGGGTGCGAGGAAACCGTCGTCGATGCCCTGGCGCAGGCTGTATTCGTAGATCGGGTTTCCGAAATAGAGATAAGTGTCGCGGTTGTCCTCGCGCAGCGGCGTGGCCGTCATGCCGAGCTGATAGGCAGGCTTGAAATGCTCAAGGATGACACGCCACGAACTGTCGTCCCGCGCGCTTCCCCGGTGACATTCGTCGACGATAATGAGGTCGAAGAAGTCCGGCGGATAATCGCGGAAAAGCCCCGCGCGGCGCTCGTCCTCGGCGAGCGCCTGATAGATGGCGAAATACATTTCCCGACTTTTGACGATCTCGCCGGATTCGATCTTATGGCGCGCGTCCCCGAAGGGCGTGAAGGTCTTGTCCTTCGGGTCGTCGATGAGGATGTTGCGGTCGGCGAGGAACAGGATGCGCGGCTTGCGATGTTCCCCGGTCGTGTTCCAGCGGCTCGACCAGAGCTTCCAGCAAATCTGGAAGGCCACGATGGTCTTGCCTGTTCCTGTCGCCATCGTGAGAAGCAGGCGCTTCTTTCCGGCAAGGATGGCTTCGACCGTGCGGTTGATGGCGATCTGCTGGTAGTATCTCGGCGGCTTGCCGCCGACCGTATTGTAGGGGGCGATCAGGTGTTCGACGCGCTCGGGCGTGTCGATCCCGCTGCCCGCCTGATACCGCCGCCAAAGGTCGTCGGGCGCGGGGAAGTCGGCGACGCGCGTTTCCGTCCCCTTGAGATAGTCGATCTCGATGATTTCGGCGCCGTTGGTGGCGTAGGCATATTTGAGGCCGAGGATTTCCGCATAGTCGCGGGCCTGCTGCACGGCATCGGTCGCGGATTTGTAGCCGGCCTTCGCCTCGACCACGGCGAGCGGAAAGTCCCGCGTGTAGCGCAGCAGGTAGTCCACCCGCTTGGGCGGCTTGCGGACGAAGCCTTTGCCCACGGGAATGACGCGACCATCCGTGATGGTGCGCTGCTCGGCGATGGAATGGGGTTCATTATCCCACCCCGCCGATTGCAGCTTGGGCACGACGAATTTTCGGCAGGTGTCGGCTTCGTTCGTCACTCTATTCCCCCCATTCGAAGAATGCGCTGGGGGTTCCAAACGCGCTCTGCGAGCAGCCGATAGAGGACACTGCGCTCGTCCAGATCATCCTTTTTGAATTGTGCGATGGGATGGAACGGCAATTTTGACTCGCTCACGAACCGGACAAAGCCAGGATTGCGCGTGTAGCACTCTTCATGAAGCGAGTGTGCGAGGAGGTTTTGCGTGCGGTAGTACGGCAATTTTTCTTGGTATGGCAAATCGCCATAGCTTGCATTGAATTGCTTTGGAAGCAAAAGCAGACCGCCAATGCGATTGCGATGTTCGGAAAAATCGGCGGTGTGAGCAAACTCGTTCGTATGTCGTTCCGCATGGTCTGCCCAAACGTGCTCGACTTCGTATCGACCCGCACCCTCGGCAACATACTCGGCATAGCGCGAGGGCTGCCCGGACTGTGTTTCAACGTATTCCGTCAACCGCGCTAGCAAGCGGTGAATGGCGTACCTGTTTTGTTGGTGGACGCGCAGCCTGTCGTTGCTCTCGAAGGTTTCCTTTTCTTGGGAAAGCACGTCATAGAGTTTTTTCGCCAGCGGTTTTGGTTCTAATCCGCGAATATCGCGCATGACGAGGAACATCGCATATTGCATCGTCGAATAGGCAATGCTGCGAAAATTCCAGAGCCGCCACGCCAGCAGAATGTCTAAGAAGTTGGCCACGATATTCATCTTGCGCTTTGCTAGCTCAGGATCGTCGTCCGGCTTTAGCGGCGCCAGCAGCAGCATGTATTGCAACGTGAAGCCATTCTGCGCGTTGTATTGGATAGCCTCCAATCCATCGACACGCTTTTCAGAGGCCTCCAACGCCAACAGATAATGGCGTGCGTAAAAATCGAAATCCCGGTCAATTAAGCGGAAGAAGTCATCTTCCTTTTTCAAGCTAATGGCCTCGCTGGCATCCCTCAGCCAGCGATGAAACTCGGTGCCAATGCGGTCGAAGTCCTCGGCCTTCGCGCCTCTCTTACGCTCGCGGATTTTAGTGGCGTACTGACTACGAAGCCACGCTTTGAAGAAATCGGCTTCAACCTCCTTGCCGACTTCATTCAGGGTGGCAATTCGTTCACGCCAACGGGCGTTGGCGGCAACGCGCTTGTTGGTTGCGATATTGGCGAGCAAATATCCCTTAAGCATGTCCGTTGGGCTAAGGGAGAGGCCGCGGTCATTCATAGTCTCGAAGATCGTATAGGCATCGTCGTCGGAATAAGCCGTGATTTCGACGAGATGCACGTTCTCTAAAAGCCAGTCGATGAAGTATGGAAGAGCATCACCGCGCAATTCTTCCGGCCAGGCTCCCTCCATATCGGCGTAACGAGCGGCGAGGTTTTGAACCGATGGCGCTCTGTTTGATGCGTCGAAGGGCTGGCTCTCGAACAAAGCATCCATGCATGGCGTGCGCTCATCTACATCGAGATTGAACGATTTTTCTCCGAATTTTTCTGAGACGATTAGCTCATCGACGTTCACTTGGTCGTCACGCTCTTTTTGGAGATTGCGCAGCAGCATCAGAAGTATCGTTAGGGTGGTTAGACGTTGCTGCCCGTCAACAATGAAGTTCGCGTTATCCTTCTTGCTGATGATGATTGCGCCGAGAAAATAGTGTGGATAGCCAGCGACCTGTTTGCGCTGGTGTATGGGTTGGTAGTCCTCAAGAAATTTTCCAGTGAGGTCGTCGATCAGCTCGCGCGCCTGTTTCTCGCCCCACTTATATTCCCGTTGATAGTAGTCTATGGAGTATTTCACGCCCTTGAGCAGTTCGCGGACGGTTCGCGCTTTGCCTTCAATCCCGCTCATTCTTATCGTCCCCCCGACACGTCAAGAAACAGACGCACAAGATCCGCGTTGACGTAGTAATTGCTTCGGCCCGAGCGGTGCTTGGCGACAAACCCCTTCTCCGCCAGCATATCGAGATACTTCGCCGCTGTCTGGCGGGAGACCTTGAGGTCTTTCACCACGAAGTCGATACGTGTGTAAGGGTGGCGGAACAGGTTGTTCAACAGGTCTTGCGAATAGAGGTTCGGCAGTTCGTCGCGCAGCCGCTTCTTCCCGCTGGCCATCTGGTTTCGTATGCCTTCGACCAGTGCAAGCGTGGTTTGCGCCGTGTCCGCGACGGCCTCCAGCATATAGAGAATCCATTCTTCCCATGCGCCTTGGGTGCGCACCGCTTGAATCAGGCGGTAGTAGTCCGCCTTCGTGCGCGTGATGTGGCGCGAGAGATAGAGGATCGGAGTTTCGAGTAGCCCGGCGCGCGTGAGATAGAGCACGTTCAGGATGCGTCCGATACGGCCATTGCCATCGGGAAACGGGTGGATGCTCTCGAACTGATGGTGGATGAGCGTCATCTTGATGAGCGGATCGAGGGGCGAGCGTTCGTCCTCGTTGATGAATTGCTCCAGCGCGGACATCGCCGCTTCGATCTCGCGTGCATCCTGCGGCGGGACATAGATGACCTCGCCGGTGGTGTCGTTCTTGAGCGCGGTTCCCGGCGTGACACGAAACCCGTCGTCCCGGCGCTTGAGAAGGCGGAATATCTCGATCAGCGTGCGATTGGTGATGAGGCCGCCGGACGTAAGCAGCCGGTCATAGCCAAGCTTCAAAGCGTCGCGGTATAGGGCGACTTCCTTGGCGGCCGGGGAATCCGGCCCCTCAAGCTGGAGGTCGGCCTGAAACAGTTCGTCCTGCGTCGTGACGATATTTTCGATCTCGGAGGAAGCCTTCGCCTCCTGAAGCGCGAGCGTGTCGATGAGGATGCCCTGATTGGTGATCGTCGCCGCACGCCCCTTCAATTCGGCGAGAGCGCGATTCGCCTTGGCGAGCGCCTTGAACACCGGAACCGTTTCGAGGTTTCCCGGCGGTGGCAGAGCGGGAATGGCATAGCTCGATTTTAACATGTCGATCAGTATGTGTTAAAAATATTAAAATTATTTAACACGTCATGGTCGATATGTATAGGGAAATCGCCGGTCGTTGACAGGTCGCCAAGGTCTAATCCCCGGCGGTACCGGCAAGAACCGCCGCAGCATCGTATTGAAAAATCCGCTCTGAAAGCGGAGTTTTAAGGATGATCCGATGTGGGCGGTCCCTCATCGAGATGGTTTGTATATTTCTTGAAACGCTAAGTATAACTTAGCGAATGTCGAGAAATATGAACTCGACATTGGTTTGCAAATATGCAAAAATGCTAAGCATGGATATGCGTTCTGGCGGCAAGCTAAACCGGCTTCAGCAGGAACTCCCCGAGGGACTCCTGGCCGACGCCGCTTGGATGGAGGCCCACGGCTACTCGTCGGCGCTGCGCAGCCAGTACGTTCGCGCGGGCTGGCTCGATAGCCCGGCCCGGCGCGTCTATCGCCGCTCGCGCACGCCGCTGACATGGCAGCAGGTGGCCGTTTCTCTCCAGACGGTGCTGGACCTTCCGCTGACCGTTGGCGGGCGCACCGCGCTCGAACAGCAGGGTTACGCCCATTACCTTTCGACAGCCATGCGCGAGGTTCATCTTTACGGGCCGAAGCGTCCGCCGACCTGGCTGGCGAGCTTACCGCTCAACGTGACCTTTCACTGGCACAACAGCCTGCGGCTGTTTCCCGGCGATGCCGATGCGCCACCCGAGCCAAGCCCGGTCATGGTCAGCGCCAGCGGCCTGACCTTGCCTATCCGATATTCCAGCAAGGAGCGCGCCGTTCTCGAATTGCTCGACGAACTGCCCGAGCATGAGAGCTTCCATCAAGTCGATGCCTTGATGGAAGGGATAAGCGATTTAAGCCCGCGCCGCCTGCAAACGCTGCTGGAGGCTTGCGCCAGCGTGAAGGTGAAGCGGCTCTTTCTCTTCTTCGCCGACCGCCACCGTCATGCGTGGCGTTCCCGGCTCGATATGTCCCGCGTCGATCTGGGTTCGGGCAAGCGCGCCCTCGTCAAGGGCGGCAAGCTCGATCCGCGCTACAACATCACCGTGCCGTCCGACCTTGGAGGCCCGTGAATTTCATGGCCTTCCTGGACACATATCGGCAGCAGGTCGCCCTGCTTATTCGCGTCCTTCCTTTCGTCGCGGAGGAGCGGGCTTTCGCGCTCAAAGGCGGCACCGCGATCAACCTGTTCGTGCGCGACATGCCGCGCCTCTCCGTGGACATCGACCTGACCTATCTGCCGATCGAAGATCGGGCCGCATCGCTCGCGGCAATCGACGACACCATGCTGCGGATCAAAGAGCGCATCGAGCGGAGCATCCCCGCCGCGAGAGTCAATGCTTCACGTTCCGCCGGCGAGAAGATCGTCACCAAGCTGATCGTTCGGGCGAGCGGCGTGCAGATCAAGATCGAGGTGACGCCAGTGCTCCGCGGTGCGGTCTATGATCCCGTCGTGATGAGCGTGGTTCCCGTTGTCGAAGACGCCTTCGGCTTTGCCGAAATGCAGGTCGTGTCATTCGCCGACCTCTACGCGGGCAAGATCGTGGCGGCCTTCGACCGTCAGCACCCGCGCGACCTCTTCGACGTGCGCGGCCTGCTGGCGAACGAGGGCGTCGGCGACGAGTTGCGCCGAGCCTTTCTGGTTTACGTCATCAGTCACAATCGTCCGATGGCCGAAGTTCTCGCCCCGACCCGCAAG
This sequence comes from Arboricoccus pini, assembly GCF_900187945.1. Taxonomy (GTDB): domain Bacteria; phylum Pseudomonadota; class Alphaproteobacteria; order Geminicoccales; family Geminicoccaceae; genus Arboricoccus; species Arboricoccus pini. The sequence goes on along the minus strand of NZ_FYEH01000004.1, from coordinate 43,129 downwards.
CCGCTGGGCGAGGAGTTCGCGCGGGGCTTCGCCGGCATGACTCAGGAGCCTGTCGCGCTTTCGGACCTCGAGGCCGCGCGGGAAGCGATCATCGCCGCAATGGTCGCCGCCATGCCGGAAGATCACCGGCGCTTCCTTGCCGGCTTCAAGCGCGGCGAGCCGGATTGGACGCTTCAAGGCATACCGGAGGCCCAGCATTTGCCCGCCGTCATGTGGAAACAGCGCAACCTCGCCAAACTGTCCAACGCCAAACGGCGCGAACTGGCGGATGCGCTGGAGCGCGTTCTTTTTCCCTGACAGCAACGCCATCGAAGGGACGTGTCCTTTGGCAATGCTGATGCTCAGTTATTCTCGAACGCCTGCTTTCCCTTCGCGGCCCACAGCGCCAACGCCTTGTCGCGCTCATCGCTTTTGAGCTTGTCGGCAATCCAGAGCAGCGCACCGTAGATCATGGCGCGGTCGTCGCCGGCCAGGTCCACGACCCCGGCTTTGACGACGAGGCCGCCGAGTTCGATCAGATGCCGCGTCCGCTTGCGGCGCTCGACCTGCCAGGTGCGCATGTCATGCCGGGCCACCACTGCCTGATGCCGGTTGCGCGCCGCCCGGTTGCGTTTGAGCGCCGCCAGCGTCGCGGTCAGGCGATGGCGCAGCTCGCCGTGCCCGCCCTCGAAAGAACGCGGCCCCACGTTTCGCCCATGCCTCCCTCTTTCCGACGTCCCTGGTTTCGGCCAGCACGATTAGTGCGCCCGCCAGTTCGTCGGCGGTCAGCGCGTCGGCTCCGGTCGAGATGACCAGCTCGCCGAGTTGCTGCACCTTGCGGGCTTTCAGGTCTCGCGTCTTTTCTTCAAGCGACTTCAGTTCCGAATCGAAATCCCGTGGCTTGCGCATCACCGTCTCCGTAAGCTGTCGATGGAGCGATGATAGTTGAGCGCCTGCCCCAATGCTGTAAGGTTGCCGGGACGGGCTGAAACGGCGCGGACCATCCCGAGAAATTAGTTTCGAGGGCGCGCTTATACGTCGTTCCGACGTGCGCTTCGCTGTGATGATGTTCGGATCGCGATGGCGATCTATCATCTTCACGTCAAGGTCATTGGCCGCAAATCCGGCTCCAGCGCGGTGGCGTCCGCCGCCTACCGCTCGGCCTCGCGGCTGCGCGACGACCGGCTTGAGCGCAGCCACGACTTCTCCAACAAGCGCGGCGTCGTCCACTCCGAGGTCATGCTGCCGGAGGATGCGCCCGAACAATGGCGCGACCGCGAACGGCTCTGGAACGATGTCGAAGCCTTCGAGGTCAGGAAGGACGCCCAACTTTGCCGTGAGATCGAGTTCGCCCTTCCGCGCGAGATGACGCAAGCGCAGGGCATCGAACTCGCCCGCGACTTCGTGCAGGCCGAGTTCGTGGATCGGGGCATGATCGGCGACCTCAATGTGCATTGGGACATGGCCGAGGACGGCCAGCCCAAGCCCCATGCCCATGTCATGCTGACGATGCGCGAGGTGAGCGAGGATGGGTTCGGCCAGAAGGTGCGGGACTGGAACCGCACGGAGCTGGTCGAACATTGGCGCGAGCGTTGGGCCGATCACGTCAACGAGCGGCTGGCCGAACTCGACATCGACGCACGGATCGACCATCGCAGCCTGGAGGCGCAGGGCATCGCGCTGGAGCCGCAAAGCCAGATCGGCGCGCCCGCGCAGCGCATGGAAGCCGCCGGGCTTGAGGCCGACCGCGCCGACGAACACCGCGAGATCGCACGGGCCAACGGCGAGCGGATCGCCGCCAATCCGAACATCGCCCTGGACGCGATCACGCATCAGCAAGCGACGTTCACCAACCGCGACCTCGCCATGTTCGTCCATCGGCACAGCGATAGTTTGGAGCAGTTCAATCAGGTGATGAGCGCGGTGCGCGCGTCATCCGATCTTGTCGAGCTGGGCCGGGACGGACGCGGTGAGGACCGCTTCACCAGCCGCGAGATGATCGAGACCGAGCAGCGGTTGCGGCGCGCGTCGGAACTCATAGCCGAACGGGAACGGCATGAGGTCACTGACAAAGACCGCGAAACGGCGCTAGCGCGTGCGGAAGCGCGCGGCCTGGTCCTGTCCGGCGAGCAGGCCGACGCCTTCCGGCATGTCACGGACGGGCGGGATTTGAGCGCCGTGGTCGGCTACGCCGGGACGGGCAAGAGCGCCATGCTCGGCGTGGCGCGCGAGGCGTGGGAGGAAGCCGGCTACAGCGTACGCGGCGTGGCGCTGTCCGGCATCGCCGCCGAGGGGTTGGAACACGGCTCCGGCATCGCCTCGCGCACCATCGCCAGCATGGAACATGGCTGGGGACAGGGCCGCGACCTTCTCACGTCGCGCGATGTGCTGGTGATCGACGAGGCGGGCATGGCTGGCACGCGGCAGTTGGAGCGCGTGCTATCCCATGCCGCCGAGACCGGCGCGAAGGTGGTGCTGGTCGGCGATCCGCAGCAGTTGCAGTCCATCGAAGCAGGCGCGGCGTTCCGCGCGATCCACGAACGCCACGGCGGCGTCGAGATCACCGAGGTTCGCCGTCAGCGGGAGGACTGGCAACGTCAGGCGACCCGCGACCTCGCCAACGGTCGGACGGGCGAGGCCCTGGACGCCTACCGCGCCTGCGACAGAGTGCATGAGGCCGGAACGAGGGAAGAGGCGCGCGGGGAGCTGATCGACCGCTGGGAGCGCGACCGGCAGGCCAGCCCCGACGCCAGCCGCATCATCCTCACCCATACCAATGACGAGGTGCGCGAACTCAACCAGGCGGCCCGCGACCGGATGCGGACGGCGCGCGATCTTGGCGATGATGTGCATGTCGCTACCGAGCGCGGCGAACGAACCTTCGCCCCCGGCGACCGCATCATGTTCCTGAAGAACGAACGCGGCCTGGAGGTGAAGAACGGCACGCTAGGGACCGTCGAGCGCGTCGGCGATCACGGCATGACCGTGCGTACCGATGCCGGCCATTCGGTGTCGTTCGACCTGAAGGACTACAACAGCATCGACCACGGCTATGCCGCGACCATCCACAAAGCGCAGGGCATGACCGTGGACCGCGCTCATGTGCTGGCCACGCCGGGCCTGGACGCCCATGCCAGCTATGTCGCCCTGTCGCGCCACCGCGACGGCATGGACCTGCACTATGGCCGCGACGACTTCGCCAGTCGAGACCGGCTTGCCAACGCCCTCTCGCGCGACCGGGCCAAGGACATGGCGAGCGATTACGGACCCGCCCGCACTTTCGCCGAACAGCGCGGCATCACCTTCCGCGAGCGCGTCGCCGAGATCGCGCGCAAGGTCGTGCCGAAGAAGGTGCGCGGCATGTTCGATGGGTTGCGCTTGCCCACCGAGGGCGAGCAAGGGCCAGAAAGGAAGGTGGAGGAAGACTCGGCAGAGGCCCTGCGCAAAGCCCGCACCAAGGCGCTCGTGCGTCATGCCCGCGCCGTGGATGCGATTTTTGAGATGCAGGAGCAAGGCGGCAGGGCCAGCCCGGAGCAGGTGGAGGAATTGCAGGACGCCCGCAAGGTCTTCGAGGACGTGCGGCCCCACGGCTCGCACGACGCCGAAGCCGCCTACAAGAAAGACCCGGAACTCGCCCAGGAAGCTGCAACGGGCCGGGTCAGCCGCGCCATCCGCGCCCTACAGCTCGAAACCGAACTGCGCACCGATCCGCAGCGCCGCGCGGATCGCTTCGTCGAACGCTGGCGGGAACTCGGCCGGTCGAGCGAGCACAGCTATACGGCGGGAGATTACTCTGGCTACAAGGCCGCGCGGGCGGAGATGAGCAATATGGCGAAAAGCCTCGAACGCGATCCGCAGCTTGAATCCATCCTCGAAGGCCGCAAGCGTGAACTCGGCATCTCGTTTGAAGCAGGCCGCCGACTCGGACTGGAACTCGCCTTCACACACGGCATAGACCTCGGCAGGGGCCGGGGCATCGGGATTTAACCCCGCCTATTTTTAACCCGCTCTACGCCACAGCACTACGACGTCTAAATCACTCTTGTGCAATAACAAATCATCGCTCTGTCTGGTCTCTGCAATCGTCAGAAGCACCCGGCAGGAGGCAGCGCAACCATGCTCGCACCAGACCGTATCGTCCGCATGAAAACTATTCTCGCCCGCACCGGCCTGTCCCGGTCTACCATCTACCGCAAAATCGCCGAGGGCACGTTCCCGCCCCGGATCAAGATCAGCATGAATGGCGCCGGTTGGCGGGAATCCGACATCGACCGCTGGATCGCCGATCCCGCCGGCTGGCGGCCACCAATGACGACGACTGACGGAGTGGATGCGAACCGCACGTAGTTCAGAGATCAGCGTCCAGTTCGTCGTCGTGAACCTCGGCGGCACGCTGCTTCGCGTCGGCGATCAGCTCTTTCGCGGATTCGCCCTTCACCCACACGTCGAGCATATCGGCCCAGCACTGAAGCATGATCTTCCGCTCGGCGAGGTAGCGGTTCACGTTGTAGACGGCGGCGATCCGGTTCCGAGGCGCGTGGGCCAGGCTCATCTCGATCCAACGATCATCGAACTTGGCGCGGTTCAGGCCGGTCGAAAATGTGCGGCGCAGGTCGTGAACGCCGAAGCTCTGAAAGTCAGGATCAGTCCCCCGGATACGCTCTACCACCGTGTCGATCACGCGGTTGAGCGTGGCGTTGCTGATCGGCGTGTCGCTGTCATATCGGCCGGGGTGCAGGTATCGGCTGGCGCCGAACATGGTGCGGAACGCTGTCAGAATGTCGAGTGCCTGATCGCTCAGCGGGATAACATGCGCCTTGCCCGCCTTCATGCGCTCGGCCGGAATCGTCCAGCGCGCGGCGGCGAAGTCGATTTCCTTCCATGTGGCGTCTATGAACTCCGACTTGCGAACGCCGGTCAGCAGGACAAACCTCACCGCTGAGCGCAGCGTGGGTGCTGCCGACACATGATCCAAGGCCGCCAGGACCGCGCGGACCTCGGATGGCGACAGAGCGCGCTCGCGCGGCTCGAAGGTGGCGATGGCACTAGTGCGGATCGACTCGGCCGGGTTGCTCACATCCAGGCCACATCCTTGGGCGTGACGGAACACCAGCAACACGACCTCGCGGACATGCACAGCGACGGCTGGCCCGCGCTTCTCCTTAACCTCGTCGCACAGATGTTTGAGACGCTGTGGCGTCACCTCTCCCAGCTTGAGCTTCGACAACTCTCCCGCTATGGCGCGATCATAGACAGATCGGCGCATCGCCAAGGTGCTGTCAGCCAGTTTCTCGGCTCCCGATTTGGGATCGGCTTTGTGCTTGAAATAGGCTTCCGCCCACCCGCCGAACGTGAACGCCTGGGCTGACGCGGTACGCTTCTCCACCTTGGCTTTCGACGGCGACTCGCCCCGTTCGACCTGACGCCTGGCGCGCGCCAGCAACGTCCTGGCCTCCGCAAGCGACACCTCCATTCCGTATTCCAGCGCGTCGGGCGCCCGCGTCAGATTGCGCGCCGCCTCGGCGCTATATCGACCGATGGTCAACACCTCCTGCCGCCCGCTCACCCGATACTGATACCGGAACGAGATAACCCCGGTCGGCGTGACGGCCGCGTGCATCCCGTCGCGGTCTGTCACCTTGTAGAGCTTGGCCCTCGGCTTGAGATTTTTCAGTTCTTTATCAGTGAGATCGCCCATAAATCCGCATCCGGTCCGGCGGCAAACGGATACCAACAAGGGGGGCTGTTGGTAGCGAATGCCCGTTTCTGGACCATCCTGCGCCGTACCAACATCGCTACCAACAAAGTGGCTCGGCTGGGGTGACACGCAGCGATACGGGGTGGGAAAAATAATCCTTGTCAGTCAACGAGTTCGTGCGATTTGTGGCACGGAGCGGGATGGTCTGAAACCACCCTAATTCACTCCCACTCGATCGTGCCGGGGGGTTTGCTTGTATAGTCGTAGGTGACGCGGTTGATGCCGCGGACCTCGTTGACGATGCGGGTCGCGACCTTGGAGAGGAAAGCCGATTCGAAGGGGTAGACGTCGGCCGTCATGCCGTCGACCGAGGTCACGGCGCGAAGGGCCGAGACCCATTCATAGGTGCGGCCATCGCCCATGACGCCCACCGTCTTGACCGGCAGGAGGACGGCGAAGGCCTGCCAGATCTCGTCATAGAGGCCGGCCTGGCGGATCTCCTCGAGGAAGATCCGGTCGGCCTGCTGCAGGATCTGCACGCGATCCTTGGTCACTTCGCCCAGGATCCGGACGGCGAGACCCGGGCCGGGAAAGGGATGGCGACCGACGAAGATCTCGGGCAGGCCAAGTTCGCGGCCAAGTGCCCGGACCTCATCCTTGAAGAGCTCGCGGAGCGGCTCCACCAGCTTCATGCGCATCCGGGCCGGCAGACCGCCCACATTATGGTGGCTCTTGATCGTCACCGACGGGCCCTTGAAGGAGACGCTCTCGATGACGTCGGGATAAAGGGTGCCCTGGGCCAGGAAATCGACCTCGCCCAGCTTCCTGGCCTCAGCCTCGAACACGTCGATGAAGAGACCGCCAATCGCCTTGCGCTTCTGCTCGGGATCGCTGACCCCGGCAAGCTTCTCCAAGAACATCTCGCTCGCATCCACGTGCACGAGCGGGATGTTGAAATGGCCGCGGAAGAGCTCGACGATCTCCTTGGCTTCGTTGAAGCGAAGCACGCCCGTATCGACGAAGACGCAGGTCAGCTGTTCGCCGATCGCCTCGTGGATGAGGAGGGCCGCCACGGCGGAATCCACACCGCCCGAAAGACCGCAGATGACATGGCCGGAGCCCACCTGGGCGCGGATCTTGGCGATGGCCTGTTCCTTGTAGGCCTCCATCGTCCAGTCGCCCTTGAGACGCGCGATCTTGAAGCAGAAATTCTCAAGCAGCGCCTTGCCGATCGTCGAGTGGACGACCTCGGGATGGAACTGCAAGCCATAGAAATGGCGGGTCTCGTCGGCGATGGCCGCCATGGGGGCGCCGGTACTCTTGCCGATGAGGCTGAAGCCCTCAGGCAGGCGTGTCACCCGGTCGCCATGGCTCATCCAGACGACGGCTCCCTCGCCGGGCGAGAGGATGCCGTCGAAGAGCGGCGAGGGCACCGTCACCTCGATGGTGGCCCTGCCGAACTCACGATGATTGTCCGGCTCGACATTGCCGCCCAGCTGCTGGCACATCGTGTGCTCGCCGTAGCAGATGCCCAGGACCGGCACGCCGAGCTCGAAGACGGCCTGCGGCGCGCGCGGGCTGTCGGCCTCGGTCACCGAGGCGGGGCTGCCCGAGAGGATGACCGCGCGCGCATCGAAGGCGCGCACGAAGGCATCGTCGACCGTGCAGGGATGGATCTCGCAATAGACGCCGATCTCGCGAAGCCGCCGCGCGATCAGCTGTACGAATTGCGAACCGAAATCGAGGATAAGGACACGTTCCGTCATAGCCGCGCTGCATAGAGGAAAACGACGCGCAAAAGAAGCGCGTACGTGCAAGGTCTGAGGCATGGGTGCCAGCGGTCTTCGCGGCGCCTTTCCTTCCTCGCGGCAGGTGCTCGCCACATTCTAATGCCGTTCTCGGCGAACTTTAAACCACGAGGCGAAGCAATGCTGCGTCGCAGCTCTAAGGTGAGGATGTGTGTGTAGTCAGCCTCGTGGAAGGAAAGATCATGGACGAACTCCTGGCAGGAGTGCGACGCTTTCGTGCCGATGTGTTCCCCGACCGGCGTTCCCAGTTCGACCGCCTGTCGAACGGGCAAAGCCCGCGTGCCCTCTTCATTACCTGCTCCGATAGTCGTGTCGTCTCGGAGCTGATCACGCAGAGCGAGCCCGGCGACCTCTTCATCTGCCGCAATGCCGGCAACATCGTCCCGCCGCACGGCCAACTGGCCGGCAGCGTCGCGGCCGCCGTCGAATATGCCGTCATGGCGCTGAAGGTGCCGGACATCATCGTTTGCGGTCATACCGATTGCGGTGCCATGAAGGCGGCACTGCATCCAGAGGGCCTCGAGGCGATGCCGGCGGTGGCCGGCTGGCTGCATCATGCGGCGGCGGCAAGGCGCGTCGCCGCCGAGGCTATGCCGATGGCGGCCGACGATACCGTCCGATTGGAGGCCCTGACGCGAGCCAACGTCCAGGCGCAGCTCGTCAACCTGCGAACGCATCCAGCCGTGGCGGCCAGCCTCGCGGCGGGGCGGCTGCGCGTGCATGGCTGGATCTTCGACATCAAGGCGGGGGAGGTGCTGGTCCTCGATCCAACGAGAGCCGTCTGGGCGCCGCTTGGTCAGGCGCAAGCCGATGACGTTGACCCCGATCTTGGTGCCACGATCGTCGCCGGCGCGGCTTGATGGCGCGCATGATGCTGGGTCGCCTCACGCCATCGCCCGGCCGTGACCTCATGGCCTCGTTCGTCGTCTTTCTCGTGGCCTTGCCGCTTTGCATGGGCATCGCCATCGCCTCCGGCCTGCCACCCGAGAAGGGCCTTGTCACCGGCATTGTCGGCGGCATTGTCGGCGGCCTGCTGGCGGGCTCGCCCTTTCAGGTCAGCGGACCGGCCGCCGGCCTTGCCGTCATCGTCTTCGACATCGTCAACACCCAAGGCGTGGGTCTCTTGGGCCCGATCCTGATCCTGGCTGGCCTCTTCCAGGTCCTGGCCGCCATGGCCGGCCTTGGGCGGTGGTTCAGGGCGATCTCGCCAGCCGTGATCTACGGCATGCTGGCCGGCATCGGCGCGCTGATCCTGATCGCCCAGATCCACGTCATGCTGGGCCGACGGCCGGAGGCGGACGCCATCGCCAATCTGGCGGCCATTCCGCAAGCGCTTCTGGGCACCATAGACGGTGGCTCGGATGCGGCGGCCTTGCTGATAGGACTCTTGACGATCCTCCTGATGGTCGGCTGGGACAAGCTCAAGCCGAGGCGCCTGCGCTTCCTGCCGGGGGCGCTCATGGGCGTGGTCGCGGCGGCCCTGGCCGCCTGGTTGACCGGGGCACCCGTCGCCTATGTCGACGTACCGGGCAATATAATGGCCGCGCTCAGACCGCCCGGCGGCGGCGAGCTTTTGGGTCTGGCGCAGGCGGGGGTCATCGTCACGGCGTTGACCTTGGCCTTCATCGCCAGCGCCGAGACGCTCCTGTCCGCCGGTGCCGTCGACCGGATGCATGACGGCGCGCGCACCGACTACAACAAGGAGCTGCGCGCCCAGGGGATCGGCAACATGATCTGCGGCGGCCTCGGCGCCTTGCCCATGACGGGCGTCATCGTGCGCAGCTCGACCAATGTCCAGGCCGGTGCTGTCTCGCGCTGGTCGGCTGTCCTGCACGGGCTTTGGATCGCCCTTTTCGTCCTGGCGTTTCCCTTCATTCTCAAGCTTATCCCGACAGCCAGCCTGGGTGCCATCCTCGTCGTCACGGGCGTGAAGCTCATGGAGGTCGAAGCCGTCAAGCGGCTGGCCGGTTATGGTCGGATGCCCCTTTTCGTCTATGCGGCGACGTTCCTGGGTACCGTTTTTATCGATCTTCTAACCGGCGTCCTTGTCGGCATCGCCTTGTCGTTCGCCGAGGTCATCTATAAGGCTGCTCGTCTGCGGGTAACCATCGAGGAGGCGGGCCCGTCCAGGATTGAAATGAGCCTCGAGGGGGCGGCCACCTTCCTGCAGACACCCAGGCTCGGTGCCATTCTCGAACGCCTGCCACCTGGTACCGAGCTTCATGTGCGAACCGCTCCGCAGACCTATATCGACCATGCCTGCAAGGACCTGCTCGAGAATTGGGCCCGCCAGAATCGCTCCCACGGCGCCCGACTGGTCGAGGACTGGCAGAAAACCGGGCTCGATAAGGAGAAGCAAGGGCGTCTTGAGGAGAGGCTGGTTGTCAGCCGTTGAGGCCAGGCCCTGCCGCGAAAACGAAGTTGGGGCTCCTCGTCGCGCAGGGCGCGGGCGCTGCCAAAGGAACGCGGCATGACCATTCGCCGCCGCATCTTCACCTTCGTGCTGGTGCTTTGCATCGTCGTGGCGGGCCTCGCGGTCACGGCGCTGGTCGGGGCGCATGTCAATCGTCACGCCATGGAGGCGGTTGAGGAGGCCACCAGCCGCTATCGCCTGACCATGCAGTTCGCGACGGCGACGCATCGTTATGCAGAGCAGACGGCCCTGTTGCTGCTGATGCGGCAGCAGGGCAATGAGCAGCTCGAACAGGTGCGTAACGACGTCGAGGTCGTCTTTGCGCAAATGCAGCGTCATAGTCAGCAGTTCCAACATCAGCGCCATGCCAACGCCGACTGGTTGGAGGAGCTCGACCGGCTGCGGCAGGTCTTCAGCAAGATCGACCATGCGGTCGAGCGGGCTGCCCTGCTCAACGACGAGAAGGCCTATCCTGAGGCGATCCAGATCTTCAAGAGCGAGATCCAGCCCAGGCTGGATGCCGATTTTCGCGCCGTTGTCGCGCGGGCCGTGACCGATGAAGAGGCGAGGGTGAGCAATGCCGAGATGGCGGCGCAGGCTACTTCCAGGCGGGTGACGGACACGGTGATTGTCGTGGCCCTCGTCCTCATCCTCCTCATGGTGATCATGGGCACCACCTTCGCCCGGGCCCTGCTGGAGCCGATCGATGCGCTGACCAGGGGAGCTCGCGCCATCGAGGAGGGCAGCCTCGCGCATCGCATCGGCTTGAAGCGCCAGGACGAACTGGGTCGGCTCTCGCAGCATTTCGATCGCATGGCCGAGCGGCTGGAGAACAAGGTCCGGCAATTGGCGGAGGCGCAGGCCGGCCTCGAGGAGCAGGTGCGCGCTCGGACGATGGAGTTGGACCGGTTAAACCGCCAGCTCACCGACCTCGATCGGCAGCGGGTGCGCTTCCTGGCCGATATCAGCCATGAGATGCGCACCCCCTTAACGGTGCTGCGCGGCGAGGCCGAGGTGACCTTGCGGGGCGCCGAGCGGCCGGCCTTTGCCTATCGAGAAGCACTGGAGCGGATCGTCGAGGAAGCGGCCGGCATGAGCCGGCTGATCGACGACCTCCTCTTTCTCGCCCGCTCCGAAATGGGCGAGATCCGCTTTGACGAGCAGCACGTGGTTCTGGACGATGTGGTCCTGGGTGCAATCGAGGCCGCGAGCGTTCTTGCCGAAGAGAAGGGTATCGCGCTGGAGTTCGATGGCGAGGCCATGGGCCTGGCGGTCCGGGCCGATCCCAGGCGGCTGCGACAGGTGCTCCTGATCGTCCTCGACAATGCGATCAAATATTCCAAATCAAACGCTCGCGTTCAGATAAGCATGACGACAACCAAAAATTGTTGGGCTTGCGTCAGCGTCGAGGATCAGGGGCAAGGCATCGCCGGCAAGGATCTACCGCATGTGTTCGAGCGCTTCTATCGCGGCGAGAATGGCCGGCGGGAGGCGCCGGGGGGGAGCGGTCTCGGTTTGAACATCGCCCGCTGGATCGTTGAAAAACATGGCGGAACGATCGAGCTCGATAGCCAGGAGGGTCGAGGGACCCGCGTTGACATCCATCTACCGCTGCAGGACCAAAGCACATGACGAAGACGGTTCTTCTGGTCGAGGACGATGCGCGCATCGCGTCGTTCCTCAAGCGCGGGCTCGAGGCCGAAGGCTTTGCCGTCCAGCAGGTGGGCGACGGACCGCCAGCCATCGCGGCTGCGCGCCAGAGCGTGTTCTCCTTCATCATCCTGGATCGCATGCTGCCCTCGATGGACGGCCTCGAGGTCTGCCGGCGGATCCGCCAGGAGGATCGGCGCAGCCTCATCTTGATGCTGACCGCGCGCGATCAATTGCAGGACAAGATCGATGGGCTCAAGGGCGGCGCCGATGACTATCTGACCAAGCCCTTCGCCTTCGACGAGCTTCTGGCGCGGATGGAGACGCTTGAGCGGCGGGCCAATGGCTCGGATCGGCCGCCGCCGATGCAGGTGGCCGATCTCAGGCTCGATCCGGCGACCCGGACCGCGAGGCGCGGCCAGCGCGAGATCCAGTTGACAGCCAAGGAATGGGCGCTCCTGGCTTATCTGATCGCCCATGCGGGCCAGGTCGTTAGCCGCACGCGCATCCTCTCCGACGTCTGGGGCCTCAATTTCGACCCGGGGACCAAGATCGTTGACGTTTATATCCGTTATCTGCGACGCAAGGTGGACGAGGATAGCGAGGTATCGCTCATCAAGACCAGCCGGGGCTTTGGCTACATGATCGGCGAGGCGGAGCCGGATGTGGCAAACGAGGGGCCGGCGGTCTGAACCGGCGCCAGCCGGGCTCGTCGCTGTTGGCCTTCCGCATGAGCCTTGCTATAGGCTTTGCCCCATGCGCGGCGAAGGCAGCTTCGGCGCAGCTTTCGCGCGATCGGCGGGCGTGGTGGAATTGGTAGACACGCAGGATTTAGGTTCCTGTGGCGAAAGCTGTGCGAGTTCGAGTCTCGCCGCCCGCACCATGTGGAGATGAAACGGCCCTGGCCAACGCCGCTCTGCGGTGATGGCTTCGGGGCCGAAGGGGAATCGGCTGGCGCGGGGCTTGAAATGCCTGGCCGGCTTTGGCTTTTTGCAGGTTTGGATCAGGACGTCGTACATGCAGGTCGTTGAAACCGAGGCCCAGGGCCTCACGCGCCACTTCACGGTCACCGTGCCAGCAGCGGAAATCGACGCGAAGGTCCAGTCGCGCCTCGAGAGCTTGAGCAAGACCGCCAAGATGCCGGGCTTTCGGCCTGGCAAGGTGCCGGTGACTCTCCTCAAGAAACAGTATGGATCGTCGGTGTTCTCCGAGGTCGTGCAGGAAGCGATCAACGAGGGTTCGCGTCAGGCGATCAACGACAACCAGTTAAAGCCGGCCATGCAGCCCAAGGTGGATCTCGATCCCGAGGGCGTAGGCGAGGGCAAGGATCTCGAGTTTAAGATCGACGTCGAATTGATGCCCGATGTGCCGGAGATCGAGCTCAGCACGCTTGAGCTGACCCGCTTGGTTCCCGTCCTCGACGATGCGCGGATCGACACGGCGATCAACGGCCTGGCGCGTGCCCGCCGCGAGTTCAAGGCGCCTGCGGAGGCGCGGCCGGCCAAGGAAGGCGATCGCTTGACGATCGACTTCAAGGGACGCATCGACGACGAGCTGTTTGACGGCGGCAGCGGCGAGGGGCAGCAGCTTGTCCTGGGCTCCGGCATGATGGTGCCGGGCTTCGAGGACCAGCTGGTCGGCGCCACCGTCGGTGAGGAGCGCAAGCTCACCGTTACCTTCCCCGAGTCCTATGGCGCCCCGGCCGTGGCCGGCAAGGAAGCCGTCTTCGACGTCAAGGTGACGGCGATCGAGGAGCCCGATGGCACCGAGATCGATGATGCCTGGGCGCAGAAGCTGGGCCTTGAGGACCTGGCGACGCTCAGGAAGACCATGAGCGATCGCATGGAGGAGGAATATAAGGGCGTGGCGCGTGCGCGTATGAAGCGCCAGCTGCTCGACCAACTGGCGGAAGCCGCGACCTTCCCCGTACCGCCCGGGATGGTGGCCATGGAGTTCGATTCGATCTGGAAGCAGCTCCAGAATGAGATGGCGCAGTCAGGCCAGACCTTCGCCGAGGAAGGTGATGAGAGCGAGGCTGCCGCCCGCGAGGAATATGGCAAGATCGCCGAGCGGCGCGTCCGCCTGGGCCTGATCCTGGCCGATATCGGCGCGCGCAACGACGTCAAGGTCGAGAGCAACGAGCTGCAGCAGGCGGTGCTGCGTGAGGCCTATCGCTTCCCTGGTCAGGAAAAGCAGGTCTTCGAGTTCTATCAGAAAAATCCGGCGGCCATCGAGCAACTGCGTGCGCCGATCTTCGAGGACAAGGTTGTCGATCTGGTCTTTGGCAAGGCCAAGGTCGAGGAGAAATCCCTGCCGATCGACGAGCTCTTGAAGCTCGATGCCGCGGAAGAGAACGAAGACGACGCCAAGGCCTGAGCTTCCGGGCAAGGCCGCGTCGCCTGGCTGAGGCCGGCCCGCCGCAAGGAAGGCGCCGCCCTCCTCTTGTGCGGGAGGCCCACGCGTCGCACATTGGACCGGCGTCGGCCAAGCTGGCAGACCGAAGCGAGACAGGCCTGTCCGCAGCATCGTGGAGCAAGCGATGCGCGGCGGCCTTGGAGCGGCCCTAGGTGAGGTTTTGCAAGAATATGGCGTTGACCAGCCAGCTCGTCCCCATGGTGATCGAGCAGACGGCTCGCGGGGAGCGTTCCTTCGACATCTATTCGCGCATGTTGAAGGAGCGAATCATCTTCATCATGGGTGGTATAGACGATCACGTCGCCAGCCTCGTTACCGCCCAGTTGCTGTTCCTCGAGGCTGAAAATCCCGACAAGGATATCAGCCTCTACATCAACAGCCCGGGCGGCATCGTCACCTCGGGCCTCGCGATCTACGACACCATGCAGTATATCCGCTGCGACGTGACGACGATCTGCGTCGGCCAAGCCATGAGCATGGGATCGCTGCTGCTCACCGCCGGGGCCAAGGGGAAGCGCTACGCTCTGCCGCATGCGCGGATCATGACGCACCAGCCATCGGGCGGCGCGCAGGGCCAGGCTTCGGACATCGAGATCCAGGCGCGCGAGATCCTGAAGATCCGCCAGCGCCTGAATGATATCTACATGAAACATACGGGCCGCAGCCTTAACGAAATCGAATCCAAGATGGAGCGCGACAGCTTCATGTCGGCCGAGGAAGCCCGCGATTTCGGGCTGGTCGACATGGTGATGGAGAAGCGCCCGGTAGGCGACAAGTAGGCCCGTTCCGCACCGCGGCAGGGCTCCCATGCGGGCTGACTATGGCGTTGGCCCGCGTCGATGCCTATGTCTCTGGGCTGGACCTGCTCCAGATAAGGTCGCATGCCTGGGCACGGCGGTGACTGGATAAGGAGTGTGTCCACGGGTTGTGCCGCTCCCCGGCGGTCGCTACCATCATGGATGGGACATATCAGGACGCGTGGATGCGATGAGCAAGGCAGCAGGCGACTCAAAGAATACGCTCTACTGCTCGTTCTGCGGTAAGAGTCAGCACGAAGTACGCAAGCTCATCGCCGGTCCGACGGTATTCATCTGCGATGAATGCGTCGAACTGTGCATGGACATTATTCGCGAGGAAAATAAGAGCGCCGTCGCGAAGAGCAGGGCCGGTGTGCCGACCCCGTTGGAAATCAAGGGCGTTCTAGATGACTACGTGATCGGCCAGGACCATGCCAAGCGCGTGCTCTCGGTAGCCGTCCATAATCACTATAAGCGGCTGGCCCATGGCGGGAAGGGCGGCGAGGTCGAACTCGCTAAGTCGAACATCCTGCTGGTCGGGCCGACGGGCTGCGGCAAGACACTTTTGGCCCAGACGCTGGCCCGCACGCTGGACGTCCCCTTCACGATGGCGGACGCAACGACCCTGACCGAGGCCGGCTATGTGGGCGAGGATGTCGAGAACATCATCCTCAAGCTTCTCCAGGCGGCCGACTATAATGTCGAGCGGGCCCAACGTGGCATCGTCTATATCGACGAAGTCGACAAGATCAGCCGCAAGTCCGAGAATCCCTCGATCACCCGTGACGTCTCGGGCGAGGGTGTCCAGCAGGCGCTCTTGAAAATCATCGAGGGCACGGTCGCCAGCGTGCCGCCGCAAGGCGGCCGTAAGCATCCCCAGCAGGAATTCCTGCAGGTGGACACGACCAATATCCTCTTCATCTGCGGTGGCGCCTTCGCCGGGTTGGAGAAGATTATCGGCCAGCGTGGCAAGCAGCGCTCGATGGGCTTTGGGGCCGAGGTGGCAGGGCCGGAGGATCGACGGAGCGGCGATGTGCTGCGTGAGGTGGAGCCGGACGATCTGTTGAAATTCGGCTTGATACCCGAGTTCGTTGGTCGTCTTCCGGTGGTGGCAACCTTGCAGGACCTGGATGCGCCGGCCCTGATCAAGATCTTGCGCGAGCCCAAGAATGCACTCGTCAAGCAATATGCCAAGCTTTTCGAGATGGAGGGCGTGCAGCTAAACTTCACCGAGGATGCGCTGAAATCGATCGCCGACCGGGCGATCCAGCGCAAGACCGGTGCCCGAGGCTTGCGTTCGATCATGGAAGGCATCCTTTTGGACACGATGTTCGACCTGCCATCGCTTGATGGGGTGGACGAGATCGTCGTCAACCGGGAGGTCGCGGAAGCGCGTGCCAAGCCCTTGATGATCTACGCGGATCGACGCGGCGACGTCGGCTCCGCTTCCTGAGGTCCCGCTTGCCAGGGGGGACCTTCTCGGCTCTCGCCCGGCGATCGTCCCTCGATCAGATGCTGATCGCTCCGCCGGACGGCCTCTGGATGAAGGCTGGTCCGGCCACTGAGCGTATCTTGGTCCATATCTTGCGGTGGATGCGCGCACACCCCGCGATGGCTAGCGGCGGTAGCCTTGCCAGGACGCTTGAAACGTGTCCTGGCAGGAGCCACCTGATAAACTCGGAATGATGCCGGCTTGCCCAATCCGGCTCTCAAGAGAGGCAAAATGAGCGAACTCCCCGAGGTCAGCACTTACCCCGTTCTTCCGCTTCGGGACATTGTCGTCTTTCCGCACATGATCGTGCCCCTCTTCGTTGGTCGCGAAAAGTCGATCCTGGCCCTCGAAGAAGTGATGAAAGAGGACAAGCAGATCCTTTTGGTTGCGCAGAGGAACGCCAGCCAGGACGATCCCGGGAAGGACGACATTTATCGCGTCGGCACCGTCTCGAGTGTCCTCCAGCTCCTCAAGTTGCCCGACGGCACTGTGAAGGTGTTGGTCGAGGGCAATGGCCGTGCCGAGATCACCGATTTTGTCGAGAACGACAAGTTTTTCCAGGTCGAGGCCAAGGTGATCGAGGAGGCGGCGCTTGAGCCGCGCGAGATCGAGGCGCTGGGTCGAGCGGTGGTCGGCCAGTTCGAGCAATATGTGAAGCTCAACAAGAAAGTGCCGCCAGAGGTCCTGGTCAGCCTGGGGCAGATCGAGGACCAGTCGAAGCTGGCAGACACGATCGCCGCGCATCTTTCCTTGAAGATCGCCGAAAAGCAGGAACTGCTGGAGACGGGCTCGCTCACTGAGCGGCTGGAGCGCCTCTATGGCTACATGGAAGCCGAGATCAGCGTGCTCCAGGTGGAAAAGCGCATCCGCTCGCGCGTCAAGCGCCAGATGGAGAAAACGCAGCGCGAGTATTATCTGAACGAGCAGATGAAGGCCATCCAGAAGGAACTGGGTGAACTCGAGGATGGCAAGGACGAGGTCTCCGAGCTGGAGGAGCGCATCAAGGCGACCCGGCTCTCAAAGGAAGCACGCGAGCGGGCCAAGACGGAGGTCAAGAAGCTCCGCACCATGAGTCCGATGTCGGCCGAGGCCACGGTGGTGCGCAACTATCTGGACTGGATGCTCGGCATTCCTTGGAAGAAGCGCACCAAGGTGATCAAGGACATCAAGAACGCGCAGTCCATTCTCGATGCCGATCATTATGGCCTGGACAAGGTCAAGGAGCGGATCGTCGAGTATCTGGCCGTTCAGCAGCGCGTCGAGAAGATGAAGGGTCCGATCCTCTGCCTGGTTGGCCCTCCCGGTGTCGGCAAGACGTCGCTCGGCAAGTCGATCGCTAAGGCGACCGGGCGGAATTTCGTGCGCTTCTCGCTGGGCGGCGTGCGGGACGAGGCCGAGATTCGTGGTCATCGGCGGACTTATATCGGTTCCATGCCGGGCAAGGTCATCCAGAGCATGAAGAAGGCCAAGAGCAGCAATCCGCTGTTCATGCTCGATGAGATCGACAAGATGGGTCAGGATTTCCGCGGCGACCCGTCATCGGCCTTGCTCGAGGTTCTGGATCCGGAGCAGAACGCCGCTTTCAACGATCATTATCTCGAGGTCGACTACGATCTGTCCGACGTCATGTTCGTCTGCACGTCCAACACGCTGCGTATGCCGCAGCCGCTTTTGGACCGCATGGAGATCATCCGTCTGGCTGGCTATACCGAGGACGAAAAGCTCGAGATCGCCAGGCGTCATCTTCTGCCCAAGCAACGGCAGGAGCATGGCCTGAAGGAATCCGAGTGGGGCGTGGACGACAGCGCGCTCATGGGGCTCATCCGCTATTACACCCGTGAGGCGGGCGTCCGGTCGCTCGAGCGGGAGATCGCCAATCTCGCCCGCAAGGCCGTCAAGGAGATCGTGGCGGGCGATGCCACGGCCGTGCAGGTGACCTTGGACAATCTCGACAAGTTCGCGGGCGTGCGGAAATTCCGCTTCGGCGAGGCTGAGCTCGAGGACAATATCGGCATCGTCACCGGTCTCGCTTGGACCGAGGTTGGCGGCGAACTGCTCTCCATCGAGGCGGTCGTCGTCCCAGGCAAGGGCAAGACCACGATCACCGGCAAGCTCGGCGACGTGATGCAGGAATCGGTGAAGGCGGCGCAGTCCTATGTGCGCAGCCGGGCAGCCCTCCTAGGCATTCGGCCCGAACTCTTCGACAAGGTGGATATTCATATCCATGTGCCGGAGGGTGCGACGCCCAAAGATGGGCCTTCGGCCGGTATCGCCATGGCAACTGCCATTGTGTCGGTCCTGACCAAGATCCCGGTCAAGGCATCGGTCGCTATGACGGGCGAGATCACCTTGCGCGGTCGCGTCCTGCCGATCGGCGGTCTCAAGGAGAAGCTGCTGGCAGCGCTGCGTGGCGGTCTGAAGATGGTCCTGATCCCCAAGGACAACGAGAAGGATCTGGCGGAAATCCCGGAGAACGTGAAGCAGGGCCTGGAGATCATCCCTGTGGCCACGGCCGACGAGGTGCTCAGCCGTGCTCTGGCCGGCAAGCCCGAACCTTTGTCCCCTGAGAGCGAGACGCATGCGGCTCTGCCTCCCAAGGCAGCGGCGGCACCGGGCGAGATGGATCGCCCTCATCTGCCGAACTGAGCACGATCTAGATGGTGAGCCACGCCTCAGCGTGTGGCTCACAACCTGCCGACCCGCCTCGCTGGCGGGTCTTTTTTTGCCCTGGCTTCAGCCACACGGTCTGCCGCGCAAAGCTCGAGTTCACCTTGCGGGCCTGAACTCACCTTGCGGAATTGAGCAAGCGACGATGACCGGGCGATCGCCGCGGCGGCTCGGTGATGGCTGGGCGGAGCGCTGTACCTATGCCGACGGCGACCGTCGTACGCGTCTGACCGGCCGTTTAGCCGCGATGGCACAGAAGCTTGAACTTGGTGGAGTGCATGGCGAGGTGGCACTGCCGCATGGATTGAAGGCGGCTTGGTCTCGAATACGTCGAGAAGATGGTGCGGGCGGAGGGTTTCGAACCCCCGACACCGGCGGTGTAAACGCCGTGCTCTACCCCTGAGCTACACCCGCAGCGCGCCTCGTCGAAGCGGCCGGACATTAGGCAAAGCCATCGGGCGACGCAAGCGTCCGTCCTTTGACCGAACCATGGCGGATGACGGAACCGTGGTGGGGCGACGTTCATTTCTTGACTGGTCGCATTGCCGCGATCGACAATAAGCGCAACGGTTGAGGGAGCAGTTGATGGACACGCCCTTGCAGGTAGCCTTCAAGGATATGGAGACTTCGGCTTTTCTCGAAGGTCATATCCGCGAACGGGTCGCGAAGCTCGAGCGCTTTCATCCTCGTATCGTCTCCTGCCGGGTCGTCGTCGAGGTGCCACGTCGGGCGCCGGGCAGCGGCAAGAATCCGTTGGCGATCACCATCGAGATTGAAATTCCCGGCAAGAAGCTGATCGCCAAGGCTGAGGACGAGATGCGGGAATCGAAGGGGGGTGATCGAACCGCCGTGTTCAATCGCGCCTTCGATGCGATGCAGCGTCAGCTCGAGGACAATGCGCAGCAAAAGGGTAGGCAGGCCCGAGCTCGCGAGGCCACCGGCGAGACGGGCGTCATCGCCCGTCTCTTTCGCGAGCAGAATTATGGCTTTGTCGAGATCGTCGGGGAGCCTCAGCTTTATTTCTCCCGCGCGGTCGTCCTCGATAATTTCTTCGACAAGCTCGAGGTGGGCGCTGCCGTGCGTGTAACCCGTGCTGCCGTCGAGGGCCCGATGGGCCCCCAGGCCTCGTCGATCCAACGACTGGGCGATCACACGCATCTCTACTGACCCGGGCGGGCCGCCAGGAACTCCGCCCTGCTCAAGCAGAGCGGCCAGCGCGGTAGTCAACATAAACGCGCTAACCTGCTCGACGAGGTCGAGTGGGTTAGCGCCTGATGAGCACCTTGCCGGGATTTAGAAGAGCCTTGGGGTCGAGCGCGTCCTTCAGGCGTTCCATCAAGCCGATCTCGGCCGCGTTGCGGCTATAGGGCAGGAAAGGGGCTTTGATCGTGCCGATGCCATGCTCGGCCGAGACCGAGCCTTGGCGACGACGGACAAGCTCGTAGACGATTGCCTGGATCTCTGGCTTGGGCTGCTTGCTCAGGCCCGGGACGTGGATGTTGAGATGAAGGTTATTGTCGCCGACATGGCCGAAGGAGACGCTTTGCATGTCGGGAAAGGCCTGGCGCAAGGCGACGTTGGCCTCCTCGACGAAATCATCCATCTCGGCGACGCGCAGGCTGATGTCGAGCGCGGTGTCGGGTCCGAGCACGTGGGAGAATTCCGAGACGCTGTCGCGGATCTTCCAGAAGGCCTGGACATCGCCTTGCGAGCGGGCCACGGCCGCATCCTCGATCAGGCCTTCTTCAAAAGCCGACTCGAGAAAGGCTGCGAAGCGCGGCGCGTCGAAAGCTTCGTCGGTCCCTTGCGATTCGATCAGCACATACATGCCGTGCCGGCCGGCCAAAGGCGGGCGCACGCCTTCGACCTTGCTCGTCATAAGATCGTAGAAGCTGGGCCACATGACCTCGAAGGCGGTAAGCCCGCTGCCCAGCTTGCGCCTGGCGAACTTCAAGAGCTCGACGATCGCCGGGTAATCCGGCAGGCCGCAGACGGCAGCGCTGGTGAAGCCCGGCTCCGCCTCGAGGCGGAGCACGGCGCGGGTCACGATGCCAAGCGTGCCCTCCGTGCCGATGAAGAGCTGCTTGATGTCGTAGCCGGCATTGTTCTTGAGGAAGCGGTTCAGCGCGTTGACGATCGTGCCGTCGGCCAGGACGACCTCCAGCCCCAGGATCGACTGGCGGGTCATGCCGTAGCGGATGACGCGATTGCCGCCGGCATTGGTGGCAATGGTGCCGCCAATCGTGGCCGTGCCGCGCGCGCCAAGGTCAACGGGATAGAAGAAGCCAGCCTCGCTCGCCGCCTGCTGGACGACCTCAAGGGGGGTGCCGGCCTTGACCAGCATCGTGCCGGTGGCGGGATCGATCTCCTCGATACCGTTCATACGCTCAAGTGAAATGGCGACCCAGTCGGCGCGCGGTTCGGCGCCACCGGCAAGTCCCGTCAAGCCACCCTGGGCAACGACGGGAACAGCTTGGGCCGCACAGAGCCGGACTGTCGTCGCGAGGTCCTCGGTGCTGCGCGGGCGAACCAGCGCCAGAGGCTCCGCCGGCGCCACCCCCACCCAGTCCGAATGGTTGCGGGCGGGGATGTCCACGCCCACTGCGACCAGGGAGGGGCCGAGTTCGCGCAGCAGGTCGGCGACGATATCGCTCATCTTCTTTCACCGGTGGCGTTTTGTAATCCGAGGCGGCAGACTAGGCGCATTCACCGACGCGGGAAATCATGGGCCGCCGGCAAATCGTGCCATGCCGTAGGTTACTTCGCCTGTGTCGCCGCTGGGGAACGCCGCTGGTCGAGCGAGGCTGGGTCGATCGACGTTCCTGCCCTATCATCCGGCCTTGGGCTGGTCGCTGGCGCGCCTTGCAAGGGAGGTGATCCTTGAAGGCCTGCCGCTGTTGGGAGTGGCGAGATTGAGTAGCACGCCGCGGCGCATGATCGTCGGCATCACCGGTGCCACGGGCATCATTTTCGGCGTCCGCGCCCTGGAGGTGCTGAGGCAGCTGGGCATCGAGACGCATCTCGTGGTCTCGCGGGCGGCCGAGATGACCCGGGCGCAGGAAACCGATCTCAGCCGCGAGGCGCTGCACGCGCTGGCCGATCACGTCCATCCGCTGGGCGATGTCGGTGCTTCCATCGCCAGCGGCTCGTTTCGCACCATGGGCATGCTGATCGCCCCCTGCTCGGTGCGCAGCCTGGCGGAGGTCGCGAACGGCGTGACGTCCACCCTCCTGACCCGTGCCGCCGACGTCGTCTTGAAGGAGCGCCGGCCCCTGGTGATGCTGGTGCGTGAAGCGCCGCTGCATGCGGGCCATATCAGGAACATGCTGGCGGCAACCGAGATGGGGGCCATCATCCATCCGCCGGTGCCGGCCTTTTATACCCGACCGGCGACGATCGCCGATCTGGTCGATCACATCATCGGCCGCGCTTTGGATAGCTTCGGACTGGCCATGCCGGGCATGAAGCGCTGGGGCGAGGAGGCCTAGCCGCTCCCACTAGCCCGTCGTACAGCCTGGCAACTCCTCGGCTCTGTCACCACCCTGTGCCGCCGTCATGCAAGGTCAGGAAATGCGGCCTCCGACGCTCTGGAAACCCTATGCGCCTGTCGCTTGTTCGCGGGAGGCGATGCTGACCAGCCAGCGCCGGATAACCGCCTCATCGCCGGCCGATATGTCCCGCGTGATGTCCTGTTCGATCGTTCGCACATGCTGGCGGCATCGTGCCAGCACGTCGCGTCCTTCGTCGGTGAGATCGATGTGCTGGATTCGTCCGTGGATCGAATGCGGCCGGCGGGTGATCGTGCCGCGCCGCGCCAGGTTGGCGACGATGACGCTCACCGTCTGCGGCGTGAGCAGGGCCAGCCGGGCGAGATCGGCGTTGGACAAGCCCGGATAATTGGCAAGCATCGTCAAGACGGCGAATTGCGGCAACGTGACCTCCAGGTCAGCCATCGCCCGATCGAGCCTGAGCCGCAACACGCCGGCGGCCTGACGCAGGAGATAGCCCAGGTGACCATCTTCGCCGCGCTTGCCTTCGCCAGCCGCCGGCACGGGACGAGGATCAGAGATCTCATGCATAATGTAAGAACTCTTATATTATGTTAGGGTTCTGACGTTATCAGCGTCGAGGAAAAGAGCCATGGGCAAAAGACTATTTCTCGCCGGTGCCACCGGCGCGATCGGCAAACGCCTGCTGCCGCTGCTGAAGCAAGCCGGTCACCACGTCGTCGGCACCACGCGCTCGTCCGCGAAGGCGGCGGCCTTGGAGCGAACCGGAGTCGAAGCCGTCATTGTCGACATGTTCGATGCCGATGCAGTGGAACGTGTCGTAGTGGCGGCCAGGCCCGATACGGTCATCCATCAGCTCACCGCCCTGCCGCCGGGTCTCGAACCGACGCGCATGGACGAGGCGATCAAGGCCAATGCGCGCCTGCGGCAAGAGGGAACACGCAATCTGGTACGCGCCGCGAAGGCTGCGGGGGCACGTCGGCTGATCGCGCAAAGCCTGGCCTGGGCCTACTTGCCGGGCGCTCGGCCGTTCACGGAAGCATCGCCGCTCTACGCCGGCGCCGTCGAGGAATTGGACGTCAGCAAACGGGGTGTCGTGGCACTGGAGGACAGCATCATGAACGCCGCGCCGATCGAGGGGATCGTCTTGCGTTATGGCCGCCTTTACGGTCCGGGAACAGGCTTTGACTCGCCGCCTTCATCCCTGCCGCTGCATGTCGACGCCGCTGCCCATGCGGCCTTTCTCGCCATCGAGCGAGGCGCTCCCGGCGCCTACAACATCGTCGAGCCCAACGACGATGTCACGTCGACTAAGGCCGCGACGGAACTGGGCTGGAGCTCGGATTTTCGCCTGCCGGAGCGTCTGGAGTCGCCGCTCATCGTGTAACGGCGGCAAGATGGTCGATGTTCACGATGAGGGGCGGGTCGAGATCAAATGCGGTCGGCGGCGGCAGGAACTGACCAGGATATTCGCTGGTCATATCGAACACCTGAAGGCGCTGTCAAACGTGGGCCTGCGTCAGAATATCTGAACGAAGAGGGAGAATATCGGCTCTTGATGGCGCCGATGGTAAGTTCGGCGCGATGAAAGCATCGCGCGAGCCATGTTTTTAGAATGGTGCGTCGCGCCGGGCGAAGATGATAACTTTGCCTACGCCATAGCCTTTTAAATTCGAATCCGTAGCCAGGCGGTAAGTCTTTGAGATTACAGTAGATTTCGAGGCGATTGCCGCAATCATTCGGTACCTGTACTCGTGTGACGTGGTATTGAGATACAGAACAAATCGAGAGCGCTTGGCATGGCGCGCGACGGATGGTATCGCACTATCAAGCTTACAGGCAGATTTGTTATCGTGTTTCGCGATATATGATCCAATGTCTCGGACGCTGCTCCCTACAGGCTGCTCTATGTCAGCATGATGTGATGCACACTTCGCGTAGGAGTGCCTGTAAGCCTTCTTTCTTCGGTGCTTCACGTTGACCCTCACTGATCTTCGCGCCGCGCGAACCAGACACGAAGTGGCAGCGCTGTTGAGCTATAGCCCGAGCGCCGTGTCGTACATTATCCACATAACGCGGCCGGCGACCCGCTACATGACCTTCGATATTCCGAAGCGAAGCGGCGGTGTCCGCACTATTGATGCGCCGAATGACCGTCTGAAAGGTCTGCAACGCAGCCTTTCGAAACTACTTTTTAAATGCCTGCGCGAGATCGAAGCGAAAGATCCTCGCCGGAATAAACTCTCCCATGCGTTTCGTCCCGGCGCTTCGATCATTAGCAACGCTAAGACGCATCACCGCCGTCGCTACGTGCTGAACCTTGACCTGAAGGACTTTTTCCCAGCTTTCAACTTCGGCCGCGTTCGCGGCTTCTTTCTTAAGAACGAGCATTTTCGCCTTGCCGAGCCGGTAGCAACGCTTTTGGCGCAGATTGCGTGCAAAGACGGAAAGCTGCCGCAGGGTAGCCCCTGCTCGCCGATCATCACTGAATTGATGACGCATTTTCTCGATATCCGGCTCGTGAAGCTGGCGGCGAGGCACAAATGCACTTACACGCGGTACGCGGATGACATCACAATCTCCACGAACCAACGCGAATTCCCATCGGCGCTAGCTGAATTGGACGGGACCCAATGGAAGCTCGGCGAAGAGCTGGTGTCGCGCATCCATGACGCCGGCTTTGAGGTGAATGACGCCAAAACGCGCATGCAGCTTCGCGGAAGTCGGCAGATGGTGACGGGGCTTACCGTCAACGAGAAGGTCAACGTAGCGCAGGCATACTACAAGCGGGTTCGCGCGACAGCCCATCGCTTTCTGACAACGGGGGCCTATGAACTCGACGGGGCGACTTGCAACTCCGTGCCGCGCCTCGAAGGCATGATCAATCACATCTATCATGTGCGCGAACGGCAGATCGACATTGCGATCGCGAACGAAGGCAACAAAGAGAAGCAGCATAAGCTGCATGCAGAGCGCACGAAGACGAAGAACGAACGGCCTTCGGCGATCCGCGTCGTCTACTACGAACTCATTTTCTTCAAAAACTTCATCAACCCGCCGCAGCCGTTGATTATCTGCGAAGGGCCAACCGATCCTGTGTACCTGAAGAGCGCAATCCGGCGGCTTGCTGCCGCGCATCCGCTTCTTGCGTCAGTCGTGGGCGGCAAGCCCGAGCTGAAGGTGAATTTTTTCAAGTATTCCGATCAGGCGCGTGACTTCCTTCAGCTGCGAGGAGGCTCCGGCGATTTGCTGAGCTTTCTGATTTCCTGGAAGGAGGCCTTTAACCGCTACAATTTCCGCCCGGCAGAGCATCCAGTCATCGTTCTTATCGACAATGATGACGGGGCGGGGGATATTTTCAACTACCTCAAAAACAAAAAGAACTATGGCCTCGATATTGCATTGGAGAAGCATGACCCGTTTTTCCATCTCCACGGGTCCCTCTATCTGGTGAAGACGCCGGCGCTCGGTGCGAATCATAAGTCTTGCCCCGAGGATTTCTTTGATCCTGCACTTCTGGCAGAAAAGCTCGACGGAAAGTCATTCAACAAGGAAAACAAGATCAATCCCGCGACCGAGTACGGTAAAGCTGTGTTCGCAACGCGGGTCGTGAGGCCGAAGGCCGGCGCGATCAATTTTGCCGGTTTCACCCCATTGCTCGAACGGATCGAGGCCGTGATCCGGGACTATGCGGCACGAAAGGCCGCAGCGGCGGCTCCAGTGCCAGCGGCCGCTGCTCCCACGCCGTGACGTTGCGATGGTGGCTTTCGTCAGATGTAGAAGCGATAGGACGAATTCGGAGTCGCGTTATCCGATAGCGCTCGAATTCCAGTTCATCTTGATGAGGGTAAGTATCTCCTTCGAGCGTTCCCCCATGTCGCTTGGGGCAGCGCTGCCGATGTCGAGCGGGGCCGGGATGTGCATGCTCGGATACTCGTTCCACCAAGGTAAATAGCCCCCAGTGAAGAGGTAGGATTGGTCGGCGAGCGTGCAAAGCGTCTCGCGCTAGGGCTCTTCGCGGCCCTTGCGCACCATCCGAAAAGAGGTGAACCGTGCCCACCCATTTACCTACCGGGAGGCGGGCTACTGTGGTGAATAGCGTTTTCGATTTCCGATTTGGGAGCCGATTAGCCTGCGGGTTCTGAAGCAGCGCGGTCCAACCTGACGGTCTGCGCATGCATGCGAACCACTCACGGAATAGTCCTTCGAAGTGATCTTCGCAGTCCGTCCCATAGCCGCGATGGTGGCCGATGGGGCTTGGCGCAAGTCCATGCTATCCTGCCGCACCACCTATATCGGCGAGCACAGGTTCAACACGCGTTTGCCGACATGCTCAAGACTTTGGCCTGCAAGGCACGCGAACCGATATGGCTGGAGGCCGGCAGCTATCGCCGCGACCATCTGCGCGCGCTCGCACAGCGGGTTGAAGTTGACGAGGTCGAGGCTCGCATCATGGGATCGCAGTCGGAATTGCTGCGAACGCTCATCGCTGCCGCTTCGGGAGGGAAATTGGCGGGGTTCGGCGTTCATAGTTCGGTACTGAAATGGTGCGCCCGACAGGATTCGAACCTGTGGCCTTCGGATTAGGAATCCGACGCTCTATCCTACTGAGCTACGGGCGCAGCCAAGCTGGCTATACCAACGAGGTTGCCTGATGGGCAAGGGCGAGATGCATCGTCGGCGCATGAGCCGGCACATGGGTCGGCTCGTCATGGGGGCAGGGCTGGCGGCACTGGCGATCCCTGGGCGGCTGCTGGCCGCGACCGAGGGCGATGGCTGGGAGCCCGTCACCCTGGAGGCCGTCGAGGCGCCGCTGCTCTTCAAGCTCGTCGATGGTCGAAGTCTGCGCCTGGCCGGCATCGCCGCGCCGGCCGTGCTAGCCGATGGCCGGGCACCATCCACCATTGACGGGTTGATGACGAGGCTGCAGTCGCTGGTGGGCCAAGCAGGGCTCTTCGCCCGGCCGCTCGGTATCGATCGCTATGGCCGGCTGCTGGCGCTGCTGCGGCTGGCGGAGGGCTCGCTCCTGCAAACGGAATTGCTCGCGGCCGGCAGCGTGATTCTCTGGCAGGGCGGCCTGGACCTGCTCGACCTCGAGCCCTTGCGGCAGGCGGAGGCGCAAGCCCGCACCGCCCGGCTGGGCCTCTGGTCGCCGGCACTGGGCCTGGTCGAGCCGGCCGGAGCGGTCCGCCTTCCGCCCAGCCGTTTGGCCGTCGTCGAGGGGCGGGTGCAGGCGGTGGGCAGCAACGCCAGCTGGATCTATCTGAATTTCGGCGCTGACCGGAATCGCGATTTCACCTGCCGGGTCAACGCGCGCGACAAAAGGCGCTTTAGCAAAGCCGGTCTGCCGCTCGACAAACTGGCCGGGCACAGCCTGCGGGTGCGGGGCTGGGTGTTCGCGCAGGGCGGGGTCATGATCGAGGCTGACGATCCCAGCCAGCTCGAGCTTCTCTAGCTGCCGCGCCGGCTCAAACCATGAGCTTGGCGTCGAATCCGTCCGGGCCGTCGGAGAGGATGGCGGGCTTGCCCTTGAGCTTGGTCTCGAGGAAGACGCGGCCGCCCCAGAGCGTGCGAAGATGGTTCAGCGTCTTCTCGGCATTGCCGATATCGAGATCGCGCCCGTCATGTTCGTGGACGCAATAGAGCCCGCGACTGCTCTTGTGGTCGGCGTCCTTGATCTTGATCGTCGGCATGGCCTCGGTGCCGATCTGGCGCAACAGCGTGTTGCGGATCTCCTGCCAATGCTCTTCGTCCGCCACGGCATCGACAACCAGATGCTCGCCGCGCGAGCGCCAGGAGAAGAGATCGAGCTCGCGGCACATCTCCTCGGTGAGGAAGCGGCGCAGGAAGGCGACGTCACGGTCGCTCTCCCGTACTTCGAACATCTTGGCCCGGCCTTCCTTGGTGTCGGCACCGCCGAAGCGCTGCTCGATGTCGTGCCAGAGGACGTAGCCCACATGATAGGGATTGAGGCCGCCCGGATGCGGGCAGACGACCTGATTGTGCCGCACCAGGAATTCCATGTGGATGTCGGGCGGCAGGCCGATCGAGGTCATGATCTTGTGGTGCCAGAAGCTGGCCCACCCCTCGTTCATGATCTTGGTCTCGATCTGCGGGATGAAGTAGCGCGCCTCGTCGTCGACGATCGTCAGGATGTCGCGCTGCCAGCCGGCCAGCTCTGGATTATGGTCGCGGATGAAGAGGAGGATGTCGGGGTCGGGCTCGAGCGGGATGCGCTGCAGGTCCGGCATCTCGATGGGTTGAGGCTGGGAGAGATGCGCCCATTCGTTCGGTGCCGGCAAGGCCATCTCGATGAGCCGTTGCCGCTGGCCCGCATGGTCGAGCTTCTTGATCGCCTGGTTGCGCGAGCGATTGTATGAGAGTGCGTGCGCTGCATCCAGGAACAGCTCCACTTGCTCGTCGCCGATCGAGGGATCCTCGATATAGCTGCGTACACGCTGGGCGCGGACCTTGAAGTTGCTGAGCGTCTCGCTGGCGCGCGTGGCACTCGTGAAGGTGAAGTTGTTCTTGAAGAAATCATTGTGCCCGTAGACGTGCGCGATCGTCAGGATCTGCAGGCAGAGCGAGTTGTCGCGCATGAGATAGGCAAGGCAGGGATCGGAATTGATCACCATCTCGTAGGGCAGGCCCTGCACGCCATAGTCGTACATGGTCTTGGTCTGCTCGTAGGACTTGCCGAACGACCAGTGCGGATAGTGGGCCGGCATGCCGTGATAGGCCATGTAGCCCAGCATGGCGTTCTGATCGCAGACTTCGAATTCCTGTACGTAGCAGTCGAGCTCGAATTCCTCGACCTTTGCCTGGATCTGGGCATTCCAATATTCGAGATCGGCGATCGTCCAGTTGGTCATGCGGCGATCCTCGTGTTAGGCGACAGGGCCAAGGCCGCAAAGGGCGGCAGCGCGCCGGCAGAGCCGGGAGATGAGAGGGCATGGTCGGGCAACACAGGGCGCGGATCGAGGTCGCCAGCCGGTGGCATCCGGAGGACTATGCCGCGGTCGCAACGGCCCTTCTTGAGCATAACCGGCCGTTTCTCGGCGCGCCCGACCATCAGCGCCTGGCTGTCACGGCCAGGCGGCACGGCCGGCTGCAAGGTGCCATCTATGGCGAGAGCGGTCGTGGGATGGTCCATTTCGACCTCGTCTGGGTCGCAGCCGAGGCGCGCGGTCAGGGTATCGGCAGGGCCCTCGTCATGGCCGCGCTCGATGAAGGTCGGCGCCGTGGCTGTCGGGGCGCCTGGCTCGACACGTTCGATTTCCAGGCGCGGGGCTTCTACGAGAAGCTGGGATTTCAGCAGTTCGCCGAACTCGAGGGCTTTGCGAACGATCATCGTCGCTTCTTCATGGTCAAGCACTTCTAGCGCCTCGACCGTCACGGCTAGCCGCCGCCATCCGCCTGCGTGCGATCGCGTGACATCAATGCCCTGAAGGACGGCCAGATGTCTTCCCGGCGCTCGATCAGCACGGACTGGAAGTTTTGCGCCTTCAGCCGGCGGAAGCGATCCAGCATCGAGCTTTCATAATAATGCGATCCCATCGGCTTGATCTCGCCATAGCCGAAGAGATTGCAGGTCTGGCAGAGTTCGGCTGCCGTGCGCATCGCCTCCTCATTATCGGAGTCGAAATTATCGCCGTCCGAGCAATGAAAGGCGTAGATGTTCCAGTGGGCCGGATGGAAGCGGTCCTGGATGATCTCCAGCGCCTTCTTATAGCCCGAGGAGATCAGCGTGCCGCCCGATTCGCCCTTGTGGAAGAACTCGTCCTCGGTGACCTCCTTGGCCTCGGTATGATGACCGATGAAGACCAAATGGACGTTCTCGTACTTGGTGGCGACGAACTGGAAGAGCAGGAAGAAAAAGCTGCGTGCCAGATATTTCTTGAGCCGATCCATCGAGCCGGACGTGTCCATGATACACATCACGACCGCGTTCGATTCTTCCTTGGTGTCGTTCACCAGCCGCTTATAGGTGAGGTCTTCCTTGCGGAACGGGAAGAGGATGCGCTCGCTCTCGTCGATCCCGGTCTCCTCCTCACCCTCGTCCACGTGCGGGGCCAGGGGGATACCGGCGGCGACCTTGCGCTTGAGCTTGGCGCGAACCGTCCGCTTGCGATCGAGATGCACGCGCACGCCGGATTTGCGATAGCCCTTGCGCTTGCTGACGCGCTCGGCCAGCGCCTCGCGCAGCATCTTGCGCTCGAGATCGGGGAGTTCGAGATCCTCGAACATGATCTCGACCAATTCGTCCAGCGAGATCTCGGTCTCATAATAATCGACCCCGGCATCGCTACCGGCCTGGCCCTTTTGGCCCTTCTCGCCTTTCTTGCCCGTCTGGCCGACAATCTGGCCGGGCTGGGTCTCACCGTCGCCCGTGCCGACCCCGCCTTCATTGTCGCCGTAGGTGAAGCGATATTCGCGAATGCCGCGTATGGGGACCTTGATGACGCGGTCGCGGTCGCGACCGATGATGCTCTCCTCGGCAATGATGTCGGCGATGTTCTCGCGGAGCGAGCGACGCAATTTCTCGCGATGCCGCTTGCGGTCTCCGGCACTGCGGTCGGAACGCAGCGCGTCGGATTCCGAAAATGGCCGGAAAACAGTGGTCATGCTCTGTCGATACCAACCCTCTGCAAAGGATGTGGAGATAGCATTAGACCGCGCCTCAATCCTTCCACAGGTGATTGGACGCATATTTCAGGATGGTGTCGATACTGTCTTCCTTGTAGCCCTGCTGGAGCAGGTTCTCGACCATCGCGTCATATTTCTGCCGCTGCTCTTCATCACGGGTGCGCGCCTTGGTGATGATGCGACTGATGTCGCGGACCGAGTTCATGAGCTTCTTCTCGATCGCTTCCTTGAGCGGCTCGTAGGAGCCGTAGGTGACGCTCTCGCCCCGGCGCATCGATGACCAGAGATAGGCGATCACTTCCTGGCGAAAGCCGTCGGCGGCAGGGCCGATGATGGCGATCTGCTCCTCGATCGACTTCAGGAAACCTTCGTCGGGCTGCATCTCCTCCGATGTCAGCGAGTCCTTGACCTTCGACTTCGTCACATAGGCTTCGGCATGGTCCAGGTAATTCTGGAAGAGGGTCTCAGCCTGGCCCTTGAAGCTGAAGACGAAGGCCTTGGTGATGTCCTTCTCGAGCATCTCGAGATAGGCCTTGTGCAGCGTGTCTTGCAGGAACTCCAGATAGGTCTTCTTGGTGTCGTCCGCGAGATCGGTCTCCTTGACCATGTTGATCAGCGATTCGCGCACGTTGATCGGATGGATGGAGCCGTTATTGGCGGTCAGCGCCACGTCCAGCGCCTTCATGATGAAGCGGGTCGAGATGCCAAAGAGACCCTCGCGCTTGGTGTCCTCGCGCAGCTCCTGCGCCGTCAGCTTCTTGGGCCGGCCCTTCTCGAGCACTTCCTCGCCGTTATAGATCTTGAGCTTGGTCATCGGATCGCATTTGGCCGAGGGCTCGAGCCGCGACAGGATCGCGAACATCGAGGCCACCTCCAGCGTGTGTGGGGCGATCTTGAGGTCGAACTTGGAGCGCTCGAGGAAGCGCTGATAGATCTTCACCTCCTCGGTCAGGCGAAGATTATAGGGGACCTTGACGACGACGATGCGATCCAAGATCGCCTCGTTCGTGTGGTCCGCCTTGAACTTTTGCCACTCGGCCTCGTTGGAGTGGGCGACGATGACCGTGTCCACATAGATCGTGCCGTGCCGGCCCGGCGCCGGCACGAACTTCTCCTGCGTCGCCGTGATCATGGTGTGGAGATATTCGGTCTCGTTCTTGAAGACCTCGATGAACTCCACCATGCCGCGATTGCCGACATTGAAGGCGCCGTTCAGCTCCAGGACGCGGGGATCGCCCTCCGAGTAGCGGTCGAGCTTGGAGATGTCCTCCGAGCCGATCAGAACGGAGGTATCCTGATTGTTCGGATCAACGGGCGGCACCACGCCGATGCCGCGCCGGGCCCGCCTGGAGATGTGGATCGCCTTGACCGGCACGTGCTCGTATTTACCGTCGAACTCGTTGAGCAGCCGGTAGCGGCAGATCGGGCAGATATCGCCCTCGATCCTGACGTCCAGCATCTCCTCGAACGGCTTGCGCAGATGCCGCGGGATCAGATGAAGGGGATCTTCCTGGATGGGGCAACCTTCGATCGTGTAGACGAGCTCGGTGTCCTCCAAGCCACGCTTCAGCCGCTCGACCAGCGAACTCTTGCCCGAGCCCACCGGGCCCATGAGGTAGAGGACCTGCTTGGCTTCCTCGCCTCCCATGGCGGCGGAGTGCAGATAGCGGACGATCTTCTCGAGTGTCCGCTCCATGCCGAAGAATTCGTCCTTGAAGAAGCCGTAGACCTTGGCGGCGCGCTCGCCGAAGAGGCGCTTGGCGCGGGGATCGGCTTCAAGGTCCAGGTCAGAGACGCCCTGGCTGACGATCATGTCGTACATGCGCTTGTGCGCGAGGTCGGCCAGGCTGGGTTTCGACTTAACGAGGTCGAGATATTCCAGGAAGGTCCCGCTCCATTCCTCTTTTTGCCTGTCCTGCCGGTCCTTTTCGATCAGCGAGGCAAAATTGACCTTCTTAGCTTTCTCGATCTGCATCCGTGCGGACCCTTTCCAAGTGGAAGATAGGACGTCGGTGAGTAGAGGGCGAAGTGGGCGGCGAACCGTTCGAATGCGGGCACGAGCACCGCGAGAAGATGCTGGGCATGCCTCGGCTTGAAGCGATTAGAGCATTGGTCGGCGCATCTGGCTAGATTGAAACTAGCGGTAGGTGAGGTGTTTTAAAGTAGAATTTCCTTAATTGGCGACGAGTGGTCGTCTCTAGTTCACGGACTACATGCCGCCGTCCGGCGATCACACCGTTAGCGCGCAGAAGAAGTATAATAATCGAGAAAAGTTGAAAGTTCTGGTCGCCATCGACATCGTCGATTGCCAGGGACGACAGCACGCCTGCCGAGGCCGGCCAGACCGGACGCGAAATGGTAGCGCGGGAGAAGTTCATCGCGCCGCAGGCAGCCTGGGCTGCGGTGATCGGGGGCAGCGCGGAGGAATGGCGTCGGGCGTGGCTCTTTGGTCACGACCCTACTTTATGAGGTGTGCACCGCCCGTCAAGTCAAAAGCCTTCGCAGTTGCGAATGGTGGCGGCGATGTCGCCGCCATGATGCATGGCCGCCTGCGGGCTTCGAGAAAATGACGACGCCCGACAGGAAGGTCCTGCCGGGCGTCGTTTGGGGAGGGCGCGCTTAGCGATCGCGGCCATCCTAGGCCCGGGATCACCCATGTGCCGCCAGCGAGCGGCGTGCGGGTTATTCGGCCGGGGCGCTTCGCGTCGAGGACCGCTCCGACTTCAAGAGATCGCGGATCTCGGCCAGGAGCTGAATGTCGGCTGGCGGCGGGGCTTCGGCCTCGGCCTCGGCCTTGCCCTTCTGATTGGCGCGATCGGCCAGGCGGCGAATATTGTTCATCTGCTTGATGACCATGAAGAGGGCGAAAGCCACGATCACAAAATTAAGAAGAGAATTGAGGAAGGAGCCATAGGCGATGACCGGAACGCCTGCGTCTCTCGCGGCCTTCAGGGTCGCGTAGGTCTGATCGGAGGTCCAGTTCAGCCGGATGAAATAATCGGAGAAATCGATGCCCCCAAGAAGGACGCCCAGAGGCGGCATGAGGACGTCGTTGACGAGGGACTGCACGACGGTCGTGAAGGCAGCACCGATGATGATGCCGACGGCCATGTCGAGGACATTGCCTCGAAGCGCGAACTCGCGAAATTCCTTGAGCATGAGATTTTTGATCCAATTAGATGATCCAGATGAATTGGCCCAAGACCACAATGTGACAATCGATGCTACCCTAATCGCTCTGAATTGTGCTCTTTGCGCCGACCCTCGGGATGATTTGGCGCGTTCCTCTTTGTGACAGGCGGCTTCGCTGCTAAGCGCGAACTCGCGGCGTCTTGAAGCCGACTCTCAGGAGGAGATGCAGATGCGGCTCGAAATCGGCGTCAAGGAATGCTTCCCGACCCCCATCTGGACGCTCGACCTGCCGCCGGATCAGGCGGCGGTCATGAACGCCGGGCTCCTGAACGAGATCGAGCGGCTGATCGAGCCGCGTCCGGCCCTCAAGCCCGGCACAAACTGGCAGACCGACCCGATCTTGCAGGACCTTCCTGAGTTCGCCGATCTAAAGGCTCTGATCCTGACGGCGGCCGGGGCGGTGGGCGAGGCCTTGAAGTTGAAGTCGCGGCAATTTCGCATCACTGGCTGCTGGGCGAACGTCAATCCGCCAGGGGGGCGCAATTCCGCCCATACCCATCCCAATAATTACCTCTCGGGCGTCTATTACGTGGCAACACCCGCCGGTCAGGGCCGCATCGTCTTCGACGACCCTAGACCGCAGGCCTTCGTCATGATGCCGCCGGTCAGCCAGTTCACCAAATTCACCGGCAACAATGTCAATCTCGACGTCAAGCCCGGCCGCCTCGTGTTGTTTCCCTCCTGGCTGCAGCATTCCGTGCCGACCAATCAGAGCACCGAGGACCGGGTGACGATCGCCTTCAACTTGATGTTCGAGGACTATGTCGATGCCGCCTCGCCGCCGCTCTGGCAGGGGACGGTCAAGGTGGATCAGCGCAGCTGAGAGCTGTTGCCCCCTGGCCCCGTCTGGGCGGCCTTGCTCTGCCTTCGGCCGCGTTTAAGCGGCCTTGCGATGTCGCGCCAGAAAGCGCCGGAGGCGGGCGGCCGCCTCGCTGATGCGCTCCTCGGATGCGGTGAGGCTGATCCGCAAATGCCCTTCGGCGACCTTGCCGAAGGGATCGCCCGGCAGTACCGCCAGGCCTTCTTCGTCGAGCAGTTGCAGGGCAAAGCGGGTGGCGCTCCAGCCGAGCGAGCGGATGTCGAGCATGATGAACATGCCGGCCGTCGGCACGTGCAGACGGCAGCCGGGCAGATCCTTGAACAGGGCGCAGGCACGATCCCGGCGAGCTTTGTAGGTTTCCCGCATCGAGGCGATCTCGGCCACCTTGCCCTCGAGCGCGCCCACGATGCCGGCCGTGGCCGCGTCCTGGATGAAGCCCGGCTGACCGTAGAGCATGCAAAGCGCGAGATTGACGGTGTGCGGGGTCAGCTCCGGCGGGCCGATCGTCCAGCCGACCCGCCAGCCGGTCATGGCGTGCGACTTCGAGAGGCTGGAAACGATGACGGTCCGCGCCGCCATGCCGGGAAGGGCAAGCGGACTTAGATGTCGCCCGTCGAAGACCAGGGCCGCGTAGACCTCGTCGGAGATCAGCCAGAGATCGTGACGTGTGCAGAAAGCGGCGATGGCCGCCAGATCCTCCTGCCCGAGGACGGCACCGGTCGGGTTGTTGGGAAAATTCATGAGGACGGCGCGGGTCCTGGGCGTCACCGCCGCCTCGAGTGCCCCAAGGTCCGGCCTGAAGCCGCGATCGGGATCGAGCGGCACGCGCCTGAGGACACCGCCCGCCGCCGCGATCGTGGCTGGGTAGGTGACATACATGGGATCGAAGCCGATCACCTCGCTGCCGGGATCGAGCAGGCACTGGCAGGCAGCGAAAAGCGCGCATTGCGCGCCGGAGAAGACCGTGACCTGTTCGGGTGTCACGGTGGCGCCGGTGAGTTTCTCGTTCCAGGTGGCGATGGCGGCGCGTAGTCCAAGCTGGCCCTGCAGGTCGTTATATTTGGTGTTGCCGCGATCCAGTCCCGCCTTGGCGGCGGCAACGATCGGTGCTGGCGTCGGCGCATCGGGATCGCCGATGCTAAGGAGGATGATATCCTCGCCGGCGGCTCGCCGCTGGGCGCCCAGGAAATGCACGGTCCAGGCATCGGATTCGGCACCGCCCAACAGCGGCGCGCGAGCGGCAAGGGGCGGGGTCGGCAAGGCAGGCTCTCCTCGACTGGGCGACATGTCGTTCGCCGATCCTAGGCCGGAATGCTCGCGGATGACATTACCTGGCGGCGGCGATGACCTTGAGATTGCGGCGATGGACCATCTCGTAGGGAGCGAAATACGTGATCGCACCCGTGGCGAAGGCATCGGCTGCAAAGTCCTGGAGCGGCAGTTCCCAGAGGGGATCGTCCGCTGCGGCCTCCGCGAGGCCGATGAGCCGATCCAGATAAAGCCTGGTTGCCTGAATGAGGCCGGTCTCGTAGCCGCCGGTCTCGATCATCGCCAAGGCGCCATGATTGGGCAGGATGCGGCTTGGTGCCAGCGCGTCCAGCCCGGTCAGGGCCGCACGGTGGACGGCAAGCCGGTCGGGCTCGGCCACATAGGTGATGGGGTCCTCGAGCGTGTCGCCGGCGAGTAGGAGTCGATCCTTCGGTACGAAGACAACGACGCCATCCAGGGAGTGAATGTCGGCATGGTGGAGCTCCACCTCGATCCGCCCGACCTTGAGAGCGAGCCTGTCCTTGAAGAGCCGGTTCGGCATGACCAGAGGCGCGATCGGCGGCTGCGCCGCCGCGAAGGCGGCCTTGTTGGCTTCGAGCCGCTCGGCCGTGAGTGCGTGGGCGATGATCGGGCAGTCGGCGAAAACCGCGTTGCCGGCCACATGGTCCTCGTGCCAGTGGCTGATGACGAGCGTGAGGCGTGTATGGCCGGCCGCTGCCAGCACCTCGCGGATCCGGGTCGCGTGTGCCAGCGAGATATGCGCGTCATAGACCAGGGCCTCGTCGCCGTCGACGATCGCATAGGTGGCGATGCCGAGCTCGAAGGCGCCGTCGTCCAGCCAGTTCGGCGCGGGCCCGAGCAGTCGTCGACCCGGAACGCGGCCGTCATAGAAGGCATAAAGGTGGGGGTAGGGCCGCAGCACGCGAAGCGTCTCGGTGAGCGGATCCATCGGGTTTGCCTTCCTCTCCATCGTCTGGCTGCTCGTCAATCTATTCCAGTGTCCGGCTTGACCGGGCGAACGGGGCACTCCTAAACCACGAGCTAGAGGTCAAAGGGAGGCCCTGGCGCATGGCGCTGAACGAAACCGGCAGAGAAAAACCGCGGCGCGCCTATGAGGAGCTCCGATCCTATCGCTGGCTGGGGGTCAAGGACCTGCGCGCCTTCGGCCATCGATCGCGGCTGATGCAGATGGGCTACGCCAAGAGCGACTGGGCCGGCAAGCCCGTCATCGGCATCCTCAATACCTGGTCCGACATCAATCCCTGCCACGCCCATTTCAAGCTCCGGGCTGAGGAGGTCAAGCGGGGTATCTGGCAGGCTGGCGGTTTTCCCCTGGAGCTGCCGGCGATCTCGCTCTCCGAGCCCTTCGTCAAGCCGACGACGATGCTCTACCGCAATCTCCTTGCCATGGAGGCCGAGGAGCTGATCCGCTCGCATCCTGTGGATGGCCTGGTCCTCATGGGCGGTTGCGACAAGACCACGCCCGGCCTCATCATGGCGGCCCTCTCGACCAACTTGCCCGCCATCTTCATGCCGGCCGGCCCGATGCTGCGGGGCAACTGGCATGGCAAGCCCCTGGGCTCGGGCTCCGACAGCTGGAAATATTGGGCGGAACTCAAGGCTGGCACGATCACCGAGCGGGAGTGGGAAGAGGTCGAGGAGGGCATCGCGCGCAGTTTTGGCCACTGCATGACCATGGGCACGGCCTCCTCGATGACGGCCATTGCCGAGACCATGGGCTTCATCCTGCCGGGCGGCTCCTCGATTCCGGCGGCCGATGCCAACCATCCCCGTCTGGCCACCGCCTGCGGCAAGCGCGCGGTCGAGCTCGTCTGGGAAGACCTGAAGCCGCGCGACATCCTGACGACCGGGGCCGTCGACAACGCGATCCGTGTCCACATGGCCATGGGCGGGTCGACCAACGCCATGGTGCATGTCGTGGCCATGGCGCGCCGGGCGGGCCTGCCCTTCAGGCTGGAGCGCTTCGATGTCATCGCCCGCGAGGTGCCGGTCCTGGCGGATGTCCGGCCGTCCGGCCGGTTCCTCATGGAGGATTTCTATTATGCGGGCGGCCTTTTGGGCCTCCAGTCCCAATTGGCCCCGCTGCTCGACAAAGCGTGCCTGACCGTCAACGGCAAGACGCTGGGGCAGAACATCGAAGCGGCCAAGGTCTATGACGAGGCGATCATCCGTCCGCTGGACAAGCCGGTCGCGCGCGAGGCCTGCGCCATCATCAAGGGCAATCTCTGCCCCGACGGTGCCGTGATGAAGCCCTCGGCCGCCGATCCGCGCTTCTTCAAGCATACCGGGCCGGCGCTCGTGTTCGACGATTATAACCACATGGCCTCGCTCATCGACCGCGACGATCTTGAGGTGACGCCGGACCATGTCCTGATCCTGCGCAATGCCGGGCCGGTGGGCGGTCCCGGCATGCCGGAATGGGGCATGCTGCCTTTGCCTACGAAGCTGTTGAAGCAGGGGGTGCGCGACATGCTGCGCATCTCCGATGCCCGCATGTCCGGCACGTCCTACGGGGCCTGCATCCTGCATGTCTCGCCCGAGAGCGCCATCGGCGGTCCCCTGGCGTTGGTGCAAACGGGCGACCTCATCCGCCTCGATGTCGAGGCGCGCACGCTGGACATGCTGGTGGACGAGGCGGAGCTCACGCGCCGCCGCCTCGCCTGGCAGCCCAAGCCGCCGCCGGCGCGCGGCTATGAGAAGATGTTCGCGGCCCATATCCGTCAGGCGCATGAGGGCTGCGACTTCGATTATCTGGAGGGTGCCGAGGCCATGGTCGAGCCGGAGATCCACTAAGGCGGTTTCACCCGTCAGGACCATCCGGCTGATGCCGATCGGCAAGGGCTCGGTGCGGCCTTACCTTCGCTTGGCCTGGAGCGGCCCGGCCGGTCGGCCGGAATCCGCTCTTGCGCGCGGGCTTGTGGCGGCGGCCTGCCCGGGGCACCAGATTTCTAGCGATCGCGCTATGCCCCAGCCAGGCAGATCGTCCATCGAGAATTGGCCGCCGCGATCAATGCACGGAGATCATCGGGGCGGTGTTCGTTGAGAGCGCCTGCTGGGCCATGGTGGCCAGGCCCTGAATCGTGCCCAGGAACCCCAGATCGTGCTGGGCAAGGTCGCGGACCTGCTCGAGTGGTGATTTCGGTGCCGGCAGGGGGACGATGTCGAGCGGCGCGTTCGGCGCCAGGCCCAGGGCCATGCGTGCATCGCCCAGCGCGTCGTGAAGGCCGCCCAGGCGGTCGACTAAGCCGCGCTCCAGGGCCGACTGGCCCGTCCACACACGGCCCTGTGCCGCCTTCTCAACCACGGCTGGATCGAGCTTGCGGCCCACAGCGACGCCATCCTTGAAGCCCGCATAGGTGGCGTCCATGATGGCGTCGATGCGGGCCTGCATGGCTGGCGTGTAGGGCACGGTCATCGACCACATGGCGCCGTTTTGCGCATTGGTCAGCGTGGTTGCGAGCACGCCCGCTTTTTCCATAAGCCCGTCGATCACGGGCTTGGCGGCGACAACGCCGATCGAGCCCGTCAGGGTGCCGGGCTGGGCGACGATGCGCGTCGCCCCCATGCTAATCCAGTAGCCGCCCGAAGCGGCGACATTGCCCATCGAAACGATCACGGGCTTGCCGGCTTCGATGGCCAGGTGGATCTGCCGGGCGATAATGTCCGAGGCCACGGGCGAGCCGCCGGGCGAGTTGAGTCGGAGGACGATGGCCTTGATCGCCGGATCATCGATGGCCGTGGACAAGGTATCGGCCAACTGGTTGGCCGCGATGCGGCCAAACGCGTCGTCCTCGCCGCGCACGATTAGCCCGGAGGCGCGGATGAGGGCCACGCCCGGCGCATGATCGGGGGCAGGCGGTGGGTCGGCCGCGTAGCGATCGAGGTCGACCATGGGCACCCCATTGGCGCGGTCGTCGATCCGGGCCATCAACTGATCGCCATAGATGAGGTTGTCGACCAAGCCTGCTGCCTTGGCCTCGGCGGCGGTATAGGGGCCGCCTGCCATGGCGGCGCCGGCGGCCTGGAAGTCGAGCCGGCGTCCGGCGGCGATGCCCGCCTCGAACTGGCTTCCGCTATCGTCCAAGACGGCCTTCAGCTGAAGGATGTTGGCCTTGCTGGGCTCGGCCGCAGTGAAGGTCTCGAAGGCGGACTTAAAGGATTCGCGCTGTGTGACCGAGAGGACGACGCCCAGTCGGTCGAGGAGCGTCTTGGCGTTCAGGGTCTGGACGGCGAGGCTGGTGAGGCCGAGCGTGCCGGAGGGCATCATGTCGATCTCGTCGAAGGCGGTGGCCAAATAATAGGCCTGGTTGGCGGGCGACAGCTCGCCGAAGCTCTCCGCCCAGGCGATCGTCCATTTGCCGGCGGCGTGCAGGCGAAGAATCGAATCGCGCAGTTCCTGCGTCACGGCCAGGCCCTGCTCGGTCTCGTCGATCAGCGCCACCACGCCCTTGACGTGGGGATCGGCGGCCGCCCGGTCGAGCGTCAGGACGACGTCGCTCACGGTCAGGCCCGGCCCGGTCAGGCCGCTCAGCCCCGATGACGGCGTCTCGGCCAGAGCCTGGCGCAGGTCGAGCCTGAGTACGATCGCGGCGGGGAGGGGCTCGGGCGATCGCCACTGCCGGTACGCCACGTAGGCGCCGCCTAGGCCGACCGCGAGCACGATGACGGCCAGGAGGCCGATGACGGCGAAAAAGCCGCGGATAAAACGCCACATGGGCCGATGCTGCTCCCAACCACAGGATGAACGTCAGGTGGCGTTTATTTCATCAATTGCGCCCGCTGCAAACCGGTCCGGCCGCTCTAGGCAGACTCAGGCGGCTTTTTTCCGTCGTTCGCGCTCGCTCGCGGTCTTGAGCTGGCCGCAGGCCGCAAGGATGTCGCGGCCGCGCGGCGTGCGCACCGGCGATTCATAGCCGGCCTGTTCGAGAATGGCCGCGAACTGCCGGATACGGGCATCGGGGGAGCAGGCGAAGGGGGCACCCGGCCAGGGATTGAAGGGGATCAGGTTAACCTTGGCGTCCACCCCCTCCAGAAGCTGGACCATGGCGCGAGCATCCTCCAGCGAATCGTTCACACCCGCCAGCATCACGTATTCGAACGTGATCTGCCGCGTGCCCGGATAGCTCCGACAGGCCGCCATCAGAGCGGCCAGATCCCATTTCTTGTTGATAGGCACCAATTCGTCGCGCAACTCGTCGCGCACCGCGTGCAGCGAAATTGCCAGGCCGACACCCAGGGCCTCGCCCATCTCGGCGATCCGCGGAACAACGCCCGAGGTGGAGAGCGTGATGCGCCGCTTGTTGAAGGCCTGACCGTCGGCACGCATCAGGAGCGATAGGGCCGCCTTGATGTTGTCGTAGTTGAAGAGCGGCTCGCCCATGCCCATGACAACGATGTTGGTTAGATGGCGCTGGCCCTTGGGCTGCCAGTCCGCGAGCGCGTCCCTCGCCACCATCACCTGGGCCACGATCTCCATCGCACCCAGGTTGCGCACCAGAGGCATCGTGCCTGTATGGCAGAACTTGCAGGTCAGCGTGCAGCCAACCTGTGTCGAGATGCAAAGGGCGCCGCGGTCACGCTCGGGAATGAAGACGGTCTCCACTTCCTGGCCGTCGGCAAAGCGCAGCAGCCATTTGCGCGTCCCATCCTGCGACACCTGGGCGGTGACGATCGAGGGCCGCTCGATCGAGGCGCGCTCCTTCAGGAGTGCTCTGAGATCGGCCGGCAGCGTCGTCATCAGGGCGAAGCTCGCGGTCCCCTTGGCGTGGATCCAGTGGAAAAGCTGCTTGCCGCGCAGACGGGCCGCCGCCGCCGGCAGTCCGAAGTCGAGCAGCAGCTTCTCAATGCCCTCGGGGGCAAGGCCCAAAAGATTGGGACGCGGCGCCGGCGACGTCAGCTCGGACGCGGGCCGGTCAAGGATCTCAGGATTTCTTTCCATCGGGGCACTTGTCCCGCATCGCGTTATAGGCGGCCGTGAAGCCCGAGAGCGAATACGTGTCGTTGGAGGTCGTATTGCGCGCCGAGGTGCCGCTCACCTTGAGCGACGTCCCCTTGCGCAGCGCATCGATCAGCGCCTTGTCATCGGCACTGGTTTTGGCCCAGGCATGCTCACCCTGGGTGAAGAGGCTGAACTTGGTGCTGTCTACCGTGAAGGTGACGTCGCTGCCGGTCTTGTATGTGTAACCAGGCTGCACGCTCACCTGCTCGTTCGGCGGCGCGCTCGGCAGCTTGGCGACCATCACGGCTGGCTGCCCGCGCTTGCTGAACGTCCCCTCCTGCTTGCTGGGCACGCTCGCAATATAGCACAGCTTGCCGCTCTTGTCCTGGTGGACGTAGAGACTCCAGTCCTTGAACGTGGAGACGGCGTCGGCCGCATGGGCGGCATCGGAGAGTGCCAGGCCGGACAGGGTCTGCAGGACGGCACCCGTGAGCAGGATCGTCTTGATTGAAGCGCGCATGGTCTCGAATCGGCTGGTGGGCAAGGGACGGGAGGCTCTTCTAAATTCGCGGAACCCTCGCAGGTTCAATGGACGTACCGAGCCCTGGAGGCAAGATCATCCTTGCCCGTATCCAACGCCGGCTGCCACCCTCGCATCGACGTGAAGGCCGGGCCCGAGCACGGCAAGACGCTCCTCCATCTAGGATGACAGTGAAGAGCCCGCCACAGGCGCCCGACGGCACCCCCACATGGCGGCCGAGCCGGTAAAGAACGCGGGCGCAAGGAACCTTGGCAAAACGATGCTCTCATCGCTG
>NZ_FYEH01000006.1 GCF_900187945.1 Arboricoccus pini | reverse complement strand
TCGACTTCCATGACGGGGACGCGATTGACGAGCGCCATCTCCTGGGCGGTACGTCCAGCCGCCATGGCCTGGGCCGTGCGCCTGCGGTCGCGCCTGGCCCAGAAGGGGTAGCGGCGCCGTGGCGGCTTGGGGGCGAGACGATCGGTCCAGTCCATGGGGCCCACTGTACAAGGAATATAGTCCTTATACAACAGATCTCATGCGCTGCCCGCTATCCGACCACCCCAACCCATGGGGTCCAGGGGCCTTTCGGCCCCTGGTCGCCGAAGGCTTCTTCTTCACGCCCTCTTCTTCCACGGGTCCCAAACGTCCGGGTGGGCACGGGCATATTGTGGGGGGTAGGGAATGACGACGCCCAGGGCTCGGGCGGCGTGCCAGGCCCAATGGGGGTCATCCATGGCAGCTCGGGCAAGCGCAATCATGTCGGCGTCGCCGTCCCGGAGGATGGCTTCGGCCTGTGGGCCATCGATGATCATGCCGACGGCCATGACCTTCATCTGGACGGCTGCCTTGATCGCCCGGGCGAAGGGAAGCTGGTAGCCCAGTCCGACCTGGATACGCTGGAGTGGTGAGTTGCCGCCCGAGGAGACGTCGATGAAGTCGCAGCCTTTGGTGTCCAGCACCTTGGCGAACTCGACGGTCTGCGGGCAGTCCCAGCCGCCCTCGACCCAATCGGTGGCGGAGACGCGCACGCCGACGGGCAGATGATCGGGGACGACGGCACGGACGGCCTCGAAGATCTCAAGCGGGAATCGCATGCGACCTTCGAGCGCGCCGCCATAGCCGTCCTCGCGCTGATTGGAGATCGGCGAGAGGAACTGGTGCAGGAGATAGCCGTGCGCCATGTGGATTTCGATCAGCTCGAACCCAAGCCGCACGGCGCGGCGGGCGGCGGCCTCGTAATCCTGGCGGATTCTGGCGAGGCCGGCCGCGTCCAGGGCGGTCGGTACGTGCCAGTCGGGCGCGTAGGCCAGGGCCGACGGGCCGACGGTTTGCCAAGCACCTTCTTTGGCCGGCAGCGGGCCGCCGCCCTCGAGCGGCGTGCGCACCGAAGCCTTGCGGCCGGCGTGGCCGAGCTGGATGCCCATCTTCGCGGTGCCGTAGGTCCGGGCGAATTCAAGGACGGGCCGCATGCCTTCCTCGTTGGCGTCCGACCAGAGGCCGACGCAGCCATGCGTGATGCGGGCTTCCGGCGAGACGCCGGTTGCCTCGACGATGACGAGGCCGGACCCGCCGCAGGCGAATTGGCCCAGATGCATGAGATGCCAACTGGTCATCGTGCCTTCGTCGGCCACGTATTGGCACATGGGTGCCACGGCGATGCGATTGACGAGCTGTGTTCCGCGCAAGCTCAAGGGCTCGAAGAGCTTAGTCATCGGTGGCCTCCGTCCGTCATGTGGATGCCCCTCGCTAGGGCCGCCTCATCCCATGGCAGCGCCGGTACCGAAGGGAAAGGCCCGACATGGCAAATAAGGTGCCCAAAGAGGCCGCGAGGGCGATACGGCGGCTGTCTCAAGCGCTCGGCCGCTGCTCGAAGCCTTCCGGGACGACTTCATCGGCGGCAGGTGCCGTGGAGACGCGACGCACGTGGGCGGCGGACGGTCCGTCCTGGCAGTAGGCGACGAACCCCATAAGTTGCTTGATGGGTCCGTCAATGACGACTTCTACCGAGCCGTCGAGGAGGTTGCGGACCCAGCCTTTCAGACCCAGCATCCGAGCCTGTTCGACGGCCCAGGCGCG
This sequence comes from Arboricoccus pini, assembly GCF_900187945.1. Lineage (GTDB taxonomy): Bacteria > Pseudomonadota > Alphaproteobacteria > Geminicoccales > Geminicoccaceae > Arboricoccus > Arboricoccus pini. The sequence goes on along the minus strand of NZ_FYEH01000006.1, from coordinate 293,030 downwards.
GTACCCCACACCTTGGACACGTCCTTCGATAATCACGCGCATGGCCAAGGTCAGCACTCATCCCGGAATCTTTGAGGAACGAAGCTTAGATGATGTGCGGAGCGCCGTGTTCAACGCACGGCTCAAGTCAAAACCCTACAAGGGCGTGTCAAATCAGTCATCAACCATAAGTTTTGTCAATCGCGGCCATGACTTGCCGGAGAAGTTCAAAAGATCAGTGCGTAGGCGGCTGTACCGAGGATCGACCAGAGGCAGGCCGAGGCGGCGCCAGCGAAGGCGACGGTGGCGATCACGGGCCAGCGTCCCTCGACATCGCTCGGGAGAACAATGGCCAGATGGTGACGGTCAGCGGTGCTTGAGAGGGGCGAATTCGACATTGGCGGATGATCCTCAAGAGCCGCGAGCGTGGACACGCCCGCTTTCCTGGGACCGAAATTAACGGCCGAAACTTAACAAAGGCTTAATCCCCGACATCGTTCTTTGTCGTGGATAGCCTTGAGCCCATGCGCGCGGAAAACACCGTTCGCGCACTCCCGCCACATCTTTGCACGGTCAGACTCTAAAATGGGACGCGGTGCCAAGGGCCAGCGAACGCCGATGGCAAGACTGCCCGCATGGCGGCCTCATCCCCGATCGGGTCGCCGCCGCCTTTCGCCCGCTGGCAGGCGGGCGTGATCACCCGCCTGCTCGGCGTCGACCGACCCCCGAGGTTGAGGCACAGGGCCAAGCTGTGCTTAATGCGCCGGTCGAACGGGAGCGCCCATGGCGAGTTTCAATCTCCATCCGATCGAGCCTGGCTGGCCGCGCCGCTGGATCGTCGAGGCGGTGCGGCTGATCTTCGAATCACCGATTCCGACCACGGTCGCTGCCCTTGGCTTCCTGGTGGTGCCGCTCCTGGCCTTCGTGCCGGCCGCCTTGATCGGCGTGCCAAGGCTGATGCTGGCGCTCACCACGCTCGCCATGGCGCCGCTCTATGCGCTGGTCGTGCTCTGCTTTTCCGCCTGGCTCGCCGGCCGTGGCCGCTCGGTGCCCTTCGCGCGCGTGGGGCGGCTATTCCTCCAGGAGCTGATCCCGGCTTTGGCCAAGGGTGCCCTGCTCGCGGCATTGCTGGTGGACGGGCATACGAACGGCGCGCGCGACGGGCAGCCGACGGGAGCGCTGGAGGTGGTCGGCAGCCTTGCGGTCATCGTCAGCCTGAATGCCCTGCCCAGCATGTGGCTTGAGCCTTTCGTTCGCCACCTGGCGCTGGAGACGGGCGCCCCGCTCTGGCGTCCGACAGCACTTCTGACCCTTTTCAGTGCGCTGCGCCGCGTGGTGCCCTTGCCGGCCATGCTAGCGCTCCAGCTGGCGCCAACTCTGCCCTTTCTCCTGGTGGTGGACAGCCGGTTCTCGCTCCTGCGCCTGGCGGCATTGCCGTTGCTCCTTCTCGTCCAGGCCACCGGCTGGATCGCCTATCGCGAGGTCTTCCATGGGCCCAAAAGTTCTGTCAGGCGCAGGGCCTTCGCGTTCGCCCACGAAGCCGGCTAGCGGCGGCCTTCGCCGACGCCTACTGCCCGCGGTCGCCGTCGCGTTCATGGCGCGCGGGGGCGCCCGGGCAAAGGAAGCTGTATCGACGCAAAGCCTACTCGACGCGTTGGCGAACTGCGGTGACGCGACGACGGCGGAGGGGCTTATCTTGCGGCTGCGTAGCCTATGGAGGGATGCCTTAGGCGCGGCAGCGCGCCAGCGGCTCGAGGATGCCGAGCTGGCGCTCTCGGGCCGCGATACGGCTCTGGGCTCGCGCCTCCTGGAACGGCTTTTATCCCAGTGGCCGGATTATATCGCGGCTTGGCAGGCGATGGCGGCACTGCAATGGTCGACCGGCGATCTCACGGGTTCGATCATGGCCCTTCGCCGGGTGCTGGCGCTGGAGCCCCGCCAGTTCGACGCGCTGTATCTTCTGGGCGTCGATCTTTTGGGCCTTGGCCGTCTCGAGGAGGCTGAGCGCGCGTTTCAAGCCGTCCTCAGGGTCAATCCGTTCGATACCCTGGCGCGCGCCCAGATGCTGCGGCTCATCGGCAAGGACGGTGCCGCGCGGCAGGATCTCTAGCCGGCCGGCATCGGCCCCTCCGCCGGCCATGCCGCGCGGCTTATCTATTCCTCGCGGAAGGTGCGCTCGCGGCGCTCATGGCGTTCCTGCGCCTCGATCGACAGGGTCGCGATCGGCCGCGCCTCCAGGCGCTTGATGCCGATCGGCTCCATGGTCTCCTCGCAATAGCCGTATTCGCCATCCTCGATGCGACGAAGCGCGGCATCGATTTTGGAGAGCAACTTGCGCTCGCGGTCACGCGTGCGGAGCTCGAAATTACGCTGCATCTCGGCCGTGGCCCAATCGCTCTGGTCGGGAAGGCGCGTATCCTCTTCCTTGAGCTGCTGCAGAGTCAGTCCCGAACCGCGCAGGATCTCGTCGCGCCAGCGCAGCAGCTTCTGGCGAAAATACTCGACCTGCCGCGGGTTCATATAGGGTTCGTCTTCCGACGGGCGGTAGTCGTCGTCGATGATGTCGGCCATCTCAACTCCTCAAGCGATCACGCCCTCAAGCGGCATCCCTGCTGGATGCCAGCGGCGCGCCTCCCCCCTGGGGCTGGCCGCCCGTACCGACGGTCCGCGACATCCCAGTGAACGCGCGGTGCATTTACGCAAGAGGCTGGCCGGCTGCAACTACCAAGCGCAATCGAGCGCGCCTCAGCCCCGTGGATTCGTCGCCAATGTGTCCCCGCATTGCGGGCAGCCGGGCCGCCGGCCGACCCGGACACGCTCGAGGGTCGCCGCCATCGCATCATAGAGGAGGAGCGTGCCCGAGAGACTGTCGCCCCGGCTGAGGATCTCCTTGGTCACCTCGACCGCCTGCAGCGTGCCGAGGACGCCGGCCACCGGGCCGAGCACGCCGGCGGCGGCACAGTTTGGCAGGATGCCCTCGTCCGGCGGCGCCGGGAAAAGGCAGTGAAGGCAAGGATGCGGCGCGCCCAAATGCGACTTGAAGGTGGTGAGTTGGCCGGCAACACCCTGCACGGCGGCACTTACCAGCACCCTGCCCGCCCGCCGGCAGGCATCGTGGACCAAAGCGCGCGTGGCAAAGCTGTCGCTGCCGTCGGCCACGAGGTCGTAGCCGTCGACGAGCTCATCCGCATTGCGCGCATCGAGGCGGCAGGCATGCTGGACGAGGCGGATCTCAGGATCGATGTCGGCCACGGCCCGGGCAAGGCTCGAGGTCTTGGGCCAGCCCACCCTCGAGGCCGCATGCGCGATCTGCCGGTGCAGGTTCGACACTTCGACCAGATCGTCATCGACGATTCCCAGCGTCCCGACCCCGGCTGCCGCCAGATAGAGCGCCAAAGGCGAGCCCAGGCCGCCGGCACCGACGATCAGCACGCGGGCCCGAAGGAGCCTCTCCTGGCCCTCTCCACCCACTTCGGGAAGGACGATCTGGCGCGCATAGCGCTGGATGCCGGCCTCGCTCAGAATCGACAAGAATCTCGCTCCCGCGCCCACCATCCGCTCCGCTGCAGATAGGCATCGCCGGCTCTCTTCGCCATGGGCGCTGCGTTAACGGTCTCTTTACCACTTCTCGCTAGCTTGGCGATCGAACCAGATCGGCAGGGAAGACGAGCGATGGAGGAGACCCGGCAGGCCATAGCCTTACGTTACGATCCCCTGCGCGGAGACGCACCGGTAATCACGGCCCAGGGCACAGCCCTCCTGGCCCAGCGCATCGAGACGATGGCGCGCTCGGCCGAATTCCCATCCATCGCGACGCCAGCCTCGCCACGATCCTGATGAAGCTCGAACTGGATGCGCCGATCCCGCCCGCCCTCTTCGCGGCCGTGGCGGAAATCCTGGCCCACCTCTTCGCCGAGGACGCAAGGCTGAGCCGTCGCGCGGCCACGTCCAGCCCCATCCAGCCCTCCTCCGGGCCGCAAGGAGCCCCTCTTCGATGACCGACAATCTCTATCGCGCCAGCACCCTCGAAGTTTCCGCCGCTATATCCGCGATCGCCACGGCCAGGATGGCCCTCCAGAACAGCCAGGCACCGTCCCTGGAGATCATGAACCGACTGAACCGCACTTTGGCCGATATCGGCCGCTGGCGGCGACCCGAGGACGATCTCCTCCTCGCGCTGACAGCAGAACTCGAGCTGCTGCGCGAGCGCCTGCAGACGACAAGGATGGAAGCAGCCCGCGACATCATGGGCCAGACGGCCGCGTCGGTCGCCCTTCGCGCCTATGCCACGCCCGAAGCCGGCAACGCTGACTGATGCACGAGGTCGACTACATTCGCACGCTTGCCGCGTTGCTGGCGGTCCTTGGCGCCATCGGCCTCGGCTTCTGGCTGCTCCGCCGCCTCGAAGCCGGCGGCGGCCTCAAGCGCTGGCTGAGTGGCCAGCGAGACGCATCGCGCGCCCGGAGCGGCCGCCGCCTGGACGTCGTTGAGACACGAATGATCGACCAGAAGACAAGGCTCGTCCTCGTTCGCCGAGACGCCGTCGAGCATCTCCTCCTCCTCGGGCCGGGCGGCAATCTGCTGATCGATCGGCCGGCCGCCGATAGCGATGCCTAAGGGAACATCGACAATGCGCTCTCGCCCATGGAACGTCCTCTTCCTGGTCCTGCCGTTCATCCTGCCGGCGGCCCCGGCACTGGCCCAGTCGGTGAGCCTCGACCTGGGGGGCGCCCAGGGCGGTTCGATGACGGGCCAGATCCTTCGCCTGGTGGCCCTCATCACCTTTTTGAGCGTGGTCCCCTCGATCTTGATGATGGTCACCTCCTTTACACGGATCGTGATCGTCCTCTCGGTGCTGCGTACCGCTATCGGTCTGCAACAATCGCCGCCCAACGCCGTCCTGATCGGCATCTCGCTTTTCCTGACGGCCTTTGTCATGGCACCCACACTGGAAAAGAGCTGGGACGAGGGCATCAACCCGCTCATCCAGGAGCAGATCGACGAGCCCACCGCGCTTGCCCGCACCATCGCCCCGCTGCGTGCCTTCATGATGCATCAGGTCCGCGAGAAGGACCTGCAGCTCTTCTTCGATATCTCCCGGACGCCTGCGCCCCAGACTGCTGAGGAGACGCCGCTTCGCGTCCTCGTCCCGGGCTTCATGATCAGCGAACTGCGCCGGGCCTTCGAGATCGGCTTCGTTATCTTCCTGCCCTTCCTCGTCATCGACATGGTCATCTCCTCCATCCTCATGGCGATGGGCATGATGATGCTACCACCGGTTATGATCTCTCTTCCCTTCAAGCTGATCTTTTTTGTCCTCGTCGACGGCTGGTACCTGACAATCGGCAGCCTCGTGCAGAGCTTCGGTCCACTCTAGCATGCATTATGATGCTGCACTGCAATATACACATGGCGCCTATGCCGGAATGGGTTCATTTCGCACTTGCAACATGACATCGGTTGATGCCAGTTAATTAGGCATTGATTGAACGGGTTCGCGAGACCCTACTTTTTTCTCTCCGGTTTCAGTGACCTGGCTTCGGTTCGGTCGGTTTTTACGAATACTGTTTTTATACCTGACGTTATGCCCGGCATGTCCTCCCACATGCCGGGCAATTCGTTTTCAAGCCGCGCCGGCCGAGACGTACGACACCTTTCGGCGTCGCTCGCAACGTGGTCTAGTAATCGCCGTGACCGACCTTCGGGCCCGGATCGATGAAGCTCACCTGAGGCACGACGATGGCTTTCACCTGCACCATCCCGGCGGTACCGACGCAGCTCGCCGACGACGACCGAGTCCGCATCACACGCTGGGATTTCGAGCCGGGTGCGACGACCGGATGGCACGAGCATGCCATGGACTACGCCATCGTCTTCGTGACCGACGGCCTGATGGCCATCGACGTCGACGGCAAGGTCAGCCATGTGGAGATGAAGGCCGGCCAAGCCTACTCGCGGCCCGCAGGCATCAAACACGATGTCAAGAACGATGGCGGCGCGCCGATGAGCTTCGTCGAGATCGAAACGAAGCGCTAGGTGCTGCCAGCCGGCAGGGTGTCGCCCATTTGAGATCGCTTCCGATCTCGGGCGCAGCGCTCGAACACCGATAGGCCCGCTGGTCGGAACAATACGGCCAGCGCTATCTCGAGGCTGCCCGCCCCACGCGAGCACCTTGCCTGGCTGGTTCGGGGGCGTCGGCGCGCTCGCCCCATGGCGACGGTCAGCGGGCGTGGCGGTGCCGGTGATGCAGGTCCGGATAATGCGGATGACGATGCGTCATCGGCGAATGACGGTGCACATGCGTGTGCGGCTCGCCCAAGGGATCGTCCGGCCCGTGCGCATGCTGGTGATGCTCGTCGTGACAATGGCGATGGGCATGCTCCATCGCCTGGTGCACATGCTCGTGCTCATGCCGCTCGGCCAGATGCAGATAAAGGCCGATCCCCATGAGGACCGCTGCCACCAGCAACTGAGCGGTCAAGGGCTCGCCTAGCAAACAGACCGCCAGAACCGCCCCGATGAACGGCGCCAGCGAGAAATAGGCACCCGTGCGTGCCGAGCCCAGATGACGCAGCGCCAAGACGAACAGCGTCAGGCTGACGCCATAGCCGAGGAAGCCGACGAGCCCGGCGCCGGCGACTTCCGGCAAGGACGGTGCCGCCGCGCCGTGCGCCAACGCCAAAGCGAGGTTCACCGTGCCGGCGACCAGCCCCTTGATCATGGTGATCTGGACCGGATCGGCCGCCGAGAGCTTGCGCGTCAAATTATTGTCGATGCCCCAGGCGACGCAGGCAGCGACGATGGCAAGCGCGCCCAGACCCAGGCCCGAGGGACCACCGCGCCAGGACAGGAGGACGGCACCCGCCAGGATCGCCAGGGCGCCGAGCAGCAGGCGGCGATCGACATTCTCCTTGAAGACGAGCCAGGCGATCGCCATCGTCGCCAATCCCTCGACATTGAGGAGCAGCGCCGCGCTGGAGGCGGGCGTCGAGGTCAGGCCGATCATGAGAAGAAGCGGCCCGGCCACACCGCCGGCCAGGACGACGAGTGCCAGCCACGGCAGGTCGCCTCGGGCGAGCGGCGCCTCGGCCGCCGCCCCTTTCCTGGCGCGCTGCACGAGATGAAGGAGACCCAGGCCGAGGCCAGCCCCCAGATAGAGAAGGCCCGCCAGCAGCCACGGGTCCATCCCGCCACCCAGCAAAAGCTTGGCCAGCGGCATGCTCATCCCGAAAAGCGCCGCCGAGGCCAAGGCCACAATGGGGGGGCCATAGTCGCGCAAGCTGATCATCGCTCCAACCGCTCCCGGACGACATGGCTAGGAGGATAAGGCCATGCCTGCCGGACCTTCCAGTCGGAAATTATCAGCGGGTGGCCGGGCGTCGACGATGCGGGCGGTCGCGCGCCATCCCCGGGGTGGTGGCCGCAGGGACCGTCAGGCCGACCGTGGCGGCGGGACGGTAGAAGGCCGAGGCTTTCCTTGTCGAGAGGCCTGCCAGCCGGGAACTCATCCTCATTCCCTGGCGGGCCTCGATCCTAGGGGGCCTCGTCGGTGGGTACAAGCGCCCGCCCGCAGCCCTGTCCCGATCGTGCGCCCCAACCGGCAATGGTCTTTCGGGGCCGCCGGACAGAATGGCGGAAGCCCCGATCCATGGGTAACCGACGTCCGGTATCATGGCTGCGAGCGAGGACTGGAGCCGCAGGGAGGCGGTGGACAAGGATGGCCTTGGCGGACAGGACGGCGCCGTGCTTTGTTCATGGCATGATCAGACCCGACCATGGCAGCGCCCGATCCTCAATCGAATCAGAACGTGTCGCCGCCGATGACCTGCCGGAGCGGACTCGACACCACCGCCGCGCGGATCAGTCGGAGGGCGGCGCGAATGCGACCCCGGGCGCGCCCGTTCGGCGGGTCACCGCTGGCCAGGGGCGATCCTCATGAGCGCGACGACGCTGCCGGCGGGGCCCTCGGTGGCCGCGCTGGCGGCCTGGCGACAAGAGGTCGACGCAATCCTCGGCCGCCCCGATGGTGTCGCCTCGCTGGTGCATGAAAGCTTCGATCGCCTGGCGATCGAGCCGCTCTATGTCAGGCGGCCCGCCATGCCGGACGAATGGCCAGGCCAGGCGCCCTTCGGCCGAGGCACGCCCGGGGCCAAGGCGCGTCTCGAAGCCGGGTGGGATGTGCGCGCCCGCGTCGAGCATGCGGCGCCACGCCTGGCGAACGACGCCATCAAGGAGGACCTGGCGGGCGGGGCGACCTCGATTCACCTTGTCGTCGCCGATGCCATGCTGGGACGCCGGGGCACCTTGATCGTCGATCGGGCCGATGTCGAAGTGGCGTTCGCCGATATCGATCTTTGCCGGGTCAAGGTGGCGATCGACGCCGGCAGCCGTGGCTGCGACATGGGCGTGATCCTGGCAGCCTTCGCCGCCAGTCGCCGCTGGCCGTTGGCCGAGCTTACCGTGACGCTCGACCTCGATCCCCTGGGAGCCGCGGCCGACGGTGCCGCCCTCGATATCGAGGCCTGTCTTCAGCAGACAGCCCAATTGGCGGCGATGTGGTACCGGGCCGGCAGCAAGGGACCGCTCCTTCGCGCCGGCGGCGAGGTCTATCACAATGCCGGCGCCAGCTCGGCCCAGGAACTGGCGATTGTCATGGCGACGGCCGTTGCCTATCTGCGCGCCTTGGAGCCGCTGGGCATCGAGCCTTCGGTCGCCCTGGACATCATAGGATTCCGCCTCGGCCTCGACTGCGACATCTTCAGCAACATGGCGAAACTGCGCGCCGCGCGGCGCCTCTGGCACCGCATCGCCAGCGCCTGCGGTGGCGGCGGTCACAGCATGGTGCTGGATGCCATGGCCGGGCAGCGCGGCCAGGCGGCGCGTGACATCGAGACCAATCTTTTGCGGCAGACGGCGATCTGCGTGGGCGCAATCGGCGGCGGTGCGGATGCGATCACGCTCCTGCCCTTCGATGCCATCGGCGGACCGGGCTCGTCCGCCGGGCGGCGGCTGGCGCGCAACACGCAGCTCATCTGCCGGAACGAAAGCCATCTGCATCACGTCCTCGATCCGGCGGGCGGCAGCTACCAGCTGGAGGCGATGACCGGCAACCTCGCCCGCGAGGCCTGGTCGCTCTTCCAGCTCATCGAGAGCGGCGGCGGCATGGCCGGCATGCTGCTGCGTGGCTCGATCCAGGACTGGATCGAGGAGACGGCCGCGGCGAGGCTGGAGGCCGCGGCCCGGGTCCGGGATCCGATCCTGGGCGTCTCGCTGTTTGCCGACCTCGAAGATCGACCGCCGCTGACGGCGGCAGCGGATCCGGTCCTGCGCGAGGGAATCGAGGCGCGCTTGGCCGACGCACCCGACATCGAGCATCTCGACATCGAGACGCAGGTGGCGCTGGCGGCGGCCGGCCGGCCGATCCATCGCGGCTTTCCGCGCGAGGCGATCACCGCCCTTCGCCCGCTCCGCCTGGCAGAGCCTTTCGAGGCCCTGCGCGATCAGAGCGATGCGATCACCGACAAAATCGGCCGCCGCCCTTGCCTCGAGGCCCGGGCCCTGGGCGATCCGGCCCTGGCGGCGGCGCAACGGGCGGAGGCGGCCCGCTGGCTGGCTACGGGCGGTATCGAGCTCATCGCTCCGGAGCAGCCGCCTTTGCCGGTTCGGATCGTCCTCCTCCTGGATGGCGGCGCGGCGGACATCGACATCGAGGCGGCCGCCCGGCGGCTGCGCGCCGAGGGCGTGGCGGGGATATGGGGGTTGCGGCCGCACCCGGCCCTGGATCGCCATCTGGCCGCAGGGGTGGACCGCGTGACGCTGTTCGAGGAAGCGCTGAGCCTGCTGCGGCGAGGGCCCACATGAGCCGTATCCCCGATTTCTGGGCGCTCGATCTCGATGCCGCCTGCGACGGACTCGACAGTTCCACCTCCTCCATGGAAACGGCGCCGCACTGGTCGACGCCGGAGGGAATCGGGGTGAAGGCCGCCTATGGACCTGAGGATATCGCCGATCTCGCGGCCCCGGCCTCGCTGCCGGGCCAGGAGCCCTTCCTGCGCGGCCCCTATCCGACGATGTACACGACGCAGCCCTGGACGATCCGGCAATATGCCGGCTTCTCGACGGCCGAGGAGAGCAACGCCTTTTATCGCCGCAACCTTGCCATGGGGCAAAAGGGGCTCTCGATCGCCTTCGACCTTGCCACCCATCGGGGCTATGACAGCGACCATCCAAGAGTCAGGGGCGATGTCGGCATGGCCGGCGTCGCGGTCGATTCGATCTTGGACATGCGCACGCTTTTCGCGGGCATCCCGCTCGAGCGCATGACGGTCTCGATGACGATGAACGGGGCCGTCCTGCCGGTCCTTGCCCTCTTCATCGTCGCCGGGCTGGAGCAGGGCGTGCCGGAGGAGAGGCTGGCCGGCACGATCCAAAACGACATCCTCAAGGAGTTCATGGTCCGCAACACCTATATTTTCGGCCCCGTGCCCTCGATGCGGATCATCACCGACATCTTCGCCTACACGGCGGCACGCATGCCGCGCTTCAACTCCATCAGCATTTCCGGCTACCACATGCAGGAAGCCGGGGCGACGGCCGACCTGGAGCTGGCCTATACCCTGGCCGACGGGATCGAGTATGTCCGGGCCGGCATCGCCGCCGGCCTTAACGTCGACGCGTTCGCCCCGCGCCTCAGCTTCTTCTTCGCGATCGGCATGAACGTCGCCATGGAGATCGCCAAGCTGCGCGCCGCCCGCCTCCTTTGGGCCGAACTCATGCGGGCGCATTTCCAGCCGGGCTCGAAGAAATCGCTCCTTTTGCGTACGCATTGCCAGACCTCGGGCTGGTCGCTCACGGCCAGGGATGTGCAAAACAACGTCGTGCGCACCTGTCTCGAGGCCATGGCCGCAACCTGGGGCGGCACGCAATCCCTGCACACCAACGCCTACGACGAGGCCCTGGCACTCCCCTCTGCGCGCTCTGCGCGGATCGCGCGCAACACGCAGCTCTTTCTGCAAAGCGAGGCCGGCTTCACAAGGACGATCGATCCCTGGGGCGGCAGCTTTTACATCGAGCGGCTGACCGCCGACCTGGCGGCGGCAGCCCGGCGCCACATCGCCGAAATCGAGGCAGCGGGTGGCATGACGCAGGCCATCGTCGCCGGGATTCCCAAGCTGCGCATCGAGGAGGCCGCCGCCCGCACCCAGGCGCGCATCGATTCCGGCCGGCAGACCGTCGTCGGCGTCAATCGCTTCCAGCCGCGGGCGGAAGCCCCCGTCGAGGTGCTGCGCATCGACAATGAGAGCGTCCGCCAGCGCCAGCTCGACAGCTTGGCGAGGCTGCGCAGCGAGCGCGATGGGCGGGCGGTCCAAGCCGCATTGGCTGAGCTTACCCAGCGGGCAAGCGGCCAGGGCAATCTTCTCGAGGCGGCGATCCGGGCGGCACGGCTGGGTGCCACCGTCGGCGAGATGACCGCGGCACTCGAGGCCGTCTGGCCCCGGCACGTCGCCCCGATCCAGGCGATCAGCGGCGTCTACGGGCGGGAGATGGCGATGGACAACGAGGCGGAGCGGCTGGCCGAGACCCGGGCGCTGGTCGAGCGCTTCGCCGAGGCGGATGGCAGACGGCCGCGCATCCTTTTGGCCAAGATGGGCCAGGACGGCCACGATCGCGGCCAGAAGGTCATCGCCACCGCGTTCGCCGATCTGGGCTTCGACGTCGATATAGGGCCCCTCTTCCAGACGCCGGCCGAGGCCGCCGGCCAGGCGGTCGACAACGACGTCCATGTCGTCGGCGTCTCCTCTTTGGCCGGCGGTCACCGCGCGCTGGTGCCGGAACTGCAGGCGGCCCTGGCGCGAGCCGGGGGGCGCCACATCATGATCGTGGTGGGCGGCGTCGTGCCGCCCGAGGACTATACGGCCCTGCGCAAGGCCGGTGCTGCCTTGATCTTCGGACCGGGCACGGCCATTCCCGAGGCCGCGGCAGAGCTGCTCCGCTGCCTGGCCAGTCATCTCGGCTATCGGCTGGACGCCGTCGGCTGAAGCGCGCCCACAACCTCGCCCGAGATGCTGCAAGGCTGCAACAATGCGGGGCTCTTCGGCGATAATACCCAAAGCCCGACGCGGAATCGTTCTTTAGCCGGGGACTTTTTGCCGGTTTGCCGCGTTGATGCCGCTGTGAAATCGCCGTGCTACGGCAAGAAGGAGCAGCTTCCCATGGGCATCATCGCCTGGATTGTTTTCGGCCTCATCGCCGGTGCCATCGCCAAGCTCATCATGCCGGGCAAGGATCCGGGTGGGTTCATCGTGACGATCATCATCGGCATCGTCGGCGCCGTCATCGGCGGCTTTCTCGGCCAGACGCTGGGTATCGGCGGCCCTGTCGACGGCTTCAATTTCGGCAGCTTCGTCACTGCCGTCATCGGCGCCATCATCCTCTTGATCATCTACCGCATGGTCACCGGCCGGCGCGCCTGACCGAGCAACACGGATGCGTGACGGGCCGGTGCGTCGCACCGGCCCGACTCACGAATCAGATACTCTCCAAGTCCTTGGCCGAGCCGATGATCCGACTGACCATGCCATACTCGATGGCCTCGGACGCACTCATCCAATAATTGCGGTTCGTATCCCGCTCGACCTTCTCGACGGACTGCCCCGTCTCCTTGGCGAAGATGCGGTTAAGCCGCTCGCGCATCTTGACGATCTCGCGGGCCTCGATATCGATATCGACGGCCGGTCCGCGTACGCCGCCCATCGGCTGGTGCAAAAGAAAGCGCGTATTGGGCAGGCACACCCGCCGCTCCCTGGCGCCCGCCACGTAGATAAGTGCGCCAGCACTGGCAACCCAGCCCGTGCCGATCATACGCACCGGGGCAACCGAATCGACGAACTTGATCATGTCATGGATCGTGTCGCCGCTCTCGACATGACCGCCGGGCGAGTTGACATAGACGTCAATCGGCTTGTCATTGTCGCCAGCCAGCGCCAGCAGACGACCGGTCACGTCGCGTGCCAGCTTGTCGTCAATGGCGCCGAAAATCAGCACCTTGCGCTGGCTGAAGAGCCGCTGCTCCAGCTCGTTCACAGGCGTGCCCAGCGCCTTGTTGTCGCCCGGCTCCTTCTTGTCCGGACCGGGACTATCGGGAACCTCGGGTTCCTCGTCGTTGCGGGCCGTTGCCTTCAACTCGTACTCGTCGATCATCGTCTGCTCCAAGGAACTCGGGCAAGGCTGAGCCATGCGCGCGAAGAAGTCGAGCCATCCGGCCCAGTTTTAAGGCTCGGGCGGCGCCGCGGCAGCGAGGGCCGGCTCGAAAGGCCGACGCAACCGGACGCCGGGACCGAACTCGCCACTAGCAATCAGCATCACGCCCGCCTCTTCGAGGGTCCGGGCGATCTGGCTGGCTGTCGAACGATGCAAATCATGCCGGCCATTTTCAAAATCACGTACCGTGCTCCTGGAGACACCAGCCCGTGCCGCCAGCAGATCCTGGGTCCAGGCTAGAAGTCCGCGTGCCGCGCGGCACTGGCTTGGCATGAGTGCCTGTTGAGACATGGCGTTCGGGCTCCGCGGAATGCGCGCCGGCAAAGGCTAAATTTCAACCAATTTGGTTGAATTGGCGCCGATGCTCCCCATTTTCAAGGGTCCCCGCTTGCCTGCCGATCGGACCGCCATGCCACATTACAGCCCGTTGATCGCCACCATCGTCGCCGCCCTGGTCCTGGCCTTCATTCTGGGCACGATCGTGCAGCGGCTCAAGGCCTCGCCTCTGGTGGGCTATCTCCTGGCCGGCATCCTGATCGGCCCGTTCACGCCGGGCTTCGTCGCCGACCAGAATCTGGCGAACGAACTGGCCGAGATCGGCGTCATCCTCCTCATGTTCGGCGTCGGCCTGCATTTCTCGCTCAAGGATCTGCTTTCAGTCAAAGGCATAGCCGTGCCAGGTGCGGTGGCGCAGATCGCCGTCGCCACCCTCATGGGCATGGGGCTTGCCTGGGCAATGGGCTGGCCGACCGGCAACGGGCTGGTCTTCGGCCTCGCCCTCTCAGTCGCCAGCACCGTCGTCCTCCTTCGCGCCCTGCAGGAACGCCGCCTGGTCGAGACCGAGCAAGGCAGGATCGCCGTTGGCTGGCTCATTGTCGAGGACATGGCCATGGTCCTCACGCTGGTGCTGCTGCCGGTCGCTGCCGATCTCCTGGCCGACAACAGCCAGGCCCTCGACAGCAGCGCTATCCTCATGACGATTTTCCTGACCATCGGCAAGGTCGCGGCCTTCATCGCGGTGATGCTGATCGTCGGCCGGCGAGTCATCCCGTGGCTGCTGCATTATGTGGCCCACACGGGCTCACGCGAACTGTTCCGACTGGCGGTCCTAGCGATAGCACTGGGTGTCGCCTACGGCGCCGCCCTCCTCTTCGACGTCTCCTTCGCGCTCGGCGCATTCTTTGCCGGCATGGTCTTGAGCGAGTCCGAGCTCAGCCAACGGGCAGCCGAGGAGACGCTGCCGCTCCGCGATGCCTTCGCCGTTCTTTTCTTCGTCTCCGTCGGCATGCTCTTTGATCCCAAGATCATCATCGAAGAGCCCCTCCACCTCCTGGCCACGCTTGGTATCATCATCATCGGCAAGTCGGTGGCGGCCTACCTGATCGTACGCGCTTTCGGCCATGCCAGCCGCACGGCCCTGACCATCTCCGCCAGCCTCGCGCAGATCGGCGAGTTCTCCTTCATCCTGATGGCGCTCGGCGGCGAACTTGGCCTGGTCACCCAGGAGGCGAACGATCTCGTGCTGGCCGGCGCCATTATCTCGATCATCCTCAATCCCCTTCTCTTCACGCTGATCGCGCGCTTTGGGCGCACGACGGAAAAACGCGCCGACGAAGCGGCACCGGAACGCTGCGAGTCTGCTCCCGTCGAAAAACCATCCGTCTCATCCTTGAAGGATCATGCCGTCCTTGTCGGCTTCGGTCGGGTGGGCGCTCTGGTCGGCGCCGGCCTGGCCGAGGCGGGAAAGGCCTTCCTCGTCATTGAGGAGCGGCAAGGTGCCGTCGATGCCGCGCGGCAGGCGGGCGGCGAAGCAATCCTCGGCAACGCCGCCGATCCCCTGATCCTGGCCGCCTCCAACGTCGCACAGGCCCGCCTCCTCTTCATCGCCATTCCACAAAGCTTCGAGGCAGGCCAGGTGGCAGCCCAGGCGCGCAAGCTCAATCCCGGCCTCGAGATCGTCGCCAGGGCACATTCGGACGCGGAAGTCGAACATCTGCTGGCGAACGGCGCCACGCTCGCCATCATGGGCGAGCGCGAGATCGCGCGCGGCATGCTGAACCACATCGCGCGCCCCGTGGCCGGGGCCGAAATCGCCCAGACCTTGAGCCGGGCCTGACGGGGTCAGCTTTCGGCCGCCGCATCCAGCAGATGCAGGGCAAGAGAGGGCTTATGGTAGACGGCAGCGGCGATCAGGGCCTGCACCCGCTTGGTCGCCGCATCGACGTGGCGGCGAAAGAAGATCGCATCCGCCCAGACCAGCGTATCGACGAAGCGAAGATCCTCGTTGGCGTAGCGCGCCATGGTCAAAAAGGTCGACGAGGTAGAAGTCATGCGCCGCCAGAAAAGTCTGGATGGCGGGATTGGGCGGCTGGCCCCGATAGATCGGATTGAATTCGACCTCGCAATGGACAATGGCGGTGCGACCGAGCATTGCCGGCGCCCCTTGCAGCATCATGAGTTCGGCACCTTGCGTGTCGATCTTGAAGAAATCCACGGGTCGACGATCGGTGAGCACATCGTCCAGCCGATGCGTCACCAAGTCCTCCGTGCGGACGGTATGAAGCGCGTCCAGGTTGGGAAACGCCGTGTTGTGCCCGCGGTCGAGAGGTAAGAGCGACGAGGTGGCGTCGAAATCGTTGATGTAGAGGGGATGAGGCGAGCCATCGCCGATGGCATAAGGCAGGAGCGTCAAGCTCTCGCCGCCTTCATCGGCCAGCCGCTCCGACAGCGGATCGAAGCCGACGATATCGAGCTCGACCTATGCCTTGAGCGTCGCCTAGCAACTGCGCGCCGACATCAACGACGTGGAGCGGCCTGCCGAGCTGGGCCATGATCTCCCGCGCGAGTTTTCCGGCCACGGCGGCGCGTTCGCCCGGCGTTGCCATAGGCTGCGGCTGTGAACGCGGATCCGGCAATGCCGGCCCCGCCTCGACCGGGGAGCGCTCGTCCTTGTCGGGCATGTCGCGGCGGAAAAACGCACGAGCCAATTGATACATGAACACACCTTGACCAAGCCTCGGCTGACGCAGAGCTTGTCGAAGGCATCGAGCCTTTGTCTAGCGAAACATCGTCCACCGCGTGAACGAAGCCGGCGGAACCTTCGTCCGCCTGCCCTCGTCCAGTCGCTGCGCCCTATTTTTCGTTCTTGCCCGTGCCCACCAGGCGGTTGCGGTTGCGCGCATAATAGGCGTCCGCGTCATAAGGATCGACGGACAGGTTCAAGGCCACCGTCGTCAGTTGGCCGACTGCCTGCTTCAACTCGTAGCTGGCCAGCACTTCCTCACCCTGCGAGCGAATGAGCTGCACCTTCGAATTGAACAACGCCTGCTCGGCGTCGAGCACGTCGAGCACGGTGCGCGTGCCGACCAGAGCTTCCTGCTGCACGCCTTCGAGCGCGATCTCGTTGGCGCGCACCTGAGCCCGGCGCGATTCGATCTGGGCAGTCTGAGCCGCCAGATTGTCCCAGTTGGCCCCGACGCTCTGCTCGACAGTGCGGTTCACGCTCTCGAGCTGGTTGCGGCTCTGGCGCATGCGCTGCTTGGCCTGTCGCACCCGGGAAAATTCCGCACCACCCTGATAGAGCGGGATGGTGAGTTGCAGGCCGACCGCCGAGGATTTCGACCAGCGGAACGAGCTGCCGACCGGATCGTCCTGACGCCCGAAGGTCGCCTGGAAATCGAGCGTCGGCAGGAGGCTGGCGAACTGGACGTCGATATTGTCCTTGGCTGCGGCCAACTGGTAAGTCGACTGGATGATGTCGGGATTGTTGCGGGCAAGCGCGTAGGCCTCGTCGATCGAGCCCGGCAGCAGCAATAGCTTGCTCGGCTGCTGCAGCTTGCCGGGTGCCCGGCCAATCACCTGACGATATGTTGCATCCGCCGAAGCGACGTTGGACTTGGCGGCCTCGACGTCGGCGTGGGCGCCCGCGAGCGAGGCCTCCGCCTGAGCCACGTCGGTCCTGGCCACCTCGCCCACCTGGAAGCGGTCCTGCGTCGCCTGCAGCTGGCGGCGCAGTCGCACCTCGTTCTGCAGCGATTCGTCGAGCGTCGCCCGCGCCACCCAGGCATTCACATAGGCCTGGGTGGCCGAGAGCAGCGTCGACTGCTCGGTGGCGACGAGCGAAGCACGCTGAGCCCGGACCTGATTCTCGGCCTGTGAGACCGAGGCCACCGTGCCACCACCCTGATAAAGATTCTGGTTGATCACCAGGCTGCCCGAGCGGCTCAGGTTGGTGAAGGACGAGGTCCGTCCACCATTGCCCCTGCCGACAGCGTCACGATCCAGACCGCCTTGCCCGTCGGTACGGGTATAGGAACCCTGAAGTCCGACGGTCGGCCGATAGCCGGAGAGTGCTTGCGGTACCTGCTCGTCGGTTGCGCGGAGCTCATCGCGGGCGGCCTTAAGGTCGGGGTTGCCCAGATAAGCCTCGACGAGGGCCGTATCGAGCGAGTCGGCTTGGGCTGACATCGCCACGAGCGATGCGGCAAGCGCCAGGCCAGCAACGTTCATCTTGCGCGCGGGCAAGGGTTCCTCCGAGGGCAAAGCCCTTCCATATTGGGCGCGAACCGTAGGTCCTGGCTCCTGGAAAGGGCAAGTGAGTTCAAACCTAACTCGAGAAGCCTTAGGCACTTGGATCGGCTCGCGTTGGAAATGGGACACATATTGAGCAGCCCCACCGTCCTGTCACGATCCAATCCAATCCTACACGCCAGCCTGCCTATGGACGCGCCAGCAGCGTCGCGCAAGATCCTCCATGTCGATATGGATGCCTTCTATGCGTCGATCGAACAGCGCGACGACCCCAGCCTGCGTGGTCGCCCCCTGGCCGTAGGCGGCAGCAGCCGGCGCGGCGTCGTGCTGACGGCCAGCTACGAGGCGCGCCCTTTCGGCGTGCGCTCGGCCATGCCCTCGGTGCGGGCGGCCGAGCTTTGTCCGGGACTGCTCTTCGTCAAGCCGCGCTTCGATGCCTACAAGGAAGCGAGTCGCGTCATTCGCGAAGTCTTCGCGCTTTTCACCGACAAGATCGAGCCGCTCTCCCTGGACGAGGCCTATCTGGACGTCACGTCGCCGACGGGTGGTCCCCGGCCGGCCGTCGAGATTGCCCGCGAAATCAAGGCACTGATCCTGGCCCGCACGGGGCTAACAGCCTCTGCCGGCGTTTCCTTCAACAAATTCCTGGCCAAGATCGCCTCCGATCTCGAGAAGCCCGACGGGCTGACCGTCATCCGGCCGCGCCAGGCACAAGCCTTCATCGCCAGCCTGCCGGTGGCGCGCTTCCATGGGGTGGGACCGGCCACGGCGCGTCGACTTGAAGCGTTGGGCATCCGCACCGGTGCTGACCTTCAGGCGGCGGAAGAGGGCGAGCTCGTTAAACGGCTCGGCCGTTTTGGCGCCTTTCTCTGGCGGATCGCCCGGGGCCAGGACGACCGACCAGTCGAGGCCAACCGGCGGCGCAAATCCTTGAGCGTCGAGGAGACCTTCGGTGTCGACCTGCGCGATCCAACCGCTATGCGGGCCGCACTCGGACCCATGGCGGTCGAATTGGCCCGCCGCCTTGAACGCCAGGATTTCATCGGCCGAACCTTGACCTTGAAGATCAAGACGGATGATTTCGTCATTCGCACACGCAGCCGCGCCATTCTGCCGCGGCTAGCGACTGAGCAGGAATTGCTAGCCGGTGCCCTGCATCTGCTTTCACATCCGGACGCGCCTGAACGGCCCGTGCGCCTTTTGGGGCTGGGCGTTCACAACCCGGTGGTGGGCCAGACGGAAACCCGTCAGTTGCCCCTGATCTTCGATGCCGATCGGGGCTGAACGGCCCAGGCTCTCAAGGGCAACTCGTCGTCGTGATCGCGATGAAGCCCCGCTTGTCGGCATCGCTTGCCGCCGCCAGATGGACAGGCTTGCCCTCGATTTCGACATCGCCCTCGATCGGCAGCACGCCGTTCAGCGTCGTCGTCTGGCCATCGGCATCGATCACGATCGCCACGGGCTGGGTCGGATCGAACCAGGCTTCCGGCCGGCCGTTTTGCGCCTTCACCGAGATGCCGCTGCCATTCACCCGCAGATGGCCATCCATGAGCCGTGCTGTCGACGGGTCGCGGGTGACCGGCGTCTTCGCCAGGAAGGAGCGGCTCTCGCTCCTTGGCGCCGTGCAGCCCTGCTGGGCGGGGGCCGACATGGCGCTGATCGCCGCGACGAGGCGATCGGCCGGCACCCCTGCCCCCAACCGCTCATGGATGGCGGCGACCAGCGTTTGCATGGCGTCCTGCGACAAGGGCAAAGGTGCCGGCGGTGCGGAAGGCGTTCCCGGCGGCGCGACAGCGGGATCTGCCGTCGGAGAGGGCCCTTCGGCAGATCCGGCCGGGGTCACCGCCTCGGCCGGCTGGCCGGCCTGTAGGCGCGCCAGCTCCTGCTCGGCCCGAGCGGCCCGGGCGCTAAGATCGCTAACAAGGCGGCGATGTGCCTCCAGATCGTTCAAAAGGCTGGCAATCCGGTCGGACGACTGTGCAACGCCCACCTGGTAGGCGATGCCAAGCGACAAGATTCCGCCGGCGATGACGATGAGGGCCAGGAAGAAGATCAGCAGGCGGTTGGATCGCCGCCGAGGCTCGGGAGAATAGCGCAAGGTCAGGCTCGCTCTGTCTTTCAGGAAGGCTCGGCGGAACCGTTGCCGCTCGTGGTAGCGAAGCCCACCTCGCCCAGTTCCGGCTCCTTGCGGGCACGCAGCATCTGGTAGATGGAAGCGGCCGTCTCCTCGACTGAGCGCCGCGTCACGTCGATCTCGGGCCACCCCATGCGGGCAAAAAGGCGCCTTGCCACCAGGAGTTCGGCGCGTACCCGCTCGATGTCGGCATAGTCGCCGCCCAGATGGTCGTCGTCGCCGGGCTTGACCCCCATGAACTGCTGCCGCGTGCGCCGGATCGAGCTCAAGGAATCGGGATTGATGGTCAGGCCGACGACGAGCGGCTTGTTCAGGCGCTCCAGAAGGTGGCGCTGCGGCATGTCCGGCACGAGCGGGACGTTGCCCGCCCGGATGCCGCGATTGGCCAGATAGACGCAAGTCGGGGTCTTGGAGGTGCGCGATACACCGACCAGCACGACATCCGCATCGTTCAATTCATCAGCGAACTGACCGTCGTCATGGCGCATGGCGAAATCCATGGCGGCGATGCGCGAAAAATAGCCCTCATCCATAGCGTGCTGGCGGCCGATGGCCGGCGTGCCGCTCGAGCCCACCAGGGCCGAGAGCGCGTTCATCGACGCATCGAGGACGGAGACGCAGGGGATGTTGAGCGCCCGACAGCGCTCGGTCAGGGCAAAGCGCAGCTCGGGCGAGACGAGAGTGAAGAGAATGAGGCCCGGCAGCGTGTCGACAATGGTGAGGACCTTGTCCAGTTGGCTGGTGCTGCGGATGAAAAACCAGACATGCTCCACCGGCACCACATCCTCGAACTGCGAGACGGCGGCCCGGGCGACGGCCGTGACCGTCTCGCCCGTGGAATCGCTGATCAGATGCAGATGCAGCCGCACGTGGCTGGCGCTCCCTTAGCTGGCAACCATCCGGCCGGCCCTGGCCGCTTCGCTTGGGCTTAAGGTGGAGCGAATGGTGGACGATTTGCTGATGAAAAGGCCGCCCTGCGAGGCTGCTCTCGTCATCCTCAGACCGCCCGGCTTTCCTCCCCGCTCATCGACCTTTTCGCCCGATCGCTCCACGCCGGATCCGAAACCTTGTTCGCGGAGCCTGGATTATCCGCGTCTTCCCCGTCATACACAAGGGCAGCTAAAGGACTTGATCCACCGCGCCATATGGGCAGGATTTTGTCCATAAATGATCCACGCATCCATCCTCCCCGCCCACAGCTATCCACATGCGGGGTGCAAATCTGTGGAAAAGACTGCTCTCTCAGGCGTAAACAGGGGGATCCCCGATTCGCGCCTGCCAACAACAACAACCTCAACCCTTAATCCTAAAAGAATCCTTTTCATGATGATGTCGGCACCTGTGCATGAGTGAGGGCCAAGAGGGACGAAAAGGGCCTCCAAAGCGCCTCCTCGCCAAGCTCAAGGGCACGGCTGCCGGTCGCCCGCCCATCTGGCTGATGCGTCAGGCCGGTCGGTATCTGCCGGAATATCGCGAGGTTCGCGCCAGTGCCGGCAGCTTTCTCGACCTCTGCTACACGCCAAGCCTGGCCGTCGAGGTCACCCTCCAACCGATCCGTCGTTTCGGCCTGGACGCAGCGATCCTCTTCTCCGACATCCTGGTCGTGCCGGATGCCATGGGTATGGATGTCCGCTTCGTCGAGGGCGAAGGTCCAAGGCTGGAACCGCTCAAGGGCCCAGCCGACGTCGAGCGCCTGGACGGAAGCGGGCTCAGGCGGCACCTCCAGCCGGTCTATGAGACCGTTCGTGGGATCGCCCGGGCGTTGCCTCCTGACGTCGCCCTGATCGGGTTCTCGGGCGCGCCCTGGACGCTGGCTGCCTATATGATCGAGGGACGGGGCTCGCGTGAGTTCGCCGCGCTGACGCACTTTGCCACGACGCATCCCGAGGCTTTCGCGCTCCTTCTCGACAAGCTCGTCCTGGCGATCGTCGAGCATCTGGACGCGCAGATCAGGGCCGGTGCCGAGGCGGTCCAGCTCTTCGACAGCTGGGCCGGTCTGATCCCGGCAGCGCGCCTGGACGAATGGTGCCTGACCCCGGCCGCCCGCATCCAGGAAGCACTCCGGCAGCGCCACCCCGACATTCCGCTTTTGTTCTTTCCGCGCGGCATTGAGCGCCCGGCCGATCTCGCGCGCGTGGCGCTCGGCAGCGGCGCGGCCGGCATCAGCCTTGGTACTGGCGTTTCGATGCGCTGGGCGGCCGATCTGTTCGGGCCGGCTACGCGCTGTATCCAGGGCAATCTCGACCCCGAGCTGCTCCTGGGCCCCGAGGCCAGGATGCTCCAGGCGGCAGGCGACATTTTAAAAGCCACGGCCGGCCGGCCGCACATCTTCAATCTCGGCCATGGCGTCATCAAGGACACGGCACCGGAAACGGTGGCGACGCTCGTCAGCTACTTGCAATCCCAGCCTGATTGAGGCATTGAGTCTCGCAACGCTCCTGGCCGAAGACGATATGTCCCACCATCAAGGGTTCGTGGTCCCGGGTATCGCCACTGGCTGATATCATCTTGCCAGCCGGTAGATCTAGACCTGAAGGTCGCTCTCGCCGATTTGCAGTTCAGCCTCGAACGCTGTTTCGCCCCCCCCGATACGCCCTCATGCTTGCCCGAAGCCCCCAAAGATTGTTGAACGACTAGCCCAGATGCTCTGGCTCATCGCATTTCACATCATTGCGTTCGCGGCCTGGATGTCGGGCATGTGGTATCTGCCGCGACTGATGGTCTATCATAGCGAGACGGCCATAGGCACGGCGATGTCGGAGCAGTTCAAGGTGATGGAGCGCCGTCTGCTCAAGGTGATCACGACCCCGGCCATGCTGGCGACGATCATTCTGGGCATCGTGCTGGCGACCTCGGAAGGTGCCTGGAGCGAGCCCTGGCTCCACGTCAAGCTCACGCTCGTACTCCTCTTGGCGGCAACTCACGGTATGCTGGCCGCTAATGTTGCCGCTTTCGCCGCGGATAAGCGCAAGCATGGTCCACGTTTCTATCGGATCCTGAACGAGGTTCCGACCGTCCTCTTCATCGCCATCGTCATCCTGGCGGTGGTGAAACCCTTCTGATCGCGCGCCAAAAGGGCGCGACCTTCGCGAACGGATAAGCCGTCTTGTCAGATTCAGACACCCAGGAAGCCAACCTGCCGTTTGGCGAGCTCAAGGACGAGCAAGCGCCGCGTCGGCGTCGTCCCCGTGCCCGCGCGGCACGCCCTGAGAGCGAGCCTGCCGGCGACGCTGGCACGGGTGCGCCCGCCGCCGAGGGCACGCCCCTCGATGAGCCGCCGCGTCGCAGCCGTCGCCGTCCCGCGCGCCAGCCGGCTCCCGAGGTCACAGAGCAGGGCTTTGGCGAGGGCATGCCGGCCTTCCTGGGTTCGCCATCCGACTCGGGCCCTTCCCTGGAGGCTTTCGTCGCCGCCGAGGAACAGGCGCCGACCCCCGAGAGCCTTGAGCCATTAGCCGACCTTGCGGCCGGTCCCAACGTAAACGCCGGTAGCGAGGACGAGGAGGGCGATCGCCTCGAGTCCGGTCAGTACGGCAATCGGGGTGACCGCAACCGTAACGAGGGCCGCCGTCAGCGCTTCGACAATCGCTTCGAGGGCAATCGCCGCGACCGTCAGCGTGGCGACCGCGGCGACCGCGGCGATCGCGGAAATTTCGACGGCAACCGGGGTGAAGGTCGCTTCGAGTCCAGGCGCCAGGAGGAGCCGCAGCGCAACCCGCTGCCGCCCGGCATCGAGATCCCGGCCATCAACCTGGTCGAACTCAAGAAGCGCTCGCCAGCCCAACTCCTGGCCTATGCTGAGGAATTGGGTGTCGAGAACGCCAGCACGCTCAAGAAGGGCGATCTCGTCTTCGCCATCCTCAAGCGTCTTGCCGAGGCGGACGTGCCAATCAATGGCGAGGGTGTCCTCGAGATCCTCTCCGACGGGTTCGGTTTCCTGCGGACCCCGGATGTCAACTACGTGGCCGGCCCCGACGACATCTATGTCTCGCCCTCACAGATCCGCCGGTTCGCGCTGCGCACCGGCGACATCGTCCAGGGCCAGGTGCGGGCACCCAAGGAGGGCGAACGCTACTTCGCGCTTCTCAAGGCCAACACGATCAATTTCGACGATCCCGACGTCGCGCGCCATCGCGTCCATTTCGAGAATTTGACGCCCTATTTCCCGACCGAGAAGCTGAAGCTCGAGGTCATCGGCACGAAGGACGTCTCCACCCGGATCATCGACATCGTCTCGCCCCTGGGCAAAGGCCAGCGCGCCTTGATCGTCGCGCCGCCCAAGACCGGCAAGACAGTCTTGATGCAGAACATCGCCCACGCGATCGCCGCCAACCATCCCGATATCTACCTCATCGTGCTCCTCATCGACGAGCGCCCCGAGGAAGTGACCGACATGCAAAGGACGGTGAAGGGCGAGGTCGTCAGCTCGACCTTCGACGAGCCGGCCCAGCGCCACGTCCAAGTTACCGAGATGGTGATCGAGAAGGCCAAACGCTTGGTCGAGCACGGCAGGGACGTCGTCATCCTTCTCGATTCCATCACCCGCCTGGCCCGAGCCTACAACACGGTCGTTCCGTCGTCGGGCAAGGTCCTGACGGGTGGCGTCGATGCCAATGCCCTGCAGCGTCCCAAGCGTGTCCTGGGTGCGGCCCGTAACATCGAGGATGGCGGCTCGCTCACCATCATCGCGACCGCGCTGATCGACACCGGATCGCGCATGGACGAGGTCATCTTCGAGGAGTTCAAGGGCACGGGTAATTCCGAGATCGTCCTCGATCGCCGACTGGCTGACAAGCGCACCTTCCCGGCCCTCGACGTCAATAAGTCGGGTACCCGCAAGGAGGAGCTGTTGGTCGACAAGGCGACCCTGTCGCGCATGTGGGTGCTGCGCCGCATCCTCAATCCGATGGGTACGGTCGATGCAATGGACTTCCTCACCGACAAGATGAAGTTCGCCAAGACCAACGACGATTTCTGGGGCTCGATGAACTCCTAGACCGCCCGGGACTCCTCCGCTCGGCGGAGGTTTTGCCGGCTGTTACCGGGGAGGTGTTCCCCCGGGCCGGGAGGCCGGAGGGGGACAGGGTGATGATCATCATGGGCCTCCTCCTCGCCCTTTTCGTCATGCCGGGGACTTATGCTCTCCCGGTAAGGCGTGATCCCACCGGCAGTATCCCCGCGTCCGCCAGCGCAAGTGAATGAGACCGTCCGCGAGTCTGATGGCGATTTAACGTAGGGTCGCGAAAAAGAGGCTTTGCGGCGACCGACGGCGGCCCTATAGCTCCGCTCGGCCAATGCCCCGGCGGATCTGCCTGGGCCTGGCAATTCTAAAGGATCAGCAACGCATGCAAAGCGACAGTCTTAGTCGATTGTCGCCGCCGTTTGCCGCCGTCTAGGGATCGTCCCGGCTGAAGCTCGGGATACCTCGCTGCGTCGGTGAACGGCGGAACAGGTAGGTGTCCCATGATTGACGATGTCAGCGTCATGCCGGCTTCGGTCGCGCCTGCGCCAGAGCAACTCGACCGGCTCCACAATGCCGACCTGATCGCTCGCCTCAACGAAGCGAGCCTGCCGGAGGCGGAGGCCATCCTCTCCAGGCTCGACATTGAGCGCGTGGCCGAGCTCTTCGACCAGCCCGAGCTGGAGCGAGCGGTCGAGCTCATCCTGGCGATCAGTCGCCAACGCGCGTTGGCGATTTTAACCGACATGGCCGAGGACCGGGCAGCCGATCTTCTGCTGTTGCTGCGGCCGGAGGAACGCGCGCGGTTCCTGCGCGAGCTGGAGCCGGCAGTGGCGCGTGCGATTGGCGCCCTCCTGGCGTTCCCACCACATACGGCCGGCAGCATGATGGCGACCGAGTTCGTCGTCATGCCGGCCACGGCCACGGTGGCGGAGACATTGGCGCATCTCCGCCACGTCGAGCGCACGCGGGAGACGATCTACGCCATTTTCGTCGTCGAGCCGAAGACGCGCCATCTTATCCGCGCCGTCACGCTCAGGCAGCTCATCGTCGCTGCACCGGATGATCTGATCGTCAAGCTGGAACCACGCCGCGAGCCACCGGTGACGGTCGAGCCGCATATGGACCGGGAGGAAGTGGCGCGGCTCATCCGCCAGCACGACCTCTTGGCCTTGCCCGTGGTCGATCATCGCCGGCAGATCCTTGGCATCGTCACGATCGACGACGTTATCGATGCGATCATGGCGGAGGGCGACGAGGATGTGCATCGCTTCGGCGGCGTCGAGGCTTTCGACGATGCCAAGCCCTATCTCAAGATCAGCTTCTTGACGATGATCAAGAAACGGGCCGGCTGGCTGTGCGTCCTGTTTCTCAGCGAGATGCTCACTGCCAGCGCCATGCAGCATTTTGCCGACGAGCTGCAGCGTGCGGTTGTCCTGACTCTTTTCATCCCGCTCATCATGAGCTCAGGTGGAAATTCTGGCTCGCAGGCGACCTCTCTCCTGATTCGTGCGTTGGCGCTGGGCCAACTTCGCCTGCGCGACTGGTGGCGCGTGGTCATTCGCGAGATACCGACCGGCATCGTCCTGGGCATCGTCCTGGCGGTGCTCGGCATGGTACGCATCACTGTCTGGCAGCAGACAGGCATATTCGACTACGGTCCTCACTGGCAGCTCGTGGCGGTGACGATCGGTGCGGGGTTGGTCGGCATCGTCACGTTCGGCTCGCTGGCGGGCTCGATGCTGCCTTTCGCGCTGAAGCGCCTGGGCTTCGATCCGGCCAGCGCATCCGCGCCGTTAGTGGCAACGCTCGTCGATGTCACCGGACTGGTGATTTATTTCTCTATCGCCAGTCTCATCCTGAAGGGCACGCTGCTCTAGTCGCGGGACGAAGCTTTGCCCGGTTTCTAAGCTCGGGCAAAGCTGCGCATCATTAGATCTCAGATATAGGTCTTGCGGTCCAAGATCGCCTTGCGCCATTTCGTGATGCGCACTTCCTTGAAGAGATCGGCCTTGCTGTAGGGGTCGGCGGCTAAGAACGTCTCCGCCTCGGCCCGGGTCTCCACGTCGACGATATAAAAGCTGCCGGTTGCCGTGACGCCGTCTTCCAGCAACTTGGCACCGCAGGCCAGGAGCTTGGCCGCCTCCCGGCGGAGGAATTCCAGATGCTCGGGCCGGTTCTTGGCGCGAACTTCCTGGTGATTATCCTTGTCGAAGGTCTCGATCATGTAAGGCATGAAGAGGATGGCCCTTGCTTGGCTCTGGTCGTATCAGGGAATGAGAACGGTGGAGCCGGTGGTAGCGCGGCTCTCGAGAGCCCGATGCGCCGCCGCCACGTCGGCAAGCTTGAACGTCTGTGGAGGTTGGATCTTGAGGGTGCCGTTCGCCACCGCCTCGAACAGGTCGCCTGCCCGCCAGAGAAGTTCCTCGCGTGTGCGAGTATGCGCGTTCAAGGCAGGCCGGGTGATGTAGAGCGAGCCCTTCTGGTTCAAGATACCGACATTGAAGTTCTCGATGGCACCCGATGCATTGCCGAAGCTGACAAGCAGACCGCGGACGGCGAGACTGTCGAGCGATCCCATGAAGGTGTCCTTGCCGACGCCATCATAGACGACCGGCAGCTTCTGGCCGCCGGTAATCTCGATTACCCGCCGCGCCACATCCTCTTCCTTGTAGAGGATGACGTGGTCAACTCCATGGGCTAGTGCCAGTTCGGCCTTTTCCTTCGAGCCGACCGTACCGATGACCGTGGCGCCCAGGGCCTTGGCCCATTGGACGGCGATCAGGCCAACGCCACCGACGGCAGCGTGGAAGAGAATTGTTTCGCCCGACTTCAGGGGATAGGTGGTGTGCAGGAGATAATGCGCCGTCATCCCCTTGAGCATGATGGCGGCGGCCGTGGCGTCGTCCACGCCATCTGGAATCGGCACCATTTGGGCGGCAGGAGCCAGCCGCTCGCTGGCGTAGGCGCCAAGGACAGTGCCATAGGCCACGCGCTGGCCCACCTGCAAATCCTCGACGCCGGGACCGACGGCCTCGATGACGCCGGCTCCCTCGCCGCCCAGGCACATGGGCAGGCCGCCTGGGGCTGGATAGAGGCCGCTGCGATAATAGGTATCGATGAAGTTCAGGCCGATGGCCGTCTGGCGCAGGCGAACCTGTCCCTCGCCGGGCTGGCCTGGATCGAAGGTCTCGCTCTCCAGAGCCTCGGGTCCGCCCGTCTGCTTGACGATGATACGTGTGGCCATCTGCTACCTTTCCGCTTCTTCCCGCTTCCAGCCGTCGAGTTGCTGGCGTAATTCAGCACCTGTCGTGATCGGCAGGCTGCACGTCGCTCCTGCACAAATATACGCGGCCGGCGCCCCTCCGACCAACCCCTTCCCCGCCGCCGGATGGCCGCCGGGCAGATTATCGCCTGGTGCCAGCTGAAGAAAGGCGGCACCGGGTGGCGCGTGGCGATCGGCAATGTCACGCAGTTCGCGCGTGGCAGCGTTGTCCGCCGCGCCGATGACAATGATCTGAAAGGCGTCCGCTGCCCGGAGCAGTGCCTCCAGCATCGCCGCATGTGCGTAGGCGCTGCGCTTGATCTCCGAGGCGAAGGCCTTGAAGATCGCCTCGGCCCGTAAGCCATGCCCCTCTTTGCCGGTCAGGCTGTGGAGCAGGGTGCTGGCACGTGCCGCCATGGCCACACCTGGCGGGACGGGACCATCTGCGGCGCTGCGCGGCCGTAGCAGGAGTCCATCACTACTGGCCAGTGTCTGATAGAATTGTCCCATTTCGTCGCAATAATCCCGATCGATCGTATCCAGCCAAGCCTCGGCCTTGGCTACATAATCGAGGTCGCCTGTCGCCATGGCGAGATGGGTCGCCGCCTCCGCCATGGCCGCGTAGTCATCGAGAAAGGCAATGTTGCCCGCCCGCGTACCGCGCCGGACATGCACGAGGTACCGCTCATCTGGAGCCTGCCCGGCGATCGAGGCAAAGACCCGGCCTGCGAGGCTGATCCAGTCGTCCCGCCCACATCGGCGACCGGCAATGACGAGTCCGGTGATCGCCAAGGCGTTCCAGTCGGTCAGGATCTTGTCGTCCCTTGCCGGTCGGGGCCTTGTTTCACGTGAAACAAGTAGCTTCTGGCGCAAGGCTGGCAGGTCTGGCACAGCTGCCGCATCCGGCAGGCCCTCGGCTTGCAAGCGATGCAGTATCGAAGCACCCTCGAAATTTCCCTCGTGCGTCACGCCATAGAGAGCTGCGAACGCAGCTGCTCGCTCGCCGAGCAGTGCTTCGATCTCTTCCTGGCGCCAGACATAGAACTTGCCTTCCTCGCCCTCGCTGTCCGCATCCAACGATGCGGCAAAGGCGCCATCGACCAGCATTTCCCGCTGCAGCCAGCCGACCGTCTCTTCGGCGCGCTCCAAGAAGAGCCGCTCGCCGGTCAGCGCCCAGGCCTCGCCCAGCAGAGCCAGCAACTGGGCATTGTCGTAGAGCATCTTCTCGAAATGCGGCACCAGCCAGCGCGAGTCGACACTATAGCGAGCGAAACCGCCGCCCAGATGGTCGTAGATGCCCCCCTGGCTGATTCGTCGTAACGTGTGCAGCACGGTTGCTCGCAGGGGGCCCCCACCACGCCCAGCCGTCCAAAGGAGGGAGAGGATTGGCGCCTGCGGGAACTTGGGGGCGCCACCGAGCCCACCATGGCGGGCATCAAAGCCTTGGAGGAGCCGCTCGGCCGTTTCGATGGCCAGTGCCGGCGCCGGGATGTCGCCGTCGCCCGGCGCCGCCAGGTCGATCAGTGCCGCCTTCAACTGGTCCCGCTGGCCCAGGAGCTTATCGCGCTGCTCATGCCACAGCCGTGCCACATGCTCCAGCACCTGCGGCAGGCTCGGGCGTCCATAGCGCGGTGTGGGCGGGAAATAGGTCCCACCCCAGAAGGGCTCGCCATCGGGTGTCAGGAACATGGTGAGCGGCCAGCCCCCTTGCTCGCCCAGCATCGCCAAAGCGTGCTGGAAGACCCCATCCAGGTCGGGGCGTTCCTCGCGATCGACCTTGATGTTGACGAACAGCGCATTCATCCGTTGGGCGATGGCGGGATCCTCGAAGCTTTCATGCGCCATTACGTGACACCAGTGACAGGCGGCATAGCCGACCGAGAGGAGGATCGGCACATCGCGGTGCTTGGCCTCGGCCAGGGCTTCCGCGCCCCAAGGCTGCCAAGCAACCGGATTTTCGGCATGTTGCAGCAGATAGGGACTGGTGGCGTCAGCCAGGCGGTTCGACATAAGGGGCATCTCCCGGATGGGGCTCGGACTACCTATAATGGGCCCTAAGATCAGCCGTGTTCAGGGGAAGCGCTCATGAAATTCAATATCGAGGTGGATTGCACGCCCGAGGAAGCGCGCCAGTTCCTGGGCCTTCCGGACGTGACGCCGATGCAGACGGCACTGATGCAGTCGCTACAGGATCGGCTCATGGAATATATCAAGACCGCCGACCCGAAGGTGATGATGGACCAGTGGATGCCCATGGGCTTCAAGGCCATGGAACAGTTGCCGACGCTCTGGGCACAGATGGCGGCCGCCAGCATGGCTGGCATGCAGCCACCCAAGTCCACCGGCAAGGACGGTCGGAAATAGTCCCGGCCTCGACCATCTGGGCGGTCGCCACGCCACCTGGGCAGGGAGGCGTGGCCGTCCTCCGTATCAGCGGCCCTGACGCCTTCGACGTGGCCGCGCGGCTGACGCATGCGCCGTTGCCGCCACCGCGACGAGCAGCGTTGCGTCGCTTCCATACCCTCGATGGCGACGCGGTCGATCGCGGCCTGCTAATTCTCTTCCCGGCTCCGGGTAGCTTCACGGGTGAGTGCATAGCGGAGCTGCATCTGCATGGCAGCCAGGGTGTGCTACGCGCCTTGAGCCAGACGTTCGGTTCCCTGCCCGGCCTGCGACCGGCTGGCCCCGGTGAGTTCACCAGGCGCGCTTTTTTGAATGGTCGTGTCGACCTGACCCAAGTGGAGGCGCTAGCAGACCTCATCAGCGCGGAGACAGCCCTGCAGGCGAGGCTCGCGACGCGACAACTCGATGGTCATTTCGGCAGACAGGTAAAAGCTTGGCATGGTTGCGTGCTAGAGGCCCTGGCGCGCACCGAGGCCATGATCGATTTCGCCGCCGAGCAGGCCGATGTCGATGCCGCGCTCCCACCCGCCTTGCGCGCCGAGCTATCCGCAGCGGCGCAGGACATGCGAAGCCTGGCCAGCGGTGCTGGGGCCGCCGAGCGCTTGCGGCAGGGCATCGTCGTCGCTGTCATCGGGCCGCCGAACTCCGGCAAGTCGAGCCTGGTTAATGCACTGGTCCGTCGCGACGTTGCGATCGTCTCCGAGATGCCGGGTACAACCCGCGACGTCATCGAGGTCCAGCTCGATCTCGAGGGGATACCCGTAACCGTTTTAGACACCGCCGGCTTGCGTGAGAGCGATGATCCAGTGGAGCTGGAAGGCATCAAACGTGCCAAGGCGCGGGCCGAAGCCGCCGATATCCGCCTCCTCCTCTTGACGGCTGACGCGCCGATGCCGGTTGACTTGCCGAAGGCCGATCTGCTCATCCGCTCCAAGATCGATCTTTGCAGAGTGCGCATGCCGTCGACGGAGCTCGGTGTCTCCTGCCGGACAGGCGAAGGTCTAGCGGCGCTGGAGCGGGCAATCGCCGCCGCCATCCGCCCTCTCCTGCCAGCCGAGGACGCCGGACTATTGGTTCGCGAGCGCCACCGGCAGCTGCTAGAGGAAGCGGCCCAGGCGCTCGCTGCTCACGCCGATAGCCTTGAAGGCGGCGATCTCGGGCTCGCCTGCGAGGATCTCCGCGTAGCGATGCGCGCTTTGGGTGCTATCGATGGCCGCGTGACGGTCGAGGATCTGCTGGATCGGATTTTTTCAACGTTTTGCGTCGGCAAATAGTCCGAAGGATCCATTGTTTCACGTGAAACAAGAGGTCGTCGCTCACTCGGCTGGAGCGACACTTTCCTTGTCGGCCTCGTCGTCGAGATCCGTGGCGGCAAGCTCCCCTTCGGCGCTCGACCCGTCGCCATTGTCCTGCCGTCCCCTCAAGCGCGCCTCGGCGGTCTTGCGTACCTCTCGCATGAGGTCGGGGTGCCGCTTGAGAAAGGTCCGAAAAGCGTCCCGGTTAAGCTCAAGAAGCTGGCAATAACCCAACGCCCTTACTGTGGCGACACGCGGCCGCCGCTGGATCAGCGACAGTTCGCCGACGAAGTCGCCCGTGCCCAGCCGCACCGGGCTATCCCCCACGCCCACCTCGAGGGCGCCCGACGCGACGAACACCATGGTGTCGCCATATTCGCCTTGGCGCATGATGATCTCGTCGGGCAAGGCCAAGCGCGGCCGCAGCAAGCGACGCAAGTCGCGCAAACGCTCATCGGGCAGGCCCGCGAACAACGGCACGTCCCGCATCAGGGCCACGACATCCAGACCGAGATCGAGTTTTGGCACGCGCTCCAATCGCCTACGCCGTTCACGCAAACTGCTGATCAGGCTGTGGAGCAATTGCGGCGAGAGCAGGCCTTCCTCATACATTCGCTGGTAGCGATCATATTCGAGCCTGGTCGCGATGCGACCCAGATATTGCTTGAGCGCCGCATCCCAGTGCCGGGGATATTGCAGCCGCAGTGCGTCGAGATTGCGGTCGATCTGTTCAAAGCGTGCTTCCAGCACCTTGTCGATCAGCTCGGCAGTGCGCTCGCCAAACAGCGCTTTGATGCGGCCGTTGGTGAAGCCTAGTAATTCCTCAATGATCCGCCGTTTGATGAGAAACATCTCGACGCGGATCGACAAGCGTCTTGCGAGCGGACCTTGAATGCCGAAGCGGCGTTGCAGGAAGGCGGCGAAGCGGGTGCCGCGGTCGAAGCGGTCGATCCTTTTGACGCCGTTGCGATAACCGGCGAAGCCGCGTGCCTTAACCTGATCGAAGAGCAGCGAGGCGTTGCGCAGAGCTTGGCGTCCGCTGACGCGCGAGACCATGCGCCGCGCCATCTCCTCGATATAGAGCTGCATCTCGCGCCCGGTGACAGTCGCCAGGGCCGTGATGTTCTGCTGTCGCCTGAGGTCTTCGCCGGGCTCGATCTTGAGCTCTTCCAGGTCGGCGGAGGGGATAAGAACCGGTTCAATTCCCTTCAGTACGTCGGGATCGAGGCCGTTATTGATCGCTGCCGCCGAGAGCCGGTCTTTCACCTCGACACGCGCCAGGTCGAGGGCCCGCAGCCGGAGCATTTTCTCGACCGGCGAGAGCTCATCCAGTCGTAGCCAGCTGATCAGCCCGCGCAGGGTCGTCGCCTGAACCAGGAGGGTGAACAGAACGAAGCCGGTGGCCAGCACGGAAACGAAATGACGGATATCCTCCGGCACCGCACGGTTCTCGCTGACCGCCAGGGCTAGGGCCAGCGTGACGGCGCCGCGCAGGCCGCCCCAGACGATCACCAACTTGGTGCGATTATCGACGAACGTCGCACCTGCCAGTCGATTGACAACCGGCAGGATGCCGAAGAGCGCCATGAGTCTCGCAACGATGGCGGCCACGAGGAGGACACCCAGCGCCAGCATGTCGGACCAAGTGGCCGAGGCCAATGTGCGCGGCACCAACATCGAGCCCAGGATGAAGATCAAGGACGAGGACCAAAATCCCAACTGACTCCAGATGGTCGTTACCGTATGCCATTCCTTGGCGCCGATACGTGTGCGACCAACCGTGCCGAAGACGAGGCCCGCCATGACAACGGCGACCACGCCCGAGACGTGGAAGTTGAAGTCGGCGATGGCGTAGGTGAGATAGGCCAGCGCTAGGCTGGCGGTGACCTCCGCCGGGCCGCCCTGATCGACGCGGCTGACCAGCGTGGCGGCGATCCGGCCGAAGATCAGGCCCAAGACGGCACCGCCCAGGAACTCGCGCAGGAAGGCCTCGATCATGGCCCACACATTGGGCGTGTCATCAGGGCCCAGCAGGGTTGCCAGGAGGGCGGAGAATAGCGCGATGGCGGCGGCGTCGTTCAGCAGGCTCTCGCCCTCGACCAGGGAGGCCAGGCGGCGCGGTGCCCCGACTTCCCGGAAGATACTGATGACGGCGGCTGGATCGGTCGTCGCAATGATCGAAGCTACGAGCAGACAGGTGATGATGCCGAACGTGGTCGTGTAGTAGAGCGAAAAGCCGGCAATGACCGTGCAGAGCACCACAGCCACGACCGCCAGCACCAGGATCGCCGCCAGATCGTCAAGGAGGTCACGGCCGTCCAGATTCAGCGCCGTTTCGAAAAGGAGCAGCGGCAGGAAGATCCAAAGGAAGATCTCTGCGGTGATAGGAATCGTGCCCAGCAATTGCAGGAAGGCGATCAGCGGCGCGTCAATGCCATGCGTGCTCAGGCCTTCGGCGACACCGATGGCGGCGCCCAGCAGGGAGCCGACGACCGCGAGTAGGACGGAATAAGGCAGGCGCAAGCGCGTGGCTGCCAGTGGCAGCACGGCAATCAATGCCAGTAGGCCTCCGATACCGAGCACGAGCGCGGCGATCGACGTCATGTCGAGACGATCCCAAAAGACAGGAGTCAGAGCAAAGAGGAAACGAGGCGCACTTTCGCACGACCTTATTTTGCTAGAGAGTACCTTCCGGAATAGGCGGCTCAGCGTCAACCCGCGACCGCGAAGCCGGGCTAGATGGTAAAGTCGCTTGACGCTCCCGCCGGCCATCGGCATCTCCCTGGCTTATGCAGAAATTTGACGTCATCGTCGTCGGCGGCGGCCATGCGGGCACAGAGGCCGCATCCGCCAGCGCCAGATTAGGGGCCAGGACTCTCCTTCTGACTCATGCGCGCGCCGGCATCGGCACCATGTCCTGCAATCCGGCGATCGGCGGCCTCGGGCGCGGGCACCTAGTGCGCGAGGTCGATGCACTGGGCGGCGTAATGGGGCGGGCGATCGACAAAGCCGGCATCCAGTTTCGTCTGCTCAATCGCTCAAAGGGCCCGGCCGTGCAGGGGCCGCGGGCTCAGGCGGACCGCCGGCTCTATCGCCAGGCGGTCCAGGATTTGCTGGCCGAGATCGAGACGCTGGTGATCCTGGATGGCGAGGCGGCCGATCTCGTTGTCGAGCAAGGTCGGATCGCCGGCATCATCGATGCGACCGGACGGCGCTTCAGCGCCGGATCGGTGGTCCTGACGACCGGTACGTTTCTGCGCGGCCGCATCCATTTGGGCGATGAGAGCTGGCCCGCCGGTCGGATGGGCGACGCACCCTCGGTCAGGATGGCGGAAAGTCTCATGCGTAAGGGTGTGGCCCTTCGTCGCCTGAAGACCGGCACGC
Organism: Arboricoccus pini; assembly: GCF_900187945.1. GTDB lineage: Bacteria > Pseudomonadota > Alphaproteobacteria > Geminicoccales > Geminicoccaceae > Arboricoccus > Arboricoccus pini. The sequence goes on along the minus strand of NZ_FYEH01000006.1, from coordinate 257,823 downwards.
CGCCCCGGCTCGACGGGCGGACCATTGATGCTGTCGGCCTGGAGCGACAGGCGGGTGACCTTGAGCCTACATTCTTCTCCGCCCTCACCGATGGGCTCACCAATCCGCAGGTCGAATGCCTGATCACCGCGACGACACCTGCCTCTCATGCACTGATCGCCGCCAATCTCGGCCGCTCGGCCATGTATGGCGGCCACATCCAGGCGACGGGCGTGCGCTATTGCCCCTCGATCGAGGACAAGGTCGTCCGGTTCGCCGATCGTCAGCGCCATCAGATTTTCCTCGAGCCCGAAGGGTTGGACGACGACACTGTCTATCCGAATGGCATCTCCACCTCGCTGCCGGCTGACGTGCAGGCCGAGCTACTCAAGACGATTCCAGGCCTGGAACGGGCGGTGATGCTCAAGCCCGGCTATGCGATCGAATATGATCATATCGATCCCCTGGGTCTGGAGCGCAGCCTCGAGCTGCGGGCCCTGCCCGGTCTCTTCCTTGCCGGGCAGATCAACGGCACGACCGGCTATGAGGAAGCAGCCGCGCAAGGCGTCATCGCCGGCTTCAACGCCGCTCGCGCCGCTGCCCGCATGTCGCCCTTCGTCCTCGATCGCTCGGAGGCCTATATCGGCGTCCTGATCGATGATCTCGTGACGATGGGCGTGAGCGAGCCCTATCGCATGTTCACCTCGCGCGCCGAATACCGCCTCACCCTGCGCGCCGACAATGCCGATCGGCGGCTCACACCCAAGGCTGAGGCCCTGGGCGCGCTGCCCGGCCAGGATGGCGGCCGGCGATTAGCGCGACTTGCCGCCAAGGAGGCGGCCATCGCCGATCTCACCAACCGACTGGCAAAGCGCGATCTCTCACCCAGTCGTGCCGTGGCGCTGGGCCTCTCCGTCAATCTGGATGGCAGGCGGCGGACGGGGCTCGACCTTCTGACCCAGCCGGGCATCGACATGGCGCGGCTTGCTTCCATCTGGCCGGATCTGGCCGATGCGCCGCCCGAGGCCGTACAGCAGATCGAGATAGAGCAGCGTTACAAAGGCTATCTCGGGCGACAGGCCGCCGACGTCGCGGCGTTCCGGAGGGAGGAGAGCATCCGCCTGCCCGTGACGCTCGACTATGCGGCATTGGGCGGCCTTTCCGGCGAGCTGCGCGAGAAGCTCATCCAGGCGCGGCCTCCCACATTGGGGGCAGCCTCACGCCTTCCGGGCATGACACCGGCCGCCTTGACCCTCCTTTATCGCCACGCCGTCCGGGCAGCCTGAAGGTGGCGCGCCCGGCACCATCGATGGGCCGCGCCGAGGTGGCGGCATTGCTCGAGCTGGACGATGTGCGACTCGGCAAGCTCGATGCCTATCTTTCAGCGCTCGGCACATGGAACAAGGCGATCAACCTTGTGGCCGCCTCGACACTGGCCGACGCCTGGCGCCGGCATATCCTCGACTCCGCCCAGCTTTGGAGGCATCGGCCGGCGGTGCTGGAGCGGTTGGTCGATCTCGGCTCCGGTGCCGGCCTGCCCGGCCTTATCCTGGCGATCATGGGGGCCCCCGAGGTGCATCTGGTGGAGAGCGATCGGCGCAAGGCCGCCTTCCTGCGTGACACGGCTGCCAGGCTCGATCTGCCCGTCCATGTGCATGATCGGCGCATCGAATCGATGACTCCTCTTGCCGCCGATCTCGTCACCGCCCGCGCGCTGGCCCCCCTTGATCGTCTGGTCGTCATGGCGCGACCTTTCATGACGCCCACAACCCGGCTGCTCTTTCTCGAGGGGCGAAGTGCCGGCTGTGAATTGACCGGGGCGGACGCAAAGTCAAAAATAGGGCATACTGCCCGTGTAACCCTTCTCGACAGTCTTTCATCGCGCGACGGGCGGATCGTGATGATCGACGGGCTCAATCCCTACGAGGTATATTGACGTGGCGGCGAGCCAGACGCGTCCTGATCATTCTCCCTCCGGCACCCGGCTGGGGCGAACCGGCAACCGCATCCTGGCCCTGGCCAATCAGAAAGGCGGCGTCGGCAAAACTACGACCTCGATCAACCTCGCGACAGCGCTGGCGGCGATCGGGCGGCACGTCCTCCTTGTCGACCTCGACCCGCAGGGCAACGCCAGCACGGGTGTGGGCATCGCCAAGCAGGCGCGACGGCTGACGAGCTACGACCTGATGATCGGCCGGGCCACGGTCACCGAGGCGCTGCAGCCGACCGCGGTGCCAGGCCTTGCCATCATCCCGGCGACGGTCGACCTCTCCGGCGTCGAGGTCGAACTGGTCGACGATGCATCGCGCGCCTACAAGCTCAAAGAGGCGCTAAGGCGCCTCGACGAGCCCTTCGACCATATCCTCATCGACTGTCCGCCCTCGCTGGGGCTCCTGACGATCAACGCGCTGGCCGCAGCCGAGGCCGTGCTGGTGCCGCTCCAGTGCGAGTTCTTCGCGCTGGAGGGCCTGAGCCAGTTGCTGCGCACCGTCGAGCAGGTGCGCAAGCACTATAATCCCACGCTTTCGATCGACGGCGTCGTCCTCACCATGTACGACCGTCGCAATAATCTGTCGGAGCAGGTCGAGACCGACGTGCGGGCCTTCATGGGCCGGCAAGTCTACGAAACCGTGATCCCGAGGAATGTCCGCGTGTCCGAAGCCCCCAGTCACGGCAAGCCCGTCCTGATCTACGATCTCAAATGCCCGGGCTCGGTTGCCTATCTGGCGCTGGCCAGGGAGGTTCTCCGTCGGGATGGCGGCGGCAGCCTCGCCCGACCCGAGCCGACGGCGGCCTGATGACCGGTGCCACGCCACCCCGTCGTCGCCTGGGCATGGGCCTGTCGGCCCTTCTTGGCGGTGAGACGGAGACGTCCCAGGCCGAGCTTCGAGGTGATGCTGCCGCCCTCGGGCTGAAGCGGCTGCCGATCGAGATGCTGCAACCCTCCCCTTATCAGCCGCGCCGCCATTTCGATCCTGACGAGCTCGAGAGCCTGGCGGTCTCGATTCGCGAGAAGGGCATTTTGCAGCCGATCGTCGTGCGCGCCCGGCGCGAGGGGGCTGGCTACGAGATCGTCGCTGGTGAGCGGCGCTGGCGGGCAGCACAGCTGGCCGGCGTGCACGATCTCCCTGCCCTCGTGCGCGACTTATCAGACCGCGACGTGCTCGAGCTCGCCCTGATCGAGAATGTCCAGCGGGCCGATCTCAACGCGCTCGAAGAAGCGCGCGCCTATCGCCGCCTCATGCAGGAATTCGGCTACACGCAGGATGAACTGGGGCGAGTCGTCGGCAAGAGTCGCCCCCACATCGCCAACACGATGCGGCTCCTGGCGCTTCCCGACGCCATCCAGGACCTGGTGATCGGCGGCCGCCTCACGGCTGGCCATGCCCGCGCCCTCCTTGGGCATCCCGCGGCCCTGGCCCTGGCCAGCCGGGTGATCGAGGAGCAGCTTTCAGTGCGCGCGACCGAGGATCTCGTCCGCGTTGCCGAGCGAAATCTCAATCGTGGGGCGAAATCGCGTCCAGACCCCGATCCGGACGTCACGGCGCTGGAAAACCGCCTCCGCAGCCGTTTGGGTGTCGTCGCGGCCATCCGACCGAAGAAGAATGGCGGCACCCTGGTGCTCAGCTACTCAAATAACGAGCAGCTTGATGACTTATTAGGCCGCCTACTTTCCGGTGGATAAGCTTTGCGCGAGGGCGAAAACTGAATTGACAGGGTCGCGCTTATGTGAGGTTATGGCGCGCAGAGGAGAATATTGAGCATAACCTGTGGATAAATGGTGAATTAAACCGTACCCAGGTTGGGGTTCGTCCCGTTGTTCCAATAGAGATCCCCTTGCCCGCCAGTATTCGCAAACAAGAATTCGTAAAACATAAGCAAATGATGGGGTCGTCCGAAAGGGCGGCCCTATCTTAACATAGCTTCGTGAAGTTCGCGCAATTTGGCCAATGCAGCCACAAAAATTAACGCACAGCCTGTGGATAACCTGGGTTAGGCGGCCAGGCTGCGATTGCCGCTGAATAAAGAATCAACTTCCAATTGATATGTCTTGGCGATAATTCCGCGCCGCAGCTTGAGCGTGGGCGTCATCATGCCGTTCTCGATCGAGAACGGCGTTGTAACCAGCCGCCAGCGCCGGATGCGCTCCACGGAGGATAAATGCGCGTTGACCCGCTTCATGGCGGCCTCGATCCGCTGCTCGACGCGCTTGGGGCCATCGGGACGCTCATAATCGCGCAATAGCTCGGCCGAGGGCACGATCAGCGCTCCCACATAGGGCTTGCCGTCGCCGAAGACCAATGACTGGGCGATGTCGGGCTCCAGCGCCATCATCCCCTCAAGCCGCTGGGGCGCTATGTTATCGCCACCCGAGAGGACGATAATGTCTTTCTTGCGGTCGGTGATGTGGAGAGCGCCCTTGGCATCGAGATGGCCGATATCGCCTGTTTTCAGCCACCCGTTCTCGATGGCCGCGGCGGTCATTTCCGGCTCCCGCCAATAGCCTTGCATGACGAGATCACCCTTGATCAGTATCTCGCCGTCGTCGGCAATCTTAACTTCGACCCCGGCCAATGGCGGCCCGGCACTCTCCACGCGATGCTCCCAGGGCGGATTGACACTGACGACGGGCGACGTCTCGGTCTGCCCATAGCCCTGGCAGACCGGCAGGCCCAAGGCCTGGAAGAAGATGCCGACCGGATGGCTGAGGGCGCCCCCGCCCGAGACCATGGCCGCAAGTCTGCCGCCGAAGCGGGCCTTGACCTTGCGCCGCACCAGAAGGTCGAGCACCCTGTCGAGCAGCCATTCATGCGGCGCCAGCCGGCCGTGATAGGCCTTGGTGCCGAGTGCCACCGTCTTGGCGAAAAGCTTGGCCTGCAAACCGCCTCGGCGTGCCATCCCTTGCTCGAGCCGCTGCTTGAACACTTCGAAGAGCCGGGGAACGCAGGTCAGGACATGCGGCCGGGCTTCCTGCAGATTGGTCTGCAGCGTCTCCACGCCCTCGGCATACCAGATCTCCGCGCCCATCGCGATTGGCGCCATCAGCCCGGCCGTGTGCTCATAGGCGTGGGAGAGTGGAAGGAAGGAGAGAAAGACGAGGTCACGGATTCCCAGCTGCCTGAAGAGAATTTCCACCCCTCGAATGTTGGAGAGAATGTTCTTGTGGCTGAGCATGACGCCTTTGGGCCTGCCCCCCGTTCCTGAGGTATAGATCAGGCACGCCAGATCGTCGGGTCCGCGTTCAGCGCCACCCGTTGCCGGTGGCAGGCCTGCGCCTTCCTCCAGCGCCTGGTCGAACGTCAGGAGCGGCGGCAGGCCCGTCATTGCCGGCAGCGGTCCATCCAGGCCCACAACTGCCACGATGTCCGGCGTGAGCGCGATCGCGGGTAGGACGCGCTTTGCGATCGCACCGCCGCTGCAAAGGACGAGCTTTACCCCGGCATTGGCCAGGACGAATTGGTAATCCTCGCTGGTATATGTCGTGTAGCTCGGCACGGTGACGCCGCCGGCCTTTTGGATGGCGAGGTCGGCGATGGCCCAGCGGGGGCCGTTTTCGGCGATGATCGCCACGCGATCGCCCGGCATGACGCCCAGGGCAGCGAGCTTGGCCGCCAGCGCGCCAACAGCCGTCGCCACCTCGGTCCAGCTCTGCGCGCGATAGCGACCTTCTATCTTGGCGTAGAGAAAGGGCCTGTCGGCGCGCTCTTTGAGGCTGCGTTCGAAGAGGGCAAGAAGCGTTTGCGGGACCGGTGACAACGTGGCTTCCTCGTTCTCGTTCTGGCTTTTGACGGGCCCGGCGCGGTGAATAAGGTGGTGGCCCCTCAAACGACGGACGTGCCGCCTTATATCTTGTCCTGCCGATTGATGCAGGAAAGGTAGCTCAAGTGACGGTTTCGAGGCAGCATAGCATGGTCGGACAGGGCATCTCGCCAAGGGCCGCATTGGAGTCGACCGGCGGCAACACATCGCCGGATGCCCCTTCATGGGATCTGGGCGATCTGTATGCCGGTCGCGAGGATCCGGCCATAGCAACCACGCTCGGCGAAGCCGCCACAGCCGCCGGCGAGCTTGCCGCCCGTTTCAAGGGCAAGATCGCGACCGCCAACGGCGACGAGCTCGCAAAGCTTGTCGAAGCCTACGAGGCGATCGAGGAGAAGCTCGGCCGGGTCATGTCCTTTGCGGGCCTCCTCTTCGCGGCGCAGCGCGACGATACCGCGGTCAGCCGTTTTTATGCGACCTGCCAGGAGAAGGTGAGCGACATCGAGACCGGCCTGCTCTTCGTGACCCTGGAACTCAACAAGATCGAGGACGATGAGTACGCGGCGGCCCTGGCGAGCTCGTCCGCCCTTGCCCGCTACAGGCCCTGGCTCGACCAGGTCCGGGCCTTCCGTCCGCATCAGCTGGACGACGAGATCGAGCGCGTCCTGCACGAGAAGCATGTGACCGGCCGGGCGGCCTGGAACCGTCTCTTCGACGAGACGATGGCGGGACTGCGCTTCCCCTACGAGGGCAAGGAATTGTCATCGCAGGAGATTTTCGACCTGCTCTCCAACCATGATCGCGAGACCCGGCGCAAGGCCAGCGAGGCCGTGGGCCATGTTCTTGGCCGCAACGTCAAGCTCATGGCGCGGATCACCAACACTCTGGCCAAAGACAAGCAGATCGAGGATGGCTGGCGTCATTTCGCCCGCCCGATCTCCTCGCGCAACCTCGCCAACCAGGTTGAGGACGAGGTGGTGGCAGCACTGATCAGCGCCGTGCGCGAGGCCTATCCGCGCCTCTCGCACCGCTACTACGCGCTCAAGGCCAAGTGGATGGGCCTGGACAAGCTTCATACCTGGGACCGCAACGCCCCGTTGCCCGAGGACGTCGATCGCCGTCGCTCCTGGGACGATGCGCGACTGACGGTGCTGGATGCCTATCGCCGCTTCTCGCCCGAGATCGCCCGCATCCTCTCCGATTTCTTCGAGCGCGGCTGGATCGACGCCGACGTCCGCGAGGGCAAGGACAGCGGCGCTTTTTGTCACTCGACCGTTCCTTCCGTGCACCCCTATGTCCTCATGAACTACCAGGGCAAGCCGCGCGATATCATGACGCTGGCGCATGAGCTGGGCCATGGCGTGCATCAGGTCCTGGCCGGCCGCCAGGGCTATCTCCTGGCCGGGACCCCGCTCACCCTGGCCGAGACCGCCTCCGTCTTTGGCGAGCAGCTGACCTTCGAGGCGATGCTGGCCAAGGAGACCGATCCGGCACAGCGCCGTGTGCTCCTGGCCTCCAAGATCGAGGACAAGATCAACACGGTCGTCCGCCAGATCGCCTTTTCGGAGTTCGAGCGACAGGTCCATGACCGGCGCAAGGAAGGCGAGCTGACCCCCGAGGAACTAGGCGAGATCTGGATGGGGGTGCAAAAAGAGAGCCTCGGGCCGATCTTCGAATTCGATGCGCCCTACCAGCATTTCTGGTCCTACATCCCCCACTTCATCCACGTGCCCTTCTACGTCTACGCCTACGCCTTCGGCGATTGTCTCGTCAGTTCGCTCTACGCGGTGTTCCAGGAAAAGCCCGAGGGCTTCCAGGAGAAATATCTGGCCCTACTGGCGGCGGGCGGCACCAAGGGGCACAAGGAATTGCTGGCACCTTTCGGTCTCGATGCCAGCGATCCCGCCTTCTGGTCCAAGGGCCTAGCCGTCACCGAGCAGCTTATCCAGCGCCTCGAGGACGAGCTGGAGGCCGCCGGATTGGCCCGGTCAGCCGCATGAGCGGCCCCAGGCGGCCTGTCGCCCCGGATCCGGAAAATTCTCTGGGCGCTCGTGTCCGCCGCTACGCCGCAGTCGGCAGTACGGTCGCGGGCGTGGGGGCGAGGCTGGCTGGCCGGCGCGTCTTCGGCGGACCGGACTATGACAAGGCGGCCGCTGCTGGGGACATGCGTGCGGCCCTGGGCGGGCTGAAGGGCCCACTCATGAAGGTGGCCCAGATCCTGGCCACGATCCCCGAGGCGGTTCCCAAGGAGTTTCAGGCGGAACTGGCACAGCTGCAGAGCAACGCGCCGCCGATGGGGCCACCCTTCGTCCGGCGCCGGATGATGAGCGAGCTTGGCCCGGACTGGCAAAGGCACTTCAAGGAGTTCCCCCTGACCGCCGCCGCGGCAGCCTCGCTGGGCCAAGTCCACAAGGCGACCTTGAGCGACGGCCGTCTGGTCGCCTGCAAGCTGCAATATCCCAATATCGGCGCCGCCGTGGATGCCGATCTCGGCCAGCTTCGCGTCATCCTCGGCATCTTCGGCCGCTATGAACGGTCCATCGACACCACCGACATTTACGACGAACTGGCGGACCGCCTGCGCGAGGAAGTGGATTATGACCGCGAGGCCAGACATGCCAGGCTCTATGCCGACATGCTGGCCGGCGAGCCCGAGATTCATGTGCCGGCGATCGTGGGCGAGCTCTCGACGCGCAAACTCCTGACCATGTCCTGGTTGGAGGGCCAGCCGCTCTTGACCTTCAAGGACCGGCCGATCGAGGCGCGCAACAGGTTGGCCATGAACATGTTCAAGGCCTGGTACACGCCGTTCTATCGTTATGGCCTCATCCACGGCGACCCGCATCTGGGCAACTACGCCGTCCGCCCTGATCTGGGGATCAATCTGCTCGATTTTGGCTGTGTGCGCATTTTCCCGCCGGCCTTCGTCAAAGGCGTCATCGATCTCTACCGTGCCCTCGAATCCGGCGATCGCGCCTTGGCGGTCAGCGCCTATGAGCAATGGGGCTTTAAAAATCTCACCAACGATCTGGTCGAATCGCTCAATCTTTGGGCGTCTTTCATCTATGCACCGCTTTTGGAGGATCGCACCCGTCTGATTCAGGAAAAGGCCGCGCCCGGCAATGACGGTCGCAACATAGTCCAGGACGTGCGCGCTAAGCTGCGGGAAGCAGGCGGTGTGCGCCCCCCGCGCGAGTTCGTCTTCATGGACAGGGCAGCTGTCGGCCTGGGCTCGGTGTTCTTGCATCTCAAGGCCGAGATCAATTGGCACCGGCTTTTCATGGGGCTGATCGAGGATTTCGACGTCGACGCGCTGGCAAGGCGTCAGGCGGCAAGCCTGGAGGCGGCCGGCCTCGAGGGGCCAGAACAGGTCAGGCCGCCATCCTGACCGGATCGCCAGGCTGGATGACGCCTTCTGTCTCGACATAGAGATAGATCCCCATGTCCGCGTGCCTGTAGGCGCGCCGCAGTTCCAAGGGCAGGCGGATGTCGCGCACCGCCCGGTCCGGATCGACCTCTGTCGCCGCACAGCGTTGCGTTCGCAGAGCTCCCTTGAAGCGCACCCCGCCGATCTCGATCGTGCGACCGACCCAATCCAGCTCGGCGAAGGGCGGGATGCCGTCGATCAGTAGGTTGCCGCGAAAGCGCCGGGGATCAATGGGCCGGCCCAGGTGAGCGGCGAAGGCTTCGAGCGACGAGAGGTTGATCAGCGAGACCGCCTCCATCATTTCGGGCGAAACGACGCTGACATCGGTAAAGCGATGGCTCCGGCCGTCGATCAGCCGGACGCGCCCGTCGATCTCGGCACCGATGATTTCTTCGACCGCCCGCTCGATCCGCGCATAGTCCTCCGGCCGGTCCAGCCTCGCGGTTACGGCCGGGCCGCCTGGCACCTCGAGCGTCAGCATGGTGGTGGCCGGTACGTACCGGCTCTTGAGGGCCGCCATGCGGGCAAAGCGTGCCCAGACCGCGAACCGGGTCTTGGGCAAGGGGACGGGATGGGCCGGATCGAAGACCGTGCCCGGGAGAGCCAGCGCATAGCGCCGGTCGTCCTTCAGGCCTCGTCCGGCCTCAAGCAAGGCCTCTTCCAGCGCCTCGCCGGTCAGGCCCTTGACCGCAAAGCGGGTGATGGAAAGCAGCCTGCCGGTCACCGTCGAGACTCCCATTGCCAGAGCGAAGCTTCGTAGCCGCATCGCCAGCAAGCCGGCGATGCGGCTTGATTGCAAGTCTGATCTCAGGCGGCGGCCGTCAGCGGGCGGATGCACGCCACGGCACGCCCCTGGCCGCTCGGCATGAGGGCCGGATCGTCCTCTCGGCAGGCTGGAACGGCGCGCGGGCAGCGACCGGCAAAGCGACAGCCGGGCGGCAGGTCGATGGGGCTCGGGATTTCACCCTGCAAGGGCTGGGCGATGGGGGCGAAGAAGCGTGGCTGGGCGTTTAAGAGCGCCTGCGTATAGGGATGGGCGGGCCTCTCCAGGATGGCGCGCGTGGGGCCGGTCTCGACGATGCGGCCCAGATACATGACGGCGATCTGGTCGCAAAGAAAGCTCGCCACTCCCAGATCGTGGGTGATGAAGATCAAGGTCAGGCCCATCCGCCGCTGCAGCTCAACCAGCAAGTTCAAGAGCTGGGCCTGGGTCGAGACATCGAGGCCGGAGACGGCCTCGTCGGCTACGATGGTGAGCGGCTCGCTGGCCAAGGCGCGCGCGATCGCGACGCGCCGGACCTGACCGCCCGAGAGCTGGCTCGGATAGCGCTTCAGGGTGGCGGCCGGCAGGCCCACCTGATCCAGCAACTCCAAAACGCGGTCGCGCACCGCCGGCCCGGCGCGCAGTTTATGATGCCGGATCGGCTCGGCGATGAGATCTAGGACCGGCAGGCGCGGATTGAGCGAGCCTCGGGCGTCCTGGTAGACCATCGCGACCTCGCGCTGGAAGGCAGCGCGGCGCTCTCCTTTGAGCTGTGTCACGTCCTGGCCGCCATAAAGGGCCCGCCCGTCGGTTGGCGATGTCAGGCCCATCAGGACGCGGAGCAAGGTCGATTTGCCCGAGCCACTCTCGCCCACCAGGGCCACGCTGTCGCCGCGCGCCACGGTGAGGCGCACGCCATCCAGCGCACGCAGCCGGCGCTTGGGACCCGGCCGGAACGCAGCACCGCCGCCCCTCAACTCATAGCTCTTCTCGACGTCCAAAAGTTCGAACAACAAGGCGGTCATCCTGGATGCCAGCAGGCGATCTGATGCGCCTCTGTGCCCTGCAAAGGCGGCTTTTCCGCGGTACAGCGTTCGCTGGCTCGCGGGCAGCGGGGCGCGAACCGACAGCCGGAGGGCATCCGGTCCAAGGAGGGGGCGGCACCTGGTGGCGGTTCGAGGGCTGCGGTATCGAGTTCGATGACGCAGGATTTAAGCGCCTGCGTATAAGGATGGCGCGAGCGGCCCAGGACCACCTCGGCCAGCCCAGCCTCCATCACCTGGCCCGCATAGAGGACGACGATCCGCTCGCAGGCCTGCGAGGCCAAGGCCAGATCGTGGAGGACGAAGATGCAGCTGGCACCCTGCATTCGTACGCGATCCTGGATCAGGCGGACGATCTGCGCCTGGATCGTGACGTCCAAAGCGCTCGTGGGCTCATCGGCGATCAAGAGATCGGGCTCGCAGGCCAGCGCGATGCCGATCATGACCCGTTGCTGCATGCCGCCCGAGAGCTCGTGCGGGTAGGCCTTGAGTCGGGCCTTGGCGTCGTTGATGCCGACGCTCTCCAGAAGTGCCAATGCGCGCTCGGTCGCCTGCCTGCTGCTCAGGCCCAAGAGCCGGCGGAGCGGAAAGGCCAGATGGTGACCGATGGTAAAGCAGGGATCGAGTGCCGCACCGGCATCCTGGAAGATCATGCCGAGCCTGCGGCCGCGCAATCCGTTCCAGGCCCGTGCGTTCAGGCTGACCAGATCCTGCCCGTCAAAGCGGGCCCGCCCGGCCATCTTCACGCCCTGGCTTTGAAGCAGACCCATGAGCGCCAGGCCGATGGTGGACTTGCCGGCACCCGATTCGCCCACCAGCGCCAGGTTCTGGCCTTTCGGCAGGGTAAAGCTCAGTCCGTCCAGCACCGAGCGGTTCTGGCGCCAGAGCGAGAAGTCCTCGAGCTCGACCAAAGGCCGGCTCGTTGCTTGCACCGCGCTGCTGCTCATCTGAAGCGACATGGGCTGCTCCTAGTGACCGGCGCGCTGCTTGGGGTCCATCTGCTCGCGGATCCCGTCGCCGACGATCGCAAGAGCGATCAGGAGGATGGCGAGCGCAGCGCCCGGCACGCCCGACATCCAGGGCGCGAAACTGACAAAGCCCCGGCCTTCCGCGATCATCAGACCCCAGTCCGGCGTCGGCGGCACGATGCCGATGCCGATGAAGGACAGGCTGGAGGAGACCAGGATGGCCTCGCTGATCCGGATCGTCGCCTGGACCACCAGCGGAAAGAAGACGTTGGGGAGAATGTGTCGCCGGACGATGGCCAGCTTGCCGATGCCCATCAGGCCCGCTGCCTCAACGAAGGGCAAAGCGCGCACCTGCAGGACGTCGGCGCGCACCGTTCGGGCAAAAGGGCCGATCAGGGCCAGGCCCACCGCCAGGATCACCTTGTCGACCCCCTGGCCTAGGATCGCGATGAAGGCGATCGCCATCACCAGCGAGGGAAGGGCCAAGATCGCATCCACGATCCGCATCAAGAACCATTCGGTCCGCCCGCCAGCAAGACCGGCCATCAGGCCGACGGCCAGCCCGCCCAGGGCTCCCAGGAGTACCGAGCAGATGCCGGTCAGGAAGGCATAGCGGGCACCGGCCATGGCGCGCGAGAGCAGGTCCTGCCCATAGGAGTCGGTCCCCAGCCAATGCGTCGAACTGGGCGGCGACATGGGCGCCTCCATGTCCTGGAAGGTGGGATCGAATGGTGTGACGGCCGTCCCCAGCAGGGCGATGGCCAAAAAGGCCAGCGTGACCAGCAGTGCCAGGATGAAGAAGGGGCGGTGGCGGATATAGCTGCCGAGCCCGGCCCACCAGGCCGGACGGCGCGCAATTTTGTCGACGAGCAGGGTTTCGCTCATGGCTAGCGCGGCTTCAGGCGGGGATCGAGCCAGGGATAGGCGAGGTCGACCAGAAGATTGACGAAGATGAAGAGGCAGCCAGTCATCATGACACCCGCCTGGACGACCAGATATTCGCGGTTCAGCACCGCGTTGGTGATCATCTGCCCGACCCCCGGCAGGGAGAAGACGGTCTCTGTGAGCACGGCACCCTGAAGGAGGGCACCCAGCTGCAGGCCCAAAACGGTGACCAGCGGCATGAGTACGTTGCGCATGCCATGCAGCCAGATGACCCGCCTTTCACTCTCGCCCCTTGCCCTGGCAGCCGCCACATAGGGTTGCTGGAGCGCCTCGATCAGGTTGGCGCGCACCAGCCGGACGATCATCGCCATGAAATAGGTGCTGAGCGTGAGCGCCGGCAGGGTCATGTGATAGACGCCATCCAGGAAATCCTGCCAGGGCGCCACGAACCCCATGGTTGGAAAGAGCCCGAAATGGACGCCGAAGATCCAGATCAGGAGGATGCCCAGATAGAAGCTCGGAAAGGCCGTGCCGGTCAGCGACAGGGCGGCGGTTCCGGCATCCAGGATCGTGTCCTGGCGGGCAGCCGATAGCACGCCAAGGGGCACGCCGATCAGGATCGCCAGGAACAATGCGGAGGCAGCCAGCGTCAAGGTGACCGGCAGGGCCTCCACGAAGGCATATTGGAAGATCGGCGTGCGGCCCACATAGGAGCGCCCCCAGTCGCCGGTGATAAAACCCCAGAGCCAATGGCCGTATTGGACGACCAAAGACTGATCCAGGCCCATCTCATGGGTCAGGGAGGCGTAGGCTTCCTGCGAATATTCGGAGCCCAGCGCCATCTGAACCGGATCGCCCGGCGCCAGCTTTAAAAGGGTGAAGCTGACGATCGAGACCATGAGGAGAATGAAGATCGTCTGGGCCAACTTGCGACCGACGAAGAGGAGCATCAGGCAACGCTTACCGTGTGCAGATTGAAGAGATCGGCCGGGATATATTGGAAGCCCTGCACCCGTTTGGAGATGATCTTGAAGGCCGGCATGTGCGAGATGATGGCGATCGGCGCCTCGTCCATGAGCGCATCCTCGGCCGTCTCGTAGAGCTTGCGCCTCGTCTCGACGTCGAGCACGACCTGGGCCTCTTCGACCGACTTATCGAAGGTGGCATTGCTCCAGCCCGGATAATTCCAGTCCTCGCCCGAATGGAATTCCGGATAGAGCGTCTCGTCCGGATCGAGATCGCCCACCCAGTTGAGGTCGAACATGTCGAAATCGCCGGCATTGCGCCTGGCCACCCAGGCGGCCCGCTCCATCAGTTCGAGCTTGGGCTTGATGCCGATCTTCTCGAGCATCGGCAGCACGGTCTGCGCCACCCGCGTCCCATAGGGACCCTGCTCGCTCATGATGAAGACGGGCTCAATCACGTCCTGGTTCTTGGCAGCCGCGCGATGCTTCTTGGCCCGTTCCGGATCGAAGAACTGGCCACGTCCGGTCTTGGCGATGTCCTTGTTGAAGAAACCCGTCATCGGCGGCGAGATCGGCGAGTAGGCAATTTCGCCAATGCCGAAAAAGGCCTGCTTGATGATGGCCTCACGATCGATGGCGAAGGCAACGGCTCGGCGCAGTTCGACATCGTCGAAGGGCGCCCGGCGCACATTCATCGCCACGAAGGAGTAATTGCCCTCGGGCTCGCCATAGACGGTGAGGTTGGGGTTGGCGCGCAACGCCTTGACGAACTGCAGCGGGCTCTCGTTCATCCCGTCGACCTGGCCGGCCATCAAGGCCGCCACCGCCGAGGAGGCCTCGTTCATGATCTTGATCGTCACGCGATCGAGCTTGGGCAGGCCCTCCTCGAAATAATCTGGATTGCGTTCCAGCTCGATCGAATCGTTCTCACGCCAGCTGACGAAACGAAAGGGGCCGGTGCCTACCGGATTGCGGCCGAAATCCTTGCCGTATTTTTCAACCGCAGCGCGCGAGACGATGGTGCCGGCTCGCCCGGTGCTCCCTGTCAGGGCCACCGGCAGGAAGGCGTAGGGGGTAGCGAAGCTCAACTTCACCGTAAGCGGATCGATAATTTCGATCTTTTGGAGTTTGCTTAGTTTCCAGGCGTGCGGCGAGGTGGGCTTGCCGCTGGCCACGCGCTCCAGGCTCCATTTGATGGCCTCGGCATCGCAGGCCGTGCCGTCATGGAAATGGACATTCGGCCTGATCTTGAAGATGTGGGTCTTGTCGTCCGGCATGTCCCAGCTTTCGGCCAGGTCCGGCACGAAGCTGACCTTCTGCCCATCATAGGTAATCTTCAAAAGACCATTGAAGATATTGTTGTGCACCATGATGGCGCCGAGAAAACCGGTGAAATGCGGGTCGAGCGTGTCGATATATTCGATGAAAGCCAGGTTGATATGCCCGGGTTCGGCTGCTCGAACGGGCTGCGGGCCGAAAGCCGGGACCGCCAAAGCAGCGGCACCTAGGCCGGCGCCGCGCAGCAGGCCCCGTCTGGCAAAGCGCCGATCGAGCATCTTTGCCAGGACATTCCTGTGATCGATTTCCCCCACCGCACGCTCTCCAAGGCAATTGGTTGCCAGGAATCAGGCAGGATCTATGCCAAGCGCACCCCCCTGGTCGGCCGACACCATCCTTGTCGGATTTATTCAAGTGGAACGACTGGTTCATTCTAGGCCCCATGGCGGCTCTCAGCCTAAGACTAGGGTCCAGGTACCCATGGCGTGCTTTTCGGCCATGGCCGGCTTTGAGGGTAAACGTTCGATGACGCGCTATTCGGCTCTCTCGCTGCTCAAGAACGCGTTCTCGCATCACGAGGCGTGGGCCCCCGCCTGGCGCAAGGCCGAGCCCAGGGACAGCTACGATGTCGTGATCATCGGTGGCGGCGGCCATGGTCTGGCTACGGCCTATTATCTGGCCAAAGTGCACGGCATCACCAATGTCGCCGTTCTGGAGCGGGGGCCGATCGGCCTTGGCAATACCGGGCGCAACACCACGATCGTGCGATCCAACTATCTCTGGGACGAGAGTGCCGCCCTCTACGAAAAGGCGCTCTCGCTCTGGGAGGGCCTTTCGCAGGACCTCAACTACAACACGATGTTCTCCCAGCGCGGAGTCCTCAATCTCGCCCATAATCACGGTGATGTCCTCGAGGCGCAAAGGCGGGTGCACGCGCTTCGGCTGAATGGCATCGACAGCGAATATCTGAGCCGGGACGAGGTGAAGGCATTTTGCCCCATCATCGATATCAGGCCGGACGTCCGCTATCCGGTCTGGGGCGGCACCCTGCAAAGGCGGGGCGGCTCAGCCAGGCACGATGCGGTGGCCTGGGGCTTCGCGCGCGCCGCCTCCGAGCGCGGCGTCGACATCTGCGAGCGTTGCGAGGTGCAGGGCATCCGTCGCGAGGGCGGCAAGGTGGTCGGCGTCGAGACCAGCAAGGGCTATATCAAGGCCGGCAAGGTGGGCATCGTCACCGCCGGTCATTCGGGGGTCGTGGCGGCCATGGCCGACATCCGCCTGCCGGTCGAGAGCCATCCCTTGCAGGCTTTGGTCTCGGAGCCGGTGAAGCCCATCATCGACTGCGTCGTCATGTCGAACGCAGTCCATGTCTATGTGAGCCAGTCCGACAAAGGCGAACTCGTCATCGGTGCCGGCGTCGACG
Organism: Arboricoccus pini; assembly: GCF_900187945.1. GTDB lineage: Bacteria > Pseudomonadota > Alphaproteobacteria > Geminicoccales > Geminicoccaceae > Arboricoccus > Arboricoccus pini. The sequence continues at coordinate 241,332 of NZ_FYEH01000006.1, read as the reverse complement.
CCTATACTTCCTACGCCCAGCGCGGGTCCTTCCACGTGATCGAGCACCAGATGGGCGCGCTCCTGGAGCTGTTTCCGATCTTCAGTCGCATGCGCATGCTGCGCCAGTGGGGCGGCATCGTCGACGTGACGCCGGATGCGAGCCCGATCATCGGCAAGACGCCGGTCGACAATCTCTTCATCAATTGCGGCTGGGGCACGGGCGGCTTCAAAGCGACGCCGGGCTCGGGCTGGGTCTTTGCCCATACGCTGGCGACCGGCCAGCCACATGCGATCAACGCGCCCTTCGCCCTCTCACGCTTCGAGACCGGCAAGCTCATCGACGAGCATGGCGCCGCGGCCGTGGCGCACTGAGGGTCCGCCCGGTCTGGCGGTTGGAACAATGAATCCGGGGGTCCTGCGACCCCAGGTTAGTCCAGGGCCGCACCCTGGTCTTCTCGGAGACGATCGATGCTTTTGATCACTTGCCCCTGGTGCGGGCCGCGCGACGAGATCGAGTTCACCTGCGGTGGCGAGGCGCATCGCGCGCGGCCCCAGGATCCGGCGGCCACGGACGACGCCGCTTTTGCCGACTTTCTCTTCATGCGCACCAACCCCAAGGGGCTGCAGCGCGAGCGCTGGTGCCACAGCCAGGGCTGCCGGCGCTGGTTCAACCTTGAGCGCAGCACGATCACCCACGAGATCACCCGCATCTACAAGATGGGTGAACAGCCCGAGGCCTCAGCCGACGCCACGAGCCCGGCGCGCCAGGGAGGCCAGCCATGAAGCAGCCATTCCGCACCGCCCAGGGTGGCCGCATCGATCGTAGCCGGCCCGTCTTCTTCACCTTCAATGGTCGCCAGTATGCGGGCCACGCCGGCGACACCCTGGCCTCCGCTCTTCTGGCCAACGGCGTCCATCTGGTCGGGCGAAGCTTCAAATATCACCGGCCCCGCGGCATTCTCTCGGCCGGTTGCGAGGAGCCCTCGGCCCTGGTCCAACTGGAAAAAGGCGGCCTGACCGAGCCCAACATGCGGGCACCGGTGGTCGAGCTCTACGACGACCTCGCGGCGACCAGCCAGAATGCCTGGCCTTCGGTCGAGCACGACATTGGCGCGGTCAACGGCCTTCTCTCGAAGCTCTTCGTCGCCGGCTTCTACTATAAGACCTTCATGAGCCCGAAGAGCTTCTGGATGAAGGTCTACGAGCCCTTCATTCGGAGAGCGGCCGGCCTCGGCAAGGCGCCGACTGAAGGAGATCTCGACATTTATGACAAGATGCACGCGCATTGCGACGTGCTTGTCGTCGGTGGCGGCCCGGCCGGCCTTGCGGCAGCACGCGCGGCGGCTGCCAGCGGCGCGCGGGTTATCCTGATCGACGAGCAGAACGAACTGGGCGGTGCCCTCCTCTCGGCCGATGAGCTGATCGACGGCAACCCGGCCCTGGATTGGGTCGCCGGCATCCAGGCAGAGCTCCTGGCCAATCCCGAAGTGCGAATCCTGACCCGCACGACGGTCACGGGCTATTACGATCATAATTATCTGATCGCCGCCCAGCGTCGCACCGACCATCTGCCCCGCCGCGCGGCCGGCAAGACGGCCCGCCAGCGTCTTTGGAAGATCAGGGCGGCGCGCGTCGTTCTGGCGACCGGCGCGCATGAACGTCCCCTGGTCTTCGCCGACAATGACCGGCCGGGAGTCATGCTGGCGGCCGCCGCCCGGACCTATGCCAACCGCTACGGGGCCCTGGTCGGCAAGAAGGTCGTCGTCTTCACCAACAATGACAGTGCCTACGAAGCGGCTTTCGATCTCAAGATCGCCGGTGCCGCCATCCCGGCCATCGTCGACCTCCGGCCCGAGGCAGGCCAGGGCCTGCTCGAGCGTGCGCGCAATCTGGGCATTCCTGTCATCGCGCAGGGGGCCATCGTCGGCGTCAAGGGGACCAAGCGGGTGGCCGGCGCCTTGGTGATGCGCCTGGCCGAGGCTGGCGAGGCCTTCGCCGACACGCAGCCGGCCGAGCTGGAATGCGACGCGATCGCCATGTCGGGCGGCTGGAGTCCTGCCGTCCACCTCTTCTCGCAGAGCCAGGGTAAACTGCGCTTCGACGACGCCAAAGCCTGTTTCGTGCCCGACGTCGCCGCCCAGCATCAGGCCTCGGTCGGCGCTTGCAATGGCAGCTTCGAGCTTGGCGCATGCCTGGCCGAGGGGCTCGATGCCGGCGCGGCTGCAGCCGAGGCTGCTGGCTTTCCCGCGACGGCGAAGCTTGTGGCGCCCGTTGCGCAAAGTCGCGCCTTCGGGACCATCAAGCAGACCTGGGTCGTGCCCTCGCTGCGGCCCGTGGGCCACGGCAAGGCCAAGCATTTCATCGACTTCCAAAACGACGTCACGGCCGCCGACGTCGCTCTTGCCCATCGCGAGGGCTACAAGCACGTGGAGCATTTAAAACGCTACACGACGATGGGCATGGCGACCGACCAGGGCAAGACATCCAACGTCAACGCGCTGGGCTATCTCTCGACCATGCTCGGGACGTCGATTCCCGAAATCGGCACGACCACTTTCAGGGCACCCTACACGCCGGTCACATTCGGCACCCTTGCCGGCCGCGATGTCGGGCATCTGGCCGATCCGGAGCGCCACACGCCGATCCATGCCTGGCATGTGGCCAGAGGGGCCTTGTTCGAGGATGTCGGCCAGTGGAAGCGGGCCTGGTATTATCCCAGGCCCGGCGAGACCATGGAGGCAGCCGTCAGCCGCGAGTGCCGTGCCGTGCGCGAGTCGGTGGGCGTGCTCGATGCCAGCACGCTCGGCAAGATCGACGTCCAGGGACAGGATGCCGTCACGTTCCTCAACCTTCTCTACACGAGCGCCTTCTCCAAGCTCGAGATCGGCAAGGCGCGTTACGCCCTCCTATGCAAGGAGGACGGCATGGTCATGGATGACGGCATCGTGGCAAGGGTCGGGCCTTCCCGATTCTACCTCACGACCACGACCGGCGGGGCCGCCAAGGTCCTGGACTGGATGGAGGATTATCTCCAGACGGAGTGGCCCCATCTCAAGGTCTATCTCACCTCCATCACGGAGCAATGGACCGTCGCACAGGTGGCCGGTCCCAAGGCGCGGGCGGTTCTCGAGAAACTGACCGACACCAAGCTCGACAAGGAGAGCTTCCCTTTCATGGCGGTGAAGGATGCGACCGTGGCCGGCCTGAAGGCGCGCATCTTCCGTGTCAGCTTTACAGGCGAGCTCAGCTTCGAGGTGGCCGTCCCCGCCCATCAGGGCAAACAACTCTGGGAGGCGATCTTCGCCGCGGGCGACGAATTCGGCATCACGCCGTTCGGTACCGAGGCCATGCACGTCCTGCGGGCGGAGAAAGGCTTCATCATCGTCGGCCAGGAGACGGACGCCACCGTGACGCCGCAGGATCTGGGCATGGGCGGCATGGTTTCCAGGCTGAAACCGGACTTCGTCGGCAAGCGTGCCTATACCCGCGCCGATACCGCACGTGTCGACAGGAAGCAGTTGGTGGGCCTGCTCACGGACGAGCCGCAGACGGTCCTGCCCGAAGGCGCGCAACTGGTCGAGGTCAGCGACGATCCGGCCCTCACCAAGGGTGGAACCTCGCCTCTGCCGGCGCCAGTGCCGATGATCGGCCACGTCACCTCCAGCTATTGGAGCCCGACGCTCGGTCGCTCGATCGCGCTGGCTCTCGTCAAGGGCGGCTCTGCACGCCACGGCCAGGTCATCATGGCGCCGCTCACAACGGGCGCCGTGCGCTGCACGATCACGGGTCCGGTCTTCTATGATGCCGAGGGCAAGCGAGCCAATGGTTGAGGCATTGCCGCCCAATGCCGGCAGGAACCGGAGGTTCCAGCATCTTCCTGGCCCTGGACGGGGCCTGGTTTCTCATCGGGGACGATCTCATGTCTGAACTCGATCGGGCTGCCTGCACGGTACCCTTGGGTCTGTCGGCGAAAGCCTTCGCGGAGGCCGCAGGGACCCGCCTAGCCCTTGCGGAACTGGTGCCGCCTGGCGCCCTCAATCTCCGTGGTGATCTCGCCGATCATGGTTTCGTTAGCAAGGCATGCGCCGTGCTCGGTTGCGAGCTGCCGCGTGCCCCCAACAGCGTGCAATCGGCAGGCGAATTGACCGTCCTTTGGCTTGGACCGGACGAATGGCTCGTCTTGACGGCACCCGGCGGTGAGATTTCGCTTGCCGAGCGGCTGGAGGAAGCTCTCCTTGAAACGCACGTCGCCGTCACCGATGTCTCCGGTAACCGCGCGCATCTCCGTCTGAAGGGGGCCGCCGCACGTGAGGTCCTGGCGAAGGGCTGCCCGCTGGATCTGCACCCGAGGATGTTCAAGCCCGGCAGTTGTGCGCAGACCGTGCTTGCGCGGACCTCGATGCTTTTGCATCTTCTGGACGACGCGCCGACCTTCGACCTCTTTCCGCGCCGCTCCTTCGCGCCTTATGTCGTGGCCTGGCTCGTAGATGCCATGCGCGATCATGAGGGTGTTTTCCTCAACGCCGCCTGATCACGAGGATCGGCCCCGAGCATGACCTTTGGCGTCTTCGACATCTTTAAGATCGGTATCGGCCCTTCCAGCTCGCACACGGTAGGGCCGATGAAGGCGGCGATGGCCTTTGTTCGCCGGCTGGAAGAGCGCGCCGTGCTGGGCGATGTCGCCCGCGTCAAAGTCGAACTCTTCGGCTCGCTGGCGCTGACCGGTCTCGGCCATGGCACCGATCGTGCCATCCTCCTCGGCCTCATGGGAGAGGCGCCGGATCTGGTCGATCCGGATTCGGTGGACTGTAAGGTCGCGGCCGTGCACGAGAGGAATTCTATCGCTCTCTTGGGCAGCCGCCTCATTCCCTTCGAGCGGCCGGACCTCGATTTCCGCATGTCCGAGACACTGCCGGGCCATCCCAACGGCATGCGTTTCTTCGCCTATGCCCAGGATGGCGGCATCATCGACGAGCGGATCTATTATTCGGTGGGCGGCGGCTTCGTCCTCGCCGAGGAGGAGTTGCACGGCAACGCGCCAGCGCCCGAACAGGCGCCGTTGCCGTTTGATTTCCACACCGGCAACGAGTTGGTCGCCATGGCCGAGGCGAACGGTCTTTCGATCGCCGCACTGATGCGCGCCAACGAGCGCACGCGTCATGACGACACAGCGATCAATGCCGGGCTCGACAGGATCTGGACGACGATGGAGGCATGCGTCGCCCACGGGCTTGTCACCGACGGCATCCTGCCGGGCGGGCTCAAGGTCAAACGTCGTGCAGCGGCCCTCCATCGCGAGCTCAAGGCCAAGGCCGAGATGAGCTTTCGCGATGCGCTGGCGGTCATGGACTGGATCAGCCTCTATGCGATCGCCGTCAACGAGGAGAATGCCGCTGGCGGCCGTGTCGTCACGGCGCCGACCAACGGTGCTGCCGGCATCGTTCCGGCCGTCCTTCATTATTACGATCGCTTCTGCCATGGGGCGACGCGCGACGGGGTGCGCGACTTCCTCCTGACCGCCGCCGCTATCGGTACGCTCTATAAGCGCAATGCCTCCATCAGCGGGGCGGAGGTTGGCTGCCAGGGCGAGGTGGGCGTGGCCTGCTCGATGGCGGCGGCCGGCCTGGCAGCTGCCTGGGGGGCGACGCCTAGCCAGATAGAGAACGCGGCCGAGATCGGCATGGAGCATAATCTCGGGCTGACCTGCGATCCCATTGGCGGCCTCGTCCAGATCCCCTGTATCGAGCGGAACGCTATTGGTGCCACCAAGGCGATCAATGCCGCGCGCCTGGCCATTCGTGGCGACGGCACGCATTTCGTCTCGCTCGACAAGGTGATCAAGACGATGCGCGAGACGGGCGCGGACATGGCATCGAAATACAAAGAGACTTCGTTGGGCGGACTGGCAGTCAACGTCGTCGAGTGTTAGCCGCGGGACCAGGGCAGCGCTCGATTTCGCCCGCTGTCAGGATGTTTTAGAAGAAATCGAAAGTCCCTCTGACCCACATGAGGGCGAGTCGCTGTCGCAATTCGAAGCCTTGCCGTCGCGGGGCGGACAGTCGTGTAGCAGCAGTTTTTGTTGATTGAAGCAGTTCATAGAAAGACCAGGACGGACATGGCCGCCTTCGACGCTCTGCTCAAGCCGCTGACAATCAAGGGTCTCACGCTGCGAAACCGCGTGATGAGCACGAGCCATGCGCCTTCCTATGGCTCGGACGGGAAGCCCAAGGAGCGCTATCAGCTCTACCACGCCGAAAAAGCCAAAGGCGGCATCGGTCTGACCATGTTCGGTGGTTCCTCCTCGGTCGCCGTCGACAGCCCGGCCACGCCCTGGAATCAGATTTCCGTCGCCGATGACAGCGTCATCCCCTATTTCAAGGAATTCGCCGACCGGGTGCACGGCTATGGCGGCGCCTTGATGATCCAGCTCACCCACATGGGCCGGCGCACCAAGTGGGACCTGGAGAACTGGCTGCCGACCGTGGCCCCCAGCCCCAAGCGGGAGCCGGCGCATAAATCCGTGCCCAAGGCCATGGAGAGCGAGGATTTCGTCCGGATCACCAAGGCCTTCGCGGCGGCGGCAAGGCGATGCAAGGCAGGCGGGCTGGATGGCTTCGAGGTGTCTTGCGCGCATGGTCATCTCATCGACCAGTTCTGGAGCCCGTCGGTCAATGAGCGGACCGACGCCTACGGCGGCAGCCTCGAGAACCGGATGCGCTTTGGCATCGAGGTCTTCGAGGCGATTCGTGCCGAGGTCGGCCAGGACTATGTCGTCGGCATGCGCATGTCGGGCGACGAGCTCCTTGAAAACGGCCTGACGAACGAAGACTGCATTGCCATCGCCAAGGCCTATAGCGAGCGCGGCCTCATCGATTTCGTCAACGTCATAGGCGGCCAGGCCAGGGACCATCTGGCCCACGCCATCTCCTTGCCAAACATGGCTTTTCCGGTGGCCCCGTTCCTGCATCTGGCCTCCGGCATCAAGCGCGAGGTCGGCGTGCCGGTCTTTCACGCCCAGCGGGTCACCGACATCGCGACGGCGGCCCGCGCGGTCGAGGAGGGTCATACCGACATGGTCGCCATGACCCGCGCCCACATTGCCGACCCCTATCTGGTGAGCAAGCTCATGGAAGGCCGGGTCGACGATATTCGCCAATGCGTCGGCGCCGGCTACTGCATCGATCGCATCTATGAGGGCAAGGATGCGCTTTGCATCCAGAACGCCGCCACCGGGCGCGAGTCGCGAATGCCCCATGTTCACACTCCCTCGCCGAAAAAGCGCAAGGTCGTGGTCGTCGGCGGCGGGCCGGGCGGCCTCGAGGCCGCCCGCGTGGCGGTCGAGCGGGGACACGAGGTGGTGCTCTTCGAGGCCAAGGCGCAACTGGGCGGGCAGATCAACGTCGCCGCCAAGGCCGGCTGGCGCGAGGCCATCTCGGGCGTGGCCCGCTGGCTTGGCCAGCAGGTCGAGAAGAAGGGCGTCGATATCCGCCTGAATACGAAGGCGACGGCCGCCCTGATCGAGGCTGAAATGCCCGAGATCGTCGTCATTGCGACGGGCGGGCTGCCCAACGACGGCGATTTCAAGGGCAAGGATCTCGTCACCACCACCTGGGACATTCTGGAGGGCAGGGTCGATCCCGCCGAGACGGTGCTGCTGTTCGACCGGATGGGACAGCATAATGGAGCCTCGACCGCCGAATTTCTGGCAAGGCGTGGCGCCATGGTCGAGCTGGCGACGCAGGACCAGATGATCGGCGAGGATATCGGCGGCACCAACCGGCCGGTCCATCTGCGCGAGCTCTACAAGCTTGGCGTCATGCTGACGCCCAATCACGACCTGGTCGAGGTCTATCCAGAGGGCAATAAGCGCATCGTCGTCCTGCGCAACGACTATACGCTCGAGGAGGAGGAGCGGGTCGTGGACCAGATCGTGGTCGAACTGGGCACGCTGCCGGTCGACCAGCTCTATTTCGACTTGAAGGCGCGCTCGCTTAACAAAGGCGAGCTCGATCTCGACGCCTTCACGGAGGGTCGCATCCAGCCCAAGCTGCCGAACGGTGCCGGCGGCTTCGCCCTGTTTAGGATCGGTGATGCGGTGGCCGGGCGCAACGTGCATGCGGCCATCTATGATGCCGCCCGGCTGATGAAGGATATCTGACGCCGATGCTGGCCGGGCTTGCCCCACTCATCGTCCTTGCGTGCCTCCTGAGCGGCCTCGTCGCCGCCGCCTGGCAGACGCGCCGGTGGCTGCAGGGCGCCCCGGCTCGTGTGGCGCGCCTTCAGGGCCTGATCGCCATGCCCGGGCGCTATCTCGTCGACGTCCACCAGGTCGTGGCAAGGCGGCCGCGCAATGCCCGCTTCCATGCCCTGGCGGCGGGCGGCCTGCTGGCCTCCCTGGCGCTCTGGTGCGTCCTCGCGGTGCCGCCCTTGCGTTACCGGCCGCTCTGGGGCGTCCTGGCACTGGTCTTGGCGCTCATGCTCATGGGCGCGATCAGCGTCTGGCGGCGCCGCCAAGTCGATCGGCCGGTCGAGCTTTCCGGCGGGGGCTTTGATCGGCTGCCGCTGGCCCTCCTTCTCTATGCTGGGGGTTTTCTCGTCCTTGCCCTGGCCGAGCTCTTTACCGGCCCCGCGGCGACCCTCTTCTCCTCGCTGGGGCTGATCGTCGGTACGTTCGGGCTCGCCGGCATCATTTCCTTGGCGATCGGCGGTCCACTCAAGCACGCCATCAACGGCATGCTGCATCTGGCCTTTCATCCGAGACCAGCACGCTTTGTTGGCGGCAAGCGAGATACGGGTCTTGTGCCTCTGGACCTCGCCTCGGCGAGACTCGGAGTCGAACGACCCGTCGATTTTGCCTGGAACCGACTGCTGGGCTTCGATGCCTGCGTTCAATGCGGCCGCTGCGAGCAGGTCTGCCCGGCCTATGCCGCGGAACAGCCACTCAATCCCAAGAAGTTCATCCAGGATCTCGCCATGGCACTGGCGCCTGGCGCCAGTGACGATGCCTATGCAGGGCACGGTCATCCTGGCCAGGCCCTGGGCAGCGCCCATGGCGGCCCAGGGGAGCCTCTGATCGGCGCCATGATCAGCGACGCTACGCTCTGGTCCTGCACGACCTGCCGCGCCTGCGTGCATGAATGCCCGATGATGATCGAGCATGTCGATGCCATGGTCGATCTTCGTCGCTTCCAGACGCTGGAACTGGCGGCCCTGCCCGGCAAGGCGGCCCTGGTCCTGGAGGATCTCCGCCTGACCGATACGCTCTCCGGTCGCGGACCGGGAGCAAGGCTGGACTGGGCAGTCGATCTCCGGATACCGCTCATGCGCGAGGTCATGGAGGCACCGGTTCTCCTCTGGCTGGGCGAGGCCGCGTTCGATCTGCGCGCGCAACGGACCCTGCGCGCGCTTGTGCGGCTGCTTCGCCAGGCAGGTGTCGTATTCGCGACGCTCGGCCCCGAGGAGCTGGATTGCGGCGATACGGCAAGGCGGCTTGGCGATGAGGCGACCTTCCAGGACCTGGCAGGACGGAACATCGCCACTCTTAGCCGTTATCGCTTCGATCGCATCGTCACCGCCGATCCGCACAGCCTGCACGTGCTGAAAAACGAGTATCCTGCTTTCGGGGGCGGCTATGAGGTCGTTCATCACACGACCTTTCTGGCGGGTCTGATCGAGCGCGGCGTTTTCGGTCCGCTCTCGCCGGATGGGCGCAAGGTGACCTACCACGATCCCTGCTATCTCGGGCGCTACAATGGCGAGACGGCAGCGCCGCGCGCCCTTCTGGACGCGCTGGGCCTGGAGCGGGTCGAGATGGAGCGCTCGGGATTGCGCTCGCAATGTTGCGGTGGCGGTGGCGGTGCCACGCTCACCGACATCCCGGGCAAGCGTCGCATTCCCGACATTCGCATGGCGCAGGCGACAGAGACCGGTGCCGCCGTCATTGCCGTCGCCTGCCCTACCTGCACCGTCATGCTGGAGGGGGTGACGGGCAAGCGGCCGGAAGTTCTGGATGTGGCGGAGCTCCTCTGGCAGGCCGTCGAGCGTGGCGGCATCGCCGCTGCCAGATCCGGCATGCCCGCATGAGCCGGCCACGCCTCGACCCGCGCGCCCTGCGCCTGGCACGTCAGGTCGAAGGCGGCGGAAAACGGCCACGCTTCGCCTTGAAGGCTGACCCGCCAGCTCTGCATAGCCGTCGGCGAGATCCACGCCTTTTGCGCATGCGGGCCCTGGTGCCGGGCGCGCGGCGGCCACGCTACGACTGGAAGCGCGATGCTGCGTCCGGCGCCCCGTCGGCGGTGCCCGCTGTGGACCCGGTGCCGGCAAATGAGCCGATCCGGGTCGAATCTCCGGCATTCTGGGTGCTCGCGGTTCTGGACCAATCGACGGGTGCATTGGACGAGACCGACCTGCAGCTTCTCTCCGTAGCGCGGCGGCTCGCCGGCGATGAGGGTGGTGTCGTCGCCTTGGCCTTGGCTGATCCGGTCCTAGCCACTGCCGGGGCGGACCGGCTTGCTGTCTGGCCGGCCTCGGCCGTCGATCCAGCGGCGGCCGAGGCCCGGGCTGCCACGGTCCAAGCGTTGGTCGAGAGCGTTAAGCCACGCCATGTGCTTTGCAGCGACGATCCCGTGGCGGGCGGCGACATCGCCCGCCGCCTTGCCGCCAAAGCGGGCCTCCGGCTCGTGTCGGCCGTCAACTCGCTGACGGCCGATGGCCGTATCGGCCGGCGCGCAGGTGACGAGACCTGGTTGCAGCCAGCGCCCGCCCTCATGACGATCATGCCCGGCAGCTTCGCCGCCGACGAACAGGCGCTCCGCGAGGCGAGGCCGCTCGAACTGCCGCCCATCGCCTTCGAGGCGGCCCGTCTTGCCAACATCGGGCTTCTCCCGGTCGATCCCGAATCCCTGCCGCTGGACGAGACGGACTTCATCGCCTCCGCCGGCAACGGCGTTACCGATTTTGCGGCCTTCGCCGAGGCGGCAGCGGCACTGGGCGCGACCCGGGCCGGCAGCCGAGTCGTCTGCGACGCAGGGCTCTTGCCGCGTGACAGGCAGGTGGGTGCTTCCGGTACCGTGGTCACGGCACGCTGCTACCTGGCACTCGGCATCGCCGGCGCTCCGCAGCACCTCCAGGGTATTACCGGCGTGCGCCATGTCATTGCCGTCAATACCGACCTGCATGCCGAGATGATCAAGCGTGCCGATCTCTCGATCATCGCCGATGCCCAGGCGGTCATGCCGGCATTGGCTCGCCTTGCCCGCCAGCGGCAGGAGAAACCATGACCGGCCTTGCCATCGTCGTGCTCCTTTCGCTTGGCCGCCATCCGGCGACCGGCAGGCCGCGCCGCAATCCGGACGACGCCCGAGCACTCGCGACGGCGCTGGCCCTGGCGGCAACGCGGTCCGGCAGCCGCGTGCTGGCGGTGCATGCGGGCGATCCGAGGGCGCCAGTACTCCGCGATTATCTGGGCCAGGGACTGGACGAACTCACCGTCCTCGATATGCCGTCAGGCAGTGATCCGCTACCATCCTTGCGTGAGCATCTGGTCGCCCTATCACCGGACCTGCTCCTGACCGGCCAGAGGGCGGAGAATGGCGAGGCCAGCGGGCTTTTGCCCTATCTGCTGGCCGAGGCGCTGGGCATGACGCTGGTGCCGGGCGTGGTCGGCCTGGACCTCCAAGGAGACCAGGGCCGCTTCACCCAGGCATTGCCGCGCGGACGCCGACGTCAGATTGAGGCCCGGTTGCCGCTTGCAGCTACGATCCCGGCCGGTACCGCTGGCCTGCCCCTACCCTCGTTCGCGGCCGCACGGCGAGGCCGCATTGTCTCCCTGCCCGCCCTTGCATCACCCGATCCGCATCTGGTGGCCATCGAGCGCCAGCCCTGGCGCCAACTGCCACGACCGCAGCCCCGGCGCCTCAAGGGCAGCGCCATCGACAGGCTGAAGAGCATGACGGGCGGGGGCGAGGCCAAAGGTCGGCTGCTCGTCGATCCCGATCCCGAGACCGCGGCCGCCCAGATTCTTGATCGACTTGGCGAAATCGGCCTGATTCGTGCTAGTCATCAATCCGTCACTTCAAGAGACACTGACGGACGAACGGAACGCTGAGCGGGTGCTGCGGCGCGCAGCCATTTTTTTTAAAGATCGAGAAGGCGACATCACATGCGGGCTACACTGCCGAACGACGCGAATGCTCCAGCCCGGGTCGATCCGGCAGACCGGGCAGCGCCGCGCGCCACTGACCCGAACCGCCGGCCGATCAGCGAGGACATCCGCCTCGAAGCTAAAAACGTCTTCAAGGTATTTGCCCAGGACCCAAGGCCGGCGCTGGCCATGCTCAAGAACGGTCGGCGCAAGGACGAGATCTATAACGAGACAGGTGCCGTAGTCGGCGTCGACGATGCCAGCTTCGCCGTCCGGACCGGCGAGATTTTCGTCATCATGGGCCTTTCGGGCTCGGGCAAGTCGACGTTGGTGCGCCTTCTCAACCGGCTGATCGAGCCTTCGGCCGGGCAGGTGCTGCTGGGTGGCCAGGATCTCGTCCGGATGAGCCGCAAGGAACTTATCGACGTGCGCCGGCGCGAGATGAGCATGGTCTTCCAGTCCTTCGCCCTCCTTCCGCACCTCTCAGCCCTCGACAATGCAGCGTTCGGCCTGACCCTGTCGGGCAGCCCCTTGCGCAAGCGCCGCGAGGCCGCCCGGGCTGCGCTCGCCAAGGTCGGCCTCGAGCAATATGCCGAGCGTCATCCGCATGAGATGTCGGGCGGCATGCAGCAGCGTGTGGGCCTGGCGAGAGCGCTGGCCAAGAACCCCTCGATCATGTTCATGGACGAGGCATTTTCGGCACTCGATCCCCTGATCCGCACCGAGATGCAGGACGAACTGATCCGCCTGCAAAAGGAGCAGCAGCGGACGATCATCTTCATCAGCCACGATCTCGACGAGGCCATGCGCATCGGCGATCGCATCGCCATCATGGAAGGCGGCCGAATCGTTCAGGTGGGAACACCCTACGACATCCTCCTCAATCCCTATGACGATTATGTCGCCTCCTTCTTCAAGAACGTCGACCTTGCCAAGGTACTGCGTGCCTGCGACGTCGTCCGCGCCGAAGGATTACCAATCGCATCGGCTGAAAACACCGACAGCCCGGTCGTACTTCTTCGCCAGCTCGACGTCGCTGCGAGCAACGTCCTTTACGTGGTCGACGCGGAGGGCCGCTATCGAGGCACCCTTGGACGCGAGGCCGTAAGCGAGGCTGTGCGTCTCAACCGACAGAACCTGAACGACCTTGCGGGCCTTGATGTCAGCCCCATCGCCGGTCATAGCCGGCTGAGCGATATCATGCGCGACGTGGCCCGCGCACCTTGCCCCGTGCCGATTGTCGATCAGAGCGGCGGTTTCCTCGGCGCTCTGTCGCGCAGCCAATTGCTCAACGTGCTCCACAAGGATTGAGTTCGCGAGTCGATGACGGGCCTCGCCGTTACCTTCATCCTGCCCGACGGTCGGGAGCAGACGCTCGAGGCAGAGGCAGGGCGCTCTCTCATGGAGATTGGCCGGGATGCCGATCTCATCGAGGGAACCTGTGGGGGCGCCTGCGCTTGCGCCACATGTCATGTCGTCGTCTCGGATCCCTGGTTCGACCTTCTGCCGCCTTCGGCGCCCGAAGAGGACGAGATGCTGGATATCGTCCCGGGTATCGAGGAGACCTCCCGCCTTGGCTGCCAGATCCGTCTCCGGCCGGAACTCGACGGCATGCGCGTAAGCCTAAAACCGGCCTGAGGGCCGATCCGGCTGGCGCGGCGTTGGCCGCCTAGTCGAGTTCCATGCCGGCAACGGCCAGGATTGCCGCCAGCGCTGCCTTCATCCCACGCAGATGCTGGGTCGGCTCGATGTCGATCCATTCATCCAGCGTGTGGGCACCTCCGCCGCTGCCGCCGGCACTGAGCATCATGGCCGGTATGCCGACGCTCATGGCACTGTTGGCATCGGTGATGGCGGGCCTGAGTTCGGGCTCGAACCCCTGGCTTCGCAAGGCCGCTTTCGCATGCTGGACGATCTCCGCTCCCTCGTCCGTCCGGCCGCCCGGAATATCCTCGACGAGGTCGAGCTCGAAGACGAGCGTTTCGTCCTCCCCCGGACGCGCCAGCGTCTCGGCCGCGATCGCCTCTCGCACGATAGCCTTGAAGGTCTCGTCCATGCGATCGAGTTCCTGGGCGTCCGGCGCCCGGATCTCGAAATCCGCCCAGACAATCTCGGGTATCGCATTGGTAGCCGTGCCACCGCCGATCCGACCCACATTGAGGCTGCCCTTGGGTTCCAGAGCCACCGGCATCGAGGCAAAATCGGCAATGATGCGGCCAAGCGCGAAGGCCGGATTGGGCGCGCCGAAGCGACCATAGGCGTGGCCCCCTGCACCCCGCAGAGTCAGGCGGTAGCTGCGCGCGCCGACGCCCTGGATCGTCAGCTGTCCGGGATCAGCGCCGTCCAGCGTGACGAAGGCACCGATTCGCTGCGCGTAGTGCCCCTCGCTGACAAGATAGCGCGAGCCACGAAGATCGGTCTCCTCGCCCACATTACCGACAAAGACGATGTCGCTGCGCGTCCTGATCCCGGCTTGATCCATGGCGCGGAGGAGAGCCAGCTGCATGGCGAGGCTGCGCGTATCGTCGCCGATGCCAGGTGCGAGCAGTCGCGTGCCCTCTTGGCGGACCTTGATCTCCGTTTCCGCCGGAAAGACCGTGTCCAGATGCGCCGCCAGCATGAAGACGGCGCCGTTGCCCGTCCCCCGGCGCCGTCCCAGGACATTGCCCATGACATCCTGTTCGACGTCCTCAAGTCCGTGCGCTCTGAGCTTCGCCTCGAATGCCGCCGCCCGTTTTGCCTCCTGGCGCGAAGGTGCGGGGATCTCGGTCAGTTCGATGATGTCGGCTACCGTCTGCTCATGCTCTGCCGCCAGCGTTGTCACCGCGCGTGCGAAAGCCGGGCTCGCCACGATCCTGTCCATAAGGCTGTCACTGCCGCCCGCATGCGTCATGGCGATATCCGTTGCTTGCCAAACCTGTGTTCTGCGCCTCCTTCGACCCCTTCGTACTGGGCGTCAAATCGGCCGCGTTCTTCCTAATCTCGTCCTCTTGCCTCATTCTCCCTGGCGCAGCAGGAGTCCCTCGCGGAGCGCGTGCCGGAAGCAGAGAATGAAAAAGAAGGCCGCGACCGCCATCCAGACGGCCAGTGTCAGCAGCCCCAGGAAGAAATGCGTCAGATCGAAGCTATTCTCGACCAGGACGGCACGCATGCCCTCAAAGACATGCGCGGAAGGGAGGCACCAAGCGATGGGCTGCAGGAATCCTGGCAAGGTCTTCACCGGATAGTACACGCCCGAGAGGGGTTGGAGGAGAAAGACGATGCCCCAGGCTAGGCTTTCTGCCCCCAGTCCAAGGCGCAGGAGGCACCCTGCAATGATCAGGCCGATCGACCAGCCGAACATCAAGAGCATGGCGAAGAAGGGAAGCAGGGCCCAGCCGAGTACGCCTGGCAACCAGAAATGGAAGATCGGCACGGCCAGCAGCATGGCGCCGCCGATGCCGACCAGGACGCGCACGAGACTGATGCCGAAGACGGCGACCACGAGCTCCCAGGGCCTAAGCGGACTGACGAAGAGATGGCCCAGATGGCGCGCATAGAGTTCTTCGAGAAAGGCGAGCGAGAAACCGAGCTGGCCACGAAAAAGCGTGTCCCAAAGGAGAACGGCTGAGAGGAAGATACCGGCTGACTGGGCAACGAAGCTGCTTTCCGTGACCAGAAAGCGCGTAATGAAGCCCCAAAGGATCATCTGCACCGTCGGCCAGTAGACCAGCTCGAAGAGCCTTGGCCAGGAGCCGGTGAGAAGAAACAGATGGCGCTGCATGACCGCCAGCATGCGCCGGACCGAGCGGCGCGGATCGAAGCCGAGCTCGGCCGGCACGAAGCTCTGTTCCGGTTCAGCGAACATGGCGACGCTCGCGGGCGATGTCGAGGAAGACCTCCTCGAGATTTAGGCGTTGGTAGCGGGTCATGAGTTCCTCGGGCGTGCCTTCGTCGACGAGCCGGCCCCGATTAAGGACGAGGACGCGATCGGCCATGCGTTCGACCTCGCCCATATTGTGCGACGCCAGGAAGACCGTCGCACCTTTGCGCCTTTGATAATCCAGGAGCATCGTGCGCAGTTGATCGGCCGTATCCGGGTCGAGCGAGGCGGTGGGCTCGTCCAGGAGGAGGAGCAAAGGCTCGTTGATGAGCGCCTTGGCCAGCATCACGCGGGTCTTTTGCCCGGCTGAAAGCCTTCCCGTCGCCCGGTCGAAGAAGCTTTCGAGATCGAGGTCGCGCGCCAACTGCGCTATGCGTTCGTGCGGTCGCTCGATGCCATAGAGGCCCGCATAGATACGCAGATTCTGCCGGACCGTCAGGCGCATCGGCATGTCGACATAAGGACTGGAGAAGTTCATGGCCGACAGCACCCGGTAGCGGTGCTTCGGCATCTCGAGACCAAAGAGCCGGATACTGCCCTCGCTCGGCGACAGGAGGCCGAGGAGCATGGCGATGGTCGTCGTTTTCCCAGCACCATTGGCACCAAGAAGGGCCACGGTCTGCCCCGGGGCGACACTGAAGCTCAGCCGGTCGACCGCCACCGTCTCGCCATAGCTCTTGCTGAGTTCGAAGACATTGATGGCCGGCTCGATGAGGCGGTTCGGCTCCAGCCCTGGCTCAATGCGCATCGGCTGGCGCCAGGCCCTGCTCGCGATAGAAGCGCAAGGCGCCTGGATGCAGCGGCACCGCCAGGCCGGAGAAGGCATTGGCCGGCGTGATGTCGGCACCGCGAGGATGGGATTTTGCCAAAATGTCCATGGTCCGCTTGGTAAAGAGAACGCGTACGAGATTGAAGGCCATGGCGTCGCTGAGCTTGTCGCTGACCAGCCATTGCGCCGTCACGCCGATGCTGGGTGTGTCGGCGGCGAGTCCATAGGCGCTGGCCGGAATGATGGTGCGGGTGAGGAAGGGATAGCGCTGGAGCAGGGAATCGATCGCCTTGCCCTCGATCGGCAGCAGTGTTGCCGCTTTGGAGGAGATGGCCTCAGCGACGGGCGGCATCGGTACGCCGCCCGTGACAAGCATGGCATCAAGACGGCCTTCTCCCAGCATGGCGAGCGCGGCTGCTGGCTTGACGTAAAAGGGCTTAAGGTCCTTTTCGTTCAGCCCCGAGGCCTCCAGCAGAAATCGAGCTTGCAGCAGTGTGCCCGAGCCCTCCTCGTCCAACGCCACGCGGCGGCCGTGCAGTGCTTCTGCAATGCTCTTAGCCTCCAGGCCGGCTCTAAGGACGAGATGCAGGCTCTCAGTGTAGAAGGCCGCCAGTGCCCTCAGATCGCCGACCGGTCCGGCCTTGAACGGTCCCTTGCCTTGCGTCGCCATAAAGGCGACGTCGCTTTGCACGAAGGCGCTTTCGACCACACCCGAGGCGAGATCGCCCACGTTGGCGACCGAGCCCGCACTGGTCTGGGCCGTTGCTACCAGACCCTCGATCCCGCATTCGTCCTGCCGCCGGCAGGGCGGCGAGCCCGGGGGATCGCTCAAGGCGCTGGCGAGCGCGCTACCCACGGCGAAATAAGCGCCGCTGACGCCGCCTGTGCCGATTCGAAAGAATGTCGTCGTCGACGCATCCTGACCTCGGGACCGAGAAGCGGAGAAGGCCAGGGTGAGAGCCGCCAGACCCAGGCTCCGGCGGGGTAGCGTCAATGGCGCGGACATGGCGGACCTGACAGGGGTTTGGTGGCGCTCAAGAGGTAGCGCAACAGCGCGAAATCGCCAGTACATTGCTGCCGCGAGGCCGTCTCGACCGACATGACAGACACACTCGAGTGGTGTTCTCGTCGCAAAGAAATCACGTGGTTGAAGGAACTTGCGACCTGGTGTTAAAGCTGGATCGAAATCCCTTTGAGCGGCCCCGCCCAGGCCGCGACCGAAAGGAGCGAGCGAAAAGCCGCCTCATGCCGATGAAGTGGAACGACCGGCTCGACGGCCTGAACGATTTTCCGTTCCGGCGACTGGCCCAGCTATTGGCGGGCAAGACGCCGGGCGCACCTCCTTTCGATCTCTCGATAGGCGAGCCCAAGCACGCGCCTCCAGCTCTTCTGGCGACCACGATCGCCGAGGAGTCGGCGAACTGGAACCGCTATCCGCCCATGGCCGGTACGGCTGCCTTTCGCGAGGCCGCGGCCGGTTGGATGATCCGGCGTTTCGGCCTGCCAGAGGCAGCGCTCGATCCGGAGCGGCATATCGTACCGCTGGCAGGCACGAAGGAGGGGCTGTTCATGCTGCCCCAGATCGTCACACCGGACGTATCGCGGTTCGGTGGGCGGCCCGTGGTTCTGGTTCCGAACCCGGTCTACTCGACCTATGTCGGTGCCGCCACGATCGCCGGCGCGGAGCCCATTTACCTAAGAGCGGACGCGGCAAGCGGCTTCCTGCCCGATCTCGATCAGTTGGAGCCCGCGGTGCTGGATCGCACCTCGGCCTGTTTCATCTGTACGCCCGCCAATCCCCAGGGTGCCGTAGCCGATCTTGCGTATCTGCGCCGGCTGGTCCGCCTCGCCCGGACCCACGGTTTCCTGCTCATCGTCGATGAATGCTATGCAGAGATCTTCGATCGCGAGCCGCCCGCTTCGGGCCTGAACGCTGCGCTGGCCGAAGGGGGCGACTTTTCCAACGTCGTGACGATGCACTCGCTCTCCAAGCGCTCGAGTGCCCCGGGCCTGCGCTCAGGATTCGTTGCGGGTGACAGCGAGGTGCTTAGTCGTTTCCTCCGCCTGCGTGCCTACGGGGCGGCGGTCCAGCCGATGCCTTTGATGGCAGCGGCGACCGCGCTCTGGCGCGACGACGCGCATGTCGAGAGCAACCGGCTGGCCTATCGCCGCAAATTCGATCTCGCTGCCAAGAGACTGCAGGGACGCTTCGACTTCTTCCGCCCGGCCGGCGGCTTCTTTCTCTGGCTGAATGTCGCCGAGACCGGCCTGTCCGGCGAGGCGGCAGCGCTGAAATTGTGGTGTGAGGCAGGGGTAAAGGTCCTGCCTGGCAGCTATCTGGCTGTCACCGACACGAACGGTATCAACCCGGGTCGCGACTATCTCCGAGTCGCCCTGGTTCATGAAGAAGGGATGATCGATGCGGCGCTCGAGCGTATCGCCCAGACGCTCTGAAGATCAGGGACGTCGTGCCCGTGATCTGCCGAGCACGCGTCGTGCCGTGCGCTCGCCGGCGCTGACGACCAGCAGTAGCGTGCGTCCCGAAATTGTGGAAGACGAGGCTTCGCTGACGAGCATCGTCTTCGGCAATGCCAGCCGCTTCGTTGGCGGGCTTGGCGTGATCGCGCTCGGCATCTTCGGCCTCGTGGCTCTTGCCGGCTATAATCCACACGATCCGTCCTGGGGCCAGGCAACGGCGGCTGCCGTCACCAATCCCGGCGGCTACATGGCGGCGATCCTGGCCGACCTCCTTTACCAAGTCGTGGGTTTCGCCGCTTGGCTGCCCATGGTCGCGGCGATCGCGTGGGGCATCCGGCTGGTCTTCAACCGCCCCCTCGCCTGGCCCTGGCTACCGGTCCTGGCCCTGCCGCTCGCCGTCATGGCCGCCAGTGCGATGCTGGCGACGGTGGCCCCGCTGCCATCGCGTGACGTCTGGCCCTATCGCGTTGGCCTCGGCGGCTTCACTGGCGACTTCATCTTTGGCGCCATCGCCGGCGGCAGCCGCGGCGGCTTCGCCCTCATAGCGGCGGTCGTTTGCGCGGCTTTCGCCTTCGTCGCGCTGGGCCTGCGCGTGCGGGAAACGCGGCTGGCCGTCGCCACCCTGCTTCGCACCCTAAATCGCATCGCCGGCTGGACAGGCCGGCTCCTACGTCCCGCCGCCGGTCGCATGGCGGGCGCAGCTGCCGGCATGGCCAGCGCTGGCTACGATGTGGCGCTCGAAGCCATGCGCGCGCGGCGGGCTGCCCGCCAGGACCACTTGGACGCCGTCGACAACACCCCGGACGTCGTGCCGAGCTTCACGCGTCGCCAGCGGCCGGAATTCGAGCCGCCCGAGCCTGCCGAGGCCAAACCCGGCCTCATGGGCCGCCTGGGCGGCAATCTGCGCGCCAAGCTGAGCAGCGGCGAGACCGGCGAGGATGGCAAGGTCGTTCAGCTGAGGCGGCGAAGCCGGCCGGAGCCGCAGGACGAAACACCCCCAGCGGAGCCGCAGGAAGAGCGTCCGCTAGTCGCAAGCGAACCGCAACAGCCATTTGGCCGCGATGCACGCGCGGTCGCCGTACCGGTGCCTGAGCCACTCGCGCTCGACGACGATGTCGATGACGACGAGAACGGGCTCGAGTCCCGGGCCGAGAGTCCCCTGCCCGCGCGCCGACTGCCGACGCCGCTCCGCGGGGTGGCCGGTCCGGCCGATGCGCCCCCGCCCGTGCGTAGCAACGCGCCCCCCTCACCGCCGGCGCCTGTCGATCGCGAACGCGATCGATCCTTCGAGCTGCCCAGCCTCGATTTTCTGGCTGTGCCGCAGCGCACGGCCAATCCCGGTCTCACCAAGGGCGTCCTCGAAGAGAATGCCCGCCAGCTTGAAAGCGTCCTCGACGATTTCGGCGTCAAGGGCGAGATCATCGACGTCAAGCCAGGGCCGGTCGTTACCCTCTACGAGCTGGAGCCAGCACCGGGTACCCGCTCGCAACGCGTCATCGGCCTTGCCGACGATATCGCCCGTTCGCTCTGTGCTCTCTCCGTCCGCGTGGCGACCGTGCCGGGGCGCAACGTCATCGGTATCGAGCTGCCCAACGATCGCCGTGAGACGGTCTATCTGCGCGACATCCTGGAGAGCGGCCCATTCGGCTCCAGCGAGGCAAGGCTGGCGCTGGCGCTGGGCAAGGACATCTCGGGCAAGCCCGTCATCGTCGACCTCGCCCGCATGCCGCATCTTCTGATCGCCGGCACGACGGGCTCTGGCAAATCGGTCGCCATCAACTCGATGATCCTCTCGCTGGTATATCGGCTGACCCCCGACCAGTGCCGTATCATCATGATCGACCCCAAGGTCATCGAGCTGTCGGTCTATGACGACATTCCGCATCTGCTCTCGCCAGTCGTCACTGAGCCGCAAAAGGCCGTCGTGGCGCTCAAGTGGGTCGTCCGTCAGATGGATGAGCGCTACCGCCTGATGTCGCATCTGGGCGTGCGCGACATCTTCGCCTTCAACCGCCGCCTGGAGCAGGCGCGAGCACGCGGCGAGGAGCTGAAACGTCGCGTGCGCACCGGCTTCGATCCCGCGACAGGCCAGCCCATTTTCGAAGAGCAGCCGCTCGCCAACGATCCGTTGCCCCTGATCGTCGTCGTCGTCGACGAAGTGGCCGATCTGATGCTGACGGCAGGCAAGGAGATCGAGAACGCGATTCAGCGCCTCTCGCAGAAGGCGCGCGCCGCCGGGATTCACTTGATCGTCGCCACCCAGCGGCCTTCCGTCGACGTCATCACCGGCGTCATCAAGGCAAACCTCCCATCCCGCATCAGCTTTCGGGTTTCCTCCAAGATCGATAGCAGGACGGTCTTGGGCGACGGCGGGGCTGAGCAGCTACTGGGTCAGGGCGACATGCTCTACCTGATGCCAGGCGACCGTATCGTGCGCGTCCATGGCGCCCTCGTCACGGACGGCGAGGTCGAGCAGGTGGTGAGGCATCTCAAGGCCCAAGGAACTCCGGATTACGACGATGCCGTGACCAGTGAGGGTGGCATGGAGGGTGGCGGCGACGATGTCGGGGCGTTCGGCGGCGTCGAAGGTGCGGCTGGCGGCGATGCCGTCTATAATCAGGCAATTCAGATCGTCGCGCGCGACGGCAAGGCCTCGACCTCCTATCTGCAGCGCAAGCTGTCGATCGGCTATAACAGCGCCGCCAAGCTGATTGAACGCATGGAGCAGGACGGCCTTATCTCCTCGGCCGACCATGTCGGCCGTCGGCAGGTGCTGATGGGCCGGGGTGGCGTCGACGGCAACGAGGTCAGCGACTTCGACTGATCCTGAAGGACGGCGTCGGCCGGCGATTTGGAGCGCGCCTCAAGATCGCCTATTCATAGGCTCGGCCGGCCAGGGTCGCCGGCGCCTCGACCCCTGGGATGGTTTCCATGTCCGCTTTCGATCGCCGTTTTTTTCTTGGCTCCTCAGCCGCCGGACTCCTGACTGGTCTCCTCGCGCAAAGTGCCAGGGCCGCGCTGCCGCCGAGTGACCAGAGTGCCGTCAACGCCGTCGAATCCTATCTCGACGGGATCAAGACGCTCCAGGCCCGTTTCCAGCAAATCAACCCCAATGGGGGCATGGCTGCCGGCACCGTCTACATCTCGCGGCCGGGCAAGATGCGCCTCGACTATGACCCGCCCTCGAAGATCACGCTGGTCGCCACCGACTGGCGCCTGATCTTCCAGGACGCGGCCGTCAAGCAGGTCAACCAGATTCCTCTCTCACAGACACCCCTGGCCTTCCTCCTGGCCAGCCAGGTGGACCTCAACAATTCGGTCGAGGTCGAGGCCGTCCAGCATGTCGGCAACGAGGTCGGCGTGAAGGTGATCCAGAAGGATAAGCCCGATCAGGGCAACGTCATCGTCTATTTCGCCCAGTCGCCCATGGAATTGCGCCGCTGGACGGTGACCGACCCGCAAGGCCTGGTCACGCAGGTCGTCCTTGCCGACATCAAGACCGGCGTGACTCTCGATCCCGACCTCTTTCATTGGCGGGATCCCAAGCTTTTCGGCTGGCCCTCCGACTGAACTGACCCGAGGTGCCGGACGATGCGCCATAAAGGCGCCGCGGCGGCTTGGAGCGCTTGGGCTCTACCGTGTTTGGCCCGGCCATGAATGCGACGGCAGGGCTCGAGCCCATGCGACCGATGGACTCCCAGGCTTCGTCGCCAGTGGCTCCGAAGCGGCAGCCTTGTATCGCCAGGCGCCTGAGGTCATCGTCAACGTGGTACGACTGCAGCGTTGGCCATCGCCGGCGCGATTTGTCCGCGAGCCTAGCACCCCAAAGCCCGATTGATTTTGCTTTACCTCCAGGCGGAAGCGATCCGGACCAGCTCGAGGCAGGTGACCCTCGGTCGCTCCATGAGGCAATTGGCATGAAGATATCGGGTAACAACTATTCCGCCGCCATCGAGCAAACACGCCGGTGTCCGGCTCTGGCCCTCAGCAGAGCCTATCGCAGCGAGGGCGCGCGCTATAGGTCGGTAACGACATGGTCCTAGTAAGAGCCGTCGCCGCGCAAACGGCGTGCGCGCTGGCATTCGGTGGCCGTGTCACAATGAAGGGGCTTCGACCGCCAATACCGTTGCTCTGCCTTCCGATTCTCCTCGCGCTTCTCGCGTAGTTGGCGTGCTTCGGCAGCCGTGTGGCCCGGCTTCCACTCCGGCTCAAGCGCAAGCGCCGCGTGAGGCTGGGCTAACAGCACCAGCAGCAGGGCCGCTCCAAGGCGCGTCATGGCTTCCCGCCTGGGGGCGTGGCTTGGGCGGGTGATTTAGGCGATGCGGGCTTATCGGCCTCGGGCTCCTCGGGAAGGCCCAGCAATAGCCGGAGCGGTGGTGCGGGCAAGCCGCCCGCCGGCCAACCTGTTTCGGGATCGCGAGGCAAGCTGTTCAGCACGACCGCCAGCGAGATAGGGTACCCTTGCGCCAGCCAACGGACCCAATTGGTGCGGGTCTCTGGAGGGCTTGGTGGCGGATGCGGGATGCTGATCATGCGCGCGTTCTCCTAGGTAATGGCGGTGTTTCCGCCGCGCGAGCTTTTCTGCGAGCACGGGATTTTGGCCCCTGTACTCGACGATCGCGGGTGCGTTGTGTGCTCCGCGAAGTCGGTGGATAGGCACACGGGCGGCCTCGTTGCTCGCTTGGGACCGCACGGAGGACGCTACGCGCGTCGTATTGTCCCGCTCGTCATTTAGATGGGGCTGTCAGCGTGCGAATATTGTCGATCTCAGGCTCCCCAGGAGGCACCGTCCGTAGCGCTCTATCATAAGGCTGAGTGTCGATGACATTCATCACAGCTGCGCGCAAAGGCAGCCCGTTCGGGGCTCGGACGCGCTCATTGACTTCTTCGAATTCGTCGTCTGGAAGCGTCACGTCTACCCGCACGCGCCCGAGTGTTACTCTGGTCACCACACGTCTGTCGCCTTTCCGGAAAGTAAAATCGAGTTCCCGATTTATTCCTTCGATTCGTAGGGGGCTATCTAGCGTTCCATTACAGGTGACGAATTCGCCGTGTTCTTGTGGGTCGCTCGGTTCGAAGGTAAATCCATGAATCATCTTGATGAGCCCTAAATTATTAAGAACACATCAACATATAATCAGCCATTCTTGGCTTGTCGCTCCTCATAAACTCCCGACGCGTTTTTATGAGTAGAGTTCTTTGTTCCTGGGCTGCCAAGGTGCTTGATTAGGCCGCCTTACGGCTATCGGCATTGCTCTTTCGCCGGTCGGGCGGCCTCATTTCTCCGCAGCAGCTGAGGTGTGCATATCCGCATAAGTGGGTCTTAGCACTGGGGCACACGTGCACATAAGGTCAAAGCTATACTTGCAAGAGCGAAGCCTAAGGTAAATCCGTTCCTGGCGGTCCTGGGCGTGAGGGAGCCTAAGCCCACTTTCGCATCAGAGCCTAAGACGGCGGAGAAAACAGAAGTCGCGCCGGTCGCGAAACCGATAGCCAAACCGAGAGGCAAGCACATCGGCGCCTATCCGGCGCAAGAGACAATCGAGCAGATAGCTCTTTTGCGTGCTCGCTTGGGCATCGATAATACTGAATTACTGAGGCGCATGGTCGCCGACCGGTACGCGAAGATCGAAGCAAAGCGGTCTTATGGGGACGAGTAGGGGGTACTTTTCTGGCGTCGGAAATGGGAATTCGGCGGATGAGTTTTGTGACCTAGCGACAGCCTATAAGAAGCTTACTAATAGCGCCAAATCGCTTTCCCAAAGGCAGGCTGTGGACGGTCGCTACATCACAAACTGACATGCGGCTGTAGATAAGATAGGTCTTGCGGCGGAGGAGAAATAACATGACCGAACTTCACGACCGCGTAAGGCGGAAGGACGGCTGGCTCCGACGACAGCAACGAGCAGGACCGAACGCAAGGTTTTGCAGGTTGTCATGTCGCTTCTAGTCGATGAAAACGTGGATGCAGGATCGTTCATCCATCCATGTGTCAGTTCCCGCCGTTGCGCAGCTTGAGGGTGGTGCGTTTGATTGCCGTCCTGTAGACGCAGTCGATTTGCGTGGTCGCTTCGAACGCCTCAAGGGGCGGCCTTCGCCGAGGTCCGTCTGCCGATAGCGGCAATTTCCTCCGGGGCGGCACTCCCGGCCCATGCGCTCCGCCGTATTCTTGGGCGATGGCGCGGCGCGGCAGGCCGCTTGCCAGTGACCAGAGCAGGCGATCCTCCGTTGCGAGGCGTTGCCCGTGGCGATCATGTGCGGCTCGGCGCTGAAGAGGCACAGCCATCGAGGCAATCCGCCCGCGCGGGGCTGGCCGTCTCAGCCGATCTCGATCGCGTCTACGCGGTTCGGGTAGAATGCCAGATGGTCCTTGATCGCTCCGGCCGCTGAGTAGGGCGCCTCGTAGCTCCAGACGGCGTTACGCGAACGCTCGCCTCCCGCCGGAATGTCGAAATAGGAAGCCTCGCCTTTATAGGGGCAGTAGGTAGCATGCGCGCTGCGTGTCAGCTGGCCCGGCTCCGCGTCGCCGCGCGGAATATAATAGACTGGCGGATAATCGGCCTCGCGCAGGACTAACGCGTTCCGGCTATCCGCCACGATCTGCCCGGCGACGGTAACGACGATCCGCTCGCCGCTGGGCTCGATGCTGATGGGGTGATCGGCACCTGGAATTTTGACGATTCGGTCGGCCACCGCGTTTCTCCTTGAGGCGTGGACGCTCATTGCGGCACCGCGATCCGTCCGGCCGCAACGATGCCCTAACGCATATTGGTCTTCATCAAGCGGAAGAACATGCCTGCTCCCCAAAGATCGCTCCGGCGAATTCGCCCAGGCTGCAGGCGACGCTCCTCGAGCCCGCACTAACGCCGGCTTCACGCCCCATGTCGCCCGGCGCGGCCCAGATGAAGACAATCCTGGGCGTCGTCGCTGCCGACCTTGGGAGCGATCGGACAACCCATCACCCTGGGCGATTGTGCGGTATCTTCTTGGAGCGCTACGGGATCGTCTCCTCCTGAGCCGGCTCCGATCGCCGCGCGCAGCCCCCGTCTTCTCCATCGATCCGATCTACGGTTCTACGGAAGCACGCGATGGCGCCGCAGCTTTTGCAAGCCGGTTACCAGGGCGTCGTGCGTGTCGATGCACGTGTTGAAGCCGGCCTGGCGGATTTTGATCGTGCTTTGCACCATGTCGAAGGACATGTGGAACCAGGCGTCGACGAACGGCCATGCCGCCAGCTTCTCCCATGCGATGGGGAGCAGGCCGTGCCGGTCGACCATCCGCTGCCAAAGCCCGGCCTTGTCCGCCATCTGCTCGCCGAGGTGCATGGGTTGCGGCGGCGCCACGTCGACCTGAAAGACAGCGGCGATCTCGGGCCAGACGTTCTGCCAGCGGAAATTGTCGCCATTCGTGACGTTGAATATCTGGCCGGACGCAGACGGCGTTGTGAGCGACCATTCCACCGCACTGGCCAGCACCCCGGCGTCTGTTGCCTGATGCAGCGCCGACCATGCTGCCGGGCTGCCCGGAAACCGCAGCGGGATACCAAGCTCTTTGCATATTGCGGCATAGGCGCCGACCCCCATGAGCATGTTCATCGGCGAACCAATGCTCGGGCCCAGTACGCCATCCGGCCGCAGCACCGTCCATTCGAAGCCGGAACCCTTCGCCCGCTCGCGCAGCAGGTCCTCCTGATCGTTGTAGAAGATCGGGCCGAGGTGACGCGGATCGCGTTCCTTCGCGGGCGTTTTGTAAGGGCCGAGATGCTCGCCATAGGACTTGCCGCCTCCGATCAGCACGACCCGGCGTAGCGGCGCGCATGCAGCCTCCAGGGCATCGAGAGCGTGGGCGAGCATGGCCACGTTGGGTGCGACCGTCGCCGCCATCGTATCGCGCTCGACATAGGCGCAGAATATCATGTCGGTCACATCGGACAGGCTCGCCAGGGCAGTCCTTGTCTTAACAGCATCGAGCAAGTCAGCTTGGAGATGTCGAGGCGGTGATCGTCCGTCGATGAGCCTGGCAGGCGCCGCTGTGCGCCCGATGGTGGTCATTCGCCACCTTGGCTGATCCAGCAGCCGGCTGACGATGCCTGTGCCTACCACGCCATAGCCGCCGAATACCGCGAGGTGACGTTGTCCCGCGCCGTCGTCCGCCATCGTGCTTTCCTTTGAATGTCGCGCTCGTGTCCACATGGCCGAGGCATCAGGACGGCGCTAGAATCATCTCCGGAACGACATACGTGTCTTGAGGTAACGAATGCCGCGACGCCCTGATCGGCTGGGAGAACTGGAAGTTTTCATCGCGACCGTGGAAGCGGGAAGTATCGCGGCAGGGGGGCGGACTCTGGGCATCGTTCCGTCGGCGGCGAGCCGCACCATTGCCCGGCTGGAGCGGCGGCTCGGCGTCCAACTTTTGCGCCGCTCGACGCGGCGCTTCAGTCTGACCGATGAAGGTTGCAGCTTTCATGCCCGGGCATGCGCGATTCTCGCCGACCTCGAAACCGCGGAACGCGAGGCGGCCAGTGCCGCGGAGCCAACCGGGCGGGTGCGGATCAGCAGTTCCGCCAGCTATGTCGCCCATGTCCTGTGCCGTATCTTGCCCAGCTTTGCGCAGCGCTATCCCGCAATCGCCATCGACATCGTCCAGCAGGATGCGGTGGTCGATCTGGTGAAGGAGCCGATTGACATCGCCATCCGCGCGGGCCCGATGGCGGACGCGGATCTTATCGCCCGCTCGTTGGGCGAGACCCGCATCATTGAGGTGGCGGCCCCTGACTGGCTTGCCCGATATGACGAGCCCGGGGTTGCCACCCCGTCGATCGGTTTCACCTATCCGCGCAAGAGCGATCCCTGGCAGTCATCCGATGGCGGTGGGAAGCAACGCTTCCGGATCAGCGATGGCGAAGGAGTCCGGCTTCTCGCACTGGCCGGTCTGGGACCGGCACGTGTCGCGGAGTTCACGGTACGTCACGATCTCTCGGCCGGTCGCCTTGCCGAAATCCGAACCGGGTCAACCGGCGCGCGCGAGCCGTTCCACGCCGTGTTCGTGGGTCCGGCCCGCATCCTCCCGGTCCGGGTGCGTGTGCTACTCGATCATCTGGCAGAGCATGGCCGCGTGTCGTGACGTCGGGTGATCCAGCGTTCGCATGACAGCCCCTTTCGGCGTTCCGCCAGGCATCCAGTGCTCTGGACGGCCCCGATCTAAATCCGGATCTAAGGGAAGACGAACGCCGCCAGCGACGCCTTTTGGCAATGGCGGAGACCTCGAAATAGGTGTGACGACGCCTAATAAATCAACGCATCTGTCGCGCATTGGCTGGAAAGCCGTGTGCGCTGGCAGACCAGGCAACTGCCAAGCGTTGCAGTCATCAAGATCACGATGACACATGGGAACGAGGTCGCACCAAGAGTATCGAGCAGAAGGCCGCCGTCGTCACTACCACCTAGCGGCGAATCCTCCCGGAACATGCCCGCTGGTTGTTGGATCCTCATCATCGGTCCGGTCAATGGCGAGCGCATGCCTTTCGAGGGATTTGCGTCTTACGCGATGAGCAAATCTGCCCTACAAGGAATGGCCTGAGTTTCGGCGCGCGAGGCATCACTGTGTGCGTTGTTCAGCCGGAATTCTACCGACACTGACATGAATGCGGCAGGTGGCCCTCTAGTGGCCGCGATGCATAGCATCATGGCTATCAGGCGCCACGGCATCGCCGATGAGGTTGCCAGCCTCGTCCTCTATCTCGCCAGGTCGCGGGCGCGTGGTATCACAGATGCGATGCACACCATCGATGGCGGCTTCGGCGCCTGAATCAAGGGGAAAGATCATGACCGAGCAGAACGCACCCGCAATCGTCTATGTCAGTTACCAGGGAACACCGCAGACGCGCTTTGACCGCGACTATTATGTCGCCCATCATCTGCCGCTCGTCGTACGGTCTTGGCAGCGCCACGGCTTGGAGAGCGCATCCGCATTCTTCCCGGCGGTCGAAGCCAGCGGCACGATCGCGATCTGTGAAATCCGTTTTCGCGACACCGCCGCAATGGAGGCCGCGTTTGCTGCGCCTGAGACGCCAGCAGTGATGGCGGACGTGGCACGCTTTACCGATGTCCAGCCGGACCTCGCCAGGGCCGTGGCACTTTGATCATGAACATCTAGGAGAACATGTCGCCACGCTCTGTGCGCCGTCGACATCCTTGAAATACGTGACTCTGGCTGCAACCGGACGGCCGGAGGCACGAACGATTCAGATGCTCGAAGTTCGGTAATGCAGATGGCCACGGAGGATGGTCGGGCGCGGTGGCGCAATCTGGATTGTCGGCCTTTCCGGTGGACATACACTTTTGGCCCGAAACGACGATTTCGGGCCTTAGTTCAGCAGGCTATGTCGACCATGTCCTGTGCCGTGTCTAGGTCACTGCTTCCGAATCAACGGCGGCTAAACGTTCCGCCTCACGCTTGGATTTGGGACCGGCCTATGTCGCGGAGCTCTCCGTGCGCGATGATCTTTCGGCCGCCCGCCCGGCTCGGACCCAGTCAGCCGACGGCCGCGAGCCGTTCGATGCCGTCTTTGTGGTACCAGCCCGCATCCTCCCGGTTTGGGTTCGAGTGCTTCTCGATCATCTGGCGCAGCACGGCCGCATGTCTTGACGCTGGTTGGCCCGACGCAGCACCGCTCGGCTTTTCGTTCCTTAGCGTTCCGCGGGCAACCGGGCGCCCGCGGTGGCCCTGGTTATCGCGTTGATCTTAGCAGGCGAGCTTTGCTCATGCGGAAGACCACGGGGCA
The DNA here is from genome assembly GCF_900187945.1 of Arboricoccus pini. GTDB lineage: Bacteria > Pseudomonadota > Alphaproteobacteria > Geminicoccales > Geminicoccaceae > Arboricoccus > Arboricoccus pini. The sequence goes on along the minus strand of NZ_FYEH01000006.1, from coordinate 211,317 downwards.
TTGCCAGCCCGCTGGCGCCCGACTAGCGGAGTCAATCACCGCCTGCTTACCTTTTGCTTACCCAGAATTTGGAATGGGCTTGGGTAAGCAAAAACGGCCCGATGGGCTGTCTATATCGCTCTGATTTCTGATGGAAATTTGGAGCGGGCGAAGGGATTCGAACCCTCGACCCCAACCTTGGCAAGGTTGTGCTCTACCCCTGAGCTACGCCCGCGACGCTCCGTTTGCGGAGGCGGTATCTATCCGGGTGGCCGGATTTTGGCAAGGGCCTGGGATCGAAAAATGACACTCAGCTCGTCAGGGTCAGATCAAGATCTACGACCATGGGATCGTGGCCGGTCGCCGCGACGAAGCGGAGAAAGTCGCTCGTCGCCAGAGTCGTGGTCGCCGTATTGCGCAGTGGATGGAAATTGAGCTCCGCCAATGCCAGCATTTTTTTATCGAAGACTACTTTTACCCGTAGATCTTTATCATTGACGAGTGCCAGCGGGCTCACCGAGCCTGGCTCGACGCCAAGGAACTCGACCAGTCTTTCCGGTGTCGCAAAGCGAAAGCGCGGCACATTCAGCAGCCGGGACAAGCCGTTTATCTTGACGACCTGCCGATCGAGGCAGGTCACCAGCCAGAAACCACCGGCCTTGTCTTCGAGAAAGAGGTTCTTTGTATGGCCACCCGCCATATGGGCGGTGTGGAGGGCTGCCTCGTCAACCGTGAAGACCGGCGGATGCTCCTGTGTCCGTGCAGCAATGCCCAGCTCGTCGAGATAGGCCAGCATAGCGGAAACGTCGCATAACATGGTCGTCGCCTTATGCCGCTGCGGGCCTGCCCATGGCCAGGAACTTCTCGCGGCGCAGAAGCCGAAGATCGAGACCGGGCACACCCTCAAGATCAGCAAGATGGCGTTCGATGGCGTCGCCAACAGCATCGATCGTGACGTCGCGCGCGCGATGAGCACCGCCCACTGGCTCGGGGATTATCTCGTCGATCAGCCGGTACTCGCGAAGGTCTTGGGCGGTAAACCGTAATGCCTCCGCCGCGTCGGCGGCCTTTTCCGCGCTTCGCCAGAGAATTGCGGCACATCCCTCCGGTGAGATGACAGAATAGATCGAATGTTCCAGCATCAGCACCCGGTCGGCCACGGCCAGAGCGATGGCGCCGCCCGAGCCCCCTTCTCCGACGATAATCGAGACGACCGGCACCGCCAGATCCAGGCAGCACTCGATCGAGCGGGCGATGGCCTCGGCCTGGCCGCGTTCCTCGGCGTCGATGCCAGGATGTGCGCCCATGGTGTCAACCAAGGTCACGACGGGGAGTCCGAAGCGTTCGGCCAAGCGCATGAGGCGGATGGCCTTGCGATAACCCTCGGGCCGAGCCATGCCGAAATTATGTCTGACGCGTTCTTCCGTGTCCGAGCCTCGCTCGTGCCCGATGAGCAGGATCGAGCGGCCGCGAAAACGGCCCAATCCCGCCTGGATGGCGGCATCGTCGGCAAAGCTGCGGTCGCCCGCCAGAGGTTGGAAATCAGGAACCAGCGCCGCCGCATAATCCTTGAAATGCGGCCGGTCCGGGTGGCGGGCGACCTGGGCCTTTTGCCAAGGTGTGAGCTTAGCGTAAGTCTGCGCCAGCATCTTAGCGGCGCGTGTTTCGAGCTTGGCGATATCCTCGTCCAACCCGCTGTCACTGCTATCCGCGAGGTGACGCAACTCCTTCACCTTGCCCTCGAGTTCGGCGATTGGCTTTTCGAAATCCAGTAGGCTGCTCATGCGAGGGGATCGATCCAGATAGTCAGGCTTACGGGTATCGGGCAAAGGCCGTCTCGTGGACCCTTATCTAGTCGCTTTCCCACAGGTCAACAAATCGGCGATCATGATCAGCCTCAGTAGGGCTCGAGGACGAGCGTCGACAGAGGTGGCAAAGTCAGCGTGATCGAAGCGGGCCGGCCGTGAAAGCCCTCCTCCACACCCTCGACCACACCGCCATTACCCACGCCACTACCGCCATAGTCGCCGGCGTCGGTATTGATCACCTCGCGATAGAGGCCACCGTGTGGCACGCCGAGGCGATAGCCGTGACGCACGACCGGCGTGAAGTTGCAGACCACGACGACGAACCTGTTGCTGTCCGTGCCCTTGCGAAGATAGGCGAGAATGCTTTTCTCGGCATCGAGATAGTCGATCCACTCGAAGCCTTCGGCCTCGCAGTCGAACTCGTGGAGTGCTGGCGTCTTCTTGTAGGTGTGGTTGAGGTCGCGGACCAGCGATTGCACGCCCTTGTGGTAAGGTCCGTCGGCGAGCAGATGCCAGTCCAGGCTGCTATCGTGGTTCCACTCGCGCCATTGGGCAATCTCGCAGCCCATGAACAAAAGCTTCTTGCCCGGGTGGGTCCACATGAAAGCGAGATAGGCTCGCAGATTGGCAAATTTCTGCCAGAGGTCGCCTGGCATCTTGTTGATCAGCGAGCCTTTGCCATGAACGACCTCGTCATGGCTGATCGGGAGAACGAAATTCTCCGAGAAGGCGTAGACGAGCCCGAACGTCAGTTCTCCTTGATGAAATCGGCGATAGAGCGGATCGGTCTGGATGTAGTTCAGCGTATCGTGCATCCAGCCCATGTTCCATTTGTAGCCGAAGCCGAGGCCGCCCAGGTAGACGGGGCGGCTGACACCAGGCCAGGACGTCGACTCTTCAGCCACCGTGACGGCGCCGTCGACCTCGGAGTAGGCAAGCTCGTTCATCTGCTTGAGAAAGGAGATAGCCTCAAGGTTCTCGTTGCCACCATACTTGTTCGGCACCCACTGATCACTGGCGCGGCTGTAATCGAGATAGAGCATTGAGGCCACCGCATCGACGCGGAGCCCGTCTATGGCAAATCGATCCAGCCAAAAAAGCGCATTGGACAGCAGGAAATTACTGACCTCGCGGCGGCCGTAATTATAGATCAGCGTATTCCAATCCTGGTGGAAGCCTTGGCGCGGATCCGCATGCTCGTAGAGCGCGGTCCCATCAAAATGGCCAAGGCCGTGAGGATCGGTCGGGAAGTGACCCGGTACCCAGTCCAGGATCAGTCCAAGGTCGGCATCATGACAGGCGTCAACGAAGAGCGCGAAGTCGCGCGGATCGCCGCCCCGGCTTGTGGGGGCGAAGAGGCCGATCGGCTGGTAGCCCCATGAGCCCTCAAACGGGAACTCACTGATAGGAAGAAGCTCGATATGCGTGAAGCCCATATCCTTGACATAGGGCACGAGCTGTTCTGCAAGTTCACGCCAACTTAACTGGCGATTGTCTTCTTCCGGCACGCGCCGCCATGAAAAAGCGTGCACCTCATAGATGCTGATCGGCTGATCGCGACGTTGACGCGCTTCGCGCCGGACCATCCATGAATTCGAGCGGGAAGGGCGGTCGACGAGACCCTTGACGATCGATGCGGTGGATGGCGATCGTTCAGTCGCCAGTGCCACAGGATCGGATTTTTGCGGCAGCATCGTGCCGTCGGCACCAATGATCTCGTATTTGTAGAGTTCGCCTTCCCCCACGCCCGGGATGAAGAGTTCCCATACCCCGCATTCGATACGGTTGCGCATCGGATGGCGACGCCCGTCCCAGTAGTTGAAGCCGCCGACGACGCTTACGCGTTGCGCACTAGGTGCCCAGACCGCGAAGCTTGTGCCCGCCACGCCATCCATCTCGCTGGGATGAGCCCCCAGCTTTTCATAGAGCTTGCGGTGCGTCCCCTCACGCAGGAGATAAACGTCCATCTCCCCTAGAATATTGCCAAAGCGGTAGGGATCCTCGATCTCGCTCTCGCCTACTGCCCAAGCGATACGCAGGCGATAGGCGAAGGGCTCCTGGCGAAGCGGGATTTCACCCTCGAAAAAACCGGCCGCATGCGTCTGCGTCAGTTCCGCGACAAGCGCTTCGCCCGCCAGGACACGCACGGCTCGGGCGCCGGGCTGAAAAGTGCGCACCACCAGTGGCTGGCCATTGCCGCCATGCATGCCGAGGATCGCGAAAGGATCGCCGTGGCGACCTTCGACCAAAGCGGCCACAGCCGCCGGTTCGGCAGCGTAAGCTGGCGCCTTTCGCTCAATCGTGGCCATCAGTGTCCTCCGTTCCTGTACCCCTGAAGAGGTCGTGCAGGCCGCTTAGCGGAATGCTCAGCCAAGTCGGGCGATTGGCCGCCTCGTATGCAACTTCGTAGAAGAGCTTTTGTAGCGTGAAGAGTTCCAAGAGGGCCGCGGCCGAATTTGGGTCGGCGGGGTAGAACGAGGCTTCGCCAATGGCGTCGTTGTAACCGGCAAGAAATGCTTCCTGCGCCTGTTGCCGCCAGCTTAGAGCTGGCACCAGGAGCGAATCAAACGCGGCCGGATCGCTCTCCGCGTAGCGGAAGACGGCTGCCCAGGCGGCATAGTCGAACGAGCGCATCATGCCTGCCACATCCTTGATGGGCGAGCTTTTCGCGCGACGCTCGTCGATCGACTTTGCGGGTTCTCCCTCAAAATCGAGGATCATGATGTCGCCTTGGGCGATCAGCACCTGACCCAGGTGATAGTCGCCGTGAAAGCGCGTCTTTGTCAGGCCCTCAGGTACCTCGGCGATGGCATCTATGATCTGTTCCGCCTCGGCCTTGTAGGTGAGTGCCTCGTCGATCGAGGCGCGCATGGCGTCGCTCGCCCCTTCTCGGGCGGCCTCGAGTGCCGCAAAACCCGCCTCGACCTGTTGGCGGACCTCTCTTCGCATAAGCTCGAGGTCTTCTCGAGTCAGCGGCTCGCGGGCGAAGGCGGGATCGTCGGTGTCGATGGCGAAGGCCTTGTGCATCTCGCCCGTGCGCTGCCCAAGCAAACGGGCAATGGCGAGATACATCCCGTGCGGTTCTTCCGATGCGCGAACCTCGTCGGTCGCCACCCGATATTCGTCGAGCGTGCGGTCGATATGGTCGAGCGTGAAGCTCCAACCGTCGCCCTGATTGGCGACGAAGCCGAAGCAAGCGGCATAGGAACAGGACGTCCCGTCCTCGGCGATTCGCTCGATCGACCCCAGCAATGGCGGTGTGTTGGCGAATCCTGCGACGTCGGTCAGGAAGCGGCCGATCTCGGGTTCCGGGTGGATGCCAGGCTCGAGGCGTCGGTAGATCTTAACGATCGCATCGTCGCCGACCAGGATCGACGTATTGCTCTGCTCGGCGTTCAGCCGTCGAACGCTGACATCCGGCTCGATCTCGAGCCGATTGCTCAGCCTGCCTGAGTAGCATTTGAGCTTGCCACCTTCGACGGCGATATCTCGGGCGGCTGCCATCATCCGGATGATACGCCGTGGAAATTCATCCGACTGGGTCGCATCATAGAGGACGCCGATCTTCGGGCCACGGCGAACGCGTGCGAGTATGTAGGGAAGAAGAGCGCTATTTTGATCCAGATGCTCTTCGCCCCAGGCAATCGTCAAAGGCAGAAGATAACGCTGGTCGGCCGCATCCTTGAAGGCGACCTCGAGCTCTCCCAGGAAAAAGCCGCCTCCTTGTGGCTCGCGCAGTAGAGCACGAGCGCCCAGCGTAATCTTCTGGAGGACCCGATCTTTCGCGGCGAACCATCGTTGTTTGGGTAGATATTCCGGCATGACCTGAAGGACGAGGTCCCGGCCGGCGTGGCCGCCCCGGATTTCCTGATAATCCGGCCCCAGTACCATCGTGATGAAGTCGGGCAAGGGCTCGGGCGTCTGACTGCCGAGCGCACTGACCTGGCTTGCTTCCGCCAGCGTGAACCAGAAAAACGCATGAGGCGGCAGCGTGAAGCGATAGGCCTGCTCGGTGATTGGCGGAAATGGGCTCCGGCCGATCAGATCGACGGGTATCCGGTCCTTGTAGGCGCGAAGATCAAGGTCGACCGCCTGCGCATTGCGCGAAAGGTTGAAGATGCAAAGAATAGTCTCGCTCTCATATTCGCGCAGATAGCATAGAGTCTTGCGATTGCGTGGATAGAGGAACGTCAGGGAGCCGCGTCCGAAGGTCTTGCGACCTTGGCGGACCGCGATGATCCGCTTCATCCAGTTCAAAAGCGCCGAAGGGCTCTGCTGTTGCGCCTCGACATTGACCGCCTGGTAACCGTAGATCGGATCTTGCACGAGCGGTGAGTAGAGTCGCTGAGGCTGCGCGCGCGAAAATCCGCCGTTTCGGTCGACCGACCATTGCATAGGGGTCCGCACGCCGTCCCGGTCACCCAAATAGATATTGTCGCCCATGCCGATCTCATCGCCATAATAGACGACCGGCGTGCCCGGCATGGAAAACAGCAGGGCGTTCATGAGCTCGATACGCCGCCTGTCATTGTCCAGGAGCGGGGCCAAGCGCCGGCGGATGCCGAGATTGATTCGCATCCGGCGATCGGCGGCATATGTGTTCCAAAGATATTCCCGCTCGTTCTCCGTCACCATTTCGAGCGTCAACTCGTCATGATTGCGCAGGAAGATTGCCCACTGGCAATTCTCCGGGATCTCCGGGGTCTGACGCATCACATCGGTGATCGGATGCCTGTCCTCCTGGGCGATTGCCATGTACATTCGCGGCATGAGCGGGAAATGAAAGGCCATGTGGCATTCATCGCCGTCACCGAAATAAGGTCGCGTGTCCTCGGGCCACTGATTGGCCTCGGCCAATAGCATCTTGTCGGGGTAGCGTTCCTCCATCGCAGCGCGGATACGCTTGAGGACGCCATGCGTCTCGGGCAGGTTCTCGCAATTTGTGCCATCGCGCTCGATAAGATAGGGGATCGCGTCAAGCCTCAGCCCGTCGATACCCATGTCCAGCCAGTAGCGGAGCAGGGCCAGCACCTCGTCCATCACACGTGGATTGTCGAAATTGAGATCAGGCTGGTGGCTGTAGAACCGATGCCAGTAATAAGCACCCGCCACCGGGTCCCAAGTCCAGTTTGACTTCTCGGTGTCGATAAAAATGATCCGGGTGTCTTTGTATTTCTGGTCGCTGTCGCTCCAGACATAATAGTCCCGCCATTTGGAGCCGGGCTTAGCCGCACGGGATTTCTGAAACCAGGGGTGCTGGTCGCTGGTGTGGTTGATCACCAGCTCAGTGATGACACGTAGATTGCGTCTATGGGCCTCGTGTACCAAGCGTCGAACATCCCGCATCGTCCCGTAAGCCGGGTTGACCGTTCGATAGTCGGAGATGTCGTACCCGTCGTCGCGTAAAGGCGAGGGATAGAATGGCAAAAGCCAGATTGCCGAAACACCAAGCTCAGCAATATAATCTAGTTTCGATATAAGTCCCTCGAAGTCGCCGATTCCGTCGGAATTACTATCAGCGAAAGCCTTGATGTGGGTCTGATAGATGACCGCATCTTTATACCACTGAGGATCTTTTTCGTGCAGAGGCGGTACGGTCACCGACTCCGGGATGGTTCCCAGGGCGGCGCTGATCGGCGAGGGATTCGAAATAGTTTTCGTCATGATGGAAGCCCAGGCAGCACCACGCGCCAAATTGCGTAGGGATTGTTATTATGGTCGAGCCACACGTGCTGATTTTTACCGTGCCAGTCGAAGCGCTGGCCGCTTACTAGATCCTCGACGATGACGGCAGCGTCGTCGGCAAGGCCGTAACGCCATAGGGGCAGCTCGAAATAGGTCTGCTGCGGATTGTAAGTGTCGAGGTTGGCCGCGATGACGATAATATTATCCAAGGTTGCCGTCGACTTCACGTAGACTAGCACTTGGTCATTTGAGCTCGGCAAGAATTCGAGATTGCGAAAACCCCAAAGCGCCTGATTTTCCCGTCGTAGCCGATTGAAGAACGCAATATCCTCGCGGATATTGCCGGGCCGATCCCAGTCCCAGGCCCTAATCTCGTATTTCTCCGAATCCAGATACTCTTCCCGGCCCGGGATCGGCGTTGCCTCGCAGAGCTCGAAACCGCAATAGAGCCCCCAGACGGGCGAGAGGGTCGACGCCATGAGCGCGCGAATCCTGAAACCGGCACGGCCGGCCGTCTGCAGCGGGACCGGATTGATGTCGGGCGTATTCACGAAGAAATTGACTCGCATATACTCCTTGGTATCTTCCTGAATGAGTTCTGTCAAATAATTAGAAAGTTCAAATTTTGTATTTCGCCAAGTAAAATAACTATAAGACTGTGTGAAGCCGAGCTTTGCCAGTCGCTTCATCATTTTTGGTCTGGTGAAGGCCTCGGCCAGATAGATCGTCTCGGGATAGCGCTTTTGGACCTGAGCAATCAGCCATTCCCAGAACGGAAGAGGTTTGGTGTGCGGATTGTCGACCCGGAAGATCTTGATGCCCGCCTCGCACCAGAAAAGAACGACGTCGCGCAGAGCCTCCCACAAGCCAGGAACGGCATCCTTCGCGTAGAAATCGACATTGACGATGTCCTGGTATTTTTTGGGCGGGTTCTCAGCATAGCGGATGCTGCCGTCGGGCCGCCATTCGAACCAGCCATGATGCGTCTTTATCCAGGGGTGATCCGGCGAGCATTGAATGGCGAAGTCAATTGCGATCTCAAGACCGGCATCCGCAGCTGCATCGATCAGGCGCTTGAAGCCCGCCATAGTACCAAGCTCCGGATGGATAGCGTCGTGGCCTCCTTCTGGGGAGCCGATCGCGTAGGGGCTGCCAGGGTCGTTCTTTGTGGCTTTGAGCGTGTTGTTTCGGCCTTTGCGATTGCTCCGGCCAATCGGGTGGATAGGAGGAAAATAGAGAACGTCGAACCCCATTGATTTGACGTAAGGCAGCTTCTTGATGACGTCGTCGAACGTCCCATGTCGTGCCGGATCATCGCTCATCGAGCGGGGAAAAAGCTCATACCAGGCGGCAAAAGCGGCAGCCGTGCGATCGACAGTGATTTCGAGCTCGCGCTCGTAGCGGCTGATCTGGTTGCGGGGGCCGACCCGCTCCATCAGTGCTTGCACCGCAGGCGAGAGGAGAAGAGCCAACTGTCCGGCCTGGTCCGCATCCTCGATCTGGTTCAGCTTTGTCAAAAGTTCGGCCAGTGCTTGGCCGTCGGCCGCATTCTCCTTCCCGTCCATCTCCTTGACGGCCCGCTCGACGATGTGGCGCCCTTCGATCAGTTCCAGGGCAATCGGCACGCCCGCGTCGAATTTTTTCGTGACCTCATAACGCCAGGAGGCGAACGGATCCTTCCAGCCTTCGAGGGTGAAGACATAGCGTGTGTTGCGGCTGACGATGAAGCTGCCCCGCCAGCGATCGTTATTGACGAACGCCATCGGGGCCGTCTGCCACCCTGCCTCGTCGATCGCTCTGAAGAGAACCTGCGCTGCGATGATGTCATGCCCGTCGCAAACGATATCGGCCTCGACGTCCACTTTTTCGCCAACGATCCGCTTGGCGGGAAAACGGCCGCCATCCACCTCGGGCTCGACCCGTTCGATGGCGACGCGCCCGTGGGTAATTGGCGGTTCGAGAGCGGGCATTGCTCGCGCAGGCGGCTCGGTCGCCAGAAAGAGGCGTGCTTCCAAGGGCTGGACGTCGAGGGTCCGGTTGGCGTCGAGAGCACCGCCATCGCCAATCTCAACGAAGGCGCCGAGTTTGCCGCCGGATGCAGTGAGCAGGGGGCCGGCCTCAGCCGGAAAGACGCGGGACAGATCCGGGTTGATGACCAGAGCAGCCCCTGCCGTCGCCAGGCCGGCTGCACTCTTATCCAGACGGATGAGGCCGACGATATTACCGTTGGGTGGCGTCGCCACGATCAGCGGGCCGTTATAATTGAGCGCGGCGCTTGCCGATTTGGCGGCGTTGATGATCGCGATGTCGGGGCCGAGCTCTATTTCAGCTGCCGCCACGTCGGCGTCCCATTCGTCCTTCGTTCCGTGGATGGGATCAAAGCGTCGGCGGGAGGCGTACTCGTAGCCCATGGGCATGATCAGCGCGGTGCCGATGCAAGCTGCGATTTTGTAACGCGCCAGATAGAGGCGGCGTAGTGATTTTGTATCACCGACATCGAACGATTCGGCCAGCCGCTGCCCTTGCGGCTCCTCCGGGAAAGCGGCCGGAGAGGCTACCCGACGGAGTTCTTCGCGCTGCATGGGAAACCAACGCTCGCGAAGATCCCACCAGCGGCTGCTGTCGAGCACGTAATCAAAGCCGCACCCCTCAAGTGCCGCCACGGCTTCGAAGGGCACGCCCAACGATGCTGCGATGAAGGTCGCGTCAGGATGGGACGTACGTACCCGGCCGATAAGGTTCCGCCAGAGATCCGATGGTGCGGCCGAAGCTCGAGGGCAACGGAATCCGGCCAGCCCCAGATCCAGGAAATGGCTTGCGATCTTTGCCGAATGGTCTGCTTGTTCGACCAGAAGATTGGAATTGTCGAAAGGAAGATCCGTGCTATCGCCCAGGGCGTGAGGTTGGCCGCCTGGGCCTGCCTCGACGGCAATCGCTGGGCGTCCATTTTCCCAGGAGAACCAGCTGGGGTTGGATTGCACCAGTTTGGCATCGATTGCGACCCGTGACACCGGGAGATCGGTCGAAACTTTGAGTCCAAGCCCGGTAGCAGCAAGGACCATCGCTGCGATGAGCTTTTCAGCAGATAGTGGGGAGTTGCCTCTCAGACTCGGATGCAGCTCAAAAGGGTCCGCGACGGCCGTCAAGCTGCCTGATGCGCCCGGCGCCATGAGCCCCAACACATGGACAGTGTCGAATCCCATGGCGGCTATGCGTTCTAGATGTGGCCCCCAACTCTCGATCGGTCCTGCCAGCAGGGGGTTGAGGTCATAGATTCTCGGCGCCACTGACGGCATCAATACAACTCCCCGATATCCCTGCGTCTCGACACGGCAAACGGCATAGAGATAAGCCAGTTCCCTCGCGGCCCTCTTCCTCAGAGCATGAACGCCTGCCTCGCCTCTTGTGGCAGGATCCTCGGATCGGCTCTTCCCCTCCGATGTCGAGGGGCTTATTCAGGGCGCCCTTTGACCGATCGGGTCACTACGAGAAAGCAATGTCACCATGGCACCTCTAGCCAAGGACAAGATCCGTATCATGCTGCTGGAAGGCGTGCATGAGAACGCCGTTTTGGATCTTCACAACGCCGGTTATCTCGACGTCGAACATTATCCGGCCTCCATTTCCGAGGAAGAGTTGATCCGTCGAATCCCGGGCGTCTGGTTCCTCGGCATTCGTTCGCGGACCCAGGTGACGGAACGCGTGCTGGCGGCTGCCGACAGCCTAGTCTCAGTCGGCTGCTTTTGCATCGGTACCGACCAGGTTGAGCTGAGCAGTGCGAAACGCAGGGGCATCCCGGTATTCAACGCCCCTTTCTCTAATACGCGCAGCGTGGCCGAATTGGTCATCGGCGAGATCATCATGCTCATGCGTGGGATCTTTCCTAAATCCAGCGCCGCGCACGAGGGCCAGTGGATCAAATCGGCTGCCAACAGCTGGGAGGTCCGTGGCAAGACGTTGGGCATTGTCGGCTATGGCAATATCGGCACTCAGCTCTCGGTGATGGCCGAGGCCCTCGGCATGCGCGTCCTGTTCTTCGATCCCGTCCCCAAGCTAGCCTTGGGCCAGGCGGAGCGCGTCTCATCCTTAGGCGAGCTTTTGGAAGCAGCGGACGTGATCTCCCTGCACGTTCCCGACACCCTTAGCACGCAAGGCATGATCGGCGCCGAGGAACTGGCCCGCATGCGCCAGGGCAGCTTTCTCATTAATGCCGCCCGGGGCCGCGTGGTCGATGTTGAGGCGCTAGCCGATGCCTTGCGGCGCCGCCATCTCCTGGGTGCTGCGGTCGACGTCTTTCCCCGAGAGCCAAAGGGCGGCGATGAAGACTTCATCTCGCCTCTGCGAGGCATCCCGAACGTCATCCTCACCCCCCATATCGGCGGTTCGACATCCGAGGCACAGGCGCGGATCGGCCATGAGGTGGCGCAAAAACTGATCGAGTATTCCGACGTCGGCACCACTGCTGGTGCCGTCAATTTCCCTCAGGTCCAGTTACACCCGCGCCCGTCGGGGCTCCGCTTCATGCATGTGCATCGCAATATGCCGGGCATGCTGGCACGCGCCGTCGATGTCTTCACGCGGCGCGGCGTCAACATCAACGCGCAATATCTCGAAACCGATAGCGATATTGGCTATGTCGTCATGGACGTCGAGGGAACGGCTGCCAACCCCGAAGGCATTTTGAACGATCTGGTCAGCATCGAGGGGACCATTCGCGCGCGTTTCATCTATGAGCGCGCCTGAACGTCGCTGATAGCATCGGCCTGGGCCAGGAGGCGCCGTGCCTCCTCGACATGCAGATTCTCCACAAGCCGGCCATCGAGGACGGCAAGGCCGCTGCCGTGTTGACGGGCCGACTCGAAGGCTTCGATGACGCGGTACGCCGCCTCGATTTCGTCGGCCGATGGGCCGAAAGCGGTGTTCGCTCCCTCGATCTGAGCTGGATGGATCAGCGTCTTGCCATCGAACCCCATGTCGCGGCCCTGCTGACAAGCGCTCAGAAAGCCCTCCATGTCGTCCATGTCGAGATGGACGCCATCCAGGACGATCCTGCCGGCGGCCCGAGCCGCCAGGACGCAGCGTCCGAGCGCATAGAGGAGCGGTGCTCGGTCTCGTCCTGGGCGAAGCCTCAGGTCATTGCCGAGATCGGACGTGCCCATGACGATTCCCCGGACCCGGGAATGGAACGCGATCGCCTCGACATTGACGACGCCCAACGCAGTCTCGATCATGCACCAGACGGGCAGGTCTTTGTTGCCAGTATGAGCCAAAACGGCACAGGCAGCCTCGATCTCGGCCACCGCCTCCACCTTGGGCAACAGGACGGCATCCGGTCCAGCCTTACCGATAGCAGTAAGATCAGCTTCCCCCCAAGGAGTGCGCAGCGCATTCGCGCGGATGACGATCTCCCGGGGCCTGAAGCTCGACCGTTCCGTCAATGCCGCGATCATGGCATCCCGCGCCAAGTGCTTTTTCTCCGGGGCCACAGCATCCTCGAGATCCAGGATCAGGGCATCGGCTGCCAAGCTTCGCGCCTTCTTCAACGCCCGCTCGTTCGATGCCGGCAGAAAGAGACCGCTTCGTCGCGGTCGATCCTGGCCAATCATTGCGCCTCGTCCGACAGGTGGTGATCCGCGAGCTTTAGACCCGTGGACACCTATGACCAATCCGTTCTGGATTTATATTGATCATCCAAGTTAAATAATGGGCGTACCGGTTATTGGAGCCAAGAGCATGGTTGGACGGGTTGGAAGCTTCATAGACGGACGGGAAGTCCAGGCTGGCGGTGAACCTTTCCACTCGATCAACCCGGCTAATGGCGAGATCCTAGCGGAGATCGTGCCGAGTGGCCCGGCTGAAATAGACATGGCCGTTCGAAGCGCCACGGAGGGGCAGGGCCGCTGGGCCGCTTATACCGGCGTCGAGCGCGGTCGCGTTTTGCGGCGGGCAGTGGATATTCTGCGCGCGCGTAATGAGGCGCTGGCCCTGCTCGAGACCCGGGACACCGGCAAGCCGATCGCCGAGACAAGCACCGTCGATATCACCACGGGCGCCGATGTGCTCGAATATTACGCGGGCCTGACCAGTGCCATCGAAGGCGAAGCGATCCCGCTCAATTCGACGCTCTTTGCCTATACGCGCCGGGAGCCTCTGGGTGTCACGGCCGGGATCGGAGCCTGGAACTATCCCATCCAGATCGCCCTCTGGAAGTCAGCACCGGCGCTAGCCGCTGGGAATGCCATGATCTTCAAGCCCTCGGAGGTCACGCCGCTGAGTGCGCTGGAGCTTGCACGCATCTACCTGGAGGCCGGTCTTCCTCCGGGCGTCTTCAATGTCGTCCAGGGCGGCCGGGAGGTCGGGAGCGCCCTCACCAAGCATAATGGTATCGAGAAGATTTCGTTCACTGGCGGCGTCGAAACCGGACGCCGGGTCATGGCCGATGCAGCCCTCTCGACCTTGAAAGACGTCACGATGGAGTTGGGCGGCAAGTCGCCGCTTATCGTCTTTGCCGATGCCGATCTTGAGCGTGCCGCCGACATTGCGATGACGGCCAATTTCTATAGCTCCGGCCAAGTATGTACCAACGGTACCCGAGTCTTCGTCGAACGGCGCGTTTATGATGACTTCGTGCAACGTCTGCTGAAGCGGATCAAGCGTGTCCGCGTCGGCGATCCCGAAGATCCGGCGACGAATTTCGGCCCGCTGGTCAGCGCTGCCCACATGGCCAAGGTGCTGGACTATATCGCCGCCGGCAAAAGGGAAGGGGCGACGCTCCTTAGCGGGGGCAACAGGATGGAGGGCGCCTTTGTCAGAGGCTGCTTCGTCGAGCCCACCATCTTCGCCGATTGCCATGATTCGATGCGTATCGTCCGCGAGGAGATTTTCGGGCCCGTACTCTGTCTGCTTGTCTTCGATGATGAAGAGGAGGTTGTTCGGCGTGCCAATGCGACGCCGTACGGCTTGGCCGGCGGGGTCGTGACCGAAAATCTGGCCCGTGCCCACCGGGTCATCCACCGGCTGGAAGCCGGCATATGCTGGATCAATACGTGGGGCGGTTCGCCACCTGAGATGCCCGTCGGCGGGTTCAAGCGTTCAGGTATCGGGCGCGAGAATGGCCTGGCTACTTTACAGCAGTATACGCGCATCAAGGCCGTTCAGGTCGAGTTGGGTCCCTATCCGCCGAGCTTTTAGGTCCGGATGCGTGCCTGCAGATTTCAGCGATCGGAGCTATCCCAATGAAGCCGCGCACCTCATTCGACTATGTCATCATCGGCGCCGGCTCGGCGGGTAACGTTCTGGCCACCCGACTGAGCGAAGATCCAGACATCACCGTGCTTTTGCTTGAGGCAGGTGGACCTGACTATCGCTTCGACTTCCGCACGCAGATGCCAGCGGCACTAGCCTATCCCCTCCAGGGACGGCGATATAACTGGGCCTATGAGACCGAACCCGAGCCATTCATGGATAATCGCCGCATGGAATGCGGGCGAGGCAAGGGGCTGGGCGGCTCATCTCTGATAAATGGGATGTGCTATATCCGCGGGAACGCGTTGGATTATGACAACTGGGCGCAGAAGCCGGGCCTCCAGAACTGGAGCTATGCCGACTGCCTGCCCTATTTCAAGAAGGCGGAATCGCGCGATATTGGCGGCAACGACTATCACGGGGATAGCGGGCCGCTATCCGTCACCACGTCCAAGCCCGGGGCGAATCCGCTCTTTGAAGCAATGGTCGAGGCGGGCGTTCAGGCTGGCTATCGACGCACGGAGGATCTCAACGGCTATAGCCAGGAAGGCTTTGGTCCGATGGACCGTTCGGTTACCCGCAACGGGCGTCGTTCCTCAACCGCCCGGGGCTATCTCGATCAGGCGAAGAGTAGACCGAACGTCACCATCCGGACGCACGCTCTAACCGACGTGATCGTTTTTGACGGCAGGCGGGCAACTAAGGTACGTTACGAACATAGGGGCCAGATCTTCGAGGCCATTGCCGAGCGCGAGGTTCTGCTCTGCGCCGGTGCCATCGCCTCGCCAATCATTCTACAGCGCTCTGGCGTGGGGCCGGCTGCCCTCCTGCGGCAGCATGATATTCAACTTGTTCAGGATATGCCGGGGGTAGGAAGTAATCTCCAGGATCACCTTGAGATGTATTTGCAATATGCCTGCCTCAAACCCGTGTCGCTCTATCCCGCGACAAAATGGTGGAACCAGCCGAAAATCGGTCTTGAATGGCTTCTCTTCGGCCGAGGCATAGGAGCGTCCAATCAATTCGAAGCCGGTGGCTTTATCCGATCCGATGAGCGTTTCGCCTGGCCCAACATCCAGTTTCATTTCCTGCCGATAGCCATCAACTACAATGGCTCGAAGGGTATAGAAATGCACGGGTTTCAAGCTCACGTGGGTTCTATGCGTTCACCTTCGCGAGGCCGCGTCCAGATACGCGACAGAAACCCTCGCAGCATGCCCAGCATACTCTTCAATTATATGAGCCACGAGCAGGATTGGTTGGAGTTTCGCCAGGCTATCCGCCTGACGCGGGAGATTATGGCGCAGCCGGCGCTCGATCCGTTCCGTGGCCAGGAACTCAAGCCGGGGATCGACGCGCAGAGCGACGCCGAGCTTGATGCCTTCGTCAGAGGACACGCCGAGACCGCCTATCATCCCTCCTGTTCCTGCAGGATGGGAACAGACGATCATGCCGTCGTGGACGCCGAGGGACGCGTGCATGGAATCGAAGGATTACGAGTCATCGATGCGTCGATCATGCCGGAAATTATCACGGGCAATCTCAACGCGGCTACGATCATGATCGCGGAAAAAATGGCTGATGTCCTACGACGCCGGCAGCCTCTGCCGCGCGACAATGCACCCTACCATGTCGCGGGTTCCGCACCGCCTCGCGAGCGACAACCGCTTCGCGCGACGAGCACTGCCGCCGGCAATCAGGAACAAGCTGCCTAGAGCAATGCTACCTAGCAGCCCGACCTGCTTTGGTATGGTCAGGCTTTGTTGCCATCCCGCAGCTTGCCGGTGGGCTCTTGCACGTGAGCTTCGAGGAACCAGAGCTGCTTGTCGACGCCGCGCGAGATCTCGGTAAACAGGTCGGCGGTCCCGGGATCACCCGCCTCGTCTGTCTCATCAATGTTCTGACGGACCGCATTCGCGTAAGCCGCAAAACGATCAATAAGAGCCGCTAGATGATCGGCGATGGCATAGATATCAGTTGGATAAGGATCGAGCGCAGTCGATGCACTAACCGCCTGGACGGTACCCTTGGCCGTGCCGCCCAACTGCGCAATGCGCTCGGCAACCTTGTCGTTGAAATCGTCCATCTCGTCACGAAAGCCGTCTAGCATCTCGTGGATGCCGATAAATTGCGGTCCTTTGAGATTCCAGTGCGCTTGTTTGATCGTCAAAGAGAGATCGATGCCGTCGGCCAAACGCTTGGATAGAAGATCGATCGATACCGTCTTCGCGTTCGAGGTCGTGTTGTTACGGGTGGCATGCATGCGAGCGCCGTCGCCTTGGCTCTTTAGGTCGGCGGGCTTCTTGGCGGTAGCCATGGCGAGGGTCCTTTCCTAGGATCGTCCAACTCTGGCTCTAGCGGGAATTTGGGCTGGTAGAAGTCTCGCGTCGGATCGACGAGCAGACCCGATCGCTCAATGTCGTGATAGGGCAATAAGCAATGATGAATTGACCGTACTTTTTGCTCGCGGACCGCTTCCTGCCCATCATTCCGTCGCCTATCTCACGAGGCCAGAGGCTTGGCCTTCATGGAGGCAATCCCTGACCTAGCAGACGTCGGCTCACCTTTGTCTCGTCGCCGCTCAGCGATCACGCGCTCGTAGATCGCCAAATAATCATCCGCCATGCGGTTGGCAGTAAAGCGTCGCTCGAAATGCGCCCTGACTCGCCGGCGATCGAAGCGATGAATGGTTCGAGCCGCTTCAACGGCCTGCTCGATGTCGTTGACGAGTACCCCGGTTACGCCATCGTCGATGACTTCGAGAACCGAGCCGCAGGGAAACGCTATCACCGGCGTTCCACAGGCCATGGCCTCAATCATCACGATGCCGAAGGGCTCGGGCCAATTGATGGGGAAGAGCATCGCTTGGGCGCCGCCCAGGAATTCCGCCTTATGATGATCGTTGATCTCGCCCACATATTCAATCAGCGGCTGATCGAGTAGCGGCTTGATGCGCTGGTCGAAATAGGCCTGGTCAGCGGGATCGATCTTGGCAGCCATCTTCAAGGGGATGCCCGCGCGAACGGCGATCTCTATGGCTTCCTCCGGCCCTTTCTCTGGCGACATGCGGCCAAGAAACGCCAGATAGCCCCGTGTCGGCGAAGGGCTGAACGTCAAGAGATCCTTGGGCAGGCCGTGATAGACATTTCCCGCAAAGTTCAAGAAAGGCACAGGCTGGCGCTGCGACATGGAGATCGATACCCGCGGATCGCGGTCGAATTCGCGATAAAGCGGCTGCAGATCCGTCATGTCCTGGCGGCCGTGCAGTGTGGTTACGTGCGGAACGTCGACCATGCGCATGAGCGGATGCTGAAGATGGTCGATATGGAAGTGGATGATGTCGAACTCGTGCGCCCGCTGGCGAACTTTCTCCATCATGAGCGTGTAGTGTGGCAGGGGGTCCTTGACCCGACTGTCGAGGCGCAGCGCACGCGGTGCGCAAGGAACAAGCTCGGATGTCGTCAAAGAATCACCGCTGGCGAACAGAGAGATCTGATGCCCCTTGCGCACCAATTCCTCGGTCAGAAACGACACGATGCGTTCCGTGCCCCCGTAAAGCCTGGGCGGCACGCTCTCGAAGAGCGGCGAAACCTGGGCAATTCTCATGCGATCCGATCCATCTCTACACCATCATGAAGCACAACAACCTATGCCACGATCGCGGAACCAATCCTTGGCGTGATAAGTTCGTGCTGCCCTGATCCCAAGGTTGATGGCCTCAAATAACGACATCGCTTGATACGACGGTTCGCTCATTTGCAGCCAGCAAATAAAGCGATGAGAGGGCATAGAAGTTCCTGATCCGTCGCGTTTTTTCGCGAACCTCCGGCCGCCGCGCGGCAGGGCCCCAACCTGGCTGTGACAAGGAACGGAGCGCGTTCTATCATGGCGGCAAATGATCGGCCGACGTTGGGCAACATGACGTTCCATTCGCTCTATAGTCACGGATTCGTGCGGGCTGCGTCCTGTACCTTCTCGACGGTGTTGGCCGATCCTAGCGGCAATGGCGCCGCCATATTGAAGATCGCCCATCGATGTCATGCCGAAGGCGTGGCTGTTGCGGTGTTCCCGGAGCTCAGCCTATCGGGCTATTCTATCGAAGATCTCTTGCATCAGAACGCCCTTCTGGATGCCGTTGAAGCCGCTCTGATCGAGCTCTGCCAGGCGACGCGGGAATTGATGCCCGTCCTGATCGTCGGCGCCCCGCTCAGATATCGCGGGCGGCTCTACAATACCGCCATAGCCCTGCATCGTGGGACCATTTTGGGCATCGTCCCAAAGATCTATTTGCCAAACTATCGAGAGTTCTACGAGCGTCGACACTTTGCTTCCGGCGACGACGTCGCAAATGCCAGCCTCGTTATCGGCGGCAGTGAAGTCCCATTTGGCTGGGACCTCCTTTTTGCGGCCACCGATCTTCCTCTCGTCACCTTCGGCATCGAGATTTGCGAGGATATGTGGATTCCTAATCCGCCTTCCTCGAGCTTGGCGCTGGCTGGCGCGCATATGCTTTTTAATCTTTCGGGCAGCCCCATCACGATCGGACGGGCCGAGCAACGGGCCCTCCTTTGCCGCTCGCAGTCGGCACGTTGTCTTGCCGCCTACATATATTCGGCAGCAGGCGCTGGCGAATCGACGACAGATCTGAGTTGGGACGGACAGACATCCATCTTCGAGAATGGCGCTTTGCTGGCCGAGGGCCCCCGGTTCAGCGACGTGGAGGCCCTCACGATCGCCGATATCGATCTTGGCCTTCTCGCTCAGGAGCGGATGACTACCGGTACGTTCGACGATGCGCGCAAGGCTGCCGTCAACGCGAATGACTACCGGCGCGTCACCTTCGAGTTGGATCCCCCCACGATCGACCTGGGTTTACGCCGTCCGCTCGAGCGATTTCCCTTCGTGCCTGCCAATGCAGCGCGACTTTCAGAGGATTGCTATGAAGCCTATAACATCCAGGTCTCGGGTCTGGTGCAGCGCCTTCGAGCAGGGCGAATAGGCAAGATCGTCATTGGTGTGTCGGGCGGCCTCGATTCAACCCACGCTCTGATCGTGGCGGCGCATGCCATGGACGTCCTCAAGAAGCCCCGTGCCGACATCCTCGCCTACACCCTGCCGGGCTTTGCCACGGGCGAGGCGACGAAGGCCAATGCCCACCGCCTGATGACTGCTCTGGGTGTGACGGCGCGGGAACTCGATATTCGCCCGGCGGCACGCCTGATGCTGGCGGATCTCGGCCATCCGTTCGCGCGAGGTGAGGAGCAATTCGACGTCACGTTTGAGAACGTCCAGGCGGGCCTGCGCACCGACTATCTCTTTCGCTTGGCCAACATGCATGACGGCATCGTCCTTGGCACGGGTGACCTGTCCGAGCTGGCGCTTGGCTGGTGCACCTACGGTGTGGGCGATCAGATGTCCCACTACAACGTGAATGCGGGGGTGCCAAAGACGCTCATTCAGCATTTGATCCGTTGGGTCGGGGCGACGCCCGCCTTCAAGGGCCAGGCGGAGGCCGTGCTGGCCGATATTCTCGCCACGGAGATATCCCCCGAGCTGGTGCCGCAGCGCGAAGGCCAGCCGCTCCAGAGCACGGAATCGGTCATCGGACCCTATGCCTTGCAGGACTTCAACCTTTTCTACACGCTCCGCTACGGAATGCGGCCCTCCAAGATTGCCTTTCTGGCTTGGCACGCTTGGCGCGACGCTGACGCCGGCGCATGGCCGTCGAATTTTCCGGCAGATCGCCGGCCTTCCTACGACCTCGCTGCCATCAAGCACTGGTTGACGGTGTTCGTTCGCCGGTTCTTCGCGTTCAGCCAATTCAAGCGCTCTGCCCTGCCCAATGGCCCCAAGGTCGCGGCAGGCGGCTCACTGAGCCCGCGCGGAGACTGGCGTGCGCCCTCGGACGGTAATGCGAGGGCTTGGCTTGCAGACATCGAGCGGTATGTGCCCGATCGGGAGGGCGCCTAGATTCGAACTCCCAGCTCGAAGAGGCCTCGATCGAGGTGTGCCGGATCCTCGAACACGCGAAAGGCCCCGGCTTGAACGAGTTCGTTTTCGCCATAACCGCCGCTCAGCACGCCGACGGCCAGGGACCCTGCCCTGCGGGCCGCCAGGATGTCCCAGATGCTGTCACCGATCACGAAGCATTTTTCAGGCGGCAGGCCGATTTGACGCGCACCCTCCAGGAATAGGTCTGGGTTGGGCTTGGCATACGGCACCACGTCGCGGGTGACGATCTTCATCTTGCTCATGTCGAGGCCGATCGTCTCAATCATGGGCATAGCAGTTCTCGCCCTTCCACTCGTTGCGATCGCCCAAGGCACGTCTTCGTCGGTGAGGCGTTGGAGCAACTCGCGGGTTCCAGGCAGGGGACGAACGTTGACGAGGTGGCGCTCGAAGGCGGCCGTATGGAGCGTGTTGAGCTGCTCTCTGAGCTCGTCGGTGATCGGGATGGGTGATTCTCTTTGCAATGCCCTGGCAAATAACCCACCACTCATTCCGATGCGACGGTGAATGCGCCAGACGGGAATGGCGAGCCCCACGCTTTGCAGTGCCTCGGACCAGGCGACCACATGCTGATACACGCTGTCCATCAACGTTCCGTCGAGATCGAAGAGGAAACCCTGCTCGTCATTTGCCATAGGCAGCTCCTTGCTGTCGTCAATTCGCGGAACCTTGCGTCCCCCGATCAATCTGGAACTCGGCGTCGCGCAAGAAGTGCCGAGGCGAGTGCATCAGCGTAGCTTCGCCGGCAATTTTGCGGCCAAGCTAACGATCACATCTTGTACCGACGGGATTGCCCGGATCGAACGTTCGATCCTTATGACCCAGCTTGGCACAACCGGTTCTATCGAAGAAGCTGTCGAGACATGAATGGCCCCACCGAACCTCCAATCATGCGCAATGTTCTGGCGCCCGTTCCATCGCGCAGTGCTCATTCGCGGATCCGCAACGGTATTGATGGCGGCCATGGTCTCTGCGTGTGCGCTCAACCCGAACGTACCGCCAGCAGATCTCGATATTCCCGCAGCATTCAAAGCCACGCCGGCGAGCGCCGCATCGGCTTGGCCTGATGCTGAATGGTGGAGAGGGTTCGGGTCCGGTGAACTTGATGGCCTGATCGCCCGGGGTCGAGCAAGCAACCAGGACATCGCGGCGGCCGTCGCCCGTGTTCGTCAGGCGGACGCGCAGATCCGCGTGGCTACCCAAGCACTGCTTCCCAGTTTGGATGCCTCGGGGACGGCGACGCGCACGCATCAGGAAACGCGCGGAACGTCATCTAAACTCACGAGCGTCGATGGAACCAGTCTGGGAAGCTCGTCCGGCGGCTCCAACGATTCGAAGAGCTATGAAGCGGTGCTAGATGCATCCTATGAAATCGATTTCTGGGGCAAGAACCGGGCGCAACGCCAATCGGCCGAAGCTAGCGCGGTAGCGACGCGCTTCGATCAGGCAAACGTGGCGATTGGGATCGATGCGTCGATCGCCAATACTTATTTTGCCATCCTGGTCGGCCAAGAACGGCTTCGCATCGCGCACGATAATCTCCAGGCGGCAGAGGACATTCTCAAGGCCCTACAGGCGAGACGCGAAGCGGGCCTTGCCACAGCGCTCGACGAGACCCAGCAGGAATCGGCGGTAGCAGATCTTCGCGTCGCCATTCCGCCGCTGGAGCAGGCTATCGAGCAGAACACCAACGCTCTGGCCATTCTGGTCGGTGAACCTCCAGAACGGTTGAAGGTGGCGGGCAGCGACCCTGCCTCCCTACAGTTGCCGCAAATCCTGCCCGGCCTTCCTTCCGAGCTTCTCGCCCGGCGGCCGGATGTGGCTTATGCCGAAGCGAGCCTGGATGCAGCGCGATTCGATGTCCAGGCGTTGAAGGCGCAAATGTTCCCCTCGATTCAGCTCACTGGAAGCGCCGGTTATACGAGTTCGGCCCTGCATGAACTGTTCGATCCCGTCGGCCGGTTCTGGCAACTCGCCACCGGCGTCACGCAGCCGCTCTTCGACCTCTATGGGTTGGAGGGTCAGGTCGCGGGCGAGAGGGCAGTCTATGAGGAACTGCTCGCTAATTACCGAGCTGCCGTCCTGGCCTCATTTCAGGACGTCGATGACGCGCTCATCGCCGTGCAAAAGAGCAAGGAGCAGGAAATCCTGCAACAACGTTCAGTTGAGGCGGCGCAACGCGCCTATGACATATCGTTGGCGCGTCTTGGGGAAGGTATCGTGGATCTCCAAACCACCCTCAGCACGGAGCAGACGCTCTTTAGCGCGCGCGACTCGCTGGCACAGGTCCGGCTGGACCGTCTGCAAGCCATCGTTACCCTCTATCAGGCATTGGGCGGTGGATGGAGTCGACCGGGCGACCCTATCCAAACACCGGCGCAAGCGCAGCTCGTCAGCGTCTCCAGAGCCGGTGGGCGTCCGTGATGCGCAAACGGTGGATCTTGATTTCTCTCCTGGTCGTCGTTCTGGCCGGCGCTGGCTGGTATTTTTGGCGGCGGCACGAGACCGCCGGCCAGCACGACGCGCAGGCTACCTCATCGACAATCGTGCCGGTTCTGACAGCACGCGTTCAGCAAGCCAACGTGCCCGTCTATTTGGAGGGTGTGGGGACCGTCCAGGCTTATCAATCCGTGCTGGTACAGCCGCAGATCGACGGCCGCCTGCTCGAGCTGCGTTTCCGCGAAGGCCAGGATATCAAGAAAGGCGACCTGCTGGCCCTCATCGACCCTGCCCTATATCAGGCGCAATTGGACGAGGCGATCGGCAAGATGGGCCAGGACTACGCGCAGTTAGCCAATGCCAGGCTCGACGCGGCAAGGTATCAACGGCTGGCCAAGACCGACTATGCCACCAAGCAGGAAGCCGACACGGCGGCAGCGCAGGTCCGTCAATATACGGCACTGGTCCAGTCCGATCAGGCCGCCATCGACAGCGCGCGCACATCGCTTGGCTATACGCGCATCACCTCACCGATCGACGGGCGAACTGGCATCCGCAAAGTCGATGTCGGCAATATCGTGCGCGCATCGGACACAACGGGTATCGTGACGATCACCCAGCTTCGGCCTATATCCGTCCTCTTCACTCTCCCCGAGACCCAGCTTTCATCGCTAGGCAACGCAATGGCTGCGGGCGTGCCGCTAGCCGCGCAGGCCTTCCGGAGTGGTGCCGACGAACCGCTGGATCGGGGCTCACTGGAAGTCGTCGACAACGAGGTCGACACGACCACCGGAACGATCAAGCTGAAGGCAACCTTCCCAAATGCGGAGTTGCAGCTCTGGCCCGGTCAATTCGTTAATGTCAGGTTGCAGATCGATACTCGCAAGGATGCGCTGACGATTCCGGCAGCAGCGGTACAGCAGGGTCCCGATGGTACCTTTGCCTACGTTGTCGAGAGGCAGGGCGATACAGCGACTGTGGCTCGCCTCAAGTCCATCCAGGTGGCCCAAGAAGATGAAAAGCGGGCGGTGGTGACGAGCGGCCTGTCGGCAGAGGACGAGGTCATAACGACCGGGTTTGTCCGATTGACCGACGGGGAAGCGGTCCGGATCGATCGCAGTACGGCTGGTGATGCGGGTGCCGCCGGTAGCCGTGCGGCATCAGGATCGTGAACGTCTCGGCGCCTTTTATTGCCCGACCGATAGCAACATTGTTGTTGGCCGTCGGCCTCCTGCTGGCGGGCATCATGGGCTATCGCGAACTGCCCGTGGCTTCATTGCCGGAGGTCGATTTCCCCACCATCCAGGTTTCGACCCGCCTGCCCGGTGCCAGCGCTGATACGATGGCCAACCTGGTGACGGCACCGCTCGAGCGTCAGCTCGGCCAGGTACCGTCCTTGACGTCGATGAGCTCTACCAGCGCTGCCGGTCTGTCGCAGATCACACTTCAGTTCGCATTGGACCGCGATATCGATGCGGCGGCACAGGACATCCAATCCGCCATCAATGCGGCCGACTCGACGCTACCAAGCAACCTACCCTATCCGCCAACCTATTCGAAGGTCAATCCGGCGGATGTGCCGATCCTCACCATCGCGCTGACCTCCAGCGAGCTACCCGTTTCTAGGCTGGCGGACCTTGCCGATACTTTTCTAGCACAGCGCCTGAGTCAGGTAGCCGGCGTCGGGCGCGTGTCCGTTCAAGGGGGCATCAAGCCAGCGGTCCGGATCCAGGTCGATCTCGACAAGCTCGCCAGTCTGGGGCTGGGCCTCGATACCGTTAGAACGGCGATCGCCGATGCCAATACGAACGGGCCCAAAGGAAGCTTGAACGGGGCGGACAAGGCGTTCACCGTCGCCGCCAACGATCAGCTCGAGGACGCACAAGCCTATAAAGACGTTGTCGTTGCCTATGCGAACGGCGCCCCTGTCCGACTGCGTGATGTCGCCTCCGTCATTGATGGCGTCGAAAACGACAAGGTTGCCGCCTGGTCGGCTGCGAGTGCGGCGGTCGTGATCGACGTGCAACGGCAGCCGGGCGCGAACATTGTCCAGACGGTTCAGAGCCTTCGCGAACTTGTGCCGCGCCTTAAGCAGGCGATGCCGCGAGGTGCGGCCCTTTCGATCGTCAATGACCGAACGGAGACGATCCGCGCTTCCGTGCAGGATGTTCAATTCACCCTCATGCTCTCGACCGCCCTCGTGGTCATGGTCGTCTTCATCTTTCTTCGCCAGGTAAGTGCTACGCTCATCGCCGCTACCGCGCTGCCCTTGTCCCTGCTCGGCACGTTTGGCGTCATGTGGCTTTGCGGCTTCTCGCTCGACAATTTGTCGCTTATGGCGCTCACGATCGGCACGGGCTTCGTGGTCGACGATGCGATCGTCATGATCGAGAACATCTCCCGTCGGCTCGAGGCTGGCATGCCGCCGCTACGCGCAGCCTTCGAGGGTGCTGGCGAGATCGGCTTTACGGTGATCTCGCTGACCGTGTCCCTGATCGCGGTCTTCATTCCTCTACTTTTCATGACTGGCGTGGTCGGGCGCCTGTTCCGGGAGTTTGCCCTGACCTTGACGATCGCCGTCGTCGTCTCGGCGGTCGTCTCCTTGACCCTCACGCCCATGATGTGCTCGCGCCTGATGCGCGATCGCTCCCATGCAAAGCAACCAGGCCCTATTGGCCGCGGGATCGAACGCATTCTGGACGGCTTTCAAGCCGGTTATGCCAGCAGTCTGCGTGTCGTCCTGAGGCATCGCATCCTGATGCTCCTGGTGGCGATTGGCACCGCCGTCCTGACCGTCTGGCTATATCTCATCGTGCCTAAAGGATTCTTGCCGCGACAGGATACCAGCCTGATCATTGCGACAACCGAAGCGGCGCAGGATGTGTCCTTCGACGCTATGAGCCGCGCGCAGGAACAGGTTGCTGAAATTGTGGGGCAGGATCCTGACGTCGTCAGCACGACATCGCTAGTCGGTGTCGGGACAGCGGTCTCGGCTCCGAATGCCGGGCGATTGCAGATCGTTCTTAAGCCCAAGGAAGACAGGGATCAGACGATCTCGGCCGTCGTCGACCGCCTGCAGCAACGTCTGGCGGTGTTGCCGTCCGTCCGAGTTTTTTTCCAGCCCGTCCAGGACGTGCAACTCGGCACGACGACAGGCAGGACGCAGTATCAGTATCGTCTGACTTCCAGCGACAGCAAAACACTTCAGCTATGGACCGGGCGTCTGACCTCGGCGATGTCGGCACTCCCCGGACTGATTGGTGTATCCTCAGACCTTCAAGATTACGGGCCACGCGTTCAAATCGACGTCGATCGCGTCCTGGCCGGCCGTCTCGGCGTCACGATGAGTGCTGTGCAGAACGCGCTGTCGGACGCATTCGGGCAGCGGCAGATCTCGACCATTTTCGGTCAGTCCAACCAATACCGCGTCGTCCTCGAAGCCGAGCCCCGGTTCCAGCGCGACCCAGCGACGCTTAGTCGGCTTTACGTCAGTGCGAGCGATGGAACGCAAGTGCCTCTGACGGCCGTCGCGCGCATCTCGCGGACGACCGCACCGCTGGTCGTCCTTCGCCAGGATCAGTTTCCCGCTGCGACGATCAGCTTCGACCTTGCATCATCAATGTCGCTGGGTGCTGCCGTCTCGGCGATCGAGGCTACCCGGCAAGATATCCGTATGCCTGAGACAGTATCGGGCGTCTTTGTCGGCGATGCCGCCGAGTTCGCCAAATCCACGGCGAACGAGCCCTTTTTGATCTTGGCGGCGATTGTAGTCATCTACATCGTCCTGGGTGTTCTGTATGAGAGTCTCGTCCATCCCTTCACGATCCTGACGACCCTGCCATCGGCAGGTGTCGGGGCGCTCGTTGCCCTGATGCTCTTCAATTTGGAACTGACGCTTCCGGGCCTGATCGGGATCGTTCTCCTCATGGGCATCGTCAAAAAGAACGCCATCATCATGATTGACTTCGCCATCGAGGCGGAGCGCCGTGACAAGCTTGCACCGCTGGATGCAATTTTTCAGGCCGCAACGCTCCGCTTCCGGCCAATCACGATGACTACCCTAGCAGCCTTGTTCGGCGCCGTGCCGCTGGCAATAGGCAGCGGTCCGGGGGCCGAATTGCGCGTCCCGCTTGGTATCACCATCATCGGCGGCCTTCTGCTCAGCCAGCTTCTTACCCTCTACACGACCCCGGTCATCTACCTTGCGATGGGTGGCCTCAAGGACAGACTAGTCAGTCGGTCGAAATCTCGAAGTGTCGCAGGGCCTCGTTCGTCGGGCCTTGCCCGGCCCGCTGAGTAGCGGCCATGCGGCTCAGCGTCTCGGCACCTTTCATCCGCCGGCCGATCGCAACGTTGCTGCTGTCGATAGCGCTGCTTCTGACAGGCCTCATCGCGTATCCTTTTCTACCGGTCGCGTCTTTGCCGATGGTCGACCTGCCGACGATCAGGGTGACGGCTAGCGAGCCTGGCGCGGATCCCGAGACGATCGCGGCAACGCTGGCTGCGCCCCTGGAGCGGCGCATGGGCGAGATTGCCGGGGTCACCTCGATCACATCGAGCAGCACGCTCGGATCAACCAATATTAACGTCCAGTTCGATCTTTCGCGCGATATCGATGGCGCCGCGCGCGACGTTCAAGCCGCGATCAATGCAGCCGCCGAGGACTTGCCCTCCGACCTCACCCAACAACCACGGCTGCGCAAATCCAACCCGGCCTCAATCCCCATTCTCATTTTGGCCATGACTTCCGATCAATCGCCAAGCCGGGATCTCTACGACGTCGCGGACACGACGGTGGGACCCCGTTTGTCTCAGATCGAGGGGGTGGCTGAAGTGACCGTCAGCGGTGGCGAACAACCCGCCATCCGGGTCGCAGTCGATCCCCGGCGTCTCGCTGCCAGAGGAATCAAGCTGGATGACGTTCGGACGGCGATAGCTAATTCGAACGTTCTCAGCCCTCTTGGCGTCTTCGATAGCAGCGATCTTTCGATCACCATCGGCCTGAATGGGCAGTTGAAGACGCCTGCTGCTTATGCCGAGGTACCGATAAAGCTGGCTGACGGCACGATCGTGCGACTGGGCGATATCGCCACGATCCGAGAGGGCAGTCGTTCAAGACTCAACGCTGGCTGGTTCAATCAGAAGCCGGCCATTCTTCTCTTCGTACAGAAGGCGGCGGACGCGAATACGGTTGCCACCGTTGCCCGCATCAGGGCGCAACTGCCGAAGCTGGCGGAATTCATCCCTGCGGGCATGTCGGTCAACATCGTTTCCGATCGGACCGAGGTCATCCAGGCCTCCGTCCACGACTTGCAGTTCACCTTGCTCTTGAGCGCCGTCCTGGTGATGGCGGTCGTTGCCGTTTTCCTAAGACGCATTGTGCCGACCCTGGCCGCGGGCCTAGCGTTGCCGCTCTCGCTCGCGGGCACCCTCGCTGTCATGTGGATCCTCGATTACAGCTTGGACAATCTCTCGTTGATGGCATTGACCATATCGGTCGGCTTCGTCGTCGACGATGCGATCGTCATGATCGAGAACGTCTTTGCCCACCTGGAGCGCGGCATGCGGCCGCTGCGTGCGGCCATGGAAGGGGCGCGGCAGATCGGCTTTACTGTCATCTCGATCAGCATTTCGCTGGTGGCAGCCTTCATCCCGATTCTGTTCATGAGTGGCATCCAGGGGCGTTTTCTGCGCGAGTTCGCGGTGACGCTCTCCGTGGCGGTCGTCATCTCGGCCATCGTCTCTTTGGTCGTTACCCCTGTCGTCTGCGCCTATTTCATCAAGCGCAGCCCACGCCCTGGCGAGACCTGGCTCGATCGCCGGATCGAACCATTGCTCGACGCCCTGGCCAGCGGTTACGAACGCAGCCTTCGTTGGGCTTTGAAGCGCCGGGCATGGATGAGCGGGGCCACCTTGGTCGTCCTGATCATGACGATTGGCCT
Organism: Arboricoccus pini; assembly: GCF_900187945.1. Classification (GTDB taxonomy): domain Bacteria; phylum Pseudomonadota; class Alphaproteobacteria; order Geminicoccales; family Geminicoccaceae; genus Arboricoccus; species Arboricoccus pini. The sequence continues at coordinate 182,210 of NZ_FYEH01000006.1, read as the reverse complement.
ATTTCGAATCATCCCGGCGGGCACGTTGCCGCAGGACGACACGAGCTTGATGTTCGGGAGCGTGCAGGGACCGGCCAATGCGTCGTTCGAACGGATGAAGGCGCTGCAGGAAGAGGTCATCGCCATCCTGCGTCAGGATCCCGCCATCGAATCGGTCGCCTCATCGATCGGCTCGAGCGTCTTCTCGGCGGGAAATTCGAGTAACATGTTTGTTGCTCTCAAGCCGTTCGAGCAACGAGATGCATCGATCTTTCAGGTTATCGAACGCCTACGTCCACAGATGCAGCGTATTATCGGTGCCCAAGTGTTTTTCTTTCCGGCTCAGGAGGTGCCGACGGGCCCAAGGCAGACATCCGGCCAGTTCCAATACACGCTCTGGAGCCCCGATCTTACGCTGCTCACTCGGTATGCAGCGACCGTTACGGAGGCGATGCGCAAGGTCGATGGCGTCACCGACGTGTCGAATGACCGGAATGAGCCAGGACCGCAAGCACGCCTCATCGTCGATCGAGATGCCGCATCGCGTCTCGGCGTTTCGATGCAGGACATAGACGCCGCTTTGAACGACGCATTCTCTCAGCGCCAGATCTCGACGATGTACGGCTCGCGCAATCAGTATCAGGTGGTGCTCGAGGCCGAAGGTGGGACGCATCGTAGCCTTGCCGGCATCGGCCATATCTACTTGGCGGGCACGGACGGGGCCTCGGTACCACTCTCAGCGCTAATCAGAATCGTCCGTGATGTTTCGCCCTTGACCGTCAACCACCAAGGGCAGTTTCCCTCGGTCACTATAAGCTACAATCTTCGACCGGGTACCGCGCCAGGAACAGCGCTCGCCGCCATCAATGAAATGGTGGACGGCTTACACTTGCCGGACGAGATCCACACCATACCCATTTCGGGTTTCTCCGCGTCCAGCAGCCAGGAGGGACTGCTACTTATTGCGGCCGTAATCGCCGTCTATCTCACCCTTGGCATTCTCTATGAGAGCCTTCGTCATCCCTTGACGATCATCTCGACCCTTCCGTCCGCCGGATTGGGCGCGCTGCTGGCGCTCAAGCTTTTCGGCATGGATCTCTCGCTCATCGCGCTGATCGGGATCCTTCTTCTGATAGGTATCGTCAAGAAGAACGGGATCATGCTGGTCGACTTCGCGCTGCAGGCCGAGCGCAATCAAGGGTTGCCGGCTAAGGAAGCGATCACACGGGCTGCCGTGGAGCGATTCCGCCCGATCATGATGACGACGCTGGCAGCCCTGCTCGGCGCGGTACCGCTCCTGATATTTACAGGTCCAGGCTCAGCTTTGAGGCGGCCTCTTGGCGTTGCGATCGTGGGCGGCCTTCTCATCTCCCAGCTTTTGACGATCTACACCACGCCCGTCATCTACCTGTTGATGGATAAGATCCGTTGGCCGTTCGCCAGCCGTTCCGGCGAGGCCAAGGTCCGCCAGGCCCCGTTGATGGAACCGTGATCCGATAAAGTTGCAGCCCTTCGAGCCTAAAAACCTGTTAGACGTCCTCCCCGACATTTCATCCGCCTCTTCCCGGTTTTATTCTCTCTGCAAAGGCCATTATCGTGCGCGGCAACGATAAGTCGGTTCGAACCACGTTGATTATCGTCGGGTTCGTCATCCTCACGTTCCTATGCTACCTTACCATCGGCATTCCTCTGGCGGTGGTTCCGGGCTTCGTGCACGAGCAGCTGGGTTTTGGATCAATGCTGGCCGGTCTCGCGATCAGCAGCCAGTATGTGGCAACCCTGCTATCTCGCTCGTCAGCCGGGCGAATGGCCGATGTCGACGGTCCGCGAAAGACTGTCCTCAGAGGTATGGCCGCCTGCTTCCTCAGCGGCATCCTGATGCTGGCGGCCGCCTACACCTCGAGCTACCCCCTTCTCAGCCTCGCATTCCTCATTATGGGCCGTTTGGCCGTCGGCTTCGGCGAAAGCTGCATTGGCACAGGTGCAATTCTATGGGCCGTGGCAACGGTCGGCCCGGAATCGACGGCCAAGGTTATCTCATGGAACGGCATCGCCACCTTCGGCGCCCTAGCGATCGGCGCCCCGGTGGGGGTGGTCATGTTCGACTCCTTTGGCTTTGGTGTGATCGGTGCAACCATCCTCTTCATAGCCGTCCTCGGCGCATCGATTGCGTGGCGTAAACAGGCGACGGCGATTGTCGCCGGCATACGGCTGCCATTTAGACGCGTACTCTTACGTGTGCTGCCGCATGGCCTAGGACTGGCGTTAGGTTCCATCGGCTTCGGCACGATTGCGACATTCATCACGCTTTATTTCGCCAGCAAATCATGGCCACATGCGGCCATGGCCCTCAGTGCTTTTGGGCTCTTCTTCATTCTAAGCCGGCTTTTCTTTGCCGACTCGATCGCACGCTTTGGTGGCTTCAAAGTGGCGATGGCTTCCTTTGTCGTCGAGGGGCTGGGGCTATTGGTGCTATGGCACGCTAATGGCCCGATTGCCGCTCAGCTTGGCGCGGCTTTGACTGGTGGTGGGTTTGCGCTCGTCTTTCCGGCGCTTGGCGTCGAAGCTGTGGGTCAGATCGCGCCTGCGAGCCGTGGCACGGCGCTCGGCGTCTACTCAGTCTTTCTCGACTTGGCACTCGGTATAAGCGGCCCGCTTGTAGGGTTTTTGATAGCGCGAGCGGGATACGAAACGGCGTTCCTCGCCGCTGCCATGGCATCGGCTGCCGGATTGGTCCTCACCATGGTGCTTGCCACGCATACGAGAGCGGCCGCCGGACGCGCCGAGAAAGTCTAACTTGAACTGATGTTAGAAGCCCTCAAACCTTCGAGCGCCCACCCCAAAGACGCTGATACACTGCATACCCGATGACAACCGGCAGTGCTGTGAAGACTGCATAGGCTTCGAAAAGGAGCGGCAAGCGGGCGAAGACTTTTTCGAACCAGAGAGGCTTCGTGATCAAATGGTGAAGGCGCAGTGAGCGCTTTGCGCGAGCCTCGGCGAAATGGTCACTGGCACTACCATCCTGGATCGCGAGCATAGGCAGTGCCGCGAACGTCTCCGGCAGCATGGCGTAGTAAGCGTCGATGCCCTTGCCGGCTATCTGACGGCGAGGGAGGTGCCGTCGCTGGTCGAATGAGTGGGCTTCCAGCCATTGCAGCAGTGGGCGGTTGGCAATGTAGGCATGGGCACAAGCCGAGGACACCCTGAGCGTGAATGGCGTATGGAAGCGCGCCCAAAATGGCCAGTGGCCGAGAAAATAGATACGCCAGTCAGCCGGCAATTTCGCAATTTCGCGCGGGATGCGAGCTATACGCTTCGGGGTAGCACGGTTCATGAAACGTACATCGTCTTCCATGATAAGAACGTTTTTCAGCCCTCTCGCTAAGGCGTCCATCGCCACCGCGCGGTGCGATTCCCATATGCCGGCCACTACCCGAGTTGGGTGACGCTCGGGCCTATAAAACGTGACATGACGACAGAGGCCGAGGGCGTGAAAATGCTTTGTAGCACGGTCGGTTCTTTCGGCCCGGCTCTGCAGCGATATGCAATAGGCGCCGTCGAGAAAACTCCAGTCACAGGGCGTGTCCTGTTTCGTGCCGTTGCAGTACGGGCAGTCTGGATCGTCCTGGCAAGGATGAAAGAGGGCGGTACGGTCGTGATCCGCCGCTAGATCGGAGGGCATGGGGTAACCGACGCTGCTGTAGGAAGCAGCTTCTTAGCAGATCGCAAAAGCGTGCGGGTGCTAAGAGACGGCGTGCTGCACGAAGCGTTCGGGCGCGATCCATCCGTTATCTAGGACTCGGGCGCCTGAGAGCGGGTGAGCTGCACCTTTGGCCGGCACAAATCGCGCATCTTTGTCATCGAACGCCAGAAGCTCGCCGATAGTGAGGTCGAAATACCACCCGTGCAGGGCGAGGTCATTGTGTGCCACGCGTTCTTTGACCCAAGGAAAGGTGAGAAGATTTTGTAGCGACAGCACGACGCCTGCCTCTTCCAGCAATCGTTCTTCTTGCTCCGGCGGCAGTTTGGTACGTTGAACGGCAGTTCGCGCCGCCGCTGCTCGTTCAACCCAAGCATCGACGAACTCAAAGCGGTCCTCATGACCGGCGGTGCCGCGTTCATGAAGTAGCTTCATGCCACCACACTTGGCATGGCCGAGGACGACGACATGGTCAACGCGGAGGGCTCGTACTGCGAATTCAATCGCCGAGCTCGTACCCTGCACCTTTGAGGCGGGCGCATAGGGAGGTACGATTGCCGCGACATTCCGGATAATGAAGAGCTCGCCCGGCCGAGCCCGAGTCATGATGGCAGGATCGACCCGGCTGTCGGAACAGGCGATCACGAGGACAGCGGGCCGCTGGCCAAACTGCGCAAGGTCGGCCATGAGCTGGTCGTCGGTATCGAAATGATCCGCTCGAAACTTCTCAAACCCATTGATAAGCCGCGTCAATGGCCCGTCATCGACTTCGCTCTGTCCCATCCCGCCTCATCTCAAATGCTGCTGCTCTATGCCCCGATCGTCTGCCAAGGGAAAGCTGGGTCGTTCTCGATGCGACCCAACGTCTCGCCAATCGGGTTCACGGTTGGGGAGGGAGCGGTTCCAGGTGGATGAACTTGGCACCAATGCCTTGTTCGAGCCGCTCGGCTAGAACCGCACGGTGGCAGCTCTTATGGTCCCGCTCAAAGCAAAGCAGGCAGATATGCTTGCCTCCACGGACCAGTTCCTTGAGCTCCATGAAGGCAAAATTAGCCTCGGGCGTCTCAAGATGCTTTTCGTAGATCGCCCGCATCTCGGCAGTTCGGCCTTCACGGGCGGCCTGTCTGCCGCTCGCCGGAGTACCAAGATCACGCAGATGTAAATAGTCTATGCCGAACGTCGCTATCCCGTTTGCCAGAAGGCGTTTGGAAAAGCCCGGCCGTCGCGACGCCGCTATGGCACGCACGTCGATCAGTACTTCAACGCCGTTTTGACGAAGCGTGTCGTGAAAGGCAGCGAGCGTCGTGTCCTGATAACCGATAGTCGACGCTACCATGTGGACCCCACAAGAAGATGGCCGCAGCACCCAGAGCTGTAGCTCGACGTCTTATCAGATGAAAAATAAGCGGGGTTCAAGGCGAGAAAAGATGCCCGTCGGTACGCGCGGGCGGGCGTCAGACGAAGAGGACGTCAGTAAGCCTGCCGATCCGAAGATTCAGCAGGCGCGCCGTTCATCCTGGACAGCAAGCGCTATCAAAGGGCGCAGGCTTTTTGCGTACCTTGCCGCCGGCTGTGCCGAGACAGCTCAGATCAGCTTGAACAGCGACACTCCAAGGATCACGATGACCAGCCATGATGCAAGGCTCACGCCTGCAGCAAACGCGAAATCGCCTAGAGGTCGATGCCCAGCATCCAGCCGCCGCGTTGTGGTGTCGTTCATTTGAATGCCTCCGCGCCCTTTTATCATGTCACTAAAACGTCATGTAGCGAGACCCTGTCAGTAAGACAATGGTGCAATGCAAAAACGAGGTGTCTAAATGTCGATGTTTTGAAGAAAACAAAGGTGATAAAATTATTTATTAGGTATATATAAGTATCGTAAAATAATAAATTTGCAATGATATGCAAAATTTCAAATAAAATTAGCCATAAAACGCAAAAAATCAAATCTACAAATATAATAAAAAACAAAATATTGATAATATAGTTATTTGTTCTTCACATAAGCAGATCGTATTAATATATGTGCTGCTACATGCATCGATATATTTTTTTATGAGGCAAAAATACAAACAATTTAATTTCAAAAACGCGCAGAAAATTTTTTTAGCTAAAGCTCGATAGAGCGTTATTTTCGCCGTAGATCCACGACTGGCGTCCGATAATGGTCTCTGAAGAGGGGGGTAAGTCTTGCGTGTTGCGATGCGGCAACGATCCGCTGGCTCTCATGCACGCCCCCCCTGCTTCCGGTTGCCGAACCATTCGTGGGTCGTGTTCAATGCCTGTTCCACCCACCCGAGCGCATCGCTCGCATCGATCCAGAGAGATCCGACTCAGGCCTGCACACGTTGAAGAGAAGCTATGATATTACGAGGTCAAACGAGGCGTCGCATTATAGGCGCGATAGCGACCTCCGCCACCCTCGCGGGCAATCGGGCCGTGTCTGCCAAGCCGTCAAGCGTCCTTCGCATCGGCTGGCTTAAGGGAACCAACACCCTGACGTTGCTGAAAGCCCGCCAGGAGTTTTTGGCGGGGATGGGTGCGGAAGGCATTGACGTCGAATGGGCGGGGCCGTTTCCGGCATCTTCTCCCGCCGTCGAGGCGATGACCGCTAGTGCGATCGATGTGACGGTGGGCAGCTCCACGTCATCGGTCGTAGCGTTGGCCGCCGGTGCTCCGATCGTCCTGTTTACCTATCAGCCGCTGGGACCACAGGGCGAAGCTATTATCGTTCGCAAGGCCGATGACATTCGAACGGTCGCGGACTTAGTCGGACGACGTGTGGCCGTCAATCGGGGCGGAACGGGTGAGTACCTCTTGAGGCTCGCGATGAGCCGATATGACCTGCCTGAGGGATCGCTCACGACCGTCTATCTCAGTCCCGCTGATGCGGGCAACGCATTCCTGCAGGGCGCCGTGGATGCATGGGCCATCTGGGATCCATGGCTGACGATCGCATTAACGCGTTACGACGCGCGGGTCCTCCTGGATCGAAGTGCCATTGGCTCCGAAAACGCGATCGTTACATTGGCCAGCGAAGAATTCGTCGCCCGTGATCCTAAGTGCCTGCAACTTCTATTCGACGCCCTATTGCAGGCGAACCAATGGGCAGTGGCTCATCCGGAGCAAGCCGGGTCGATGTGGGCGGCCGCGATGGATCTGCCGTCGACGCTCGGAGCGCCGCTGGGCAATCACAATGCGGTGCCGGAGAGAGGGATCGCGAGAGGCGACCTTAAGACATTGGAGACGATCGGCCGATGGTATCGGCAAGCCGGCATGATCGGCCAATTGCCAAACCTGTCGAAGGCGATTGTCGAGTTGGAGCCAAGCCTACCTGCTGGACCCGAGCGCAACTGATGCTGTAGCATCCAACTTACGCGACAGTGATTTCCGTTGGAATGTAAGCTAGGGCTTACGATCTGGACCTTGTTGGGTGCCGCTCCAGGATACAGGCGCGAACAAAATTACCGTGTTTCCTGCGTTCGATCACGCTAGAGTGATTTTTAATCGTATTTACTATCGCTATTGGTTAGGAAACCTAGGGTTGATAATCGGCAGGTAGGCTCTCGGATTGGCGTGAGCGGCGATGTCGAAAAGCTAGAGGCGCCCACGATGTCGGGTCTCGGAATAGACAAAACACGAAGACGTAATGCCCGATCTCATCGTGCCTTCGATTCTTCGACCGATGCCGGCTTCTGGATAGGGCTGACGAGCGGCGCCGCTGTATGGTGGTCTACCCAGTCGGTATCTCTTGCGATCGCCTCTGCTCTATGCTCGCTGGCAATTGGATTGTCGCTTGGCTACCGCAATTTTCGCCGGGCCAGCCGCACGCTGGCCGCATCGCGCTAATAGAGCGCGATGCTACTGAGCGGCGGTGACCAATGGGCGTTGTTCTACCGGCTCCAGCGCCGGCTCACCTGGCGAGGTTCTAAAAAGGTGACAGAATCTTGGATGCAATGAGATCTTGATTCGCTGGCCTCGCGTGACCGGCGTCTGACCTCGCTGCTGGATGATCAGTTTGGACCCCTTGACCAGTTCGCCATAGATATAGCTCTCGACACCCAGTTGCTCCGTCGCCTCGACGATGAAGTCGAGGCCGGTACCTTGCTGGACCTCGACCGCCTGCGGCCTGATTCCGAGTGTCACAGGATCGCCAGGCCGCAAGTCGCCTGCGTCCGCTAACACAAAGATGGGAGCCACGCCCTCGACGACAACCTGGACGCCGTTTGACTCGATCTTCTCAATTTTCGCGTCGAGAAAATTCATTCTGGGATTGCCGATGAACCCGGCAACGAAACGGTTGGCCGGTCGATTATACAGGTCGAGCGGCGCACCAATCTGCTCTACCTGGCCATCGCGCAGTACGCAGATCCTATCCGCCATCGACATGGCTTCCAGCTGGTCATGCGTCACATAGATCATCGTGTTGCCGAGCCTGGCATGAATGGTGCCGATCTCGATACGCATGGCCACCCTGAGCTCGGGATCGAGGTTGGACAGCGGTTCGTCAAAAAGAAACATCGCCGGCTCGCGGACCACGGCTCTGCCGATGGCTGCCCGCTGTCGCTGGCCGCCCGAGAGAGCTTTGGGGCGTCGATCGAGATAGGAGTCTATTCTTAATAACCGCGCTGTTTCCTCGATCCGCCTGTTGATCTCAGGCCGCGCCGTGCCGATGTTTTCGAGACCGAACGCGAGATTCTGCCGCACGGTCATGTGCGGATATAATGAGTAGGACTGAAACACCATGGCGAAGCCGCGCTCGGCCGCAGGCTTATCGTTGATGGCGGTCCCGTCAATGCGGATTTCACCGCTGCTGACACTTTCCAGCCCCGCCATCATGCGAAGAATCGTCGATTTTCCGCAGCCGGAAGGACCGACAAACACGAAGAACTCTCCGGTACGAATCGAGAGATTGACGTCGCGGACGACTTCTGTGGAGCCGAAGCGCTTGGTGACGTTGATGAGCTCGAGCGTCGCCATGTGTGAGATCGGATCTTTCTAGCGGATGCCGGTTTCGGCAATGCCGGTTTGAATATAGCGTTGCAGAAAGGTAAATACACAAGCGATCGGCAATAACGTCAGCACCGTCATCGCGAGAATGCTGCTCCACTGCATTTGCGGTTCCCCCTGGTAGGAATTCAAGGCCAGTTGCAACGTGAACTGGTCGTCTCGCGTGAGCACGATGAGCGGCCACAAGAAATCGTTCCAACGCCAGACGATGGCGAAGACCGCAAGGACCGCCAGCGCCGGGGCAGCGAGCGGCAGGACGATGCGCCAATAGATTTTCCACTCGCTTGCCGCATCGAGCCTTGCGGCATCCAGCAGGTCATCGGGGATCGTGAGCATATATTGCCGCAACAGGAATACCCCGGCCGGCGTCGCTGCGCCCGGCAATATGATGCCCCAGGGGGTGTTGAGCAAACCCAATTGGTTCACGACAAGAAAGAGCGGCACGAGCACAATCGTAGGTGGGATCATCAGCGTGGCGATGCTGAGGACGTAGGCGGTGGATCGGCCGCGGAACTCATATTTCGACAATGCGAAGGCAGCCAGACTGTTCACGAAGAGCACGATGATCGTCGACATCGCCGTGATGAAAATACTGTTCCAGGCATAGCCGACGAAATCCGAGCTATGGAACAAATCTCGATAGTTGCCCCAGGCGAATTTCGTTTCGGTTACCGGCTGTCGCTGATCAATGTTGACTTCGATGGTCCGACCCGGCTCGTTCGGGAATGCCATCTCGGCCGTGATGCCGACCCGACGTATCTGTACCATCTGCGTAACGGTGCCGTCGGTGGTCTTAACATTGAAGAGCGGCAATTGGTCCTGCATGCCTGCGACATCGACCTTGACCTGGCTATAAGGCATGACGCTGGCGGGAAAATCCTGCAGCTGGCCCTCCGATTTGAACGAGGACAAGACAAGCCAAGCAACAGGCCACAGCATCGCGATCGTGCCTAGGCAGAGATAGGCATAAGATACCCAGTCGGTCCAATGGAGGCTGCCGTGCGTGCCGCGGCGGCGCGATACGAAGGTGAGCAGGCTATTCATTGACCGGCCTCCGGTTTGCTCTCAGTTGGGCAAGAGTGAGCCCAATGAGAAGGACGGCCAGACAGACAGACGCCGCCGCAGCCAGTCCGTACAATCTCGGCTGCGTGGCAAAGCCGGTCTCGTAGATGAATTGGACGATCAGCTTGGTCGCGGACCCGGGGCCGCCGCCCGTCAGGACATAGACTTCGTCGAATGTCTGAACGCCCCGGATCAAGGCCAAAACGATGACCACGAGGAGATTCGGCCATAGAAGCGGCAGCGTTATCCGTGTCAGCTTCCGCCATCTGCCGGTAGCATCCATATCGGCCGCTTCGTAGATGTCGCGCGGAATGGCTTGTAAACCCGCGAGCAGGATGAGCACGTAAAATCCGACATGCGCCCAGATGCTGACGAGAACTGCCCAAAAGAAGGCCCAATTGGGGCTTGAGAGCCAATCGATCGGCGCGATACCGACATTCTCCAGCCAAGCATTGAAGACGCCTTGGCGCAAAAGCATCCATTTCCAGATCAATGCGACGACAACGGGTGAAAGCATGACAGGGAAAAAAACGAGGCTGCGAAAAAAGCCTCGCGCTCGAAGATTGCGATTAAGTATCAGCGCCGTCGTCAAGGCGATCAATACCATGGCTGTCACCTGAACAACGACGAAGAGTAACGTGTTGAACAGAGATCGCCAGAAGAGGTCGCGTTCGCAGGTCGTCGGATCCAGGTAGTTCCCGCAACTGAGGAGGCTCGAAAAATTTTCTCCGCCGATGAAGGGACGTGAGCTGAGGGAGAGTTGGTCCCCACCGGTCAGCGCGTAGACGAGGTCCAGGGCCAGCGGGAGGAAGGCGAACACGGCGAATAGAATGAAGTTCGGCAGCAGAAAGAGCCAGGGCATGGCGCGGCGGCCGACGCGCTTTTGCAGCGCGGCCATCGGCCGCTCAACGAATCGGGTCACTGCCGCGAGTGCGCTTGCAAGGCGGCGACCAAAACCCCGGCGATCCGCGTTGGATCCGAAGCTGTTGTCAATCATCCTATGGAGCGCCCATCCTACTGACCTTCGGCAGCCTTCACTGCTTCTGCGATGTCTCGATTGACCCTCTCGAGCGCCTCATCAAGGCTCGACTCGCCGATGATTGCCTGGGTCAGCCGCACTACCGTAGCGTTAAAGATGGCCTGGCTAAACCTGTAGGATTCCAAGAGCTCTGCCGGCTCCGCGATTTTGCCGATTTCGCGAGACAACACGCCTAGTGCATCGACCGCCTGAGACGACGCGCCTCCATAGCTGAAGCCTGCGCGAAGCAGCGACTCGTTCGCGGGGATCGAGAGGGTTCGCACTGCCAGTTCCTTTTGCGTTGATTCCTGGCTGAGAAAATCCAGCACCTTGGCGACCGCCTCGGGGTGCTTGCTCGTTTTGAAGCCGACGACGGCAACGCCCCCCGGCATCGCCGTGCAAGTTGCAGGACCGCAAGGCGCTACAGCGGCCTTCCAGTCAAATCGGTCCTTGATCGCTTCCTCGAAGCGTCCAACCTGATTGCTGCTGCCATAATAGAAGACAACCTTGCCATTGATGAATTGCTGAACGGCATCCTGTGGTGTCGTAGCACTCGGGCTTACCCAGAGTTCCTTGGTGATGGTGCCGTCTTTCGTCCATTCGACGAACTTGTCGGCAAAGAGGCGGAAGCCGTCATCCACGACGTGCGCAGCATCGTCGGCCACATCGTAGCGCGCGCCAAAGGAGATCGCTGGTGCAGCGAAGGCGCGACCAGAGCGATCGAATGCCATGGGGTAGGGCGTATCGGTCGCCTTGGCCACGCGATAGGCGGCGTCCGCCCAGTCCTGCCACGTGGCACCCGGTCCGGGCATGGAAACCCCGGCTTGCTCAAACAGGGTCTCATTGACGAAGCCGCCGGTTACCGAGAATTGGAGCGGAACACCATAAAATCCCTGGTCGTCCCCGCGGGCGCGCAGCCATTTGAGGGATCGGCCGAAGCTTTCGCTCCACCGCTGGCGATCGATGTACTGACCAATGTCCAAGAAAAAATTGTGTAACCCGCCGAAGTCGGAAATCCGTGCAAGATCGGGCCCTTCGCCGGCGGCCAACTGTACGGGCAAGCTTTCGATCACGGTCTTAGCGGGAACTGCGTCGACACTAACCTGAATGTCCGGGTTATCCTTTGTGAAGCGCCCGAGAACGTCCGACATCACGGCGCAGCCATTGCCTTCGGCCGAGCACATAAAATGCAGGGTTACGGGATCTGCCCGCGCGGATGAGAAGCCCAGGAAGCACGCGGTGAGCGCGATGGTGGCCATCTCGGCGGCAAAACCTGGCTTCCACATAAGGATCAAGTGCTCCAGCGAAGGCATCTCAAGGATCTGGCCGCCGCCAGGAACTAGGGCACCCTGAGTGCCTTGCCAATGACGTCGGGATCGGGCCGAACTTAATGGATCTTGCCAGCGAGCCAAGGGCTGGCCTCTGTCGAGGTGTAGCGCTTGACAGAGTGGGGGCTAAGCCAGCTAGCGTTCGATCGACCATTTGGCCTGTCTGGATTCTTTGCCTGCCTACCGGAGATACGTTTTCATGCGCCAGCTGAATCGCGCCTTGCTTCTTCTCTCCGGAGCAGGCCTAACTTTCCTTGCCTTTATCCTGGCGACGCCCTCGGTAGGCTTCGCGGCGACACCGGCAGACACGATCGTCATGGCCAAGCAGATCGATGACATGATAACGATCGATCCGGCGGAAGCGTACGAATTTTCCGCCCTTGAGATCGACGCGAACCTCTACGACCGGATCATGACCTACGACCCGGCGACGTCGAAGGTGGTTCCCGGTGTCATAGCCAGTAGCGAGGCCTCCAAGGACGGGAGCAGCCTTACCCTAAAGGTTCGCCCGGGCCAGAAATTTACGAGCGGCAATCCTTTGACGGCGGACGACATAGCGTTCTCGCTTCAGCGCGTCGTCAAACTCGACAAGTCACCGGCCTTTATCCTCACGCAGTTCGGATGGACAAAGGACAATGTCGAGGAAATGGTCGTGGCAAAGGATCCCGAAACGGTTTCTTTGACCATCCCGGCCAAGCTGGCGCCAAGCTTCGTTCTAAACTGCCTGTCGGCCGGTGTGGGTTCCGTACTCGATAAGAAGGAGGTTCTCTCGCGTCAAAAGGACGGCGACCTGGGTTATGAGTGGCTGAAGAGTCACGCCGCTGGGTCGGGAGCCTTTTCGCTCCGGAGCTGGAAGCCGAACGAGGTTATCCTGCTGGACGCAAATCCCAACTACGCGGGCGGATCGCCCAAGGTCAAACGTGTGGCTATCCGCCATGTCCCGGAGCCTGCCACGCAGCGACTTCTCCTCGAAAAGGGGGACGTCGACATCGCGCGGAATATGTCGCCGGACCAGATCGAAGGGCTTAAGTCCAACGCCAAAATCAAAGTCGAGTCGTTTCCCAAGGCTGATACCTGGTACGTGGCGCTCAACCAAAAGGATGAGCGCCTCAGCAAGCCCGGTGTTCGCCAAGCATTGCGCTGGCTGATCGATTATCAAAATATTGCCGATAGCATCACCAAGGGTCGCTTTAAGGTGCACCAGGCCTTCCTGCCAGAGGGCTTTCCCGGTGCGCTCAACGACAGCCCCTACAAGCTGGATGTAGAAAAAGCGAAAAAGTTGCTCGCCGACGCCGGCTATCCAGACGGTTTCGAACTCCAGCTCGATGTGTCGAACAGCTACCCCTCGACTAACGTCGCCCAGGCCATTCAGGCAACGATGGGCCAGGCTGGAATTAAGATCTCGATCGTCCCCGGCGAGCAGCGTCAGGTAATCACGAAATATCGTGCTCGGCAGCATCAGGCGGTGCTTCTCTATTGGTCGCCGGACTACATGGATCCGCATAGCAATGCGGGCTCGTTTGCTTGGAATCCCGACAATTCCGACAATGCTTCTGATAAGCCACTCGCCTGGCGAAATGCCTGGGACATTCCCGATCTGACCAAGCGGACTGAGGAGGCGTTGAAGGAGACGGATGAGACGGCGCGTATGGCCATGTATGCCGAACTCCAGAAGTCGCTTCTCGACGATGGGCCCTTCCTTATTGCTTTTCAGAATGTCGATCAGGTCGCAATGCGCAAGGAGGTCGGCGGTTTTGTCGATGGCGCGCTATCGGACCATGTTCTTTATAAGAATCTGACGAAGAACTGATCGATCGTGCCGACTTTGCGTTTGTTGCGGCCGATCCTGGCGTTTTTGGCTTCGATTATACTCACGCTGCTGGGACTTCTTGCGGTCACCTTCGTCATCGGGCGTGTCATTCCGATCGATCCGGTGCTCGCGGTCGTCGGCGACCGTGCATCGCCGCAGACATATGCGGCGGCCCGGGCGGCCATGGGATTTGACCTGCCTCTCTATCAGCAATTTCTGATTTACCTGAAGAACGTCTTGTCTGGTAACTTTGGCCAATCGACCCTGACCGGACGGCCCGTTCTTGAGGATATCAAGGCATTTTTCCCGGCAACGATCGAGCTGTCGAGCGTCGCCATTGTCGTCGGCGTGGGGCTAGGCGTGCCGCTCGGTGTTCTCGCAGGCGTCCGCTCGGGGCGCTGGCCCGATCATCTTGTCAGACTGTTTGGCCTCGTGGGCTACTCGGCCCCAGTCTTCTGGCTGGGCCTCGTGGGCCTCTTGATCTTCTATGCCAAGCTCGATTGGGTGGGCGGCCCAGGGCGCCTGGATATCTATTACGACGGCTTGATCGAGCCACGTACGGGCCTGCTCTTGTTGGACTCTCTACTTGCGGGCGATACAGAAGTCTTTTGGAATGCCGTTTCCCATATCGTCCTGCCGGCCTCGATCCTCGCTTGGTATTCCATGGCATATCTTTCGCGCATGACGCGGAGTTTCGTCATGGCGGAAATGAAGCAGGAATATGTGATGACGGCTCGCATAAAGGGAATGTCCGAATGTCGGGTCATATGGCGCCACGTCATGGGCAACGTCGCTGTGCCGCTGGTCACGGTCGTCGCGCTGTCTTATGGAGGTCTTCTCGAAGGCTCCATTCTGACTGAGACGGTTTTTGCCTGGCCCGGGCTCGGCCGATATATCACCGAATCGCTTTTCAACGCCGACATGAATGCTGTCCTGGGCGGCACCATCGTTGTTGGTGTCTGCTATATATTGCTCAATCTGCTCTCGGATCTCGTCTACCGGCTCCTCGATCCCAGGGCACACGCCGCATGAACAATGCACGTTCATGGCTCCTGGCGGACCAGCCGGCATCACCCTTGCAGGCGCGGATGGGGCGATTTTACACATCCTGGTTGGCCCTTAGCGCCAATCCCCTTGCCTTGATCGGCCTGGCGATCGTTGTTCTGCTTTTGCTCAGCGCCTTGCTGGCTCCCTGGATCGCGCCGCGGGACGCCGTTTATGTACAGAACCTTGATGGACGCCTGCAGCCGCCCTCACTCCTCCATTGGTTCGGTACGGATGAACTTGGCCGAGATCTTTTTGCTCGTGTGGTCCATGGCAGCCGCATCACGCTGATGATCGTAGCGCTCGTGGCGATCATCGTCGGTCCGCTTGGTCTCATCATCGGTATGGTCGCCGGCTATGTCGGCGGATGGACCGACCGCATCTTGATGCGCTTGACCGATATATTCCTCGCTTTCCCTCGACTAGTTTTGGCGCTTGCCTTCGTAGCTGCCCTTCGGCCTGGCATCGAGAGCGCGATTCTGGCTATAGCCATAACGAGCTGGCCTCCTTACGCGCGCTTGGCGCGCGCCGAGACGCTGATGATCCGCCGTAGCGACTTCATCGCCGCCGCCATTGCCCAAGGCGCTTCCGCCCCCCGGATCATTCGACGCTATGTCATGCCGCTTTGCATGCCCTCCGTCGTGATCCGGCTTACGCTCGACATGGCGGGAATCATCCTGACAGCTGCAGGCTTGGGTTTCCTTGGCTTGGGCGCTCAACCACCGTCGCCGGAATGGGGTGCCATGGTCGCAGCGGGGCGGGGCTACGTGCTCGATCAGTGGTGGGTATCGACCATTCCGGGCATCGCTATTCTTCTGGTGTCGCTTGGGTTCAACCTTCTGGGAGACGGCCTGAGGGATGCTCTGGACCCCAGGCAATCATGACCAGCATATCGCCCGAAGCCCCACTGCTCGAAGTCGAGGGTCTTCGCGTGAGCTTTGCCACCCAGCGCGGGCTTGTCGAAGCTGTTCGCGGCGTATCATTCGCCATGGGGCGGGAAAAGTTGGGTATCGTCGGTGAATCAGGGTCGGGCAAGTCGACCATCGGGAGGGCGCTCATGCGTCTGGTCCCGTCCCCAGGCGTCGTCACTGGCCAAAAACTTAAGGTTGGCGGCAAGGATGTTCTCTCCGCCAACGAGCGCGATCTTCAGGGCCTGCGTGGTGGCAAGATCGCCATGATCATGCAGGATCCCAAATTCTCGCTTAACCCTGTCATGCGGATCGGCACGCAGATCGAAGAGGCGATCCGCATGCATCGCCGCGTGACGAGGAAGGCGGCGCGTGCGCATGCGATGGAGGCACTCCTCGCCGTGCGCATCAGCAATCCCGAGCGAGTTTACCACTGTTTTCCGCATGAGCTTTCAGGGGGCATGGGCCAACGCGCCATGATCGCTATGATGCTCTCGACACAGCCCGATGTGCTGATCGCCGATGAACCAACCTCGGCACTCGACGTCACCGTACAGGCTCAGGTCCTGGCCATTCTCGACGATCTCGTGAGCAGACGTGGCATGGGGCTTATCATGATCAGCCACGATCTCGAGCTGGTTGCCTCATTTTGCGACCGCGTTCTCGTCATGTATGCCGGCAGGATCGTCGAGACGCTTGAAGCGAGTGCCCTGTCCAGGGCGGTTCATCCCTACACGCGAGGCCTGATTGCGTGCTTGCCGCGCCTGAGCGAAGCTTCCAGCCGACTCCAGACAATGCAACGCGATCCCGCTTGGAGCCAAGTGTGAACGAGGCCATCGAAGTGTCGGATCTAGAAGTTACCTTCGGTCACGGCACCAAGAGCTTCAAAGCGGTGCAGGGCGTCAGCTTTACGGTACCTTTCGGTCAGTCATTCGGTCTCGTTGGAGAAAGCGGCTCGGGCAAGAGCACGATTCTTCGAGCTCTCAGCGTTTTGGTTCGGCCCAGCGGTGGTCGTCTTCAGGTCGCTGGTGGCCCGCTTCCCCTGCATCCACCCAAGACTTTTCGCCGTCGTGTTCAACTCGTCTTCCAGGATCCTTACGCTTCTTTGCACCCACGTCACTCGATCGATCGGATCCTTCGCGAACCACTTGAGGTGCACGGGTTTGATCGTCGAGAGGAGCGCATTCTGCAAAGCTTGGACGAAGTCGGCCTGCCGCGGCGCTATCGCTATCGCTATCCCCATCAATTGTCTGGTGGTCAGCGCCAGCGAGTCGCAATCGCGCGGGCATTGGTGCTCGAACCGGAGATTCTGCTGCTTGACGAGCCGACATCTGCCTTGGACGTGTCGATCCAGGCCGAGATCTTGAACCTGCTGTCGGACCTGCGTGAGGCCAGACAGCTGACATATCTGCTGGTGTCGCACAATCTCGCCGTCGTTGCGCATATGTGCGATCGCGTTGCGATCATGAGCCAGGGCAAAATTGTGGAAGTAACCGACAGCCGCCATCTGCGGACTGGTACGTTTACGCATCCCTATAGCCAGCAACTATGGGCATCAAGTCAGGGCTATTTTCGAGATCCCGCTGTGCTGGATGTGGGATAGGGCCATTTAAGGTCAGGATGCTTGACCTTGAGAGATCGAATTCATGAGCGAGCCATTGGCGCCGGATCAACAGACTGCATCTCTTGATGAGGCGGCGCACTCTAAGCGTGTCCGCTGTGCCGTTTCCCAACGGGACGTTCATAAGCGCGACGCTGTTCAGATCGATGTGGTGCGGCCAGAACTACAGAAGCGCATCCTTCTCGATCATCCTGGACTGAAGCCGGATGCCTATATCTGCCACAGCGAGCTCAATCGATATCGCTCGCTTTACGTCGAGGAGCTTCTTCGAACCGAGCACGGCGAGCTTTCCGAGCTCGACCGACAGGTCGCCGCGAGTGTTGCCTCGCACGAGACGATTGTCGCCGACGTCGAGCATGATTTTGACGAGAAGCGGAGTTTCGCCGATCGTATCTCCGATGGCTTGGCCACCTTCGGCGGCTCGTGGCGTTTTCTCATCTCGTTTGCAGTCGTCCTTATGTGCTGGATGGCACTGAATGCGCTCCTCGGTACGACGGCTGCCTTCGATCCATACCCTTTCATTCTCTTGAACCTCGTCCTCTCCTGCCTTGCAGCCGTGCAGGCGCCCATCATCATGATGAGTCAGAAACGACAGGAGGAGAAGGATCGCTTGCGGTCACTGAACGATTATAGGGTCAATCTGAAGGCCGAGCTCGAGATCAGACATCTTCACGAAAAGATGGATCATCTTATCAACCGCCAGTGGCAACGCCTTGCCGAGATCCAGCAGATTCAACTCGAGATGATGGAAGAGACCCGGCGGCGTAGATAATAGGATTGATGCTTGATCCTGGACCAAGCCATCTAGACAGCTTTGCCCTCGCCGACCCCTTCAGCGCCGGCGGTCAACCTCGACATTGTCGATCAACCGCGTGTTGCCCAGCTTGGCAGCGCCGAGAATGGCAAGCGATTCTCGATCGATAAGTGAGGGCGGTTCGAGATCAATCAGGCGTCGTACGGAGATGTAGTCGACCGCCCAGCCATGTTTGATCAACTCGGCGGAAGCCCGGTGCTCAAGTTGGAGAAACCGCGTATCGCCCTCGCCGACCGCCCTTGCCATCTCACGTAAGACGCGAAACAAGCGAGGCGCTTCAGCGCGTTCCGCAGGATTGAGGTACCCGTTGCGCGAAGAGAGCGCCAAACCGTCTGCCGCACGGCTCGTGGGATTCACCACGATCTCGATATCCAGTGCCAGTTGCCGGCACATCGCTTCGACCACGCGGACCTGCTGCAGGTCCTTGGCGCCGAAAATCGCTCTGGCTGGACGCACCATGTTGAAGAGCTTTAGGACGACCGTGGCTACGCCGGTAAAGAAGCCAGGACGCGCTGCTCCCTCAAGGATCGAGCCCAAGCTGTCGGCGGGCTGGATGAAGCAGGACTGGGCCTCAGGATAAATCTCGCTGACCAATGGTACAAAGGCGATATCGACATTCTTTGCTTCTAGCTTGGCCAGATCGGCGTCGCGTGTGCGCGGATAAGCATTGAAATCCTCATGCGGTGCGAACTGCAGTGGATTGACGAAGATGCTGACGACCGTAGGCTGGCTGAATGTGGCGGCGCGTTCGACGAGATCGAGATGTCCCTCGTGCAGGTTACCCATGGTCGGCACGAAGCTCGTGGGGCCGAGCGCACCGAGAAGCTGCCGTAGCTCTCGAAGCTGATGCACGACCTTCACCACGCTGACTCCCTGCCCTGATCACCGGGCGGACCATGCCTCGCTCCGTTGTCATGAGCAAGGGGGACCGACTATGCTCCAAGCTTAAGCGAGCTACTTGATTCGGTGTAACTGAATGGGTCTGCCGCCGTGGGCGCAGTTCCACAGGCCCGATGACGAGTGCTCTTTGGACTGACCCGTACATCTCTCCCGCGGCGCGCTGATTTGGCGACCATGTGACGCGAATCACGCGGCCCATGAGGGCCAGCGACAGCTTCGCTTCCTATTCCTGACCGACACGTTCAAGCCATTCATCTTCGCTCAGAATCGTGACCTGCAGTTCTTCCGCCTTCTTCAGCTTCGATCCCGCATCCGCACCGGCGATGACAAAATCCGTGCTCCTCGAGACCGAGCTTGCCACTTTGGCGCCTAGCGATTCCGCGCGAGCCTTTGCTTCCGCCCTGGTCATCCTTGCAAGGCTGCCGGTGAAGACAACCGTCTTGCCGGCAAAGGCACTGCCCTTGTTTCCCAACGCTGGCGGCGCGACGATCGTCAACTCTTGCGCAAACCGTTCGACCACCTCGCGATTGTGCGGTTCGGCAAAGAATTCGCAGAGCTGCTCGATAACGGCACTCCCAATGCCGTCCACATTGTCCAGGTCCTGACGTTCGCTCTCGTCTGAATTGCCTAGTCGATCCATGGCATGTCGCCATGCTTCGAAACTGCCATAATGGCGCGCCAACAGCATCGCGTTGACCTCGCCCACGAAGCGAATGCCCAAAGCGTCAATAAAACGATTGAGGCTTATTTCGCGCCGCGCCTTGATCGATTCCTTGAGCTTCGCGACCTTTTTCTTGCCCCAGCCTTCGAGCTTTTCGAGCGCCTCGAGCCTCGCTTCGTCCTTAGCGAGCGTGAAAAGATCGGCAGGTTCGCGGATCAGTCCGGCCTCAAGCAACTGCGGTACCTGCTTCCTGCCAAGACCTTCGATATCGAAAGCCTGGCGACTGACGACATGCTTTAGCCGTTCAGCGACCTGCGCGCTGCAGTAAAGGCCACCCGTGCAGCGGTGGACGGCCTCGCCAGGCGGACGCGGCGCCAGCGACCCGCAGACGGGGCAATGATCGGGGAACACATAGGGCGAGCCACGTTTTGCGTCTTTTGCAACCACCTCGATCACTTGCGGAATGACGTCGCCGGCTCGCTGGATTCGAATCCTGTCTCCAGGGCGAAGGTCGAGGTTGGCGATGAAATCCTCGTTGTGCAGCGTCGCCCTGGTCACCGTGACGCCCCCGACGGTTACGGGTTCAAGTTCCGCCACGGGGGTAAGAGCGCCCGTTCGGCCGACTTGAATGGTGATGGACTTCACCACCGTTTCGGCGCTCTGTGCCTTGAATTTGTGGGCGATCGCCCAACGAGGTGCCCTGCCGACATAGCCCAGCCTTTGCTGCAGGGCGATATCGTCCACTTTGTAGACCACGCCATCGATGTCGTAGGGCAACTCCGCGCGCCGGCTTTCGATGTCGTTATAAAACGCCAGGAGCTCATCGACAGAGCGACAAAGCGCCGTCTCCGGATTGACGACAAAGCCGAGCTTGCGGAGCATGGCCAAGAACTCGGAGTAGGTTCCGACAATCGGCGGGCTGGCTTCGCCCCAGTAATAGGCGAAGAAGCCGAGCGGCCGCTTGGCCGTGATGCCGCTATCCAGCTGACGCAAGGACCCGGCCGCCGCATTGCGCGGATTGGCAAAGGGCGGCTCTTCGGCCGCCATGCGTCGCTCATTAAGCTTGAGGAAATCTTGCCGATCCATATAGACCTCGCCGCGCACTTCCAGCGTAGCTGGCGGTTCGGTGGTGCGCAGGCGAACTGGAATGTCGTGGATTGTCTTGACGTTGTTCGTCACGTCCTCGCCGACGGCACCGTCACCCCGGGTCGCGCCCGTACGGAGCTGGCCGCTTTCATAGCGCAGCGAGCATGAGAGGCCGTCAATCTTGGGCTCCGCGACGAAGGCAAGCGGCGCATCGGCAGACAGACCCAGGAAACGACGAACGCGCCCGACGAACTCCTCGACGTCATGGGCTTCGAACGCGTTGTCGAGCGAGAGCATCGGCAGCGCATGGACGACCTTTTCGAAGGCTTCCACCGGCGCGGTGCCGACACGCAGGCTGGGGCTGTCATCGCGAATGAGCGTCGGAAAAGCCGCTTCGATCCCTAGATTGCGAGCCCGCAGTTCGTCGTATTCAGCATCGCTGATTTCGGGCGCGTCGTCGCGGTGATAGAGCCGGTCGTGGCGAGCTATTTCGGCAGCCAGCCACTCAAGTTCATTGGCCGCTTCCTCTGGCGTCAGCTGCTCGATCGGTCGTGCTCGGGAGCTGGGCGATTTGCTCAAGATGTCCAACCGTTCCTGACTGATGACGATCCCCGGCCTGCTTTGACGCAAAACGGCCGATCGAGCAAATGACGGTCGGACCGGCTATGCGGGCAGCCCAGTCTTGGCACTTTCGAGCAGTGAGCGAGTGTAGGGATGTTGAGGCGTAGCGAAAAGCTGGGCGCGGGAATTGGACTCGACCAGCCGGCCCTGCCGCATGACGACGACATGGTCCGCCATTGCTTCGACGACAGCCAGATCATGACCGACGAAGACGTAGCTCAGGTGAAGTTCGTTCTGCAGTCGGCGGAGAAGGCGGAGGATCTGAGCCTGGATCCGCACGTCCAAGGCCGACACCGCTTCATCGAGAACGAGAATGGGGGCGTCTGCAGCGAGGCTGCGGGCGATGGCGACGCGCTGGCATTGGCCACCCGACAACTCATGCGGATAGCGATCCGCCAGCGAGTCATCAAGTTCGACGAGCATCAAGAGCTCGTCGCGGCGTTTCGAGCGCGCATCCCGACCGAGCCCCGTCAGCCCCGACAATTGATCATCGATGATCTGTCCGACGCGCCGGCGCGGGTTGAGCGAACCCAATGGGTCCTGGAAGACGAGCTGAACGAGCCGCGCGATCGCCCGTCGGCTTCTCGGCAAAGGCCTGCCAAACACGTAAACGTCTCCGCTCGTGGGACGAATAAGGCCGGTCAGCATCCGGCCCAAGGTCGATTTGCCCGATCCGCTCTCGCCGACGATACCAAGGGTCGTACCCGCCCGGAGTTGCAAAGAAACGTCGTCGACCGCGCGCAAGTCGCTGCGTGACGCATAGCTGTGGACGAGTCCCACGGCCTCAAGCGCCAGAACTGAATGTGCATCGCCGCTTAGCGAAACCATGGCAGCACCCCTCAGCCCTGCGTGGTGAAGAGCTTTTCGGGACGGCCCAAAACCGGGACCGCATCGAGAAGCTGCTGAGTGTAGGGATGTGTCGGCGTCACCATGATTTCCGAGGTCGGCCCCTCTTCGACGATCTGTCCACGATACATGATGAGGACATGGTCGCACACGCGCTGGATCACGCTGAAGTCGTGGGAAATCAGGATGATGGAGAGGCCCTGATCATGTCTCAGCTCGCTCAGAAGATCGAGGATCTTCACCTTGGTCGAGACGTCCAGAGCCGTAGTCGGTTCGTCGGCTATGAGGATGTCCGGTTGCGCCGCCAGGGCCATGGCAATGCCGATGCGCTGCCGCTGGCCGCCCGATAACTGATGCGGATAGGCACGCGCTGTCGCCTCAGGGTTCGGCAGGCCCACGCGATCGATCAGCGCCAGCACCCCGGACTGACGCTCGCTTCTTGGGCCGGGGAGGTGGCGGGCGATCACTTCGGCGATCTGAGCGCCCACCGGCATGAGGGGATTGAGCGTCGTCAGCGGGTCCTGGAAGACGATCGCGACCCGTCTGCCTCTCAGATCCTGCCAAGACTTCAGGGACTGGGCCAGCAGGTTCTGCGTGCCCAAGGTGATGCTGCCATCGACGATCTGCATTGGCGGGCTGGGAGCGAGGCCCAGGAGAGTTAGCGCCAGAACCGATTTCCCGGAGCCCGATTCGCCAACAAGCCCGATCGCCTTGCCAGGGGCGATATCGAGATCCACATGATCCACAATGGTGCGACCGAGGCCGTCGCCCGCCAGGCGATGCTGCACCGTCAAACCGCGCACGCTCATGATCGAAGGCGATGACGGACCCGCTTCGAGTAGCGGCGCGCGCTCGACCCTCGTGTTCGGCGAGGGGGTCTCGAGTAAGCCACCCTGGAGCCTTGGATCCAGGACATCCCGCAGACCGTCGCCGGCGAGGTTGATGCCGACGACCAGGGACATGATCAGCAAGCCCGGAACGAGTGCTAAATGCGGTGCCAGCAGAACGAGTTGACGTGCGTCGCCCAGAAGTGATCCCAAGTCAGCTTGGGGAGGTTGGGCGCCCAGCCCAAGAAACGAGAGGCCGGCGGTCTCGAGGATCATCCAGCCCAGCGTCGTCGACATGGTGACGATGATGACCGGCAGAACGTTGGGCAGGAGTTCCCTAAGGACAATGCGCACATGCGACGCGCCTGAGAGCCCCGCGGCTGCCATGAAAGGTCGCTCCACGAGACTGAGTGCCACGCCGCGGATCGTTCGGGCGAAAAAGGGAATATTGACGATCCCGATGGCCAAGAGGGCATTAAACAAGCCTGGGCCAAGGACGGCAACGATCGCAAGGGCCAGTAGGAGATAGGGAAACGCCATGATCATGTCGATCAGGCGCATCAGGATCGAATCAACGAACCCTCCGGTATAGGCGGCTATGAGGCCGATCGCCGAGCCGATGACGCAAGCACTCAATGTTGCGGCCATACCGACACAGAGGCTGAGGCCGCTCCCCCAAAGCAGCCGCGACAGAAGATCCCGGCCTAGCTGGTCGGTGCCGAGTATCGCTTGCCTGCTGAAAATCGGCAGGAGCCGGGCAGCGGGATGAATAGCGTTGGGATCGGGCAAACCGAGCAGCGGAGTCAGAGCCGCCGCCGCCATGATAAAGAGGGTGACGAAGCCGCCAGTCAGGGCCAGCCGGTTGGACGCCCAGCGCGACCATAGCTTGGGCCTGATCGGCAGCATCGGTTCGGAGGGTGAAACGGGACCTTTCATCGTCCGGATCCGATGCGGGGATCGACCAGTCGCTGGATGATGTCGGCCGCGAGATTGAAGATTACGAAGCCTGTGGCGACGATAAGAACGCCGCCTTGGACCAGGAGCACATCCCGCTGCATGATCGCATCGACGAGCATTCGTCCGATGCCGGGCCATTGGAAGATCGTTTCGACATAGACGGCGCCTCCAAGAACATAGCCAGCCTGGAGGCCGATGACCGGAATGATGTCGACGAGCCCATTCCGGAAGGCATGGACGATCATGATCCGCGGTTCGCGCAGACCTTTGGCCCTGGCGGTCCTGACATGGTCCTGGCGTATGATCTCGAGCATCGATGTACGCGTGAGCCTGGCGATGATCGCTGCAGCGACAAGGGCAAGCGTCAAGGCGGGCAGGACAAGGTGATGAAGTAGATCAAGAAGATCGCCACCGCCGAAAAGAGCATACATGCCGCCTGTGGGAAACCAACGAAGCGTGACGGCGAAGATCAAAATCAGGACGATGCCCAAGAAGAATGACGGTGTGCTGATACCGATCAGCACAGCCAGGGTAATCAGGCGATCGATCCAGCTGCGATGCCGGACGGCGGCAACAGCGCCCAATAGCAGTCCGATGACGCTGCAAAGACAGAGAGCGGCTGCCGCGAGAATGAGGGTTGGGCCCAGGCGATCGAGGACCTCGTCGAGTACGGGGCGATCGAGCGCGTAAGAACGCCCGAAATCGCCCTTCAGCACGTTAGACAACCAACTCAGATATTGAACGGGTAGCGGTTTATCCAGACCGAGCGAGGCGGTTAACCTTGCCTTGTTGTCCGGTGTCGCAAACGATCCGAGGATGGCGGTTGCAGCATCTCCGGGAATGGCGGCAAGGGCGAGGAAGACGATCACCGATACGCCGATGAGGACAATGATCGCAGCCAGAAGGCGATGAAGGATAAAGTTTCGCACCTTGCTCATCCGTCCGATCGGGCGAGCTTTGCGACATCCTCAAAGCGCACGAGAAAGCTGGGTTGCAGCGTGAGGCCTTCCACGAAGCGGCTCAAGACAGCGTTCTGTTTCCAGGAAGCCACGAATATCCAAGGTGCGGCCTCGTGTACCCGACTGCCTATCTGTCGGTAGAGAGCCGCACGTTCTTCCCGACCCTCCGCTTTCCTTGCGGCAAGGATCAGCTTGTCGAGTTCGGCATCCGCGAAGGCGCCGGAATTGAAGCCGCCTGCAGCCGGCCCGGCATCGCTACGTAATGTGAGAAAGGGGATCGTGTCCGGGTCGTTCGTCATCCAGGCCATCTCCGCCATCTTGGCGCCATCTCCGGAGCGACTCCCCGCGAGGCCTCCATTAACCTTGGCGAGAAAGGTGTTCCACTCATAGGTTTGGATACGCACCCGCATGTCGACGGCAGCAAGGTCGGCTTGGATGGCGGTCGCCATGCCAACGGGATCCAGCATGCCGGAGCCGCCGTCGGGAACGTAGAAGGTTATCGTTTGAGCTCGATCGTATCCTGCCGATTGCAGCAGGGCACGGGCGCGATCGGGATCGTAGGGATAAGGTTGAACGCTCGGGTCGGTGGCCCATGAAAATGCTGCCGGGATCGGACCGGCTGCAACCGTGGCCGTTCCTTGGAGGAGATCGTCGACGATCGCCTGCTTATTGACCGCGAAGTTTACCGCCTGCCGAACGCGCACATCGTTGAAAGGCGAGCTTGCAGCGTCAAGGATAACGTACCAGAGATGTGGTCCGACCTGCTCGGTGAATTGAAAGCCACCCGTGCGACGAAAGACGTCGGTACTATCCGGGGGGACCTCGACAAGAACGTCAAGATTGCCGGCTAGCAATTCGGAGAGGCGTGCATTCGCGTCCGTGATCGGCCGAAACACGAGTCGCTTCAGCCTCGCTTCTTTCCGCCAATAACCCTTGTTTCGTGCGAGGACGATCTGTCTTCTGCTTTCCCAGCGCTCGAAGCGAAACGGACCGCTCCCGATCGGACGGCGACCAAAGCCGCTCTTGTCCTGCATGACGGCTTGTGGAGAGACGATGAGCGCCGAGGGATAGGCCAGATTGGAGAGAAAGGGCGCGAACGCTTCCTTCAGATTGAAGATCACGGTTTGCCGATCTGGCGCTTCGATGGATTGTACCTGCGCGAAGAAAAAGGCTAGCGGGAACGGGCCGGTGTCGTGGGCAGGATGGTCTGCATCCAGCATCCGTTCGAAGTTCCATTTGATGGCATTGGCATCCAGGGCAGCGCCATCCTGGAAAGTCAGGTTCTCGCGCAGTGAGAAGACGTAGCGGCTTGCGTCCTTGTCGATTGTCCACGATTCGGCAAGCGAGGGTTCGAGCTCGAGCGATTGATCGCGGGTTCTCACCAGCCCATCATACATATTGGCGAGTAGTCGGAAATCATTCAGCGATGTGGCAACCGCCGGATCTAGCGACCGGGGTTCGGCTCCCTGCCCGATGACCAACGTGTCGTCCGGGATGACATCGAGCTTGGCCTCGGCACCTCTGGGCAGGAAACTCGCAGCAGCGACCGACAGGAGCAGGCGACGGTCAAGGCTGTATCCGCGAGGTCCTGATCCCGTGCCGGCCGCGGCGTTGATACAAGTCTCCTCGTCCACTCTGTCTGGCACCCTCGGAGCAGGAAGATCTATACAGTTCTTAAAGTCGATTGGCCGCTCAAGGTTGCGGGGGCACGGACGGCCTCGGTTTCGTCTTGCCGTAACGCTAGCGCCTCCTTGAGAAATTCTCTGCTCGCTAATCGCGTGACGGCCGCTGCTTCTATCAAGGCTGGTCGGGCGCGGTAACTGGCGATCGCCCGCTCTACTTCCCAGATTTCGGCTGTGCCCTGGTAATGCCTGACCTGTCGCCAGAGTATCGCAACGATGGCATCAGCCAGGTCGAGATCTCCGGGAACACGGGGAGATGGTGTGACCAAAAGCCGTTCCACCTGTTCGTCCAATGTTTCCTTCAGGGGGAACGATATGCCGAGACTGTGAGAAACAGCGACTGCTGCTGTCGGCGGGCTCTTTTCGGTCTCGACGCGGCGGAGCCAGCGATCGGCCAGATCCTGGGCTAGAGGCAGCTTGTTGGCAGCTAGCCTATTGAAGCGTTTTTCGAGCGCGAAGAGATCCCGGGGCCCGGCGTAGCTCGAGGGATCGTGGCGCATGATGGCGAGAATTGCCGCCACGAGATCCTCGTCATTCACTGTGACCGAATCGGGTTCCTCGATAAGTAATAGAATGCGAGCGTCGAGCTTGTCGACCATGGTGTCCTCGTACTACATCATAGTCGATAATATAGGCTTATATACCTAATTTCAAGCTTATCCCACGTTAGCGGAGCATGAAGCGGATGGGCACCTGATGCGCCAGTGCGGCCTCGGGAATGTCTGCTGGCGGCACAGGGGCGCGACCGCGGCCCAGCATCGCCAAGGCCTCCTCGTCAAGCAAATCGGAGCCGGAGCCGGAGACGATGCGCGCATCCGCAACATTTCCTTGGCGATCGATACGGAAATAGAGGACGACGGTCCCTTCGATCCGACGCATGCGTGCCAGCCGCGGATAATGTTGGTTGGAGCTTAGCCACGCCGACAGTTTTGCCTCATAACTGGCAACTGCCCGAGGGTCGCCCCGTGTGGGACTTTCCGATCGCGGTCCTTCGCCGCTTTCGCCAACGGGTACGTTCGTCGGAGCCGGAGCGTGGTCTGGCTGGGCTTCACTTGTTGGCGGCGGTCTCCTTGTCTGTCGTATGGGCTTTGTCGGCTCTCGGCGATTCTCGCGGGACTTTTGCAACGCCAGATCATTTGGCGCTCGCGTAACCGGCTTGCTCGGTGGGGGCTCGGCGGGTATCGGCTGAGATTGCACCGCCGTCGCCGGAGAGGGTGTCGTTACCGGCGACATGGCAGTTGGCGGTACAACCGGGGCTGGCATGGGAGCGGGGGCTGCCGAAGCTTCCGGCCGGGCTGCAGAACTGGAGACCGGGGGAGAGGTTACAGCAGGCATGGGTGCGGGCGCGCCAGCTGCCACTGCTTGAACGGTTGCCACGGGGGCCACCGTCACCTTCAAGGGCTCTCCGGGAGGTTCTGGCAAGGGCGCCGGAGGGTGCCTTGTTAAAAGGACGGCGAGGACGAGCCCATGAAGCACAAGCGATACTGTGAAGAGGAGCGCACGTGATGGCATGGCAAATGGCGCAGATAAAGCGGACTCGCTTGCCATGGTCAGGGTTGGTCTTTGCCAGCGGCAGGCAAGGCCGCCCCTTCGGACGCATTAGGACGCGATTCTCCGACGAGAGAGACACTGGCGAACCCAGCCTGTGACACATCACTCATCACGGCCATGATTTTGCCATAGGGAAGCTCACGGTCGCCACGAATGTAGATGACCTGACCTTTGTCGCCTTTGGCCATCGCGTCGAGTCGTGAGGCCAGATCCGCTGTGGCGATCTCATCCTGCTTGATGAAGAGGCGGCCCTGCCGATCGATGGTGAGCACGACCGGTTCCTTGGGTGGGCTTATCGTGGCTGCACTCGTCTTGGGAAGATCAATCTTAACGCCGGCCATCATGAGAGGCGCTGAGACCATGAAGACGATCAGGAGCACAAGCATGACGTCGACCAACGGCGTTACGTTGATCTCGGCTAACGGCCGGAAACCCTCTTCGTCACCGCCATCGATTAGGGGACCTATCGCCATATGGCCCTCACTCGGCGGCAGCGCGGGATTGCGACGTCGCCCGCGAAGCGGATAGCTGGCCGCTGAGCTTGCCGATCGAAGAACGCAAACGATCGCGTAAGCGGCTGAGCTCAATCATTAGCTTGTTATAGGCAACGACGGCGGGAATAGCGGCAACGAGCCCGATGGCGGTAGCGAAAAGCGCTTCCGCGATGCCTGGCGCGACGACAGCGAGGCTGGTGTCATTCGATTGCGCGATCGCCGTGAAGCTTCGCATGATGCCCCAGACGGTCCCGAACAAGCCGATGAATGGGGCTGCGGACCCGAGCGTGGCCAGAAACGGTAGGCCAGGTTCGATCTTGCGGCTCGTTTCGGTCAAAACTGCCAGCATCGAGCGTTCGATCCGTTGGCGATATTCGCCGCGGCTTTCCTGGCCGTCATCGTCACGCCATTCGCCGAGCCCAGCTTCCATGATCGCCCGAGGGACCGGCCCAAGGTCATTTAGCTCAGGCCGGCCGCCTCTGCCCAGTTGTCTTTCCAGCGATCGCGTCTGGCGTCGCAGCCTTGTGAGTAAGACTATCTTTTCGAGGATGATCGCCCAGGCGGTAATGGAGCAGATCACCAGTAGAAGCATGACGCCCTTGACGATCGGATCGGCGCGCATGAACAGTCCAGCGGCAGAGAGATCGTGCGGGACTGCAGCAATCGCGGCAACTTGAGCGGGATCCATAAGCGGCTTTCCTGAGGTCAAGGGGCCGCTCAGGCAGCCCACGACGAAGATCCTGCGCGCTATCTAACACCTGCTCGTTAAACCGCAACCTGTCCATTGCGTGATGGGGATTTGAAATACTCAAGAAAATGGTGCGAAAGCGGCAAAATATTATTTTGATTATTATAATTCTAGCTAATGCCGTAATATTTAGCTGAAATATTGCCGCGAAAAGATTGGGTGATCATCCGGCGAGGCAGGACTAACGGACGTCCGCATTTAAGCAGACGTCCGATTTCCTGTGGTTACCGCCTCAGGCGGCCCGCGCCTCGGCCGCGGACTCCAGAGCTGCTTCCAACGCCTGATCGACAGTATCGAGCCAGACGAATTCGAGTGCCTGGCGCACGTCGTCAGGGATGTCGACGAAGTCGTGCCGGTTGCGGGCAGGAAGAAGAACCCGCTTGATGTCCGCCGCCGCGGCCGCGACGACCTTTTCCTTGATACCGCCGACAGGCAACACAAGGCCACGCAATGATATTTCGCCCGTCATCGCCGTATCGCTGCGAACCGTGCGACCGGTCAAGAGCGAACTCAGGGCGACGACCATGGCAACGCCAGCACTCGGCCCGTCCTTGGGGGTGGCTCCGGCGGGCACATGGACATGAATGTCGCTGCGCTCGAAGGCAGAGCTGTCGATGCCCAAGGCGGCGGTGCGGG
Organism: Arboricoccus pini; assembly: GCF_900187945.1. Lineage (GTDB taxonomy): Bacteria > Pseudomonadota > Alphaproteobacteria > Geminicoccales > Geminicoccaceae > Arboricoccus > Arboricoccus pini. Next base: position 151,945 of record NZ_FYEH01000006.1, on the reverse strand, counting down.
CTTTGACCAAGCTTAGAGCCGCCTGGACGCTTTCACGCATGACCTCGCCCAATTGTCCTGTGACGATCAGGTTGCCCCTTCCCGGCACGCGTGCCGCCTCGATAAAGAGGATGTCGCCGCCCACCGGGGTCCACGCTAAGCCGGTAGCGACGCCCGGGATCGAGGTGCGCATCGCGACCTCGCTCTCGAAGCGTGACGGGCCCAATATGGATTCCAGATCCTCGGCGTGTATCGTCCGAGCCGTCGTCTTCCCGCTGGCAACCCCGACCGCGACATGGCGCATGAGCCTACCGATTTCGCGTTCCAGGCCGCGAACCCCGGCCTCCCGCGTATAGCTGCGAATGAGTTGTCGCAGTGCTGCGTCGTCGATCGTCACCTGGACGTCGCTCAAGCCGTTCGCGGCCTTTTGTCGATCCAAGAGATAACGTTTGGCGATCTCAAACTTCTCCGCCTCGGTGTAACCAGCGAGGCTAATGATCTCCATCCTGTCACGCAGCGGCCCGGGGATGTTGTCCAACATGTTCGCGGTAGCGATGAAGACTGTCCGACTGAGATCGTAGGGGACGCCAAGATAGGCATCGCGAAACGTAGCGTTTTGTTCCGGGTCCAGAACCTCAAGCATGGCTGCCGAAGGGTCACCCTGGATGCCGCGACCCATCTTGTCGATCTCGTCAAGCATCACAACGGCATCGCGTGCGCCAGCCTTGCGGATGCCCTGGATGATGTTTCCCGGCAGCGCGCCGATATAGGTTCGCCGATGTCCACGAATTTCACTCTCGTCATGAACGCCGCCCAGACTCACGCGGACAAATGGTCGGCCCATGGCGCGCGCGATGGACTGACCGAGGGAAGTCTTGCCCACTCCCGGGGGGCCCACAAAGCAAAGGATCGGAGCCTTACCCGTCGGCGACAGCTTGCGGACGGCCAGATATTCCATGATTCGCTGCTTGATCTTGTCCAGGCCGAAATGGTCAGAATCCAGGATGGACCGAGCATGATCCAGGTCGATGCTCTTTTCCTCCGGCATGGCCCAGGGCAGCTCGATGAGCCAGTCCAGGTAGCTGCGGATCATTCCATATTCAGCGGATTGCTCAGGCGTGCGTTCGAGCCGGCGCACCTCCTTCTTTGCCGTCGTCGCGACATCGTCGGGCATCTGCGCGGCTTCGATCGCCTTGGTGAGTTCAGCGATCTCTGCCGCTTTCCCGTCGTCCTCACCCAATTGCTTTTGAATGGCGGCCATCTGTTCGCGCAACAGAACTTCCCGTTGGCGATCGTCAAGGGAGGCCCTTGTTTGTTTGCCGATTTCCGCCGACAGACGCATGACCTCGATCCTGTGGCCCAACAAGGCGGTCACACGCTCGATGCGCGGGGCAAGTGGGATCGTTTCCAGTACGTCCTGCTTCTCGCGGGCGCTGGCGTCCATGTAGGTCGCCGCAAGATCGGCTAGGCCGCCGGGCGACGTGGACGCGCTGATCGCTGCCAGGAGTTCCTGCGGCGGCTGCGGGAGAAGTTGCAAGGCTTCGGTGGCGAGGTTTCGGAGGTTGACGAACCGCGCCTCGATCTCAGCCGTTCGCTCCTCAGGATCGGGCATGCGTCGCGCTTGTACCGTGAGCACGGGTTCTTCGGCGACCGGTGCCTGCACGGAAAAGCGCTCTATTCCCTGGACGACCAGATGCGTGGCGCCATCGGGTGCTGTCACGTAGCGCAGGATGTTCGCGACCGTGCCGATCTGATGGATGTCGGCCAGCCCCGGATCTTCCGGAGCGCCTTCCCGGCAGAGAACGAGCCCCACCTGGGTGCCCTGGCGAACGGCCTGCTGTGCTGCAGCGATTGCGCGCTTGCCCTCGATTACGACCGGAAGCATCGAGCCGGGAAAGACGACCAGATTTTTAAGCGGTAAGAGAGCGAGGTTCGCATCTTGCGCCGGTGCCGAACCTGCGGGGCTGTTGTCAGCCATGTTTTCGTACTCCACTGGCGTCCTTCCTTCAGGCCTTGCTGAGGATGACGAGGAGACAACCCAGAGCTTCTTCGCGGCTGACCGATCCATAGCGGCCGGCGGGTAGGCGAAGCCGACGTTCAAAATGTCCGCGCGGCAACTCCAACCGATGGACGAGCGCCGACGCGAGTTGAACAGGCAGCCGGCGTTCGCCCAAGACTACCAGCGTGTCGCCTTCGATCGTCGTTTCCACCCGGGTCAGGTCGACACCCGGCAGCGCTATGAGGATGAGAACCTCAGTCTCGGTTTCCACCATGTCCAGCGGCGGTTCCCAGGACGGCGTGCGGCTTCCTTGTCTTTGCGCATTCGGACGAAAATATTGCCGGTGAAGTCTCTCGGCACGTTCGATCCGGCCCAGCGCTTCGGCCCACATCCAGTTCCTGTCGATACCACGCATGTCGATGTCCTACTTGGCCTGGCTGTTGTCGAATGTCGCCGCGAGCCGTTGCCCTTCGGTAGAGAAGTGGCGATCCTGGACCGACGCTGCAATGCGATTGGGGGTATGTGTGATCAATCGGCTCGGAATGCTGACATATGGAGGTCAAGCGGCACACAATATGTTGTTCGACATCGGACCGGCGAGCCGTCCATGTGCATGAGGGCCTAAAGACGATGACTCCCAAAGATGCGGACGGTAAGCGTTCTCCTAAGGAACGGTCCGGTCAAGTTCAATCGCTAGTTCGTGGTCTGTCGTTGCTTGAGGCAATAGCTGCCTCTCCCGAGAAGGCGACTTTGAGTGAATTGTCTCGAATGCTGGATCTTCCGCCATCGACAACCCATCGTCTGCTCACGACCCTGCAACAGACGCGCTTTGCTCGCTTCGATGCCATGAGCGGGCTGTGGCAGGTGGGTGTTGCCGCCTTCACCACGGGTAATGGTTTCGCTCGCACGCGCGACCTGACGATGATCGCGCGGCTGCGTATGCGTTCAGCTATGGAAGAAAGCGGCGAGACTGTTAATCTCTATGTACCCGACTCGGGCCGCGCCATTTGTCTTGTTCAAGTTGAATCGCGTCAGATGGTCCGTGCGATCGGTCGTCCCGGCGGCTCGGTGATGTTGCACTGTTCGGGCGTCGGCAAAGCACTGCTTGCTTGCATGCCCGATGAGGAGGTTCAAGCCATGGTCCGACATCACGGCTTGCCTGCAGCAACGCCGCACACGCTCACCTCGATCGACGCACTCCTGGCGGATCTTCGCGTTATACGCGGTCGGGGGTGGTCGATCGATGATGAGGAGCATGCGTTGGGCATGCGATGCGTCGCCGCCGCGATACTGGATGAGCATGCAAGCCCGGTCGGTGCCTTATCGATCTCCGGTCCCACCGCACGCATTCCAGTGGAGCGATTACAGATATTAGGGCGTTCGATCAGGGATGCCGCTAGAGCGCTTACCCTCGACATGGGAGGCATCTCCGCGGTGGCGAGTCGATCATCGCCCCGACGCGTGCGCTCCTGATTGACGTTAGAGCAGCAAAAGGGCGGTTTCTTCGTCGACGATGAGTCGGTTGATGAACCGACCTTGCAGGATCGCCCGCGTGATCGCGTGCTTATGCGTCCCCGCCGCGGTGAGAATGGCATCTTTGATGCCGCCAAGGCCGGCAGGGGTCAGCGCCAGGACACGGCGATTTAGTGGATGATTGACCGGTCGGCCATCGGCATCGATGAACGTCCCAAGGATGTCGCCCACAGCACCTGCCTCGTGGAGTTCCGGTAGGTGGCTCTCGACGATCGGCGTCATCACGAGATTGGACCGTTTTGAGAGATCACCGCAGGATACCAGGGCAACGTCGACTTCAGATGCGAGACGTATTACTTCAGAAAGTCCATAATGAGAAAGTAAAGAATCTCTACTTTGCTCATCTGGGCAATAAATAGGGGCGGCCAGATAATAGCATGAAGCGGATAGGGCGCGTGATAATTCGGTTGACACTTCGAAAGTGTTCGTGCCGGAACCGCGGGTCAGTCCACCCATGAGAGCGACGACCCAGCTCTTCTGCAGTCGCCTGGGTCGCAAGCCGCGGATGGCGATGCTCAGCGTCGTTCCCCAGCCCACACCGATCGATCGTCCATCTTCAAGCAGGCGATCGAGCGCGAAGCCAGCTGTCTCGCCGACCACGCGCCTCGTTTGCTGATAGTCTGCCATCGACGGTACGACGGTTGCTTCCTTGAGCTCGTAACGCTTGATCAGGCGTTGCTCGAGTTCGATGCAACTGGCGAGCGGGACGCGGATATCGATTGCAACGGAGCCATCCTGACGCGCCTGACCGATGATGCGATTGACGCGCAGGCGGGTGATACCCAGACGTTCGGCAATCTCCTGCTGCGTCATGGCGCCCATGAAGGAGTACCAGAGCACGCGCGCCTTAATGCGTTCAGCTTCGATTCCCATGGCATCTTGCTGCATCGGCGCCATGCCGTCGTGAAAAGGTCGCTCGGATGCATCCAATGTCGTTCGCCGTTATTTCGTGGCGCCCATGGTCAAGCCACGGATCATGTGACGAGAGACAAGCAGCGCAAAAATGGTCACCGGCAAAACGATGACAGAGCCTGTCGCCATGATCTTGCCCCACGGGAGCTCGTATCCGGACATGAAGCTGGTCGCAATGACGGGCGCTGTCTGTGCCGCGCGTCTGGTAAGTATCAGAGCATAAAGCAACTCGTTCCACGAAAAGATGAAGCTGAAGATTGCGGAGACCGCCAGACCAGGCAAAGCCAAAGGTAGGTAGATCCGGGCAAAGATGGTGAATGTTCCAGCACCGTCCACACGCGCCGCCTGTTCGAGTTCCCCGGGAATGCCGGCGAACTGATCAGTGCATAGCCAGACCACGATCGGCAGATTGAAGGTGAGGTAGATCAAAATCAGCACGATGTGGCTGTCGAGCATGTTTAGGTTGCGGGCGAGGAGATAGACCGGAAGCGCGAGAACGATAGGACTGATCATTCGGTTGCTGATAAACCAGAACCAAATATCCTTCTTGCCGCGAAAATCGAACCGCGCCAGCGCGTAGGCGGCAGGCGCTCCAAGCAATAGCGCTAAGGCAGTCGTCGAGATCGCCACGATGAAAGAGTTGAGGATCGCTAGCGTCACTTTCTCATCGGCGAAGATTTCAGCGTAGTGTTCTAATGTAGGTTTGAAGATGAACACCGGCGGCGAGGCCAGAAGATCGGCTTGGCTCTTCAGGCTTGAGGCGAGCATCCAATAAAAGGGAAACAGCATGAAGACGATGATCAGGATGAGCCCAACCAGATGGCCAAGGCGAAGCAGGGGGTTAGTCTTCATGCCGAGGCCTCCCGATAGAGAAAGCGGATATAGAGCCTCGAGAGCACGATTGTGAGGATGAGCAGCAGAATGGCCTGGGCCGAAGCCGTGCCGAGATCGAAGACCCGAAAACCAATGCGCTGGATGTAGATCGAGATGAGTTCCGTGGCCGAGCCCGGGCCGCCGCGGGTCATCGTGAAGATCATGTCGAATAGCTTGAGAATGTCGGCCGAGCGGAGGATCAGGAGTGAGGTCAAGCCAGGAAGCAGGAAGGGCAATTGAATGTGCCAGAAAAGCTTGAGGCCGCTGGCGCGATCCAGTCTTGCCGCCTCCTCGATCTCGCCGGGGACCATAGTGAGGCCCGCCAGGAAGATCAGGGCGCAGAAGGGCGTCCATTGCCAGACATCCATGATGGCAATCGCCGCGAATGCGCCCCCAACCGAGCCCAGCCAGTCGATGTCCAGCCCAATGGCGCGAAAGGCCTGGGTGAGCACGCCGAAATCCTGGTTGAACAGGAGGCGGCCGACCAGACCCACGACGGCGTAGGTCGTGGCCAGTGGCACGACGAGGGTGACGCGAGCGACACTGCGAAGGAAGCCCAAGCCCTCGCGATGCAGGAGGCTCGCGATGACGAAGCCCAGAACGATCTCGATCGGCATGACGACCAGGAAGAATTCGAGCGTCGTCAGCAGCGTGTTCCAGAAGCTGCTATCGCCGAGCACGGAAACGTAATTAGCATAGCCAACAAAGGGAAATCCGTCCCGCACCCGCGTCAGGTTATATTGATGAAAGGAGGTAACGACCGCGAATATCGTGGGATAGGTGCCGATCGCGAGGAGCGCCAGGACCGCGGGCGCCAGGAACCAGACATGGACAAAGCGGCCATGTCCAAGGCGAGGGCCCTTGCCTGAGGGATTACGGGCGGCGCTGGCCGCGACCGTTTTGTTCGCGTGCTCGATGCTCGTACTCATTCCAGATTCGTATGGTTCGCGCGCATCGTCGCGGGATTGACACCCAGACGATGGCGCAGCTTCGGGACGATGATTTCGAGAAGAAGAAACAAGGCGCCCTCATAGAGCGACCCCATCGGTAGCACGGACGTTGCCCCGTCACGGTCGCTGGCCATGGTCTGCGCTGGCAGGACCAGCGCCAAGTCTGCCTGAGCGGCGGCGTTGCCCTGGGGATCTGCCGTTATCACCAGGACCCGCGCACCGGCTGCCCCGGCGATAGTCATGAGTGCGCCGACCGTCGCAAACTGCCCTGGGCCGGCCGAGACGATCAGCAGGTCGCCCGGGCCGATGGCCGGTGCGATCATCTCGCCGACCACCCCGACCTTCAGGCCTAGATGGTAGAGCCGCATGGCGAATCCCTTGATCTGCAGTCCCTCGCGGCCGACGCCATAGAGGACAATCGTTCGCGCATTTGCGATCTCGTTGACCACGAGCTGAACCCTGTCCTGCTTGAGTTCGGCGAAGACGTGGTCGAGCTCGGCAAGGGTCTGTGTCCAAAGGGATTTCATGCGAGGTGGCTCCTACTGAAGGAGCTTCTTCTTGCCGTCGTAATAGCCTTCCTTCTGGAGGACATCCTCCATCCGCGAGCCTATTTCCTTGGCGCCCTGCTCGACGCTTACTTCGCCCAACTGCATCTTTGAGCCCCATTCGCCAATGATCTCGGAAATGGCGGGCCAGGCCGGGAAGCGCGGCCGGAACACCGCAACGCCCTTCTGCCAGGACTGCACCAAAGGCTCGACGAACTGGTATTTTGCCTTGATCTCGGGGTCCTCGTAGACTTTCGTCCGGCCGGATACGCCACCCGCCTCAACATAGTCCTTGGCAATGGCGTCGGAGGTCGCCCACTGGATGAAGAGCCAAGCGGCTTTCTGCTGCTCTTCTGGCGCCTGTGAGGCCACAGCCAGCGAAAACCCGCCAAGGGCTGGCAGGCGACCGGCGGCACCAGCGGGCTCTGGCGCAACGGCAAGACAGTCGCCGATCTTCGATGTCTTTGGATCGGTGAGGGTCGAATAGAAAGCCGACCATTCGGTCAGCATGGCTGCCTGGCCCTGGGCCAGGGCGTTCACCGCTTCGGCATGGTCGAAGCTCACATATCCAGGAGGCATATAAGGCGCCAGCGCTTGGCGGAAGTTCAGGCCATCCAGGCTTTCCTTGGACGAAAGGTTCGACTTGAATTCCTTGTTCAGGAGCGAGCCGCCAAACGGCCAGAGGAAGCGCATGAAGCTGTCTGCCGACTGAGTCTCGCCGCGGCGGGATTGGAGGACATAGGCATACGTCCCCTTTTCCTTGTTCGTGAGCTTCGGCGCATAGGTTTTGAGCAACTCGTCCCAGGTGGCAGGCGGCTTGTCGAAACCCGCATCCTTCAGCATGCACTTGTTATAGAAGAGCAGGCCGGAATAATTGTCGAAGGGCAAGCCGTAGACTGTGCCGCCCCAGGTCCCGAATGCATCGAGAAGCAGCGGGAAGAAGCCTTTCAGGTCGAGTTTCGGATCGGTGATAGACGGATCGCTCGTGAAATGGTCAACGGGCACGATCCAACCATTCTCGGCGAATTCACCGACCCACACCAGGTCGACCAGTGCCACGGTCAGATCGCCCTGCGAACTGAAGTTCAAGACCTCCTTCTCGCGGGTGTTCTCGTAAGGGACGATTTCGTAATTGACCTTGATGCCAGTCTCTTTCTCAAACTGCGGCAACAGCTTGATGATGGCTCGATAGCCGGGACGATCGAGGAAGATGACATTGATGGTCTCGCCCTTGAAAGGCTCTGCAGCCTTGGCCAAGGACCAGTCCTCTGCCTTGACCGGCGAACTCAGAGCAAGCGCCGTCGCCATGGCCAGGGCGCAACACGATGCTTTCAAGAACTTCATTTGCTGGCAGCCTCGCCCATTCGTTGATTTTCGCCCCTCTCCCGAGAGGTTGTGTGCGACTATTACAAAAGGAAATTTCGATTTACAATCGCATTGTCGGCAAAGGTGCGACATAAAGGCAGATGTCAAGCCTCCACGCTACGCACCGCAACACGGACGAATAACATGGCACGTGCACTGGTCCTTGAACGCCCACATGAATTGTCGCTGCGCGACATCGATCTTCCTCAGGAGCCGGGGCCGGACGACGTCAAGATCAAGATGCACACGGTGGGCGTCTGCGGGAGCGACGTTCACTATTACACGCATGGACGCATTGGTCCGTTCGTGGTGAACGCACCCATGGTCCTCGGGCATGAGGGGTCAGGGACGGTTGTCGAAGTTGGCAAGAACGTTGCGACGCTTAAGGTCGGGGATCGCGTCTGTATCGAACCCGGCGTGCCGAACTTGAACAGCCGTCTCTCCAAGATGGGTCTCTATAATCTCGACCCATCGTTGACGTTCTGGGCCACGCCGCCCGACCACGGGTGCCTGACGCCCTACGTCGTCTTCCCCGCTGCCTTCACCTACAAGCTGCCCGATAATGTCAGCTTCGCCGAAGGTGCCATGATCGAACCCTTTGCAGTTGGCATGCAGGCGGCGGTGAAGGCGCGCATCACGCCCGGTGACGTCGGTGTCGTGATGGGGGCCGGCCCCATCGGCATCATGATCGCTCTGGCGGCACTAGCTGGCGGCTGTAGCCAGATCATCATTGCCGACTTGGTCGACGAAAAGCTCAAGATTGCCGGGCAGTACGACGGAATCACCCCGGTCAACGTCAAAAGCGGAACGCTGATCGACGTCGTCAAAGGCAGCACGGAGGGCTGGGGCGCCGATCTGGTCTTCGATGCCAGCGGCAGCAAGCACGCCTATCCGGTCATGATGGAAGCGGTAAGGCCGGGAGGCGCCATCGTACTGGTGGGCAATCCGACCGAACCTGTACCGGTGGATTTCGCCTCGCTGATCGCCAAGGAGGTCCGCATCGAGACAGTCTTTCGCTATGCGAATGTCTATGACCGGGCGATCAAGCTTATCGCGGGCAAGATCGATCTTAAGCCGTTGATATCCGGCAGCTTTCCCTTCGAGGAAAGCATCGCCGTGTTCGACCGTGCGGTCGAAGCCCGTCCAACCGACGTCAAGCTGCAGATTGTCCTGGACAGCTAGGGGCCGCTTGCACGCAGCCTGAAGACGAGGCTTGACCTCTTTTTCAGGCTGCCCTGCCATCACAAGAAGATGGGCTCGTGTCTGCAGATAGCTGCACTGATACTAACATGAGGTAGAGCCCGAGGCCTATCACTGATGCGGTCCAACCAGGCGGATTCCTCGAGGTCATTGTCTTGACACGATGGCTTCATGAGGAAAAAGTCATGGAACGTATTAGCATTTTGATTGGGATCGAGGACATGACAAGGATGACGGCTCTCGTGGCCGCCACGATCGTCGCGGTTGGCTGCTTGACGTTGGCCGATGGAATCAGCACGGCCTGGGCGCAAGCTGGTTTGACGGTCCGTGGCACGAATCTCGCCCCACTCAAATTATCTGCTGGAAAGTCATTTCCCTCTGAGCCAATCGAGTTGGAGGCCGGGAAATATTACCGGTGGGCGGTGGAGAGCGACGGCTCAAGCGAGATGGCGATCGCCGCGCCGGAGTTCTTTAGGAACATCTGGATCAATGAGGTTGTCATCAATGGCATAGAAGTTCGGCCGCTTGGTCTGGACTCGATCGAGTTCGACGACGCCGGAAAGGCGACGATCTCTTTTGTTCCTATCCGCCCCGGTAATTTCATCTATCATATGCCCAACAGCAAATTCGAGGGAAAGATCATCGTTAAGTAGGCAAAGATGCTTCTTAAATGATGTCCATGGCTGATTCTTAAATTGCGGCCATGCTGGAAGATGCATCCGATCTTCCAGATTTCGTCTGCCCGTTACCCGAATGACTTCTTCCGCCAAACCTAGTCACAATCCAAAGAGCTGCGTTCTTCCTTTCTCCTGCCCACGCTGGCACGGGTAGCTGGCTTGCGGCCAGGAAGGTTGCGTCTTCGGATCGTTTGCTGTTTTCCAGGCTGCCGATTTGCCTACCGCTGCATAAAACGTGCAACGGGTCGCCAAGTGAACCGTTCTTGGGCTCGAACACGACAGGCCGGATCGGCTTTCCACGCGTGTGTAGCAGCCGGATCGGAATAGTTCAGAGCGGCATCGGTCAGAGACTGGAATTTATTTTTATGTGTGGAATTGCTGGCGAACTGACTTTTGACGGCAGCCTCGCTTCGACCGACAGTGTTAATGCGATGGTCGGATGTCTGGCTCCCCGAGGCCCGGATTCGGCCGGGATCGTCAGCCGTGGGCGTGTCGTACTCGGGCATCGTAGGCTGAAGATTATTGACCTCTCGGACAGGTCCGAGCAGCCGATGGTCGATTCGGAACTTGGTCTGACGATCGTCTTCAATGGATGTATCTATAATTATCCCGAGTTGAGGAGCGATCTCGAGAGCAAGGGCTATCGCTTTTTCTCCTCGGGCGATACCGAAGTCATTTTAAAAGCGTGGCACGCTTGGGGGACGGATTGCGTCAAGCGATTCAAAGGTATGTTCGCTTTTGCCATTCTCGAGCGCGGTACCGGCCGCGTAATTCTGGCTCGGGACCGCTTTGGCATTAAGCCTCTCTATATTAACAGGTCCGGCCGTCGCTTGCGGTTTGCTTCGTCTTTGCCGGCTATTCTTGCAGCCGGGGATGTCGATACATCGATCGATACGACGGGGCTGCATCATTACATGACGTTTCATGCGGTTGTGCCGGCGCCTTGGACGATCCTTCGAGGTGTAAACAAGTTGCCACCGGCCACGATTCGCGTGATCGAAGCGAACGGTGACGAAAAGGACGAGGTTTACTGGCGTCTTTCATTCGATCGCCAGGCCGACGAGGCCGCCATGAGCGCAGTTGAATGGCGTGACGCCATCATGAATGCACTGGTGACAGCGGTCGATCGCCGGATGGTCGCGGATGTTCCAGTGGGCGTCCTTCTATCGGGCGGCGTCGATAGTTCGCTCATCGTCGCGCTTCTGGCCAAGGCCGGGCAGCAAAAGTTGATGACATTCTCCATTGGCTTCGAGGAAGCCCACGGGGAAAAAGGTGACGAGTTCGTCTATTCGGATCTGATCGCCAGTCATTTCGGCACTGATCACAACAAGCTCTTCATCCCCTCCAGGCAGCTTCTGGATGCGCTACCCGGCACGATCGAAGCGATGTCGGAGCCGATGGTCTCCTACGACAATGTCGGCTTCTATCTTCTGTCTCGAGAGGTGAGCAGGCACATCAAGGTCGTACAAAGTGGCCAGGGCGCCGATGAGGTATTCGCAGGCTATCATTGGTACCCACCAATGCAGGGATCTAATGACCCGCTGACCGACTACAGCAACGCTTTTTTTGATCGAAGTCATGCGACGCTGGCCGGCCAACTGGCGCCTAACTGGCTGGCTGAAAGTGATGTCAGCACGGCTTTTGTCGAGGAGCAATTCGCGCAGGCGAACGCCGATGGTCCCCTCGACAAGGCGTTACGTCTCGATTCGACGATCATGCTGGTCGACGATCCCGTAAAACGCGTCGATAATATGACGATGGCCTGGGGCCTTGAGGCACGGGTACCGTTTCTCGACCATGACCTTGTCGAGTTGGCAGCCCGCGTACCCGATGAACTGAAGCTCCGCGACGGTGGCAAGGGAATTTTGAAGGACGTCGCCCGGAAAATCGTGCCGCACGAAGTCATCGATAGGAAGAAGGGCTATTTCCCCGTCCCGGCACTCAAATACCTGGATGGTCCCTATCTCGAGTTAGTGCGAGACGCCCTCAGTAGTCAGTCGGCGCGCGAGCGGGGCCTCTTTCAAAGTACATGGCTCGACAAGCTCTTAGCCAATCCTAAGGACCATATTACGCGCCTGCGCGGCTCGGAGCTCTGGCAGGCCGGGCTTTTGGAACTCTGGTTGCAGCAGCATCGGATCTGACGTGCAGCGCGAAGGGATCGACGAATGAGCGCTGCGATCGGCGGCTCTCGCACGTTTGGTGGATTTGCCGATCGCCTGAGGCGATTGCGGCGCGATAATTCTGCGGTGATCGAGCAAGCCGAGGAGGGCCACATGGCTGAGCCCCTGCCCAATGCTTCAATTGACTGCGGCTGGGGAAGATTGCTCTTCGGCCAGACGTTCAAGGTTCCGGCCGAACTGGCAGCCGCTATGCGCGCCGAAGGGCATGATCGACGGGACATCGCCTTTTACGTCCGCGACCCTCATGTGCTGCTCGCCGCGGCCCCTCAAGAATTATTCCTTGATCCCTCGCACACCTATCGTTTGGATTTGTCGACTTATCGGCCGTCGCGGCGGCGACCGCTCGGTTTTACGGTTCGACGCATGACCTCTGCGGAGGACGCGATAGAGGTCAACCGCATTTATGCGGCGCAGCACATGGTAGCTGTGCCCCCTGACTTTTTCTGGCACCGACGGGACAATCGCGCAATTATCCATCTGGTGGCCGAAGACCTCCGAACTGGTGCGATCGTCGGTACGGTTACGGGCATCGACCATGCTCGCGCGTTCGAGGATCCTAACCGGGGCTCTTCGCTTTGGTGCCTGGCCGTCGATCCGCAGTCAGCCCGCCCTGGGATAGGTGAAACGCTCGTTCGACACTTGGTGGAGCTTTTCCAAACACGCGGCGCACAATTCACGGATCTGTCCGTGATGCACGATAACGACGTAGCAATTCGTCTATATGAAAAGCTCGGCTTCGAGCGCCTTCCTTTCTTTACCGTCAAATGCAAGAATCCGATCAATGAACGGCTCTTCGCCGGCCCGGACGTGGAGAGCAACCTCAATCCCTACGCAAGGATCATCGTCGACGAGGCGCGCCGCCGTGGCATCGGGGTCGATGTCATCGACTCGGAGGGCGGATTTTTTCGCCTGACCTATGGCGGTCGATCGATAGCATGTCGCGAATCGCTGAGCGAGTTCACCACCGCCGTCGCAATGAGCATATGTGACGATAAGGCGGTGACGCGGCGCATCGTGAGTGCTGCCGGGGTTCGCGTACCTGAACAGATAGATGCCGCAGAGTGCGAGGCCTTGCCCTCCTTCATCGAGCAGCACGGCTTGGTCGTCGTTAAGCCCGCCCGTGGCGAGCAGGGAAAAGGCGTTGCCGTCGGTCTGGACAATATCGAGGCCGTCGAGCGCGCCGTGGATGCCGCGCGCGCCTATTGCCAGCATGTGCTCGTCGAGGCCTTCCATGATGGCCTCGATCTTCGTCTGATCGTGATTGACTATCGGCTGGTTGCGGCAGCCATCCGGAAACCCGCCAGCATCGTTGGCGACGGCACCAGCAATATCCGCGATTTGATCGAGCGGCAGAGCAAGCGGCGCTCTCTGGCGACTGGCGGCGAATCACGCATTCCGCTGGATGATGAGACGGAACGGTGTATCCTTGCCCAGGAATTTACCCTTGATGACGTCCTTGAGCGCGACAGCGAGTTGCAAGTCCGCCGGACGGCGAATCTTCATACTGGCGGCACGATCCATGACGTAACGGACCGCATCCACCCCGTACTGGTGGATGCGGCAATCCGTGCCGCGCGCGCCATTCACATTCCCGTCGTCGGAATCGACTTCATGGTCAAGTCACCAATGCAGCCGGACTATGTATTTATCGAAGCCAATGAGCGGCCGGGATTGGCTAATCACGAACCGCAGCCCACCGCGGAGCGTTTCGTCGACTTGCTTTTCCCACTCTCATTGCCCGCCGCTGCTCGAGCCGCGGCGGCAGAGCGTCACCAGAAAAATAATCAGGCTGGGGTGGGTGCTTCCCTGCCTGGCAGCCAATAGGGACAATTCATGCGCCGGCTGAAGATTGATACGAGCTATCTTCAACGGATGCTTGCTGCCCTGTTGGCGATTCCTAGCCCTACAGGATACACCGACGAGATCGTCCACCGGGTCAGCCACGAGTTGCGCTCGCTGGGCCTTGTCATCGAATTGACGCGAAGGGGAGCAATTCGAGCTCGCCTGGAGGGCGCCAAGCGGCGCCCTGCTCGCTCAATCTGCGCTCATCTCGACACGTTGGGTGCGCAGGTCAAGCTCCTTAAGCCAAACGGGCGCCTTGAGCTGGTACCGATTGGCCATTGGTCATCGCGCTTTGCCGAAGGGGCGCGGACGGTCATCTACAGTGAGCATGGCACGTACCGCGGCACGATCTTGCCGCTCAAGGCTTCCGGGCACACTTACGACGGCGAGATTGATACCCAGCCGGTCGGCTGGGAATATGTCGAATTGCGAGTCGATGCGATGGCCAAGAGCCGTCGGGACCTAGAGCGACTAGGCATCGCCATCGGCGACATCGTTGCTATTGAGCCTCAACCTGAATTCCTGGAGAATGGCTTCATCGTCTCTCGGCACCTCGACGACAAGGCCGGAGTAGCTGTCATGCTGGCAGCGCTCGAGGCGATCTTGCGCGAGGGCTTGTCGCCAGCGGTGGACACATATTGGCTGTTCTCCATTGCCGAAGAGGTCGGCGTCGGTGCCTCTTCGCTGCTGGCGCCGGAAATCGCTTCCATGATCGCGGTGGACAACGGCACGACAGCGCCCGGTCAGGCGAGTGACGAATTCGGTGTCACGATCGCCATGGCCGACCAGACGGGACCTTTCGACTGGCATCTGACCCGCAAACTGGTCCGCTTGTGTCAGGATCACGATATCCGCTTCCAGCGGGATGTCTTTCGCTACTATCGCTCCGATAGCGCCTCCGCCATCGAGGCGGGGGCCGATGTGCGCACGGCGCTCATCACCTTTGGTGTCGATGGCAGCCACGGCTACGAGCGGATCCACATGCATAGTCTTCGCAGCTTGGCGGAGCTGATCACAGCTTACGTGACGAGCCCGGTGGAAATCGCCCGCGATGCTCTGGAGCTGGCACCCCTCAAGGGCTTCACGCACCAACCGATGGACGAGGCTACCCTCAGCCGTTCAGCGGACGCCATTCTCGAAGAGACTGAGGATCCAGAGCCTCGGTTGTCCGAATAAATTGCCTCCTGCCAGTATGGCATTATGCTCGCGGGAGCGAGGACGAAGACAAGGTTGCTGACTGTCTCCCGTCGATATCATGGCGCCTTCATCCGCGCTGATCACTGAAACCAAGAGATCCTGACGTGGCGGGCATATCGGTAAGCGCTGACCTTCAGCTCGACGAGGATGATGTGGATATCGTCTTCGTGCGCGCGTCGGGCCCTGGCGGCCAGAACGTCAATAAGGTGGCTAGCGCTGTCCAACTGCGATTCCATGTCGGGCGGAGCCAAGCGCTCAATGCAGGTGCAAAAGAGCGCTTGGCGAAGCTGGCAGGAGATCGTCTCACCCAAAGCGGGGTGATTTTAATTTTCGCGCAGCGTCACCGTACGCAGAAACAGAACCGCGACGACGCGATTTCACGCCTCAAGGACCTCGTCTTGCAAGCGCTGGAGCCGCCGATAGTGCGGCGGGCGACCCGGCCCACGCGTGCTTCAAAGGAACGGCGCATCGCGGGCAAGACTTCACGCTCGCGAACAAAGGCATTGAGAAGCACTACCAATTATGACTGAGATGCCTAGCGCCAGAATTTGTAAGAGGGGGGTGTGGGCGCGATCTGACGATGGACAAGCGCGCCAATCGCGTAGCCGATTGCAATGCCGACCGCCAAGGTGATGAGCGGCGTTTCCTTGATACTTTCCGCAACATACTGACTGGCTTTGCTGCCGGCCTCATAGGCTCGGCCGCCAAGTTGCTGGGCCGTGTCCGCAACGCTCTCGAACTGTTCCTTGGTCCGACCGACGCCTTCCTGAATGCGTGCGACGACCTTGTCGGCCGTTCCTTCTGCCTGAAGTTTCGCATCGCCGATCAGGTCGCCCGCGATCTTCTTCCCTGTACCGCCTACGTCACGCAGAGTGGCTTCGGCTCGATCCTCGTTCATGATGGCCTCGTCTGGTTAATGGAAGTCCGCGGTTGACCGCGGTCATCAGCTATAAACAGTTTGGGGGCAAAACGTTGCCGAGCTAGTGTTTCTTTAACGAATTGCGGACGATAATGCAGTCGGGTTAAGGGGCGAAGATGTGGGCATCGCGATCTGGATCAGACGACAAGGTTGCCAATCGGCAGACATCACTCGGCCGCATGCTAAGTGGTTCGGTGGACGTCTTCTTGTAGCCTGTCGCCGGTGGCTGCAGGTGAGAGACGAATGAGCTTCGAGCTTGACCTCGACGGTGCTCATTGGCGCTTTTCTCTCCGGGTCTACGAACAACCGGGTGTTGCGGACGCCTGTCTGCTCTTGCAGGATCGCCATAAGATCGACGTCAACGTCTTACTTGTGGCGCTAATACATGCGGCCATTGCCGGGCCGCCCAGCATCCTCACCATAGCAGCAATGGACAGGACAGCATCGGAGTGGCGCAGTCAAGTCGTCTGGCCACTGCGGAAAGTGCGGCGTAGTCTGAAGCTTGTCGATAAGCTTCAGGATCATCCAGTTCAGCTCGCTGTCCGGCAAAAGGTCGCTACGGCAGAACTGGCCGCCGAACAGGTGGAGCAGGCAATGCTGGCGCAGTTGCTTCCAGCACCGACAAGGCGTCTTCCCAAAGCCGACGATCTTGCGTGCACGCTCGAGACGGTGATTTCCTTCTATGCAGGCCAAGCCGAGCTTGCGCTTGATGCGGAGCAGGCCGTTGCCACGATATTGGATGCAGCTTTGCGTGCTTGAGGCCCCGCAGCCGCTTCGAAGAGTCGGTGTTACGTAGCAGGCCCGAGCTTGGCAAAACACACCTCGCCGCCACCCGGGCTGCTACAGGCTTCAGCTACGCTTGGCCGCCACCGCTACAATTTCGACGCGCAGGTCGGGTGAGGCAAGGCGAGACTCGAGGCAAGCGCGCGTCGCGGGATTGGCCGGATCGATCCACGCGTCATAGACCTCATTCATCGCTGCAAAGTCGGCGATGCTGGAAAGATAGACCGTGACAGAAATGAGATCGGATTTCGAGGATCCGGCCTCGGCCAGAATTGCATCGATCTTCGCTAGGACGGAACGGGTCTGGTTCTGGATCGATGCGCTGGGATCTTCAGCGACCTGTCCGGCAAGATAGACCGTGTCACCGTGAATGACTGCTTGGCTCATGCGCTTGCCGGGCTGGATACGCTTGACCATCGTGACTTTCCCTTAATGTGCGAGGCGGGACGCTGGCATGTTCGCCATGCCAACGCTCTGCGTTTGCTCATGCGGAATGCCGGACGGGGATGCAAGGGGCATGGCCGTGATGGATACGCCGAGCGCGGCTGGATTGTGCGGGCACAGTGGCGTTAGAACGCTGGAACGAACGCCTTAGCCGGAGAGGTAGCGGAGCCATGCCGCGCATTTATGTCCCTGATAGGCTTTTCGACGGTCTGAACATGCAGGACGGCATGGCTGTCATCGTCGAAGAGGGCCGCGTGCGGCAGGTAATCCCGGTCTCTGCTCTGGGCGCGGCCGAGAGTGCTGAGAGGCTTTCCGGCCTGTTGGTTCCAGGCTTCATCGATGTACAGGTGAATGGCGGTGGAGGCGTTCTGTTCAACGACCAGCGCTCCGTCCAGGGGATCGCCGCCATCGGAAAAGCCCATCGCGCCTATGGTACGACAGGCTTTATGGTTACCTTCATTACCGATACCCAGAGCCGAATGCGGGAAGCTGTGGCGGCCGCCACCGCCGCTCTAGATGCCGGCTTGCCGGGACTTTTAGGTATTCATGTCGAGGGTCCGTTCCTCAATCCGCTGCGTAAAGGCGTGCATAATCCTGCCTTAATGCGCCCACTGGATGAGGAGGATGTGGCCATCCTCGCATCGGTCGAAGGCGGCGTCTCGATGGTGACCGTAGCCCCGGAATGCGTGGATCTCGAGAAGATTCGCGATCTCTGCAATGCGGGTGTCATCGTCAGTGCGGGTCATACGGCCGCCAGCAGCGAAACGCTCGCGAACGCAAGATCACTCGGCCTTACAGGGTTTACGCATCTCTTCAACGCCATGCCGCCTTTTGCCGGGCGTGATCCCGGGCCCATCGGTTTTGCGCTGGCGGATCGGGGGTCATTCTGTGGCTTGATCGTTGATGGCTTCCATGTTCATGTCGCAAGCATGCAGGCGGCCATTCGCGCCAAAGGTCCCGAGCATATTATGTTGGTTACCGATGCCATGCCCGGCGTAGGTACGGCATCGTCGAGCTTCATGTTGCAAGGCCGGAATGTGGTCCGGAAGGATGGCCGCTGTGCTCTCGAGGTTGACGGATCCCTGGCGGGTTCGGACCTCGACATGGCGACGGCGGTCCGCAACGCTTGTGCGTGGCTAGATGTAACGCTCGAGCAAGCCTTGCGCATGGCATCGGCCGTACCCGCGGCGTTCCTCGGACTCCAGAATGAGTTCGGCAGAATTGCCACGGGTTATCGAGCTAACTTTGCCTTGCTCGACAGCAAACTCGAGGTTACCGGGACCTGGATCAACGGCGACTACGAAGTTTCCACCGCGAGGCAATGACGCAAGCCGCCGCCACGATCTCTGGCGAGAAACATTGGCCAGCCTCATAGGCATGTCTGCCGGTCAGCCTTACCCTGGCAACCGTCGCACCGTCGGTAGCACTGGTCATAGCCGGAGAAAATAGGTTGAGCACCGAACTCTATCTTGTCGGTTGGATATTGCTGCTGGCAATCGTCCAGATCCTGTTGGCGTCTTATGCACGCAACAAGGAGACGGGGACGGCCTACAATGTCGGGCCGCGAGATGACGAAGGTCCGCCGGTCGGGCGACTGACGGCGCGGCTGCGCCGAGCGCAAGCCAACCTCTTCGAAACCATGCCGGTGATCGTCGCCGCCCTGATCGTGGCGCACGTCACCGGGCGAGAGGGCGTGCTCACATTGTCAGCGGCCATCCTCTACCTCGTTGCACGCATCGTGTATCTGCCGCTCTATGCAGCCGGGATCCCAGTTCTGCGCAGCGTCGTTTGGCTCGTCTCGCTTGTCGGCGTGCTCATGGCCATTCTTGCCATCCTGTTACCCTGACGGCGAGCGAGCAACGGATCGATGCAGCAAGAGACTCTCACAGCCGAAGGCGACCAGAACACGACCCCGGCGCGTGCGGCATGGCATTCGCGCTTGAGACCGGCCACGCGTAACTTGTTGGCGCGAGACAGTAAGGCCTTTCTGCATCAATCGCTCTCCACGCCCTGTCTGGATGTTATCGAGGCGGCCGACGGGGCTTGGCTCACGACGATCGATGGGCGGCGTATCCTCGATTTTCATGGCAATAGCGCCCATCAGGTCGGCTACGGACATCCGCGCGTGAAGGCGGCGATCCAGGACGAGCTCGAGCATCTGCCTTTTTCTCCTCGTCGGTTCACGAATATCAGGGCCATAGAACTCGCTGAGCGACTAGGCAGCCTTGCACCGGGCACTTTGGAAAAAGTCTTGTTTGCTCCTGGCGGGACGAGTGCCGTCGGCATGGCGCTTAAACTTGCGCGATATGCCACGGGTCGCCACAAGACGATCTCAATGTGGGATTCGTTTCACGGTGCCAGTCTCGATGCGATATCTGTAGGTGGCGAAGCATTGTTCCGGCGAGGGGCGGGACCGTTGCTGCCAGGCAGTGAACATGTGCCGCCGCTTGATCAAGTCGAGAGGTTTTTTGGGCCTGGGCCGGCCGGCTTCGAGCGGCTCGCAAGCTACATCGACTACATGCTGGAGGTTCAAGGCGACGTCGCGGCGATCATCGCCGAACCGATGCGATGGACAAGTGTATATCCGCCGCCCGCAGGCTTTTGGGCTGCCATTCGCCAAAGCTGCGATCGACACGGTTGTCTTTTGATCTTCGACGAGATTCCCAGTGGCCTGGGGCGAAGTGGGACGATGTTCCTTTGTGAGCAGGCGGGTGCGGTCCCCGATATTCTTGTCTGTGGCAAGGGTTTAGGGGGTGCTGTAATGCCGATAGCTGCGCTAATCGCCCGACCCGAGCTTGACCTTGTGGCGCCGCGACTGGCCCTTGGTCACTATACGCATGAAAAAAGTCCGCTCGGGTGTGCGGCGGCACTAGCCACCCTCGACGTCATCGTCGAGGAGGCCCTGTTGGCCAGGGCAGCCCGTCTCGGCGCTGTCGGGCTCGGGCGATTGGTGGCCATGAAGGCGAAGATCCCGACGATCAAGAGCGTCCGTGGCCTTGGAATGTATTGGGGCATTGAACTGGCGAACCCAGAAGGTGCCGCCGTTGCAGAGAGAGTGCTCTATACCTGCCTTGAGAACGGCCTAAGTTTCAAAATAGGCAACAGCAATATCATCACGTTATGTCCTCCCTTGAACATTAAGGAAGACGAACTCGATCTGGGATTTGGCATCGTTGAATCTGCTTTGCAGAAGGCGTGCAATTAGCCAACCAAACATTAGGAAAGATGCCAGTCTGTAAACGCGCGGCGCTATGGTGGCAGCCTGCTGAGATGAAGGTCGTTCGTCATCTGCCAAGCATCGCCGTCGCCGCATTGATGTTGCCAGATCCAGTAGCTCCGACCATCGCCATCAAGGGACCCTTGGAAATTCTACCCAAGTCCGGTCGAAACGAATGTCACGCCGCCGGTAACTACCCGTTCGTGATTGACCACGCCGCGATGGCACGGTTTTGTTCTGCCAGTTGATGCCGGCTTGCCCGTCGCCGCTGACATCGTCAAAATCGAGAATGCGTCAAATCTGATTCACGCTGACGATCGAGGTGGCGTGCAAGACCTGATTATTGCTCAACTGCCAAAGCGCAATAACGCCGGAATCGCGTTGCGATAGAATACCCGTTTTATCGTCGCCGCGGGCATCGGCGAACCCAACAATATGCCATCCTTGGCCGACACTGCCGATAATTGCAGAACGTTCTGATGATGACAGCATCCCGCGTGCTGCCGTTCAGGCCCATAGAGCGCCAGACTGGGGCAAAATGCCATTGGCTAGAGCGACAATGGTCGGCTGCGTCTCATCGCCTCGCGTGTAGCTGTTGAGCAAGATTAGCGATTGATATCGTGAATGACAGGATGGTGCTGATAGTATCCGTAATTACGCCCATGAAGGCGACGCTTTCGTCAACGCGAGCCACAATTGTCGGACCAGCGAATCTTTATGCTGGGAATCAAAGGACGTGTCGGTTAGCTCGTTCGTTGCATCGATATGCTGAATGACGATACGTGATCCGGTCTGGTCGTTGATCTGATAAGCCAGCGCGTAGCCGCTGTCCCAGAGTGTCGCTGTAGATCATCCCGGTGGTCGCTTGTGCGGCGAGCACGAGGCTCGTTACAGCACCGCCGGCCGAGGCGAGGATCACATAAATCGCCGCGCCTTTGCTCGTACCCCGCAATTCGACGAGCGCTGCTAGCGAACTAACCGCCGCCGCTACGAGATCGTGCTTGTAAAGGGTAGGCTGGCTCGGGAGGTCCTGACTTTATTCATCAAGGGTTAAGACAAGGTTGACGCCGGTGAGCGTGATCCTACCCCGCTCCAACGCGGTGAGTTCCAGATTGCGCTTCAGCTTCGCTGTGGACCAGACATTCGCTCTACAGAATAAGTACCGTCGCTATTTTTGCTGACGAGGAATTGGCGATGGTCTGTGCCTATGCAGTTGTTGAAGCCACCAATCGATCCGCTACCGTATGCGGTATCCCGCCATACATAGCCAACGTCGAGCGTCATTTTATTTGGTGTTTCCTCAACGATCCTAGTCGAGGTGATGGTCATGTCTGGAAGATTACAGGTGGCACCACGCTCCTGAGCGTAATTTTTGTAATACGAGGTCAGACTATATTGTAGATCGAACCAATGCGGGATTCCCTCGCCCGCTGTGCTGCAGCCAGCCAGAAATAATAGCGAAACCGCCAGAACCGATCCGAACGAGCGCTTCATCCCCATCTCCTTGAGAGCATTCTCTCAGAAATGGTGATGAACCAGTTCTTCACCAACGCGCCGCTCGTTCGGCGTTCAATTTAAGAGTTCCGAACCTCGGCAGGGCTGATACGCGACGATGCCCTCAGCAGGGCTAAGCCTAAAGCAGGCACCGCAAAATCCTCGTTCACGCTTTGAGCTATACACGGTCACGGGACGTCGGATCGCCAAGTCGAAGAATTTACCTGGAGATAGTCACTGGCCAATCGGCGGGGAATTCGGACCCCTTATCAGTGGCAGCGGGCCGCCGGTGTAAACGAACTATAAATCTGGACATCCCTAGGATATAAGTCCTATAATGAATTCTGGATGGCAAAGCACCAGGGCGCATGCGAGTGATAAGGAGAAGACTGCTATGGAAGCGACGACCGAGATCAACCTTACCATCCTCTGGGATATCGTCATCCCGCTCGCGGTTGCCGTGCTTACAGCACTGGCAGGTTGGCTAAGCGTTCGCGCCACCAGCTATTTCAAGCTCAAGAGCGATGATGTCGTCCGCAAGTATTTGGATGAGATCCTTACTCGGGGTGTCAGCTTTGCTGCGAGCCAGATGGAGGAGGCGGCCAAGAATTATCCTAAAGCCGCCGTCAAGAACGTCATGATCGCGTCGGCTGCGAACTTTGCGCTGAAGCAGGCGCCGGACGCCATTGCCCGTTTCGGCCTAACGCCTGCGCAGGTTGAGGCCATGGTCAGTGCCCGCCTCGCCAAACTGACCTCGCTGGCAGCCGTTGGAGCCAACGACAATGCTGCAAACGACAACGCCTCTGACCAAAGCATGGCTGCGGACAACACGCTTTCCAAGGCCGACATTTGGGCGCCGCCAAGCGACAAATAAATTAGGTCATTGGAGCGGGTGAAGGGAATCGAACCCTCGTATGCAGCTTGGGAAGCTGCCGTTCTACCATTGAACTACACCCGCAGATGACGCGTTGATAGCGGAGGAGGGGGATGCTGGCAACGCCCCGACGTCAAGCCTTTTGCAGGTTGCTGGCGGAGCTGCGACTTCGCACGGCAAATGAGCCACCATACCGGTCCATGGCCAGATCGCGCGTATCGATCTCCGGCGAGCGTCCGGAGATCAGGTCGGCCATCACCCGTGCCGAGCCACAAGCCATTGTCCAGCCCAACGTACCATGGCCGGTATTAAGGTGAAGATTGTCATATTTGGTCGGGCCGATGATCGGTGTGCCATCCGGCGTCATCGGCCGGAGGCCCGACCAGAAAGTCGCCGCACTCACATCCCCACCTTTGGGAAAGAGGTCGGTGACCGAGTGAGCCAGCGTTGCGCGCCTGGATTCGCTTAACCGGATTTTATAGTCGCTCACTTCAGCTGTACCGCCGACGCGGATCCTATCGCCCAGGCGGGTGATGGCGATCTTGTAGGTTTCGTCCATGACCGTGGAGACCGGCGCTGAGTCGGGATCAATGATCGGCAAGGTGAGCGAGTAGCCTTTGACCGGATAGACTGGAATATCAAGGCCCAGCGGGCGGAGGAGGAACGGCGAGAAGCTTCCCAGTGCGACGACGTAGCAGTCGGCCTTGAGCACGCCGCGGTCGGTGACCACGCCCGCTATCTTGTCGCCCGCGACGTTCAGATGCTGGATCGACGTGTTCCAGGAAAAATTGACACCGATCGCGGTTGCCAGCGTTGCCAACTCGCGCGTGAAGATATGACAATCCCCAGTTTCGTCGCCAGGAAGTCGGAGCCCGCCTGCGATCTTATCGGTAACGGGCTTGAGCGCCGGTTCGACATTCGCGCATTCCTGCGCATCCAAAACCTCGTAGGGCACGCCATACTGCTTGAGGACTTCTATGTCGGAGCCGGCGTGATCAAGTTGCGATTGCGTGCGGAACAGTTGGAGCGTTCCCTGGGCGCGATCATCGTAGCGGATGCCGGTATCCGCTCGGAGCTGTTTTAGGACATCCCGGCTATATTCCGCGATACGCACCATGCGAGCCTTGTTCGTCGCATAGCGCTCGGCAGTGCAGTTGCGAAGCATCTGCGCGAGCCAGGCCCACATGTGGTTGTCGGCTTGAGGGCGAACCACAAGCGGGCCGTGCTTCATCATGAGCCATTTGATCGCTTTGAGCGGCACTCCAGGAGCCGCCCAGGGCGAGGCATAGCCCGGCGAAACCTGGCCCGCATTCGCAAAGCTGGTTTCCTGGGCAGCCATAGGCTGGCGATCTACAAGTTCGACCTCGTGACCGGCGCGCGCGAGATAATAGGCAGTCGTAACGCCGACGACGCCGCCTCCAAGAACAAGTATCTTCATCGCGCAATCTCCGTTCGCTCCATGGCGCCCGGCGTCCGTGCCGTGGCCTCATCCGAGCCAATGCCTCGGTAGCGGCGGGCATACCGCGTTCCGAGTCCCGTTAAGATCTCGTAGCCGATCGTACCTGCATGTGCGGCGATATCATCAACGCTCTGGTGCGGGCCGATAAGTTCAACAAGGGCGCCCGGCCGCAGTTTGCTGGGGGGCACCATCGACACGTCCAATGTCATGCTGTCCATTGATACGCGCCCGACGATCGGCAGAGGCTGGTCGTCCAGAAAAGCGCATCCTCGACCGCTCAAGCTTCGCATCCATCCGTCAGCATAGCCGACGCTGATGGTCGCAAGGCGTGTAGCCTTGCTGCTGATAAAGGCATGCCCGTAACCGACCCCTGCGCCCGCTTCGATCTCGCGTAGCTGCACGATTTTGGCCTCGAGCTTCACGGCGGGAGAGAGCGGTGTCGATCGGTTGGCGCCAGGATGGGCTCCATACAGGGCGATGCCAGGTCGCCCTAGGTCGGCTTGGTAGGCGGAGCCTAAAAATATGCCGGCTGAATTGGCGAAGGATGCAGGGATCGCGGGAAGGTGCCGGCGCATTGAGACGAAATTCTCAAGCTGCATACGATTCGCTGGATGATCGGGTTCGTCGGCGCATGCGAGATGGCTCATGACAAACTGCAGATCGATGCCTTCAAGGTAGTGCGGCGAAGCGATGAGCGAGTCGAGTTCCGATTGCGAAAGGCCAAGTCTCGACATGCCCGTGTCGAGTTGCAACACAGCTGGAAGGGTCCGGTAGGAAAGCATCGCCTGCTGGCGCCAAGCGTGCAACTGCTCAATGCTGTTCAGAACAGGGGTAATGTTGTGACGGACGGCATGAATCTCGCTGCCGGGATTGAGACCATTCAAAACGAAGATGTTGTTCGTCTTGTCCAGCACAGGACGAAGACTCAAGGCTTCCGTCAAATGTGCAACAAAAAAATGTCTGCAGCCCGCGGCTTGCAACTTGCGGGCGACAGGCTCGGCACCCAGGCCGTAAGCATCTGCTTTGACAACGGCGGCGCATCGCCGGCCCCCGAGCATACGTGTCAGCAGCCGGTAATTGGCAACGACGGCATCAAGGTCGACCGTCAAGACAGCGCCCGCTGCTGCGTCGATTTCGGCAGCCGTCAGTTCCATCAATTTGTTGCTCACCGATGGCACCTTCGTCCAACCCCTACGCCGATCATCGGCGCAGGGGTAAGGATAAAGGCATGATCGACTAATTTCCTTTCATAGTGGAAAACATATTGCGAAAAACGTCCTTATATCGAACTTAATTGTGTTTCTTGAGTGGAAATTGCATGACTGTTGTTGACGACATCGATCGGCGAATTTTACGCGAATTGCGGCAGGACGCGCGTATCAGCAATGCGAAACTGGCTGATGTCGTTGGCCTGTCGCCATCGGCGTGTCTGCGTCGTCTGCGCACGCTCGAACGCAACAAGGTCATTCGCGGCTACACGGCGATGATCGATGAACCCGGTGCAGAGGCGGTAACGGTGATCATCGTTCAAATTACCTTGGAGCGGCAAACCGAGGATTCGCTTCTTCGGTTCGAAGCTGCGGTCCGGCGATGCCCCGAGGTGGGAGAATGTTACCTGATGAGTGGGATGGCCGACTATCTGTTGCGGGTCGAGGTCAGGGATGCGGCCCACTACGAGCGTATTCACACCGAGCAGCTGTCACGCATGCCCGGCGTCGCGCGCATCCATTCAAATTTTTCCATCCGCAGTGTTATCCGCGCCCGGGCATTGTAGATACCTCGATGCGCATGGCGGCCAGCGAAGAAACCAGGGACTCTTCAAATTTTCGTAAGCCGCGGTGACATTCGGTATTCGTATCGCTAAATGCGAGCTCGCGACCGAATCAACCAAGCTCTTTCTCCCATGCCCCACGCGCTGATTATTGAAGATGAAAGACTGGTCGCCTCGACCATGGTCGCCTTGCTTGGCGAGATGGGGCTCACGACCTTCAGTATCGCGGCCACGCAAGCAGAGGCTATCGCCTCTGCCGTCGCCAGACGGCCGGCGCTACTGACCGTCGATATCCATCTAAAGCAAGGTAATGGGGTCGAAGCCGCACGCCGGATAAGGCAGCTCCATTCGCACGTTCCGGTCCTTTATGTTACTGCGACGCCGCTGGCTGTTACCGACGACCTCGAGGCAGTAGCCCTCGCGAAGCCATTCACGCGCGAGGCATTAGCCAATGCCGTTGCCTACCTCATGAGCGAGCGGCCTCACTAGAAAGCTGGAGTGGGAGCCTGTATGGCTAGACAAGCTCCCCGGCCGTCAATGTTTGACCGCGGCCTTCACGGCATCCTTGCTTTTGCCCAGGGCACCTTGGGCCTTGCCCGCGACTTGATCGGTCTTTCCCTCGGCCCGGAGACGGTCGTTACCGGTGAGCTTGCCGACAGCTTCGTTGATCTTGCCCTTGACGTCCTTGGCTGTGCCTTCGACGCGATTGCGATCCATTATGCGCGCTCCTTTGCGAACCGAGCATGGGTTTTCATGCCTGTATGACAAACGTCCGGCCTGTCGTCACGTTGCCTTCCCGTCTGGCCGGGGGGCCTCACATAAGCGCTATCGCGTTTGCCAGAGGACGGCTGTGCCATGGTGCAAAACGCGGTGGCAGGCTTGACGGCTCGTCCTCATCCCCGGTATGTCCCCGCTCGCCGGGCGCATAGCTCAGTTGGTAGAGCAGCTGACTCTTAATCAGCGGGTCCAAGGTTCGAGTCCTTGTGCGCCCACCAAACCCTTCGAAAGCTTAGGATTTGGGTAGCCGGCAGTACGATTGCCTTCGCTCGAAGGCGCGTTGTCGTCCGTTTCGCGTAAACGGGTGATACCGACCGTCGGATGGCGTTTCGGCGATCATCCGGTATATAATCGATATTGCTTCGGCGCGTCGAGCGTCGCTTCCCTGTGGTGTTTGCCCCTGCAGCCGCTATCCAATTTTGCCTCGTCCAGCCACGGCTAGGAGGTATTCAATGCGCAAGATCGTCTATCTGGCTCTTTCTGCCTTGCTCTTCATGGCGGGCTGCTCAGACGATCTGGCCCTCGCGCCCTTGGACTACCCGGTGCAGAAGACCGCGCCCGGCGATGCGCTGGTGGCGGTGATCGATGCTGCTACGCAGCAAGGCATTTACCCGATCAAGGGGTCATTCACAGCTGGCCTCAGGGCCTATTATGCGCAACCCGGCGTCATGCTTCGACAGGCAGCGGATCACGACCTCGGAGCCATGTTTGGCCACTACGTGCTCAAGGACAGCTTCGCGACACCTGATTCCGGACAACAGCGTCTAACACTCGTCCTTGAGATACCCAGCTTCAAATTCACCGATGGCGTCATCGATCTCCAGGTCGATGCAAAGCTGTTCGGGCCCGATCGGAAGCAACTCCTTCACAAGGTTTATCCTGGCAAAGGTGGGGACAGCCAGCACGACTTCGCAGGTATCGGCCTCGAAGCAGTAATTGAGCGGAGCTCCGCCCAGGCTTATCGCCAGGTCTTTGAAGCCATTCGAGTCGACTTGGCAGGCATTCTGCAACGACAAGAAGCTCTCGCTCACAAGTAGCGCTTGGCAGGATGGGAAGAGGAAATCGCTCAACCGCCCAGACCGCATGCGCGGAGTACGAAGCTGACGATCTCGTCGGTAGCGATTTCTTGCCGGCTTGATCGGTCTTCCGGTCCGAGGACACAATCGATTTGGACGGAGAAGTCAGCGAATGTCTGCGTCGCAGCCCAGATGATGAAGAAAAGATGGGGCGGCGAGACAGGCGCCATGAGGCCTTTATCGCTCCAGGCCTTGATGATGACCGACTTTCGGGCGACCCAGTCTCGGAGTTCCGTCTCGAGATAATGCTTGACGATCGGTGCCCCGCTAAGGAGTTCGCGAGCGAAGAGGCGCGATTCTGCTGGATGGTTGAAGCTGGCCGTCATCTTGGCGCGGACATAATCGGCGATAGCTAGGGCCGGATCGTCGTCGGGGCTCAAGGCATTAAAGGCGTCTAGCCATTTCTCCAGGATACCGAGCACGGCACGCCGATAGATCGTCTCCTTGCTGGCAAAATAATAATAAAGATTGGCCTTCGGTAATCCGGCGGTTTCGGCAATTCTGGCCGTCGTTGCACCCTCAAGTCCCCGGTCTGCGAAAACCTGGATGGCCGCATTGATGAGGCGCGCTTCATTGCGGGCGCGAATGCGCTGGCCACCGCGAAGGACCGATCTGACAGAGGAATCCTCATTCATTGGATTATTTAAAATCTTGACCATATGGTCAGGTTATTCCTACGCTCGTTAGATAAGAAAAATCGGGGCCATTCCAATGGTAGATTGACCATATCCGTGGCGGTTTTGCCCGGGTCAGGATGGTGCGTGTCATGAGCGTGAACGTTGCCGAGGTTGAGTCTTTGCTGGCTGGTGAGCCTGGTGAGAAGCTGTCGTCGCGTGTTCGTGGGGGACGACTGCAAAAGGAGACATACGAGCGGAATTTCGACGATCTCCATCCACCTTTCACCGTCCAAGAAGCCGTGGTCGAGGCAGATCGCTGCTATTTCTGTCACGATGCGCCCTGCCTCGAGGCGTGTCCCACGGGCATCGATATTCCAGGTTTCATCCGTGGGATCCAGACTGGCAATGTCGAGGGCGCGGGCAGGACGATATTGGGAGCCAACATTCTAGGTGGCTCATGCGCACGTGTTTGCCCGACAGAGATTCTTTGCGAGGGGGCCTGCGTTTGGCATGGTCGGAACGGCAAACCGGTCAAGATCGGTGCGTTGCAGCGCTACGCCACCGATTGGCTGATGGATCGAAGCATTCAGCCTTTCGTCCGAGCGTCGCCGTCGGGAAAGCGCGTGGCAGTCGTAGGTGCCGGACCGGCAGGCCTTGCTTGTGCCCATCACCTCAGCCGCCTCGGACACGATGTGATCATCTTCGAGCAACGGGCCAAGGCTGGCGGCCTCAATGAATACGGTATCGCCGCCTATAAAGTCCCGCATGATTTCGCGCAGCGCGAGATCGCCTATCTAATGAGCCTAGGAGGGATTGAGATCCGGCATGGCTTGATGCTGGGGCGGGATTTCGATCTGCCGGAATTGCTGCGGGGACATGATGCGGTCTTTTTAGCGATCGGCCTCGGTGCTGCCAACAGGCTGGGTTTGCCGAACGAGGATCTCGCGGGGGTCGAGGACGCCGTCGCATATATCGCCGCGCTGCGTCAGGCGGATGATCTAAGCAAACTGGAGGTCGGAGAGGACGTCGTCGTTATCGGCGGGGGCAATACCGCGATCGACATCGCGATTCAGGCCAAGCGATTGGGTGCCGTCAATGTGACCATCGCCTATCGCCGCGGATCAGCGGAGATGTCGGCCACATCGTTCGAGCAGGAACTGGCGCAGATCAATGGCTGCACCATTCGCCATTGGGCCGCTCCCGTGGCCTTGCACGGAAAGGATGGGCGGTTGACCGGAGTCGAATTCGCCACGACGGAGACCGATCCGGGGGGTAAGCTTGTTATAGGAGAAGAGCGGTTCCTCTTGCCGGCCGATCAGCTTTTCAAAGCTATCGGCCAGACCCTCGATAGAGGTGCTTTCCCAACGACGTCGAGCCCCCTTGTAGAAACTAAGATCCGGATCGATTCCGAGTTTGCAACCTCCATCATCGGAGTTTTTGCCGGTGGCGACTGTGTTTCCCGCGACCAGGATCTGACTGTGGTCGCGGTCGAGGACGGCAAACGCGCCGCAGCCGCCATCCACAACTATCTGCAGCCTTGAGAGGACGCCGCCATGGCCGACATCTCGTGCAACATCGCGGGCGTGCGCTCGCCAAATCCATTCTGGCTGGCATCGGCTCCTCCAACGGACAAGCAATATAACGTCGAGCGTGCCTTTAAAGCTGGCTGGGGCGGGGTGGTTTGGAAAACGCTCGGTGAAGACCCGCCCGTCGTCAATGTCAGTTCACGTTACGGTGCTATAGGCTATCGCGGCCAACGCATGGCGGGATTCAACAATATCGAGCTCATCACGGATCGCCCGCTCGAAATCAATTTGCGAGAGATCACGGAGGTAAAGCGAAACTGGCCGGATCGCGCCCTCATTGTGTCACTGATGGTGCCTTGCGAGGAGGCGTCCTGGCAACGCATCCTAAAGCGCGTCGAGCAGACGGGCGCCGACGCCGTTGAGTTGAATTTCGGCTGTCCGCACGGCATGTCCGAGAGAGGCATGGGCTCGGCGGTCGGTCAGGTGCCAGAATATATCGAGATGGTGACGCGCTGGTGCAAAGCCCACACGCGCATGCCCGTGTTCGTGAAGCTTACGCCGAACGTCACGAACATCCTTGCTCCCATGCGCGCCGCGCAGCTTGGCGGCGCAGACGGCGTCGCCTTGATCAATACCGTAAACTCGATCACCGGCGTCGACCTCGACCTGATGGCGCCAATGCCCATGGTAAACGGCAAGGGCACGCATGGCGGCTATTGCGGGCCGGCTGTGAAGCCGATCGCCCTTGGGATGGTGGCGGAAATTGCCCGCGACACGTGCGGTAAGCTGCCGATCTCGGGCATTGGTGGCATTGAGACTTGGCGCGATGCCGCTGAGTTCATTGCCTTGGGCAGCGGCTCGATACAGGTCTGCACCGCAGCCATGCATTACGGGTTCAAGATCGTGGGGGACATGATCTCAGGCCTTAGCCACTGGATGGATGCCAAAGGCTATGCGACCTTGGATGCATTCAAGGGAATGGCTACGCCCAACTATGTCGAGTGGGGCGAATTGGACATGAATTTTGTCACCAAAGCCCGGATCGATCAGGATCTTTGCATCAAATGCGGTCTTTGCCACATAGCCTGTGAGGACACGTCGCATCAGGCCATTGCTGCTAGCAGGCTCGAGGGTCGGCGGTACTACGAGGTTATCGAGGCCGAGTGCGTCGGTTGCAATCTCTGCCAGCATGTCTGTCCGGTCGAAGGGTGCATTGCAATGGTACCCGTCCCGACAAGCGCACCTTATCTGACCTGGAAAAATCACCCGCGCCATCCAGACAATCTGGCCACCACCGAGTAAGAGGGGCAGGTTTCGTCCCATCTATCGAGGAAATCGGTCATGAATCTGCCCGGCAGCAACATGAAGGTGGATAAAGA
Organism: Arboricoccus pini; assembly: GCF_900187945.1. Classification (GTDB taxonomy): domain Bacteria; phylum Pseudomonadota; class Alphaproteobacteria; order Geminicoccales; family Geminicoccaceae; genus Arboricoccus; species Arboricoccus pini. Next base: position 120,357 of record NZ_FYEH01000006.1, on the reverse strand, counting down.
GCGGCTGTGGGAGTCGCTTATGGAAATGGCCAAGATCGGCGGTACGCCCAAGGGAGGTTGCAACCGGCAGACGGTCACCGATCTCGATGCGCAGGGGCGGGCCTTGTTCCGGAAATGGGTCGAGGCGGCCGGTTGCACGGTAACCATCGACGAAATGGGCAACATGATGGCGCTCAAGCCCGGGCGGCGGGCCGACCTGCCGCCAGTGGTCATTGGCAGCCACCTGGACACGCAGCCGACGGGTGGCAAGTTCGATGGGGTGCTGGGCGTGCTGTCGGGCGTCGAAATTTTGCGTACGCTTCAGGACACAGGTTACGAGCATGACCACCCGATCATGGTCGTCAACTGGACCAATGAAGAGGGTGGCCGCTTCGCCCCGGCCATGATGGCATCGGGCGTATGGGCGGGCGCTTTCACCAAAGAATGGGCTTATGCGAGCGCGGACCGCCAGGGATTCAAGTTCGGCGAGGAACTCGAGCGCATCGGCTATAGGGGCGCTCTGCCCTGCGAACCCCAGAAATGGAAATGCCATCTGGAGTTTCATATCGAGCAGGGGCCGATCCTCGAGGCGGAGCGGTTGCCAATCGGTGTGGTCGTCGGTGGCCAGGGGATTCGCTGGTACGAGTGCAGGATACACGGCAAGGATAGCCATGCCGGTTCGACGCCGATGCCACGGCGCAAGGACGCCCTGGTAGCAGCTTCGCGTGTGATCGCGGATCTCGATCAGATCGCCAGGCGTCATGCACCCCACGCCGTGATCACGGTCGGTCAGATTGATATCGAGCCGGGCAGCCGGAACGTCATACCGAGCCTGGTCAAATTCTCGATCGACGTGCGGCATCCGCAGGAAGAGGTGATCGAGACTCTGGACAGAGAGATTCGTGCTTCCATCGAGGCTGCATGCGAGCGCGATGAGATAGCCTTCGAGCTCGATCAGACTTGGTATTTTCCACCCGTGCAATTCGACGCGACATGCGTCGCTGCAATCCGGCAGGCGGCGGATGAGTTGGGTTATGGCCACAAGGATATGGTGAGTGGCCCAGGCCACGACAGTTGCTACACCGCTCGCCATGTGCCTACGGCCATGATCTTTTGTCCCTGCAAGGACGGCCTTAGTCACAATGAAGAAGAGAGCATCGAGCCGCATGAAGCGGAAGCAGGTGCGAACGTCCTGCTACGTGCAGCGCTGCAACTCGCTCAGGCTAGCTGAGAGGAGTGGGCCTTAGAACAGTATGGCCGCGCCTGAAATGAGTATCATCTGAGTAGCCGGCGATTCGAGTGCCGGGCCCAGGCGCTTCATAACGGCGCGCATGATCAATCTGTAGCCGAGAATCGCGCGCCAAGCTTGGACAATGGCTGAGGGTGGCACGCGACGGTTAAATGCTAGTTTGCGGAGGTGATCAGGGATGTGCCAGCGGGCGCGGCTGCCGCCACGAAAGAAGGCTGTGTCGCCCGCGCTCAATCGATGTACTCGGCCATCCTCGTCGGTGACGATGACCTCTCCGGACAGGACGCGGATCGTTTCCTCAAAATGAAAGTGCCAGTCGAATGTGCCGGCCGTGCACTCCCAGACCATGGTGTGACCCATCCCATCGGTGCTGCCGCTGACAATGGCCGATTGGGCAAGCGGCTGACCCTCGACGATCCATTCGGCCTCTATGGGAGCCGGTTTGAAATAGAGTTCGCCTGCGACGACGACGGCCGATTTTGACACAGTGGGCACGTTGGCTCCGCCAACGAGCGGCGCGTTGCCATCAAGAAGCGTCTCAGCAGAAACGCTAGTCATTGAGACGATCCCATCGTGATCCCAGACAGCAGGATTTTGATCTTTGGCGAGTACAGGAGTTGTTTCCAGCGCTATCTACGTCACCTTGAACTTCTTGTCATCAACTTGTCTTCTTGAGGTCCGTCGATGCGATTCATTTCAACCATAGGGCGATAGCATTCGTCTTCTGCACCGGCATGATCTTTGCTCCCCTCGTTCAAAGGTTCAGGTCGGAGATTGGTCATGGATGTCGGCGTCTTTATTCCTATAGCCAATAATGGGTGGTTGATCTCGAAGACATCGCCGCAATATATGCCGAGCTTCGATCTCAATCGTCGGGTAGTCCAGAAGGCCGAAGCCTATGGCATGAATTTCGCGCTTTCGATGGTGAAGTTGCGTGGCTTTGGCGGGGAGAGCGAGTTTTGGGACCACGCGCTCGATTCGTTCACGCTGATGGCTGGCATCGCTGCCGTTACTAGCAAGATCAAGCTGTTTGCCTCAGTGGCGATTCCCACATGCCCGCCTGCCTTGATCGCGCGGCAGGCTGTGACGATCGATTCGATCGCTCCGGGGCGTTTTGGCGTCAACATCGTCTCTGGCTGGCACGTGGCGGAATACTCGCAGATGGGTCTTTGGCCCGGCGACGACTATTTTCGCTATCGTTACGATTACGCCTCGGAATATGTTCGCGTTATGAACGAGCTCTGGTCGGAGGGCCGCTCCGATTTCAAGGGCAGCTATTTCCGGATGGACGATTGCCGGCTGAGCCCTCGCCCTGTCCGCATGCCCGAAATCGTGGGCGCAGGTCAGAGCGATCGGGGCATGGAGTTCGTCGCAACTTACGGCAACTATAATTTCTGTTTCGGCAAAGGCGTGAATACGCCCACGGCACATTCAGATGTGCCGGCCCGGCTAATGCGTGCTGCGGCAAAGACAGGGCGTGACGTCGGCACCTATGCGCTTTTTATGGTGATTGCCGACGAGACAGACGACGCGGCGATGGCGAAGTGGCAGAGTTATCGAGCGGGCGCCGATCTGGACGCGCTCGCCTGGATGGCGGCGCAAAGCGCCACCGACAGCACCGCGAGCGTACATTCCACGGCAACTCACATGAATCTGCCGGAGGGAGCGGTGAACTTCAATATGGGGACAATCGTTGGCTCCTATGCCACCGTCGCCCGTCTGCTGGACGAGGCTGCGACCGTGCCGGGCACCAAGGGGCTCATGCTGACTTTCGATGAGTTTTTGATCGGCATGGACCAGTTCGGCCAGCGTATTCAGCCGCTTATGCGGTCACGTGCCGATGTCTCGGGCGCCACCTGAGCTGATCTTAGCGCCGAACGACCGGATGGCCGGCATAGGAGGCGATCTCGATCAGGCTGCCGTCCGGGTCTCGGCAATAGATGGAATCAAGCGTGCCCAGCGCTCCCTGTTTCTTGGTCGGTCCGGCTTCTATCGAGACACCTAAAGTACGCAGATGCGTCATGACTTCGGCCGGAGAGGTTGATGTCAGGAAGCAGAGATCCGCCGACCCGGGCCGGGCTTCGCTCGCCGTAAACCAATCCTTCTGACTGGCGTCAGCCGGTCTGAGATTGATCTTGCGTCGACCAAATTTCAGCGCGAGGCGCGGCCCGTCTCCACCTTGAAATTCCTCTCGCCTCATGCCGAGGACATCTTCATACCATCGGGCCGATGCCTCGACATCGGTCACGTTCAAAACGAGATGATCAAAGTCGGCAACGACAAGGCTCATGGCACAGCGCTCCATCTCCGAGTCAGCCCAATAGTCGAAACTTTGATATAAGATGGCCAGGGCGGCCGGCCATGGGGTAGGAATGCTTAAATAGCTCGCTGCTTCGATGCAGCCGATTGTTTCTCGGGCATGAGTCCGTGCAAAGTTACGCCTGTTCGTCGATCGGAGCGCGATCTCCACCCTGGTGGTTGATCCCACGCTGGTCTGACGCGACACTCAACCCCGGTCCCTATCAGTCCAGGTCCTCATGGCTTACGCATCCTTCGTCCATCTTCGCGTACGTTCGGGCTTTTCGCTGCTCGAAGGTGCTGTGAAGTTCGATGATTTGGCCAAGTCCTGTGTGGGGCTGCGGATGCCTGCGGTAGCCCTTACTGATAGCGCCAATCTCTTCGGCGCCATGCAGTTCAGTTCCTCCATGACGAAAGCGGGCGTGCAGCCGATCCTTGGCACGACGATCGCCTTGGCTTTCCTCGATGAGCGGCCGCGGACGACGACTAAGGAACCGCCAGCCGAGCCGATCGTGCTTCTGGTCAAGGATGAGCAGGGCTATCGCAATCTCTCAAAGCTACTGAGCCAAGCTTATCTCGAGTCCGATCCGACGCAGGGTTTGCGCTTTAGCATCGAGAGGCTGGAGAGCCTCAGCGAAGGCTTGATCTGCCTGACGGGAGGGAGCGCTGGACCCATTGGCCAGGCTCTTCTGCGAGGGGAAGGCGCCTATGCGGACAGGCTGACGGTGGCGCTAAAGGCCATCTTCGGGGATCGGCTCTACATCGAACTCCAGCGGCATGGCTTGCCGCAGGAGGATGAGGTCGAGGGCGAACTGCTGGAACTCGCCTATCGGCACGAGATTCCGCTCGTGGCGACAAACGACGTCCATTTCATCGCCGCCCAGATGCATGAGGCCCATGACGTGCTCCTCGCACTAGGCCAGGGTACGACGCTGCACGACCAAAATCGCCGGCGGGTAACGGTTGATCACAGGTTCAAGTCAGCCGAGGAAATGGCGGCGTTATTTGCCGATCTCCCCGAGGCGATCGCCAACACCTTGGTCGTCGCCCGACGCTGTGCCTATGCGGCACCTGAACGGAAGCCGATCCTTCCGACCTTTGCCGCCGACGAGGATGCAGAGATGCGGCGACAGGCGACGGAAGGCTTGGAGAAGCGCCTCAGGCAGGCTGTCTTCGTAAAAGACATGGACGGAGCGTCTAGGGAGAAGGCCGCACGACCCTATCACCAGCGTCTCGCCTATGAGCTCGACGTGATCAGCCAGATGAAGTTTCCTGGATACTTCCTGATCGTCTCGGACTTCATCAAATGGGCGAAGAGCCAGGGAATACCTGTGGGTCCGGGGCGCGGCTCAGGTGCGGGCTCGGTCGTCGCCTGGAGCCTCGAGATCACCGATTTGGACCCACTCCGTTTCGGACTGCTCTTTGAGCGCTTCCTCAATCCCGAGCGTGTCTCGATGCCGGACTTCGATATTGATTTTTGCGAAGAGCGGCGAGGCGAAGTGATTGCCTACGTTCGCGATCGCTACGGTGCTGACCGGGTGGCTCAGATCATCACGTTCGGCACGCTTCAGGCGCGCGCCGCGCTGCGCGATGTCGGGCGGGTCATGGGGCTGCCCTTCGGCATGGTCGACCGCATCTGCAAGCTCGTGCCGCAAAATCCCGCCAATCCGATTAATCTTACGCAGGCCCTGGAGATGGAGCCACGGCTCAAGGAGGCGATGCGCGAAGATGAGAACATCGCCCGCATGATGGACATCGCGCGCCAGCTGGAGGGATTGCCGCGTAACGCTTCCACCCACGCCGCGGGCGTGGTGATTGGCGACAGGCCGCTCGATGAACTGGTGCCGCTCTATCAAGATCCGCGCGCACAGTTGCCAGCCACGCAGTTCAACATGAAGGATGTCGAGAAGGCCGGCCTCGTCAAATTCGACTTTCTTGGGCTCTCGACCCTAACCCTGCTCCGGTTTGCCGAAGAAATCGTCCATGCAAGGGGGATCGACCTCGATCTTTCCGCCCTCGAATTAGACGATCCCGAATCCTACCGTTTGCTTGCCAAGGCGGAAACGACGGGCGTCTTCCAGCTGGAATCGGGAGGCATGCGCGACGCGCTGCGAAAGCTCAAGCCCGACTGTTTTGAGGACATCATCGCGATGGTGTCGCTCTACCGCCCGGGACCGATGGACAATATTCCACGCTACACTGCGGTGAAGCACAAACTCGAAGAGCCCGCCTATCTGCACCCGCTCCTGGAACCGATCCTTTCGGAGACGAATGGCGTCATTATCTACCAGGAACAGGTGATGGAGATCGCCAAGCAGCTGGCCGGGTATTCGCTGGGAGGCGCCGATCTTCTGCGTCGCGCGATGGGCAAGAAGATTAAGGCGGAAATGGATGCGCAGCGCGAGGTCTTCGTCAAGGGAGCCGCGGGTAACGGCATCGCTGATGATCTAGCCAACACGATTTTCGATGCCGTAGCCAAATTCGCATCCTACGGCTTCAACAAGAGCCATGCGGCCGCCTACGCGCTGCTCGCCTACCATACGGCCTATCTGAAAGCCAATCACGGCGTCGAGTTCTATGCGGCGGCAATGACGACCGAAATGGCCAGCCAAGAGAAGCTGGCGGCCTTTCGCCAGGAGATGCAAAGCCGCGGATTAGAGCTGCTGCCGCCCGATGTCGATTTCTCACAGCCTAAATTCGCCGTCGAGGACCGCTCGGACGGCAAGCCTGCCGTCCGCTTCGCTTTGGCGGCGATCAAGGGGGTCGGCCTGCATGCCATGGAAGAGCTTGTGAGAGAGCGTGTCGACGGAGAATCGTTCGGCAACATCTTTGATCTCGTTCGCCGTGTCGGCACGAAGACGCTCAACCGGCGGATTTTGGAAGCCCTGATCAAGGCGGGCGCGTTGGACGGCCTCGATGCCAACCGCAAGCGGTCGATGCTCGCGATCGATTCCGCCTTCCGTTGGGCTGCGGCCTGTCAGGAAGCGGCGGTTAGCGGGCAATGGAATATGTTCGGGAGCGGCGAACAGGCGCTACCGCCTAAACCGACCCTGCCGGAGACCGAAGACTGGCCCGCTATGGAGCGGCTGCAATACGAGATGGAGGCTATCGGCTTTTATATGTCGGCTCATCCGCTCGACAGCTACAGGTCTGCCCTCGAGCGCTTGCGCATTACACCTGCCGCCGAGTTGCGCCATGCGCTGGGCTTTGCCGAGCGCACGCGGATCAAGCTTGCCGGTGTCGTGCTGGGCAAGCAGGAGCGTGTCACCGAGCGCTCGCGCTTCGCCTTTGCGCAGCTTTCCGACCCGTCTGGGCAGTTCGAGGTTATGCTCTTCAACGAGGCACTGGCACAGTCGCGTGAGTTGCTGGAATCACGTGACCCCCTGCTGGTGGAAGTCGATGCTCGCCTGGACGGCGAGAACGTCAAGCTGAGCGTCCTGCGCATGGAAAAACTGGATGGTTTGGTCGATCGACGCGGGCCTACCTCGATCGAAATCCGGTTGGTCGATACGGAATCAGCGCTGCGCCTCAAACCGCTACTCAATACTAGCGGTGCTGGAGCGCGCATCAGGCTCGTGATCGTGGAGGAAGGCGAGGAGATCACGCTCAACCTGCCGGAGACGTATGCCCTGCCCTATCAGAGGCGGGCGGATGTTGAGCGACATCCCGGCGTACGGGAAATTCGCGACATCACGCTGCATTGAGCGCATCTCGCAGGCTGCGCATCAGGCATAGCTTAGTAGGCGGGCTTCGCTTCGCATCGCCGCGGCATCCAGCCGGTGCAACTCGTCAGCCATACGCCAGCGAAGGGTCCCCGGACCCGGGCAGTTCAAGGCCGATCGGCTGCCGGCGATCTTGAAGCTCGCGAGCGCCGCCACCGTAGACTCGAAGGCGGAATCGCCCACTGCGAGGAAGGCGCCGCTTACGGCGGTGAGTGAGCACCCCAGAGCCGTTACCTTCGTCATCAGCGGATCGCCGCCTTCTATACCCAACTCGCGGGAGCCATCGGTGACAAAGTCGGTAGCACCCGTTACGGCTACGATGGCGCCGTACGTCTTTGCCAGGGCCCGGGCAGCTGTCTGGGCACGTTCGACCGGATCGGTCGAATCGACGCCGCGGGTCGTCGTCTCCCTATCGGCCTGAAGAGCCAGGATCTCCGACGCATTGCCGCGAATGAGCGTAGGCCTCTTGGCCGCCAGTTCACGCGCCACCTGTGTGCGCCAGCGTGTGGCGCCGCAGGCGACCGGATCCAGGACCCACGGCAGGCCGATCCGACTGGCGGTGCTTGCCGCCAGTGACATGCCTTCCACCCACTCAGGCGCGATAGTGCCGATATTGATCGTCAGGGCAGAGGCGATCGCGGCAAATTCCTCGACTTCTTCTTTTGCGTGGACCATGGCGGGAGATGCACCAATCGCCAGAACCAGATTGGCTGCGATATCCATCGCCACGAAATTCGTGATGCATTGAACGAGCGGCGCGCGCGCCCTTACGCGTTCGAGCAGTTCGGCGGATATGTCGGCATACTGCATTGAGCTCTCCTCTGGCGAAGGCAGGCTAGGACGCCAACAGGCGCTGTCAATGCTAGCGGTTGCGCTTGCAAGACAATGCGAGTAAAAGCCGCCGCACCTCTCACGCGGGCTTATGCGTGCTGCTTTTGCACGCCTTCCGGTGTCCGGACGTCGATCATCCCAGATGGAGATCGTTGCCGGGCTCAATGCCTGCGGTGGAATAACCGGATCAAGGACGAAAGACGTGGCTTTTCCGACCTTTACCATGCGCCAGCTCCTCGAGGCAGGCGTCCATTTCGGTCACCAGACGCGCCGCTGGGACCCGCAGATGGCTCCCTACATCTACGGTACCCGCAACGGCGTCCATATCCTGGACCTTACTCAGACCGTGCCGATGCTGCATCGCGCCCTGCAAGCCGTGCGCGATGTCGTTGCGGCGGGCGGCCGCGTGCTCTTCGTCGGTACGAAGCGCCAGGCCCAAGAGCCGATTGCCCAGGCAGCGGCGCGATGTGGTCAGTACTACGTCAACCACCGCTGGCTGGGTGGTATGCTGACCAATCACAAGACGATTTCGCTGTCGATTAAGCGGCTGCGTGATCTTGAGGCCAAAGCCGAGGGCGGCCAAGGCGGCCTGACGAAGAAGGAGCTGCTGCAGCTGGATCGCGAACGCGAGAAGCTGGAGCGCTCGCTCGGCGGCATCAAGGATATGGGTGGCCTGCCCGACATCATTGTCGTGATCGACACCAACAAGGAGTCGATCGCGATTCAGGAAGCGGTGAAGCTGAACATCCCGGTCGTGGCCGTGGTCGACAGCAACTGCAATCCGAAAAGCATCCGCTATCCGGTCCCGGGCAACGACGACGCCAGCCGGGCGATCAATCTTTATTGCGACCTCCTTGTGGGCGCCGTTCTCGACGGTATTCAGGCCGAGATGGTGGCTTCCGGTGTCGATCTCGGTGCCATCGAGCAGCCGCTCGATGACGTCCCTGAAGAAGCGGAATCTGAGCCTGCCTTGGACAATGAGCCCGCCGAGGTGCAGAGCAATATCGGCGACTCCGAACCCGCCGCGGCCGTTCAGTGAATTAACACAAGGCCGGTCCAAGCTGTCGTCTTGCTACGATGGCGGATAACCGGCCGCCCGCGCCTCGCGGGCGTAATGACTATGATTTTCAAAAGGCAGAGAGCAGATGGCTCAGGTGACTCCCGCCCTCGTCAAGCAGCTTCGCGAGCAGTCCGGCGCCGGGATGATGGATTGCAAGAAGGCGCTTGAGGAGAATGGCGGCGACATCGAGGCCGCTACCGACTGGTTGCGCAAGAAAGGCTTGGCTGCTGCCGCCAAGAAGGCCGGCCGCGTCGCGGCGGAGGGCCTGATCGGGCTTGCCTTGGAAGGGCCCAAGGGCGTCCTCGTCGAGGTGAATTCCGAGACCGACTTCGTGGCACGCAACGAGACGTTTCAGTCGCTGGTCCGTGAGGTGACGGCGCTGGCCTTGAGCGCCGAGGGCGATGTCGAGAAGCTCAAGACGCTGACGATACCGTCCTCCGGTCTTCCGGTCGAGCAGGCGGCGCAGCAAGCGATCGGCGTCATCGGCGAGAACATTACCGTCCGCCGCACTTCGTATCTAGCCGTTCAGGAAGGCGTCGTTGCCGGCTATATGCATAGCCAGGCGGCGCCGGGATTGGGCAAGATCGGCGTTCTGGTAGCGCTGCAGTCAAAGGGTGACCCTGCGAGGCTCGCCGAAGTCGGCAAGCAGATTGCGATGCACGTGGCGGCCGCCAATCCGCAGGCCCTCGACATCGCCAGCATCGACCCCACTCTTGTCGATCGCGAGCGCGCGATCTTCGCTGATCAGGCCAAGGCGTCGGGAAAGCCCGACAACATCGTTGAAAAGATGGTCGAAGGCCGGATCCGCAAATTTTACGAAGAAGCCGTTCTTCTCGAGCAGGTCTTTGTCGTCGACACCGACAAGCGAGTGAAGCAGGTGGTCGAGGCAGCCGCTAAGGAATTGGGCACGCCGGTGGCCCTTGTCGGCTTCATCCGCTTGGCACTGGGCGAGGGTTTGGCAAAGGAAGAGCAGGATCTGGCCAGCGAAGTCGCAAAGCTGACCCAGGGTTGAGGCGATCGCGCGGCCCTGTCCTTAACGGGACCGCGCGCCAGGGGTGGCTTGGTGTGCGCCGACAGACTATCCGTTTAACACCGTCGACGAGGGGCGGTGCCCAGGAGGAGTTCCCATGACGTCGTACGCAGCCGCCGCCGAAACGCGCTACAAGCGCGTTCTGCTTAAGATGTCGGGCGAGGCCCTGCTGGGCGACAGTCAATTCGGACATGATCGCAAGGTGCTCTCGCAGTTGGCCGAGGAATGCGCGGCAGTCCACAGGATGGGCGTGCAACTCACGGTCGTGATTGGCGGCGGCAATATCATTCGCGGTGGCACGCTGGCGTCGGCGGGTGTGGAGCGCACGACCGCCGACTACATGGGCATGTTGGGTACGGTCATCAACGCCCTGGCGATCCAAAGCGTCATCGAGCAGCAGACAGGCATTCCCACGCGCGTCATGTCGGCCATCCCCATGGCCGCTGTTTGCGAGCCTTATATCCGTCGTCGCGCCATCCGCCACCTTGAGAAAGGCCGGATCGTGATTTTCGCCGCCGGTACGGGCAATCCGTTCTTCACCACCGATACGGGCGCCGCTCTGCGGGCCGCCGAGATGGGATGTGACGCGCTCCTCAAGGGCACGCAGGTCGACGGCGTTTATTCGGCCGACCCCAAAAAAGATCCCAACGCCAAGCGATATGACCGCTTGGGCTATCTTCAGGTGCTGAGCGAGGATCTGAAGGTCATGGATGCGTCGGCGATTTCGCTCGCGCGCGATAGCAAGATCCCGATCATCGTCTTCTCGGTCCATGCACCAGGCGCTTTCGCCCGCGTCCTCAAGGGTGAGGGCCCGCATACGATCATCGCCGAGGAGAGCCAACAATGAGTGACGGCGACGTCAAGATCGACGATTACAGCAAGCGGATGGAAGGTGCGGTTGAGGTGCTGCGCAAGGAATTGCAGGGTCTTCGTACCGGACGAGCTTCGGCCAGCTTGCTCGACCCGATAACGGTCGAGGTCTATGGCGCCGACATGCCGCTCAACCAAGTCGCGACGATCAATGTGCCCGAGCCGCGCATGCTCTCCGTCCAGGTATGGGACCGAAATAATGCGAAGGCGGTGGAGAAGGCTATACGCAGCGCTGGCCTTGGGCTCAATCCGGCGGCGGAAGGAACCCTTATCAGGGTTCCGTTGCCGGAGCTGACGCAGGAGCGGCGGACCGAACTCGTCAAGGTAGCGCATAAATATGCCGAGCAGGCGCGCGTGGCCGTTCGTAATGTACGCCGCGATGCCATGGATGCGCTCAAGAAGATGGAGAAAGATGGGGATCTGAGCCAGGATGAGCACAAGCTCTGGGCGGATGAGATCCAAGGACTCACGGATAAGACGATTGGTGGTATTAACGAGCTTGCTGCCGGCAAGGAAAAAGACATTCTGACGGTTTGATCGGCTAGCGTGGCGCACAATAAGCTCATCGGGACCGTCGACGCCCAGGGAACGGGTCGGCTGCCAACCCATCTCGCGATCATCATGGATGGGAATCGCAGATGGGCGAAGGCGCGGCATCTTCCTGCCGCTGCTGGTCATCGCGCGGGAGCCAAGGCGGTACAACGCACGGTCGAGGCCTGCGCTGACCGCGGCATTCGCTATCTCACGCTCTACGCGTTCTCAAGTGAGAACTGGGGTCGACCGCGTGACGAAGTGGGCGAGCTCATGAACCTCATGCGCCACTATCTGCGAAACGAGCTCGAGCGACTGCACGAGAACGGCGTTCGTGTGCGCATGATCGGCGAACGCGAACGCTTTGACCCCGATATTCTCGACATGATCGCTCGAGCGGAAGAGCGGACACGCGGCAATCTCCGCCTGGATCTGGTCGTGGCGTTGAATTACGGAGCGCGTGCCGAGTTGGCCCGAGCCGCGCGACAACTGGCGCAAAGGGCAGCAGCGGGACTGATTGATGTAGCGGCGATCAATGAGGACGCATTGGCATCGGCGCTGCATACGAGCGGCCTGCCAGATCCTGATCTTCTCATCCGGACGGGCGGCGAGCGCCGCATAAGCAATTTTCTTCTTTGGCAGATGGCCTACACTGAATTTCTCTTCCTTGATGTCGGCTGGCCCGATTTCGGCGAGAAAGACCTGGAACTGGCGTTGGCCGATTATGCAAGGCGCGAAAGGCGTTATGGCGTCGACGCGCGTTGATCGTTTTGATCCAGTCCTCAAGAAACGTGTTGCGACTGCCGCTGTCCTAGCCGCAATCGCGCTGGCGGACGTCTTTCTCGGCGGCTGGTTCTTTGCCATCTTCGTCGTCGTTGCAGTGCTCTTGATGGCGGAAGAGTGGGCGGTTCTGGCCCGTCCGCAGACACCAAGAGCTCAAAGCATTAGTCGGCTCATTACGGCTGCTGCACCTATTGCCGCCATCGTTTTCATGATGGAGGGAGCAACTGCCTTCGCCTTCGGCGCCCTCGGCGCAGGCATGGTTGCCGCGGCGGGTCTGGCTGCGGCTATTCCCGGACTTTCCGTTCACCGCTGCGCGTTCGGTGTCGTCTATATCGGCCTTTCAGCCGTCTGCCTCGTCTGGCTGCGCAATGTCGACATTGATGGCAGAGATGCCGTGCTCTGGCTGCTCGTCGTTATCTGGGCCACGGATGTGGGTGCTTATTTTGCCGGTCGCGCGATTGGCGGCCCAAAGTTGGCGCCAAGGATCAGTCCGTCCAAGACCTGGGCCGGTCTCGGCGGCGGCATGGTCTTTGCGGCGATTGTCGGTGGCAGCGTGTCGGCGGCGACCGGGCATCCTTTTCTACCCGGCGCCATCATGGCCGCCATCCTGGCGGTGCTGGCCCAAGCCGGCGACCTATTCGAATCAACGCTGAAACGTCGAGCCGGTGTCAAGGATAGCGGACGATTGCTGCCGGGGCATGGCGGTGTCCTGGACCGGGTTGACGGGCTGTTGTTTGCCACGCCGTGTTTTGCTCTGGGCTTCATGCTCTATCTTAACGGATGGATTGTCTGATGCCCGGGCCCGCAACAGAGGCGCGTTTCCCCGATCGTCCGAGGCGAGTTTCCATCCTGGGGGCAACGGGATCGATTGGTCGGAGCACCGCCGCTCTCCTTCGCGAGCGACCGGACCTTTATGATGTTCAGGCGATTGTCGGTGGCGATCGAGCAGCCGAGTTGGCGGCGCTGGCGCTAGCGTTGGGTGCTAAACGGGCGGTTATTGCGAACCCGGACCGACTGGCCGAGTTGTCGGGTCTGCTTGCCGGCTCCGACATCGAGGTCGAAGCTGGTAGGGAGGCGGTTGTCGCCGCGGCAGCCCTGCCGGCCGATTGGATCATGTCGGCAATTACCGGTGCGGCAGGCCTGGAACCCACAATGGCCGCGTTGCGCCAAGGGAGTTTCGTGGCGCTGGCCAATAAAGAGAGCATCGTCTGCGCGGGAGATTTGATGATCAAGGCTGCGCATGCTCATGGCAGCCTTATCCTGCCCGTTGACTCGGAGCATAATGCAATCTTCCAATGTCTTGGCAGTCGTGGCGAGAGCGATGGGGCCGCCGACATGGGCGTCGAGAAGCTCATCCTTACAGCTTCAGGTGGCCCCTTTCGGCAGCTCTCATTGGCTGAAATGGCGCACGTGCGTCCAAGCGATGCTCTAGCGCATCCCGTCTGGTCGATGGGCGCAAAGATCAGCATCGATAGTGCGACCATGATGAACAAGGGATTCGAGATCATCGAGGCGCACCATCTTTTTGGTCTGCCCCCGGCGAGGATCGAGGTTCTGGTTCATCCGCAATCGGTCATTCACAGCATGGTGGGATTCGTCGACGGGTCGCATCTGGCGCAGCTCGGATCTCCGGACATGCGAATTCCGATCGCGTCCACGCTTGGATGGCCAGAACGCTTGACGACGGGCGCGCCCAGGCTGGACCTGGCCGAGATCGGCGATCTCACATTCGAGCCGCCCGATCCGATACGTTTTCCAGCATTGCGCCTGGCTCGATCGGCCCTGGAAGCAGGTGGTACCGCTCCCGCACTGCTCAATGCTGCCAACGAGGTCGCCGTCGAGGCCTTTTTACAAGGCGCCATCGGGTTTCTCGACATTGCCCGGATCTGCGAGCGCGTGCTTGATGACATCGAAAGCACGCGCCTGATGGACCTCGCGGCCGTTGCCCTTGCCGACCAGCAAGGTCGCGCCCTGGCAAAGCAGCTCATCGGTTGACCCGTCATTTGTGATTAGCTCACGGGCATGCTGGCGCGAAACAGGGCTTCGCGTTAAAGAGATGGTGGGCTGCACGTCGCGTGATGCGGCAGAATCGCGCTCGCCTGTAATTTTGGCCTAAACACCGGCACTGTGCCGTCACGATCGCGAGGATCATGCTTTGTCGTTGATCGCTCAATATCTCGTTCCGTTCCTAATCATCCTCTCTGTTGTCGTGTTCGTTCACGAATACGGCCATTACTGGGTGGCGCGCCGGAACGGCGTTCGCATCGAGAGCTTCTCGATCGGCTTCGGGCCCGAGATATTCGGTCGTACCGACAAGGCCGGCACACGGTGGAAATTCAGCCTGATCCCCCTGGGTGGCTACGTAAAGATGCTCGGCGATGCCGATGCATCCAGCACCAGTATCGACCGCGCGAAGGCCGCACAGGAAGGCAGCTTTCCGTCAAAGAGCGTGGCACAGCGCATGGCGGTCGTGTTCGCCGGACCGGCGTTCAATTTTCTTTTCGCCATCGTCGTCCTCTCTTTCCTCTTTGTTTTCAGTGGCCGCCCATTCACGCCAGCGGTCGTGGGCGAAGTGCAGCAGGACGGGCCAGCCGCTGCGGCCGGGCTTTTGCCCAACGATCGGATTACCGCCGTCGATGGCAAGGCCGTCGACAGCTTCGAGCGTCTGCAGGACATTGTGCGGGATGCTGCGGGCGTCCCGTTGGTCCTTACTCTGGAACGAGGCGGGCAGGCGGTGCAGGCGACGGTGGTCCCTAAATTGCAGGAGTTAACCGATCGGTTCGGCAATGTGCACCGCATCGGTCTGATCGGCGTCAGCCGCGCGGGCGTCGAATTCGTCCGCAGCAACCCCCTCGCCGCACCGTTTCAGGCGGTAGGGGAGATCGGCCGCATGGTAGGCGGGACGCTGCAGGCGATCGGCCAAATGATCGTGGGCTCGCGAGGCACCGATGAATTGGGCGGACCATTGCGCATTGCACAGATGTCCGGGCAGATCGCTCAGGACGGGTTGGTCCCGGCCATATGGTTCACGGCCGTGCTTTCGATCAATCTTGGTCTGATCAACCTCTTTCCTGTGCCCATGCTCGATGGCGGCCATCTCGTTATGTATGCCATCGAGGCCGTACGCGGCCGACCTCTCGGTGAGCGTAGCCAGGAGATCGCCTTCCGAATTGGTTTGGCGATGGTCTTGACCCTCATGGTTTTTGCTACATGGAACGACCTCATCCACCTGCGGGTGGTGGAATTCGTCAAGGGACTCGTCTCCTGACCTCTGGACGACAGGCGTTCGATCTGCTTGGTCTATTTGCAACGCATGATTAAAGATCGCTCGCTGGATCAACGACCTGCTGGCATTCCCTCGATAATTTGTTAAGGACGTGATCCTATCGACACGCCATCCAGTGGCGGATCTCAATAGCAGCCGAAGGTTTTATAATGCGGGCGTTGATCTCACGGCTGATGATGGCCACGCTGATACCGTTCGTCCTGACGGTCTCCGCCATGGCGCAGACGAGCGGTGGGACGATCGCCAACATCGCCGTGCAGGGCAATCAGCGCGTGGAGCAGTCGACCGTTGAGAGCTATCTCGCGGTTCATCGCGGCGATAATTTCGATCCGACAGCGCTCGACCAGTCCTTGAAGAATCTCTACGCCACCGGGCTGTTCAAGGATGTCTCGATCAGTCAGGACGGCTCGACCTTGACGGTACACGTGGTCGAGAATCCGATCATCAATCGCATCGCCTTCGAGGGCAATAAGCGTATCGAAGACAAGACGCTGGAGAGCGAGATCCAGCTTCGGCCGCGCGTAGTCTTCAGCGAGGCGCGCGTCCGGGATGCCGTCCAGCGTATCTTGGATCTGTATCGCCGCCAGGGCCGCTATGCGGCGAGGGTCGAGCCCAAGACCATCGATCTTGACCAAAATCGCGTGGATCTCGTCTTCGAGATCGACGAGGGCGAAATGACCCGGGTGGCGGCGATTTCTTTCGTTGGTAACAAGGACTTCTCGGCAAACACGCTGCGTGGGGTCATTTCGACGAAGGAGAGCGCTTGGTATCGGTTCTTCTCGTCGAACGACAATTACGATCCCGATCGGCTGAATTTCGACCAGGAAATGCTGCGGCGTTTCTATCTGGCACGAGGCTATGCGGACTTCACAGTAGTCTCGGCGATCGCGGAGCTGGGACAGGACGGCAAGGATTTCTACATCACCTTCACGGTGCAGGAGGGTCAGCGCTACAAGTTTGGCGCCATTGACCTTACGAGTTCGGTGCCGGATGTGCCCGTCGACGAGTTGAAGTCACTGATCACAACCAAAGAAGGCAAGACCTACAACGCCGACGAGGTGGAAGCGACGGTGCAGTCGATCACCGACCGGCTTGGCCAGCTCGGTTACGCCTTCGTGCAGGTCGACCCGCAGACCACTCAGGATCGTGACAATCTGACGATTGGCATCAACTACGGTGTGAAGGAAGGTCCCCGAGTTTACGTCGAGAAGATCAACATTACCGGCAATGTTCGCACGCTCGACGAGGTCATCCGGCGTGAGTTCAGGCTGGCCGAAGGCGATCCCTTCAACTCGGCCCTCCTGCGTCGCTCACAGCAGCGCGTTCGTAATCTCGATTTCTTCGATTCCGTAAATGTCACGACGGCACCCGGCAGCGCCCCTGACCGGATCATCATCAATGTCGCGGTTACCGAGAAGTCCACAGGCGAGCTCTCCTTTGGTGCCGGGTTTTCGACAAGCGATGGCCCGTTGGGCGACATCCGTCTCTCGGAGCGCAATCTTCTGGGAACCGGACGGGAGCTATCGGCCAATTTCACGGTATCAGGACGTCGCCAGCTCATCCAGCTGAGCTATACGGAGCCCTATTTCCTTAACAAGGAAATCGCCGCCGGCTTCGACGTCTACCGCTCGCAGACGAATTATCAAAGCGAGGCCAATTTCGATGAGAATCGGACGGGCATCACGCTGCGTGCCACCTATCCGCTGACAGAATATCTCAAGCACACTGTGCGCTACACGTTGCGGCTCGACGAGATCAAGAACGTCGATGACGACGCGTCGCGCTACATCAAGCGGGAAGAGGGTCAAAGACTGACGTCCGGGCCTGGCCAAAGCTTTGCCTATGATCGGCGTGACACCGTTTTCCTTCCCTCTTCAGGTTATTATTTCCGAGTGGACGAAGACGTTGCCGGGGTCGGCGGCGACAATCGTTGGTTGCGCCATGAGGGCCGGGCTGACTGGTATTATTCAATCGTGCCAGACGTGGTTCTCAATCTTGGCGCCAGTGCCGGCTATATTTTCGGCCTGGGATCGGACGTCCACCTGACTGACCGCTTCTTCATAGGCGGCCAGACCTTCCGCGGTTTTGACTATGCGGGCATGGGTCCGAGGGACAAGGACACCGACGACGCGCTAGGCGGCAACGCCTATTGGGTTGGCACCACGGAAGTGCGCTTTCCTTTGGGTCTGCCCGACGAGCTGCGAATCTTCGGCCGTGCCTTCTCTGATTTCGGTACGCTAACGAAAACCGACCTGCATGGTGGTGGTATCGAGGACAGCGGCAATATCCGCGTATCGACCGGCGTGGGTCTGTCATGGGTTTCGCCATTGGGTCCGCTCGCAATCGACATTGCCCAGCCTGTCGTCAAGGATAGTGGCGATAAGACTGAGATCTTCCGCTTGTCGTTCGGCACGCGCTTCTAGAGGGCGGTGGCGGCGAAACACGTGAGCGAGGCTCTCCAAAGCGGCACATGTTGGCGATTCGGTGAAGGCCGCTGGGCGCGCGGACATGCTGCGGCGGCATTCGCTCTTGCGACCTCTTTGTTCGTTATCCCGAATGTGGGGAATGCGGAGGACGCGGCGACGTCGCCTGCAAGTCCCGACGCCAAGGCGGACCAAAATGCTCTGCCGATGCCAACGACGGTGGCGGCTGTCGTCGACTTTCAACGGTTGATGAGCGACGCCAAGGCCGCCAAGGACATCAATGATCAGGTCGAGGCGCGGCGAAAAAGCTATCTCGACGAATTGTCAGCCGAAGAACAGCATCTCTACGATACCGATAAGGAGATCGCCCGGCAGCGGAGTGTACTCGCGCCGGAGGTTTATACGCAAAAGCGGCGGGATTTTGAGCAGCGTGTCCAGCAAGCGCAACGTTTGTCGCAGGAGCGGCGGCAGCAATTGGAGGCCGTGCGTGCCCGCGCACTTGGTACGGTCCGTCAGGCGGTGATCGAGGTCGTTGACGAGCTGGCCAAGCAGCGAGGCTTCAACTTGGTCCTGCCGTCCTCGACGGTCTTGCTCTTCGCGCCAGACCTTGACCTGACCCAGGATGTTCTGGCCATTCTCGACAAGAAACTGCCCCATGTTGAGGTTCCCGATACGGCGAACTGACCGCTAATCGGAACTCGGCCCAAGCGACGATGAGAAGATAATGACGGATAAGACGCCGTTGCCGCATGGCACTAGGCTGCCCGATGTCGGTTATGCAGAGATATTGGCGATATTGCCGCATCGCTATCCGATGTTGTTGCTCGACCGCCTAGTCGATGCGCGTGCCTTCGAAAGTGCTGCCGGTATCAAGAACGTTACCTTCAACGAGCCGTTTTTCATGGGGCATTTCCCCGGCGATCCGATCATGCCGGGGGTGATGATCATTGAAGCCATGGCGCAGGCTGCCGCAGTCTTGGCGATCCGCAGCTTGGGCGAGTGGGCCAATGGCAGCGGGGTCTATTTCATGGGCGTGGATGGGGCGAAATTCCGTCGTCCTGTCCGTCCCGGAGATCAACTCAGACTAGAAGTAACACTGGATCGCCACAGGTTGGGTGTCTGGAAATATGCAGGACGGGCCACGGTAGAAGGCAGCGTGGCCGCGGAAGCAGTCCTCACCGCGAAGCTGATGCCTCCCAGCTAGTGGGCCTATGCCTCGCAGTCAGAAGCGCGGCAGATCCGGAAAGGGCAGGGCGCCCCGCTGGACGTGGAGCCTCCCAAGTTCCGCGCAACGGTGCAACTTTGGAAAGACCTTTCCGGGATTTAGAATTTGGACAGGGTCGAAGGCGCATTTCAGTCGCTGCTGTTGGGCCAGCTCATTTTCGTTGAACATGGAGGGCATCAGGTCACGTTTTTCCACCCCTACTCCGTGCTCCCCGGTAAGGACGCCGCCGACCTCGACGCAGAGCTTGAGGATGTCCGCGCCGAAGTCTTCGGCCTTGCGTAACTCGTCGGGAACGTTGGCGTCGAACAAGATGAGGGGGTGCAGATTGCCATCCCCAGCATGGAAGACATTGGCGACCCTTAGGCCGTAATGCGCGCTCATTTCCTCCATTCGTTTAAGGACGTGGGCCAGTTGGCTGCGTGGGATGGTGCCATCCATGCAGAGATAGTCTGGCGAGATGCGGCCGACAGCCGGAAAGGCGGCTTTGCGACCCGCCCAGAAGCGGGTTCGCTCTTCTTCGCTCTCCGACACCTTGATGAACGATGCATGATGCTGGCGTGCAATGGCGGCGACGATGTCGATCAGGTGATCGACCTCTTGCGCCGTGCCATCAAGCTCACAAATGAGCAGCGCCTCGACATCCCTCGGGTAGCCAGCTTTGCAAAAGTCTTCGGCGGCATGAATTGCCGGTCTGTCCATCATCTCGAGGCCACCCGGGATGATGCCAGCCGCGATGATCGAGGCCACCGTATCGCCGCCGGTCTCGTTACTGGGAAATCCCATCAGGACGGCGCGAGCCGTGTCGGGCTTCTTCAAGATTCGAACCGTCACCTCGGTGACGACGCCCAAGAGGCCTTCCGATCCGGTCATCACACCGAGCAGGTCGTAGCCGTCCGCGTCCAGATGCCGGCCTCCTAGACGAATGACGGATCCATCTGGAAGTACCATCTCGACGCCAAGCAGATTATTGGTCGTCAGGCCGTATTTCAGGCAATGTACGCCACCCGAATTCTCCGCGACATTACCTCCGATCGAGCAGGCAATCTGCGAGGAAGGATCGGGAGCGTAATAGAAACCTTCATGCTCGACTGCCCGCGTGATGGCGAGATTGGTAACGCCCGGTTGGACGACCACACAGCGATTCTGGAAATCGACATCGAGGATTTTGTTGAACTTGCCCATGCCAAGGACGATGCCGTCGCCGAGAGGCAAAGAGCCGCCCGAAAGCGATGTGCCGCCGCCGCGGGGCACGACCTTGATCTTCTCGTCGTTGCAGAGCTTAAGAATGGCTGAGACCTGCTGGACACTGGCGGGAAGCACAACCGCCATCGGTAGTGTCCGGTAGGCCGACAGGGCGTCGCATTCATAGGCCCGCATTTCGGTCACGTTGGCGATGACGCCCTCGCCGGGGACGATCGCACGCAGGGCAGCCACGATGCGATCACGCTTTGCCAGCGAGTCCCGGTCAAGCGCAGGCATCTCCATGATCATAAGCTCCCTGATTGGGCCGATCAGTTTTCGATACGGCCGTACAAAGACGAAAGACCCGCCGATCATATCGATCGGCGGGCTCTTGTACCACCAGCGCTGCTCTCGAGAAGGCCTTCAGATCAGCCCTGACGAGCCTTGAAGCGCGGTGCCGTCTTGTTGATGACATAGACGCGCCCTTTGCGGCGCACCAGCCGGCAATCCTTGTGTCGGGCCTTGGCGGTCTTGAGCGAATTCCGGATTTTCATCTCGTCTACCCCTATGTACGTCACCGCCCTGCTGGCAAGCAGACCAGGGAGGCGTCGCCCATGATTATTTCTTGCGGCGGAAGTTCTGAAAGCGGCGATTGAACTTCTCGACCTGCCCGCGTTCAACAAGCTGCAGCGAGGTCGATCCTGTCCACATCGGATGCGACTTGCTGTCTACGTCGAGCAGCAGGCTATCGCCGGCATTGCCGTAGGTGGAGCGAGTCGTGAAGGTGCTGCCGTCGGTCATCACCACGTTGATCTCGTGGTAGTCCGGGTGGATTTCCTTCTTCACTTGGCCGATCCTCGAGACGAAACTTGATGGAGACGAATGTAGGAGAAGTTCAACAACAGCAGAAAAGGCCCTTCCAGGCGGTTTCCTGCCCGGGCCGAACGCTTTGCCTAGCATGTGCGGACGCTTGTCTAACCGAACCCCTCGGCAAAGGCAAGCGATGGCGCCTTCGGGAAATCCGCTGGTAGCGCGACCGAACGTCGTTGACCGCAGCGACGGGATCTCCGGCAGCAGATCGGACATGTACGCAGATCATTCGCGGCCGCGGCTTATTCGTCGGTGTGACAGGCTTGGGGTTGCTGCCTGACCCGCCTCAGGCCTATGGCATAGAACAAGTTTATTTCGATTCAGCCGGTAAGAGAATGGCGATGGCATCAGGTCGACGGACGGCCCAGGTCGTAGGCGATGGCCGTGAGAAAAGCCGCAACCTCAAGCCGCTCAAGCGGCTGGCAAGATATCTCCTACCCTATCGCTGGCGACTCGTTCTAGCGCTTCTGGCGCTCGTTCTGGCTGCCGGATCCGTTCTGTCGCTGGGCGTGGGCATGCGCTATCTGATCGACCATGGATTGGTCGGTGGGCGCTTGATCGCCATGCGGCATGCTGTCGAGGCGGTCCTCATCGTGATCGTCGTTCTGGCGCTTTCCACGTTTACCCGTTCGTACCTTGTGACTTGGCTAGGCGAACGTGTCGTTGCCGATCTGCGGACATCACTCGAACGGCGTCTCATCCGTCTTGAGCCGGGATTTTTCGAGACGAGGAGGATGGGCGAGATTATTTCCCGCCTGACGACCGATACGAGCGTGATCCAGGCGGTGATCGCTTCCAGTGTCACCCAGGCGTTGCGTAATCTCCTTATGCTCGTGGGCGGTCTGGTTCTGCTGGCCGTAACCAATCCGAAATTAACCGGCCTCATCCTTCTTGTTGTACCGCTTGTCGTCGTACCGATCGTCGTCATCGGCAGAAATGTACGTAGGCTGTCGCGTCAGACCCAGGACCGGGTCGCAACAGTCAGTGCGCTGGCAGAGGAGACGCTCGGCGCCGTTAAGACCGTTCAGGCATTCGGGCAGGAGGAGCATGAAAGCCGGCGGTTCGCCGAGGCTTGCGAGACGGCCTTCGCCGCGGCATCGCGTTATGCCTGGGCCCGAGCCTTTCTGGCAGCGATCGTCATAACGCTGGTCATCGGTGCCATCGTCGTGGTGCTCTGGATTGGTGGTCAGGACGTCGTCTCGGGGCGTCTTACCGCAGGCGAGCTTGCATCCTTCGTTTTCTTCGCCAGCGTCGTGGCCGGTGCCATGGGGGGATTGAGCGACACCTTTGGTGATCTTCAACGCGCCGCCGGTGCCGCGGAGCGGATATTCGAGTTGATGGACATCAAGCCCAAGATCGCGGCGCCACCAATCGTCGCCACGTTGCCGCCTCGCACGCAAGGCGAGATCGAGTTTAATCGTGTGTCCTTCGCCTATCCTTCCGCGCCGGAGCGTCTCGTCCTCGATCATTTCGATCTGCGGGTCAGGCCGGGCGAGACGGTCGCTATCGTCGGTCCCTCAGGCGCTGGCAAGTCGACGATCTTCGATCTGCTCATGCGCTTCTATGATCCCCAGGAAGGCCGCGTTTTTCTTGATGGGCAGGATCTGAGGAGCTTGGCGCCCGAAATGTTTCGCCGGCGCCTGGCATTGGTCTCGCAAGACCCGGTTTTGTTCGGCACCGACGTTTTGACGAATATCCGCTACGGCTTGGCAGAGGCGGATGAAGCAGCCGTCGTGACCGCCACGCGCAACGCCGCGGCGCAAGGCTTCGTCGAACGGTTGCCCCAAGGTTATAAGACTTTTTTGGGGGAACGAGGGGTGCGGCTGAGCGGCGGCCAGCGCCAGCGGATAGCCATCGCTCGCGCCATTCTGCGTGAGCCGTCCGTTCTGCTTTTGGACGAGGCCACCAGTGCCCTGGATGCTGAGAGCGAACGCGCGGTCCAAGAGGCGCTCGAGCGCCTGCGCCATGGCCGAACGTGCCTTGTGATCGCTCATCGGTTAGCCACCGTGCGCAAGGCCGACCGCATCGTCGTGCTCGACCAGGGCCGTGTCATTGATGAGGGAAGGCATGAAGAGCTCGTCGCGCGTGGCGGCCTCTATGCCCGTCTCGCTGCCCTGCAATTCGACCTGGAGGCCGCCGCCTGAGGCATGGGTGTTCCCTGGGGAATGGTTCGTTCGGGCACTGTCATGGTTTGAGCGCGGAACTTGGCGATTGCGGCATGCTCCGCGTTGACCGAATGCTTCTTGGGCAGAGATCAACTGCGGAGACGACGTCTCCGGCAGCCGAGAGATTTTCCAAGATCGTAAGCGTCCCTGTCCCCGGATATTCGAAATGGCCCGTTCAAGCTCGATCCGGCCAGCCCGACTTGCAGGTAATCGGGCTCCAGGTGCCGACGCTTGAGCGCGATGGCCGCGTTAGCGGGTCGTCTGGGATTGGTGAGGGCGGTTGAAGCGCGGCTGCTCCTGAGCGACTTCTAAGACGGCACGCTAGCATCTGCCGAACGCAGGCTATGGGCAGTCGTAGCCTATCAGGCTGGCACCCGATCTGGTCCGTGTACGCGCATCAGGACTCGCCTTCGGGTGCTTTCCAAGAGCTCGCCTTTGGCCGCGGTCAGTAGCTGTCCGCACTCGCAGCCTACACTAGGCTTTTGCCGATCGACTAAGGCTATCGTGTGGTCAGCTTGATCTCGATCCGCCGATTGCGGCGATAGGCCTCTTCCGAGGTGCCGGGGTCCAAGGGCTGAAATTGGGCAAAGCCGCGTGCTGCCACGCGATCGGGTGGAATTCCCTGATCAATGAGGAAGCGCGCCACGGCGATGGCCCGTGCCGATGAGAGTTCCCAGTTAGAAGGGAACCGCGCGTTGCTGATGGGGCGGATATCCGTATGGCCATCGACCTGCAGGACCCAGGGGAGATCGTTGGGGATCTGGGTAATGATGTCCTTAAGTGCCGTTGCGAGCTTGGCAAGCTGGTCGCGCCCGTCCTGGCCTATATCAGCGTCGCCAGAGGTGAAGAGCACGTCGGAGGGGAAGACGAAACGATCACCGACAATCTGAACGTCGGACCGGTCGCCCAGGACCTCCCTGAGCTTGCCGAAGAAGTCGGACCGTGAGCGGTCGAGTTCCTCGACCTTGTTGACGAGTGCCAGATTGAGCCGCTTGCCCAACTCCTCGATTTTTGCATCCTTCTGGCTGTCGGCAGTCTTTTGCGCATCTAGGGCGTTGGCCAAGCGCCGCAGCTGATCGCCGAGATCGGTAAGCTGTAGGCGTAGTGCCTGGACTTCGGCCACGGCATCCGCCTGCCCCTGCAACGCTTGATCGCGGCTGCTGGTAAGGGATTGCGTCGATTGCAGGAGATCAGTCAGACGGATCTCACGAGCTTGCAACTCACGTTGGGCCAGCATCGTTTTTTGCTCTGCATCCGCCAGCTTGGCCTCCAGAGCGGCGCTGTTGTCCCTGGTCGTCCCAAGCTCGGCTAGCAGGTGGGTCCGTTCGGCGTCACTGGCTGTGGAGCGGCTGGTGAGATCGGCCACATCCTTCTCGAGATCACTGCGGACTTGGCGGAGCGCTGCGATATCGGCCTGAAGCTGGACGAGCTGTGCCAACTGGACCTTCAACTTGTCCTGATCAGCACTCACGGTCTTGCGGGCCTCGTCTAGCTGGTGCTGCAAGGCGGCCATATCGCTTTGTGATTGACTGCGCCCGGCTTCCAGTTCGTCCAGCCGACGTTGCATGACCAGATGGTCGTCGCCGGTATGGGCGAGCCTACTGTTGAGATCGGCTCGGGCCGCTTCGCTCTGGTCGAGGCGCGCGGCCAGAGCGTCCTTATCGGTAAGTGCCGCCTGCAGGTCCGCGGATGTTTGAGCCAAGCTACGTCGGAGGTCGTCGGCCTCGCTGGCCGACAGCCCCAGCTTCGAGGTCAGGTCGCGGATCTGTTGGCCGAGGCGTGAGACTTCCTGGTCGCGGCCGACCAGTTGCTGGCTCAGGAAGAATTGGCCGAGGACGAAGACGACAAGCAGAAAGATAAAGGCCAGTAGCAAGGTGGAGAGCGCGTCGACGAAGCCAGGCCATATATCGACCGCGCGCGCCTCGCTCCGACGTCGGGCCATGACCGGCTCAGACCCCGCCCGGCGGGATCGGCTCGCCGGCGGCGATTGCTACCGTTCGGGTCAGGATCTTGATCTCATTCTTGATCTCCTCCCGCTCGCGCACCGTTTCCGCCAGCAGGCGGCCGATTTGCTGGTCGGTGTTGCGGAGATGATCCCGGCTTTCTGCATCCAGCATGCTGTCATTGCGTCGCGCCAATTGGTCGGCGAGCGCGTGGAAACCCTCCGACAGGCGGCCCATCAGGTCCTGCTCGCGGCGAAGATTGTCGCCCAGCATGCCCAGGCGTTCGCTCAACCCGTGCAAAATCTGATTCAGTTCGCCACGTCCTTCCTCGCCACGGGCGATCATAGCGTTCAGCCGATCGAGGTTCTCGGCGGTCTGCTCCAGCATCGCTTGCACATAGACCGGAATCGGCTGGCCGCCGACCTCGCTACCGTCGCCGCCGAAGCGCGCCATGCCTGAGAGCCACTCCTCAAGGTCGTTCGCAAAACCGTTTTGCGCCTGCGTCGCCTGGAGATCGAGAAAACCCAGGATCAGCGAACCGGAGAGACCGAAAAGAGAGGCGCTGAAGGCAGTGCCCATGCCGGCCAGAGGTCGCATCAGACCCGTCTTCATGTCGTTGAACAGGGTCACCACGTCTGTCGACGTGATCGACAGATTGCTGATGACGCCACTGACTGCCCCGATGGCCTCTAGGAGCCCCCAGAAGGTCCCGAGAAGACCGAGAAAGATCAAGAGCCCGGTCTGGTAGCGGGCAATGTCGCGGCTCTCATCGAGGCGGGTGCCGATGCTGTCCAGAAGATGGCGAACCGATAGGGGAGAGAGCTTCGAACGACCGCGTCGGTCACGTTCACCCAGGACCGCGGCCATTGAGGCCAACAGAGGGGGAGCCGTTTGCAGTGAGAGGCCGGGACGTCCGGTCCTGAACGTTTCGATCCATCTGTTGGCGGGGAAGAGCTGGAAGATTCGACGAAGATTATAGGCAATCCCGAGCACCAGGACGGCCAGGATGAGACTGTTGAGATAAGGATTGTGAAGAAACGCCTGCCAGATGATTCGCGATAAGAGCGTCACGACCCCAATGGCGATCGCAATGAACAGGAACGCGCGGATAATGTAACGCCGCGGGCTGGACATGAGCTAAGGGGCCACTCACCTGACTGTTTCGTTAACAAGTCTACCGGCTTACAGCCGACCCGCTATGCCCGCCACCCAAAAACATGTGGCTAAAATCGCGCACGGCCATTCTGCCTGGGAGCATCTAGGCGCTCGGGCCGACCTCGTCGGCTGCTCAGATCCAGCAATCTTCAGACTCGATGCCGAGGCGAGCGGAGGGCGTGAGCCTCCACCTGAACGCTCGAGCAGGTGCGATAAGACTAGTGGTAGTTCCTGCTAGTTGAACAACTCGTCGATCGAGTTCTGTGCGAGCGCGCCCGTCACCGCCGGTCCGTTCAACAGGGCCGCTTCCCCTGAGACCTGCTCATGCGGTATCTGTTCGAGCCGCTCCTCGCCCAAAGTCGCGATCATGCTGTGCAGACGGCCGTCAATGTCACGCAAAAGCGTCATGACCTTATTGATCCGTTGTCCGGTAATGTCCTGAAAATTGCAGGCTTCGAACAGCCGCGTCGTCAGCTCGCTGGTGGCTGCGCCGGGAACCGTCTCTTCCAGCTTTTCGGCGACGTCGAGAATTTCACCGGTCGCGACCTCGGTGGCGGCCACGATCGCGCCTAATTCATCGACGGCGGCGTTGACGCGATCATCTGACATCATGGGATGGCGGATCATCGAGATCTCACGCATGGTGTCGTCGATCTTGCCGGTCATATAGGCAAGCTCGTGCCGTAAGTTTTCGATCTCGAGCCCGTCGCTCATCGTTTATGCCCCACCCAATGGCTTTCGATCGGATCCGAATGCCGTCAATGGCGACATCCGCCCGCTTCAACCTCGAATTTAGCCCGATAAGCTTAATAGTCGGTTAAATCGGCTGTCAGCTATTCGTGCGCAGGACATAACCGGCGAGATAGAGGGCGCCACAGATCAGAACGAGGGAGGGCCGCTTCAACCGGCGCGCAAGGCCCGCTGTCGCGTCCTCAAGCGATGTTGCGATGTTCGCCTGTCCATTCTCCGCCACGACGACGGCCGCAAGCTCCTCTGCCGCGTGGCCGGCCCCCGGCTCCTCGGGTAACGGGACGGTCGTTATGGACGCCACGCGCGAAACCAGCGGCTTGAGAAAATTGGCGAAGTCCTTTGTCTGGAGCATGCCGACGACCAGATGAACAGGCCGGCCCGCCGACAAGGCTCCAAGGCTCTCCGCCAGGACCTCGCCGGCCGCCGGATTATGGCCTCCGTCGAGCCAGAGGTCGTGCATCCCGCCCAGGGACTCGACCAGCGGGCCTTGCGTTAGGCGCTGCAGTCTCGCGGGCCACACGACACGGCGCAGGCCGCTGGCGATAGCGTGCTCATCGATGATCAGTGAAGGCAGATGCCGCGCTGCCATGACGGCAAGCCCGCCATTTTGGATCTGATGCGCTCCCTTGAGGGCAGGCCTGGGCAAGCTAATCGTCGTGTCGCCATCTTCCACAACGAGGAAGTCGTCCTCGGCCCGGGCCAGCCAGTCCCGTCCATGAATCAGGAGCGGAGCACCGATCTCGGCAGCATGTGCCTTGATGACGTCCAGGGCCGATCCGGGCTGCGGCCCGACGATGCCGAGGCATCCGGGCTTGAGGATGCCTGCCTTGGAAATGGCGATTTTCGAGATGTTGTCGCCCAGGAACGCTTCATGGTCCATCGAGATGGGCGTCAGCAGGCTGAGCGCGGGCCTGTCGATAACATTTGTTGCGTCATAGAGACCGCCGAGGCCGGTCTCGAGAAGAACGAGATCCGCACTGTCTGCCGCCATCGCCAGGAAGGCCGCAGCGGTCGTGATTTCGAAAAAAGTGATGGGTTGGTCTGCGTTCGCGCGTTCACAGCGATCTAGGCAGTCTGATAGGCGTGCCTCGTCGATGGGTTGGCCATTCAGCATGATCCGTTCGTTGAAGCGGACCAGATGCGGTGAAATATAGCGGTGTGCCCTGAGGCCGGCGGCATCGATCATGGCGTGCAGCATCGCTAGGGTCGATCCCTTGCCATTCGTCCCGGCAATGTGGACGATAGGCGGCAGATGCCGCTCGGGATGGCCGAGCGCCTCTAGGAGGCGCGAGACCCGACCGAGCGATAGATCGATCTTCTTGGGGTGTAGGCTTGAGAGCCTGGCCAGGATCAGGTCACTGACCAGCGTCGACATTCGCCATCTCGTCCTCGGTGGCGACTTCCGGCCCGCTCGTCACCTCTGCGGCTGGGGGGCTCTCTAGCTTGGGACGCAGTAGCAGACCTAGAAGTCTGGCGAGCGTCGCCCGCATCTCGTGCCGTGGCACCACGAGGTCGACAATACCGTGTTCCTTCAAATACTCCGCGCGCTGGAAGCCATTCGGCAGCTTCTCCCTGATCGTCTGCTCGATGACGCGCGGGCCAGCAAAGCCGATCATCGCGGCAGGTTCGGCCAGGTGAATGTCGCCTAGCATGGCAAAGGATGCGGTGACGCCGCCCGTCGTCGGATCGGTGAGGAGGACGATATAGGGAAGGCCTGCCTCCTTGATCTCCTGCACGGCGATCGTCGTGCGCGCCATTTGCATGAGCGACAAGGCGCCCTCCTGCATTCTGGCGCCGCCGGAAGCCGTGACGACAAGAAAGGCACTTCGCGTTTCGACAGCGTGCCTGGCAGCCGTAATGAAAGCCTCACCCAAGGCCGTTCCCATCGTGCCCGTCATGAAGTCGAAATTCATAACGGCAATGACAGTTGGCAAGCCGTCCACCGTGCCGGCTGCGGCCTCAA
The DNA here is from genome assembly GCF_900187945.1 of Arboricoccus pini. Taxonomy (GTDB): domain Bacteria; phylum Pseudomonadota; class Alphaproteobacteria; order Geminicoccales; family Geminicoccaceae; genus Arboricoccus; species Arboricoccus pini. Next base: position 91,042 of record NZ_FYEH01000006.1, on the reverse strand, counting down.
GCGCATCGAATGCCTTGGTCCGGTTCTGAGCCTCCTTAAGACGATCGGAGTAGCGTTTGAGGTCACGGAATTTCAGCGGATCGGCCGCGACCCTCGGTGCTTCCACCCGTTGCCAGCTTCCTTCATCGAACAGGGCACGGAAGCGGAACTCCGGTCCTACCCGCATATGGTAGCCGCAATGCGGGCAAACCCGGCCATTGGCTTCGAGATCTCGGTGAAAGATCATCCGTTCGCAGGACGCACATTGATCCCAAAGATTTTCCGGCAGGTCCGGGCGGCTTTGGCCGACGAGGGCGCGGATCTTCGGGCGGACGTAGCTGGAAAGCCAGTTCACGATTGTTGCCTCGCAGTTCTAATGGCCGCGGCCAGGCGTTCGACGCGGCTGTGGACTGCACGCACGAGCTCTGGTTGAGCCTGACCGGAAGGATCCAGGCTTGCCGCAACGCTATCGACCAGGGCGGAGCCGACGACGACCGCATCGGCTAGTCGCGCCACCTCGGCGGCTTGCTCGGGCTCGCGAATGCCAAAGCCAACGGCGATCGGCAGGTCCGTGGCTGCGCGCAGGCGACGGACCGCCTGGCCGATAACCTCGGCCGTAGCCCGTTTTTGGCCGGTAATGCCGGCAACCGAGACATAATAGATGAAGCCCGAACTGTTCAGGAGAACGGCCGGCAGGCGAGCGCTGTCGGTGGTAGGTGTCGCAAGACGAATGAAGTCGATTCCGGCGGCACGGGCCGGCAGGCAAAGTTCTTCATCCTCTTCGGGGGGGAGGTCGACGATAATGAGACCGTCGACGCCGGCAGCGCCGGCTTCGGCGAGAAAGCGCTCGGGACCGCGTGCCCAGATGGGATTATAATATCCCATCAGAACGATGGGTGTGACCTTGTCGGTATCCCTGAAACGGCGAACCATTTCGAGGGTACGATCCATCGTTGCACCTGCCGCTAGCGCGCGCAGACCCGCGGCCTGGATTGCGGGACCATCGGCCATGGGATCGGTAAACGGCATGCCGATTTCGATCAGATCGGCACCGGAAGCCGGTAGGCCGTCGATCAATGCCTGGCTTGTCTCCAGGTCCGGATCACCGGCCACAAGAAACGTGACGAGGGCCGCCCGATCCTCGGCCTTCAGATCGTGAAAACGACGGGCAATGCGGCTCAAAGCTCGACTCCCATCGAGGAAGCGACCGTGAAGATATCTTTATCACCTCGCCCGCTGAGGTTGAGGACGAGGATTTGATCCTTGGCGAGTTGCGGTGCCAGCTTGATCGTCGCTGCGATCGCATGAGCGCTTTCGAGCGCGGGCAGGATACCCTCGAGCTTGGCCGTGGTCTGAAACGCCGCCAAAGCCTCGTCGTCGGTTGCCGCCGTCACTTCCATGCGACCGATATCGGCGAGCCAAGCGTGCTCGGGACCGACGCCCGGATAGTCGAGGCCGGCCGAGATGGAATGTGCCTCGGCCACCTGGCCGTCATCGTCCTGAATCAAATAGGAGCGCTGTCCGTGCAGCACGCCGGGGCGGCCGCCGGCGATGGCCGCTGCATGCTTGCCCGTCTCGATGCCATGCCCGGCGGCCTCGACGGCCACGAGCCGCACCTCCGGATCATCAAGGAATGGATGAAAGAGGCCGATCGCGTTCGAGCCGCCGCCGATGGCGGCGACGAGAACGTCGGGCAGGCGTCCTTCTTTCGCGAGGATCTGCTCGCGCGTCTCGTTGCCGATCACCGACTGGAAATCGCGCACCATCGCAGGGTAGGGATGAGGGCCAGCCGCCGTGCCGATCAGGTAGAACGTATCTTCAACATTCGTGACCCAATCGCGTAGCGCCTCATTCATCGCGTCCTTGAGCGTACGAGAGCCGGATTTAACCGGAATCACCTCGGCACCCAGAAGCCGCATGCGGAAGACATTGGGCTTTTGCCGCTCAATGTCCGTCTCGCCCATGTAGACGACGCAAGGCAGGCCGAACCGGGCAGCTACCGTCGCGGTCGCCACGCCATGCTGGCCGGCGCCCGTCTCGGCGATGATTCGCTTCTTGCCCATACGCTGAGCCAGCAGGATCTGACCAAGGCAGTTATTGATCTTATGGGCGCCTGTGTGATTCAACTCCTCGCGCTTGAAATAGATGCGGGCACCGCCCAGCACATTGGTCAGGGGTTCGGCAAAATAAAGCGGAGATGGTCGACCGACATAATCCTTGAACCAGTAATCGAGCTCGGCCTTAAAGCGATCGTCTTTCTTTGCGATCTCGTAGGCGCGCTCCAATTCTAGGATAAGCGGCATCAATGTCTCGGCGACAAAGCGGCCGCCGTGAATGCCGAAGCGCCCTCGTGCGTCGGGTCCCTGACGCAGGCTGTTTGGCCTGGCGGAAGTGGAAGAGGCAGTCTCGGCAGTCATCAAGCTTGTCCGGGCAGCAAGGATAGGGGAAGGCTGGGCGCAACACGTCGGGCGACCAAAGCGCTCATGGCTAGGATGCCTTGTGCAGGTCGGCCAATCGGCGCGCCTCGGCCAGGAAGGCGTCCAGTTTCGCGGGATCTTTGGCCCCCGGCCATCGCTCCACGCCGGAGGAGACATCGACGCCGGGCGGATCGACGAGCTCGACGGCGAGCGCCAGGTTTTCCTTGTTGAGGCCGCCTGCAAGGAACCAGGGCTTGTCGATGGTCAGATTCTGCAACAGCTGCCAATCGAAGGCCAGGCCATTGCCACCTGGGACCGCCGCGCCATCGCGGGGGGCCTTGGCATCGAAGAGAATCATGTCTGCGGCAGCGACGTGCGCCGACAATGCGCCCAGATCGTCTGCCGTTTCGACCTGGATGGCTTTCATTACCTGCAATCCGCTGCGCAGCGCCACCTGGGCGACGCGATCTGGCGTTTCTCGGCCATGGAGCTGAATGACGTCGAGTGGGCAGAGCGCCAACACGGTCTCGATCTCTCTGTCGCTCGGATCGACAAAGACCCCCACCTTCCCAACATTGTCGGGGATGTCGGCCATCAGCGTAGCTGCCTCGTCGGGCCGCAACGCCCGGACGGAGGGTGGGTAGAAGATGAAGCCCAAATAGCGTGCACCGGCATTGACGGCCTGTTCAACTGCCATCTGTTCACGTAGGCCGCAGATCTTGACCATCAGGCTCATGAGCAGTTCGCTTTCAGCGTCACGCCGATCGCGCGGGCTGCCTCAACAGGATCTGCTGCCGCCGTGATTGGACGTCCGATGACGAGGAGATCCGCCCCTGCGGCCATCGCTGCCTCGGGCGTCATGATACGCTTTTGATCACTGTCGGCCGCGTTCGCTGGTCGGATGCCCGGGACGATTGTCATGAAGTCGGGTCCGCATCGCGTCCGTATCGCCTTGAGTTCGTGCGCGGAGCAAACGACACCATCCAGGCCATTGGACTTGGCGAGTAACGCCAGACGGACCGCGTGCTCGTCTGGAGATGCCGCTACACCGGTAGCCGCCAGATCGTCGCCATTGAGACTGGTCAGCACCGTCACCGCTATGACCTTGGGCGGCGTTCGCGATGCGGCTGCTGCATCCCTTGCCGCTGCTAGCATCGCTGGACCGCCGGCGGCATGCACATTGATGATGGCGACACCCAGTTCGCAGGCGGCTTTGACCGCAGCGTGCACCGTATTGGGAATGTCGTGGAACTTGAGGTCGAGGAAGACCGGCAGACCCACTGCTGCCATCTCCCGTACCCCGGCGGGCCCGTTGGCGGTAACGAATTCGAGGCCGAGCTTAAGGCCCCCCACATGGCCCTTCAGGACGCCGGCAAGCTCCAGCGCGCCCTTGAGGTCCGGGCGGTCGATCGCGACGTAGATCGGATTGATAGCAGTGCTCGTCAAACCCATGGTCTTGCTGAGATAAGGAGGCGGTCACCCCATTGTAAGGCGCGCCGCTATAGCATGGCGCTCGCAGCCTGCCAAAGCGAAGATGGCCAGCAGGGATCGGGCGATGCCGCCTATGGCTCAGGTGAGCGTCAGGTTGGCTCGGCGCTGCTTTTGACGCTCATTTTCCGCAGCTGCTTCCTGTCGCTGCCGGGCATGCTCGCGCGCTTCCAGCTCGCGAAGCTGGCGGCGGTTCCGATTGGCCCTGGCGCGATAGCGCCAAGCGCCCAGCCAGGTCGCGATGCCCCCCAGGACCGCGCCCACCACGAGGCAGATCGCGCCTATGACAAAGAGAGGTGTGTCGCTCGTATAGGGAAGCGGCCAGAAGCTTATCGTGACATTGTCGCGATTGACGACGGCCATGTCGACGATGACCAGGATCGCGAGGATGGCGATGACGAGGCGTATCGCGCGCAGCATGGATTGCGTCTCCTGATGTAACGAAGCAGCCCGATCGAAAGATCAGCGCGCCGATCGCGGCGCTGAGCGAAGCCCCTCGCAAACTCTGCATGGTAGCCGACGCACCACGATATCGGTCGTCTGAGCGGTCGCCCACTGCTTCCATCTAGCGAGATTGTCGTCCGTCGCCAACCGCCGGGGCCGGGCTTAGGTGGCCGGTGCTCAGTCAGCCTCCTGGTTGAGGCGGTCTCGTAGTTCCTTGCCGGTCTTGAAATGTGGGACCTGCTTGTCGGGCACCTCGACCTCGTCCCCGGTACGTGGATTGCGACCTTGCCGTGCATCGCGCGCGCGTACCGAGAAAGCCCCAAAGCCTCGCAACTCGACCCGATCTCCGCGCGTCAGTGCCAAGCTGATCTCCTCAAACACCGTGGCGACGATCTTTTCCACGTCGCGGAGGTAGAGATGCGGATTGGCTGCGGCCAGTCGCTTGACGAGATCGGATTTCGTCATCGGTCCGCTTTCCGCTCGCGGTTGATAAGGGCAGGCCGAATGCCAACGAAGATGGATCGGGCGCTAGCAATGCGCCCGGGGATAGGCCGGATGCGTTCCGCTTAGCCAATGGCCGGCCAGAGCGTCAAGGCGCGCGGTAGGCGTGGTCAAAATCGGCCACTCGCCTGTGTCCCGGGTGCTCGTGATGATCCGGCATAAAAAAGGGGGCGGCCCCTGTTGGACCGCCCCCCGATACCTGTCAATACACGCGCCCGTGGGCGCCGCCGATCAGTCGTCGCTGCGATCGGTGCTGTCGGCAGCGGCCTTCTGACGAAGCGCTGCTCCCAGGATATCACCAAGGCTGGCGCCACTGTCCGTGGAACCGTATTCGGCCATCGCCTGCTTCTCGTCGGCGATCTCGAGCGCCTTCACCGAAAGCGTAAGGCGGCGATTGAGCGCGTCGATATTGATAACACGCGCATCGACTTTCTCGCCGACAGCGAACCGCTCCGGACGCTGCTCGTCTCGATCGCGTGACAGCTCGGCCTTGCGGATGAAGCCGGTAGCACCGCCATCAACCTCGACCTCGACGCCACCCGAGTTCACTTCCTTGACCGTGCAGGTGACCCGCTCGCCCTTCTGGATGCCCGAGACCGCTTCCTTGAAGGGGTCATCGGCCAGTTGCTTGATGCCGAGCGAAATGCGCTCCTTCTCGACATCCACATCGAGAACGACCGCCTTGACCATGTCGCCTTTGTTGAAGCGCTTGATGGCCTCTTCGCCTTGCTCCGCCCAGTCGATGTCGGAGAGGTGTACCATGCCGTCGATATCTGCATCGGTGCCGATGAAGAGACCGAACTCGGTGATGTTGCGAACCTCACCTTCCAGGACCGAACCCAACGGATGGGTCTCGAGGAAGGTCTCCCAGGGATTGCCCATGGTCTGCTTAAGGCCGAGGCTGATCCGGCGCTTGTCGGGATCTACCTCGAGCACCATCACCTCGACTTCCTGGCTGGTCGAGACGATCTTGCCGGGATGGACGTTCTTCTTGGTCCAGCTCATCTCGGAGACGTGGACCAAGCCCTCGACGCCCGGCTCCAGTTCGACAAAGGCGCCGTAGTCGGTGATGTTGGTCACGCGACCCGAATACTTTGCACCAACGGGGTACTTGAGCTCGATGCCTTCCCACGGATCGGCCTCAAGCTGCTTCATGCCGAGCGAGATGCGCTGTGTCTCGCGGTTGAAGCGAATCACCTGAACCTTGACGGTCTGGCCAACCTGTAGGACGTCGGCTGGGTGGTTGATGCGGCGCCACGAAATGTCGGTCACATGCAGCAGACCGTCGAGACCGCCAAGATCGACGAACGCACCATAATCGGTGATGTTCTTGACGACGCCATCCAGGATCTGGCCTTCGGCAAGATTGGCCAGCAGTTCGTTGCGCTGTTCGGCGCGGCTCTCTTCCAAGACGGCGCGGCGCGAGACGACGATGTTCCCGCGGCGGCGATCCATCTTCAGGATCTGGAAGGGCTCGGTCTTGTTGAGCAGGTGGCCGATGTCCTTGAGCGGCCGGATGTCGACCTGCGAGCCAGGCAGGAAGGCAACGGCACCGCCGAGATCGACGGCAAACCCGCCCTTGACGCGTCCGAAGATGAAGCCCTCGACCTTGCCAACGTCATTGAAGGCACGCTCGAGACGGTTCCAGCTTTCCTCGCGACGTGCCTTGTCACGAGAAAGAACGGCCTCGCCGCTCTTGTTTTCGAAGCGCTCGACGTAGACGTCGACGCTATCCCCGATATTGACCTCCGGAGCCTGGCCCTGAACGCTGAACTCGCGCAGGGGCACGCGGCCTTCCGACTTGAGGCCAACATCGACGATGACGTCTTCGCTATCGAGGCCCACGACCGTGCCGCGCACGACCGTACCCTCGAGACGACCCGAGGATCCTAGCGTCTCATCCAACATGGCCGCGAAATCGTCGAGGGAGGCCCCCCGATCGAGGGTGGCGGTGCTTTCCGACATAGAGTCTCCAAGAAGCCGGCAGGCGCCGCCTCGAGGACGGGCCAGCCGGGGCTGGGGTTGCAACAAGCGTCGTCGAGGTATCGCTTAACCGCTAGCGGCTTCGTCCCGGCGTCCGGCTCGAACCAGCGACAGCCTTACCAGCTCGGCGGCGGCGGCTAGCGTCGCGTCGAGAGAAAGCTGCGTGGTGTCCAGGACGTGGGCATCGTCTGCCACGCGCAAAGGCGCGACAGACCGACTGGTGTCGCGTCTATCGCGCTCGATCATATCCTCGAGAACTTGCGCCCTTATAGGATTTGCGCCGCGCTGATGCAACTCCGCAAACCGGCGGTTGGCCCGCTCCTCTACCGAGGCCGTTATGAACAGCTTCACGGCAGCATCGGGGCAAATCACCGTACCGACATCGCGGCCGGCCAGAACCGCGCCTGGCGCCGACCTCGCGACGTTGCGCTGGAAAGGCAAAAGGACAGCTCGAACGGAGGGGACGGCTGCGACCTTCGAGCCCGCCTGGCCGGTTTCGTCACCCGTTAGCTTTGCCTCGTCGACATCCGAGGCCTGCAGCGTTTCGGCTGCCTTCAAGGCTGCCTCGGCATCCGCCGGATCGAGCCCGCAATCGAGGAGTTTGCGGCCGACGGCGCGGTAGAGGAGGCCGGTGTCGAGAAACGCCAGGCCGAATCGCCCCGCCAGCGCCTTGGCGATCGTGCTCTTGCCGGAAGCGGCCGGGCCGTCGACCGCTATCACGAGGGGGTCGGCAGCTCTGGCAGGGTCCAAGCTCACGAATGTCTCTCATCTCTGGCGTTGGGAACGAGCTGACGCAGGCAGGACAAAGCCAAGTCCCCGAACGCGCTGCTGCCAATGAGCGCTGCCCTCGTGGGCCCGGCCGCCGTCAGGAAGGCAGCGGTCAACTGGTCATCATCGAAGCCGCTAAGATCCGCTGTCGCACTGGCCGCGGTGCCACCTGCAACGAGGTTGTCGCCTACGACATCGATCGCCACACCGCAAGCGGCGAGCCTGGCAACGCGGCTGCGCATCGAGGCGTTGGGCCCTAGGCCGCGTAGTACCGACCTGTCGCTGCCGCGCGCCAGACCGCTGGCCAGCAACAGGCTAAACTCCCTCGAGGGAAGTGGATTTTCCAGTTCCACGTCGATCGCCGAAAGGGATGTGCCGTCGATCGCGAGGTCGATCATGAAACCGCCGTAGCACGCGTGGGTGTTGAGCGTTTTGATTGTCGCACCCGCCTGTTTCAAGCTCCGGGTCAGCCAGAGGATGGCCGGGCTGTTCGGCACCGCTTCGAGAATAACCGACGCTCCGGGCGAACAGGCGGCGGTGACGATAAGACAGGCGGCAATAAGATCATCGCCGGCTACCGCCCAATCTGCCGGCTTCAGCTCGGGTTGGCCGCTGATGGCGATATGTAGGCGACCTTCGTTTTGTCCCGCCTCTTCGATTTTGGCGCCGATGCTTTGCAATGCCGTCAGAATCGGGTCGGTCGATGGTCGCGGTATGCACAGCGACGTGGTTCCCGGCGCGTGCAGGCCGGCTAGCAGCAAGGTTCGTAAAAGGGTGCCGTCGGTTGCGTCGTCAGCATCCCATTCGACGGGCATGAGGTCGCTGCGCCCCTCCAACAACAGAGGGAAGCGCGGCTCCGGCCGATTCTTGGCGATCACGCCCATGGCGGCCAGCGGTGGCAGGAGCGACGTCAGCATGGTCTCCACTGACCCGCTTCCCTCACAGGTCATGATGCTATCGAAGGCGTGGCCCACGAGGGCGCCTAGCAGAAGAGGGAAGGTCATCGCCGACACCGGTAGGGTCGAAGCGGGGCTGAGGAAGCCGCCAACGCCGACGCCATGCAGCAGCACCCCATCATTTGTATCCAGTGTGATCAAAACCCCCAATTCTTGCAGCGCAAGCATGAAGGCGTCGATATGCGGATGCGATGCCAAGCGATCGACACGGCTCTTGCCAACGGCCAGGGCTGCCATCATCAGGGCGTCGATCGAGCTCCGCGGGTCCGGCGGCACCTTGAGGGTCGTCGATTGCTGAGAGCTGACAGGCAGTCGGAGCGGCATGAGCACCCGTTCAGGCAGGGCCGGCGAACACGCAGCTAGCTTGGCGCCGGCTGCCGCTTGAAATGTGGTCGGTAGCGACCGACCTATCCGCTCCAGACCGGGGCAACAGATCGATGGCGGTCCTACGCACCGCCGAGATTGGTGTAAGGCGGGCGATAGCACGGGAATTGCTTTTGACAGCGCCGGGCCGTCATGGCAATCGCCTCGCTCGCTTATGCACTGCGGTCAGACGGCCGCAATTCTTACTTGTTTGGAGAGCCGATGGCCAAGCCGGAATGGGGCACGAAGCGCCTGTGCCTGAATTGCGGGGCAAGATTTTACGATTTCATGCGCCAGCCGATCACCTGCCCGACTTGCGGCACCGTGCTCGACCTGGACGTGATTTCGCGGTCTCGCCGCCCGCGGGTTGCCACGCGCGCGGTGGCTGGAGCCGATGCGCCCACGGATGACACCGAGCTCGAGACCGATGACGCCGATATCGCCGTCGAGACCGAGGCCGAGGAAGAGGATCTCGTCGATGACGACACCGACCTTGCCGATGCCGACGTCGACGAGACCGCTGACGATGCCTCGCTGATCGAAGACACCGATGATCTGGGCGATGACGACGATGTGAGCGACGTTATCGATGACGATATCGACGATCCGGACGGCGATCGATAGCCTCGTTGATGCCTCGACGACAAAATGCACGGAGGGCTTGCTTGGCGAGCGGCTTACCCTTATGAAGCCGCTCGTCTCCCCGGTGGGGCCGTAGCTCAGTTGGGAGAGCGCCTGAATGGCATTCAGGAGGTCGTCGGTTCGATCCCGATCGGCTCCACCAAATTAACGCCCTTATTCATCCTATTCGTTGATGATCGAGCGGTCGGGTCGTTCGCCTGATGCCGGCTCTTGTTGTCAACGGCGCGACATAGGCGGGCTGACATTGATGCCGGGAACCGCCTCGTGAGCCTGGGCGCCTTGTTCAGCATATGGCGTGCGCGGGTTCGCGCCATCGTCCGCAGGGTACTTGGTCTCAAGCCGAAATTGCCCAAATCGGATCGACGACTCCGCCTTATCTTGAATGGGAAGTCGGCCGATCGCGCGGACATTCGACTGGCAATCGAGGAGATGCGTCAGGCCGGGACGCGTGTCGATCTTGCGATCACCCATAGACTGGGCGATGCGACGCATCTCGCCAGCATTTCGACTCGGCTTTGCGATGTCGTCGTGGCTGCCGGCGGTGACGGCACCATTCAGGAAGTCGTGGAAGGTATCTTGCGCGTCAGACCGACGCGAAGGCCGAGCTTGGCCCTGTTACCCGCTGGTACGGCCAACGATTTCGCAACCGGCTGCCAGATCCCGCGCTTTCCGCCTTTGGCCTTGCAACTGGCGGCCTCGGGTCGCAGCCGTTCGATCGACGTCTTGCAAGTCCGCGGCCTGGATCCGATTGGCGAGGTTGCCGATTTGGATATGTCGATCGCCGTAAATGTCATCACCGCTGCCTTTATCGATGAGAACGCGACCGAGATTTCGGACGAATTAAAGCGTCTGATCGGTGGCCCGGCTTACTGGATCGCCGGTATCTTGCGCACCCTGCACCTTCGTCCGCGCCGAATCGAGTGGCGGTCGGATGACGCGCGAGGGAGCGATGACCTTGTGGTGCTGACCCTGGCGAATGGGCGACAGACTGGCGGTGGTTCGGTCGTTGCACCCAGCGCACTTATCAATGATGGCCTGATGGATGTGCGGATGATCCGCGCCTTCGAGATCGCGGATTTTCCTGCCGTCGTGCGGGAGGTTGGTGATCCCGACTTTCCCCAGCCCCGCTTCGTCATTCGCTGCCGCACGAAAAGGTTCACGTTGTCGGCAGACGAGCCGTGGAACCTGACGTTGGACGGCGAGCCGCGCACGGGGCGGCGCGTTGAGGTGAATGTGCTCCACAAGCCGATACGCTTGGTGCTGCCGCCGGGGGCACCGGTTCGGCCCCATCGTCATCGGCCATGAGGGCATAGCCTCGAGGCTTGCTGTCGCCAAAGCGAACGGGCAACGGCAATGCATAAGCCCGAATTGCACCCTCTATGCTGTCGATCTGACGTCGGGGGGGCTTGTCGGTCGGTGCCGTGGTCTGCCTGGACGCGGATGCCGTCGACCTCGCTCTGCTTCCCTACGCTGAGCCTTAGCCGTCGAGCATTTTTTGCAGGATCCCGGTCACGACGGCTGGGTTGGCCTTGCCGCCGGTCTTCTTCATGACCTGGCCTACGAACCAGCCAATGACCTTGGGATTTTTTCGATATGTCTCGACCTGCCCCGGATTGGCAGCGATGACTTCCTCGCAGAAGGGCTCGATCGACGAGGTGTCGGTAACCTGCTTCAGGCCGCGCTCCTCAACGATCCGGGCCGGCGATTGACCGGTCTCGAACATGATGGCGAAAACGTCCTTGGCCAGGCGGCCTGAGATTGTGCCGTCATTCAACAGGTCGAGCAGCCGGCCGAGATCATCGGCGCTGATCGGCGTTTCGCTCAGATCCTTGCCGCCCTTGGCCAGCAGGCCGAACAATTCGTTGATGACCCAGTTGGCGGCTTGCTTCGCGTCCCTGCCTTGCGCCACCGCTTCGAAATAAGCGGCGGTTTGCTGTTCCATCACCAGGACGCCTGCATCATAGGGGGTGACCCCGTAATCGGCGATGAAGCGCGACTTCTTGGCATCCGGCAACTCGGGAAGGCTGGCTGCGATCTCCTCGACATAGCCCTCGGGAAGGATGACAGGGAGGAGATCGGGGTCAGGGAAGTAGCGATAGTCGTGTGCCTCCTCCTTGCCACGCATCGAGCGCGTCTCGCCCTTCTGAGCGTCGAAAAGGCGTGTTTCCTGCACGACGGTCTGGCCGCTCTCGATGAGATCGACCTGGCGCCTCGCCTCATATTCGATGGCGCGCGCAACAAAGCGCATTGAGTTGACGTTCTTGATTTCACAGCGCGTGCCGAACGCGGTCTCGCCCCGACGGCGTACGGAGACATTGGCGTCGCAGCGCAGGTTGCCCTCCTCCATGTTGCCATCACAGGTCCCGAGATAGCGCAGGATGGAGCGCAGCTTGCGCATGTAGAGAACAGCTTCCTCGGGCGTGCGGATGTCGGGCTCGGAGACGATCTCCATGAGCGCCACGCCCGAGCGGTTGAGGTCGATCAATGTCGCATCGTCGCTTCGGTCATGCACCGACTTGCCGGCATCCTGCTCGAGATGGAGCCGGGTGATGCCAATCGTCCGGCTCTCACCATTCGGCATGTCGATCACGAGTTCTCCATTGCCGACGATCGGATGGAGATATTGGCTGATCTGATAGCCCTGTGGCAGATCTGGATAGAAGTAGTTCTTCCGTTCGAAGACCGAATCCTTGTTGATTTGCGCCTTCAGGCCGAGGCCGGTGCGTACGGCCTGCCGGATACAATGTGCATTCACGACCGGCAGCATGCCGGGCATGCCCGCATCGACGATAGAGACATTGGCGTTGGGTGGCGCGCCATAGGCGGTCGAGGCACCCGAGAAAAGCTTGCTCTCGGAAATGACCTGCGCATGTACCTCAAGGCCGACGACGATTTCCCAGGTACCCGTGTTGCCCTCGATCGTATAGCTCATGCGGCAGCCTCCAGCCCGTAGGGCAAGGTGGTGAAATCGGCGGCCTGCTCGATCGCGCGACCCACCTTGAAGCAGGTCATTTCGTCCCAGGGCCGGCCGATCACCTGAAGGCCGAGCGGCAGCCCCGACGCGGAGAGGCCGGCCGGAACCGAGATGCCGGGGAGGCCGGCTAGGCTGCTGGGTACGGTGAAGACGTCGTTCAGATACATGGCGACCGGATCGTCCATCTTGTCGCCAACGCGAAAGGCGGCCGAGGGGGCGGTCGGCGTCAAGATCGCGTCGCAGTGTTCGAAGGCTTGGGTGAAATCGTCGGCTATCCGCCGTCGGACCTTCTGGGCCTTGAGATAATAGGCGTCGTAATAGCCGGCCGAGAGCACATAGGTGCCGATCATAATGCGGCGGCGCACCTCGGCACCGAAGCCTTCACCGCGCGTCTTCATATAGGTCTCGGCGAGATTTTTGCCCGGTACGCGCAGACCAAAGCGCATGCCGTCATAGCGGGCGAGGTTCGACGAGGCTTCGGCGGGCGCGATGATATAGTAGGTCGGCAGCGCATATTTCGTGTGCGGCAGGCTGATCTCGACGATTTCTGCTCCCTGCGCCTTGAGCCACGACGCGCCCTGCTGCCAGATCTGCTCGATCTCGCTCGGCATGCCATCTACGCGGTATTCGCGTGGCAAGCCGATGCGCATGCCTTTAACACCGCCGCCGACCTCCGATTTCCAGTCGGGGACGGGTAGATCAGCGCTCGTGCTGTCGTTCGGGTCGTAACCCGCCATGGCTTCGAGAAAAAGCGCGCAGTCCTCGACCGACCGGCCGAAGGCGCCTGGCTGATCGAGCGAGCTCGCAAATGCGATCACGCCGAATCGCGAGCAGCGGCCATAGGTAGGCTTAATGCCTGTGATGCCACAAAAGGCGGCGGGCTGGCGGATCGAGCCGCCCGTATCCGTGCCGGTGGCAGCCAGGGCGATGCGCGCGGCGACGGCCGCCGCCGAGCCGCCCGAGCTGCCGCCTGGAACCACGGCCACGTTGTCACCCACGGCCGTCCAGGGGCTCCGCACGGGTCCATAGTAGGATGTGACGTTCGCCGAGCCCATCGCGAACTCGTCGAGATTGGTCTTGCCCAGGCAAAGAGCTCCTTCGCCCCAAAGCTTTCTTGTAACGCTCGATTCGTAAGGCGGCTTGAAGCCGTCCAGGATATGCGAGGCTGCTGTCGTCAGCACGTCCGTCGTGCAAAACAGATCCTTGATGGCAATGGGCAGGCCCTCAAGCAGGCCGGCCTCACCCCGCTGCAGCCTGCTCGCGGCGGTCTTTGCCTGCTGGCGGGCAAGATCTGCTGTCTCGGTGATGAACGCATTAAGATCGCGATGGGCAGCCAGAGCCGAGATATGTGCTTCAAGGAGTTCGTCGACCGAGAACTCCTTGGCGAGGAGACCCGCGCGCGCCTGCGTCAAGGTAAGATAGGTAAGTTCGCTCATTCGACGACCTTTGGGACTACGAAGAATCCGTCGAGTGCTGCCGGTGCGTTGGCGGTAACGACATCGGCATGACCGCCGTCGGTGACGCTGTCCTCACGCCAGCGCGGCGGAAGCGGCATAATCATCCGCAAAGGTTCGACGCCGTCCGTATCGACCTCGCGAAGCTGCTCCACCCAGAGCAGCAGGTTAGAGAGTTCACGAGCAAGCGGTTCTTGCTGATCATCGGGCACGTCGATGCGCGCGAGGTTCGCGATCCGCGCTACGGTGGATCGATCGAGCGACATGAAACTGGTCTCCGAGACGATGGAATTTGGATGCCGATCCATGGACATCAGCCGGCACAGTTTACAGCTGCCGGGGTTGAAGTGACAACAGACCGTCGACGGTGTGGCGGCATGGTCCCAAGGTTGAAATAAGGCGCTTGATTTATCTAAAATTACGTAAAATTCGATTTACATTGCAACCATAACGCGCCACAACGTTTTTCAACGTCAGATGCGATCGAAACGGGCGGCCAGTGCGGCGCCACGCATCACCGTTTCCAGCCGATGAAGAGCGTGCTTATTATGGAACATCCGATGTCCGAAGTCGACGCTTGTGGAGGCAACGAGCACGCTCCGAGGCGCGAGATCATTTTGCCAGGAGCATTCGTGACGATCGAGCCTGGCCGTGTGCGTATTATCGCACGGCCCAGGCGGATCTCGCTGGCCCAACAGCCGCTGGTTTCCTCGGATGTGTCGTTATACGAAGGCCTTCCTTCGGTCCAATCGAAGGTGGCGCCTCGGGAATCTTTCGAGTTGGCCTGAACAGCACAGTAGGCGAGCGCATCGATCGTCCCGGCAAAAGGAAAAGTCGTTCCAATGGCCGAGTTGTTCGACGACCTCCCGGCCTTCATCTCGGTGTTGCCTCAAAGTGGTGGCCTGCTGGCAATTGACGCCAGCAAACGGCGCTTAGGGTTCGCAGGCACGGATCCGCGACGACTGCTGATAACGCCGCTCTCGACCATGCAGCGACGGCGGCTTCAAGACGATCTTGAGGCCATTCAAGCGCGAGTGGTCGAACGGGCCGCGGTCGGTATTGTCCTTGGCCTTCCGCTCAACATGGATGGTTCCGAGGGGCCCATGGCCGTTACCGCAAGGTATCTTGGTAATCGCCTCGCACTGGAGTTGGCCCTCCCGGTCCTGATGCAAGATGAGCGCCTGACGAGCTTTGCCGTCGAGGACGCATTTGCGGAGGGACGGTGGCGGCGGCCCAAGCGAGACGCTCCTGTTGATCATTATGCCGCAGCCGTGATCCTAGCGGACGCTCTCAAGCTAGATCTCGGCGGCTTTTAATCGCACAAGTCTTTTCTTCCCGCTCACGATGCGAAACATTGTGGGTATGATCATGCCGTCCCTCCTTGCACCGCTCGCGCGACGCCGGCTTCTGAAGTCTAGCACCTTGGCGCTCGCTGCCGCCTGTCTCCCAGCGCCCCTGAGTGCCCAGGCTGCCGAATTCAGCGAAGGCGATTTTCGCTATGCGGTGCAAGCCTACGGTTTGACCGTGGGCGCGCTCCGACTGCAGAATCTGCGTCGTGGCGATCATTTTGAGGGCAGGATCGTTGCGCGTGCCGACGGCCTAGCAGCGATCTTATCGGGCAACACCACAAGCTATAGCGCCATTGCAGCGCGGGTTGGCGGCGTCATTCGACCTGTAAGCTTCAAGAGCGTTCAGTCAAAAAGCGACCGCCAGCGCCTGATCGATATCAGCTATGGCAGTGACGGCCAGATCACGAGCTTCCGGTATCGGAATAATGGTAGAGATGCCACGAGCGACGTGCCACGCACAGCCTGGACCAATACGATCGATCCTGTCACCGCATCATTCCGTCTGCGCGACACGATGGCGGCTGGCAGAGGAGGCGCTACGCTGCCTATCTTCGATGGCCGTAAGCTCTACGATACCGATGTTACCGATGAGGGAAGTACGGACATCGAGATTGCTGGCCAGAAGGTCACCACGCGTGTCGCCAAGCTGGTGTTTATTGCCAAAGCCGGTTTCGAGCGTGGCGATGGGCTCATAACTTTCCCAGGCGAGACGCCCACGCAATATGCACGAATCCATTTCCGGCCGGGAGATATGGCACCCATCTTGATGACCACAGTCGGCGATGCCACCCAGGCAAGCGCCAGCCTGCAAAACGACTGCCTGGGAAAGCCGCAGACAGGTGCTTGTGCAAATATTGAGCGCTAGATGGCGTCTCGCTCGTAGGAGCGAGAGCCTTCTCAACCGGGATTCAGGCGACGGCAGCGTTTGTGTTCACGCCCTTCTCCTGGAACAGCGCTTCGAGCTCGCCCGTCTCGTACATCTCTCGGACAATATCGCAGCCGCCGATCAACTCACCTTTGACGTAAAGCTGGGGAAAGGTCGGCCAGTTGCCGAATTCCTTCAGCCCATTGCGAAGCTCCATGTCCTCAAGAATATTGTAGGACTGGAATTTGACGCCCGTCTGCCCCAAGACCTGCACTGTAGCGGCGGAAAAGCCACACATCGGAAAGACGGGCGTTCCCTTCATGTAGAGGACGACGTCGTCGCGCTCGATTTGTTCCTTGATGCGGTCGAAAACGGCATTGGTCATCATCATTGCTCCGGACATTGCCCGACCAGGTCGGGTTTAAGGGGTCTCAGGCAGCTGGGGCGCAAGTACGCAAGGCCAAAGCGTGAAGTTCGCCACCCATGCGACCGCCAAGCGCCTCGTAGACGAGCTTGTGCTGCTGGATGCGGCTCTGGCCGCGAAAGACCTCGCTCGTGATGGTGGCCCGATAATGATCCCCATCTCCTGCAAGGTCCTCGATGACAACAATGGCATCGGGGAATGCTTGCTTGATCAGCGTCTCGATATCGTGGGGCGCCATCGCCATTGCTCGCGGAATCCCTCGCGTGAAACTGTCGAAAAAACGATGCCCCAGTCAGGCAGCCTGCATCAGATCCGGTAGGAAGGCTTCATGCACCCGCCGCATCTCGTCCAGGGAGATGGGCACGTGGCCGCCCAGGTTCAACGCGTCGCCGCCACTCCGGCCAATCTCTCTGACCAAAACACCGGCTTCGTTGCCCCTTGAACGCAGATTGGCGACCTGCTCGGGCTTCACCGCCAGCACATAGCGGCCCTGTTCCTCGCCAAATAGCCAGCCTTGGGGGCTGGTGGCGTCGTCTGGCACCTCGAGGGTAGCACCGATACCGCCGGCCAAGCACATCTCAGCAATTGCTATGGTGAGGCCGCCATCGGCAATGTCGTGGACGGCGGCAACGAGACCGTCGTGGATAAGGCCCTGGACGAAGAGGCCGTTACGCTTCTCATAGGTCAGATCGACCGGCGGAGGCGCGCCTTCCTCGCGACCCATGACCTCACGCATATATAGAGACGCGCCAAGCCAGCCCGCTGATTCGCCCACCATAAGGATGACGAAGCCTTCTCCGGGCAGCGCCAGGCCTGTCATGCGTGCCAGGTCGTCGATGAGGCCTACGCCCCCGACATTTGGGGTTGGCTGGATCGGGCGACCGTCGGTTTCATTGTAGAGCGAGACATTGCCGGAGACGACCGGGAAGTCGAGCACGCGGCAGGCCTCGGCCATGCCTTCGATGCAGGCAACCAGCTGTCCCATGATGCGGGGGCGCTCGGGATTGCCGAAATTGAGGCAATTGGTGATCGCCAGCGGCCTTGCGCCCACCGCGATCAGATTGCGCCAGGCCTCGGCAACAGCTTGCATGCCGCCCTGGAAGGGATCGGCTTCGCAATAGCGTGGAGTACAATCGGTCGTTAGGGCCAAGCCCTTCTTGCTGCCATCGACGCGCACCACCGCGGCATCACCGCCCGGACGCTGCACCGTGTCACCGCGCACCAGGTGATCATATTGCTCGTAAAGCCACCTCTTGCTCGCGATATCGGGCGAGCCCAGGAGCTTCAATGCTGCCTCGCGCACGTCCATGGGTGGCGCGCCGGTCACACCCATGATCGGCAAAAGCTTGGGCGAGGGCAGCGTGGGCCGGTCATAGACCGGCGACGCACCGCTCACGGGTGCGACCGGCAGGTCTGCCACGACTTCACCACCCATACGAAGCACCATCCGGCCTGTATCGGTCACGTGGCCGACGGTCGCGAAGTCGAGCTCCCATTTCTCGAAGATCGCCCTGGCCTCGTCCTCGTGGCCTGCCTTGAGCACGATGAGCATGCGCTCCTGGCTTTCCGAGAGCATGATTTCGTAGGCGGTCATGCCCGTCTCGCGCAGCGGCACCTGGTCGAGATCCATCTCGATGCCGGTGCCGCCGGACGCTGCCATCTCGAACGAGGACGAGGTGAGGCCCGCTGCGCCCATGTCCTGGATCGCGACGATACAGTCGCGCGCCATAAGCTCGAGGCAGGCTTCGATGAGGAGTTTCTCGGTGAAAGGATCGCCGACTTGCACCGTCGGCCGCTTCGCCTCGGTCTCGTCGGTGAACTCGGCCGAGGCCATCGTGGCGCCGTGGATACCGTCGCGGCCGGTCTTGGCGCCGACATAGACGACGGGATTTCCCACGCCGGCCGCGCGCGCGTAGAAAACCTTATCGGCATGGGCGATGCCCACGCACATGGCATTGACCAGGATGTTGCCATTGAACGAGGCGTGGAAGGTGCATTCGCCTCCCACGGTCGGTACACCCACGCAATTGCCATAGCCGCCGATGCCGGCCACGACTCCCGAGATCAGGTGTCTGGTCTTGGGATGACGCGGCTCGCCGAAGCGCAGCGCATCCAGTACGGCGACGGGCCGGGCGCCCATGGTGAAGATATCACGCATGATGCCGCCGACGCCGGTCGCCGCCCCCTGGTAGGGCTCGATATAGGAGGGGTGGTTGTGGCTCTCCATCTTGAAGACGACGACTTGACCATCGCCAATATCGACGACGCCGGCATTCTCGCCTGGCCCCTGAACGACCCAGGGCGCCTTGGTGGGGAACTTCGCGAGGTGTCGCCTGGAGCTCTTGTAGGAGCAATGCTCGCTCCACATCACCGAGAAGATGCCGAGCTCGACGAGATTGGGTGCGCGGCCGAGGATTTCCTTGATACGTTCGAACTCGGTTGACGAGAGTCCGTGTTCGGCGACTGTCTTAGGCGTGATCGCGGAGGAATCGGAACTGGTCATTTTGGTCAACCCAATGCGGCCGCAAGAGATGCAAAGAGAGGCTTGCCGTCAATGCTGCCCTGCAAGGGTTCAGTGGCGTCTTCGGGGTGGGGCATGAGGCCCAGGACGTTGCGCCCGGTCGAGAGAATTCCGGCTATGCGGCCTACCGAGCCGTTCAGCTCACCTTTGTAGCGAAAGGCCACTCTGTCTTCGTCCTCGAGCCGCTTTTGGCCCTCGGCATCGATCGTGTAGTTCCCGTCGTGGTGCGCAACGGGAAAGACGACCTCCTGGCCAGCTTCATAGCCGCTCGTAAAGACCGACTGCCTGGTGGCGACCTCCAGCGTGACGGGCTTGCAGAGGAAGGCCAGCCCCTTGTTTCGCATGAGG
Organism: Arboricoccus pini; assembly: GCF_900187945.1. Taxonomy (GTDB): domain Bacteria; phylum Pseudomonadota; class Alphaproteobacteria; order Geminicoccales; family Geminicoccaceae; genus Arboricoccus; species Arboricoccus pini. The sequence goes on along the minus strand of NZ_FYEH01000006.1, from coordinate 71,566 downwards.
ACGCCAGGGAGGAGCCCGGCTTCGGTCAGGATCTGGAACCCGTTGCAGATGCCGATGACGGCAACCCCTCGGCCTGCTTGCCTTGCGATCTCCGTCATGATCGGCGAACGTGCGGCCACTGCACCGCAGCGAAGGTAGTCGCCGTAAGAGAAACCGCCGGGCAGGGCGATGAGATCGAGGTCGGGGAGTTCACTCTCCTTGTGCCATACCGAAAGGGGGCGATGGCCGGTTGCGGCCTCTAGGGCGCGCGCGAGATCGACCTCGCGATTGGACCCGGGAAAAGTGATGATGGCAGCGCGCATCGTCTCTCGATTTCATCAGTACGGAAGCTTGTGAGCGGACCCAGGCAGCGATGATTGTGCGACCCGGCGGATCGCCGCCGGACGCCATGGTTTGCCGCTCGGCAGCCGCGTTGCGATCCCTTAGGCAATGTCGATCGTGTAGCTTTCGATGACCGGGTTGGCGAGCAGCTTCTCGCACATGGCCCTGGCAGCCGTGAGAGCGGCCTCGCGGTCAGGTGCGCCCACATCGAGCTCGATGATCTTTTGCCGCTTGACGTTTGCGACATCGGGAAAGCCCAGGCCCTTGAGCGAGCGTTCGATCGCTACGGCTTCGGGGTCGAGAACGCCGGGTCTAAGGCCGATGGCCACCTTGACGCGCATGATCGTCGCTTCTCTCTACTGAATGGTCTCAGGTCCACTAAGGTCGCGCGGTCCTGCCTCTGGCAGGATGCCGAGCCGACGTGCGATCTCGGCATAGCCTTCCTGCACGTTGCCGAGGTCGCGGCGAAAGCGGTCTTTGTCGAATTTCTCGTTCGTCTGCCGATCCCAGAGGCGGCAATTATCGGGGCTGATCTCGTCGGCGAGCACGAGGCGCATCTCCTCGTCTTCCCAAAGGCGGCCGAACTCCAGCTTGAGGTCGATCAGCCTGAGGCCCACGCCCATGAAGAGCCCGGTGAGGAAATCGTTGATGCGCAGAGTCAGGTTCAAGATCTCGTCCAGCTCCTGATAGCTGGCCCAGCCGAACGCCGTTACATGCTCCTCACTGACGAGAGGATCGCTCAGTTCGTCGCTCTTATAGTAATACTCGACGATCGAACGCGGGAGCGGGGAACCTTCCTCCAGGCCCAGGCGGGTCGACAGCGAGCCCGCCGCCACATTACGCACGACCACTTCGACCGGAATGATCTCGACCTCGCGGATCAGCTGCTCGCGCATGTTGAGCCGGCGAACGAAATGCGTCGGCACGCCGATATCGCCCAGTCGCATCATCAGATATTCGGAGATTCGGTTATTGAGGACGCCCTTGCCCGTGATGATGGCGTGCTTCTTATTGTTGAAGGCGGTCGCGTCATCCTTGAAATACTGGACGAGCGTTCCAGGCTCCGGCCCCTCGAAAAGGATCTTCGCCTTGCCTTCGTAGACCCGCCTGCGCCGGCTCATAACCTCGTCGATGCTCCTTGCACGGCGTAACGTGCGCGCCGGCGCTCCCATATACCATCTGCGGGACCGCGAAAGTCCTCGGTTCGAACGACTGGCGCGCGCAGGCGTATGCCGGCAAAGCCACGCCGTCCGGGTGGCTGCCTTATACAAGAGTGCCAGTGTCGGTACAACTGATCCTCGGGCTGCGGGGGAAGGGCGGGCAACCGTCTGTCACGTTGCTCGCGGCCAGCCAGATTCGCTCGCGCCAAAGGGGTCATAGCCTCCCGCCCCCACGAGGAGGCAGTTTGCAGTCTCGGCTGCCAGCCGCAGCGCCAGAAGACGTAGGCTGTCCTCCACCCGGATCTTCGGGGGTGCGGCATGGAGCGTACTCTCGAGCGTTCTTGTCAGCCCCGCGATAAGAGGAACCAAGGCCTCGTCGAGATCGATGATGCGGACCTTGGAGGGGCCGACTGCGTCGATCGCCAGTGCCGCCAGACGCGGCTCGCCTGCACGAAGCAGGATGCCATCGAACTTGCGTTCCCTGACCATGGCGCGCAGTCGCTGGCAGAGGGCTTGCGATCTGAGAACCCCCGGCGGCGGCGGGAACCGAACCCTGCCCTCCAAAAGCCGAATTCCGTCGGGTTCGATCGCCCAGCTGGTTGCAAGATGGTCTGCCGCCAGCGGCAACGTCGAGGCCCGCAGGCGGCAATCGGCATCGAGCGCGAAGGAGCCGCCGGCATGCACGCGGTCGTCAAGGGCGCCCGCCAGATTCGCGACGAGGCAGGCAAGTCCTGTTTCCCTGATCCGGCTAACGACATTGTTTAAGAGGATATCTGGGGCTGCCGGATCGAAGCTGCTGGCGATGACGGAGATCAAAAGCTCGGCACCGGATTCCGCCAGCGCTTCGGAAACGTCCGGTGTCTCAATGTCGATTCCGTGGACGACGCCAAGTCGCAGGACGCGGCCCTCGTCGAGGCGGAGGGGCAAAGGACCGGGGACCGGACCGGCCACGAGTGTCGCAATCTCTTCTGGCTCCAGCCTGTGGCGCGCGCGCCAGCCGGCGACCGCGCCGTCCTGCGCCAGGATGACGACATCGGCCAGGCCTTCGGACGTCTGACGCGGTGCCGTGAAGAGAAGGGCCGGGCCGCCATCGGCGGTCTCGTGAACGAATTGTTCAACGAGCTTCGTGCAGTTCGCCAGGAGATCGGCTCGCAAGGCGATGCCGGCGGCCGGCCGACCCGTCAGCGCATCTTGCGGACAGACGACGAGCCGCGCCTGCATGCGGGCGGCCGCTTCGCGGGCTTCGCGGATCGCGGCCGCATTGCCCGGGAGATCGTCGGGGAGCGGTGCTGATTGGGCGACGGTGATCACGACGCTGGGCAAAATGTAGCTATCCGATGACAGAGCGCGGAACACCATTTGCTTCAAGCAAACGCGTGATCGTCTTGGCGCGCCGATGCGCTCACTCTAGCGTTCGACGAAGAAGCGACAAGCGGGCCGAATCGGCCGGGGAATAAGACATGGGTAGGATCGCTGTCGTGGGCGCGGGCATCGTTGGCTGCTCCTGCGCGCTTTTTTTGCAGCGCGACGGCCACGACGTCGTGCTGGTCGATCCGCGCGAGCCTGGCGCCGGCACGTCGAAGGGCAATGCGGGAATCATCAGCTGTAGCGCGATCACACCGCTAGCGACGATCGAAACGTTGCGGGGCGTCCCGGCAATGCTGCGTGATCCGATGGGCGCTCTAAGCATTCGCTGGCGTCATCTGCCGGAACTTCTGCCCTGGTTGGTCCGCTTCTGCATTGCCAGCCGTAGCCGCACGGTAGAGAGTTCCACTGTGGCGCTGGCTGCCCTGTTGCAACACGCGAACCAGGCGCACGATATCGTCATCCAGCAAGCCGGGCTCGGCGATCTTGTCCGCGGCGGCGGCTGGCTGAAGGTCGCCTATGACCGAAAGCGGCTCGATCGCTACATGGCGTCAATTCGACGTTATTATGACCGGTTTGGCGTCGTCTACCATATGCTTGACCGCGAGGGATGCCTTGATCTGGAGCCTGCGCTCAATCCCGAGATCGCGGCAGGCGTGTTGATCGCCGATTGCCGGGCGGTGCGGCATCCCCAGGACTACACGGGAGGTATCGCGCGCGCGGTCATGGAACGGGGGGCGGAGCATGTGCGTCAGACCGTACGGGACATCGAGCGAGCGGATGGCGTCGTTAAGACCGTGATCACCGACGCCGGTAAGCTCGCCGTCGATGGGGTGGTGTTAGCGGCGGGCGCGTTCAGCGGTGCGCTGGCGAGGATGAGCGGTGCGCCGGTCCCGCTCATCGCCGAGCGCGGCTATCATCTCATGCTGCCGCATCCGGCCGTCACCCTGAACAATCCAGTCTACACCGTCGAGGGATCCTTCGTGGTCGCTCCGATGACGCATGGGCTTCGCCTCACAGGCGGCGTCGAGCTCGCCAGTAACGCGGCGCCCCCCGACTATGCCCGCATCCGTCGGCTGATCGAGCCCGCCCGCCGTCTCGTCCCGGGTCTGACAGCGACCGTTGACGACGCATGGCAGGGCCACCGGCCGTCATTGCCCGACAGCCTGCCGGTGGTCGACCGGGCACCGGCGCTACGCAATTTCTGGTACGCATTCGGCCACCAGCATATCGGCCTGACACTCGGTCCCTTAACGGGCCGCCTCGTGGCCGATCTTGTTGCTGGTCGTCAGCCTCTGGTCGATCTGGCGCCATTTCGCGCGCGACGCGCCTTCTGCTAAATGACCTCGTCATCGAGCGACATCACGTCACAGTCGCTCGGCCGCTGCCTGTCCTAGATTTCGCCATTGTTGCGATTGGCGCGGTTGACGATATGGAAAGGCTGTTGCGGGCAAGGTCTTTGACGTAATGCCGGCGGTGGCGGGATGAGATGGAGCGGGTCCATGCGATCAAGGCTGTTCCTCGCAGGGCTGATCTCTCTGGCGGTCGTAAGCGCAGCCTTGGCGACGGTCATCGTCCAGCGAGCGGATAAGCAGGCCAACGTGGTCACTGGTCAGGCGTTGATCGGCGGCCCGTTCACGCTCACGGCCGATGATGGACGACGCGTGACGGAACGCGACTTCGCCGATCGCTACAAGCTCGTCTATTTCGGCTACACCTATTGTCCGGATATCTGCCCGCTTGGCCTGCAAACGATCAGCCAGGCATTGGATGATCTGCCGCCTGCGGAAGCAGCGAACATCGTTCCCCTTTTCATCACCGTCGACCCCGGCCGTGACACGCCCAGCGTGATGCGTGACTATGTCCGTGCCTTCCATCCATCGCTAATTGGCCTCACCGGCTCGCAGCAAGACATCGATGCGGTGACCCGTGCCTATCGCGTCTACGTCCACAAGGGTACGCCGGACAAAGATGGCAATTATAGCGTCGATCACTCGGGATTCACTTATCTGATGAGCCCGAGCGGCGAGTACCTTGCCCATTTCGGTCACGACGTGAGCGCCGAGCAGATGGCGCGCAGCCTGCAGCAACTCATCCCCTCCTCATGAGCGCCGAGGGACTTGCGCGCCGCATCTGATCCCGTTATGTGACGGGCCTCGCAAGCGCCCGTAGCTCAATTGGATAGAGCACCTGACTACGGATCAGGAGGTTTGGGGTTCGAATCCCTACGGGCGCACCATTTCCTGATTTTGCTTTGGAATTTCAGACGCCTTCGGTCGGTTTCCGGCGTTGGTGTCTTGATGACGACCGCCTGGACGAGGGCGAGCTTGCTTCGAAGATATGTATTGATGAGGCGCTGGCCTCGACGACAGCGTGACCGGCCATGCCGGCGATCTCTGCAGGGTGCATCCGGTTTCGACCATGCGAACGAACGCCGTTCGGCGTGGGTCTGAAATCTCAGGCCTGCTATCCTCACATCAACCATCAGATCCTTGAACTTGTCGCGCCACGCCATGTGGAGCAGGTCGTTCTCGCGCTGAGCGGTGTAACTTGCTGGGAGGCGGGCCAGTCGCAGCGCTGGGCGAATCGCCTCATTCGCTTTCGCGAGCAGTCTAGCCCCGTCCCCTCGACTCCACATGGTTTCTCAAAGGCGCAACTCGAGTTGCCGAAAGGCAGCGGCGGATTGTCTGATCAACAGCCCTTTCGGATGTCGAAGTTGAGCAGGATGCAGAGGACGTGCAAGTGGGCGTTTGCCGCCCATGCCTTGGCGCGCATCGACCGTTTGATAGAGTGGGTGGCCGGAGGGGTGATCCCGACCAGCCGATCCGTCCCGGGCAACCCTTCAGGTTTCAGGCGATGACAGCCATATTTCTGGCTGTTTTCGGAGACAGGTCGAGAAAATCATTATGTGCGCGGTATGCGCCTACGGGGAAGCGCATGGTCCTCGGCTGCGGCGCGCGGTGCAGTCTGCGGGCCGTGTCGACCCGGTATCGGTCGGTTTCTTTGTCGAATGCCTGAGCCTTGTGGATGGTGATGGCCGGATCATCACTTGCCTGCACCGTGCCGATAAACCTTGATCAGGCCTTGGTGTTGGGCGTCTCGTTCCTGCTGCACCGAAATGCCCAGCACCCGATCCAGTTCGGTTGCCAGAAATCAGGTCTGGCCCGCATGTGCGAGCGAATCGCTGAATTCATGGGAGCCTCGTCGAGTCGGCGCGAGGCGCTGGCCCGCGCGCGATGGTCAGATAACCAGCTTCGCGTCGCCGTGGAAGCAACTGCCTTCGGGTCGCGGCGCTGGCGTAGCCGGTTCAGCGCCATATCGGGGCGACGCTTGATAGCTAGGATCTCGCGCTGCTGCCGCTCGAGGCAGCGCAGAAGCATTTCACGCTCCACCTCTGATCCAGTGCACCCGATCGGGTAGCAAACGGGCCTTGGTGTCAGCGACGGCGGGGATGCATGGGGAGGCTTAAGCCGCCATGCCTTTCTCACGAGAACGCGATTCGCAATCCGATTCCCCTAGGATAGGTCGAATGGGAAGACAGGTGGCCGCCTGCCGCCTTTCCCGGCCGGAAGCGCTGGCCGCAATCAACCGCCAGACTGCCGGCGTTTCGACAGGCTTGTGGAGGCGCCTCGCCATCCGAGTTGCCGCTCGAAAGGAGCAGCCAATTGAAAGCCGTCGTCTATAATGGACCGCGTGACGTCAGCGTCTCGAACGTACCGGACGCACGCATCGAAAAGCCGACCGACGTTCTGGTGCGTCTGACCAGCACCAATATCTGCGGTTCGGATCTTCACATGTATGAGGGCCGCACATCTTTTGAGAAGGGACGCATCTTCGGCCATGAAAACATGGGCGAGGTCGTCGAGGTCGGCAGTGCGGTGGATCGGGTTAAGAAAGGTGATCGCGTCGTCCTGCCCTTCAATGTCGGTTGTGGGTTTTGCGAGAATTGCGAGCGCGGGTTCACTGGCTTTTGCCTGACCACAAATCCGGGCACTGCCGGTGCCGCCTACGGCTTCGCCGAAATGGGTCCCTATGAGGGCGGCCAGGCGGAGGCATTGCGCGTGCCGTATGGCGACTTCAACTGCCTCGTCCTTCCGCCGGACGCGCAGGCGAAGGAGGACGACTATGTGATGCTGTCGGACATCTTCCCGACCGGCTGGCATGCCACGGAGCTCGCTGGCCTGCGGCCGGGTGAGAGCGTTGCGGTCTACGGTGCCGGACCAGTTGGGCTGATGGCCGCGCACTCGGCCATGATCAAGGGCGCGTCGGACGTATTCGTCGTGGATGCGCATGACGATCGTTTGAGATTGGCGGCCTCGCTGGGTGCCGTTCCGATCGATACACGGCGTTGCGATCCGGTGGAGGAGATCCTCAACCGGACGGATGGTCGTGGAACCGACCGTGGCTGCGAATGTGTCGGCTACCAATGCTGCGATCGCCACGGGAAGGAAGCCAATCACGTCACAATGAACTGGGCTGTAGCCTCCACGCGTGCCACTGGCGGGATCGGCGTCGTCGGCGTTTTCGTGCCGCAGGATCCGGGCGCACCGGACATACTGGCCAAGGAGGGCAAGATGGCCTTTGATTTTGGCGCCTTCTGGTTCAAGGGTCAGCAAATCCGCACCGGCCAGGCTAACGTCAAGGCTTACAACCGCCAGCTCGCCCGACTGATCCACACCGGGCGTGCGACGCCATCCAAGATTATTTCCCACCGTTTGAAGCTGGATGAGGCGCCGTCAGCGTACGAGCATTTCGACAACCGTGATGAAGGCTGGACCAAAGTAGTGCTGAAGCCGGCTGCCTGAGGTCGACCGATGACGCCAGATCGCAGCAACATTTCTCGCTTGAGGATCATTTCGGGGATGGGTGTGTTCATGCGCCCCTTTGGGACGCTCCTTTCTCCGCCTACCGGATCTTCGGGTTTCGTGTGACGGAGGATGCGAAGGTCGAAGAGTGATCACCACCTTCGATATGGACGGCCACGTCGCGCATTGGGCCATCATGCGGGCCAGCAGCGCGGTCGGAAACGGTATTGGTCGAAAAGAGCCTTGTATAATCAGGGATCAAAAGCGTTGGGAGTCGCATCCCTGCGGGCGCACCATGTTCCATCCTTCCCGCGAATAACAAGCGCCACCCGCCCTTGCGGCGACAGCGTCGTCTCGCCCGCTTGCGTCCCACCGCCGGTACCTGTCCATCGATCGCAATTTCGATCGCGGCTCTCCCTCGTCGTTCGGATGCTACGTCGAGAGGAATAGCGTCGAGTAAGGTCGACGCGACGCAGCATGGCGCCATGGCGGGCGGCTCGCCTTCGATCCCCATTCCGCCGGTTGCAACCGCGCTTGCCGCCCAGGACCTCATGGCCGCTGCATCCCGCGACGGTAGATCATCCGCTCGATTGCGGGCGGTGTGTCGCGGTGCAATCTTGCGACCGACACAGCTTGGGAAAAAGATGATGGTGCGCGCGTTTCCGACGATCGGAGCACTCCACGAGGCTTACGCCCGGGATAGCGATCCTACGCTCGTGATCGCCGAGCTCTATCGTCGAATGGCCGTCCTCGACGATCCGGGGATCTTTATTACTCTGCGATCCGAGGCCGAAATATTGTCGGAGATCAAGGCCCTTGGGCCTTTCGATCCCAAGAGCCGACCGCTCTGGGGTGTACCATTCGCTGTCAAGGACAACATCGACGTTGTCGGCCTGCCGACAACGGCAGGCTGCCCGGACTTTGCGTATAAGGCCGCGGTCGACGCGTTCGCAGTGCAACGGCTGCGAGCCGCCGGCGCCATTCCCATCGGCAAGACCAATCTCGACCAGTTCGCCACGGGCCTGGTGGGCGTGCGCACGCCCTATCCGGTTCCGCGCAACGCCATTGATGCAGCCTATGTACCCGGCGGCTCCAGCTCCGGTTCGGCCGTGGCTGTGGCACGTGGCCTCGTGACCTTTGCGCTTGGCACGGATACCGCCGGTTCGGGTCGCGTGCCGGCTGGACTCAATAACATTGTCGGTCTCAAGCCTTCATTGGGCAGTGTTTCGACCCGTGGCGTGGTCCCGGCCTGCCGCACGCTCGATACGATCTCCGTCTTTGCCAGCACGGTCGGCGACGCCGACACGGTCTTTCGCGTCATGCAAGGCTACGATCCCATGGACGGCTTTTGCCGCGACTTGCCTGTCGGGGGTATGCCATCGCGTCTGCCACCGCGCCTCCGGGTCGGCGTGCCTGACGCCAGCAGTCGCGTCTTTGGCGGCGACGCGCTGGCCGAAGCCGCCTTCGACGCGGCAATGGGCGATCTCCAGGCCTTGAGCGAGGTCGAGATCGTGCCGGTCGACATGCAGCCACTCTTCGACGTGGCCGCTTTGCTCTATGCTGGCCCCTGGGTGGCCGAGCGCTATCAGGCCATCCGAGACGTCATGGAGACGCGACCGGACATTCTTCATCCGACGACGAGGCGGATCATCGAAGGCGCCAAGGCTTATAGCGCCGCCGATGCCTTTGCCGGCCAGTACAAATTGGCAGCGCTGCGGCGGGCAGCCCAGTCGATCCTGGCGCGGATCGATCTGCTGGTGGTGCCGACCTATCCTCGGCCCCGCAAGCTGGAGGAGCTTGAAGTAGATCCGATCGGTCCCAATAGCGAGCTGGGGACTTATACGAACTTCGTCAATCTGCTGGACCTCGCGGCGCTGGCGGTGCCGTCACGCTTTCGCGCTGACGGTTTTCCCTCGGGTGTCACCTTGATCGCCGGGCGCGGCCAGGATGGTCTGCTGGCATCCTTGGGCATGCGTCTGCATGCTGCCGCCGGCGTCATGCTTGGGGCGAGTACCACGCCGGTGCCGGAAGCACCGGTCGGGCAGGCGACAGCCGTTGGCGACGAGATAGAGGTCGTGGTCGTCGGCGCGCATCTCTCGGGCATGCCGCTCAATGGCGAACTCGTCCGGCGCGGTGCGCGCTTCCTCCGTGCGACGAAAACAAAGCCGTATTATCGTCTGCTGGCGCTGCCGGGCGGCCCGCCCGCCCGCCCCGGACTCGTCCGGGTGGCCGACCGTAGGGGCGCGGCCATCGAGGTTGAGGTCTGGGCACTGCCGGCCGCCGGGTTTGGCGCCTTCGTTGCCGATATTCCGGCACCCTTAGGCATCGGTACGACGTACCTCGACGACGGCAGTACCCCGAAGGGGTTCATCCTGGAGCCGGCGGGCCAGGACGGTGCCCTGGATATTTCTTCCTATGGCGGCTGGCGCGCTTACATTGCCGCCCTTTGATAAGACGGTCGCGTTCAGGTTTGCATGCCCGATCAGCTTGAGCTGGGCAGCCTTGCACCTCATTGCATAGGGCCAATGAATTGCATTTTAGTAAATTCACGGTTTCTTGATGTGCGTCCGCTTAATCAACCCTGCTATCCCTGGTTGATCATCACTACGGCGCGCGGTCATGACAAAGTCGATAAGGCTCAGTTCAAACGTTGAAGCACAGATTTCGGCGGGCCGGGTCCGATTGGTGATACGGGCTGCGGGGACAGCTGCCGTGGTCCGTAATGGGTGTGTTATCGCCGCGCCTGTCACGGACAACGGTGCCGCAATGCCGATTCTAGCCAGTATACCGGCTGACCAGGCAGCCGAATCCAGGACCCTCGAGCTCGCCGGCGGCTAGCGGCCCTAAAGGTATAGGGCCAAGAACGCGCCGCCAGCCTCTGAATCGATCTTCGCGGCTTGGCCAGTCGAGCTGTTGCAGGCTTGCCCGACGCCTGGTCTGCCGTTAGCGGCGATCAGCCTATAGCCATGACCAGGCCATAAGTCCGCAACTTAGTCCCAGAATCGGTCCCGTTAAGGGGAAGAGCCCGGCTAGCGGTGCGACAAGCAGCGCGACGTATAGTGGTGCGCCGATCCAAAAAGACAGGATCGAGAATGCGGCGATGACTTGAAGGAGATGCAGCGCCGCGAATGGCTGAGGCGCAAGATCGGTGAAGCGCATGAATGACACATCCATCTGTAGGGACATCATCATGATGCGGCCTCAAGATTAACGCCGCGTTAAGAACGGCCCTGCGAATGCGATCATTAAGGTTGATCTTTCTTGACATAAATTAACCTTTGTGGTTTTTGGACGCCTGATTCGGTCGGTCAGGTCGGCGTGTGCCAGGTGCGCAGGAGGATGGCGTGTTCAAGGCTCTGGCGGTGCTTGTACTGTCATTGCTGATGCTGAATGCGTCGGCGGCCGTGCCGATCGATCGTCCTTGTGGCGACTTGACGAAGCGGACAGTCGCAGTCGCCGCCATCCATGCCGATCGGCTCCCGGCCGTTGGGATGCCCGAGGCCGTAGGCGAACCGAGCCTGCTCGATTGCTCGGAGGCGGGCGCGCCGCGGTGCCTGGCTCCGACTGGCGGCGGCAACGCTCTGGTTTCGAGGAGCCGGCCGGCGGAGGAGAGTCCAAATCGAGTTTGGTATGCTCTCCTGAGTTTCGATGATGGCCCGGGCGCCGCCGCCTATTCCGCTGTGACGCCGCTGCTGGCCTGGGGACGGATCGTCAGTGCTACCATGGCGCAGGTGCTGACGGCACGCGCTATTCCCATCATGAGGCCGACAGGCGCGTTGCCTTCAGGCCGCCTGGAGTATCGTCGTTCGCGGCAAGTCGAGCGTTATTGCCTGGCAAGCGCGCTCTTGCCCGTTAGCCTGTCGCTGCTACTGGCCGGGCTGGCTGCGATTCGCAGCCGTCGCCGGTGAGACGATATTGCTCGACTCTGGCTCGACGCATCGAAGCGCAGCGGGCTCCCCTTATAACATTGTAGAAGCTGACGACTGCTCATTGTCGATTTACGTGCGCAGCTACCTGACGAGAGATGCGGCGATCCTCGTACGGCCCATGTAATCGACCGGCCCACGGTGGATTCCTTAATCATACGAGCGAAGGCATCGGCATAGACGAAACGGGATTTCAGTCTTGCCTGCAGCCGGCTCAAGAGGGAAGGTATGCACATCGTCGTCACCTCGTGAGCCATAAAAGGACTGGCCGACCCCTAGGCCTGTGGTTCGTGACCCGGGAACGGCTGGAACAGCGTGCCGGTTTCCTGCACCATCGAGTTTGAGAGAGAGCCGCCATTCTGGCGCGGGCCCTTGCAACTTGGTCGGAAGCATTTCACCCATTTAGAATGGTGATGACGGCTTTGGCCTTCCGGCTTCGCAGCCCTTAGAGGCATATTGTTAGAGGCCCAGCGGTGGGGTCGGCCAAAGGTGCCCTGCTCTTCATCCGATAAGGTCGGCCGGCCAATGCCGTCGGTGAGGGAATGACCACCGGGGAGTAGCGACGCAGACGGCGCTAGATCCGGGGGGCTCGTGCGTCCGCTGACCCGACGAGGGTCATTTTAACGATCAACCAGAACCTCCTGACCAGATTTGCTCAACGGGCGACCTTGATGGGCCCGGATCTTACCGGTCGTGCTTACCGTAGAGGTCAAGGCAAGGGGTGAGATCGCCGCTTTTGACGCCGCGCCTGCCCGAGTCGGCCTGGTTGAAAGTTTGCATTTCGAGAGGTCTGGCAATCAAAGGTTCCGTGCCCTCAAAAAGATAAATTTATCTCTCAAATTCCTATTGCATTTTATCGAAATGAAGATCATTACGCCGCTACCAAAGGTTGAGGGTTGGCGCGATGAAGACCATTCGTTTAGATGATACAGCTATTGCCATTGTCCGTCCTGGCCGGGTCGACCTTCGACGTTGCGTTTGCGTCGCTGCTCAGCCGGCGGTTGTCCGTGGCAAGGCCCATAACATTGATGCCCTGTCGCGTGTGACGGCGAACGCTCCCCAGCAATCGTCGCAGAGCAAGGCCGCCTGAAGCGGTCATAGCCTGCGCCCGATTCCATTGGGTGCCGTGCTCAAGCTGGCATCAGCGAGAACCGCTGGAAAAGTAGGCCACACCTCCGTGGCGGTCGCAAGCCGCCTCAGCAGGCCGTAGCGGTCGATGCGTTTTGGTTGAGTTCTCAAGGACTGCTGCTTGTTGCAAATCTGCCTTGCGGCACAGCGGCCTTCTCTGGATTCACGGTCATTTCACGTGATCTGCACGGTTTCTTGTCGATAAATCACGCATCTTTAAGTTGATTTAGCGGGGGTCGGATGCATACGTTTAGAGTGAGCAGGGATGCCATCGCCGTGATTCGTCCGGGGAGGGTGGATATAATTCGCTGCTTGGAGCGACCCGTGAAGAACGTCGCGATTGAAGCGGTGTCGCCCTCCTTGCCCGATTCGCCGATAGAGGTGCCGTTGGTTGAGGCCAACTCATCTAAGCCGGTCGCTGCGGTCGACGTAGAGCAATCTGCCGCGTAAGGCCTGTCGATGACGGCTTCGGTGTGCCGCCGGGACGTGTCTCAAGAGGCGCTGTAATGCGGCTCCGGCAAGGCCTACGCCCGTGTACGCAAAGCCAGGACCGTTGGTGCGCCGCGGAGGTGTGATGCGCGCCAGCCCGCCGGAGCGTTCCGAGCGCCTGGAGGGTGGCCCCCCTCGCGAAAGCGAGGCGCCGCTCGGCGTGGCTGCTTGCAGGCCGGGCATATCGAACGCTGCTTATCAAGCGGGCTGAGGATCACTGCCGTCGAATGCACATGGCGGCGGGCGGAACGCGACAACACCAATGCTGGGGATGCCCGCTGGGCTTGATTCTTATAGGTGAATCAGCAGCTTGCATGTGTATTGGTGGACCCCCCGGGAAACGCCTATGGGGCCTTCTATCCAAGCAAAATCAATGACTTAAGTGCGCTGAGGTCGGTGCTGTGTGTACCTGTTCCGTGTACCTGAGGCAAGGCTGATCTCGACAGCTTCGACCGGCGTTTTAGCTTTCCACGAGGCCTCATCGCTGCGATGGTCGGCCGCAAGCTTCAGCTCGCGTTGGGGCATCAACTAGGAGGTGGATCATGCGTGCAGCTTTGTTGTCTTCGGCTATCGCGCTGGCTGCGGTGCTTTACTCTGGACTGCCCGATGTGGCCCATGCGGCCAACTCGCAGCAGAACAAGATGACGACCTGCAATGCAGATGCGAAGACGAAGGGTCTATCCGGGGATGCACGCAAGAGCTTCATGAGCACCTGCCTGTCCTCAAAGGCGACCGCTACGACGACGGATGGCAGCGCTAAGTGTGCCGCTGATGCTGACACCAAGAAGCTTCACGGTGCTGCCCGCACGTCGTTCATTAAGAAGTGTGCTAGCTAGGCCAGCTTACCGTTTCCCGCTGATCGCCTGAAGAATGGCGGCCTCTGTCGGCTGACCAAAAGCAACACCTTGTGCAGGACCTCGCTGCTGGGACTTCCTCAAGCCGCTATCGGGCATTGGTCGCTTTCCTTCTCAAGGGCATGCCACGAGCACACAATTAGATTGTTAGGCCGAAAGCCGTCAGTCGGGTCCATTAGGGCGACCGTAGGCGTTCCTCTGGGTGGCTCAGTGGGCGGCTTGGGAGCCGTGATGAGCTGAAAAGTACCACGCGGCCCGAAGAAATAACTGCCACCTAGATCGGCTGTCTCGGGATCGGCCACCCTGAGCCAGTGCTTATGGCCCTCGGGGTGATGACCGTGAGGCGGTCGCCCAGCAGCACACCATGTACCCTCAAGGTTCAGCTCTTCGCCCGTATAGGGGCACGCTGACGGCAGATTGGCAGCCAGTTCCTCCACCATCCTCCAGCGGGGCACGCCGGTATCCCGAGGCCACCCGGCTAGATGGCAATCGAAGGAGAGCACCCTGAGGCAGTGGTCTAGGCCGATCCATGCGGGACCCTGCATCGCCATCTGGGTGGCGTCTAGGTGGGTCTCAGGGGTGCTCGGGGTTGGCCTATTATACCAGCGGTAGTCTGGCGGGAGGGGGATGTTGTAGAGCCGATCAGTCCCGATTGCTCGCTCACGCTTGAGCCGCCGTAGCCTACCTTCGATCTCATCTAGAGCGGCGTAGAGATCAGCAGCGGTGCCTTCGTCCGCCTTGGAGGCCTCATAGGTCAGCCGCTCTTGCTCCCGCTCCAGCCGCTCGCTCTCCTCTAGATAGTCCGAACCCCCGCATGTCGGGCAATGCAGTGTGCCGCGCTTGGCGTTGGACAGCTGGATAGGCCGATCAGCGCCGCAGCCGGTGCAGGTGAGTAGGATATGGCGGGTTACCGTACTGCCCGTAGGGAGGAGTCCGAGTTCTTCTTTGAGGATGTAGGGGCTGTTCCCAATCGACTCTCCGGTTCGCCACTGCGGCTTGTATGGTCTGCCCATGTCTTCTTCTTCTTGGTGCTGGTTGCGCCTCTTGGTGCTGTGTTGGTTGCGACCGCGTCGGCACCCGCAGGAGGTGGTATTGCCGCTCTTCAGGTTGTTCACCTCGACCGTGACGGGCATTCCCGGCGAGCATGCACACGCCACAACAGCCTTACGCGGCTTGCTTCCCTCGGCCTCACTGAGGAACGTGAAGAGCGTACTGCCGATCTTGTCGCCCTCTGCCCAAGGCAAAGGCTGCTTGGTACGCATCGCTTAAATCTCCTTGGGTTTGATTGCGGCGTTGAAGAAGAGGAGGCAGCGGCGAGGCTGCTGCTCCCCTCCACCAAGCGTCAGTGCTGGCCCTTACTGCCCGGCGCAGTGTCCACACCGAGGCCCGTCAGCTTGCCGATAAGGTCCGTGATGGACTGCGGCGGGATACCCGGTGCTGGCTCAATGGGGACATACTGTCCGTTTGCGCCTGCCTCAGACGCCTCCGTCTGGGCTTGCAGGTTCTCATCAGCGACGCCTTTGACGAACCCGCTGACATTGACCGGACCCTGCCCAGAGGTAGCAGCCGAGGATGCCTGAGGTGCACTGCCGGTGGACAGGCGGTCCTTTGCGTTCCTCGCATTGTTTTCACGGCGGGCAGCTTCAGCAGCACGTGCGTCCTGTAGCTGGCCCAGCTTAAGGTCTTGGTAGGACTTCATGATGGCCTGCGGAGACACATAGGGGATGATGCTGCGACCGAGGCCGCCCCGCGCATCCACCATGGCAAAGCCGCCCCCGGTGTCGTTAAGGGGAACGAACTTCAGGTCCTTTGCCTCAAGCTCGTCTTCAGGATGATCCTTGATCCACTGTTGGGCGTACTGCTCGGCTGCGGGAGCAATACCGTCAGGGAGGCCGAGGGATGACGTAGCGTAGCCGTTGATGTTGACCGTGGTGTCCTGCACCCGCTTGGCAGCCTGAGCCACAGCTACGTCCTGAGGAAGGCCGTTGACCACGAGGCGCTGGGCAAGGTCCCTGATGCGGGCTTGGATGTCTCCGGGGTTGGATATAGCCAGACCTTGGCCGCCTCCAGATGGGCCGCTAAACCAGCCATCACGGAGTGAACTGGTAATGCCAGAAACGGCGTCCTCCAGCTTGGACGCGCGTATAGTTTTGTCCTCAACAGTGAGCTTGCTCTCATCAAAGCGGGACTTTGCGACCGTCCTTGCGGCGTCTTCGAAGGTCTGGCCGCCTTCCGTGGTCAGGAACCGGATACCTTCATAAGTGTCCCGCGTGTCCTGCGGTAGAAGGCGGGCAAGGTAGTTATCAGAACCACGGGTGCGGAGGGCATTGTACGTTGCATAGCCAGTCTGAAGGCTTTTCATATTGGTGGACTGAATGTTTCCCGTGGCCCCAGCCACAGAGAGTGCGGCGGGGGCACTCTTAGCGATAGACATCCAGCTTGCGCCGTCAGTTATCCCATTAGCCTCTGCCCAAAGGCTTTCTCGCTCAAACCGCTGAGATGGTGTCTCGCCGGGCCGATCAGGCTGATTGAAATAGCGCTGTGCTAGATCGTTCCTCTGCTGCTCTGCCGTATACGTGATCATCTCCGGCTCGGACTTGCCATAGGAGTACTTCGGCACCTGCACATCCGTCAGGGTGAGACCGGCCGGGATCATATCGGAACCACGGGGAGGCTCACTACCAGCCATATTGTGGGCAAGGATGGCGTTCTTGGCGTTGGCGTTCTGCTGATCAATGGCGAACCTAGCGGTGGCCTCCTCTTGCTGGGCACGAAGGGTTCGCTGCCGGTCCAACGCTTGGTCACTCAGGGCAACGCGTTCACTCGCTGAGAAGGTGCCGGGGGCCTTCCCCTCAACACTGGCGATGTAATCTGACGGGTCCTCTCCATTAGAGGCCATCTGGCGGGCCTGCACGCGGGCATTGATGAAGGCCTCGCTGTTGGTCTTTGACTGCTGAGCGAGGGCCTTCTCCCTGATCGCAGACACCTTGGGGGACAAGGAGAGTTTCCCCGAAAGGGAACCGCCGGCCTCATTGCGGTAATCTAGGATTGCCGAAGCCGTGGTGGCATCCCCACGGTCAGCATATTTGTCAGCGGTCGCCAGGAGGATGTTATCCCAGTCCTGAGGCGCGAAATTATAGACCTTCATCAGTCCGGCTCGGCTGCTATTGATGCCGGCCAAGGTCGTGTTGATGTCGGCCCCGCTAGCCTTGCCGTTGCTAAGCGTCTGTTCGATGGCTGCCCCAGCCGTGTCAATAGCCGCCGTCTTGAGCTTGCTGTTGCGCCCCTCTGCCGCTGCCGTTGTTAGCTGTGAGCCCACCTGATCGAGGAGCGGGAGATAGCCTGAGGTGAAATACTCGTTTCCCTCATATTGCCCCATGCGTTGCTGATACAGGGCGGACTTGGCGTGGTCTATGGCATCAGGGTCGGTGGGATCGATGGGGTCCCCGTTGTCGGTCTTCTGGCCGGCCATGCGGGACTGGAGGTCCAAGATGTCCGCCTGCGCCTGCTTGATGCCGATGCCTTTGTGGAGTGCTGCCTGAAAGTAAGGGTCGTCGTAGTTATCGATCCGCCCTTCGGCAACTTTGGCTTTGACCTCATCCAAGGTCAGCCCACCGAGCTTGCTCTCGTATGCCTGCTCCATTGCCTGCTTGCGGCTGTCCTCAAGGGTGCCGAAGAAGTTACCGAGGTCTGGAGCGAAGTCCTTGAGGGATCGCGCTAGCGCCATGGCCTGCTCGGTGTCCGAGCCGTTGGGCCTAGCTCCTGCCACCATGAAGTTTCCCGTGGTGGAAACATCGCGGCCTTGGCCTGCAAGTGAACGCAGGGGGTTGTCCCTAGAGGGGACAGGGCGCTGGCCGCCTGAACGGACCGAGCGCGAGAGGATGGTATCGTTTGTGTCGGCCATGTTCAGTTCTTAGGGGGGGTGTTGTCGAGAAACGCGTAGAGCGGGGCGACCTCGACGAGCCGCCGTGCAAATGGTCGGGCCATTTCCGGGGTATGCGGGACGCCGAAATGCAGCGTCAGACGCGCAGCCAATCCTTCAAGGTCACGCTCAAGGAGCGCGCTGATTTCCTCTTGGAGCTTTAGAATTTGATAGTTGGTGGTCATTGGCTGACTTCCTTCGGCTCGATGCGGACGCGGTAGTAAATGGCGTGCATTCTTGAGAGGTAGGGAGTTGAGCGGCCCTGTCGGGCTGCTTCGCGTGTTTGGGTAAGCGTTGGCTCGAAGACTACGCCTCCACCATCACGGCATTCGTTGGGACTCATTCCGGTCGCCTCAAAGAAGAGCCGCGAGACGTCTTCGCCCGTCCTTCGGGCTTGGTTGTGCTCGTTGACCCAGAGGACACCCGTGGTCGGATCGGCGTGTTCCATCAGGCGCTCTAGCGGCGTTCGTTTGGGCTTTGAGGCTTGTATCTGTTCATCGAAGAGCGCCCGGTAGTAACGAGTGTCAGCCTCGAGATCCCGGGATCGGGCGATGAGGGCAGCGAGGGTAGCCCGCTGCTCTGGCGTATATTCGTCCATGTGGTTGTCCTGTAGAAAAGCAAAGAGCCGCTCCTAGGCGGCCCTCTGCGTGTCACTTGTGGCGAGTGCTTGGACGACTACTTCGCCTTAGCTGCTGCTGCGGCTCGATCCGCCCTCACGGCAACGGTCACTGCCTTGTCGAGAAGGTCGTAGAGAACGGCAGGTGAGCGGGTGCGCAGATAGTCAATCTGGGCTTTCTTGATGATGTCCTTGCCGTCCGGCAGCGACAGGACGTGCTCCACAACACCATCTAGGTTGACCGAGTATCCCTCGGGCAGGTGAAGGCCGCAGGAACCAGCGAGGTCATCAAGAGTGGCCGTTGCGGATGCTCGGTATCCGTCCACAGCGGCATTGACCGCAGCTTCGATCTTCGAGGCTTCTACGCCGGTCGTCATGGCAACCGCCTTGATCAACGAGCCACTGACCTCACCGTCGCCTTCAATGAAGCTCTGGACTAGGGCCGTCTGGTGTTCAGGGGCGATCTGCGCAGCGACTTCATTGACGACGGCAAGTCGGTCTTCGCCGAAAGCTTCGGAGCCATCGGTGATCCCGGTGTCATCCTTAGGGGTCCCCTCTGGTTGGACATCGGGTTCCCGCTGATTGGAGGACAGGGCGGGTGTGGGAGTAGCGGGCTTCTTGTCTTGCGGGCCGCTCACCGCTTTGGAAAAGACGGGTTGGCCTCGCTATAGGTGCCATCCGGGTTGCGCGTGAGGTGGCCTTGGGCACGGGCCATTTCCACGGCCATCTCCATGCCGTCTGGGGTAACATAGCGGTCACCCTGGCGAGCCATGCGGTGCGTTAGGATATCGCCGGTGGAGGACCTGAAGCGGTGGACTTGGCCTTTGGCCTTATATTCTCGTTCAGCGGCCGTCTCGATGGTCATCGGGGGAGCGGCGGCCGCCCACCGAGCCTTGATGGCGTCAGTCTGGGCCTGAGTGACGGCGCTCTGGGCGCGCAGCTTGGCGATCATTGCGGCGCGCTCTGCTGCGGCTCTTTCTAGGAGCATGCGCTGGGTGTCTGCCTGACTTGTGGCGATGCCTGCGGCGCGGAGCTGTGCGTCACTGGGGCCACCGCTGGCTTGGCGCTGGGCGCTGCGTGCTGCTGCCGCTGCGGCATCCTGCTGTGCGCGGAGTTCCCGTTTGACTGCCTCAGGGGCGTAGATGGCCGAGAGGGCTGCATCGGGATTGGTGTTGTCCGTGGTCATGGTGTCACTGTCTTTCGATGATGTTGGTGCGGGTGAAGGGGCGGGGGTCAATTGTCGGTGCGCGTGCATGTGGCGGCAGGACGCCGTACTTCGACGAACTTCCCACCGATGCGATCGATGTCCGTGACGAAGCAGCCCTCTCCGGCGACGAACGTACCTTTGAGGGGCGGAGCGTGCCCGAGGTAGGAGCCTTTGTTGCTGCCATCTTGCTCATACGGGACTTGGCGCAGGGCTTCGGGGACCCCAGCGTCGATGCGCGTGAAGGTAATTCCGTTCTTCTCGTGCGTGCTGACGGTGGGCTTCGGTGCCGGGGGCTGAACTCGGACTGAGTCTTGCAGCTGCACTAGCGGCGTTGCTTGAGGGGTCGTCTTCGCTGCTGGTGCTCTAGGCGGAACTGCGGGCGCAGCCGTCCTCGACAGCGAGCAATCTGCGGGCGCCTTAGGAGCGGTCGGCTTTGTTTTGGTCATGATGATGATGTCCTAGGGATTACGGTGAGAAGCAGCGACGAGGCTGCGAAGGGCGACGAGACGTGCTCGGGCTTCGCGTTGTGGCGGAGCATCCTGTGGAGGCACGTTCGGCTGTTTGGTGCGAGCTTAGGCCGCGCGCTCTAGGGCAGCGGCGTCATATGCCTGATACGGAACGCGGTGGAGCGGCTGCTTATCGCCACCCTCGTAGGCCCACTGTGCGAGGCTCTGGATAGTCCCGGGTGTGACCGACACGCGGCCATCGGGGTAGGTCACGCGAAGGCGCGCCTGGGGGTCGGCGGACTGTGCCAAAAACAAGCGCGAGACGCTGGCTAGTGGTGTACTGCCCTCAAGGAGGAAACGGCCGTCCTTGGTGTAGACCGCCTGGGAAGGATCACGCCTTGAGTGAAACCTCTGGGCAGACAGGGTGATGTCGATGAGTTGTTGGGTCATGGTCTCGTGTATCTGATCGAATTGGGCGCATGGCTTCAGTCTCCGGCTTGTGGCGGGTACTATGGCTGAGATGTCCTCAGCTCAGGCTTGCGGCGGTGGAGGAGGTGGCGAGATGGGGCGGGAAAGGTTGATGCCGATAATCACCGCGGTTGCTCCTTGGGGCGGGCTTGGCGTCTGAGCTTGGCTCGCCGTCTGGCTGCAACCTTACGCGGGTTGATCGAGGGGCCGCGCTGGAACGGATTGTACGGGTCTCGGTGCTCCCCATGGGGGACCAGCGTGAGCATCAAGCCTTCCACCGCCTCGGCTCCGGGGTACTTGGCAAGTATCGCCTGATGGACTCTCGACTTTGCCTCTTTGGCTGCGCGAGCGCGAGCGAACACCAGATCCATCTCATCATCATGACGAGGCGTTCGACGCCCCTCGAAGAGGCACCGCTGGCAGGTGTAGCGGAGGCGGGTGCGGGCACAGCCGTCCTCGACTGAGAGCAATCTGCGGGCGCTGATGTGGGACGAAAGGGGGCGCCGTTCTCGGCACGTCTCACAGCAGACGGTCAACAGTGATGCGAGGTGGTCGAGCTTGAAGAGGGCACGGGTGGTGCTACTGGCGTCCATCGGCCTCGACCTTGTGGATTTCACAGAGGGCATGGAGGGTCGCTGCAACGACCAAGGGCACGCTGATCCACGGGTTGGGGATGGCCCCGAGGAGGAGCACTGAGACTGCGACGCTCAGCAGGCGAAGGCACAGGATGCAGGGGAACTGGAGGCGCTGGAGCATATCAGGCGTCCACCAGATGGAGGCTGGGGAAGGGCCTATTGAGGACTAGCACGTCCTGCCCAAGGTGCTGGAGGGCAATGCTGACCAGCATAGAGGTTGACGGCGGCTTTCCGTAGGCGTGCCGGAAGCGCTCCTTGAGGTCAGCCATGACGGCCTCATCAGACGCGGTGATATGCGGTTGGATTTGCCTTGTGACCGTCTTTACTTGGATCGGTCGGCGCGAAAAGGTAGAACCTGCGTGGGTCATTTTGGGTTACTTTTCAAGGAGTTGGGTTTGCTTGTGCCGGTCAGCCGGTGATGGTCACCCGCATCTCGGCGTCGACGAGGGCGGCAGCACGAAGCATTGCTTCCTTGGCCCGCTGCGCCATCCCTTTGGGAACGATCAGAGCGTCATGCAGGGGGAGCGCTACGCCTGGCGCAAAGAAGTCGATGGCGGCGCGAAGAAGGCCCGCTTCGATGTGCATCAGCGCCTTGGCGCAGTATTCGGGGTGAACACCCACTAGAACGGCCGGGTGATGCAGAACTGGATGCTTGGCTAGCACCTTGGCTGCAACCACCTTGAACGGTGGCCGGCCCTTGGCCGCTGCCTTTGCTCGGGAAGGCCAACTCTTCAGCGGCTTGCCATTGCCAATGGTGGCCGTGACGAACGCCTTGACGCAAGCTCGGTCCAACTCGGGGATGGTGTAGAGGTCCCCCTTTGGGAGCGCAGTCCCGGAGGCTGCATATAGAAGGGAGAGCCACGAGGCGTGATAATCGATCTCAGCGGTGGGCTCGCCATCAATGATCACCTCAGCTCTGCGGCGCTCTTTCGGGATATTCTGATAATTCACTTCGCAATCTCCGTTGTAGATGCGGCTGTGAAGGTTGAGGCTGCCGCTGCACTTGATGAAGAAGGCTGGCGTGGATACGCCCTTGATGTCGGCCTCGGCCACTCGCTGATTGAGGCGAGCAATGAACTCGGCATACTCGATAGCCAGCGGGTCCAGCGGGTCGTAGGCAATCGACTTGCCCTTGACCTTGACGGACTTGCCATTGCCGAGGGCCTGCTTCGTGGCGTGCTCTTCGACAACAATCGGCCCTTGCGGCGGAAGCTTGCTCGGGGAGCCATAGGATACGGCTGGGTAGTCACGGATCGGGTCGATGCCGTGTGAAGACGCGAACGCTAGGAGCGCTTCGGAGGGCCAATACTGAGCCGCCTTGTAGGTGCGCCCAAAGCCGTAATCGGTGAAACACGAGCGCTTCTTATTGAGAAGCCCAAGTGTCTCCAGGGTGTCCATCAGGTAGAGGAACTGTCGGAACGACACGGGAAGGCCGGTGAAGGCGGATATGTTAGAGGTGGAGCGGTACACTGGGAGCCGCGTCTCAGCCCACTGCGCAAGCACGCCACCGACGACGCAGCCTAGGCCACGATAAAGGACATCGATCTCGGCTTGGCCCCTCTTGCGCCTGCCTCGGGATTGCTCGTGGTCCACTATGCGGCTGGCTATGGTCCTGATCAGAGCATGACCGGCTGGGGTGGCAGGTTGCCGGGTCAATTCAAGGCGGGAGGACCGCTCTAGCTGCTCTCGGGTCCAACAAGTGGTAGTATTTACCCCTCTGTGCCCCTCCCCGGTGTCTACTATGAGTAATGCTGCTGGTTCGTCCATGCTGGCCTTCTTACATGGGCACACCTCACCCATCCCCCCCATGATGGTCAATCAAAGGAGAGGAGAGGCGAGGATGCACCCTGATGTTGTTGGATAGTGGACCTAGAAGTCCGTCACATCCTGCACGTACGCACCGAGGAGCCGGGCCAAGGCGTCTGCGTCATGGATACTAAAGCCAAGGTTCTTCGCTGCTATGCCCACCTCAGTTGCGTTCTTCGGGAAAGAGGGCCGGGAGCAAACACGTCCGTAGTATGCGCCAACCAAGAGGGCGAGCTGGGTGCGCCTATCGGCTTCACTGCGCTTATGCTCATAGGGCTTGGGCGGATCGATTGTATTGATTGCCGTATTCAACCGCATCTCTCCGGCCTCCACTTTGGCGATGATCTCTTGGTTTCCCGATGCGAGGATACGCTTGGCACGCTTCACGGACCTCGGGGACACATTCATGGCCTGTGCAGCGTCGGGGATCGACACGGCAGCAGATAGATCAACTGGGGCCTCTTCCTCGCTGTCAGAATTAATAGGGCCAGCTGGCCCCATTTCCTGTGCGGGCCTCCCGACAGCCAGTGTTGCCATCTTTGCGGCAACCATGGACCGCTGCTCCGTCGTCAACATCCTCCGGTGGCTGTTCAAGGACATGACAAGGGCGGGAAGCTCCTCGTCTTTACCTCCGAAGACCCTGAGTACCGGCTCTAGGCCGAGCTTCAGGCACGCCTCGTAGCGGTGACGCCCGTCGATCACTTCACCGGTGACCCCGTGGACGGTTATTGGCTCCCTCTGGCCGTGTTCCTTGATGTCAGCCACGAGGTCATCAAAGGCCTCCTGCGACATCTTCGGGAAGATCGTGGCAAGGGCGTGAAGGCTGCGGCGCGTAGGCTGCTCGCTGCGTTCGACTTCAATCTGGGCAGGCGGATGGCCGTCGCCAAAAGAGAAGGTAGTCGTGATCGTCATTTCTGGGTTTCCAGCGGTCTTCATTGTGGTCGGTCATTCGCAGTTTGCCTTTCGTCTGTCGTTGCGCAGGTCTTCTAATGGTCAGGCCCGAAGTCCTCCGGAATGAATTAAAGAAGATAGACGAACCACCGACCACTCAGGCCAGCAGCTCGTCCATCAATCGGTGACCATCAACCACAAAGACCAGTAAGACGAACTAGGCCAGCAGTGAGCCGCAGCGCCCCGCGAGGACGCCCGCTTCACCGCGCTCCACAGGGTTTGACCTGTAGGTATGCTAAACTCGACCCTTAGCTTTTTCTGCGGGATACCCGTATAGCGCAGCTCCAGGTGAACCCAAACAGCGACAGATGCCCCCGCTCTGTGCCTCCGTGGAACAATCCCGAGGACCGCCGAAGGACACCAAACAATTGTGATTAATAATACCCTTTATGACAATATTTGAACGGATTGCGTATCCGTTGCACACTGAGCAATATCAACGACTTAGCGTGGACCTGTGGTCAGCCTGTGGCACATTAGGACCCAGTGCCTCACCTTTGGACTGACCAATGGGAATGCATGTGGCGTAGTACGGGTGTAGCACGGCAAGAGGCTGCCCTAGGCCAACCTTTCGGTGGACTCCGAGGGGGCCATGGGGGAAGGGCCGTGACTTTGCTCTATGTAAGGGGCTGAGATTTTTGCACAGAATATCGCGGTGGCGGGGGCAGGCTCAGACGGTGCTGTGCCGTGAATGCAGTTCACCTAGTATATCTATCTAAACTGGCCCAATAGCGCGCTCATCTGTGTTTTCGACCTTGACTTCATCTGTAAAAGTATGGTATGAAAAGATAATCTATAGGACTTCCTTAGAGACTCCATAGATAATAGATACAGGTGATACTCCTAGAGTTCACCATGGGAGCGCCTATAGTTAACCAGCGGGTGCTCTACAGGCTCGCCATGAGACGCGATATGGTTCCGGGCGGTACGAGATGTTCGCCTAAGCCTCCCGCTTGGAACCTGAGGCCGTCATCAAGTCCGCCCAAGGCTCTCAAACATGCCCGTAGCGTCAGGCGGGGGTGGGCAAGAACGCGCGATACGGGGTTGGCATGTAGGGTGATACCTGCCGGCGTTAGCGTTACGTTACTTTAGCGTGTTTTCTGGGAGGTGGCTGAGGCCATTGGAAGCGCCATGCTGCACACTGCGGCGTCCATTAGGATGCTAGTTATCAGGCTGACGCACTTCTGCTCAATTTTGAGCTGAAGTCCTATGTGGCCGCCTTGAGGCTCTATGTGGGGGTCTGCTTAAAATTGAGCAGACTGCCCCCGCCTGCTCGATCGGGTCCTTGGCCCCAGTGAAACCCATGGCGAGGAGCGTGAACCCGTCTCGGCCCATCTCGAACATCCGCAGCTTGCGCCCCGTGACGTCTGTGTAGCTACTGAACTTAAAATCAAGTGCAGTGCTCCCCGCCTGATACGAGATGCTGTCGATCAGGCTTAGGATGTTGTCGTGGCGCTTCCCAAAGACCTTCGCCACCTGAAGGCTCGTGGTGAACACCTTGCCGTCACGCGCGGTGACGAGTTCGGTGCCGCCCACGAGGTGCGCGAGGCGGTCATTGACGGGGGCGGCTGGGGCTTTCTCTTCGGGCTTGGCCTCGTCAATAAAGCCGAAGCGAACCTTCTCCGTGGGGGCCATCCGGCGCTCGACCTCAGGTATGAGCGTCTTGTGGAACCACTGCTTGAAGGCGTGGGCGGTGACTGCACCACGTTGGCGGGCGGCTGCCTTTTCAGCGCCTCTTGCACTCTTCGGCACCTCGATAGACGCCGTTATCATAGCGCGCCCAGCGGCAGGCATGCCCGGCGTCGATCATGAGGCGGCCAAGGTCCTTACCTGCGACGCTACAGAACCCCACGCTGCGTCCGTATCGGTCTGTTCGGTTGCAGGCGAGGCTGCACGTTACGTCTCGGCCGTCTACGAGCTTGTGTAAGTATGCCGTAGCCTCTGAGCCGCCAGGCGCATCGTGCTCGGGCGCATCAATACCGCACAGCCTCCACCGCGTGCCATCGAGGACCAGCGTGTCGCCATCGACAACGCGAGGTGTCGCGGCCACGGCCGGGGCAGCGGCTAGCAGAGATAGCAGGACGGCTAGATGCTTCATGCGTCCACCTCGAACCACTCGTCCTGCGTATCCCCTTCCTCGGCGGGAAGCTGATGGCTGGCGCGTAGAATGCCCTGCGCGTCCCGCCAGTCGCGGATCGGCGGGTCACCCTCGCTGTTCCACTCGGGGGTCAGGACGCCCGGATATTCCTCAATGAACCGACGAAACGTGTCTCGATCAACGCGGGTCATTTGGTGCCCTTCTTGGTGCCACTCATCCGCTTCGCATCCTGTGCCGCTTGGCGTAGCGCGGCGATGGCCTCTAGGAGGAGCATCTGGTGCGGACTATCGGTGGCCGCCAGACGATCGGCGATAGAGTTGTAGCGGTCGGACTTGGTCTCGGGATTGTTTCTCCGTGGCTTGGGCGTGGTAGGCCCACCTAGGGTCATATGCTTTTCCACTCGATGCGCTCAGTGACGTGACCTGCGAGCAAGCGTGCAACCGATGGAATCACGCTAGAAAAGTGGGCTTCTGTCAGACTGGTGGACAAGACCTAGGCCGTCTCATGATAGACGCGGGTCATGCATGCCGGTGGGCAAAGTTCGATAAGGCGGGTGTCTATGCGGGCAGCCCGGAGTGCAAGAAGTGAGGCGACCCGTACTCAGCCCCGAGGCCGCTATGGTGGATCGCCGCAACGAATGAAAGTCGTGCTGGCGGCGGCCGAGGGCCACTTGGTCAAGGGGCGCTAATATACCGCGTGCCGAGCACCGCCTCGATACAGTTCTTTAGCTTCTTCCTGAGTTCATCGGGGTCTTCCCACAAGATGTGCGCGTATTGTCTCGTGTCGAAGTGGACGTGTTCGATCATGTCTTTGCGGCAAGTCCAGAAGACGGGTATGTTCAGACCCCGAGCAAACCCCGCCTCGTAATAAACACCACCGCGGGCAATTGCTTCTTTGCGCTCACCATCTGAGATGGTGCCGCAGGTAAAATCAGCGATCATGAAGCGTGACCTTCTGATCTCGGCTATGATCTCATCGTCAATCTTATTGATGTGCTCCTTGCGGTCGATCCTCATTGGAGTGTAGCGGCAGTCTTCGATGGCAGGTGCAATGCCTCGCTGGTAGACGTCGTCCATCGTGGTATCGAACCACATCGCAACGAAGCCTTGGAGAGAGACAGTGGGTTGCGTCTGCAGGACCTCAAGCCGCTCATACCCATTCACAGTCAGTGAAAGTTCGCCGCCGTTAAATTGGACAAGGCGACGCCCCATAAGAAGACGACAAAGATTGGCTAACTCTTGGATCGTTCTGCACTCGGTCCATGCCGCAGCCGCCGCCCCATCATCTGAAAACTGGTTTGTGTGCTGGTTCCCGAGATCGAGCCTATAGCCGAGTATGCGCTCTCGGGTGGCGAAGAACAGTAGTAGCTGATCGAACCTGCGGTTCAGTGGCATAGAGTGCTTGTTTTCAATCAAGGACAGGGTGTCTGATGTGATCCTCGGAGACTCATCGCCGGCGCGGTGCTGCTCGACCACCCATGAAGTTAGGCGTGCCTTAGCAGCCTCATCGAGATTCTGGAGCATCGGCAGGGCGGCGCGGATTAAGGTATATGCGCCGTCCGTTCGCGGAGAACGGTAGGTGACGGCATTTCCAACGATAGGATCGCGCTCGGCCGGAACATCCCAGATTGGACAAATTGCTTCCACGAGCATCTCTTCAGGACCCTCTGCGGTAACTTGCAGGCACGCTGGCTGCGCACGAGGTTATGCCGGTCACGCCGTTGCGACCAGTAGACACTTTTATGCGCTGCTCGTTGATCGGCTCCAACTCCCGTCCGCGCTCCTCTGCAACCTCATAGGCGCGACTGAGCAAAGCCGATTTGCAAGAGGCAATCAGCGCATCCGTCTCGGGGATGAACTGGTAGCGGGAATAATCTAGCGAGAGCGTGAAGCCGTCCGCCGTATCGGCCACGTGGTATGTTGCATTGGCGTCCGCCCCACCGGCCTGCTCAGGTTGCGTGCATGCCGAGGTTAGAAAGAGCAACGAGAGGGCGCTACGGCTTATAGCTGAGCTTGCAGATCGCCTCATGGAGCCTCTTAAGGCTGAACCCGGTGCCATACCCTTCGCCCTCATTGCGGCCCTCTGAGTGGCCCGTAAGTGCGTCATGGACCTCTCGCGGTATATCCGCGTCTCGGCAAGCATCCTTGAACGCATGCCGGAAGCTATGAAAGACTTTTCGCGGATCGGTCATGCCGTGCTGCCTGCTGTAGCGTCCCCACCACTTGGACCAGTTGCCGGTCCATTTGCCGAACACGTCGGGCTGAAGCTCAGGGAATAGCCTGACCTGCCCTTTGGACCGGAGGTCATCGGCATAGGTGCCAAAGCCGAGTTCGATGAGGCGAGGATGCAGCGGAATGCGCCTGCGGCTGCTGATGGTCTTCAGGCTCTTGCCAGGGTCATCGTCGTTGATGTCTAGATAAGGAATGCCATCAGGGCTTGTCCTCACGTCCGACAGGAGAGCCTGCCCCAGTTCCTCCAATCTGGCCCCCGTATAGAGCGCCAAAAGCGGAAGCCAGTAGGCCGCCTCACCGCCGCCAGCCTTCGGCCTTTCCCGCTGGGTGAACACCGGGAAGCCCTTGAAGATCGTCCTGAGGTCGTCAGCGTCGAACGGAAGCCGTCGCTTCAACGGCGCCTTGGTCACCTTGACGCGCACGGATGCAGCCGGATTGGCTGGGATGAGGCGTTTCTCGGTGGCGAAGTTCAGGAGGGTGCGGACTGCCCCCACAAGCTTCTTAGCCGTGGCGGGGTGCTTCCCTGACGCCAGAAGGCTATCGCGGTAAGCCTCGATCTGCTCGACCGTGAGTGCCTCAATAGGAGTGCTCTTGGTGATTTCATCGAAACGGCGGGCGGACATGGCCCACTCTTTTGCCGTGCGTCCCGTTGGGTTCGTCGCGGCTGCCCAGCGCTCACAGAGTTGGCTCAAGGTTGGGCCGCTGGGTGTCACGCCGGGCGGTTCAATGCGATCTGGCGTGTTAACCACCTCGCCTTGATTGCGGCGGCTCTCCAACTCACCGGCTGTAACGAACGCCTTAAGGATCGCCATTCCCACGGCTCGATACGCGGGCGAGTCTTTTTCAGCACTCAAGCCCTCAGCAGCTAGCGCCTCCGAAATGTTGTCATCGTTGAGTGAGAGATCGCCTCGGGCCAAGCTGATGCGGGCGATCTCTTGAACCCACTCAGAGGTGTCCGTGAGCTTCCGAAAATACCTGTCGTCCAAGCCTTCGGAGCGCGCCCCTTCGTCTTCCTCTAGGAGTTGCACAAGGAAGTTGTGGCCTATGCGGTTCACGTCTTCGCTGGTGATCTCTCGTTGGGCAGGAAGCGGCGAGAGGGCATTGCTGGCCGGGTGCCGCTTTCGGGCCGCCTCAAACTCCGCCTCCAGCTCAGCATTGGCGGCAACAAAGAGCCGTTTGGCCTCGGCTGGGTCTTTGGTCCTCAGTGAGCGCTTTACGATGTCACGGCCGTGAAAAGCCGCTCGAAGGTCCAGCGGAATGCGCCGCCTTAGGTGATAGACGCCGGTGCTCGGATGTCGCCAAGGTGAGGCCATCGCAACCATCGCTTTGAAGCCCGTGTGTACCTGCTGTGTGTACCTCTTGGGCGCCTCAAAGTCTTGATATTACTGGATTTCGACGGCGTTTCAACACGTTAGTAGGCCGGTGGTGGACCCCCCGGGACTCGAACCCGGAACCGGTCGATTAAAAGTCGAATGCTCTACCATTGAGCTAGGGGTCCGCCGGCGCGGCGGAACATAAGGGGACGAATGCCCGTGGGCAAGGGTCACAAGCGGCCCTCGCGGCAGCTTGTGGGATCATCCTTTGACGGAGCCTACCGTCAAGCCGGTCGTCATGTGCCTGCGCATCGCATAATAGATGACGAGCGGCGGGATGGAGTAGATCAGCGCCGCTGCCATCAGGATGTTCCAGGGACTGTCGTCGCTGGAAAGGAAATAGCCAAGTGCTACCGGCACCGTGACCGTCGTCTCCGAGGAAAGCAGCAGGAACGCATAGAGATATTCGTTCCAGGCGAGCAGGAGGGCGTAGGTGCCGACAGCCACCAGGGCCGGCCGCATGAGTGGCATATAAAGCTTGAAATAGATCTGCGGTACACTGGCACCGTCGATTCGTGCTGCCTCGTCGAGCTCGATCGGGATGCTGGCGCTGTATTGTGAGAAGATGAAGATCGCATAGGGCGTGGCAAAGGTGACGGCCACGATGATCAAGGCCCAGAGATTGTCCAGGAGCCCGTAATTATGGAGAATATTGTAAAACGGGATTGCCAGGAACGAGAGCGGGATGGCGTAGCTGAGCAGAGCCGTGTTCGATAGCAGCGTGCCGTAGCGCAGCCTGAGCCGCTGGATGGAGAAGCTCGCCATCGAGCCGATCAGCACCGTGAAGAAAGCGGCCGCCAGCCCGACGATCAGGCTGTTGAGCATCTGCAACCAGAAATGCTTCAGGTACCAGTGGTCCTGGGTGAAGACGATGCGGAAATTTTCGAGGCTGAAAGTCTCGGGCCAGAGCGCACCCGAGAAGACGGAGTCGCCGGGTTCGAGCGCGACCAGGATCATGTTGTAGATCGGCAAGAGCGTCCAGAAGAGGAGGAGGAGGGCGATCAGGAGCGCAGCGAGGTGGGCGCCGATGCCGCCTTTGCCCACCGCGTGCGCGGGGGCGGTTTCAGCCGCGCTCATAGCTGGACGTGCTCCTTGTTCATTTTCCACACCAGAAAAGCGACGAGTGGCACCAGCAGCGGCAAGGCCGAGATCACCGCTGCCATCCCGAGACCGGGATCGCCCACTTCAAAGGCGTCGCGTATGCCCAGTGTGGCCAGCACATGCGTCGAGAGGACGGGGCCGCCGCCCGTGATGAAGCGGACCGTGTTATAGTCGCCCAGCGTCCAGATCATCGAAAGCACGGTGCAGATAAGATAGAGGCTGGCCATCATCGGGAAGGTCACGAAGCGGAACATCTGCAGCCCGCGAGCGCCGTCGATGGCTGCGGCCTCGTAGAGCTCCTTGGGAATCGCGGTCCGGCCGGCGACGAAGATGACCGTCCAGAACGGCACCCACTTCCAGAGATAAAAGGTGACGACCGAGCCCATGGCGAGGCTGGGACTGGTGAGCCAGCCGGGCCCCTCGATCTCCCAAAACGTCCAGATAAAGTTGTTGATCAGGCCCCATTGACCGTTCAGCATCCAGCGCACCGAGATGAAGGTCGGGATGGCCGGCATTGCCCAGGGCAGGACAATGAGCATGAAGACGAACGGCATCCACTTATAAGGCTGGAGCAGATAGCCTGAGAGCAGTAATGCTATGAACATCTTGAGGTTCACGCCCACCAGAAGAAGAATGAGCGTGTTGACTGCCGTTCGATAGTAGAGCGGGTCGGCAAAGAGCGCTTGCAGCTTCGTCCAATCGGCGCCGAGCCAGAGCCCGTAGCCCACCGGGTAGACCACGAAAAGCAGGAAGATGGCGATATAGGGGAGGACGAAGACGACCCCCCAGAGATGCTCCGGTGCCAGCTTGCGTGGCTGCCGGCCGGTATCGCTGCGCGTCAGCGGCGGCGCCCGCTCCGAGGTTGCTTTCGCCATGCTGCCTCAGTTCTGAGCGATCTGGTACTGTGCGAAGATTTCCCTGATCCGCGCGAACGCCTTCTCAGTTGCCTTCTCTGGCGTCAGCCCGTTGGTGATGACGTCGCCGATCGCCTTGCCCCACACCTGCTCGGCATTCACCTGGCTGTAGGCGGGATTGTAGACGAACGGCCAGGGCTCGGTCGGGCCCTCCAGCTCCTGCTTGACGGCGACCGGGATGTGCGGATTGGTGGGGTCGGTCCAGAAGGGATCGCTCTTGATCAATTCAGGCATGACCGGCAGCCAGCGGCCACGCGCCGCCCTCAAATAGCTGTCGAGGCGCTCCGGCTCGATCAAGAAGCTCAAAAAATCCTTGGCGAGCTTGACCTGCGGCGCGCCTTTGGGGATCACGGCGATCTTGACGGCGACCAGGCTGCTTACCGGCTGGCCGTCGGGACCCGTCGGTTGTGGCTGTGTGATGATCTCGTGGTAGGTCTTCTCGTCATCCGACTTCGATACCGGGATCGACACGGACGCATTCGACGTCATGATGATCTGTTTGCTGAAGAAGGCGGCGTTGTTGTCGGGATCACCCCAGTTGATCGCACCCTGCGGCACCAAGCCGTCGGCGTAGGCCTGCGTCAGGAAGGTGATGGCTTTGATCGCCCCCTCCTTCGCCTTCGGATCGTCCAGATTGAGCGTGCCGTCCGGTTTGACGAAGCGGGCTCCATAGGCCAGGGCCAACTGGTTGAATGTATAGTAATTGTCCGAATCGACCGTTGACATCGGAAAGCCCAGCGCGAAGACGCGCTGCCGCTTGGCGCGCAGCTTTTTCTGTGCGTCGCCGAAAAAGGCCCAGTATTTATCCCAGTTGTCGAGCGGGATATCCTTTTCGCTATAGCCGGCCTCCTCGATCATCGGCTTCCAGATGAAGTTGTGGAGAGCCTGTTGCTTGAGCGGGACGGCGTAATAAGAGCGCTTCTTTTCCTGGTCGTTATAGAGATTGGCTCCCTTGAGTGCTGTCGGGGTAAACTTGTTCTCTACCGGCTTGACGACGTCCGAGACGTCCTCGAGCGCGCCCTTCCAGGCCTGCTGCGGTACGATGGCGAAATCGTTCAGATCGGCATAGGCGATGTCAGGCACCTGGCCCGTGGTGATCGCCGAAATGATCTTGGCCGGAATGTCGCCCGTTGAATAATAGGAGAGATTGACCTTGTTGCCGGTGGCCTTCTCCCATTCTGCGACCACTTGGTCGAAAGCCTCGTCTTCGGCCGGATAGAAACCTTTGTTCCACCAGACCGTAAGGGTCTCAGCGCCAGCGGTCGAGGCGAGCGCACTACCGGCAAGCAGGCCTGCGGTGAGGACGCCGATAAGGGCGCGTCGTGCCAAGAAAGGCGCGGCTTTGGCGAGCATGGTCTCTCCCTGATGGACCTATGTTGTACTCGTTATTAAAGCTTTCGTAAGGCAACTTTAGACCCGTGTCCATGATTGTAAGACAGGCCGCGCAGTTGCCGAATATTGTCGTGCCTCCTTATGATCGATGCCGTGGGGCATCGTGGAGAAAGCGAAATGGCGACGGAGGCCGTGCTGCTCGGACGAGGGCAGGAGGCGCAGTATCTACAACTGGCGCTGGGCAACAGGCACGGGCTGATCGCCGGTGCCACGGGCACGGGCAAGACGATCACGCTGCAGGTGATGGCCGAAGGTTTCAGCCGGGCGGGCGTGCCGGTCTTTTGCGCCGACATCAAGGGTGATCTGGCCGGCCTCTCGCAGACGGGCAGTCCCAATCCCAAGGTGGAGAGCAGGGCGGCCGAGTTGGGCGAGACCGATTTCGCCTACGAGGCCACGCCTGTCATCCTGCTTGATCTCTTCGGTCGACAAGGCCATCCGGTCCGGGCCACGGTGGCCGAGATGGGCCCTTTGCTCCTGGCGCGCCTCCTCGAGTTGAACGAGGTGCAGGAAGGTGTCTTGAATATCGCCTTCAAGCTTGCCGACGACGAGGGGCTTCTTCTTCTCGACTTCAAGGACTTGCAGGCCATCCTGGCGTATGTGGCCGAGCGCGCTGATGATCTCTCCAGCCGTTACGGCCATGTCAGCAAGGCGACGATCGGGACGATCCAGCGACGTCTCTTGGGAATCGAGCAGCAGGGCGGTGAGCCATTTTTCGGGGAGCCGGCCCTCGAACTCGGGGATCTCATGCTGCTGGCTCCGGACGGACGCGGCGCGGTCAGCATCCTGGCGGCCGATGAACTGGTTCGCAGCCCGCGTCTTTACGCGACCTTCCTTCTCTGGCTGCTCTCGGAGTTGTTCGAGCAGTTGCCGGAGGTCGGCGATCTGGCCAAGCCCAAGCTCGTCTTTTTCTTCGACGAGGCGCATCTCCTCTTCAATGACGCCCCCAAGGCCTTGATCGATAAGATCGAGCAGGTGGTCCGGCTGGTCCGCTCCAAGGGCGTTGGGGTTTATTTCGTTACGCAGAGCCCACAAGACCTGCCCTCGTCGGTTCTGGGACAACTGGGTAATCGCGTCCAGCACGCGTTGCGTGCCTTCACGCCCACCGATCAAAAAGCTGTTCGCGTGGCAGCTGAGACATTCCGTCCGAACCCTGCCTTCAAGACTGCGGACGTGATCGGCGAGATGGGCGTTGGTGAGGCACTCGTCTCCATGCTGCAGCCAGGTGGCGTGCCCGCCATCGTCGACCGGGCGAAGATTCTGCCGCCGCGCTCACGCATGGGCGCCATTACGGCGGAGGAGCGCAAGGCTCTTATCGAGCGCAGCCCGCTCAAGGACAAATATGACCAGCCGGTCGACCGGGACTCTGCCTTCGAGCGGCTGAACGCGCGGACGACCAGCGTCGAGGAACCGAGCCCACGCGAGGTGCCAAGCGCGCCAACGCGGAGCAACGATCCCTGGGGCGGCGCTTTTCGCCGCTCCCAGCCGACGGCATCCGCTCCCGCCCAGGCATCGGCTCCCGCCCCGGCAGCTCGACGAACGGCGGCGGCACCTCCCCCGGTCCAGGGAGGCTCCATTCTTGACGACATTCTGGGCGGCGGCGGTGGTCGGCGCCAGAGTGCTGGCGAGGCATTGGTCAAATCGCTGGCCAGGTCGGTTGGCAGCCAAGTGGGACGGCAGATCGTGCGCGGTGTATTGGGTTCGATCATGAAGCGCTAGCTCGACCAAGCTTACGCCTGCCGCCATAGGCCGGCCGGACGGTCCGCGCGGCTGCATGCTTCAAGGGTCAGTTCCGCTCTGCGGGCTTGGAAGCCATGTGCCGCAAGGGGCTGATTCTTGAGCGCACGTCATATAAATGAGCGTCGTTGGCAAGAGCAGGGACGTGGCATGAGCAAGGTCGCTCCTTTGGACGATGGGGCATCGCGGCCGACATTGATTCGCGTTGGCACGATCGAGTACCGCCGGGCCGCGTTCGGGCTGTTTTTGGGCGGCTTTGCCACCTTCGCCTTGCTCTACAACACGCAGCCGCTCTTTCCGATGTTCACCGAATATTTCGGGCTGGGCGCCGCCTCGGCCAGCCTGGCGCTTTCCGTGACCACGGGCACGGTGGGCATTGGGTTGGTCTTTGCGAGCTCGCTTTCCGAGGTGGTCGGCCGCAAGGGGATCATGACCGTTTCGATCATCCTGGCAGCCTGCTTCGACCTGCTGGCGGCCTTCTCGCCGACCTTTGGCCTTCTCCTGTTGTTTCGCGCGCTTGAAGGAATCGCGTTGAGCGGCCTTCCCGCGGTCGGCATGGCGTATTTGGCGGAGGAGGTCGAGCCGACCCATCTGGGCGCGGCCATGGGCATTTATATCGGCGGCAATGCGATCGGCGGCCTGGGCGGACGCCTGATAACCTCAATACTGGCCGACTATGCCTCCTGGCGCGTCGCCCTTGGCTCGCTCGGCGCTCTCAGCCTCGTGATCGGTATCGCCTTTTGGAACGTGCTGCCGGAGTCGCGCCATTTCACAGCGCGCAGCTTCGACCCGCCGGCCCTCATGCGCTCGTTGCTCCACCATTTTGCCGATCCAGGACTGCGGTTGCTTTTTGCGACGGGCTTCCTGCTGATGGGCAGTTTCGTGAGCGTCTATAATTATCTTGGCTTTCGGCTGACGACACCTCCCTACAATCTCAGCCAGACGGCCGTCGGCGTTGTCTTCATCGTCTATTCTCTGGGCATCTTGAGTTCGGCCTGGGCGGGCAAGGTGGCCGACCGCTTGGGCCGACGCCGGGTCCTTTGGGTCTTCATGATGGTGATGCTGTTAGGCCTGCTCCTGACAGCGCTCTCTTCGCTGGCATTCATTTTCCTGGGCGTGGCGCTGTTGACCGCCGGCTTTTTCGCGGCTCACTCGATCGCCAGTTCCTGGGTTGGTCGGCGGGCACGTGTCGACCGCGCGCAGGCATCCTCGCTCTACCTTTTGGCCTATTATATGGGATCGAGCATCGTCGGCACTTCGACCGGCCTTGCTTGGTCCAGCCACGGATGGGCCGGCGTAACTACAGTCACCGGCGGGCTGCTCCTCCTGGCCGTGGCCGTCGGTCTCCGTCTGCGTAAGCTCGAACCGCTTCCGCTCTAGGCCCTGGCCTCAGAGATCCTTTCCGTCGTGATGATCGTGCAGGCAATGCGCGTGGCTCTGGTCCGCCAGGACCTCGATGACTCGGCAGTCGCCGACCTGGCCGTGCCTGCCGTCCTCGATCATCCGCACGAGCTCGGTCTCGAGCGATCTGAGGCGAGCGATGCGATCGCGGACCGCGCGGAGGTGATTGTGCGCCACCTTGTCAACTTCGGCGCAGGACTGATCCGGCCGATCGCTTAGCGCCAGAAGCGTGCGGACGCTCTCCAGGGGAAAGCCAAGCTCCCGGCTATGGCGGATGAAGGCCAGGCGATCGAGATGGCCCTTGTTGTAGGCCCGGTGGCCGCCGGCTGTGCGTGCCACGGGCGGCATCAGCCCGGATTTTTCGTAATAACGGATCGTTTCAACTTTGGTGCCGGTCCGGGCCGCGAGATCGCCAATCGAGAAGGCGGCGTCCATGCGTGCGAAAACCTCTTGAACCTATAGCTACTACAGGTCCGATATTGTCAGGCGTGCATCAATTGCAAGAGGCCCGTCATGGTCGCCGACACCACCGTCCTTCCTGCCCGCCAGCCATTGCGCTATCGCATTGGCGGCATGGATTGCGCCAGCTGTGCGGGCAAGATCGAGACTGCTGTCAGGCGCAAGCCCGGCGTGTCCGACGTCGCCGTGAGTTTTCAGCGTCAGACGCTGGCCTTCGCTCTCGACGAAGGCCAGACTCCCCGGGCCTCGATCGAGGCGCAGATCCGCAGCCTGGGCTATGACGCACGTCTCCTGCAGGATGAGGCCGCACGCGCGCCGGAACCGGCAAGCGACTCATGCTGTGGCCACGACCTTGGCGACAGTCATGATCACGATGACGACCACGGTCATGATCACCATGACCATGACCATGACCACGAGGATGGGCACGATCACGCGCATGGGCAGGGAAAGGCGCAAGCCGCTTCGGCTGCGCATGCCCATGATCATGGGACGCCAGAGAAAGGGGCCTGGT
This sequence comes from Arboricoccus pini, assembly GCF_900187945.1. Classification (GTDB taxonomy): domain Bacteria; phylum Pseudomonadota; class Alphaproteobacteria; order Geminicoccales; family Geminicoccaceae; genus Arboricoccus; species Arboricoccus pini. Next base: position 34,250 of record NZ_FYEH01000006.1, on the reverse strand, counting down.
GGCAGGCCAGGCGTTTCCGTTGGCTCGCGGCGATCGGCGTATTACTCGTCGCGGGCTATCTAGCGGGTCTCCTGCTGCCGGTGACCCAAGGCTGGGCCGAGTTGCCGGCCGCCCTTGTTGGACTCTATTGGGCCGGCCGGCGGGCGTTCGCGCTGGCCCGTGCCGGGTCACCTTTCAGCATCGAGATGCTGATGACCGTCGCCACGATCGGTGCGCTCTTGATCGGTGCGCCGACCGAGGCCGCCGTCGTCGTCTTCCTCTTCACCCTGGGTGAGGTCATGGAAGGCCTGGCGGCAGGGCGTGCCCGGGCGGGCATCCAGGCGCTAGGCGCTCTTGTGCCGCGTACTGCCCTTTTGGTCGAAGCCGGGCAGACGCGCACGGTGCCGGCGGAGGAGGTGGCGATCGGCCAGCATGTGCTGGTGCGGCCGGGTGATCGTGTCCCTGTCGACGGTCGGATTCTGGAGGGCCTCTCCGAGCTTGACGAGAGCCCGGTTACCGGCGAATCCGTGCCCGTCCCCAAGGGGGTGGGCGAGCAGGTCCTGGCCGGTAGCGTCAATGGCAGCGCGGCGCTCACCGTGGAGACAGAGCGGGCCGCGTCGGACAACACGATCGCGCGCATCATCCAGATGGTTGAGGAGGCGGAAGCGGCGCGTTCGCCGACCGCCCGCTTCATCGAGCGGTTCAGCACCTATTACACACCAGCCGTGGTTGGCGTGGCACTGCTCACCGTACTCCTGCCGCCCCTGCTGTTCGGTGCTCCCTGGGATACCTGGATCTATCGCGGCCTGGCGCTCCTCCTGATCGGCTGTCCTTGCGCCCTGGTCCTCTCCACCCCGGCCGCCATCACCTCGGGGCTGGCGGCCGGCACGCGACGTGGCCTGCTCGTCAAGAGTGGTGCGGCCCTGGAAGCGATCGGCAAGGTCAAGTCGATCGCCTTCGACAAGACGGGGACGCTGACCCGAGGCGAGCCGGCGGTCACCGACATCGAGCCACTGGGTGAAGGCGACGACTTGGAGATCCTTCGTCTGGCCGCCGCCGTCGAGGGCGGTTCGAGCCATCCCTTGGCGCGTGCCATCCTCCAGGCGGCAACGGCGCGGCAGATCGTCTTGCCCAATACCAGCAATGCGAAGGCCGAGGCTGGTCGCGGCGTCGAGGCGGACGTGGAAGGCGCTCGCGTGGCGGTGCTGGCACCCCGTCATGCGAACTTGGCGGAGGCGGATGGCCGGCGCGTGGCCGAGCTGGAATCGGCGGGCAAGACGGTCGTGGTCGTCATAGCGTCGGGCCGCCCCCTTGGCGTAATCGCCCTGCGTGACGAGCCTCGCGAGGACGCGGCTGCTGCCATCGCCGAGCTCCGACGCCTAGGGATCACGTCAAATATGCTCACAGGCGATAACCGGCGTGCGGCGGCGGCGATTGGGGCGACCTTGGGCGTCGAGGTCATGAGCGAACTCCTCCCCGACCAGAAGCTGACCGAGATCGGTCGCCTGCGCCAGGGTGGTCCCGTCGCCATGGTGGGCGACGGGATCAACGACGCGCCGGCCCTGGCGGCGGCGTCGGTCGGAATCGCCATGGGTGGCGGGACGGACGTCGCGCTGGAAACAGCCGACATAGCGCTCTTGAAGGCCAAGGTGCAGGACGTGCCGGCTCTCATCCGCCTCTCGCGCGCCACGCTTGCCAACATCCACCAGAACGTGGCCGTGGCGCTCGGTCTAAAGCTCGTCTTTTTGATCACCACGCTCGTTGGCCTGACCGGACTCTGGCCGGCGATCCTGGCAGATACGGGAGCGACGGTCCTTGTCACCTTGAACGCGCTGCGCTTGCTCCGGTGGCGTTAGGTCACCATTGTCGGCGCGGCGGGCGCAAGCCGGCGGGTCCATTCAAGGCAGGGCAAGGCCGTCTGCGCTGTGGCACGGGGGCAGCCTAGCGTCAGGGGGCGCCCGATTAAGCGCCGCATGGCAACGATCGTCTGCTACCAGCTACATGGTCGAATGCGAGGTCTAGCATCGGTACGGCGGATGATGATGCGGTCGGTGTTGATCGGCAGCTCTTGATTGGGCTGCGATCGGCCGGGTCGGCACTATCGCCTATGCGGCCGATCGTCTGGGCCGCTGCGCCACGCCCAGGAGGCCGACCTTTCTCGCCTCGTCGCAGCTCGTGGCGCCCGGCATGCTCGGACATCCGCTCCTATCGAGCGGGAGCGGTGGAAGATCCGACCTATCGGTGGACGTACGGCATGTCGCGGAGGCCTGTTGTCCTGAGAGGTGCATCGCCGATCAGCGAGCATCTTTTTGAATGGGCAGAGGCGGGATGTCGCCTGCCGCCTCGCTGGCTAGCATGTCGGCAACGAATTGCTGCGAGCGACCGTCCTCGATCGCCTGACGCAGGCCGCGCATGACCTCCTGATAATACCAGACATTATTCCAAGAAAGGAGCGTCGCCCCGAGGATCTCCTCGGACTTGACCAGATGATGCAGGTAGGCGCGGGAATAGTCGCGCGTGGCCGGGCAGTCCGCCTCGGGATCAAGCGGTCGTGGATCATCGGCGTGGCGGGCATTGCGCATGTTGAGCGGGCCGCGCTTCGTGAAGGCCTGGGCCGTGCGACCAGAGCGCGTCGGCATGACACAATCGAACATGTCGATGCCGCGCAGGACCGCGCCGGCCATATCCGCGGGCTTGCCCACGCCCATGAGATAGCGGGGATGTGTCGTCGGCAGGTGCGGGCAGGTCCCTTCGAGGGTCTCGAACATCAACGCCTGCGGCTCGCCGACGGCAAGCCCGCCGACGGCGTAGCCATCGAACCCGATAGCGGCCAGCCCCTTGGCCGAGCGGGCGCGAAGCTCGAGGTCGGTTCCGCCCTGGACGATGCCGAAGAGCCCGTAACCCTGGCGCGGCTGGAATGCCTGCTTGCTGCGCTCCGCCCAGCGTAGCGACAGTTCCATGGCCCGCTCGGTTTCATGCCGCTCGGACGGCAGGCGTATGCATTCATCCAGCTGCATCGTGATCGTGGCATCGAGAAGGTGCTGGATCTCGATCGAGCGCTCAGGCGTGAGTTCGTGCCTCGAGCCGTCGATATGCGAGCTGAAGACGACGCCTTTCTCATCCAGCTTGCGCCTGGCTGCCAGCGACATAACCTGGAAGCCGCCGGAATCGGTGAGGATCGGGCCGTCCCAGCCCATGAAACGCCGCAGGCCGCCCAGCCGCGCGATCCGCTCGGCACCGGGCCGCAGCATCAGGTGATAGGTATTGCCAAGCACGATCTGCGCGCCGGTCTGGCGTACCATCTCGAAGGTCATGGCCTTGACGGTGGCAGCGGTGCCGACCGGCATGAAAGTCGGGGTGTCGATGACGCCCCAGGCTGTGTGCAGCCGACCGCGCCGGGCGGCACCATCCACGGCCATGAGTTCGAAGCGAAATTCGGGCATCGTCTTGCAAGGCAGGTGAACGGGAAAGGCTGCCCGATATGCCCTTATTCGTCGTGAAACGAAATAGGGTCCCGCATTGGGCCGTTCGCTCTCATGCATCCGGGAAGGGTGGTGGCGAGGTTGCTCGCCATCCGGGGCGCACGCGGCCGCGTCTTTAGCCCGCGTCTTTAGCCCGCGTCTTTAGCATTGTCGGTTGATCATCTGCCCGACCTGCACGCGGGCAAAAGCCGACATCCGGGCCGCGGCCAAGTCGATTGCGCTTTGCCGGCACCGCGTCAGTCAGATTCGATTAGCGAGCCTAGGTGGGAATGCTCGCCTTATTCCTTGGGTCCGGCCGCATCAGCTAAGCGAACGACATCTGTCGGACGCGGGATCGGTCGTGTTGGAGATGGCACTGAACATGAAAAAGGCGCGATCACTAAAGGTGATCACGCCTTGTTTCAGGAGGGGCAATCATGCCCGGCGACGTTCGCCTCGGTTCTGTCGACGAACTCTCGACGGTTGCTTTGAACCGTCTTTCAGCGCTTGCGCGCGACATCGCCGATCAGGCGGCAAGGCCGGTGGCGACGGCGTCGCGACGATCGCGCCAGTCGTAAAGGTCGATCACGCCATTCTCAGCGCTTTCACGGGCAAGGCGCTTGATGTCGATGCGCGAGATGCCGAGGTCGGAGAGGTCGCGGTCGCTCAGGAGCGAGAGCTCGTAGGCGGTCTGGCTTTCGCGGCGGCGGCGCTCGATGAGCGATGAGAGTTTTGCGAAGAGTGCCATGTTCGGGATGTCCATCTTGGCGGTTGCTTCGTGCTGTTAGATGCGCCTCGCCGGAGTTGAGCGGTAGCGGGTGTGTTGCAACGCAGCATTGCAGACTCGGTTGGCGGCGTTAACCTTTGTGAAGCTTTTTAGTCACAGGCCAACCGCCTAGGATAAAAGGCTTTTTATCGATCGTGCCCGAGATGCAACGACCTCTCGGAATGGATGAATATCCGCTGCGACCGTTGATCACAGCAGGCTGTCTGGCGGCTGCTGGACGTTGCTGGTGGAGGGTCTGCAACGACGCTAGCTGAGGCTTCCATGCAGGAACGGAAGCCAGCCATGCTCACAGCCCATGCCAGTACGTTGTCGATATCGCCGCCGCCGCCCTCGCGCAGGTCTGCGCGTCTTCGCCAGCGTCCAGGACAGGCATCCAGCCATCGACTCCGCCGAACTAGAGGACGGCTCAGGCGATCAGCCGGGCGTGATCCAGCACATCTTGCGAGCCGGGCCTTATAAAGGCGGCCTTGACGAGCCGTGCGACAACTCGACCTGACGTGCGTGGTCAGCCTTTGAGCATCCGCTTTAGAATATCGTCCCGGTCGATGACCTGATGCTTGAGGGCCGCAGCCACATGCAAGCCAAGAACGATGACGAGGAGCCAGCCCAGTTGATCGTGTACCCACTTGAAAGTCGTCTCGGCGGCGGCGTTCGGACCTAGAAGGTGGGGCACGTGCCAGATCTTGAAGTAGATGGTGGGAATGCCCAGCGTCGAGCTGGAGGCCATGAGATAGCCCGAGAGCGGAATTCCCAGGATCAGGACATAGAGGAGAGCGTGGCTCGCATGCGCGGCCAGCCGCTCCCAGCCCGGCATGTGGGGCGGCATGGCGGGTGCAGGGTTCAAGGTGCGCCAGAGCAGCCGCACCACGCCCAGCGCGAAGGCCGTCAGTCCCAGGCTCTTATGGAGCTGGTAATCGTCGAACTTCGCCATCATGGCGCTGTCGGGCAGGCTCACCATGTAACGACCGAGGAGCCAGATGGCGACGATAAGGAGTGCCATCCCCCAGTGGAGCAGGCGGGCGGGCCAGCCCCATCCATTTGCGGTGTTCATCGTCGCCATGCTGTTCAGCTCCGTTTGGCGCTGACGTCGAAGCTTACGCCGACATCGAGGCTTACGGTGTCGCCGCTGGGGTCCGCCTCCTTGCCGACGCCATAATCGAGCCTCGGCAGCGACACGCTGCCGGTGGCATGCGCCTGATCGCCGTCGATGGTGATCGTCACGTCGTGCGTCAGATGCTGCGTGACGCCACGGAGTGTCAGTTCCGCCTGGACGGTGTAGACGTCGCCTGCATGCCTTGCGATCGATAGGGTCTTGTAGACCGCCTGCTGCGTCTTGTCGGCATCGAGCCAAGACGCGCTCTTTGCCTGGCCGTCGCGCCCGGCATCGCCGCTGGCAAAGCTCGTGAGGTCAATGGTCATCGTGATCGCGGCGTGTTCGAGATCATTGGGGTCGAACTCGATGGTACCCGCGAAGCGGTCGAACGCGGCCTTAATCTCGCCGCCGCCTTGCTTGAAGTCGACGGCAAGCCGGGACTGAGCGGGCTCGAGCTGCCAGTTGGCCGCACGCGCCGTCGCCGGCGCCAGCGAAAGAGCCGCCAACAGCAGGTAGATCGTCTTGAACCGGCGCATGCGCGGGCCTCCTGGAGATCGGATGCTCAGTTGATGAAGGCTTCGGTGTCGATCCGCAGCGGTATCTCGTCACCGACCATCGGCGCATAGGCCGACATGCCAAAATCGGTGCGCTTGATCTTGCCCTCGACCTCAAGGCCGGCCGTCATCTTCTGGGTGATCGGGCTCTTCTCAAGCTTGCGTAGCTTGACGTGGAAGGTGACGGGCTTGGTGACGCCGATCAGCGTCAGGTTGCCAGTAACCTCCGCGGCGTTCTTGTCTTTCTTGTCGACGACTACCTTGGTGCTCGTGAAGGTGATGTCAGGAAACTTCGCGACATTGAAGAATGCGTCGGAGCGAAGATGCTCGTCACGCTTGTCCCACTGCGTGTCGATGCTGGCAGCCTTGACCGTGAACGCCACCTTGCTGTTCTCGGGCTTTTGCTGATCAAGGGTGATCGTGCCGTCAAAGTCTGGGAAGCGACCATGGACCGTCGAAAAGCCGAAATGGTCGACGTCGAAGGTGATCGAGGTATGTGACTTGTCGAGCGTGTAGGCGACGGGCTCGGCATGGGCGGCCAGTGGTACGGCCACGAAAATCGTCAGAAGGGCAGCCTTGGCAAGGCGTAACATGTGGGGGTCTCCGGATCGGGTCATGAAGTCTCGTTAAGCTCTCGCTTCGTAGCGGATTTAGACGCGTCGGGTCGATTCAACTATTGGGTTGTGGGCAGTCAGACTGATCCCGAAGCGGAGACAATGGCCGGGAACATCTGATATGCCCACCATTCGCCCCAAAAGGGCCAAACATGAAGGAAAGGAGGTCGTCATGCGTGTCTGCCCTTCTCTCCTGCTGTGCCTGCTGCTGGCGAGCTTGCCGGCCCTGGCGGAAGAAGGTCTGCCCGGCTCGCCCACGGGCCGTTTTCCGGGCGGATCGCCGGCGGCCTCGAGCGAGGGGGCGTCGGCGCGTCCACCACCCCAGGCGGCGGCGATCCTGCCGGTCGATGCGGTCCGCGCCAGCCAATTGCTGAACAAGCCGGTGCTGGGCATCGATGGCAAGAGCCTTGGCACGATCGTCGACCTGGAGCTTGACCTTGAGAGCGGCGAGGTCACCCACTTCGTCGTCAAGACGGGCGGCTTTATGGGTGTGGGAGGAACGGCCTTCCTGCTCGGACGGCGCGCGGTGCGCTGGGCGCCGGACGGCGCGCTTCGAACCGACATGACAGCAGCTCAGATGCAAAATTTGGTCGTCCTGCCCGAGGCCGAGGATCCCGTGCGTGCGACCGAGGATGCAAGCCCGCCACCGCCCGAGCGCTAGCGGTGCGCTCGGATGGCCGCTGTCTTCAAGGGCGCCGGCCGATCGAGGATCCGGCGCCCCATGGTGAACCTCCATGGGCCGAGAGGGCGATTGCGTCGCGCATGACGAGTTCGCTGGCCGAGACGGGCTGCCCGGGCCTAGAAGCCGACGCTGCCACCAGGACGAACCTTCATGCCCCAGAAATCGAGGCCGGTATCGTCGACATAGGTGTCGGGGAAGAGCCGGCCGCTGGCCTGCCAGACCAGGCGCTCCATGGCGGCCCGCGAGGAGTCGGCCGCGACGCCGACAATGCCGGCCACGGCGTTCGGACCCTCGCACCAGGCCGCCGACAATTCAGGTTGCCGGCGTGGTATCGGCTGGACCGTATTGCGGCCGGCGCAGACATCGGCGGCGACGCGCGGACCGTCGAACCAGAGAACCAGCCGGGCTCCCTCGATGCGGCCGGGCGGCACCACGACCGGGTCGAAGACCGGCTTCAAGAACTGGATGCCGCTGGCGGCTGCCCTGACCGTATCGGCCGGGCCCAGGCTCTCGGGCACCTGGCGGAGCTCAGCCGGCACCGGCCCGTTATCGACCATGGCGCGCAGATGGGCGCGGGCCAGGCGGGCATCGCCGATCGGCTCGGCGCCCCTGAAGCTGGGCTCGCCTGCACAGGCCGCCAGCCAAGCCAGGAGCGGCAGTGCCGCCAGCGCTCTTGACCTTCGGCCAACCCTTGCCCTCATAGTCGTTCCAAGAAGCCGCCGCATCCTTGCCCCGTTTCCCGATCAGCGATGCGGCAGGAGAGAGCGAAGCCCTGCATGCCGATCCATCCGGATCTCCGTTGGTATTATCCGATCGACTGGCCTCTTATCAGCCGTCGCATCCGTTTCGATCGCGCCAAGGGACGATGCGAGTGGTGCGGCCGTCCCGACCGCGTTCCCTTGAGCCAGCTTCCCGATGGCCGCTGGTTCGACGAGGAACAGCGGCGCTGGCGCGGCGACAAGGGTGAGGAAGCACCCTGGCCCGATTTCGTCGAGTACACCCATGTCGTTTTGCGGCGTTTCGTGCTCAGCACGGCGCATCTCGACCATAATCCCGGCAATTCCCGCAAGGAGAATCTGGCCGCCCTCTGCCAGCGCTGCCATCTCCGTCACGATCGTCCCGAGCATGGCCGCCGCCGGGCAATAACGATCCGCCTGCGCCGTGCCTTGGGTGATCTCTTCGACGGCCCGCATCGACGCTGGTAGCTCTTCCTCTCCGCGCCGACAGCCAGCCGAGACCGGGAAGCGTCCGCAGTTGCGATAGCCGCAAGATTCCCCGGCTCAAGCAGCGCGACGCGCGATAGCCGCAAGAAAGCCTCTAGTCTTTGGGGCCGCCAAACTGGGCATCGACCGGGATGCGATAGCCCTGTGCCAGGCGGTTGGTCTCGTTCGCCATGCCGACGACGGCCAGGAGTTCGCCCAGCATGGCGTCGCTCATGCCGGCCTTCCTTGCCGCAGCCGTATGGCTGGCGATGCAGTAGTCGCAGCCATTGCTGGCGCTGACCGCCACATAGAGCATTTCCTTGACGAGCGGGTCGAGGGCGCCCGGCGCCATGATCTCCTTCACGCTGGTCCAGGTGCGCCGCAATCCCTTGGGATCGTTCGCCAGATACTTCCAGAAATTATTGACGTCGGTGACACCGCGGCTCGCCATGATGTCGTCATAGACTGCCCTGACCTCAGGCGAGGCGTCGGCGTAATCGATGGGCTGCATCGGGCTTGTGTCCTCCAGGAGGGACAACGAGCGAGGAATGGCGACCCGGGACGACGCTCAGGTCAGCAACTCCTCCAGATGGGCGATGAGCGGCAGATCGGCCGGCGGCATGGCGAGATTACGCAGCTCATGCACCCGGCACCAGCGGATGGCCTGGTTTTCCCGGCCCGCCGGCGCACCATCGAAGACGCGGCAGACATAGAGCGGCATCAGCAGGTGGAAGTCCGGGTAGGTGTGGCTCGCGAAGGTCAAGGGGGCCAGGCAGGCGGGCTTCGTGCGCACGCCCAATTCCTCGAAGAGTTCGCGAACGAGGCAGGCCTCGGGGCTCTCGCCCGGCTCCAGCTTGCCGCCCGGAAATTCCCACAAGCCGGCCATCGCCTTGCCGGCTGGACGCTCCGTCACGAGGACGCGACCGTCGGCGTCAAGAAGCGCGCAGGCAGCCACCAGGAGCAGCCGGCCCGTCGAGCTCGGCTCGGGCACCGCCGCGCAGCCGGCTCCATCACTCATGAGCGATAATCGGCGTTGATATCGATGTAGCCGTGCGTCAGATCGCAGGTCCAGACGGTGGCTTTACCCGGCCCGGTGCCGACCTCGATGTCGATGTCGATCTTCTGACCTGCCAGATGAGCGGCGACAGGTGCCTCGTCGAGATCCGGCACGGCGCCGCCGTTGCGGGCGACGGGCGTACCGCCGAAGGCGACGCCCAGCCTTGCGAGCTCGATCGTCTCGCCGGCTCTGCCCACGGCCATGATGATCCGTCCCCAGTTGGCATCGCCGCCGGCAATCGCGGTCTTGACCAAGGGTGAGTTGGCGACGACGAGGCCCAGCCGCCGGGCAGCCCGGTCATCAAGGGCACCGCTGACGGAGATCTGGATCAGCTTTTGCGCCCCTTCGCCGTCGCGCACCACCTGAAGGGCCAGATCGAGGAGGACATGGTCTAGGGCCGCCTTGAAGGCCGCCAATGCCGGATCCTCGATGCCGGTTACCGGCGTGTTGCCGGCCTTGCCGCTGGCCAGAAGGAGAAGCGTGTCCGAGGTTGAGGTATCTCCATCGACGGTCGTGGCATTGAAGCTCTTGTCCGAGCCCTCCAGGAGGAGGGGCTGGAGAATGGCGGGCGGCAGGTCGGCGTCGGTGACGACGAAGGCCAGCATGGTTGCCATGTCAGGCGCGATCATGCCCGAGCCCTTGGCGATGCCGGCGATGGTTACCGTCTTGCCGCCGAGCTCCGCCGTGGCGAGCGCGCCCTTGGGGAAGGTGTCCGTCGTCATGATGGCGGACGCGGCGGCGGCGATGCCGTCCACGGCCAGGGCCGGGATCAAAGCCGGAATCGCGTCGATGATCTTCTCGACCGGCAGGCGCTCGCCGATGACCCCGGTTGAGGCCACGTAGATCTCTTCGGGCGCGCAGTCGAGGGCGGCCGCCAGCATCTCCGCTTCGGCCTTGACCGCGGCATCGCCCTCGGCGCCGCGAAAGACGTTGGCGTTGCCCGCGTTGATGATGACGGCACGCGCCTTGCCATGCGGCAGGATGCGACGGCCCCAGAGGACGGGATGGCCGGCCGTGGCGGATTTGGTGAAGACGGCGGCGACGCTCGTACCCGGGGCAGCCTCGATCAGCGTCAGATCGCGCCGTCCCTTATAGCGGATGCCGGCTTCGAGCGTGGCGAAGCGGAACCCCGCCACTGCCGGCAGGGCTGGAAAGGAGGGCGGTGCCAGGGGCGATGTCTCGGTGATCTTCGCCATGACGATGCTCCTCGCGCTTGCGGCCGGACCAGGACGCGGCCTCTTCAAGCCGATCCCTGGCTGGCCGGTCAAGCCATGATGCGCGCGAAGCCTGGCCGCGCGATGGCGGTCTATGGGTTGGCGGGGGCCGCCGGGGTCGTCGGCGCGCTCTCGGCCGGCTTGGGCGAGCCGTCGATCTGGAAGGTCTGGACCTTAGCATCCTTGCGAACGTCGGCTACGAGGGCGGTGACAATCTCGCGCGCCGTCTGGTCGCGGATCTCGGCTTCCTTCTCCTCGAAGGTCGGGATCTTGGTGCGCTTCTCGTCGACCCGGATGACGTGCCAGCCGAACTGGCTCTGGACCGGGGTCTGGCTGACGGTGCCGGGTTTGATTGTGAAGGCCGCGTCGGCGAACTCCTTGACCATCGTGCCGCGGGTGAACCAGCCGAGATCGCCGGCATTGGACGCCGCCGAGGGATCCTTGGAGAGCTTCTTTGCCAACTCGTCGAACTTGGCGCCCTTGTCGAGTTGCTTGATGACGTCCTGCGCCTCGGCTTCGCTCTGCAGGAGGATATGGTGCGCATGCACCTCTTCCTGCGCGAAGTCCGGCTGGCCCTTCATCTTTTCATAGATGGCCTTGAGCTTGTCATCCGTCGTGCCGGCCTTGACGGCCGCCTCGACGATCTGCTGCTGCAGGACCTGGCGGCGGGCCTCGGCCAGCGCTTCCTTGACCTCGGGGCGATCCTCAATCTTGTCCTTCTCGGCCTGTTCGGCCAGGAGACGTGCGTCGACGAGGCGCTCGAGCAGCGGATCGAAGATCGCCTGCAGGGGTACCTGGCGGTACTGCTCCGGCAGCATGGTCTGAGCGGCTTCGACGTCGCCCAGAAGGATATTCTGGCCATTGACGACCGCGACCACCGTGTCCGGGCTCGGCAAGGGTGCCGCCTGGACCGGCGGCGTGGATGCGTCCTGAGCGTCGGCCGTCAACCATGTGCCGCCGACGATGGCTGCCGCCAGGGTAAGGCTCTTGAGGGCTAGCCGCATCGGTTTGGGCTCCTGTTCGTGTTTTGGATCGTGGGACATTCAAAAAGGCAGCGCTTTGGGTAGGCGCGCTTGAGTGATCATCTTCGCTTTTGCCGCGCTGGGTGCGGGCGGGCCATGCTGATATGCGAAATGCCGCCATCAGGAAAGACCGGGCCGAAAGCCTGATAGCCGAAACGCCGGTAGAGTGGCTGGGCATCGAGCTGTGCTGAAAGGATCGTCTCCGGAATGCCGGCCGCGTCAAGCCGTTCAAGCAGGACCTCCAGCATGTGCGCGGCGATGCCCCGGCGACGCCAATGCCTGGCCACGGCCACACGTTGAATTTTCACCCGCCCGTCGGGCAGCGTCTGCCAGCGCAGCGTTCCGGCAGGCTCGCCATCCATGCGGGCGAGGAGCATCGGCGCTTCCTTGTCGAATGGCTCATATTCCTCGGCCAGAGGCACGCCTTGTTCCTCGACGAAGACGTGGCGACGGAGGGCCAGACAGGCATCGCGCGCTGCCCGGTCGGTCGCCTCCTCGAGTTGCAGAGCGACGGGGCGCTCCCGGCGCATATGGACGAACAGCATTGGTTGCAGGAAGAGTCGTCCGCCCTCCGGATGCGGCTTGCCCGCTCGCGCGAAAGCCTCCCGGATCGCCGGGGCGGCGCGTTCGATGATCGCACCTCGTGATGGATCGACGCCGACCGCGCGCCGCAGCAGGTCATCGGCGTGCTCGATGCGCCGCTCGCTCAGATATTCCAGGCACTCGACGATCCGGGCGCCGGGCAGACCCTCCATCGCCAGCGTCTGCGCCTCGCCCCGGATCGCTGTCTCGTCATCGATCGGCCGGAAAAGCTCGAAAAGCTCGCCCGACGGCCGGGGCTCGATGACGATGAGATCGCCCTTCGGGCAAAGACAGCGGAGGGCCGCCGCCAGTCCCGCCTGCATCTGGCCCCGAGGGAGATGGTGGAGGCTGTTGTGGAAGAGGACGAGATCGAAGCTGGCTGCCGCGAAGGGAAGTGCAAGGCCGCTGGCGGCGACGAACAGCGTGCCCGATACCGCCTTTGGCCGGCCGGGCAAGTCCAGGCCCAAAGACCGGGCACCCGCCGCCTGGAGCGTTGCGACGAGGGCATTGTCGCCACAGCCAATGTCGAGCACGCAGCGATCCTGCAGCTCCAGGCGGTCCTGAAGAAGGGTCATGGTCGTCCAGCGCTCGCGTTCGCTCATCCAGCCTTTCCTGGGGCGGGGCTTGGTAAGGTTGGGCGATGGTCTGGCATAATGGGTGTCCGAGCGATACCTTCTAGCGCATGAAACCTGCGCAACGCGTGGCCCGCAACCGGCCGATCCGTTTGTCCCGGACAAAACAATGACACGCTGGAGTGGTGGCACGTGGCTCTCGATCCTGCTGATCCTGGCCATGATCGTCGTGGCCGGCATGGTCGCCTGGTGGGTGTGGACACAGGCGGCGGATCTGCCGATCGGCCTGCACGGGATGATCGCCCTGGCGCTGGGCACGTCGCTCTCGATCATTCTGGCGATCGTCCTCATGGGGCTGGCCGTCAAAAGCAGCCGGAGCGGTCACGATGACGAGATCGGCCACGAGTGATCGCCTCCGGTATCACCAGGCTCGGCCGGATAGCCTCAGTCTCAAGCAGGGCCGAAGGCCGATAGACCCTGACTCCCGTCTGAAGCAGGCCGAAGGCCGATAGACGGCCAAAAATTGCCGGCGGCTTCTTGGTCGAACTTTCACTTTGGGGTTAATTCCGGCTGGGCCACATTGCGGCCAGCGCCGGTTTCATCGAGCCAGGCGCGTCAAGGCGCCACGCCAGGAGTATCATGTCGACCAATCTCGTCCGTCGCATCGCCGATACGAGGGGCTTCCTCTCGAAGATCTGGCAGCTCGCCAAGCCCTACTGGTTTTCGGACGAGGATACCCAGGTCCAGTTCTGGTTCGTCCGGTTCAAGGCGAAGGAACGCTCCGTGGCGCGCGTCCTCCTTCTTGCCGTCATCGTGCTCAATTTCGTCCAGGTCTGGCTCTCCAAGCTGTTCAATGACTGGTATGGCCGCTTCTATGATGCCCTCCAGGCCAAGGACGAAGCGACATTTTGGTGGGAGATGGGCGTCTTTGCCGTCCTTGCCTTCGTCTTCATCGTGATCGGCGTCTATACGCTCTGGCTAAGGCAGCTCTTGACCATCCGCTGGCGGCGCTGGGTGACGAATATCTATTTTCGCGACTGGCTCTCGGAGCGGACGTATTACCGCATGGAGCTGGCCAATCACGGTGCCGACAATCCCGAGCAGCGTATCGAGCAGGATGTGGCGCTGTTCACCACCCAGACGCTCTCGATCTCGGTGGGCCTGCTCTCCAACATCGTCTCGCTGATCACCTTTTCCTTCATCCTTTGGGCGCTCTCCGGACCGATCGAGTTCCTCGGCATCACGATACCGGGCTATATGTTCTGGGTGGCGCTGGTCTACGCGGCGATCGGCTCGGTGCTGACCTACTATGTGGGCCGGCCGCTGGTGCGCATCAATTTCATGCTCGAGCGTTTCAACGCCGATTTCCGCTATCAGATGACCCGCATTCGCGAGAATGCGGAAAGCATAGCGCTCTATGGCGGCGAGCCGGATGAGCGCCGCCGCCTGAATGGTGCCTTCGGCCGGGTCTACGATACGTTCTACGACTATATGGTCTATAATAAGCGGCTGACCTGGCTGACCTCGTTCTATGGTCAGGCGGCCATCATCTTCCCCTTCCTTGTGGCCGCACCGCGCTATTTCGCGGGGGCCATCCAGTTGGGCCAGGTCATGCAGATCTCCTCGGCCTTCGGCCAGGTGCAAGGTGCGATGTCCTGGTTCGTCGACAGCTTCTCCGGTCTGGCCGACTGGAAGGCCACCGTCGATCGTCTCACCCAGTTCGCCGAGGCGATGTCGGTGACGCATCGCGACCAGGCGAGGCACCCGGGCTTCGACGTCGTGCAGCGTGGCGACCGGCTCGTCCTCGACGATGCCGACATCGCCCTGCCGGACGGCCACGTCATCCTGAAGGGCACGGGCTTTGCCATCGAGAAGGGGCAGTCCGTCCTCCTCCAGGGTCCCTCGGGAAGCGGCAAGTCCACCCTCTTTCGCGTCCTGGCCGGCCTTTGGCCCTTCGGCAAGGGCAAGCTCACCCTGCCGTTAGGCACGCGCAATCTCTTCTTGCCCCAGCGGCCCTATCTGCCGATCGGTACGCTCGCGGCCACGCTCTGCTATCCCGACAAGCCCGAGGCGCACACGCAGGCCGAGATGGCAAGCGTCCTGGAGCTTTGCCGGCTGGGGCATCTCAAGGACCGGCTGGGTGAGCAGGAGAACTGGTCGATTCATCTCTCGCCCGGCGAGCAGCAGCGCTTGGCCATCGCCCGCGCCTTGCTCTTCAATCCCGACTGGCTCTTTCTCGACGAGGCGACCTCTGCCCTGGACGAGCCGACCGAAGCCTATCTCTACGGCCTCTTGAAGGAGCGCCTTGCCCAGACGACGCTGGTCAGCATCGCGCACAAGCCGAGCGTCGCTCGCTACCACGAGCGCCGCCTCGTCATCGACCCCGAGGCTGCCCGCATCGTCGAGCCGGCGGCCTGAGGCCGCCGGTAGCCCTCATCGACTCGCGCCTGAGGGCCGCTCGCTTATCCGGGCAGGCTCGCCTCGGCCCGTTCGATCAGGCAGGCATCGCCGTAGGAGAAGAAGCGGTAACGTTCTTTGATCGCATGCGCGTAGGCGGCCTTCAGGCGGTCCATGCCGCCGAAGGCCGAGACCAGCATGAAGAGGGTCGAGCGCGGCAGGTGGAAGTTGGTAAGGAGAAGATCGGCCGTGCGAAACTGCCAGCCGGGCGTGATGAAGATGCCCGTCCGGCCGCTGCGGGCGACGATCCGGCCCTGATCGTCGAGCGCGCTCTCGAGGGTGCGCAGAACCGTCGTGCCGACGGCCACGACGCGCCCGCCCTGGGCGCGCGTCCGCTCGATGGCGGCGACCGTGGCGGCTGGTAACTCGTACCATTCCTCGTGCATGATATGCCCGGCCGTGTCTTCGGCCTTGACCGGCTGGAACGTTCCCATCCCCACATGAAGGGTGAGGCTGGCGCGCTCGATGCCGGCGGCTGCCAGCCTGGCCAGCAGGGCCTCGGTGAAATGGAGCGCTGCCGTCGGCGCCGCTACCGCGCCGTCCCTTGCTGCAAAGACCGTCTGGTAGCGCAGCCGGTCGGCCGCCGTCGCACCGGCCGGCCGGTGGATATAAGGTGGCAGCGGCATGGCGCCTTCGGCCTTGATGCCGGCAAGCAACGCCTGGCCTTCCAGCTCGAAGGCCAAAAGAACCCGGCCTTCGTCATCCTTGCCCGCCACGCGAGCCAGGAGCGTCTGCCCCAGGCGGACCGGATCGCCCGCCCGCAGCCGCTTGGCGGGGCGGCAAAGGGCCCACCAGTGATCGGTGCCCGAGGGCTCGACGAGCGTCGCTGCGAAGACCAGGGCCGGCCGTTCACCCGAGGCCGCGCGGTGGCCTTCGAAGCGGACGGGAAGCACGCGTGTATCGTTGACGATCAGAAGGTCGCCTGGGCGCAGCAGGTCCGGCAATTCGACGATCGCACGGTCCGCGAGCGTTGCGCCGATCGTCAGCAGCCGTGCTGCGTCGCGATTGACGGCGGGCGTCTGTGCGATCAGGTCTGAAGGCAGGTCGAAATCGAACAGCGAAACGTCCAAAAACCGGTCCCCGAAGCAGCTATTTATCCGGATGAGCAGTGGCAGGGGGCCGGCGGCCCGGCTGCCGATCTCGGTGGAAGCGGGTGCTGAAGTCGCAAGCTGAGACGGCTTCAGCGTTGCCTACGGTCGAGTTCGGCTAGGACGAAGGGCGAGACCATCGACGAGACGTCACCGCCCAGGGCATTGATCTCCTTGACGAAGCGCGAGCCCAGGAACTGATGGTGCTCCGATGCCATGAGGAAGGCGGTTTCGATCTCCGGATGCAGCCTCTTATTGTTTGCGGCCATCTGGAATTCGTATTCAAAGTCGGAGACGGCCCGAAGGCCGCGAATGACCATCGTGGCCCGTACCTCAGCGGCAAATTGCATCAAGAGGTTCTTAAAAGAGCGGACTTCGACCACATGGCCTGGTGGCAAGGTGGCGCTGATGCCGGCGATTTCATGCTCGACCATCATCGTGCGGTGCTCGAGGTCGAAGCAGGGATCCTTGCCGGCATTGATCGCCACGGCGACGATCAGACGGTCGACCAGGGCTGCCGCCCGACGAATGATGTCGACATGCCCGTTATGAATCGGGTCGAAGGTACCCGGATAGACGCCAACGCGCGGCTCGGACATGGATGGCGGTCCTTTATGGCGGCGATAGCAGCCCGGCTGATCAGGCCGGGTCGTCGGCGGAGGAGGTGGTTGGCTCTTCTCCGTCCAGGATTTCCTCGTCGGCCACTTCGTCGACGCTCTCGCCCTCCGTCTCCGGGAGATGCGCTGCCGAGACGACCTGCTCAGCACCATCGGTCGTGAAAAGCTTGACGCCCTGCGTGTTGCGACCGGCGATACGGATGTCCTTGACCGGCATGCGGATCGTCTTGCCGCGATCCGTAACGAGCATGAGCTGGTCGCCATTGGCGACGGGGAAGGCAGCTGTGACCCCGCCATTTCTTGCCGAGGTCTCGATATTGATGATGCCCTGGCCACCTCGGCGCGTGACCCGGTATTCGAAAGCCGAAGTGCGCTTGCCAAAGCCATTGGCCGTCACCGTCAGCACAAGCTGCTCGCGATCGACATAGGCATCCAGTTCCTCCCGCGAGAGGAATTGCGGCTCGAAGGCCGTCTCGACGGGTTCGGCGGACTCGCCCTCCTCGCCATTGGAGAGACCATTATTGAGCTGGCGCCGACGCGCGTTGGCCCAGCGGAGCACTTCGTCGCGCTGCTCGGTCGAGAGCTCGATATGGTCGAGGATCGACATGGAGATGACGCGGTCGCCATCGGCCAGGTCCATGCCCCAGACGCCCTCCGAGCTGCGCGAGCGGAAGACGCGCACGGAGCTTGCCGGGAAGCGGATGGCCTTGCCGCCGGCGGCGGCCAGGAGGATGTCGTGGCTGTCGTCGCAGACTTCCGCACCGACCAGCTTGTCGTCGCCGTCCAGGCCCATGGCGATCTTGCCGTTCGAGGGCACGCGAACGAAATCGGCCAGCGCGTTGCGCCGGACCTTGCCGCGCGCGGTGGCGAAGAAGACGCTCATCTCGGCCCAGCTCGTCTCGTCCTCGGGCAGGGGCATGACCGCCGTGATCGACTCATTTTTCTCAAGGGCGGCGAAGAGATTGATCATCGCTTTGCCACGCGCTTGCGGCGTGCCGAGCGGCAGCTTGTAGACCTTGAGCTTGTAGACCCGGCCCAGGCTCGAGAAGAAGAGCATGGGCGTGTGCGTATTGGCGACGAAGAGATTGCCCACGATGTCGTCGTCGTGGGTGCGCATGCCGGCCCGGCCCTTGCCGCCTCGCCGCTGGGCGCGGAAGGTCGTGAGCGGGACGCGCTTGATGTAGCCGTTGACCGTGACGGTGACGACCATGTCCTCGCGCTGGATCAAGTCCTCGATATCCATGTCCGGTTCGGAATGGATATCGATCTCGGTGCGGCGCTCGTTGGCAAAGCGCTCCCTGACGTCCAGGAGTTCCTGGGTCGTCACTTCGAGCAGCCGCTCGCGCGAGCGCAGGATCTTGAGGAGCTCATGGATGCGCAAGGCGATCTCGCCAAGCTCGCCGGTGATCTTCTCGCGTTCGAGCCCGGTCAGGCGCTGCAGCTGCAGATCAAGGATGGCACGAGCCTGGCGCTCGCTCAGCCTGAAGGTCGAGGCATCCTGGCGTTCGGTTCCCTCCTCGGGCTCGATCAGCTCCAGGAACGGGGCGATCTGCTCGGTGGGCCAGGCGCGGGCCATCAATTCCTCACGCGCCGCCTGCGGATTGGGCGCGGCGCGGACGAGGCTAATGACGGCATCGATGTCGGCTACGGCGGCCGCCAAACCGACTAGGACGTGGGCACGGTCGCGCGCCTTGCCGAGGTCGAAGGCGGTCCGCCGGATAATGACTTCCTCGCGGAACTCGAGGAATGCCTCGAGGATGTCCCTGAGGGTGACGATCTGGGGCCGGCCACCCACCAGCGCCACCATGTTGATACCCCAGCTGGTCTGGAGCGAGGTGAACTTGAACAGCTGGTTCAAGACGACCTCGGGGTCGGCGTCGCGCTTGACCTCGATGACGACGCGCACGCCGTGCCGGTCGCTCTCGTCCCTGAGGTCGGCGATCCCCTCGACCCGCTTCTCGCGCACCACCTCGGCGATGCGCTCGACCATGCGGGCCTTGTTGACCTGATAGGGTACCTCGGTGACGATGATCGCCTGACGGTCCCGCACCTGCTCGAAATGCGTGCGCGAGCGCACGATGACGGAACCGCGGCCGGTCGTGTAGGCTTGTTGGATGCCGGCACGGCCAAGAATGATGGCACCGGTCGGGAAATCGGGACCTTTGACGATCTCGAGAAGCTCGCTCGTGTCGATCTGTGGGTTTTGCAGAAGGGCTATGCAGGCGTCGATGAGCTCGCCCAGATTGTGCGGCGGAATGTTGGTCGCCATGCCGACGGCGATGCCGCCGGCACCATTCACCAGGAGGTTCGGATACTGGGCCGGGAGCACGACGGGCTCGACCGTACTCTCGTCATAATTGGCGCGGAAATCGACGGTGTCCTTGTCAATATCCTGCAAGAGCGCGTCGGCGGCCCTGGCGAGGCGGGCCTCGGTATAGCGCATGGCCGCTGGCGGATCGTCGTCCATCGAGCCGAAATTGCCCTGGCCGTCGATCAGCGGCAGGCGCATCGTGAAGTCCTGCGCCATGCGGACCATGGCGTCGTAGATCGCCGAGTCGCCGTGCGGATGGAAGTTGCCCATCACCTCGCCCACCATCTTGGCGGACTTGCGGTGGGGCCGGTCGGATCCGTAGCCGCCCTCGCGCATGGCATAGAGGATGCGCCGCTGCACCGGCTTTAGTCCGTCGCGTACGTCCGGAAGGGCACGGCTGACGATCACGCTCATTGCGTAATCGAGGTAGGAGCGCCTCATTTCGTCTTCGATCGGGACGATCTCGAAGGGACGCGGCGTGAGGTTGCTAGCCACCGAAAACCGATCTCACAAGTTTGGGGGCGCCCGTGGCGGGCCACCTGGAAGGGTATTGGTAATTACCAGTTCGGGCCTGTTGTCACAAGCATGGCGCCGTCGCGCTCAGCCGGCCGCCGGCGTGGCCGTTCCATCGAGCGTGGCGCTGCCATAGACCCGCCAGAGCAGGATGGCGCCGGCGCCCCGCCAGGGTGCCCAGGGCTCGATCAGGAGGCGGAGCGCCTTGGTGGTGGGGCGAGCTTCCAGGCACTTCAGGCGTTGAAAGCCGATCTGCAGGGCAAGGTCGTCGGCAGGAAAGACGTCGGGCCGGCCAAGGGCGAAGAGAAGATAGATCTCAGCGCTCCAGCGGCCAAAGCCGCGAAGGGCGGCGATCGCCTGGATTGCCGTCTCGTCGTCGGCCCTGGCCAGGGCCCCCGTGTCGAGCGTGCCCGTGAGAATGCTTTCGGCCAGACCATGGGCGTACTCGATCTTGCGCCCGGAGAAGCCGCAGGCGCGAAGCGCCGGCTCGTCCATGGCCAGGATCGCCTCAGGCCGGACACCGTCCGGGCCGCAGGCCGCCTCGACCCGCGCCCAGATCGCGGCCGCCGCCCGAGTCGAGAGCTGCTGGGCGACGATCGCCTGGAGAAGGGTGGCGAAACCCTCGGGGCGGATGCGGGGCGCGGGGTAGCCCAGCCGTGCAAGGGCCAGTTGGACGTCTTGATCCTGCGTCGCCAGATGATCCAGGGCACGGCGCAAGCCAGACTCGTCCAGGGCATGTGGTGGGCTCATCGGTACGCTCATGGGCGAGGCCGCCGGAAGAGTTCGAAGGCGGCCAGGGTCTGGTCAGCGATCGCCGGCCAGTCGAACGCCTCGAGCGGAGGGAGGTCCGGTGGCTTCGGCTGGCGGAGTGCCGTCTTCAGGAGGTCGGGCGTGAGATCGCCCTCGAAGAGCCGCAGCCAGTCCGGGCCGACGGCCGCCTGCAATTCGGGCAAAGCACCCAGGGCCGGGGCCAGGACGGGCAGTCCGAAGGAGAGGGCCAGCATGACCGAGCCGGAATTCAGGATGCGGGCGAAGGGAAGGACGGCCAGGTCGGCGGCGCGCAGGAAGACCTGGATGCGCTCGACCGGGATGAATTCGAGATGAGCCTGCAGGCCAGGGACATCTTGGGTAAGTTTCGCCACGAGGGCCGCATGCGACGAGCGCCGGTTGGGGCGCCCGGCGATGACGAGCTTGATCTGGCCTCCATCGTCCAGCGCCTTGAAGGCGGCGATCAGATGCTCCAGTCCCTTATAGGGGCGGATCTGGCCGAAGAAGAGGAGGACTTGAGCGTCTTCCGCCAGACCCAGGGCCTGGCGGGCGGCAGCGCGGGAGATGTCGTCGGGCAGGACGTTCTTGAAATGACCATGCGGGACGACGGCAAAGGGCAGGCGGCGCAGGCTCGCATGCTGGGCGCAAAGCAGGTCGTAGCCATTGCCGGTTAGTGCGATCAACCCGTCGAGCCGCCTTAGCACATAGGCGAAGAAGAAGCGCTCCAGGCGAGGAAACAGGAGATCATGTGGTGCGGGATCGTGGCCTGTCCAGACGATGCGCGTCCCCTTCAGCCGCAGGCTCTCGATCACCAGCATGGCACCCGCCATCGAATACAGGCAGCGCCACAGGCTGGCAGTCTCGAGCAGGCTCTCGGGCCAGTGCAGGTGGAAAATGTCGTAGCGGCCAAGGAGCGCGCGCCTAAAGGAATATTCCTCGACCCTGGCGCCGGCCGCGCGAAGGTGGCTGTAGAGGAGATAATTATAGGGCAGCTTGTCGCGATTCTTGAAAGCCGGCCGGGCCAGGATTCGCAGTGTCATCGGGTCTTGATCGACGTGGTCTTTCTGCTCGGCCTCAAGCGTCCCATTCAACCTCATCCTCCGAGACGAGGTCGCCCAGCATCGAGGGCCCATCGGTATGCACCCGCATACGGTCGCCGCAGACCAGATGATGCCACTCGGGCAGATCTTCGCCGAAAGCCACCAGCCGATAGGCGCAGCTATGCGGCAGCCAGTCGAGGCCGATGACGTTCTCCGGGGTCACCTTGACGCAATCCTGCACGCGGCGCTGGCGGTTGGCGTAGTCGCTGCAGCGGTGGGTGCAAAGGTCGAGAAGCCGACAGGCGGCATCGGTCAGCGCGATCTCGCCGGTATCCTCGTCCTCGACACGGATCTGGCAGCAAAGGCCACAGCCATCGCAGAGCTGCTCCCATTCGGCGGCCGTCATGGCCGTCATCGGCTTGTCGCGCCAGAAACTCAACAGATCCGTCCTTCAGGGTGAAATGCGCAGCCGGGCGAGGGCATCAAGCATGGCCGAGCGCGCATAGGGCTTCTGGATGACGTCGAGGCGATTGTCACCCGCAAATCGCTCGCGGATCGAGATGGAATCATGGCCGGTCGCGATGACGATCGGTAGAGCGGAGCCCTGCCGGCTGCGAATATTCCTGGCCACCTCGTCGCCCGTCATGTCGGGCAGGCCAAGGTCGAGGATGACGGCATCGATGCTGCTCTCGCCGCTCTCGACAATCGTCATCGCCTCGCGGCCCGAGCCGGCCTCGAGCGTGGCGAACCCTTCTTCCTGCAGCAATTCGGCGACGAGCGCCCGGATCAGCGCCTCGTCCTCGATGATGAGGATGGTCCGCGACAGGCTGGGTCGGTCCAGCACGCCCCGTATGTGCGCGGCCAGGGCCTGATAGGTGAAGGGCTTGCTGATCAGTTCAACGCCCGGGTCCAGCCTGTCGCCATGGACGATCGCTTGCGTCGCATAGCCGCTTGTGAAGAGGACCTTGAGGCCGGGCCGGAGCCGCCGGGCGGCCTGGGCGAGCTCGCGGCCGTTGAGACCGCCTGGCAGGCCCATGTCGGTGAAGAGAAGCGTGACCTCGACATCGTTTCGCAGGATGGCCAGGGCTGCTTGGCTGTTGGCCGCCACGAGACAACGATAGCCGAGTTCGCCCAGGAGTTCGGTCGAATAATTGCGCACGTCCTCATCATCCTCGACGACCAGGATGGTCTCGCCGTGCCGCCCGGTCGGGGCGGCCGACGGGGCGACCGGCGCCTCGTCGCCATGGCTGCTGCGACAGCTCGGCAGATAGAGCTTGACAGTGGTCCCGCGCCCCAGTCGAGTGTGGATCTTCACGTGGCCACCAGTCTGCTTGACGAAGCCATAGACTTGGCTGAGGCCAAGGCCGGTGCCATGACCGATATCCTTGGTCGTGAAAAAGGGCTCGAAGGCCTGCCCGAGCACGCCTTCGGTCATGCCCGTGCCGGTATCGGTGACCGCGACCACGACGTAGTCGCCAGCGGCCAGTTCGGCACGGGCCGCAGCCTTGACGTCCAGCCGCGTGTTCGCGGTCTCGATGGTGAGCTGGCCGCCATTGCCCATGGCATCCCTGGCATTGACGGCCAGGTTCAAGACCGCGACCTCCAGCTGGTTCGGATCGACATGACTATGCCAGAGCCTGGGACCGAGCAGGGTGTGGATGGCGATATGCTCGCCCAGCGTACGATGGAGGAGGTCCGACATCCCCTCAATCAGTCGGTTGACATCGACCGGCTTGGGATTGAGCGGCTGGCGGCGCGCGAAGGCGAGGAGGCGCTGGGTGAGTGTTGCCGCCCGCTCGGCGCCGTGGACGGCATTGGCGGCGGCGTTGCGGATGCGGCTGCCCTCGGGATCGGGCAGATCGGCGCCAAACCGCTGAACCGTTTCGAGATTGCCGGCGATGACGGTAAGCAGATTATTGAAATCATGCGCCACGCCGCCGGTCAGCTGGCCGATCGTCTCCATCTTCTGTGCCTGACGGAGCTGCTCCTGTGCCGCCCGCTCCTGCGTGACGTCCCGGCCGACGGCGTGGAGAACGTCCCCGGAAGCTACGACCGACCAGGCAATGGCGCGAAAGCTGCCATCCTTGTGACGCAGACGAATCTCGAACGGACGTGTCGGCTGCCCCTGACCGGCCCGCGTGATCTCGATCCGCGTCCGCTCCCGGTCCTCGGCGTGCACGTGTTCCAGGACCGGCGCGGCCATCAGTTCCTCGACTGACCAGCCAAGCGTCGCGGTCCAGGCGGGATTGAGTTCCAGGGGCGGTCGATCGAACCAGCCGACCAGCATGAGATCGCGCGAAAGCTGCCAGACGCGATCGCGCTCGCGTGTTCGTTCCTCGACGGTGGCTTCCAGCGTCTCGTTGGCGCGCAGAAGAGCGTCGGCCGCGCGCTTTTGCTCGGTCACGTCCTGCATCACGCCGAGAAAGCGGGTGCACTTGCCGTTCTCGAGGAAGCTCTGGCCGCGCGTGTGCAGCCAGCGCTCGCCGCCGTGGCGCGGGACGACACGATATTCTTGGTCGAACTCCATGGGCATGGTTGCCGTGACCACGCTCTCGATGGCCTTGGCGATGCGCGCCCGGTCGGCCGGGTGAATGCTGCCAAGTAAAGCCTGGAAAGCTACGGGCTCCTCGATCGACAGCCCATAAAGGGCACGGCAGCGGCTATCCAGGGTGACCTCGCCGGTCTGCGGATAGACAGCCCACATACCGACCCGGGCTGCCTCGACCGCCAGCCTTACGCTGACTTCGCTGCGCCTTAGGGCACCCTCGACACGCTGGCGATATGCTCGCTCGCGCATCTCGGCGACGGCGCGCTCGACGGCGCGGGGCAGGCGCTGCAGCGTCCGCTTGAGCACATAGTCGGTGGCCCCCTCCCTGAGGGCACCTGTGGCGAAATCCTCGCCGACCACGCCTGAGACGAAGATGAAGGGAATGTCCTTGTAGGTCTGACGGGCCAGATGCAGCGCCGACAGCCCGTCGAAGTCGGGGAGGGAGTAATCAGCCAGGATGACGTCGAAGCGCTGGCTGCCCAGGGCCTCGAGATAGGCGGTCCGCTGGTCGACCCGCTTGAGCCTGAAGGGCAGGCAAAGCGAGCGCAGATGGATCTGGATCAGATCCGTGTCGATGTCGCTGTCCTCGACGAGCAGGATGTTGATCGGCGCGGTTGCCTCGCCGGGGCTTGGCCTAGACGGCATGACGCCCTCGTGGTGGGAGCGTGTTCATGACGCCCTGAAAGAGGCTGAACTCCTCGATCGTCGAGAGGAAGGCGGTCAACTCGACGGGTTCGACGACGAAGGCGCTGAGCTCCAGATCATGGCACCCGATTGCCGGCAGTTTGATGTTCACGAGTATGACGGCCGAATCCCCGCTCTCGCGATCCCGATAAGGTCTCCGGGCCTGATGATCGTTGAGCGCTTCGGCGCCATCACGCAGAACAATAATGGAATTTGCCAGATTGATTTTCCCAGGAGCGGTTAACCTCAGCTCGACATCGTTTAGATGATCCTCGACCAGGACGACGGGGCGCTGTGGTATCATCGCGAGGGCACTTCCTTCTGCTCCTGCCTCGGCAACGCAAATGTGAATGAGGCCCCCTTGTCCAGTTCACCTTCCGCGCGGATCCAGCCGCCATGCCGATCGATGACGCGCTTGGTGATGGCAAGGCCGATGCCGCTGCCTTCGAAATCTTCCACCCGGTGCAGGCGCTGAAAGACGCCGAACAGTTTACCGACATGGCGCATGTCGAAGCCCACGCCGTTGTCGGTGATCCGATAGACCGTCGTCTGGTCTTTCTGGCGGCCCTCCACGCTGATCACGGCCAGATCCCGCTTGCGTGTATATTTGAGGGCATTCTCCATCAGGTTGTGAACCGCCTGACGCACGAGCGGGGTGTCGCCCCAGGCGGGCGGCAGGTCGCCGACCCGCCAGTCGACCTGGCGTCCGGCCGCATCGGGTTCCAGAGCGTGCAACACCTCGTTCAGCAGCTTTTGCATGTCGATCGGGTGGAGCGAGAGGCTGGCGCGGCCGAGCTGGGAGAAACGGAGCAGATCGTCGACGAGCCGACCCGCCGCGAGGGCCGCCGCGCTGATGGTGTCGAGGTAGTGTCGTGATGTCTCGTCGAGTTCTGGCAGCCGTTCGCCCATGAGTTCGGCATAGCTGACGATGTGTCGAAAGGGCGCGCGCAGGTCGTGGCTGATCGAATAGGAAAAGGATTCCAGTTCGTGGTTGCTGCGCTCGAGCTCGCTCGTGAGCGCGGCCCGTTCCTCGGCGCGCTTCAGGACGAAGTCGACAATGGAGGAACGCAGGCTGCCGACCGCCTCGATGTCGACCTGGCTCCAGACCTCCGAGCGCAGGCGGACCAGTTCTGTCCATTGGGCGAATGAGGCGCGGGACGTCAGGCGCTCGCCAGCCGTCCGGGGTTTGGCGGCGGCGCGCGCCCAGCGAACTGTTTGGATCACCTCGGGTCGATACCAGATGAGGTAGCTCGCGTGGAGTTGCGAGATAGGCAGCGCTAGCATACCGGCTGCGGTGTCGGCATGCGGCTCGAACTCGGGCGCGAAGCTGGAAAGCTGCTCGGTCGCCAGGAGGTCTTTCACCCCCCGCTGCTGCAAAAGGATGGCCAGCCGTTGCGTCACGCTCGAAGGCGGCGTGCGGCCGACGGAATAGACGTTCTCCTGGGTGACCAGGGAGGCTCCCTCGGCCCTGGCCAGGCGCAGCCAGATATCGCCGTGGCGCACGAGCCCGGTCTCGAAGCCGCCCTCGCGCGAGATGCCCTTCAGCAACGCGCCTTTGAGCCTCTGGCGGGCCAGGCGATCGCCACGCTGCGCCATGCGTTCGATGGCGCCTATCCGTTGCGCGATCAGCTGGCCGAGTAAGTCGCAGGCGGCGCGCAACGAGGTGCCAAGATGGCGCGGCTCGGTATGGTGGCAGACAAGAAAGCCCCAGAGTTCGCCATCGAGCAGGATGGCGGTCGACATGGAAGCCGCCGTTCCCATGTTGCGCATGTATTCGAGATCGATAGGGGAGACGCTGCGAAGCGTGGTGGCGCCAAGATCGAGCGGCTTGCCATCGAGGGGACTGAGCAAGGGTTCTATCGGGACGGGAATGTGGTCCTTGTCGGATATGAGCCTCAACCTGCTCTTCTTATAGAGAGCGCGTGCCTGAGGAGGGAAATCGCCGGCCGGGAAGCGCAAGCCCATGTAGGAGGGCAGGCGGCCATTGCCGTCTTCGGCGATGACGGTGCCGTTCCAGGCTCTGTCGAATCGGTAGAGGAGGGCGCGATCGAATCCTGTGAGGTGACGCAACTCGCGGGTCGCGATGGCGCCTGCGCCAGGGATATCGGATGCGCTCCCAAGGATGTCGAGAACGTGGCCCATTCTTGAATAGAACGCCTCTGTCGGGTGGCCCTCCTCGGAGGCTTCGATCTCAACGAGAATGCCCTGTGCCGTCCGGTTTGCGGCGACCTGCAGTCGGCGGTGCTGGTGCAGGATCGAGGTGAGGAGGACGGGCTCGTCGGCGGTTCGCCAGGCGCGGAGCCGCTCGACCAGGAGGCTGCCCAGTCCCGGCGAACCGTCGAGCTCCTGGTCGAGGAGATCGTCGCATCCGAGGAATTCGACCTGGTTGCGCGCGCGCTGAACCACACGAAAGGTAGACGGGTCCAGGACAAGAAGTGTGCCGTGGGGCTGAATGGTGCCCGGATTGTAGATCGGTTCGCGGACGCACGCTTCGATATCCAGAGGGGCCTCAGGTGTCATGGGGTGATCCCAAGGGCAGGTCGCAGCCAGGCATGTAAAAGGTCGAAGGTGCGGCCTGCTCCCTGCAAAACCGCAGCTTTTGCTGCGGTGTCGATCAAATCGTCGGGGTCAGCGCAAAAATTCCCCCGGCGACCCGCCTTGCCTGCTCTCGTGAGATAGGCAAGGCGTCCCTTGCGAAGCCCGGCCGCCGTCGCGCGAAGATGCCGATCGATGAGACGGCCGTTTAGCCTCGAGTCTTCGGGCACATAGAGCGAACCGAGGGCGGTGGCGGGGTCGGCTGCGAGCATTGCAGCCTCCCCGCAGGTGGGAAGAGAGCGGATCTCGTCTCGCGTCATGCCCAGGGCTCAAGGCTGCAAACTCGTGCGCGGCCGGCGAACATCATCGGAAGCGTCGCGGCCAAGGCCGGCTCCCGGACCTTGCACGGCGCGTTGCCGTGGCACGCCGCAGACACATCGCGACGGCCGCCTGGGGCGGGGCTTGTGCGTCGCTCTGTTCGGTCAGGGTCAATCGCTTGTGCCGCATGCACCATATCCAGCCTTATATGCCCGCTGCGACGATATCGATACAGCATGCGCGGCCGCCTGTGGGTTTGAAGAAGGCGGCGAGGCAGGCTAGGAGGAGAGCCCCCCTCATCGGTACCCGAGTAGTCCGCCCATGGACCAGTCTTTCGCACTCGCCGATCTCGACACCCGCGCCTTGCTGCTCGTGCCGCCGGCCCGGCCGCTCCGGGGGCGCGTCGTGCTGCCGGGCTCGAAGTCGATCACCAACCGTGCCCTGCTGCTGGCTGGCCTGGCGAAGGGCCGGAGCCACCTCAAGGGAGCGCTCAAGAGCGACGACACGGCGCGCATGGCCGAGGCGCTGGTCGCCATGGGGGTGCGGATCGAGGAGCCGGATGCCACGAGCTTCGTGGTGGCCGGAACGGGCCGGCTCCTGCCGCCGCCAGCGCCTCTTTTTCTGGGAAATGCAGGCACGGCGACGCGCTTTCTCACCGCAGCCGCTTCCCTGGTCGAGGGCGAGGTCGTCGTCGATGGCGACCCGCATATGCGCAAGCGACCGATCGCTCCCCTGATCGAGGCGCTCGCGCGCCTCGGCATCGAGGCCAGCGCGCCGACGGGCTGCCCGCCCGTGACCATCAAGGGCAAAGGCGGCTTTTCCGGCCGGCGGGTGGAGATCGACGCCGGCCTCTCCAGCCAATATGTCTCGGCCCTCCTGATGCTGGCGGCCTTCGGCGAGGCGCCGGTCGAGATTGTGCTCAAGGGCCAGGCCATCGGCGCGCGTGGTTATGTCGATCTGACGCAGGCGGCGATGGCGGCGTTCGGGGCCGAGGTGACGCCGCTCGGTCCGGGCGCCTGGCGCGTGGCGCCCACGCGCTACCATGCGGCCGACCTCATGATCGAGCCCGATGCCTCGGCCGCGACCTATCTCTGGGCAGCGGCCGCCCTTACCGGCGGCGACGTCGATCTGGGTCTGCCGCCCGAGACTTTCACCCAGCCCGACGCCAGGGCCTACGCCCT
Organism: Arboricoccus pini; assembly: GCF_900187945.1. Lineage (GTDB taxonomy): Bacteria > Pseudomonadota > Alphaproteobacteria > Geminicoccales > Geminicoccaceae > Arboricoccus > Arboricoccus pini. The sequence continues at coordinate 5,371 of NZ_FYEH01000006.1, read as the reverse complement.
GATCCGGGCCTTTCCCCGCCTGCCCTCCGTCATCGAGGGCTCGCAGATGCAGGACGCTGTCCCAACCCTGGCGGCCCTGGCCGCCTTCAACGAGGGTCCGGTCCGCTTCACCGGCATCGCCAATCTGCGGGTCAAGGAATGCGACCGCGTCCATGCCATGGCCAGCGAGTTGCAGCGCGTCCGGCCCGGCCTTGCCCGTGAGGAGGGCGACGACCTGATCGTCATGGGCGATCCCGCCCTGGCGGGCAGCAGGCATCCCGCCCGCATCGAGACCTATGCCGACCATCGGATCGCCATGAGCATGGCGCTGGTCGGCCTGCTGGTCGGGGGCATCGCCATCCTCGATCCCACCTGCGTGGGCAAGACGTATCCAGGTTTCTGGCAGGCATTGGCCGATCTGGGCGTCGCCCTCGAAAAGCTCGACTGAGCTCAGCCGGCAAAGCGACGCTGTGGCAACCCCTTGACGCCCAGGCCCGAGATCTTGAATAGCCCGCCCGCCTGCGGCTGGGCCGGATCGGGCTCGGCCGTGGCGATCGTGGTGACGTAGAGCTCGTCCAGCCCTGCCCCGCCGAACATCGGCTTGCTCGGCCGCTCGACGGGCAGCTCGACGATCCGGTCGACCTCGCCCCCTGGCGTCAGCCGCACGACCTGCCAGCCGCCGACACCGGCCATCCAGTAGCAGCCGTCGGCATCGACGGTGGCGCCGTCCGGGCGACCGGCCACCGCGCGTGTGTCGAAGAAGACTCGCTCGTTCGAAGGCGTGCCCGTGTCAAGGTCGTAATCGGCCGCAAAGATCGTGCGCACGTCGCGGTTGGTGTCGGAATAATAGTAGACGCGGCCATCGGGGCTGAATGTCTGGCCGTTGGTCGTGAAGAAGCCTGACTTCCATAAGGTCACGTCGAGGTCCGGATCGAGGCGATAGAACGAGCCGCTGGGTTCCGGCGCGCCCGCGTTCTTCATCGTACCCGCCCAAAACCGACCCTTTGGATCGGTGGTGCCGTCATTGAACCGATTTTGCGGCTTGTCGGCCTCGGGATCCGTGATCTTCGTCTTCGCGCCCGTCTGAGGGTCAAAGAACCAGAAGCCGGACTGTAGGGCCAGGAGGAGACCGCCCTGTTCGCGCAACGCCAGACAGCCCAAAGGCTCGCCGATCTCAAAGCGCCGATTCTGGCCGGACGACGGATCGTAGCGATAGAGCCAGCCATTGGGGATGTCGCACCACCAAAGGGCGGCATCGCGCACGTCCCAGACGGCCCCTTCGCCCGTCTTCGCCTTGATGTCGAGCACACACTCTATTTCGACCTTTGCCATGTGATCCTTCCTGGAAGTCCGGCTCGATGTGCGATCGCTCATCGAGCCGGGTCACCCGTCGAACATGCGCCGGCGGGCATTGTCGATATGCGATTCCATCAACCGCCGCGCGGCCTTGGCATCTCCCCGCTCGATGGCCGCGAGGACGGCTTCGTGCTCCTGCTGCACGATCGAGGGCCGGTAGCCTGGCTGCCCCAGGCTCAGATTGTGCGAAACCTCCATGCCAGTCTGCACATGCGATTCCAGCATGGCCAGGGCCGCGGCGAAGAAACGATTGCGGGCCGCCTCCGCCACCGCCATGTGAAAGGCGAAATCCGCCGGCGCACCGGCCGTCTGCGCCTCGGTCAGAGGCTGAATGGCGTTGTGCGTCGCCCGGATGCGCGCGAGCGTCCGCACGTCGTGGCGCTCGGCCGCCAGGGCCGCCGCCTGGCCCTCAATGGCGATGCGGAACTCGAACGAGCGCTGGATGTCCGCGACATTGCTCAAGGGCGCGAAGCACGGCAGGGCCTGGCTCGGGCGCCGTCGCACCCAGGATCCCGAGCCCTGGCGCGAACTAATCAGGCCATGGTCGCGCAGCCGCGCCAGAGCCTCGCGCACCACCGGCCGGGAGACGGCAAAGCGCTGCGCCAGCGCGGTCTCGCTGGGCAGGCGCGTGTCGGGCAGGAAGGCCCCGGTCGCGATCTCGTCATAGATCTGCGCGTAGAGCCGGTCGCTCAGCTTCTCGAGTATCGGCCATTCGTGCCGCTCCAGATCATGCGCCATCGCCGGGGGGGCGGCGGTCTCGTCCATCTCCTGCGCGCTTACCCGATCGCTCATTCGTTGGTTCCTGCTGCCGCCCTCATCCCTGCAACCCTAGAGCGGTTTTGTCCGCCCCGAAACATCCGAGCAGCGAGGGGGTCCCGATGCCCAAGGCGGCCTCCGGACTTCTTCCCAGCCGATTATGCGCTATGTTGTCGTCCCCTCGAGCCGACCGCGGCTTGAGGGATCGCCTGACGCAGCCACGAGACATACCGGAGGAGACCCAAAAATGACCCGCTGGCTTCGCCGTATCGCCCCCTTGGGTCTTCTGTTGCTGGCCGCCTGCCACCGAGGCCAGGACAGTGCCGGGCCGCAAATCGTCCATGCCGGCACACCGACCGCCGGTGTTACCGGCCACGCGGTCGATTATCGCTGCGAGGAGGACAAGACCCTGCGGATCACCTTCGTGGGCGATCGCGCCGTCGTCGATACCGGCTATGATCGCTACAGCCTGCGCGCCACCGGACCAGGCGAGGATACCTATCTGCAAGATGGCCACGCCGACTCCGAGATCCACCTGGAGGCCGATGGCAGCAAGGCGCACCTCACGCTCAAAGACGGCGTCGCGTTCAAGAACTGCGTTGCTCAGAGCTAGCCTTGCGTGCCGCCCTCGGCGCCAAGTGGCATAGCAGAGGATGTCCTCGGTCAGCCGGGCGGGCAAAGGCGCTTGCCAAAAAAAAGAAAGAAAGAGATTTTGACGCGCCATTTTTGGCTCAGATTACCCGATCGAGGCGGACTTCCGATGAGGCGAGGCCGAGATCGTCGCTTGGATGGAGGTACGGCTTGAGGGGGCTCGAGAGCGGGAGCAAAAGCGGGACTGGGGGATGGGTCCGAGCGGTGCATGCCTGCTGGACGGCGCTGGCCCTGGTCGCCCTGCAGATCGCGGCACCGCCAGCCCTGGCGGGCGTCACGGCGCGCACAGCCACCTTTGTCGACGGGCCGGCCGCGGAGCGTTCGGATCTCGGCCGACAGGTACGCTGCATGGCGCTGGTCGCCTACGCCGAGGCGGCGATCGACGGCACCAAAGGCATGGACGCCGTCGTGCGCGTCATACGTAATCGGATGAAAAGCGCCTCCTTCCCTTCCGATGCCTGCAAGGTCGTCCTGCAGCCGAACCAGTTCCAGCCCGTGAGCCAGAACGCCAGCCTGCGCGAGGTCCTGGCCGATCCCGAGGCTTATCCCTACTCGGCCGCCTTCGGCAGCATCGATCCTGACCGTATGAGCGCCGCCGTCACGACCGCCAGCGCCGCCCTGGCCGGCGTCAAGGTCAAGGATCCGACCGTCGGCGCCCTCTTCTTCGTCAATCCCTTCTTCATGGACGCCGACAAATGCCCCTGGTTCGCCGGCCTGAAGAAGACGGCCGAGATCGGCGGTCACGTCTTCATGACCGAATATGCCAGCAATGAGAAACACGCCGATCCAGCCATCGATTGCAGCGTCGCCGGTACCGGCAAAATGGCTGCCAACGGCATCGGCCAGCCTCTGCCCCGGAGCGTGGGCATGGTCTTGCGTGACGGCGATGGCCGGTGGATCGGTCGCAGCCGCCAACCCGAGGATCGCCGGCGCGTGACGGTCGTCCTTGGCGGTCGCATCGATACCCGCGTGAGCAACAGCCTGATCGCGGCGCGTTGATCCCTCCCGTTTCGCCCGCCGTCCACATGGCATCGACCCGGCCCGCCGCATCAGCAAGATACCTGAAACTGGCGGCACTGATCCTGCTCGCCTCCCTCCTGATGCCGCATCCAGGCCGGGCAGGCGAACCCAGCCCTAGCACAACGCTGACAGCCGATCAGAAATGCATCGCCATGGTCACATACGCCGAAGCCGGCGGCGAGGGTGAACTCGGCCGACGCGCCGTTATCCAGGTCATCCGCAACCGTATGGACGATCCCCGCTTCGCCAAGAGCGCTTGCGACGTCGTCAGGGCGCCCGGCGAATTTCAGCCCGTCACCATGAGCAAACGCCTTCGCGACGCGCTGGCGAACCCGGCCAAGGCCGACATGGCCTCGGCATTGGCCGATTTCGGCGTCGACCGCACCGCGCTTGACGAAATCGCCCGTCTGGTCGCCCTCGGCCCCAATGGTGTCGCCAGCGCGGGCCCCACATCCCCGGATTCCACCGACGGCGCCCTCTTCTTCGTCAATCCGCACCTGATGGATCCCGCCAAATGCTCATGGTTCGCCAAGCTTAAACGTACCGCCGCCATCGGCGGCCACGTCTTCATGACCAGTTACGCTCCCGGCGAATCCAGCACCGGCCCCGCGCTGGATTGCAGCCAGGTCGCCAAGGACTGGGCCGCCTTCCAGAAGGCCAACCCCATCCGCGCCCGAGGCAAACGCCACCCCATCAACCCCGACTGGCTCGTCCCCATCGATCGTTCCGTCATCGCCGAAGGCGGCACATGCAGTACCGGCACCTACGACCCTGAGACGCGGACGTATCAGAAGGGAGATTGTTAGGGCCTCCGGCGGCCAGGGGGCACCGCCCCCTGGACCCGGGTTGGGGCGGGATTGTCGGTCGCGGGTCAGGATCGAGTCTTACCCGGCCACCATCACGAGGGCGGGCCGGTCCCGTAGCGGCCGATCTTCCTCGCACCCTGCAAGCGTATCGCCGCCTGCATGCTCTCGGCCGGCCGTTCGTGCCAGTACCGCGCCACACCTCGCGCCACCGCCTCAAGGCGCAACGCCGGCAGCGCGCTGGGCCCAAGGCCCGTACCCATCCGCTCGGCCTCGGACGCCAGCTTGTCCGCCAGCCGGTTCAGCTCAGCCCGATTGTCCCGCGCCACCCGGCGCAGATCGGCCAGGGCCAGCGCTTCCGCTTCCTCCTGGTGCTCGGGTATCGCCGCGCAATGGCTCCAGTCGCCCGGCGGCTGGCGCGGCTCGGCCGGCGGTGCGGCCTCGCGACGCTCGGGCCTGGGCTGCGTCTCCCGCGCGGCGGCCTCGGCCCGGGCGACGAAGCGCTCGGCCATGCTCCGGGCCGGATCGCGGCCCCGGTGCTGCTCATGGAGGACGAACATGGCGACCCGCATGTCGCCCGTCTCCAGCCCCATCTCCAGGATGGAGAGCGCCAGGGGCGCCAGCCGGGCGATGCGCTCCTCATAAGGGAGCGATGCCACCGCGCTGTAATGCCGAAGCAGCTCCTGGAACTCCTCGTCCCGCAGCAGCTTCTCGACTTCCATGACGGGGACGCGATTGACGAGCGCCATCTCCTGGGCGGTACGTCCAGCCGCCATGGCCTGGGCCGTGCGCCTGCGGTCGCGCCT
>NZ_FYEH01000018.1 GCF_900187945.1 Arboricoccus pini | reverse complement strand
CGCTCCTTGCCGAGAATGAGGGCAAGATTGGCGATGCCGCCCTCATTCGCCGCCGAGAAATCCTCCTGCGCCCCCTGGTGCGCGAAAACGCCGGGTGCGATTTCCACAAGGGGGAACGCCGCTGCCGCCTCGCGCGGCCGGGCGGCAAGACCCAGCCCGGCCGTCGCCATGACGCCGAGAAAGGGCCGTCGCGACATGTTGACGCGCCTGGAGTATCGGCCCGGTACGAGGTAGGGCCCATCCAGGCAATCGCGGCGTGCAGAGCGGCTGGGAGGGTACATATATGATCGACCTTGAGAGGAACTACGAGCGGGTTGCCCTGGAGAAACTCGTCGTCGAGATGGAACTCGGCGTCTTTCCGCACGAACGCGGACACACGCAACCGGTCGAGGTCAGCGTCGAGATGTGGCGGCAATCGGACGGCTACAAGGGCGGCGGCCTTGAAGCCTGCCTGAACTACGACTCGGTCTTCTCTTATCTGACGGTCGAATGGCCGAAGCGCCCGCACACCCCGCTGCTCGAGGAACTGGCGGACGATCTCTTGACCTTTTGCATGCGAGACGAGCGGGTCGACCGCTGCCGCGTGATCTTGCGCAAATTACAAGTCTATGCGGGCCGCGCCGTTCCGCTGCTCGAGCAGACGCGCAACCGTATCCGGCCCTGAGGCCGCCGTGCCCGAGGGCACCGCAACCAGATGTCACATAGTTCAGGCCCTGCAGTCTGTCCCATTACGAACAGGTTCCTTCAAATGCCCAGGAAACAAAATCCGGGCAATAATTGCTGCGTTGCACAACGACGTCGCGGCACGCTCAATAACGTCGGCAGTTTTTCCCGACTTGCTTGTCAGAATTTGAAAGCGTGCCTATCCTGTATCGAGGTCGGGCTGAACGGCATAACCCACCAACCGCGTCGCAGGAGGGCGAGGCAGGTGTGGACCGCAATGGGGTTCGTTGCAAAACAAGCACGAATTGAGCTCCATGGTGCGTTCGGAACGTGATCGGTTCTTAACGGAGGCAAGCGGTGAAGAAGATCGCAGCAGGAACGGCGTGCGCCGTTGCAGCACTGACCCTCGGGATCATGCCAGCATTGGCAAACGACGAGCTCTTGAAGCTCGAGAAGGATCCCAAGGTCTGGGCACAGCAGGCAGGCAATTACGCCAACTGGCGTTATAGCGCGCTGGACCAGATCAACACCAAGAACGTCAAGGATCTCCAGCCTGCCTGGACCTTCTCGACCGGTGTCCTGCGCGGCCACGAGGGTGGCCCCTTGATCATCGGCGACGTCATGTATGTCCACACGCCGTTCCCCAACACGGTCTACGCCCTGGATCTGAACCAGGAAGGCCGCATTCTCTGGAAGTACCAACCGCAGCAGGACCCGAGCGTCATCCCGGTGATGTGCTGCGACACCGTCAATCGCGGCGTGGCCTACGGCGACGGCAAGATCATCCTGGACCAGGCCGACACGACCGTCGTGGCGCTCGACGCCAAGACCGGCAAAGTCGTCTGGAGCGTCAAGAACGGCGACTCCTCCAAAGGTGAAACGATGACCGGCTCGCCGGTGATCTACAAAGACAAGGTCTATGTGGGCATCGCCGGTGGTGAGTTTGGCGTCCGTGGCCATTTGACCGCCTACAATCTCAAGGACGGCTCGCGGGCGTGGCGCGGCTATTCGATGGGCCCCGATTCCGACACGCTGATCGATCCCGACAAGACGACGCTGCTTGGCAAACCGGTCGGCAAGGATAGCGGCACGGCCACATGGGATGGCGACCAGTGGAAGATCGGCGGCGGCACCACCTGGGGCTGGTTCTCGATCGATCCCGAGCAGAACGCGATCATCTACGGCACCGGCAATCCCTCGACCTGGAATCCCTCGCAGCGTCCGGGTGACAATCGCTGGTCAATGACGATCTTCGCCCGCGACGTCGATACCGGCAAGGCCAAGTGGGTCTTCCAGATGACGCCTCACGACGAGTGGGACTATGACGGCGTCAACGAGATGATCCTCTATGATGCCAAGATCGACGGGAAAGATCGCAAGCTGATCTTCCACATCGATCGTAACGGCTATGCCTATATCGTCGACCGGACGACCGGCGTGCCCATCCGCGTCGACAGGACGTTCGACTTCGTCAACTGGGCCAAGAGCATCAAGAAGGAAGACAACTGGCGTCCAGTCGTCGATCCGAAATTCTCGACAGCGCAGAACGGCGAAGATACCAACACCAAGGGTGTGTGCCCCTCGGCTCTGGGCATCAAGGACCAACAGCCTGCGTCCTACAGCCCGCGGACCGGCATGTTCTATGTGCCGTTCAACAATGTCTGCATGGACTACGAGCCCTACAAGGTGTCCTACACCCCGGGTCAGGCTTATGTCGGCGCCACGCTGACCATGTTCCCGCCTCCAGGCCAGACGAATCTTGGCGCCTTCGCCGCCTGGGATCCGACGACCGGCAAGCGCGTCTGGACGATCAACGAACCCTTCTCGGTCTGGTCGGGCGCCCTGTCCACAGCAGGCGACGTCGTCTTCTACGGCACGCTTGAGGGCTACCTGAAGGCCGTCGATGCCAAGACCGGCAAGGAGCTCTACCGCTTCAAGACCCCGTCCGGGATCATCGGCAACGTCACGACCTACGAGCATAAGGGCAAGCAGTACATCGCCGTCTATTCAGGCATTGGCGGCTGGGCCGGTATCGGTCTTGCGGCTGGCCTCGAGGGCGGTACCGAGGGCCTGGGCGCGGTCGGCGCCTACCGCTCGCTAGCCAGCTACACCCAGCTTGGTGGCCAGCTCACCGTCTTCACCCTGCCAGGCAAGTAGGCGCGGCCGAGGGAGGCTCCGGCCTCCCTCGATCACCTGCTGCGACGAAAAGAAAGGCCCGGTCGCGAACGACCGGGCCTTTTTCGTATCCTCGCGGCAGTGAAGCTCGCCAGTTAGTTCTGGGCACCCTGGCCGGCGGCCTCGAAGATGGTGGCGTTGGCCAGATCGTTGCCTCCGTCCTTCCAGCCCTGCGCCCCGCCCGGGAACCAGTAGACCCGCTGATAGCCGAACTCGCTCAAGGCCCGCTTGGCGGCGTTCCAGGACATCCAGCAATTGGGATCGCAATAGAAGACCAAGGGTGTCGTCTTGTCGCCCTTGGTCAAGGTGGCGAGCGCCTCGGCGAAATAATCCTTCGTCGCCTTGGGCAGGAAGCCAAAGCCCGTATTGGGCAGCCAGTAGGAACCGGGAATGTCCTCCCGCTTAGGCTCCACCCAGACTTGATCCGGGCTGCGATCCTTGGGCTTGGGCTGCCGTGGCAGCACGTCGACCAGAACGGGTCGCTCCTTTTCCATCAGCTCGCTCAGCCCCCGGACGTCCAGAACCGTCGCGCCCTTGAGCGTGGCAGGCACCGGCGCGCGATAATTCTCGTCTCGGTAACCCTCGGGCTCGGCCGCCGCCATCTCAGCGGGTTTGGCGGCCACGGGTGGCACCGACTTCGGGTCGATCAGGTTGCCCTGAGCATCCAAAAGTGGCACGCCATAATCCGTGAGAATGGCTGTAATCTGCGGCTGGAGCCGCCGGAGAAGCCGCTCCAGGTCGTGCTTCCAGGTAGGCTCGTTGCGCCGGATGCCGAGCGCGATGCGATAGTCCATGCGCTCGCCGGCGCGCGGATCGCTCGGGATCGGGGTCAGCGCCAAGGGTACCTTGGATTGCTTGGCCCAGTAGCCGGCGATGGGCCCCCAGAGGAGCGCCACATCGATCTTACCGGCAGCAAGGTCGGCCACCATGTCCCGGCCGGGATTATCGACACGCGTGTCGACCAGTAGGGCATAGGAGGTGGCGTGTGCCAGCAAGCCACGCTTCAGGAGAAGGTTGGAGGGCGGCGTGCCGGCGACGTACCCGATCTTGCCGGTGGCCATCCCCGGCGCGTCCATCGACCCGAAGCGCGCTTCCTCACCCTGCCGATAAACCAGCACATAGGTCGTGCGGTAATAGGGGTTGGTGCTCTGCATCTGGTCGTCGCCGCTGACGACGCCCATGACGACGTCACAATTGCGCGACCGCAAGGTTACCCGCGTGAAGCCCTGGCTGCGTGGATACCAGGTATAGGCGACAGGCACGCCCAGCTCATGGGCGAAGAGGTCGGCCAGCTTGTTCTCGAAGCCGCCGTCCTGGTCATCCGAGAAGGGGAGATAGGACGGGTCGGCGCAGACCCGGAAGGCCGACCGGTCAACGAGCTCTCCCATAGCCGTCTGGGCGCGCACGGGCGACGCGATCAACACCACCAGGCCGGTCGTGCAAAGTACGGCCGCCAGAGCCGTCGACGAACAGAGCGCCCGTGCCCTGCTGAAGCGCGCGGTCAGCCGTGTCATTGCTCCCCAATCACTTATTGTTGCGGGGATCAGCCTTATCGAGATGATCGGGCCGGCCCGGCTTGATGGCGCCGTCCGATCGGCCCTTCACCCAAGCATAGATATCGTCAATGTTCTCGGCAACATCCGGGTTGTTGCCGAACGAGGGCATGACGTACTGCACGCCGCCCACATTCTCTGTTTTGCCGTTGATCACGACCTCGGTGAAGTGATCGTAACCGAAGGTCTTTAGCCGGTCGACCAAGCTGGGCGCGAACGAGCTGCCATCTGCGGTCTCGCCGTGGCAGCGGGCGCAGTTGTCGCCGAAGCGGCGGTAGCCGTTGAAGGTGCCGAAATCGATCTTGCCGTCGATGATCTTGTAGGGCTTGTCGTCATCGTCACTGGCGGCAGCGGCGGGCTTGGCATCTTCGGCACGGACCGCGAGGTCACCCATCAGGCCAAAGCCGAGGACGCTGAGCGACAAAATTGCGGCCAGACGCCTTGCACGAAGGGGCATTTTTCCTCCCTACGATTATTCCGCTTCAAAAGCGGCAAAAAACGCAAATTCCGACGGGCAGAATTGCAACCGTTCGGCAGCAAATGCCAGATTACGCCCCTGCGGCAAAGCACCACTTGTGGCAATAGCGCCGATCATGTCGTGCCACCTGCTTTCAAGCGGAAATTGCGGATGCCATGCAGCAGATCGTATCCACCGGCATCAAATCGCATGGCTGCCCCTTCCGGTCGCCCCATACGGCCCGACATGGGGCGACGAGGCCCAGAAATTCGACCAGCGAGATGCGATTATCGCAACCAAGCGATCCGATTCAGCATCGCTGCAGACTCAAGACTGCTTGCGGGACGGCTACGAGGCTGCGCTAATCCTCGGTAATTTTGCATGGCGCCGATCTGATTCCGCAGCCAGCGCCCGACCGAATTCAGGCCAGCAGGATCTCACCCTTGCCATCTGCGGCAGCGCAACCGGTGAAACGAGTGCGACGCAGGGCCAGTGCAGCCTGGCGGCTGCCGATCCCGGCCAATTCCGCCGTCAGCAAGTGCAGCCATGGAAGGTCGTGCGCCCCGCCATCGCTGAAGGTCGCCAGCGGTTCTCCGGCCAGCGAGGCCAGCACCAGCGTGCCGCGGCGCATCGACAGGCCGGCATGTCGCCCGGCCTTGCCGCCGACTACAAAGGTGCCGCCGATCATGCGGGCGCCCAGATAGGTATCAGCATCGCCGTCCACCGCGACCAGGCCGCGCCGCATGCGATCGCCCGCCCGGCGGCCGATCGAGCCCCCGATGCTCACGGCACCACCCTGCATGCCGAACCGGCTGCCTGGCAAGGCCGCACCCAGAAAGTCGCCGGCATCGCCGCCCAGCCTGACCCGGCCGCCCAGCATACCGGTCGCCAGATAACGGCCGGCACTCCCTGAAACCTCGATCGATCCATCCACGAGGTCCTGGGCCAGGAAATCGCCGACATCACCCTCGACCCGAATCGCGCCGCCGGACATGCCCTTCCCCAGCCCGTCGAAGCAGTCCGTAGCGGCCTTGATGACGAGGATGCCGGCCTCGCCCTTCGCCTGGATCGCGAAAAGATCCCCCAGCTTTACGCGCCTGTTACCGTGCTGGAGCAGCAGGCCCGAAAGATGCGACCCGGTAAGCTTTTCCAGAATGGCCGGCTGCAGCGCCGAGGCGTCTAAAGGCGGGCCGCCGGCGCCGCCCTTCCAGGTGAGCTCGAGCCCGCTCATTGGCCGGCCTCCCGCAACAGCTTGTGCAGATGGAAATGATAAGGGCCGAGCTTACCGCCATAATTGCCGGCAGTGATCCCGACCACGCCTGCGGCCCGACCACCGGCACAGGCGGCCTTGATGCCGACAATGGTGGCCTCGTCGATCGCCGCCTCGCTGAAGCCGTCGATGACGATCTCCAGGACCGCCTCGACCTCGGGCGGCAGGGCCGTCTTCGTCTGACCACGAATGGTCGGGCAATAGGCGTCGTTGGTGGAAGCGGGCAGCGCCTTGTATTTCGAGCCAACCTTCGAGCCCGAGCGGACGATGCCGCCGGGGAAGGGCATGATCACGCCGGCAACCCCGCGCATCGCCTTGATCGCCGCCTCGGCCGCCGCCAGCGCAGCGCTACGGTCGGTCGCCATGATGAGGAAATTGCCGCCGCCAATACCTGGCGCCACGCCCACCTGGTCCTCGATGACGAACTCGCCATCCATCACGGGCACGCGCCAGAATCGCCTGGTCGCCAGTTGCTTGGCAATCTGGAAGCCGTCGCCAAAATAGCGCATGCCGTCGCCAAGCGGCACGCGCGTCTCGCCGTCCAGCCCCGAAAAGCAGGCGGTGGTCGGACAGGTCAGGACGCACTGGCCGACGCGATTGGTCAACTGCTGCTTGATCATGTCGTTGGAGAAAGAGAAGAGGAGGACGGCCACGCCCGGCCGCCCATCCGGCGTCTCCGTCGGCTCCAACGGCCCCTCGATCCCGGCTTCGCAGCCGCAGGCGATGACCGACGTCGCAAAGCCAGTCATTGTCGTGGCGGCCGTCATGGCCCAGGCGGCCGTCTCGGCCGTGATGATGAGGCGCGTGCCGGCCATGGGAAAGGCTTCGGCGAAGGTGTCCTCAATGTGGACGCCGTTAAGTTCCATCGCTTAGTGCACTCCGCCGCATGCATGGCAGACAAGGCTGCCTTTGCCGTCCGCCTCGATCTCGGCGTCGCTGAGCTTGACCGTTCCAAGGCGCATGCCGCGAAAATCCTCGACGAACCGGCCGATATGACGCTCGATCAGACGATCATAGCCTGGCCTGACAACATGGGTCGCACCGACAATCCCGGCGGCCTCGGGGTCGATCACCCCCTTCTCGACCACGCGGCGACCAGCCTTCAAGACCAATTCCGGCTCATTGAACATGGCCTCGCGATCCGGATCGTCGCGATAAGCCGTAAGGTCGGCTCGCGCACCCGCGCCAAGATGACCGTGCTCCTTGTCGAGGCCCAGAATACGCGCCGGCCCCGCCCGGGTGATCGTCGCGATCTCGGCGAGCGTATATTCGCGCGTCAGCGATTCGAGATTCGACATCTCGCGTGTGGCTTTGGGCAGCGCCCGCAAGCGGTCATTGCGGAAATCCCTGTCCATCAGGAGACGGATGAGATGCGGGTAGGTCGTAAAGGGCGCCCCGTTCGGATGATCGGTGGTCAAGAAGATCTGCCAGGGATCCTCGATCATGAGGAAAAGCTCGAGCCCGATCGCCCATTGCAGCGCGTGGACGAAGTTCTTTTCCTTGTAGCGGAAGGGAAGCACGCCGCAGCCCGCGTCGCACTCGATGTCCATGGCGACCCACTTTTTGGGATCGGCAAAGCGGCTGGTCCGCACCTGGCTCATCGTGTCGCCCGAGGCCGTCACGGTCTGGCCGAACATCACCTGCCCGACATCGATGCTGACATTCTTATTCTTGTTGACCGCCTCGGCGATGGCGGCCGCACCGCTGGAGAAGCCGCGCTTGCCCTCTTTGCCGTAGGAATGGAACTGCAGATGCGTCAGATGAATCCGCCGGCCTTCCATGCCCTCGATTGTCTTGAGCGTCGTCTCATCGTTGCCGGGTACGCCCAGGTTGCAGCCATGCACATGGACCGGATGTGGCACGCCAAGCTCGGTCAAGGCGTCGGCCAGCGTCGTCAGGATCTTGCGCGGCGTCTGCTCGTAATAGGGGTTCTTCTCATCGAGATTCAGCCGCCGGGCACCCCATTTGAAGGCCGAGATGCCGCCCGGATTGACGACCTTGATCGCCAAAGCCTGCGAGGTCTCGAGCGTCCAGGCGACATAGTCGCGGATCGCATCCTTGCCCTTCTCCTCCCGCATCATCGACAGGAGCAGATCATCCGAACCCAAGAGCGCGTAGGCGCCTTTGTCGAGAATGGGGATATCGCCCATCTCGAGATGCGCCTGGCGCGCATTGGCCGGCAGCATCGCCGGCTCGAAGGCCATGGTGTAGCCGAGCTTGGCGTAGGCGTAGCCGGTCTGGAAAGTCGAGGGCGTGGCCTCGCCCGAGCCACAGCGGCAGGCCCCGTTTTCGTGGAACACCTGGTTTCGATGCTCATCGGCCATCAGCATGCGGGCAATATTGAATTTGCCGCCGCCGATATGACTGTGCATGTCGATGCCGCCCGCCATCAGGACCTTGCCGGAAAGGTCCCGCACCTCATCGGGCGTCTTGCCCGCATGTGCCTCGACGAAACGGCCATCCTCGATGAAGAGGTCCTTAACCTCGCCATCCACATCGTTGATCGGGTCGAAGACGCGACCGCCAGCAAGCTTGGTCAGCATCAGGCCTTGTCCTCCGCAACGGGCTTCTTCCCAAGGGCCGTCAAGATGTCGTTCAGCACCTGCTCGACGCTGGGCAGGCCGCTCTCGCGCAGTTGCCCGACCGGCAGGGCCACGACCGTATCGGTACGGAAAACAGTGCCCGCATGGTCGAGGCCGGGTGTTCCGACAGGGATGACGATGTCGGCCTCGGCGGTCGCGCCCGCCCGGCCGAGAACGATCGTCGGCACGCCCTTGGGCGGCGGCCGATCCATGAAACTCGCGATCCAGAGAAGGGCATCGGCCCTGCCGCTCGCCAGCAGCGCCTCGGTGGCGTAGCCGTCCGGATCGTAGACCGGCGCACCCGTCGCCACGGAAGTGCGGATCGGCACGCCCCAGCTCCAGGCCGTGACCTGATTGGCGCCGATGCTGTTGCCTGGCCCCGTCAGCGCCAGCCCCAGCGCCCGGCCACCCGGACCGGCCTGACCATCGCTCGATTCGGGCGATGGCGATGGCGCCTGGTTCAGCGTTTTCAACATTTCGCAGAGACTGCTGATCGTCAGCTCCGCGTCCTCGGCAGGCAACTGGGACGCAGCCCAGACGATGATAGCGTAACGAGCTTCGCGGATATCGGCCGCCAGCTTCTCCAGATCGCTCAATGGCAGGCCGGCTGGCGTCTCGCCGCGGACCGCGCGCCGCTCGACCAGGGCGCGCAGAACAGCTGCCGCTTCCACCAACCGGTCCGTGGCGCAGGGAAGGTGCGTTGGCAGCGTGCCATCCGGTGCTACGCCAACCTTGGGATCGAGGCCATCGCCCAGGAAGACGAGCCGACGCGTCGTCCCGGTGCCGGGCAGGCGCTGCTCTGGCCAGATCACCTGCTTAAAGAAGCGCGGCATCAAGGAGGCCGCATCCGTGCCGACGAAAAGGACGAGATCAGCACGGTTGCGGACCTCGGCCAGCGTCGCCATGACGTTGCCGCCGGTCTGCATGACCCGGATCGTCGCCAGCAGCGGACCGGACGCCGCGTGGTCGACAACGCCACCCACGCGCTCGGCCACCTTCAAGGCAGCGCGCATGCCGTTCGTGTCGGTCTCGAGGCCACCGATCAGGGGAAAGCGCGCCTTGCCCAGGAGTTCGGCCGCGGCATGGACCGCCTCGGCGAGGCTGGCTTCCTTGCCGCCGATCCGGGGGGATGTCGGGCCGAGTTCCGCCTCGAAAAGGGGCGTTGTAAGTGGATCGCCGCCGGCAACGACGGCCAGCCGCGTTCCCCGCGCCTCGACGACAAGGTCGTCACTACCCAGGGCGTTGAAGGGTGAGACGACGCCTTCATGCCGAATGGCCGCGTCTGACTGCTCGGTCATGAATGAACCCGCTGCAAAGGGTCAATGATAAGCCCGGACAAGATCATCAGGCCTTGGGCTTGTCGTATTTGATGTAGGCAAAGCGCTGGTCACCATCAGGGGTTCCTGTCAGGCTTTGCCCTTCGAGCCCTGGCTGCCAGTGCACGACCTCCTCGATCTTGCGCGCCAAGGCGAAATCGCGATCGGTGATGCCCTTGACGTCGTGCGACATGAGCCGCACCTCGACCCAGGCATAGGACGCGGTGATGTCGGGATGATGCCAGGCGGCCTCGGCCAGATGCCCGACGGTGTTGATCACCATGAGCGTGCTCTTCCAGCCCGCCGTCCGGTAATGCCGTCTGATCCAGCCATCCTCGAAATACCAATGCGGCAGCTCGGCCTGGAGCTTTGCCTCCACCTCGGCGATCTCATATGTCTTGGACCTTTCGCGTGGGCTCAAGGCCATCCTCCCATCACCGACCCGGCCGCCTTGCGGCGCTGCGGATCTGGAGGCCCTGCGATGACCCGGTTCATCCCGGGTGGTGACGGCTCGCAACGCCCTATCCCGATGAGAACCTAGCGGCTCTTGCCTGCCGGTTAAAGGGTCGGTGGCGTTTCGTCGCTTCTACCCATGTTGACCTGCCGCCTTGACAAAAGGCGGCGCTGCCCATCTTCCACAGATCATGAGCAAGACAAGCGTTCGGACCGCCGACACCTCAAGCATCGACCAGGTCGTCGTCGAGGCGCCAGCCCGGCTTCATCTGGGTTTCCTCGACCTGAACGGCGGTCTAGGCCGACGCTTCGGCAGCCTCGGCGTCGCGATCGACGGGCTCTCGACGCGATTGGTCGCCACATCGATCCCCGGCCCCGACGACGAGATCAGCGGCCCCGAGGCAGCGCGGATCGCGGTCATGCTGCCCGACCTTCGCCGGCGCCTCCCGGGCCTGCCACCCGTCAGGGTCACCCTTCAAGCCGTGATTCCGGCCCATAGCGGCCTTGGCTCCGGCACTCAATTGGGCCTGGCCCTGACGTGTGCCCTCACCCGCCTCGCCGGCCAGCCCCTGGACCTCCTCGAGGCCGCCCGCGGCCTGGAGCGGGGTGCGCGGTCCGGGATCGGCATCGGCGCCTTTCTCTCGGGCGGCGTCATCCTGGATGGCGGCAAGGGAGCCGACGACGATCCGCCCCCCGTCATCGGCCGCGTCGATTTTCCCACGAGCTGGCGGATCATCCTCCTCATGGATGGCCGGCGCGAAGGCCTCTCCGGCGCGGCGGAACGTCAGGCCTTCAAAAACCTCCCGCCTTTTCCGGCCGAGACGGCGGGCGATCTCTGCCGACACGCGGTGATGGCCTTCCTGCCCGGCATCGCCCGAGCAGACCTCACGCTGGCCGGCCCGGCAATCGGCCATATCCAAAGGCGGGTCGGCGATCATTTCGCCCCGGCACAAGGCGGACGCTTCACGAGCCCCGACGTCGCGGCCGCGCTGGCCGGGCTTGAAGCCCTGGGCATTGCCGGGGTGGGGCAAAGCTCCTGGGGACCCACCGGCTTTGCGCTCGTGGACTCGCCCGAGCGGGCGGAGGCCCTGGCAGGCCAGCTACGCTTCCAATGGCCCGCCCTCGAGATTGTGATCGTGCAGGGTCGAAACGAAGGCGCGCGCATCCAGGTCGGGACAATGCCCGCGATGCGACCTTAGCGCCCTGCGACGTGGCGAGCCTTTACCCGCATTGGACGCCCGTGCGAGACATCATTCCAGCCAGTTAATGCTATTGACCGGGAAGTCAGACCCATGACCCAGAAGCGCGCGATCCTGCACTTCATTACGCCGCTTAAGAATGTGAGCCCCTTCGACGTCAACATGGCGACCGATTCGGGCTTCGACGTCATCGTTCCCTATACCGATGTCGACCTCAAGGAAGTGCAGGCTCTGGTCCAGGACGCGATCTTCAGCCGGGCACCGGAAGACGGCGCCCTGACGGCTGTCCTGATCGGCGGCCGCGATCCGCTCTTGGCCTTCGACATGTTCGATCGGGCCAAGAACTCAATGGTCAAGCCGCATTTCGAAATCTCGGTCATGACCGACCCCTCGGGCGCCTTCACGACGGCGGCCGGCATGGTGGCCATCACCGAGAAGCACCTGAAGGCCAAGAACCTAACGCTGAACGGTCTGGACGTCGTCGTCTTCGGCGCCACGGGACCCGTCGGCAGCATCGCCGGCCTGATGGCGGCGCAGTCGGGCGCCAAGGTGACGCTGGTCGGCTATGATGGCCTGCAGCGCGTGTCGGCCCGCGCCGATGCCTTCGGCGAGCGCTTTGGCGTAGCTCTCGCTGGTGCCGACGGCAGCGACGAGGCCAAGAAGGCAGCCCTCATCGACAAGGCCGACATCATCCTCTCGGCCGGGCCCGCCGGTCAGCAGATCGTGTCGGCGGCAAACCTCAAGACGGCGAGCAAGCTCAAGGTCGCCGTCGACGTCAACGCCGTGCCGCCGGCCGGCGTCGAGGGCCTGGACGCCTTCGCCGACGGCACGCCGATCCCCGGCACCAACGGCGTCGGCGTGGGCGCCCTCGCCATCGGTAACGTCAAGTTCAAGACCGAGCACGAATTGCTGGAAAAGATGCGCAGCGGCACCGAGCGCTTCTATGCGGGCGTGGCCGAATCGCTCGAGGCCGCACGCCGGCACGCCGGCGTCTAACAACGAGCATCCCGCCTACCCTGCGTCGGCGGGAGCGGATTGAGGGGGCCTCGAGGATGGCGGGGGCAAAGGGACAGGTCCTGATCGTCGCCACGTCCGGCAGGGCATTGGCCGAGGCGGCCAGACGTGCCGACTACCGCCCCCTCGTGCTCGATGCCTTTGGCGACACCGACATGCTGGCCGCGGCCGAGGCGGCCGATATCGTCCCCTCGGACGCGAGCCTTCGCTTCGAGCCCGATGCTCTTCTGGCGGCGGCCAGCCGTTTGGCCCCTGTCGATGTCCCGCTGATCTGGGGCGGCGGGCTCGAGCATGATCCAAGCCTTCTAGCCCGGCTGCAGGCAGGCAGGCCCGAGACCGGTACCAGGGCCCAGGCGGTGGCGAACTGCAAGGATCCCCTCTTCTTCGCCGCGCGGCTCCGCGCCTTGGGCATACCCCATCCGTCAACCATGCTGGAGGCGCCGGCCGATCCGTCGGCCTGGCTGGCCAAGGGCGTAGGTGGAACGGGTGCGGGCCATGTCCGCCCGGCTCGTGGCAAGCGGGCACGGCCGGGCCGCTATTTCCAGCGCCGCGTAGCGGGCCGGCCCGTCTCGGCCCTTCTTCTGTGCGGCAAGGCAGAGGCCGCCATTCTCGGCTGGAGCGAGCAATGGGTGGAGGAGCATGCCAGCGGCAAGCGGCGCTTCGTCGGTCTCGTCGCCCCCCTTGGCCTGCCGCCTACCCTGGAAGCAGGGATGACCCGGGCGGCAAGGCTGGCGGCCCTGGACCTGGGTCTCAGGGGCCTCGCCAGCGCCGATTTCCTGGTGGCGGGTGACATTTTTCATCTTCTCGAGCTCAATCCAAGGCCCGGCGCGTCGCTCGAAATCTTCGACCGCCTCCTGGAGGGATCACCCCTCATCGATTTGCACATGGACCCCGACGCGGCCCTGGCCGAGGGCCTGCCCAGACTTTCTCCCTCTCGCGCCGCCGGCAGCCGCATCGTCTATGCAAGGCGGCCCTTGCATCTCCCGGCCGACGACTGGCCCGACTGGGCGGCCGATCGCGGCCCCGCCGGAACCGTGGTCGAGCGCGGCTGGCCGATCTGCACCGTTCGCGCAACGGGCAGCGATCCTGCCGCCGTCAGGATCGAGCTTGGTGAACGGCGCCGACGCATCGTCCGGCATCTGCGCGGCCGACTGTCGCTTGATGACGGCAGGATGATGACTAAAACAACGTCCGGGCCGACGCCCGCATGGATGACCGAGGAGCGATAGCAATGTCCGCCAGCGCCAATCTTGGCCAGGAATGGCCCCCGATCGGCGAATTCGCCGAGCCTATCGTCGAGGAACTCGTGTCCGGCGCCCCGGCGCTGGGCCTGGGCGTCAGCGAGAGCGAGGAGGGTGCGACGATCATCGATGCCGGCATCCTGCATCCTGGCGGCCTCGAAGCCGGACGCATCATCGCCGAGCTTTGCATGGGCGGTGTCGGTGCCGTCAGCCTTTCCGGCGGCTCGCCTTTCGCCGACTGGCCCTTCCAGGTCAACGTCATGACGGCCAAGCCGGTACTGGCCTGCCTTGCCAGTCAGTATGCCGGCTGGAGCCTCAGCCACGGCGAGGGCGAGAGTGCCTATTTCGCCATGGCCTCCGGTCCCGGCCGGGCACGCGCCGCCAAGGAGGATCTCTTCAAGGAACTGGGCTACCGGGACGAAAGCGAGACCGCCGTCTTCGTCCTCGAGACCGACAAAGTCCCGCCCGATGCCCTGATCGCGCAGGTGGCGCAAGATTGCGGCCTGCCGGTCGATGCGCTGACCTTCGTGCTCACGCCCACCACGAGCCTGGCGGGCTCGGTGCAGATCGTCAGCCGCGTGCTCGAGGTGGCCCTCCACAAGGTCCACACGCTCCATTTCCCGCTGGAGCGCGTCGTCGACGGCATCGCCAGGGCGCCGCTTGCCCCGCCCTCGCCCGATTTCCTCACCGCCATGGGCCGCACCAACGACGCCGTGCTCTTCGGCGGCGAGGCGCATCTATTCGTCACCGGCCCTGAGAGCGAGGCAGAGGACTTGGCAAAGAAGCTGCCCAGCTCCGCCTCCAACGATTACGGCCAGCCCTTCAAGGAGGTCTTCCAGGCCGCCAATTTCGATTTCTACAAGATCGACGGCATGCTCTTCAGCCCGGCCCGAGTCCTGGTGACCGCGCTCGAGACGGGCCGCACCTTCAAGGGCGGCAAGCTCGACGCCGATCTCCTGGCCCGCTCCTTCGAGAACTGACGTGAGCCCGAGCGCAGCCGGGGCGGCCGAGGATGCCTCGCCCTTCGTCCTCCTTCTGGGTGCGGCCGGCTGGCACAAGCAGCAGCTTGTCCGGGCCTTCACCGCCAAGGGCGCCACCGCCAAGGCCCTGGCGTTCGAGCGCTGCGGCTTTGCCGTCGACGGCCCGTCCGGCCTGGCGCTCGGTCCGCATCGCCGGCTACCGGACGCCGTCCTGGTGCGCTCCATCCCGGATGGCAGCTTCGAGCAGGTGACCTTGCGGCTCTCCATCCTCCACGCGCTGGATGCCCTGGGCGTGCCCGTGGCGGTGGCCCCGCGCGCCATCGAGCGCTGCGTCGACAAGGCGCACACCACGTTCCTCCTCCAGGCAGCCGGTCTGCCGGTGCCGCTCTCCTGGGCGCTCGAGGACCCGGAGCAAGCGAGCGAACGCCTGCGGCTGGAGCTGGCGGCCGGTCACAAGCTGGTGCAAAAGCCGCTTTTCGGCTCACAGGGCAAGGGCCTGAAGCTCCTGGCCGCCATGGATGACCTGCCGCCGCCTGAGGCCGTCGACGGCGTTTATTATCTCCAGCGCTTCGTCGAGACGGGGCGCGGCTTTGAGGATTTCCGCGTCTTCGTCGTCGACGGCAGGCCCGTGGCTGCCATGCGGCGCCAGAGCCAGAGCTGGATCACCAACGTCAAGCAGGGCGGCGTGCCTGAGGCTGTCCTACCCGAGGGCTCTCTGGGCGCATTTGCCGTTCGCGCCGCCGAGGCGATCGGTGCCCTTTATGCGGGTGTCGACCTCATTCGCGACGCGACCGGCCAGCTCTACGTCCTCGAGGTGAACTCCATGCCGGCCTGGCAGGGCCTGCAAAGCGTCGTCGAGATCGATATCGCCGGTGAAATCGCCGCTGCGCTCTTAAGCCGCATTCCGGCATTTTCAGCCGCCGCCTGACACCATGACGCGCATCGAAGCTGCCTTCGAGGCGGCGTGCCTCGCCGAACTGCAGGCGCTCAAGCCCGGCAATGTGCATCGCTGGGCCGACGGCCATCGGATGACCCTGGACGATTTCGCCCGGAGCGCCAAGGCCTCGGCACCGGCGATCGGCGAGGCTGGCGCTACCGTGGGACAGCGCATCCTCGAGGCCGTCAAGGCCACACGCGCGGCCGTGGGGCAAAATACCAATCTGGGCATTCTCCTGCTCTGCGCGCCGCTGGCCAAGGCGGCCGAGATGGCAGGCGATCTGGACGCCGGTCTCAAGGCCGTTCTGGCGTCCCTGGACGAGGCCGACGCCCAGGCCGTCTATGCGGCGATCCGCCTTGCGAACCCTGGCGGCCTTGGCGAGACGCCCGAGGAAGACGTGCACTCGGCCCCTAAGCTTGGCCTTGTCGACGCCATGCGGCTGGCGGCTGGACGCGACCGGATCGCCTGGAACTATGCCAACGATTTCAGCGATGTCCTGGGCCAGGGCCGCGCGCTCCTGCAGCGGCTGGAGCGGCGCGGCTGGACGCCCGAGTGGGCGCTGACCGGCGTCTATATGGGCTTTCTTTCTCGCCAGCCGGATACGCATGTGGCGCGCAAGCACGGCCAGCGCCTAGCTGAGATCGTCCGCATCGAGGCGGCCGACCTTGGTGCCGAGCTGTTGGCGGCATCCAATCCGGCAGCCTTCGAAGCAGCACTTCTAACTTTCGATACGCAACTGAAGCGGCGCCAGATCAACCCCGGCACGAGTGCGGATCTCACCGTGGCCGTACGATTCGCGGCATCGCTGGCGGGTTGAAATGTCGCCCTTGCGACAAAGCAGCCGACCCCCTACCCATTGCTGCCGGACCGCTTCACCGGTATCTCCCCCTTTGTGTTTAGTAATCTTTTGCGAGCGGGAGGCACACCATGCCTAAGATCGACCGTGTACTCGTGGGCGAGGCCCTTGTCGGTGACGGCAACGAAGTTGCCCATATCGACCTCATCATCGGCCCGCGCGGCAGCGCCGCCGAAGTTGCATTCGTCAACACGCTGACGAATCAGAAGGAAGGCGTCAACGGCCTTCTGGCGGTGCTCGAGCCGAACCTCATGGTGAAGCCCGCGACTGTCATGTTCAACAAGGTCACCATCAAGGACGCCAAGCAGGCGGTTCAGATGTTTGGCCCGGCCCAGCACGGCGTTGCCAAGGCCGTCGCCGACGCGCTGGCCGAGGGCACGATTCCGCTGGCTGAAGCAGATGACCTCTTCATCTCGGTCGGCGTCTTCATCCATTGGGAAGCTGACGACGATCAGAAGATCCACGACTACAACTATGCGGCCACCAAGCTCTCGATCGAGCGCGCGGTTGCCAACACGCCGACCGCGTCCGAGGTCGTCGCCAAGAAGGACAGTGCAAAGCACCCCTTCTCGCCTAACTGAAAGGAACCAGCGGCTCCACTTGCGACCGGCACTGCGGCTGAACAGCCGCAGCAGCGGCCGACCCCGCCACCTGAGCCACCACGTGTGGCTCAAGGTAGCGGCCCGGCCCGGCCGGCGACACCGGCGGCTCAACAGAGCACAGGCTTGTGGCAGTCCCTGCTCCGGTTCCTAGGTCTGGGTCGCTGAGCGACATAGTCGCTCAAGCTTAGTCCACATCCAAAGCTATGGACCTTGGCTTTTGTCCCAGATCGACGAACGAGGCCCGGTGTCGGTGCGACGATGCCGGGCCTTTCTCATGTCCTGGCGAAGCGCAACCATTCTCAGGCTACGGCGGCAAGGCGACTGAGCGTCGCTGAAGATAGCCGGCCGTCATGCAAGGCGCTGGCCAGCAGGACACCCGCGGCAGATGCACTGATCAGGGCCTCGATGTCGCCCTCGTGCCGCACGCCGCCGGCGGCAAAGATCTGGCGGTCCGGAGCCAGCGACCGGAGATCGGCGATCCCTTGCAGATCCGGGCCCGCATCGGAGCCCACTTTGCCCAATGCCATGGCGATGACGCGCGCTGGCCAGAGCGATGGTCGGGCGAACAGGCCTGCCGGGTCGAGGGGCCGGCCCTCCTTCTGGTCCAGCGACAGGATCCACTCGGCACCCGCCCGCTCGACCAGCGCCGTATCCTGCTGGCTCTCGCTGCCGAGAACGCAGACCGTGTGGGGCAGACGGCGCTGCCGGGCCAGCGCCTCGGGCGTCGAGCAGCCGGCGTCCAACCAAAGTTCCAGCGATGGAAAGCGCGCCGCCAGCGCCTCGACCACAGACTCGTGGCCACCCTGGCTTTGAATGGCATCGAGATCGGCGATATAGAGCCGCTCGAACGGATGGAGGTCCAGGAGTGCCGCCACCAGTTCCAAGGGTGCCGACCCAGGCACCAGCCTGGACTGGATCGGCCGGTAGAGATCCCGCTTGCCGCCGATGCCGCGCACGACCTGACCAGCCATGAGATCGATCACCGGAATGAGCTTGAACCTGGCCTCGCCCACGATCTGCCTCCTCGAATGGATCACTGGCGGCGGCATGAGCGGCACCGACCTGCCGTCCTCGCTTTTACGCGAAGGCCAGATGATGCGCGACGGGCTGCTCAGCGACCTTCTGGCCCTGGGCCGTACGGTCGTCCTGCCGATCGACCCGCGCGCGCCGTCGCCACACCTGCCGGATGGCGTCGGCCCCGGCACCTTGATGCCGGTCCTCCTCCCGGCGGACCGCGAGGCCGCGATGGCGCGATTAACGTCGATCGTCGAGGCGAGCCCGCTTTTCCTGCCGATCGGCCCCGAAGGCGAGCCGGAGCTGGTCGATCTTTATCGCCGTGCCCTGGTACAGGGACGTCTTCTGCTGGGAACCAGGCCCGAAGCGCTCGAAATAGCGGCCGACAAGCTCGCGACCAGCTTCTTGCTGGGAGAGGCGGGCCTGGCCGTGCCGGCCACACGGATCGCCGAGGCCGGCCACGCCCTGGTGCACGACCTCGTCTTGAAGCCGCGCTTTGGCGCTGGCTGCCTGGCTACCGGCCTGCTTCGCGCCGGCAGCATCGTTCCCGACCTTCCAGACATGATCCTCGAGCCCCTGGTCGAAGGCGTGCCGCTCAGCCTGACTCTCCTTTGTGCCGAAGGTGAGGCGTGGCTGCTGACAGCCAACCGGCAGCTCGTCCGCATGGAAGCCGAGCGCTTCGTCTTCGATGGCCTGCTGGTCGGTGGGGCGGAGCAGAAGCGTCCGGCGATGGAGACCCTGGCAGGACGCATCGCCCGGGCGATGCCGGGGCTCTGGGGGCTCGTCGGCGTCGATCTCATAGACACGTTTGCCGGGCCCGTCGTGATCGAGGTCAATCCCCGACCGACAACCGCCTATGCGGCGCTCCACCGGGCATTGGGCATCAATCCGATGGCAGAGCTGCTGGCACTGGCCGAGCGACCGCTGGCCGAACTCCGCCGACCCTTGCAGGTGAAAGCGCAGATGGTACGCGTCGATGAGTGAGCTTTTGACCGGGCTCGATCTCGGGGGCGCGCATCTGAAACTGGCCCAGCTCCGACCGGACGGTGTTTGCGTCCACGCGGCCCAGGCCGCCTGCCAGCTCTGGCGCGGCCTGGACAGGCTGGACGATGCCTTGGCGACCCTCGCCAAGGGCGCGGGGCCGATCGACCGGGTGGCGCTCACCATGACGGGCGAGCTTGCCGATTTGTTCCCCGACCGGGCGAGCGGCGTCGCCAGCCTGACGGCGCACATGGCCGCATTGCTGCCGCCGGGACGGCTCCTGGTCTATGCCGGCCGATCGGGATTGCTGACGCCCGAGGCCGTCCTGAGGGCACCGCTCCTGGCCGCCTCGATGAACTGGTTGGCAAGCGCCACCGCCGTCGCCGGCCTGGTGCCGGCTGGGCTGTTCATCGACATGGGCAGCACGACGACGGATATCCTGGTGCTTCGCGCCGGCCTTGTCGAAACCGACGCGCAAAGCGATGCCGACCGGCTGGAATCGGGCGAGCTCGTCTATGTGGGTCTCACCCGCACGCCGCTGATGGCGCTGGCGGCCCGGGCCCCCGTGGCCGGCCGCTGGAGCGGTGTCATGGCCGAGCTCTTCGCCACAACGGCCGATATCTGGCGGCTACTGGACGTGCTGGACGAAGCGGCGGACCAGCATCCCGCGGCCGACGGTGGTGCCAAGTCCAAGGCTGCCAGCCGGCAGCGGCTGGCCCGCATGGTGGGACGCGATGCCGGCGATCTCGACAGCGCACAATGGGACGAGGTGGCGCGCTATTTCGCCGATCGGCAGCTTTGCGCGGTCGAGGAGGGCATGGCGCAGATATTGGGACGCACCCCCCTGCCGGCGAACGCACCGCTGCTGGGGGCCGGGGCGGGCGCGGCCCTGGTCGAACGCCTGGCAAGGCGCGCCGGTCGGCCCTATCTGGCGGCGGCGAGCCTGATGCCGGCTGAGGATGACGTCGGCATTTCATCCGTCGCCACCTGCTTTCCGGCCGTAGCCGTGGCGCGATTGCTGGCGGCGCGCACCGCCTGACGTATGGCCGCCAGCTTCAAGGGATCGAGCCGGCTGGTGCGGCCGGCGCCGCAAAGCGCCCCACGAAAGCCCAGATAATCAGGTGCGAGGGCCGCGAGCGGGGCGATGTCGGACTGGCGCAGCGAGCCCGCGAGGCCGCAGAGCATGGAGAGCCGTCTGACACGGTCGACGAAATCGGCCAAAGCCGGCGCCGACAGATGGCGGGAGAGCGGGCCCGCGGCCTTGTCGGCCGTATCCAGCATGGCACCCTTGAAGCCGGCGCTCGCCAGCATCGGCAGGAGTGGCAGGTGCAATTCCTGGTCCGCCATCAAGACGGCAACCAGACGGGTTCCCTCAGCCGTGACCGCCGCCAGCGCGCGCACCGCCGCCGCCAATTCGTCCAGGCTCGCCGAGGCGGCGAAAAAACCGATCTTGACGATGGCAACGCCGGTTGCCGCCATCCGTCGGGCGGCTTCGACAAGGCTTTCCGGGTCGACCGGCAGGTCGCCGACGGTGGCACTCAGAAGGGCGCGATCGCCCAGGGCCTCCACGGCTGCCCTTACGGACTCCACGGGCCAGGCGCCGAGTGCCCCTCTCGTCGGGTCCTTGAGATCGACGAGGTCGGCCCCCTGCTCAACGGCGACCATCGCCTCGTCCAGGTCGGCCACGCTGGCCAGCATCGCCGGGCGGCCTAAAAAGGACTTCATGCCGTGGCCCCGGCATCGGCGATCATCTCGACCAGCCAGCCCCAGGCTTCCCGCTCGGCTGGGCCGGCTGTCTTGCCGATCGCGATCTCAAGATAGGCCATCTCCGCCTTCACCTTGTCCTTGGGCAGCATTTTCAGCCGCGTGCAGAGAATGGCCGCCTCAAGCACCGCGGCCTCGGCTCGATTCATGCCCATGAAGGGGCGGTGCGTGAAGACCATCCGGCTGCGACAATAAAAACGCGGCCGCGTCTCGTCCGCGACGATGTCGTAGATCTCGATCTCCTCGTGACTGAGCGCTGCCTCCAGCCGATAGCAATCCCGCGTCCGCACCAGGGGCCAATCGACACAACGGCCGCTGACGAGGCCGGCAAAAACGCGGGCGTCGGTCAGGTAGTTGATCGTGGCCACCCGCGTGCGGACCAGATTGTCCAGCGTCCGGGACGGCCGGAACGGGGCGATGATGAGATCTTGACCATCCTCGATGATGCCGAGCGGTGCCACATGCGGTTCGCCCAAGGCGTTCAGCGTGACGATGACGCTCTCACGAATAAAAGGCATCAGCGCTTGGCCTTCCTGTCCTGCATGGTAGCACCCAGCTCCTTTTGGTGGACGCTGTCCTCATCTGGGGTGTCAACGGCGCAGCCCCAGCGCAATTGAGCGTCCTGTGCGTAGCGCTTGCCCAGTTGGAAAGCGATCTGCGCCCTTGCCAACTCGACGCCCAGATAGAAGGCGTGGCCGGCATCGCCCTCGAGTGACGGGGCCAGGGCCGGGTAGAGATCGAAGGGATCCTCCGCCTGGTGGTGCCCTTCCTTGTTGTAGATGTGGATGCCGTCCTTGGCGGCCTCGATGCGGTAGTTACGATCGGTCACCTGTGCCGCACTCTCCGCGATCTCCGCCGGCGTGTTGGGGAATGGCAGGCGGTCGCGCAGGCAGAGCATCGAGGTATCGTAGCCCGTTGGGATGGTGGCATCGCGATGGGCGGCGGTCAGCATCTTCCAGGAGCGGTCACACTCGCGCACGGCACGACGGCAATGCGGGCTCACCTGCACGACCAGCACGTTCCTGATCGCGAGCTCGACGCAGCTTGCCATGAGGAGCGTTGTGATCCCCGTCGTATCGGCGTCCGTCAGCTCGGTAAGGTTGCCCACACCCATCAGCATCTCGGCCTCGGGGAAAGCCTGGCGCATCTCGTGATAGCGAACCAGCGACGGTGTGAAGCCCATGTTGATCGGATCGAGGATGGGGTCCAGCATGAAGGGACGACCTGCCTTGATGAGGCGCTCGGCCGAGCGCTTCAGGCCGCTGAGCTCGCCATGCTCGGCCGGAATGACGATCGGCACGGCATCGGTCTCGAAGGCAAGATCAAGGCTCCGCTCATCGAGGCTCAAGAGGAAGGATGCGCCAGCGCGGGCACCGCGCATGAGCTCGGCCGGATCGCCCGAATCGACGCTGACGGTAAAGCCCTCAGCCACCAGCGCCTGCACGGCTTCCTCAAGATGCGGAAAGGGCGTTCCCGGCAGGGAGCCCAGATCGATCACGTCGGCGCCCTCGGCCACCAGATAGGCGGCCTTCGCCAAAATGCCCTCGATCGAGAGTTGCGGCGCCTCGACGATCTCGGCGAAGACCCGGGTGCCTGGGCGCTCCAGGACGATCGTCTTCTCGGCCCGACCAAAAAACCAGGGCAGATCCTTGACATCCTCGGGTCCGCGCTCGAATGGCACGCCGAAGCTCGCCGCCAGACGGTCGAGATCGCCCTTGAAGCGGCCGGGCAGCATGATGCGCGTGGCGCCGGTCACATCCTTGAGACGACGCTCAATGATCTCGGCGGTCATGAGGGCCGCCACCTTCACGCCGATATTGCGCACATCGTAGGTGAAGGGCGGCTCTTTCATGCCGGCCAGCACCGCCTGCAGGCGCGGCTCGGCCAGATGACCGGTGATGAAGAGAATATGGTCGCGCAAATCGCCAGAGCCCCGAAGAAGACGAGCGACCGACGTCGCCCGCAGGCCGACCATCGTCAAGCCGGCCAGACCGGAAGCTAGAGCCTATCGGCAGCGACGCAAATGCCCTGGCTGGAAAAGTCGCAGCTGTCAGGCAGCGGTTGCGGGCTGCAACACGCCGCGCGGCGCCCGATCACCCGGATGGGCGCTGGGAGACGCTGCCGGCTGGCTCCGCCGGCCGGGCTGCTGCTCATGCCCTTCCTCGTCGACGCCGAGCTCGCCCAGGAGGCGCTGACGAAGCGCGATGAAACGCGGATCGGCATGCCGGCGTGGCCGCTCCAGGTCGATCGCGACGTCGGCGGCGATGCGGCCCTGATCCAGGACCACGGCACGGTCGGCCAAGAGAAGTGCCTCGTCCACGTCATGCGTGACCAGGAGAACGGCCGGACGGTGGACACGCCAGAGGTCACCGACCAGGCCCTGCATCTTCAAGCGCGTGAGCGCGTCAAGCGCCGCGAACGGCTCGTCCAGAAGGAGGAGCTGCGGATGGCGCACGAGCGCGCGCGCCAGCGCCGTACGCTGTGCCTCGCCGCCGGAGAGCGTAAGCGGCCACGCATCAACGCGATGCTTAAGCCCGACCTCGGCCAGGGCGGCCAACGCCTTCTCCTTGGCATTGGCCTCGCGCAGGCCGAGCGTCACATTCCGCCAGACGCGCTTCCAGGGCAGGAGGCGCGGTTCCTGGAAGACGACGGCCCGCTCGCTTGGAACGGCGACGTCGCCCTCGGTCACGGGATCAAGCCCTGCCAGGGTGCGAAGGAGGGTCGACTTGCCCGAGCCGGAGCGACCGAGGAGGGCGACAAAATCGCCGGCACCGATCCGAAGATCGAGCCGGTCCAGGATATTGGGTCCGCCGAAGGACCGGACGAGGCCCTTAATGTCCACGACCGGACGGCTGGCGGCAAGCAGATCTGCCATCGGATCAGTCCTTCACGAAGCTCGGGCGCCAGACCAGCACGCGACGCTCCAGCGCGCGGACAAGCTGGTCGGCCAGGAGGCCCAGAACGGCATAGATGATGAGGCCCACAAAGATGATGTCCGTGCGCAGGAAGTCGCGCGCGGTCATCACCAGATAGCCGATGCCCGAGGAGGCATTGATCTGCTCGGCGACGACGAGGCTGAGCCAGGCCACGCCCAGGCTGTATCGCAGTCCGACCAGGGCCGAGGGCAGGGCGCCGGGCAGGATGACATGCGTGATGAGTTCGATCCGGCTCAGACCCAAGGTCTTGGCGGCCTCCAGGATCTTGGTGTCGACGCCGCGAATGCCGGAAAAGAGGTTCAGATAGATCGGAAAGGCGGCACCAAGGGCGATCAGCGCAATCTTGGGCACTTCACCGATGCCGAACCAGAGAATGAAGAGCGGGACGAGCGCCAGATGCGGCAGCGTGCGCACCATCTGCAGCGTTGAATCGACCGTGTCCTCGCCGGCCTTGGAGAGACCGGCGATGAGTGCGAAGACAACGCCAGCGGAAACGCCGATCGCCAAGCCGACACCGACGCGGGCAAGCGAGACCAGGAGATGGTGCAGGAGCTCGCCGCTTACTGTCAGCGTGTAAAAGCTGTGGGCGATCGTGATCGGCGAGGACATGGTGCGAGCCGAGATCAGCCCGGCGCTGGCCAGGATCTGCCAGAGCACGAGGATAGCCAACGGGGCAGCGAAACGGCGCCAGGCGGTAAACCGCCGCGTACGCTGCGCCGCCGGGGCGGCCATGCTTGCCGGATGGGTCGCGAGAGCGGTCATTGCCGATCCGTTTAAATCACACATACAAATAGTGCAAATACGTTATTTACACTATTCATCTCTACATATCGTCAAAGACTATCAAGTCAATGAACATATGGCCGCAACGACTGCAGGTCAGCCTTTCACCTGGCGCGCGGCGGTAAGGGCCGTCAGGGCCACCTGCTCGGCCTGGGCGCGGATATCGGGCACCGAGGTGATCTCCCAAAAGGTGCCGCGCGTGATCGGACCCACGGCGTAGAGGCGTCGCTGGAGACGACCCTCTTTGTCGATCAGAGCACCGGCAGCGCTGGTCGCAAGCCCGAGGCGCAGGGGGTCGGAGGTGGCAAAGCCCTGCGAGAGCAGCGATTTGATGAGCGGCGAACGAAGGCGATTGACGTCTGTTCCCAGGCCCGCGCAATTGATGACGCGGGCAAAGGAGGCCTGAACCGGGGTCTGCATGCCCTTTGGCGCGTAGCTGACGCGTGCTCCCGCCCCATCCGCCTCGGCCTCGATACCGCGCACGCGCCCGGCCAGCACGCGGAGGGTTCCCTGGTCGATTTCCGATTGCAGGGCTGCCGCGTGCGACGGCGCCATGCGGTGGCGGTGAATGTCCCAGATCGAGCGGACATGGCGCAGAAATCGCCGGCGGTCGACCTCGGTCATTTCCTGCCAGAGGGTGGCGATATGGGGCCGCAGCGCGTCCATCACGCCCCGCCAGCCGACACCCTCTGCCTCCGCCATTCGCACGTTGCGACGGATGGCTCGGACAAGGCGGGTGAGTGAGCCCCGATCGCCGGCCTCGAGCTTCAGCCCCTGCCAGGCCGCGGAGGGTGCGTGCGCGTGCGGCAGGCGGCCGTTACGCGAGATCGCCGTTATCTGCCCGCGATAGCCTTCCGCGCGCAGCGCCAGGCAAAGGTCCACCATCGTCAATCCGGTGCCTAGAAGAAGGATGGGCTCGTCGGCACCGATGCCGGCCAGCGTCTCCCTCCCCCAGGGATCGGCCATGTAGCCGGGCCGATTTTGGCTGTCGGGCGGAAAATTGCCGATCGCCAGCACGACGGCATCCATCTCGTAACTGCGTCCGCAGCCGGTCTCCAGCGACCATCCGCCGTCCTCGGCGCGCAGGCCCACCGCCTCGTCGTCGATCAGGTAGAAATTAGCGGCCCCTCCTTGGCGGACGATGGCATCGGCCAGGAGGCCCTGAATGTAGCGGCCATAGAGCTCACGCCGCGCGAAGATGCCGGCGGGCGAAACGACGCCCACCGCCTCGTCGCCTTCCTGCCTGGCCAGCCAGCGGGCGAAATGGGCGGGCTCGTCCGCGAAGGCGCTCATATTCTCCGCGCGCACGTTCAAGACATGCTGGGGGTGGCGCGTGCCGAAGGCCAAGCCCTGGCCAAGGCGACCATTCTTTTCGATCAGGTAGATCCGCTCGCCCGGCTGGCAGCGCCAGAGCAGATGGATTGCGGTGAGAACGCCGCTGAAGCCGCCACCTATGACAGCGATCCGCGCCGGACGCCGGCCGGGGGCTGGCCCCCGCTCCTTTCCGAACGGTTCCTCTTCCACCACGCCGTCGGTGTCGAAGCTCGTCGGCATTAGCGTCTTCCTCCTCCCGACCTGGCGATGCGCTCGACGTCACGCGAGGCAAGGCAATCCAAGCCTGCAAATGCTTGCGCGGATCGCCACCGCCGGTCAACGGTCCCTTTTACCTGGCGATTGATAGGCTATTTCCCTAGTAGGGAAAAGATGATTGGGCCCGGCGCAGTTTCGTGCCGGCCGACGGACTGGCGGGGGGAACGGTCGGCCTCCTGACAGCTTTGGTGAAACGCGGACCTTGTTGAAGAAGGGAGCCCTACCCGTGCTCGAGATCGAGATGCTGCCGATCCTCGATGACAATTACGTGTACTTGCTGCACGAGCCCGAAAGCGGATCGCGCGCCATCGTCGATCCGGGCGACGGTCCGCCTGTGTTGGCGCACCTCAAGCGCACAGGCTGGCGGATAAACCTGATCCTCAACACCCATCGCCACGGCGACCATGTCGCCGGCAATCTTGCCGTCAAGGCAGCGACAGGTGCCAAGGTGCTGGGACCCGCCCGCGAGGCCGATTCCATCCCGGGAATCGATCGCCCGTTGGTCGAAGGCGACACACTGCAGCTCGGCAGCGAGACCGCCCGCGTAATCGAGACACCAGGCCACACGGCCGGCCACATCGCGTACTGGTTCGAGGGTGCGGGGGTGCTGTTCTCCGGCGACACGCTTTTTGCGCTGGGCTGCGGCCGCCTTTTCGAGGGCGATGCCCCGACGATGTGGGGATCGCTGCAAAAGCTGGCGGCCCTGCCGCCCGCGACCCGCCTCTATTGCGGTCACGAATATACGCAAGCCAATGCCCGCTTCGCCTTGAGCATCGACGGCAATAACGCCGCGCTCAGAGCGAGGGCGGCCCAGATCGACGAACTTAGGCGGGACGAGAAGCCGACGATCCCCTCGACCATCGCGGACGAGCTCGCGACGAACCCCTTCCTGCGTCCCAATGATCCATCCATCCGCCGCCAGCTCGGCATGGAGAAGGCGAACGACGTCGAGGTGTTCGCCGAGATCCGCCGTCGCAAGGACCGCGCCTGACCGCCCGGTCCTTTCTCCGGCTCAGGCAGCGCAACACGCGGTAGCCGGCAAGAACCGCTAGAGGCTAGGGTGCCTTGGGTGGCGGCCCTGCCTAGCGCCCCTTGGGCTCGGCCAGCTTGAGGGTGCGATCCAGGATGATCGCCAGGATGACGATCGCCAGGCCCGCCTCGAATCCCATGGCGATGTTGACGGTGTTGAGGGCACGCACGACGGGCTTACCCAGGCCGTCGGCGCCGACCAGGGCGGCGATGACGACCATCGAGAGCGACAACATGATGCACTGCGTCAGGCCCGCCATGATCGAGGGCATGGCGGCCGGCAGTTCGACTCGCCAGAGCAACTGGCTGCGCGTGGCACCGAAGGCCTCGCCCGCCTCCTTGAGCTCGTGCGGCACGCCCTTCAGCCCCAGATAGGTGAGGCGGATGGGTGCCGGCAGGGCAAAGATCACGGTCGAGATCAGGCCCGGCACCACCCCCAGGCCGAAGAGGATGAGGGTCGGAATCAGATAGACGAAGGTCGGGATCGTCTGCATCAGGTCGAGGACCGGCTGGATCGTTGGATAGACCCAGCGGCGGCGCGAGGCGGCGATGCCGATCGGCACGCCGATCAGGAGACAGACGACCGTGGCGACGATGACCATTGTCAGCGTCTGGACCGTGGCCTCCCAGTAACCGAGATTGAGGATCAAAAGGAGGCCCAGCACGGTGCCGATTGCCACGCTCAGGCGTCGCCTCGCCGCATAGGTGATGGCCGCCAGGATGACGATCAAGAGAAAGGGATTGATCGCCAAAAGGAGATCGCTCAGCCAGTCGATGGCGCCGCCCAGCGTCTCGGAGACGAAGCGAAAGAAGCCGGCGGCATGGGTATTCAGCAGGTCGACCAGATAGGCGATCCAGCGGCCGATCGGCAGCTTGTGGTCGGTGAACCAATCCATGAGCAGGCTAGAGCCCGAGCTCGTGCTTGACGGCCGGCAGGCCGGGCTCACCCTTGAAGGTGGAGACATTGGCGAGCCAGGTATCCAGGAGCTCCGGGTGCGCCTTCAGATATTTCTTGGCGGCTGCCTCGGGCTCCAGGCCGTCATCGAGGATAAGTCCCATCGCCTCGTTCTCGAGCTTGAGCGTGAAGCTTAGATTCTTGAAGAACTGACCGGCGTTCGGACACTCGCCCACATAGCCCTTGCGGGTCGTCGTATAGACCGTGGCACCGCCGAAATTCGGACCGAAGACATCGTCGCCGCCGGTCAGATAGGTGAGCTCGAACTTGGTGTTCATGGGATGCGGCTCCCAGCCCAGGAAGACGATCGGCTGCTTGCCAGGGACTGCGCGCGCCACCTGGGCCAGCATGCCTTGCTCGGAGGATTCGACCAGCTCGAATCCCTTCAGGCCGAATTTGTCCGCATCGATCATGCCCTGGACGAGCCGGTTGCCGTCATTGCCGGGCTCGATGCCATAGATCTTGCCGCCGAGCTGGCTCTTGAAGTCCTTGATCTTGGAGAAGTCGGTCAGGCCTTGCTGGGCCAGATAGGTCGGCACCGCCAGCGTATATTTCGCACCTTCGAGATTGGCGCGCAGCGTCTCGACGCTGCCGTCCTTGCGATAGGGGGCGATGTCGTTCTCCATGGAGGGCATCCAGTTGCCCAGGAAGACATCGATATCGTCCGAGGCCATGCTCTTGAAGGTGACCGGTACCGCCAGAACGTCGACCTTGGGCTTGTAGCCGAGCCCGTCGAGAATGACCGAGGCCAAGGCGGTGGTCGTCGTGATGTCCGACCAGCCGACATCGGAGAGGCGCACGACCTGGCATTTGGCTGGCTCGGCCGCCTTGGCAGCGGATGTCAGGGCCAGCGTGGTGGCGAGGATGGCGGCGGACAGCGCCGCCTTGAAACGATGTCGCCGTAGGGTCGGACAAGGCGGAACAAGGATCGACGTCGCCATTGATCAAGAGACCTTCTCGTTGGAGTATCAGCCGGTCCGAGCTTAGCCCCTCTTCGGGGACCCGGCTTGGCTGTAACTTAATCTTGATTGACCGTCCAATAAAAATCGGTCGGGCCGTCGACGAGGCGGCGTTGAACCTGGAGCGTTCGTGATGCCAAAGGTCGGCATGCAGCCGGTCCGCCGCCAGCAATTGATGGATGCTACGATTCGGGCCATTCACCGCCACGGCCTGGGCGAGACGACGGTCCAGCGCATCGCTGCGGAAGCGGGCGTCTCGACCGGCATCGTCCACCATTATTTCCGCGGCAAGAACGACCTCCTGGCGACCACCATGCGCTGGCTCCTGATCCAGCTCAACCGCGATCTGGTGGCAAGGCTGGCGCACCACCGCACACCACGCGCGCGGCTCCTGGCGGTCCTCGACGCGAATTTCGACGATTCACAGTTCCAGCCGGAGGTTGTCAGCGCCTGGCTGGCGTTCTGGGCGCAATCCTCGCACGAAGCCGAACTGGCCAGACTGCGCGACGTCTATACCGGTCGTACACTCTCCAACCTCCTGCATCCGCTCCGCCAGATCGTGAGCCCCAAGCAGGCGCGGCTGATGGCAACGACGCTGGCAGCATTGATCGACGGCCTCTGGCTGCGGGCGGCCCACCTGGATGCCGGCCTGCAGGCCGATGACGTGCGCGGGATCATCCGCGCGTATGTCACGACGATGCTGCCGCCGGGTGATGCAGCGGCAGCCGACTGAGCCTCATACAGCTTCAAGGCCTGATGCGCGGAAAGCGGGCGCGGGCCTCCAGATCGTCCAGGTCCATGTGGCTGCGGATATAGGACATGGTGGCATCGCGCGGCGGCTCCCAGTCCCAGCCCGTCCGCGTGCCTACCGCCAAGGCTCGATCGACGAAAAGCCGGCGCTGTTGGCTCTCGCGGACCTGCCGATCAAGCGCCTCCAGGTCCCATCGCCGCGCCACCTCGTCCTTAAAGCCCCGCAAGACGTCGGCGAAGGCTTGATCGTCCGCGAGGTTCGACGTCTCGTCCGGATCGGCATCGAGGGCGAACAGCTGGTCCGGATCGCCCGGGCAATGGATGAACTTGAACCCGCCACGCCGGATCATGACCATGGGAGCCACGACGCCCTCGGCCAGATACTCGCCCAGTACGAGGTCGGGTCCCGGCCGGCCGTGCAGATGCGGCACTAGGCTCTGGCCCTCGAGCGGCGTCGAGAAGGCGCGCACGCCGGCGATCTCGGCCAGGGTCGGCAACAGATCGATGGCAGAGACGGCCGCCTTGACGCGGCGCGGTTCCAGGCCCGGGGCCTTGATGACGAGCGGGATGCGCGCCGATCCCTCGAGGAAGCTCATCTTGTACCAGAGCCCGTGCTCGCCCAGCATTTCGCCGTGATCGGAGAGAAGGACGACGATCGTGTCCTGGGAAAAGCCCGTCCGCTCCAGGGCATCCAGCACCCGGCCGAACTGCTCGTCCACATAGGAAATGGCCCCCAGATAGGCGCGCCTTGCCCGGAGGACATGCTCGAAGGTGACGCGCGGATCGTCCATATCCGAGACGAAGCGCAGCCGGCGCATATGCGGGTCCGGTTCGCTCGGCGCTGGGATGCGCGGCGGCTCGATGACGCTCTCCTCGTAGAGGTTCCAGTAGCGCTCAGGAATGGCGAAGGGATCGTGCGGATGAGTGAGCGAGACCGTCATGCAGAAGGGCCGGCGGTCCTTGTCCCGCGCCAGGTCATAGAGCTTGCGCTCAGCCGTGAAGACCACTTCCTCATCGAAGTCTAGCTGATTGGTGCGCACGGCCACGCCCGCCTCGAGGACGGAGCCCATATTGTGATACCATTCCTGCCTGACGTCCGGCTGCGCCCAGTCGGGCGTCCAGCCATAGTCGGCCGGGTAGATGTCGGTGGTCAGTCGCTCCTCGAACCCGTGCAACTGGTCGGTACCGCAAAAATGCATCTTGCCGGTCAGGATGGTCCGATAGCCGGCCGCACGCAGATAATGGGCGAATGTCGGCGTCTCGGTTGGAAAGGCCGCGGCATTGTCGAAGGCCCCCGTCTTCGAGGGCAGCCGTCCGCTCATCAAGATGGCACGTGAGGGTGCGCAGAGGGGGCTATTGCAATAAGCACTCTCGAAGACGACGCCCGCCGCCGCAAGCTTTGCCATCACCGGCGCCTTGACGGCCCTGTTGCCGTGGAACGGCAAAGCGGAGGGCGTCATCTGGTCGGCCATCAGGATCAGGATGTTCGGAACGTTCGTCAATCGAGGCTCTCCAGCACGCCGTCACGCCGCATCGACCCTTGGACCAGCCCCCCCCGCCTGTCCAGAGCCGGATCCCGGGTCCGGCGGTTCGGCCAGCCACCCGAACCTTTCCTCGATGTCATGGATCGGCAACGTGAAAAGCCGACGGAACGGCAAGGCCCCTCGCGTTGCAAGATCATCGACGACGCGAAAGGAATGACGACAATGAAGATCAGCACGAAACTCCTGGCCGTCCCCGCCTTGGCCCTGGCCCTGGGCGGCGCCACCTTGCCAGCTTTGGCCCAGGAAGCACCGGGTGCCCCACCCATGCACGGACCGTCCCCGGCCGTGATGGAGCATCTGCGCGAGGGCCGCATCGCCTTCATTGAGAAGAGCCTGGCACTCACCCCCGAACAGCAGCCCTACTGGCAAAAAGTGGCAGACCTCCTGCGAAGCGAACCCATGAGGCCCGAACGGCCTGCGTTCAAGAACGGCGAGCACCCCGAGCTGTCGACGATGCTCGCCGATAGAAGCCAGCACATGGCGGCCAGAGCCGCGGCGCAGGCGAAGCTCGCCGAAGCACTCAAGCCCCTGGAGGCCAGCCTGAGCCCCGAGCAGAAAGACACGCTGCGCGCCGCCTTCTTCGTCAGCAGCCCCGGCGGGGAGCACGGCCCCGGCCCGGGCCCCGGCCCCATGCCGGGCATGCCCGAGCACGGCTGAGCCTAGCCTGCGGGTTCGATCATGAGGAGCACCAAAGGGAAGGCCGTGAGGAGGGGGGCAAGCTCGAGTACCTCCCCCTCATGAGCCTGGCCGGTGAGAAGATCGGTGGCGCGGCTGCTGGATGGAAGGTCGAGGACGGCACCATCGAAGCCCACGAGACCAAGGCCACCTTCCGCCTGCAGATGGCCCTTGATGAAGCGAGGCACGATCGTGCAGAGGCGGCGTTGCCCGTCGGAACGGGCGAACGCCAGCAGCGTGCCATCCGGACGATCTTGCGGAAACGTCACCACGAGCGGCTCGTAGGCCCCCTCCTTGAACAGGGTCGGCGCGGCGCGGCGGATCTGCAAAAGCCGCCAGATCAGCCATTGCTTGATCCGCCCGTCCCGCCAATTGGCCTGCAACTCGTCCAATGAGGCCGCCTCGAAGGTGGCAAGCGCCGCGGCACGGCTCTCCCAGTCGACCGGCCGGCGATTATCTGGATCGACGAGGCTGAAATCCCAGCGATCGGCACCCTGATAGAGATCCGGCACGCCGGGCATGGTCAGCTGGATCGCTACCTGGGCCAGTGACTTGATGGCGCCCCCACGCTCCAGGGGCTCGATCACCGCCTCGATCTCGGCTGCAAAGGCGCTCGTTACCGGTGCTGTGGCGATGCCCTTGGCGAACTGCTCCAGCGCCGCCTCGTAGGCCTCGTCCGGCTTGGTCCAACTCGTCCGCTCCTTCCCCTCACGCGCGGCCTTGAGGAGATAGGCGCCAAGCCGTTCGTCCAGCGGCGGCCCGCCTGCTTCCAGGGGGCGCATGCCCAGGAGGGTTTGGTAGGCCAGATATTCATGCGCGGCCGATGGCGCCTGAGTCGCGCCGACTTCGTACCGCCATGCGGCGGCGGCATCGCCCAGGCGCGGCAGGAGATCGCCCCATTCCGCCGCGAGTTCAGCCAGCAGGGAGAGCCGTGCCCGAAGATCCGGGCCGCGCTTATGGTCGTGCGTCGCCAGGGCGACAAGGCCCAAGGGGTGCCTGGCCTGCTGTCGCAGGGCGAAAGCGTGGAAGGTCTCGGGCGTTATGCCGAAGCGCTCCGGCGAGCCGCCGACCTCGTTCAGGGACGAGAGCGGGAAGACCCGATAGAAGGCTGTATCCTCGACGGCCTTGGCGGCCACGGGACTGGTCAGATGCTGGAAGCGCTGAGAGGCCTGCCTCGCAGCGCGCGTAAGCGCGTCGCCGCCACGCGACGGGCTCTTGCGCCCGACCTCGAAACCACCGCCAAAGACGGCGCCCAGGAAATCCAGCGCCCGGCGATCCTCGCCTTCAAGGCGCGTGGCGGCCGCCTCAAGGGCGGCGTCCAGGCCCTCCCTCGGACCGCTGCCATCCGGCGCCACATAGGTTCGATAAACGCCAAAGGCCTGGACGAGGCCGATCAGCGCCGTACTGATGGCCGCATGGGTGAGATCGGCATAGCGCCAGTACTGACGGCTGAGATCGGCTAGTTGCTGGACCAGTTCCTCGACGCTGCCGGCGAACGAGCCCTCCAGGATCTCCTTGCGCGCATCGAAGATGGCCGTCTCGATATCGCGCGTCTCGCCGGTAAAGGCCTCGTAGGCGCCGATCACCGCCTCCTTGCCGCCATGGTCGACGAGCACGGACTGGATCGCATCCATCGTCTCATAGCCGGTCGTCCCCTCGACCGGCCAGTCGGCCGGCAGGTCCTCCCCGGGTGCCAGGATCTTCTCGACGAGGACGGCAAAGTCCGGCCCGGCGCCAGCCTCCTCGAGCGCCTGACGCAACCGTCGCAGATAGCCCAAGGGGTCAAGGAGGCCATCGATGTGGTCGAGCCTGAGGCCCTGCAATCGCCCCTGGCGCACCTGTTCTAGAACCCAGCGATGGGCCGCGTCGAAGACCTCCTTCTCCTCGATTCGGATCGCCGCCAACTCGTTGATCTCGAAGAAGCGGCGATAATTGATCTCGAAGGGAGCGCCGCGCCAAAAGGCCAGCCGATAATGCTGCAGCTCGAGATAGGCATCGAGCGCCTCCGCCTGCTCAGCACCCCGCTTTTGCCCTGGTGCCACCGCGCCCGCGACGGCCTCCAGGGACCGCCTCGCCGCCTCGTCGTCGCTCAGAAGCTGGGCAAAGGCCCGATGCAGGGCAGAATCCTCCCGGGGGTCCGCCAGGGCGTCGAACCGGCCGGCCAGCGCCTCGAGCTTGCGCGCCGTTTCGCCCGTGGCTCCAAGCGCCGCCCGATCGAGAAGGAGGGCAATGCTGGCGATCGAGGCCGGCAGATGCTGGCCATGGCAGTCGATAACGAGGCGCCCCTCCTCGAGCAGGAGACCGATATCGCCGTCCAAGAGCGCCTCCGGATAGGGCTTGCCGAGGATCGGGAGAAAGAGCCGACCGGGCGATGTCCGGCTTTCCCAGTCAATGTCGAAAAAGCTCGCATGGCGGCTGTCCCGGCCATACGCCAGGACATCCATCCACCACGCGTTCTCGGGGCCCACGCCCATATGGTTGGGGACGAAATCCATGATCAGCCCGAGGCCGCGTGCCGCAAGCGCGGCCGAGAACCGCTCGAAGGCGGCCTCGCCGCCGAGCTCGGGATCGATCTCGCCATAGTCGACGACGTCGTAGCCATGCGTCGAGCCACGTCGCGCGTGCAAGAGCGGCGAGGCATAGACATGGCTGATGCCGAGATCGGCCAAGTAGGCCACGACCGGAATGGCATCGTCCAGCGTGAAGTCCTTATGGAACTGCAGCCTTGCCGTGGCGCGGAGGGGCGATACGACCGGCATCAGCTTGCCTCTTCGATGGCAGCTGCCAGCGACCAGCCTCTGATCCCGGCCTGCAGGGCTGCCGCCATTTCCGGCTGGCTTTCATAGAACGACGATTTCAGGGGATGGGCCAGGACCGGCGCGCGATCATCGCTCAGATGCGCCACGATCCGCAGCTTGCGTCCCTGGCCATCCTGCCAGGCGAGGTCGAGCAGGCAGCCGTCGACGCGGGCCGTGCCGCCTTGCTCCTGGTATCGTGGCATCGCCTTCAAGAACGGCACGACGTGACGCTGCCGGAGTCCCAGAAGGTGGCCCACCAACCTTGTGCGGCCATTAGGCGCCTCGGGATGCTTCAAGATCGCTCGCTCGAACGTCTCCCTCGCCAGCGCATCGGGCAGCGCATCGCCAGCCCAGGACTTAAAACGCGCGAACTCCCTGGCCCGACCTTTGCGGACCGCATCGGCCAGTTCGCCCTTGAAGTCGCAAAAGAAGGGAAACGGCTCCTCAGCCCCCCATTCCTCGCCCATGAAGAGCATCGGAATCGTCGGTGAGAGGAGGAGGAGGGCCGTCATCACCTCGAGGATTCGGGGCTCG
The DNA here is from genome assembly GCF_900187945.1 of Arboricoccus pini. GTDB lineage: Bacteria > Pseudomonadota > Alphaproteobacteria > Geminicoccales > Geminicoccaceae > Arboricoccus > Arboricoccus pini. The sequence goes on along the minus strand of NZ_FYEH01000018.1, from coordinate 48,838 downwards.
ACGCTGGCGGTCAGCCGGTCCCCCATCGCCCGGTTACCAATCTGATCGTGGTTTTGCAGGAAAAACACGAAGTTGCGCGGCGAGAGATGGGCACTTGGTTGGCCCCGCCTGGCCTTCTTGTGCCGGCTATGGTCGCCCTGAAAGACGAAGCCCTGCGTCAGACCGCGCGCCAGCTTGGCTGCCGGGTCGTCCTCGTAATCCTCGTAATAGCCGTCCGTCTCCTTGGTCATCAGCACGTGGCTGGCATTATGGATGTCGTCGGCCCACTGGGCATCGTAGAGGGCATCCCCTGATGGATCGCCCAGGAGGCGCTGTGCCTCGTTCCGCTCATTCTCGAGAATGAGATGGATATGGCGATCCGGGAACCGCGCGCGGATGGTACGTCCTACCTCGGTCAGGAAATGCTCGTTGCTGTCATCCAAGATGGCGTGCACGGCATCAAAGCGCAGGCCATCCAGCCTGAAAACCTCCAGCCAATAGATCGCATTGTCGCGAAAGAAGGCCCGGACCTCCGGACGGCTGAAATCGATGGCGGCCCCCCAGGGGGTGGGCTTGTCCTTGGTGAAGAACGAGCCGGCATAGGCCGGCAGAAAGTTTCCGGCCGGGCCGAAATGATTATAGACCACGTCCAAGAAGACCATGATGCCACGCGCATGTGCGGCATCGACCAGAGCCTTCAGCGCATCCGGCGATCCATAGATCGAAGCGGGCGCGTAGGGCAGCACCCCGTCATAGCCCCAGCCGCGCGCGCCGACGAAATCGGCAATCGGCATCAGCTCGATGGCGGTGATGCCAAGCTCGGCCAGCCCGTCCAGCCGCTCGGCCACGGCCTGGAAGCCGCCCGGTGCCGCGAAGGCGCCGGCGTGCAATTCCAAGATCACGGCCTCCTCGAAGGGCCGCCCGCGCCAATCGGTCTGGTGCCAGCGATACCGCGTCTGGTCGACGACGAGCGATGGGCCCTCTGGACCACCAAGCTGCGCCTGCGAAGCCGGATCCGGCACAAGCATGCCGTTTGGCAGGGCGAAGCGGTAGGCAGTACCGGGCGCTGTATTCAGCCGCACGAGCGTGAACCAACCATTCGCTTCCCTGCGCATGGGCAGCCGCTCATCGCCGATGGCCAGCGCCACGTCATCGATATCGGGGGCCCAAAGACCGAAACGGACGCTGCCATCCGGCTGAGGCTGGGCGCCAAAGGGCATGCTCGGCTGCCAGGCGTCGCGCGGACCGGAGAAGGCATTCATCAAATAGCTCCAGGCTGAAGATCGTACACCCCCCGGTCCAGCCAGGGCGTCAGGGCGAGCCGCCAAGCGGCCTCCTGCCTTCAACCGACAGCTTGCGGCGAGGCTCCGCTACCCAAAGCGCGTCATTTTTCCTTGGGCGCGCGCGTCGTCTTCTTTCGAGTGAGCGTTGCGGCCGGCTTGGCCGATATATTCGTTGGTGGCGTGCCGCCGACCTCGCGCACGCTCGCATTGGCTTCCTCGACCGCATGATCAAGGTCGGCCGAAGCGAAGGATTGGGCCAGATCCACCATCTGACCGGCTGCGCCTTTGGGCTTTCGCGCTGGGCGCGGCCGCTTCGGCGCTAGGTCGTCCGCCGCACGCGCAGGCAGGGCGACCTCCACCTCGCCGACATCCTCCTCACCAAGTTCCGCTATGGCCCGATGCCAATAATCCTGATCACGTCCGTGTGGCTCGCCCTCGCGCTGCCAGATTTCGTAGGCCCGCTTCCTGATACGCTCCTCGCGATCTGCCATCTCGCTGCTCCTCGCCAGCCCTCGTTTCGGTCGGTGATGCTCGACCTGATCGACGGTTGAGGAACGGACGATCCGGCTCCAGGCTCCCTTATTGGGGGAGCCATCGGTGCGCCGGCTCAGATCACCTTCTTCGCCATCTGTTCGGCGATATAATCGGCTTGGCGGAGCGCCAGCGCCACGATGGTCAAGGTCGGGTTTTCCGCAGCGCCCGTGGTGAACTGGCTGCCATCCGAGACGAAGAGGTTATTGACCTGCCAGCTCTGGCCGAACTTGTTGACCACGCCGTCCGCTTCCCTGGCGCTCATGCGGTTGGTGCCCAGATTATGCGTGGAGGGATAAGGCGGAACCAGGATGCTGCGCGTGGCACCCGCTGCCTCGTAGATGTTGGCACCGGCCTTATAGGCATGGTTGCGCATGGCCTCGTCATTCTCGTGATCGTCGACATGCACCGAGGCCACCGGCATGCCGGCTTTGTCCTTGACCGTGGCGTCCAGGGTAACGCGGTTGGTCTCGCGCGGCATGTCCTCGCCGACGATCCACATGCCGGCCATGTGGGGATAGGCATCCATGTCGGCAGCAAAGCTCCGCCCCCAGCCGCCCGGATTCATGAAGGAGGCCGTGAAGGGCAAGCCCAGCGAGATCGTCTCCAGATGGTAGCCACCGACGAAGCCGCGCTTGGGATCGTTCAGATTCTCGTCATTGATAATGCCCGCCATGACCGTGCCGCGAAAGAAATGAACCTTCTCGGGGAAGACGCCGAAGACCGAGCCCGTCGTGTGGCGCATATAGTTCCGGCCGACCTGCCCCGAGGCATTGCCCAGGCCGTCGGGAAACATCGCCGATTCGGAGTTCAAGAGAAGGCGCGGGCTCTCGATCGCGTTGCCGGCGACGGCGACGATCCTGGCCTTTTGCACCTGCGACTTGCCGGCCGCGTCCACATAGAGAACTCCTGATGCCTTGCCTGCCTTATCGTGCTGGATCTGGACGACCTGGCATTCCGTGCGCAGCTCGAAATTGTCGGTCTCCTCGGCGGCCGGGATGGCCGTGTAGAGCGTCGACCACTTGGCGCCCATCTTGCAGCCCTGGAAGCAGAAACCCAGCTGATGACAGGAGGTCCGCTCGTCGCGCGGCTCGCTGTTGATCGCCATACGGCCGGTATGGACGTCCTTGTAGCCGACGGCCTTGGCTCCTTTGTACATGACGCGGAAATTATTGTTGCCGGGCAGGCCGGGAATGCCGTTGGTGCGGGTGACCCCCATGAGGTTCTCGGCCTTGGCATAATAGGGCTCGAGGTCCTCGAGCCCGATCGGCCAATCCAACAGATTGGCGCCAGCGATTTCGCCATAAGTCGTGCGCGCCTTGAACTCGTAGGGCTTGAAGCGGAGCGAGGCGCCGGCGAAATGCGTCGTCGTGCCGCCCACCGTCTTGCAGATCCAGGCTGGCAGCGTCGGGAAATCGCGCGCGATCCGCCAGGAGCCGGTGGTCGAGCGGGGATCGATCCAGGCGAGTTGGGCAAAGGAAGCCCATTCGTCGTTGATGTAGCTGTCGGTCGATTGACGCGCGCCCGCCTCCAGCATCACCACCTTGACGCCTTTTTGCGCCAAGGCATTGCCGAGCGTGCCGCCCCCGGCGCCGCTACCGATGATAACGACGACCGAATCGTCGCTCTTGGCGAAAGTCGCCATGCATGCCTCCCTTGGCTGTCGGCTTTTTGCCGAACTTTGATTGCGGTGATCGGATGGTCAGCCGAGATAAGGCGGCGGGCTCGCCTCGGGGGGCGGATCGCCGGTCCAGGCAGCGTCCTGGAAACCTCGCTTGAGATAGCCGCCATACTCGAAGGAAGAGCCCTGATACTCGAACTCGGGCCAGATCTTCTTGTTATTGTAGAAAGCCACCAGCATCTCGTTGGCCACGCGCTTGAAGAACGGTGTGTCCTCAATGCTCTTTAAGACCGCGATGCGGTCGGCCTCCGGCAGGTCGGCGAAATTCCTGGTGGTGGCCTCGTCCAGCTTCCTTGCATCAACGGTAAGCAGGGTCTTCAGCTGCTTATCACCGGCGGCCTTTGCGTCGATCCCGGCCAGGGCCTCGGCGTAATAGGCATCGCTGAGCCGGTCGTGCGGATAGAGTGTCCGGATCATCGCCAGGAGCCGCTTGGCACCTGCCTCGTCCACCGTCTTCAACGGTACCGCCCAGGCGGCCTCGCTCGACATCAGCGTGACGCCGCCGGACGTACCGACGACCACCGCAGCACTGGCCGTCGTCGCCTGCGCCATGAACCGACGACGATCGAGAATGGTGATCTTCATTTATTATCATTGCCTCCCAGACAGGTATATTATTCACTTTTACTTGAATCGACCGCTCCGCTCGAGAACCTCGATTTTGTAGCCATCCGGGTCGTCGATGAAGAAGAAGCGGCCGACGAGCTTACCGTCCCGGCTCAGTTCCTTGATGTCCTTGGGAGCAAAGCCGGCGGCCTGATGCCTTGCGCGCAGCCCTTCCAGATCGTCGGTGGAAAAGGCGATGTGGCCGTAGCCGTCACCCAGGTCGTAGGGCTCCTTGCGCCCATGATTGAGGGTGAGCTCGACCTCGAACGTCGACTCGGCATTGCTCAAATAAACGAGGGTGAAGCTGTCGAACTCGATCCGGTCGGCGATCTTGAGATCGAAGGCCCTGGCATAAAAGTCGATCGAGCGATCAAGATCCAGGACACGGATCATGCTGTGAATGGCTTTGGCCACCTGGTTCCTCCAAGGATATTGGAACCGGTTTAGAATATGGCGCGACGGCCTGGGTAGTAGATACTTACTACACCGCGCTTTTCGTCATTCGGCGGCGATCGCCGCCGGCCCGTTATGGACGGAACAAAAGATCGTCGAGGCGACGCGCAGGTGCGAGGCAAAATTTCTCACCTCGCCATGGAGGTCCAAGATCTCGTCGTAGAGCACGCCTAAAAAGCAGGGAGTCGACTTGCCCTGCGCTGCCGCCATGTCATCGACGATGGCCCAAAAACGTCGCTCCAGCCTGATGCTGGTCACGTGCCCGTTGAGACGGACAGAGCGCGTGAGGGCCTCGCAGTCATAGGGGTCGATGCCGGCATAGATTCGACACATGCAAAGCTGCTCCAGCTTCCGGCGCTACCAGCGAGCCGGGCTGAGAAGGCTATGCCGGTTCGGCGCAAAGTGCCAGTATCCTGGATAGAGACCGAAGATTATGCCGCCGTCTGCAAGTCGAAAAAGTAAGATGATCAGGGTAGGGAAAGAAGAAAACGGCCGCAAAAGGTAGGTACGCGGATCTGCATGCGCGATCGCTGGCCGAGCCAGGGGCCTTCTGGTGCAAAGAGGCGGGGCTGGAGGTGCCGGCCGGGAGCATGGGCGCCCTGGTGAGCCGCCTGCCCTTGCCGCCCGGCTGCCTGCGGAGACTCTGGCGGGCGGATGCGCACTTACGAGCGGCTGTCCAGCCCGCTGTCCTCACTCTTACATCACGGGCGATGCGGCCTATAAAACACAGATGATCTGGGCAGCCGTCATCATCGTCATGATCATCGCGATTGCTGTTCTCGAAGTGCGTTAGGGGCCAAGCCCCCGGTCGCCATTTCAAAAGCGCCAGGCATAACGCGCTTGCGCTACCCGCCGGGCAACGTCCTCTGCCCTGAGAGCGTCCCTGAAAGCCGCCCAGTCTGAGAGCCTTCAGGCGGGGTGCCGGCTATGGCAACGACGACGGCTATCTGTTCGTCATGAGTCGCATCGACGGCGTCATCAACGTGGCCGGCCACCGGCTCTCGACGGGCGGCTTTGAGCAAGTCCTGGCAGTCCGCCCGGCGGTGCCGAATGCGCCGTCTTCGGCGTGACCGATCCGCTGACGGGCGAGTCGCCGCTGGGCCTTGTCGTCCTCAAGACCGGCATTCGGGGGTCGAGAGAGGCGATCGAGAAGGACCTGGTGGCCCGCGTGCGCGAGCAGATAGGTCCAGTCGCGGCGTTCAGGCACGTGGCGATCGTCTCTCGCCTTCCCAAAACCCGCTCGGGCAAGATCCTTCGGGCACGATGAAGAAAATGGCCGATGGCAAAAAATGGTCGGTGCCGGCGCGATGATCCCGCCATCCCGGACAAGATCGAGGCCTTTCGGCCGGCCCGGGCTTTGCCGGCACCCGTTCCACGCCTGGAACCTAGAGCTGATCATTCCGCTTCCAACCAAACCATAAGGGCAAATGCCCTGGGTTCAGCGAAGGGAGAGGGATCATGCAGGACAAGAACGCGGGCGATGGCGCCGTGCGCGACAGCCAGGATGCACGCTCGGCCAGCCGCGAGACACGTTCTAGCCGCCAGCTTGGGATCACGATCGCGGGGATTGCCGCGGTCGTGATCGCCGCCATGGCGCTCAGCTATTTCGCCGCCTGAATGTCACGGTCGATAAGCGAGGTCCGGCTGGTATCCGGTGCGATGATGAAGACCAGCAGCGAGACGAAGATACAAAGCGTCACGTACCAAAAGAAATACTCCTCATGGCCGGCGCTCTTGAACCAAAGCGCGATATATTCGGCCGTACCGCCAAAGACCGAGACGGTGACCGCGTAAGGCAGCCCCACGCCCAGTGCCCGTACCTCGACGGGAAAGAGCTCGGCCTTCACAACGGCGTTGATGGCGGTGTAGCCGCTGACGACCAGAAGTGCCGCCGTCAGAAGGAAAAAGGCTTCCCACATGCCGCTGGCACTGCCGATCGCATGCAGCATCGGCACGGTTGCCAGCGTGCCCAGCACGCCAAAGGCGATCAGCAGCGGCCGACGGCCCGTGATGTCGGAGAGCGCGCCGATGGCCGGCTGCAGCAGAGCGAAGACCAGGAGGGAAGCGGCCGAGACCAGCGTCCCGGCATCCTTGGAAAACCCAGCCGTGTTGACGAGGTATTTCTGCATGTAAATCGAGTAGGTGTAGAAAGCGACCGTACCACCCAGCGTGAGACCGACGACGGTCAAGACGGCGCGCGGATGCTTGAGGAGCTCGGCCAATTGACCACGGCCCTGCTTCGTCGACTTCGCCGCCTCGAAGGAACTGGTCTCCTCCATACGTCGGCGCAAATAGAACGCTGTCACGGCGCAAAGGGCGCCGATGAAGAAGGGGATGCGCCAGCCCCAGGCTTCGAGCTGGGCGCTGGAGAGGAAGACCCATTGCAGGAGAATAAGGACGGCCAGCGCCAGGAGCTGGCCCATGATCAAGGTCACATACTGAAAGCTGGAATAAAAGCCCCGATGGCCGGCACTGGCCATTTCGGAGAGATAGGTGGCGCTGGTTCCGTATTCGCCACCGACGCTCAGGCCCTGGAGCAGCCGAGCTAGGACCAGGAGGATCGGTGCCGCGATGCCGATGCTGGCATAGCCCGGCGTCAAGGCAATGATGAGCGAGCCCAGACACATGACGGTGACGGATGCCATGAGGGCCGCCTTGCGCCCGGCGCGATCGGCATACCAGCCCATGAGCCAGCCGCCGATCGGCCGCATCAAGAAGCCCACGGCGAAAACCGCTGCCGTGTTCAAGAGCTGTGCCGTTTGGTCGCCGGCTGGAAAAAAGCTTTTGGCGAAATAAAGCGCGAACGCTGAATAGACGTACCAGTCATACCATTCGACGAGGTTGCCGACCGAGCCGCTGAAGATCGACCGTATGCGCCTCATCGACGTCATGTCCGGTATTGGCGTCGCCGGAGTCTGGATCTCGGCCATGCGCTTGCTCCTCCCCATCAGCGGCGCCGTGCGACGCTGGTCCTTATCGTTGACGGCGCCGGCGCTCGAACAGACTCTGCCAGCGAGGGGCCAAGGCCGCTTCGCCGTAGAGCCCTGCCTGAGCGGGCCCGCGCGCTCGCAGGCATTGAATGACATTCTCGCCTGCGAGTGCTGCCTTAAGCAAGAGAGACAGCGCGTTCGGATCATAGGCATCGAAATAGCCAGCCGCCTCGCCATAGACCCAGCGATGCACGGGAATGTCGGAGGCGAGAACGGCGCTGCCGCAGGCCATGGCCTCGATGCCCGAGAGATCGAAGCCCTCCGCCCGGCTCGGGCAAACGACGGCCTTGGCGGCGGTGTAGAGAATACGCAGCTCCTCCAGCGGCACGCCCGCCAGATGAACGACGCGTCCCAGGGACACCTGGGTGCGGATCTGGCGCAAATCATCGTCGCAGCGCCAGCCCGGCCGACCGACGATGACAAGGCGGCTGCCCGGACCACCGGCCGCCAATTGCCAGGCGCGCAGCAAGAGGTCGAAATTCTTGCGCGGTTCGATCGTCGAGACGGCCATGACGAAATTGCCAGCCCCGCCCGAGGCCAGGAGTTGTTCGATCTCCTGGCGAACCGCCGAGGGCGTCGGCTCGTCCACCCCATGTCGGCGCGCCACCATGATCTCGGCCACCGTCTGAAGGGGCTGTGGATCGGGACGAAAGGCCGGCGAGACGAGATCGGGAATGACCTCGATCGAGGCTTCCGCCTCGGGTGCAAGCACCAGCAGATCCCTGGCCACGGGTTCGCTCGTGCAAACGAAGACCGCCTTCTCGCGCAAGCTGGCCTTGAGGCCCCGGTCATGTGTGCGGTTATGCGCCGTCGTGTCGGAGATGGTATGCGGCCAGAAGATTGGAATGGCGTCGTGATAGCGCACGATGGTCTGCGTCCGCGCCGACATGCGGAAGGGCGAGGGCGTCTGCGCCAGGAAGAAGTCGAAATCCTCGCTTACGATCGCTTGCGTCTCCTGCGGACGGCCGCAAAAGCGATCGGCCTCGTTCCAGCTGGTCCCAAGGGCCGAAAAATCGCTCGCCATGACCTGCGCACGACGCTCCGGTGCCAGCGTCATGGCAAAAAGCCGCGTCCAGATGAAGTCGCCGAAAAAGGCGGGGTCAAGGTCGACGAGTGCCGCCGGCTCGCGATGATGTCCCGCCAACCGACGCAGGAGTGCGGAATTGCTCTTGATCATCCGGCGACGCAACTTGGCGGTGATGTTGCGCGCCCGGATGCCCTGGCTCGCGCGGTCGATCGCGATCAGGAGCCGGGAATTGGCCTCGATCGAAAGCGTCTTGCCGGCGGACGGCACGGCAAAGCCAGCCAGCGTGTTGACCAGGCCGCAGGGCCGGATATCACCTTGGGCTGCCAGCATGGCGAAGATCAGCCGGGTCTCCTGCGGGATGCCTGCGTGGCCCTGAAAGCAGGGGCGCAGCTCGACCAGAACGCGCGGCGCGCGCGAGGTGTCACTCATCGGGAACGAGCAGCGCGCGCAAGGGCGATGCGGCTGATCGGCAATGGGTGCATACGAGCTTTCCCTTCGCGAGCGCAAACGCCCGCTCTCAAAGGCGCCATGATCATCGGTAACGCTGGCCGCCGGCCAGATAGGACTGGATATAATCTCGCACGCCCGCCTCGAGCGGTGTTGGCACCTCGTGCCATCCAGCCTCGCGCAGGCGTCGCATGTCGGCCTCGGTCACATGCTGATAGCGACCCTTGAGTGCCGCCGGCATGTCGATGAAATCGATCTCGGCCCGTTGGCCCAGCGCGGCAAAGACCGCCTCGGCCACATCCCGGAAGGTTCGGGCCCGGCCGCTGCCGACATTGTAGAGGCCGGAGCTGACATTGCTCGTCAACAGCCAGAGGATAATGCGGCAGACATCGTCCACGTGGATGAAATCTCGCGCCTGCGCGCCGTCCGCCATGTCTGGTCGATCGGACTTGAAGAGCTGCAGTGGCCTGCCGGCCATGAGGGCGGTGGCAAGTTCGTAAACGGGCGAGCGCATACCGCACTTGTGATATTCGTTCGGCCCGTAGACGCTGAAGAACTTGAGGCCATACCAGCGGGGCGGCGTCTTTTCGCCATCGAGCGAATCGCGGATCACCTTGAGATCGAAGACGTGCTTGCTGAAGCCGAAAAGGCTGAGCGGGCGAAGTCGACGCAGCGAGGCTAGCGCGTTGTCGTCAACGAAACCGGTCGCATCATCGCCATAGGTAGCGGCTGCGGATGCATAGAGGAAAGGCACGTCATGCTCGGCGGCGTAACGCCAGAGCTGGAGCGAGGTCGCGAAATTCTCCGCCATCACGCGATCAGCATCGTCGGTGCTGACGGAGAGGGCCCCAAGGTGGATGATCGCATCGAGCCTGGGCGCGCTTGAAAGCCAAGCCCCCACCTGACTGGGTTGCAGAAATTCGGCGAATTCACGACCGCGCAAATTTTGCCATTTATCGTCGTTCCGCAGACGGTCGGCCACGGCGATCCGATGAAACCCGGCCTCGTTCATGTGCCAGAGGAGGTTCGAGCCGATGAAGCCCGCGCCCCCCGTCATGAGTATCATCGATCCTCCGAGGTGCCAGCGCCTGCCAGCGCTGATCCAATGGGATCTAGCGCCAAAGCCCTCGACCGTCCAGCGAGAGGCCCTGCACGGGCGTGGGCGCTAGAGCCTAAAGAATAGGGGGAACAGCCAGCGCCGCCGGCGTTTGATCAGGTGAGCACCTGTCACTGCCGGAGCCCTCATGCTGGCCGATCATGACGATTTCTCGCACATCTGCGATCATCGGGCTGGGCAGCCGCTGCCCCCCGATCCGATACCGCCTCCCTTACCGCCGGGCGCGCCGCCTTGGCCTGATCCGGACCTGCCCGACATCCTGCCACCAGCTAAGGATCCGCCGAACGATCTGCCGCCCGAGATCGAACCCCCGGGAGGCGATCCCGACGTCATCGAGCCGGGCATGCCTCCGCCGGCCCAGGCCTGAGTTCGGTCAATTCCTGGGCGCTGGCCCGGGCACAGCGGTCTGGCCCCGTGGCGCCTCGTTCTCGAGGACCGTGACCGTCACCGTCCGCCCGGCGACCAGCTTGACCTCGGGCGGCACGTCCTCGAGGCGCACGCGGACGGGAATGCGCTGGGCAAGGCGGACCCAGCTGAAGGTCGGGTTGACGTCCGCCAGGAGATCGGCGCTGTCCGAACGCTCGCGGTCGACGATGCCGCTGGCGATGCTCTCGACCCGGCCACGCATGTCGACACTGCTGCCCATGAGATGGATGCTGACGGGATCGCCGATATTGATCCGCTCGAGCTTCGTCTCCTCGAAGTAGCCGTTCACATAGTAGCTGTCGCGATCGATGACCGCGAAGACGCCGCGGCCGGCACTCACATAGGTGCCGGGACGCAGGCCGAAATTCGTGACGATACCATTGACCGGCGCGGTGACGACGGTGCGGTCGAGATTGAGCTTGGCGGTATCGCGGTCCGCGACCGCCTGGTCATAGTCGGCCTTGGCAGTGAGATACTGGCTCTCGGCCTGCTCGCGGGACGACTGCGAGACAGCGTTGGTGTCGAGCCGCTGATAGCGACTGGCGTCACGCCGCGCCTGTTCCATGGTCGCCTCCTTGGCCTCGACCGTGGCGTTGGCCTCGCGCAGCGCCAGCTCAAAGCGCGCCTGGTCGATCGTAAAAAGAGCCTGGCCCTTCTGCACGATCTGATTGTCGACGACGGCAACGCTCGTCACGAGGCCCGAAACGTCGGGAGCGATCTGGACGACGTCGGCGCGCACACGGCCGTCCCGCGTCCAGGGATCCTCCATGTAGTAGACCCAGAGCTGCCAGCCGACGAGAACGGCCACGGCGACGACGCAGATGGTGACAAGAAGACGCACCAGGAGGGTTGCTAGGACTTTCATGACCTCGGTTGCCGGAGCGCCGGCCCTTTCATTCTTTTTCTTCGGACCGGCTTTGTCAGGTCCACTGCAGGACGGCGTACCAAACGCCGCCCAGGAGGATGAAGAACAAAGCGGTATCGAACAGTGCTCTGTGCCAGACGAGACGATAAAAGCCGATTGTCTCGAGCAGGCGACGAAGAGGGATGGAGATCAGCCAGGCGATGACGGCCCAGGCAAGAAGCGGGGTGATGAACAGGCCATAGATGTCGAGCTCATGATTCATGCGGTTTCCTCCAGGGTGCCGACCCTGGCCCTGCTTGGGGGCATACCCGGGGGTAAGGAATCAATGGCAGCGGAGCCGAAGGTCGCCTCGGGGCAAAGCGCACGTCTGGAGCCGATGAGGGTCAAAAGGATCTCGTTGGTCAGGTGGTTCGAGGGTTCCCGCCCGATCGTCGCGATGAGCCTGTCGAGCTCGTCCAGCAGTGCTGCGGAGCCGTGATCCCGACCGCTCCGCCGGCGCTTGAAGAAAGGAGGCAGCGAGCGGAGAAACGACGCCAGTTGCTCGCGAGCAGGTGTCGAGAGGCGCTTGCGCAGGCGGCGCAGCGTCAAAAGATTATAGCCGAGGCGAAAATCAGCCAGGGCCTCGCGCAGAACGCGCATGCCCTGCTCGGGTGCCTGGCCACGCACGCGCGGAATGAGCGCGCTGATGCGATCGAACATACGGCCCTCGAGATGCTCCCGACTGATCTGCAGACGACCCAGCGAAATGTCGGCGAGGTCGCGCTGCATCGCCCGAACAAGCCGCCTGACCATGAAGTCGGCGCCAACAGTTCGGACAAGCCGCGTCACGACCAGTGCCGTGTAGCTGCCAAGCACGAGGGCCGTCGAGCTGTTAAGGAAGGATTGCACATCCGCGGTATAGGTTTCCGCTAGGCCCATCGACGCCGCAGCGTTCACCACCAGTGCCAGACCATAGAGCATGGTTTGCGGCATGGCGATATAGGTGCCGGCCAGGATGGTGAAGGGGGCGAGGGAGGCGACCAACATCGTATAGCCGTCAATCGCGGGGAACACCCAGAACAGATAGAGGCCGGCGATGCCTACGGCAAAAATCATCATCTGGACGAAAGTGGCGATCATCGGCGACGGGTCGTCTTGCGTTGCGAAAAAGCAGCAGAGGACGGCCGCCATCATCGGTGCCGAGGCACCATCGCTCCAGCCGGCAGCAATCCAAAAGGTGCAGCAGACGCCGACCGCCAGCATGGCTGCCACGGCCGAGAGAGCAGCCATGGCATGATCGCGATGCACGGCTATCGGAGCACTCGCCCGGGGAGCGGGGGTACCGGCCGTGACCTCGGCACGCAACACCTGACATTCCACCCAGTAGTCGACGAGATTGCGCAGCCGGGCGATGGCGTTGGCGAGGAGAAGCTCATCCCGGCTCTCTCGGATGGCCGCGGGCGAGGGCTCAAGGCTGTGCAACAACTTATGAAGATGCTGGACCCGGCCAGGGTCGGGGTCTTTGACCCAGAGTTCGATCTCCTCAAGGCCGGAGTCGAGTTCGGCTGCGAGGTCCGGTCGATGCTGGCGGATCTGGGTCAGGCGGTCGTCGAGGGCACTAATGACAGCAAAGAGCGACTGCATTCTCTGCTGCAGCTGGAAAAGCGATGGCTGGACGCGTCGCAGGCGAGGCGTATCGAAGGCAGCATGTGTACGAAGTTGCTCGATGGCGACAGCATCGAGGATGAGGCGATGCGGCGCATCGTCGGTGCTCGCCCCCTCCGCGAGGTTGCGTGGAAGCAGGACACCGCGCGCCCAGTCGATGACGTTGGCAAACCAGATATCGAGGCGCTGTTCGAGAACGGGCCCTACACGTTGCGGTAGGATCAGCATGTCGATGACGGTGACGCAGAGAATGGCCAGAATGATCTCTTCCGACCGGGCAAGGCCGATATCGAAGATGTTCTGGGGCGTACCCACCGAGGGGAATGAGATGAAGGCCGCAGTGTAGCCCGCCAGCATGAAGGCGTAGCTGCGGGGGGTCTTGTCCATCAACGAGCAATAGAGGCAAAGCCCGGTCCAAAGAGCCAGGACTGCGGTCAGCAACTCGGGCGACGTGATGAAGATCGGCATCACGAAGATGGCGAAAATGGCCCCGCCCAGCGTGCCCGCGACGCGGTAGGCGGCCTTCGACTGCACCATGCCAGAAAGAGGCTGGGCGACGATATAAACGGTGCCCATCGCCCAATAGGGGCGCGGCAGGTCGATCGAGAAGGCGATAAAGAGCGCCAGCGCCATGGCGATATAGGCCTTGAGCGAAAAGACCCAGGCACGCCAGCCGGGGATCAGCATCAGACCCGCCCCTCCTGTCCAAGATGCGGCTCGGCTCGCGCCGCCGAGGTCTCGACCTGATCGAAGACGCCGAGGCAGACTTCGAGCTCGGCCTCGCTGACCTGCCCTGTTAGTCGCAGGCGGGTATCCGTCAAGACTTCGTCGATCCGTTCGACCAGCGCCAGTCCCGAGGGGGTCAAATGCACTGTCCGGGCGCGCCTGTCGCTCGGGTCCGGCCAGCGCTCAACCAGCCCTTCGGCCGCCAATCGGTCGAGCAGACGGACAAGCGAAGGCCCCTCGATGCCGAGCTGGGCAGCTAGCGCTCCCTGGCGCAGGCCCGAGCCGCCGGCGCGAAGCAGGAAGAGTGGCAGTGAGGTCGATTCGGAGAGATTGTAGCGGGCCAACACCTCGTTCACCGCGCGTCGCCAGAGGCGGGATACGCGAAGAAGGCGCAGACCGAAGGTCTGCCGTGCGGCGCTGATCGGCGGTGTCGACATGCCGCTTAGATAGTTTTGACACCTATCTAAATGCAATCGGACGGATACCCGCAATCAGCGATGGCTGCCATGATGGATTGACGAGGCCGATAGGCGCGCGGCATTGCTAAAACCGCGAGGCCAAACGACGTCGGCGCGCATACGGGTGTTCCTGGACGTCTCTTCACCTTGACCTTCGGCCGTGCCCTCATGTCCGCTACCGTCGCCCGTCCGTTCGCCGATACTGGGCCCAGCTTCACCAACAGTCAGATCCGCATCGCTTTTTGCGGCCTCATGCTGGGAAATTTCCTGGCCACATTGGATCAGACCGTCGTCGCCACGGCACTGGGCAATATCGGCGCCGCCCTGGGTGACCTTAAAAATGTCTCGTGGATCGTCTCGATCTATCTTTTAACCTCGACGGCCTCGACGCCGATCTACGGCAAGCTCAGCGACCTCCATGGTCGCCGACCAATGCTCATGACGGCGATCTCGATCTTCATGGTGGCGTCGGTGCTCTGCGCGCTGGCCCCCACCATGCTGGCCCTCGTCCTGGCGCGCGCGCTGCAAGGGATTGGCGGCGGCGGCCTGCTGGCGATGGCGCACGCGACGATCGCCGATCTCGTCAGCCCGCGCGAGCGCGGTCGCTGGCAGGGCTATATCGGCGGCGCGTTCGCTGCCGGCAACGTGCTGGGGCCGGTCCTTGGCGGGGCGATCATCCAGCACGCCGCCTGGCCCTGGATCTTCTGGCTCAACGTGCCGATCTGCCTCCTGGCATTGATCGTGATCCAGCGGGCTTTGCGCCTTCTTCGACCGCGCGGCGTGCGTCACCGCATCGACTGGGCCGGCTCCTCGATCTTCACAGGCGCCATCGCGTGCCTGATCGGCTTTCTGGTCATGGGCGGCAACGACCTGCCCTGGTCCGACCTCCGGCTATGGGGCCTCTTCGCCCTGGCGCTGGTCCTCTCGGGACTCTTTATCGCCCGCCAGGAAAGCGCTGCCGAGCCCGTCCTGCCGCTTCGCCTCTTTCGCAACCCGGTCTTTACGATTGTCGTCGGCTTCACGATCCCGGCCTCGATGACGCTGGTCGGCTGCATCGTCCTTTTGCCGATCTTCCTCATCTATGGGCTCGGCTACACGACCGGCGAAGCTTCCCTGCTCATGATCTCGATCACCATCGCGACCGTGGCGGCAGCACTCAGCACGGGTATGCGCGTCGCCCAGACGGGCCGCTACAAGATCTACCCGCTGGCGGGGCTCTGGCTGGCAACCCTGACCCTGCTCTCGCTGGGATTGTTGGCGACGCACGCCCCCTCACCGCTGCTGATCGTGATCCAGCTAGCGGCCATCGGCTTCGGCATCGGCCTCTCGATGCCGGTCGCGCTGGTGGCCGTACAGAACGCCGTCGAGACTCAGGATCTTGGTGTTGCCACGTCCTGCATTTCCTTCTTTCGCTCCCTGGGCGGAGCCATTGGCGTCTCGCTGCTGACGGCCATCGTCGCCCAGACGCTTGTGGCCGGCAGTCCCGTGGCCCTCACCCAGGGCCATCGCGGCCTCGACCTGCTAAACGTCGCCGGCGATGCCGGTCTCGTGGCGCATGGCTGCAGCCTGGCCTTCCTCGCCGCCGCGATCCTGACCGGCCTTGCCGCCCTGCTGGCGTGCATTCTGCCGGAACGCCCGCTACGATCGAGCCCCCTGGTCGATGCGGCGGCCTCACTCGAGTAAGACCGCCTCGATCTTCCCTTCCGGAGTTGTCATGGATCCCGTTGCCGCTGCGCCGCACCGTCCCTTCGCCGTCATCGTCATGGGCGTCTCGGGCTCGGGCAAGTCGACGATCGGCGGCAGGCTCGCCGAGATCCTGGGCGTGCCTTTTCTCGAAGGCGACCAGTTCCATCCCAAGGCCAATATCGACAAGATGACGGCCGGCATCCCCCTCCACGATGAGGACCGATGGCCCTGGCTCGACCGACTGGGGGAGGCGATCGGGCAGGCCGCGAGAGCGAAAGGCGGCGTCGTTAACGCGTCCTCAGCCCTGAAGCGCAGCTACCGCGCCAGGCTGGTGGCGGCGGCTGGCATGCCGATCCGCTTCATCTGCCTCTTCGGCGACAAGGAACTGATCGCGTCGCGCCTGCAAAAGCGTAAGGGCCACTACATGCCGCCGGCTCTCCTGGACAGCCAACTGGCCGATTTCGAAAAGCCCCTGCCGAGTGAGAATGCCCTGATCCTCGACCTCGGGTCAGACGTCGAGACACTGGTCGCAGAAGCGCTGGCCGATATCCGGGCTTATGCCGGATGACGCACCGGCCGCCATCGTGATATGCGCGGGTATATAACGAGGAGACGATGATGCGACGGTTCGGCATTTTGAAGGCGGCCCTGCTCGCGGCCTTGATCCTGGCATGGCCGCAAGCCCGCCTCATGGCAGCCGAAGGCACGCTCACCGCCTTCGGGGCCGCCAGCCTCAAGAACGCGATGGACGAGATCGACCAAGCCTACGCGACCAAGACCAAGGTCCAGGTCAAGGCCAGCTACGCCGGCAGCTCGGCCCTGGCCAAGCAGATCGAGCAAGGGGCACCTGTCGACGTCTTCATCTCCGCCGACCAGGACTGGATGAACTATCTGGCCGATCGCTCCCTGATCGAAAAGGAGACGCGCACCGACCTTCTGGCCAACCGCATCGTGCTCGTCGCCGCCAAGGACTTCAAGACCGATAAGGTCGAGATCGGCCCGGGCTTCGATCCAAGCCCGCTCCTGGCCGGCGGCCGACTGGCGATGGGCCAGGTCGACTCGGTGCCTTGCGGCAAATATGGCAAGGCCGCGCTTGAGAAGCTCGGCGCCTGGCCGAAGGTTAAGGACCATCTGGCCCAGTCTGAGAGCGTGCGCGCGGCGCTGGCGCTGGTCGCCAGGGGCGAGGCCCCTCTGGGCATCGTCTACGCGACCGACGCCACGGCCGAGCCCGGCGTCAAGATCATCGGCACCTTCCCCCTCGATAGCCACCCGCCCATCATCTATCCGGCGGCTATCTTGAAAGATGCTGCCAACGAGTCGGGCGCGCGCGATTATCTGACCTTCCTGCGCTCGCCCGCCGCCAAGGCTGCCTTCGAACGGCAGGGCTTCACCGTGCTGGACGGCACGAGCAACTGAGCGCCGCTTTGCGATCCAGATGCTCAGTGCCTTCACCCCCGACGAACAGACGGCGATCCTCCTAAGCTTGAGAGTGGCGCTCCTTGCCACCTTCGGTGCCCTGCCCTTTGGCATCGCCGCCGCGTGGCTCCTGGCAAGGCGGCGCTTTCCGGGCCGCGCGCTCCTGGATGGCCTCATCCACGCGCCGCTCGTGCTGCCGCCTGTCGTGACGGGCTATATCCTCCTGCTCCTGTTCGGCCGGCGCGGCGCCATCGGCGCCTATCTCTGGAGCTGGTTCGGCTTCACCTTCGCCTTTCGCTGGACCGGCGCGGCACTGGCCTGCGCCGTCATGGGATTTCCGCTCCTGGTCCGGGCGATCCGTCTCTCCTTGGAGGCGGTCGACCAGCGGCTTGAAGCAGCAGCCGGAACGCTCGGCGCCTCGCCGGTACGCGTGTTCCTCTCGATCACCTTGCCCCTGATGCTGCCGGGCATCCTCGCCGGCGTGGTCCTCTGCTTTGCCAAGGCGCTGGGCGAGTTCGGCGCCACGATCACCTTCGTCTCCAACATCCCGGGCGAAACGCAAACCTTGCCGGCCGCCATCTATACCTACACTCAGGTGCCGGGCGGCGATGCCGGTGCGCTTCGCCTGACGCTGGTGGCCGTCGTCATCTCGCTGCTGGCTTTGGCCGCATCGGAAGGCATGGCGCGCTACGCTGCAAGGCGCCTCGGCCAGGCATGAGTGCCCTCGAGGTCAATCTCGACCATACCCAGGGCGCCTTCACCCTGGAGGTCAGCTTTGCAGCACCTGACGGCGTCACCGCCCTCTTTGGCCCCTCGGGCAGCGGCAAGACCACGCTCGTCAGCCTTATTGCCGGCCTGCGCCAGCCAAGGCACGGGCGGATCGTCGTCGGCGAGGCCGTCCTGCTCGACACTGCCAAGCGCTTCCACCTTCCGCCCCACCGCCGTCGCATCGGCTATGTCTTTCAGGATGCGCGCCTCTTCCCACACATGACGGTCAGGCAGAACCTGCATTACGGTCGCGACTTGGCACCAGCCGATGCCGTCCATCAGGACGAGTCGGCGATCATCGAGCTTTTGGGCATCGGCCATCTGCTGGATCGCAGGCCGGCTGCCCTTTCCGGCGGCGAGACGCAGCGCGTCGCCATCGGTCGGGCGCTCCTCTCGGCACCGCGCCTCCTTTTAATGGACGAGCCGCTGGCCTCGCTGGACCAGCCGCGGCGGCTGGAGATCCTTCCTTATCTCGAACGGCTCTGCCGCGAAGCGCGCCTTCCCATCGTTTACGTCACACACGACGTGGACGAAGTGGTGCGGCTGGCGGATACGCTCGTGCTCCTGAACCAAGGCCGCGTTCTAAGCTGCGCGCCTGTCGAGACCGTCCTCGGTGATCCGGCGTTGCAACGTCTGACCGGCCGGCACGAAGTAAGCGCCCTGCTCAGGGCCAGTGTTCAGGGTCCACCGGAGGACGGCGTCCAGCGTCTGGCGCATCCGGCCGGAATGATGCACCTGCCGGTCGCGAACGGTCTTCGCGTGGGGGCAAGCGAAAGACTGCACGTGAAGGCCCGGGACGTGGCCCTGGCGACGGGCAGCGTGCGGGGGCTCAGCATCCGCAACCGCCTGACCTGCCGCATCGTACGGATCGAGCCGCAGGCGGGCGTGGATGTGCTGATCGAGTTGGACGCGGCCGGCCAGCGCCTGGCCTCACTGATCACCAAGGAAGCCCTGGTCGACTTGGCGCTGGCCCCGGGCCAGCAGGTCGTGGCCCTCATCAAAGCGATGACACTGGCACGCGCTTCGGATCGCTAGGCTCAGAGTCGACCGGCGCTCGCCCCATTGTAGCGGCCGCCTCCCTGCTCACCGCCCATCGCGGCACCGCTGGCGGCCCTTAACGTACCGAGCCCCAATGAGGGCATGCTTGGCGACCTTCGGGATCACCCAGACCCAGTTGGGGCTCCTTTTCATGATCGCCGCATCGAGGCTGACAGGTGCCGCGGAGACGGCACTCATCGGGGCCCGCGACACGCCGCTGGCGCCCTTTTTGGAGCTTGATCTTCGTCGGCGTCCTGCCGACTTTGCCCTCGTCCTGATGGCCGTGATCTACGAGATGGGGCCGAGCTCGTTCAGCCGTCGGCGCTGGGCGTTGCCAGAAGCTCGGCTAGCGCCGCCAGATGCGTGTCTGCCGCCGACATCGCCCTGACCTCGAGGGCACGGTAGGTCTCGAGCACGCATTGGCCGGTCGTCGTCAGCACAGCACCGCCATGATCGCGGCCGCCGCTGCGTGTCTCGACCACGGGCGCCTTGAAGAGACGGTTCATGGCATCGGTCAGATCCCAGGCGCGCTTGTAGGACATGCCGAGCGAGCGCCCGGCAGCCGAGATCGAGCCCGTCCGCGCGATCGCCTCCAAAAGGGCTATCTTGCCCGGCCCCAGGCGCCGTTCCGGCGTGCCGCCCAGGAAATCGACCCGCAAGGAGAGTCTGCCTGCCGTCTGATCCACGCCCACCAAAGCCGATCGAGGGTTACGATTTATCTTTTTCGCGATCAAAACTAGGGCGGAACTGCGTGGGATTGCAAACCTTCAACATGAACTGAGGACGAAGACATCTTAGCAAGCGTGACGATATGGCCTAAAACCGCTCTCTCTCACAGCCTTCCAAGGAACTCGTCCGATGCCCGCCTATCGTTCCCGCACCACCACCCATGGCCGCAACATGGCCGGTGCGCGCGGCCTTTGGCGTGCGACTGGCATGAAGGACGATGATTTCGGCAAGCCGATCATCGCCATTGCCAACTCCTTCACCCAGTTCGTGCCCGGCCATGTGCATCTGAAGGATCTGGGCCAACTCGTAGCGCGCGAGATCGAGAAGGCGGGCGGCGTCGCCAAGGAGTTCAACACGATCGCCGTCGATGACGGTATCGCCATGGGCCATGACGGCATGCTCTACAGCCTGCCGTCCCGCGAGATCATCGCCGATGCCGTCGAATACATGGTGAACGCGCATTGCGCCGATGCCATCGTCTGCATCTCCAATTGCGACAAGATCACGCCCGGCATGCTGATGGCGGCGATGCGCCTGAACGTGCCGGTCATCTTCGTCTCCGGCGGCCCCATGGAAGCGGGCAAGGTGCTCCATCGCGGCAAGACCCGCTCGATGGACCTGATCGACGCGATGGTGGCCGCGGCCGACGGCTCGATCACCGACGACGAAGTCCAAACGATCGAGCGCTCCGCCTGTCCGACCTGCGGTTCCTGCTCGGGCATGTTCACCGCCAATTCGATGAACTGCCTGACCGAGGCCCTGGGCCTGGCACTGCCCGGCAACGGCACGGTCCTGGCGACGCACGCCGATCGCGAGCGACTCTTCAAGGAAGCCGGCTGGCTGATCGTCGATCTGGCAAGGCGCTATTACGAGCAGGACGATGCAAGCGTGCTGCCGCGCAATATCGCCTCGTTGGCCGCCTTTGAGAATGCGATGACCCTCGACATCTCGATGGGCGGCTCGACCAACACGGTCCTCCATCTCCTGGCGGCCGCCGAGGAGGGCGAGATCCCCTTCAAGATGGCCGACATCGACCGGCTCTCGCGTCGCGTGCCCGTGCTCTGCAAGGTGGCACCCGCCGTCGCCGACGTGCATGTCGAGGACGTGCATCGGGCGGGTGGCATCATGGGCATCCTGGCCGAGCTCGATCGCGCGGGCCTGATCGATACGAGCGTCTCGACCGTGCACGAGCCCACCATGAAAGCAGCCCTGGCCCGCTGGGACGTGCGCGGCCAGCCGACCGCCGAGGTCGACAGCTTTTATCGGGCGGCGCCGGGCGGCGTGCCGACGCAGGTAGCGTTCAGCCAGTCGGCGCGCTGGCGCGAGCTCGACACCGACAGGGCAGCCGGCGTCATCCGTGACAAGGCGCATGCCTTCTCGCAGGATGGCGGTCTGGCCGTCCTCTATGGCAACATCGCGCGCGATGGCTGCATCGTGAAGACGGCCGGTGTGGATGCCTCGATTTTGACCTTCAAGGGTCCCGCTCGCATCTTCGAGAGCCAGGACGCCGCCGTCGAGGGCATTCTGGGTGGCAAGATCGTGCCCGGCGACGTCGTCCTGGTCCGCTACGAGGGGCCCAAAGGCGGCCCCGGCATGCAGGAAATGCTCTACCCGACCAGCTATCTGAAGT
Organism: Arboricoccus pini; assembly: GCF_900187945.1. Lineage (GTDB taxonomy): Bacteria > Pseudomonadota > Alphaproteobacteria > Geminicoccales > Geminicoccaceae > Arboricoccus > Arboricoccus pini. The sequence goes on along the minus strand of NZ_FYEH01000018.1, from coordinate 27,338 downwards.
CGAAGGGCCTGGGGAAGGTCTGCGCGCTCGTAACGGACGGCCGGTTCTCCGGCGGCTCATCGGGTCTCTCGATCGGCCATGTCTCGCCGGAAGCGGCCGAAGGCGGAGCCATCGGCCTCGTCGAGGAAGGCGACATCATCGAAATCGACATCCCCAATCGCTCCATCATGCTGATGATCGAGGATGCCGAGCTCGAGGCGCGCCGTGCCGCCATGGAGGCGCTTGGACCCGACAAGGCATGGCAGCCGGCGGCACGCGATCGCAAGGTGTCGGTGGCCCTTAAGGCCTATGCGGCACTCACGACCAGTGCCGCGCGCGGCGCGGTGCGCGACGTCAGTCAGTTGCGGCGCCGCTGACCCTTACCGCTCCGGGGGGCCTTACGTCGCCTCCGGAGCCTCAGCTCTCCATGAACTGCTTGAACGCCCCCGCGTAGTCCGGGTGCCAGCGGGAAAGAGCCGGGCGATTCTCGATGAGGTCGCCCGCTGCCCAGGCGATGCGTTTCTCGTCCATCGCCCGGGTGACATCGTTGTCCGGGCACAAGATGTAGAAGTCGCCGCGCTCGATGGCCGGCAGCATGAAGTCGATGACCTGCTCGGGCAGCCACGCGGCGTCGGGCTTGATGTCCGTCCGCACGCGGGTGAAGCCAGTGAAGGTGAAGCCGGGAATGAGCAGGTGGGCGGTGATCGGCAGCCCCGGATGCTGCCTGAGGTCATGCGCCAGCGCCTCGGTGACGACCTTGATCGCCGCCTTGCTCGCGTTATAGGCGGTGTCTCCGGGCGGGGTGGTAATGCCTTGCTTGGAGCCGGTATTGATGACGAGACCGGGCTTGGCCGCCTCGATCATCGCGGGCACGAAGGCCTGGATGCCGTTGACGACGCCGCCGAGATTGGTGTCCAGGATCGCCTTGAAACGGGTCGGATCGCCCAGGAGTTCGCCCCCGCCTTCCCTACCTGCGTTGTTCATCAGCACCGATAGCGGCCCGAAGACCTGGGCAACCCGGTTGGCGAGGGCGCGCATCGCCGCAGCATCGGCGACGTCGACGACGGCCGCCATGACCTCTGGCGCGCCGGCCGCCAGGAGTTCGCCTTCGGCTTTGGCAAGAGCGTTGGCGTCGATGTCGACGATGACAAGCTTCATGCCGAAGCCGGCAAAGCGCGTCGCGGCCGCGAGCCCGATGCCGCTGGCGGCGCCCGTCAGGAGGGCGACCTGCCCTGAAGCCAGCGCTGCGTGCGTCATGATCCTGTCCCTTGCATGAATTATACCCGGATAATACTAAGACTTTATCCGCCGCCAGCGTATATAGGTCGAGAAAGCTGGGAAGCAGGGAAGCAGCCCGCATGAATGAGAGCCTAGACGAAAGAAGCTACGTGGCGTTCGACGGCGACCGCCTCGTGGCGCGAGGCACGGCCGCGGCGACGATGGAAGCCCTCGAAACCTTGGCCGGCAACGACGCGCAGATCCTGATCTTCGCCGATGCCACGAGCGAAATCGTGGAATGGCAACGCCTTGCCTGGCTGGCCCGGGAGGACGGCGCCCCGTCGGAGCGGCGGGGGCCAGGCCGGCCTCGGCTCGGCGTGGTCGCCCGCGAGGTGACCCTCCTGCCCCGCCACTGGGAATGGCTGGCGCAGCAGCCCGGGGGCGCCTCGGTGGCATTGCGCAAGCTGGTCGACCAGGCAAGGCATGCCAACGAGGAGGCCGACCACAAGCGACAGGCCAGGGATCGAGCCTACCGGCTAATGTCCGCCCTGGCGGGCGACCGACCGGGTTACGAGGAGGCGCTGCGCGCTCTCTATGCCGGCGACCGCCTGAAGTTCCAGGCGGAGATCGCCGACTGGCCCGCCGACATCAGGACCTACGTGGCGAGCAGGGCGGCGGCGGCGTTCTAGCGCCCGCTCAGACCTCGCGTGTCGGACGCTTCGGCCCGTGTCCGGGACGAACGGGGTGGAAGCCCGAGCGCTCGACCAGGGTGTTCAGGCGCGGACGGAGACGGGGCAGCCGATCCAGGATCTGCCGCGCCGAGCCGGCTCTTTTACCGAGCCGCAACACGTCGTCCAGGCGACGGCGGACAAAGGCGCGCGTCTCGACATGCTGCGGCGAGTGATCCTCGAACCAGTAGAGCATGATCGAGACCAGCAGGGCCGCCAGCGTCGCGCGGCGGGAATAGTGGCTGAGGCTCCTCTGATCCTCGTCGACACCGACGGCATCCCAGATGCGGTCCGCCGTCCGCCAGAGGCTGCGCAGGCTGCCCAAGGCATTGTGCGGCAGGCCGCGCGTCAGGAGCGCCCGCCTCAGGCCTTCCTGGTGCGGCCCCAGGACATCGAGCCTGGCATCGATCAGCAGTTCCACGCGGCGCCTGATCCCGACCCGGAGGAGCGTGGTCTCGGGCACCGCCTCGAGCATGCGGCGGTCGGCCCAATCGTCGATCCAATCCAGAAGGTCGTGGGTGCCACGCGGGAAGAGGCGGGTCGCGTGCATCTTGTCGAGCCCCGCCTCCTGCGTCGAACGCTCGAGCGTCTTCAAGGACCAGCCGTCGAAGGCGGCGTTCGTAAAGGCGGCCTCCAGGACGGCATCCTTGTCGGCGATGCGGCGCAGCATCGGATCGGGAGCCGCCTCGGTGGTGGCGTCGAATGCGGTCGTGTCGCTCATGCGGACGGACCAGCCTCCTCCTCGTCGTCTTCAGGGGCCTCGGAATCGGCCTCACTTCTTGCCAAATAGTGCGCCTCCGACTGCATGGCCAGGAGACGGAGGTCGGTCATTCGCATCGTAAAGAGAATACCGTCCAGATGATCGACCTCGTGCTGCAGGATGCGGGCGAACAGGTCCTCAGCGATCCCCTCGATTGGCTCGCCCGTGCGATCGAGGGCCCGGTAGCGCACCCTGCGATGCCGTGGGACGATACCGCGCAGGCCCGGGATCGAGAGGCAGCCCTCCAGCCCGTCCACCATCTCGTCGTCCAGGGGTTCGAGAACGGGATTGAGCAGGATCATGGGCGGCTCCCGCTCCTCGTTGCGATCCTGGATCGGCAGGGCGACGATGAGGCGTCGGCTCTGGCCTACCTGGGGCGCGGCAATGCCGATACCGGCCGCTTCCTCCATGGTGGCCACCATGTCGTCGATGAGGATCTGCAGCTCAGGGTCGTCAAGGTCGGTGATCGGCTGGGCTACCTCAAGGAGGACGGGGTTGCCCATCAAGGTCAGTTCACGGATGCTCATGCGCCCTCCATCGAGCCTCGTTGCGCGGCGGCCGGTGTCTGCGCCATTGCCGCCCGGCCAAAATATGCTATAGAGCCGCCAGCAGGCCCTCATAAAGAGGGCATGGGTTTTGTCGTCCTGTTGTCAGACTCAATGATGGAAGTCGATGGCACGGGACCAACGGAGGGCCGTCCCATCATCGAGGTTCAGGTTCGCGACAATAATGTCGATCAAGCTCTGCGCGCACTCAAGAAGAAGATGCAGCGCGAGGGGCTTTATCGCGAGATGCGCATGCGCCGGCACTATGAAAAGCCGTCCGAGCGTCGCGCCCGCGAGAAGGCGGAAGCCGTTCGTCGCTATCGCAAGCTGCTGCGCAAGCGCGCCGAGCGCGACGAACTCTAGGATCGAGGATAGAGGGTCGCGATGCCGCCGGGTTTCCCGGACGGACATTGTTCAGGCTCTCTGATCGGTCAACTGCCAGCTTAAAGCGCGACTTGAGGCTGACCGGCAATGGAAGGGGTGCATCCGCGCCCCTTTTGGCTTTTGTGCGCGCGTTCACTGTTGTGCGCGCTTCGTCTTCGCTTAAGGGGAGCGCCCCGGCAGAGCGGGGCGCGGGCGTCGTCCGTGGCCAGATCGAGACTCGGCAAAATTTAAGCCCGGAATGAACGCGCCGGCCTCGCGGCTGGCGTCATCGCGGATGCACGACCAGCGCCTAGCGCCCGCGACGACGCAGCTGGTCGAAATAGACAATGATGACGATCAGGCCGCCCGTGATAATCCGCTGCCAGAACGGATTCACGTTCAGGAGATTGGCGCCGTTATTGATCGTTGTCAGCAGGATGGCGCCAAGCAGCGGGCCAATGACGCTGCCGACCGCGCCAAAGAGGCTGGCGCCGCCGATCACCGAAGAGGCGACGCTCTGCAATTCCCAGCCCTCGCCCGTGGTGGCGACGCCGATGCCGATGCGCGAGGCGGTAAGGATGCCGGCCAGTGCCGCGAGGCCGGCCGAGACGATATAGGCCAGATAGATGGTGCGGCCGACACTGACGCCGGACAAGCGTGCTGCCTCGCGATTGCTGCCGACGGCGAAGAGATGACGGCCAAGGCGACTATGGTGCAAAAGGAGATAGCAGGGGGCAGCCACCAGCAGCACCATCCAGAAAAGATTGGGAACGGCCAGGAAGGATTCGCGCGAGAAGGCGCTGAAGCTTGAAGGCAGGCCGGCAATGGTCTGGCCGCTGGTCATCAAGAGCCCTATGCCCCGCAATGCCGTCAGCGTCGCCAGTGTCGTGATGAAGGGCGGCAGGCGCATCTGCACGATGGCAAAGCCGTGCGCCACGCCGATCAGCACGCCCATGAGCAGGGTGACGAGGCAGGCGGCCCAAATCGGCCAGCCCTGGACCAGGAGCAGGGCCACGACCGTGCTGGCCAGGCCGACTACGGCGCCCACCGAAAGATCGATCCCGGCCGTGATGATGACGAAGGTCTGGCCGATCGCGATGATCGCCCAGAGCGAGGCCTGGCGCAGAAGGTTCGTGATGTTGGTATAGGTCGCGAAATTCTCGGTTGCGAAACCCAAGATCACCCAGAGGAGGACGAGGAGCCCTAGAAGGGTAAGGTTGAGGAGAAAGCCAAATTTGAGTTTGCGGCCGGCCAGCGCGCCCGTTGCCGTGGATTCAGACACCAATGGCCTCCTTGAGCACCGTTTCGGGCCCGACGGCGCGGGCCGGATGGCGGGACTTCAGCCTGCCGCGATTGAAGACGAGCAGTTCGTCGGCCAGATCCTGGACCTCGGGAAGGTAGGAGGAGATCAGAATGATGCCCGCCCCCTCGCGCAGGAGCCTGGCGAAGATCTTGTAGATCTCGAGCTTCGTGCCGACGTCGACGCCGACGGTGGGCTCGTCGAAGATGTAGAGATCGGCACCGTGGCTCAGCCATTTGCCGATGACGATCTTTTGCTGGTTGCCGCCCGAGAGCGTGGCAGCTCTCGCCCCCTGCCCGGCGGCGACGATGTGCATGTCCGACATGCGCTCCGCCGCGGCGGCGCGCTCGGCCGCCCGCCTGACGATGCCGAGACGGCTGAGACGGTGGAAGATCGTCAGGTTGAGGTTGAAGCCGACGCCAAGATTGAGGCAGAGGCCCTGGTCGCGCCGGCTCTCGGGCACCAGGGCCACGCCCAGGGCGATCGCTTCGGCGGGCGTGCGGGCATGGAAGGGCAGGCCCTTGAGGGTAGCCTTGCCGGCCGTGCGCCGCGTGCGGCCGAACAGGCACTGGACGAATTCGCTACGCCCTGCACCGATCAGCCCATAGAGCCCGACGACCTGGCCGCGATGGACGGTGAGCGAGACGTCCTTGAAGCCCGGACCGGAGAGCCCCTCGACCTCAAGCAGCAGGTCGCGCTTGGGCACCTCCTCCTTGTAATGGATCTCCGCCAGGGACCGGGCCACCATGTCGCGGATCAGCTCCGCCGTCGATGTCTCGGCCACCAGACGCGTTGCCACCAGCGCCCCGTCGCGCAGGACGGAGACCCGCTCCGCCAGCTCGAAGATCTCCTCCAGCCGGTGGCTGATATAGACGATCGTCACGCCATCCTGGTGGAGGCGACGGATCAGGCGGAAGAGCTGATCGGTCTCCTCGCGGGTGAGGTAGGCGGTGGGCTCGTCGAAGATGAGAAACCGGGCGCCGCGCATGGCGGCCCTGGCCGTCGCCACGAGCTGCTGCTGACCGATGGTGAGATCGCCCAGGAGCATGCCGGCATCGATGCGAAAGCCCAGTTCGTCGAGGACGGTCTGGGCGCGACGCTGCATCAGCCGATCCCGGAGCAGCCCCGTCCGGGTGGACTCGTCGCCCAGGAACATGTTGGCCGCCACCCTCAGATGCGGGCAAAGGACGACTTCCTGGTGGACGGCGTTGATGCCCAGCGCCAGGGCGGCCTGCGGCGTGTCGAGGGCCACTTCCTGGCCCCGCCAGAGGATGGTCCCCCCCGAGCGCACATAGGCGCCCGTCAGGATCTTGATCATCGTCGACTTGCCGGCACCGTTCTCGCCGACCAAAGCGTGGATCTCGCCCTCCTTGAAGGCCAGGTCGACCTTCTTCAAGGCGTAGGTACCGGTAAAGCGCTTGTCGACGGCGCGAAGCTCGAGCACGGGGCCGCCCGGCATCGGGCTCACACCCATCGGCCCTGTTCCTTGGACCGGCATGCTCAGTTGATCTTCGGGTTCAAGAGCTCCTGGGCGCGTGGCGTATCCATGGTGGCGCCGGTGATCACGGTGACCCCGGTATCGACGTTCTTGGGCACGCTTTGGCCCTTGGCCGCCGCCAGCGCCGTCCTGATGCCCTCATAACCCATGCGATAGGGGTCCTGGACGACGAGGGCCGCGAGCGCGCCGTCTTTGAGGAACTGGACCAGCTTGGGGTCGCTGTCGAAACCGATCAGGCTCAGATTCTTGGGCTTGGACTCGGCTACCGCCTGGCCCGCACCCTGCGCCATCGGCAGGTTGGAGGCGAAGATGCCGACCAGATTGGGGTTGGCTGTCAAAAGGTCGGTCGTGATGTTGAGCCCCGTCGTCGGCTGACCGTCGGCCACCTTGTCGGCCACGAGCTTCAGACCGGGGTAGGAGGCGGCCAGTTCTTCCTTGAAGCCCTTGGCGCGCTGGTCGAGCGAGCCCACGCCCGGCAGGGCGGTGATCAGGGCCACCTCCCCTTCGGCCTTGCCGGTCCTGGCCTTGACGGCCGCGGCCAGGGCCCTGGCCGCGGCCTTGCCGCCGGCCTCGTTGTCCGTGGTCAGGAACGAGGTGAAGGCGTCCGTGTCGGCACCGCTGTCGATGCCGATGATCTTGACCGACTGGGCGGCATCGGTGATGGGCGCGCCCAGGGCGGCGAACTGGGTGGGGGCGATGACAATCGCTGTCGGATTGGAAGCGACGGCATTCTCAAGCGCCGTTATCTGGCCAGCGATGTCGGCCTCGCTTTGGGCGCCCATCTCCGGCACGCTGACGCCCAGATCCTTGCCCGCCTGGCGGGCACCCGCCAGCACGACCTGCCAGTATTGCGACGTCGTGTCCTTGACGATGACCGGGATCGTTTCGGCAAGGGCCGGAACGGCGCCCAGCATCAAGACACAGGCCGCCGCGAGCACGCAGCGTCTTGCGACACCCACTCCTGTCATGTTGCACACCCTCCCTGAGGTGCCGGCCGAATTCTCGGCTCTTCATTGGTCTTCGTCTAAGGAGGACTAGAGCGCTCCCGTCGCACCGCGTCAATGCGCGACGAGCAGCGCGTACTCTGCCAAGGCGCCATGCGGCCGCCAGGGTCGCGTCAAGGCGGCGGGATCACGCCCTTTTTCAGAATGATATTGCCATAGAGGCGGCGCTCGCTGGTGGCCACCACGGCAAAGGCCTGCTTGGCGCGGGCGTAGAAATCGAAGCGCTCGATCGCCTTGAGTGGCAGGGCCTGGCCATGCGCCTCCTCGACGATTTTTTGCAGCAGGGCCACGACCTCGGGAACGGCTGTCGCGTCGCCGACCACCTGCATGACGACGGCCGGGTCGTCGACGAAGGCATCGAGCGGCAGGAGCGAGAGGACAATCCGGGCGGCCTCGACGACGTCGACGCCGTCCAGCCGCAAAGGCTGGCCAAGGACGGTCTCCGAAGCGACCGAGGTCGCTGGGAAATTTGCGTCGACCAGAACGATCTCGTCGCCGTGGCCCATGGCCGCCAGCGCGTGCAACAGCTCCGGACCTATCAAGGGATGAATGCTCTTGAGCATGCCTAGCTTCCGGGGGCCGAAGGGCCGCCAGCCTCCGTTATGGTTGTTATTGTCCGCCACTAGATCGCCGCGGAAATGCACCGTCAAGCCTCCGGTCCGGCCGCCGGTTGTCGACCGGGTCGGCGCTGCCTTGACAGTCCAAGGTGCTGATCACGGCGCCGGCATAGTGCGGTCGGCAAGCCCTAGAACCGGGCAGCCACGGGCTTGCCGATGAAGCGGTGACGAACGAAGGCGGCGAACAGGTCGATCAGCGCGACCGTGACGACGATCAGGATGATGATGAAGCAGGCCTGATCCCAGTATTGCACGCGAATGCGCTCGGACAGCTGCAGGCCGATCCCGCCGGCGCCGACGATGCCAAGGACGGTGGCCGAGCGGACATTATGCTCGAACATGTAAAGGGTCTGCGACAGGAGGACGGGGAGGACCTGCGGCAGGAGGCCGAAGCGGAGCTCCTGGGCGCGGGAGGCGCCTGTCGAGCGAACACCCTCGATCGGCTTCTGGTCGATATCCTCGACGCTCTCTGAATAGACCTTGCCCAGATCACCGATCGAGCTGGCGATCAGGGCAAGAACGCCGGCCAGAGGTCCTAGACCCACCGCGCGGACGAAGACGAGGGCCCAGACGAGTTGGTCGACGCCGCGCATGAGGTCGAGGAATCGTCGCGCGGCGTGGCGCGGCAGGACCGGCTTGACGATGTTGCGAGCCGCCAGGAACGTGAAGGGAAAGGCCAGGAGCGAAGCCAAGAGCGTGCCGAGAAAGGCCATGGCGATCGTTTCAATCATACCTTGGAAAAGGCTCGCATAATCCCAGGTCGCAACGTTCTTCCAGACCACCATCGAGCGGATGACGATCCCCATGTTGCCGAGGCCGCCAAACAGGCGGTAGGGCGTGATGTCGAAGAACCAGGCGGCAAAGAGCAGGTAGGCCGCGATGACGAGGAGGATGGCCGTGCGCTGCCGGCGGCGGAGCTTGGCTTGCTTGAAGACCTCGGGATAGGCGGCCAGCACAGCAGCGAGGTCGCGGGTGGCGGGATCGATCGTGGCCATGGGCGAGGCGCTCATGCGAGGCGCTCCTTGCCGATGAGGCCGTGGCGAACATGCGCCGAGAGGAGGTCGATGCAAGTGACCGTAAGGACGATCAGCAGGACGAGCGCGCTCACCTCCTCGTAATAATTGCGGACGATGACGAGGTAGAGCTCTTCGCCGATGCCGCCGCCGCCGACGAAGCCGATCACCGAGGACTGGCGGATATTGCTCTCGAAGCGCCAGAGGACGTTGGAGAGGAAGAGCGGCATGACCTGAGGCAGCACGGCATAGCGCATCTCCTGAAACCAGGAGGCGCCGGTGGCGCGAATGCCCTCGAGCGGGCTCATCGGGATATTCTCGTTGATCTCGGAGAAGAGTTTGCCGAGAGCCCCCGTCGAATGGACGATGATGGCGACGATGCCGGCCAGGGGACCGATGCCGAAGGCCCAGACGAAGAGGAGCGCCCAGACAAGATCGGGCACGGAACGGGCGATCTCGAGGCCACGGCGGGCCAGCAGGTAGGTCAGCCGATTGGGGGCGAGGTTGCGGCTGGCGGGAAAGCTCAAGGCGGCACCCAGGACGAAACTGACGAGCGTGGCCAGGATCGCCATGTTGATGGTCTGGAAAAGGAGGACCACGTAATGGCGAAAGTTGAAGAACCAATAGGGGATCGACCCCTTGGTGTCGGTGTTGGCCAGGAGATTCTCGAGGCTCAGCGTCGGCAAGGTGAGGTGGATATACTCGCCAAAGCGCGGCAGGCCGGCCAGCAGGACTGAGGGAGCGAAGCCCGAGACCTCGATCGACCATGCGAGCACGATCAGGAAGAGGCCAAGGGAGACGAGCGTGCTCAACCGCTTGTCGCGCCGCTGCGCCTTGAGCTGGCGCTCGAAGAGGGAGAGGGACTGGCTAGAGGTGGCGGGCAGGACGGGCGGCTGGCTGGCCATGGAGGGGCCTCGGACTTGAAAGGTCGGAATGGCAAAAGGGAGCCTTGGCGGGCTCCCTCTGGCACTGAGACGAAAAGACGGCGCGGCTGTCAGCTCTTGCGACGGCCTGCGTCCTGCTCCTGCCGCATCCTGATGACCGTGTCGTAGAAGCCAGCCGGGATCGGCGCGAAGTCGGCGAAATCGCCGCCCTCGATGGCGTCGAAGCACGTCTTGTCGGACTTGGGCAGGTCGAAGAGCACCTTGGCATATTCAGCCTTGAAATCGGCCGGTAGCGCCTTGCGCACCAGCTCCGGTCCGTTCGGGATCAGGCTCGACTTCCAGAGAATGACGATGTCCTTCATATTGAGGGCGCCTTTTTGCACCATCTTGGCGAGGTTTCCGCTGGAGTAGCCCTTGCTTTCGTCGCCGATCGCGGAACTCCAGGTGGCGGCAGCGTCGTACTGCTTGTTGAGAACGGCGACGACGCCCTGTTCATGGCCGCCGGCGAAGCCCGTCTTGGCGAAGAAGGTGGCGGGATCGTACCCCTGCGCCTTCAGCTCGAAGGAAGGATAGAGATAGCCGCTGGTCGAGTTGGGGTCGGCGAAGGCAAGCGTCTTGCCCTTGAGATCGGCCACGGTTTTCAAGCCGCTATCCTTGCGGGCGATGATGACCGAATAGTAGCCGAGGCTGCCATCCGTCTGCCTTTGGGTCGCAACCGCCTCCACCGCATCCGGATCCTGCGAGACGATACTGGCATAGGAATTGGGCGAGAAGGCATTGGCGATGTCGAGCTGGCCCGCCAGCAGGCCTTGGATGACGCCCGCATAGTCAGCAGCCGGGAAAAGCTCGACCGGGACGTTGAAATGCGCCTCGAGCTTGTCCTTCCAGCAGGCATAGTTCGTCAGCCGGTCAGCGGCGTTCTCGCCGCCCAGGATGCCGATGCGGATCACCGGGATCCGGGCTTTCCAATCCTGGGCGTCGGCCGCAGTGGTGGAGAGAAGAAGCGCCGTGGCGCAGGCGGCGCGAAGGGCTTGCCCGAAGATCGACATGAGCGGAATCCGATGGGTTTGATTATGGGATGAGGGTTGCCTTAGCGCCTGAGCCTCAGGCGGCGGCCCAGACCCTGAAGTCAGTAGGCCGGCGAGGCTCGTCCAGGAGCGAGCCGGTCTCGACATCATGGCCGTAGATCGTTTCGAGCGCCTGGCTGTCGAGATCCTCGGGCGCCCCGTTGAAGACGACCGACCCGTTCGCCAAGCCGACGATCCGGTCGCAATAGGCACGCGCTATGTCGAGATCGTGTAGATTGACGATAACGGTGATCTTGTCGTCGCGATTGATCCGCCGCAACGCATCCATGACGAGCTTGGAGCTGCGTGGGTCTAAAGAGGCGATCGGCTCGTCGGCCAGAAGAATTTCCGGCTCTTGAAGGAGAGCGCGGGCGATGGCGACCCGCTGCTGCTGGCCGCCCGAGAGCGTTTCGGCGCGCTGCAATGCTGTCTGGGCGATGCCCAGCCGATCGAGAGCCTGGAGGGCGACGGCACGCTCCGCGGCCGAGAAGGCGCCGGCCATCGAGCCCAGGAACCCGTGACGGTTGAGCCTACCCAGCATGACGTTGGTGACGACGTCCAGGCGGCCCACCAGATTGAATTGCTGGAAGATCATCGCGCAGGCGGCCCGCCAGCGCATCAACTCGCGTCCCTTCAATGCGCTCACCAGACGGTCGTCGTGGCGGATCAGCCCGCTCGTCGGGTCGACCAGACGATTGATCATGCGCAGGAGCGTCGACTTGCCGGCACCCGAGCGGCCGATCACGCCAAGCATCTGCCCACGCGCGACACGCAGGGTTACGCGGTCGACCGCCGCCCGACCGTCGAACTGCTTCCCCAGGGATTCAAGAATCAACATCGCCATCTCCTGCCATCGGCTGGACGGGCCTTGGAGTGACAGCCGATGGTGACAGGGCGGTGACCGATGGATGACGATCAGGCTGCGACGCTCAAGATCGTATCAGTGTAATGCTGGCGGCGTATTCCAGCGGCGAGCCCCCGCAAAAACGGATTGCTGCAATGCAGCATCCCTTGACTTGGCCGGTCGGCTCGGCGCATAAACTGGTCCGCTGAGCTGCTTCCAGCCGTCGAGCAAAAAAAAGCCGGGTCGAAACCCGGCCAAGTAGATCAGGGAGGCTAACGTCTGGGTGATCGGAGGGGAAAACCCTCAGATCTGCACCGGGTGTTGCACCCGGTGAGAAGCGACATCGGACAAATCCTCGTCGCCACCAGCAGAGCCCCAGAGGCTGCCCTGCTGCACTGCAGTAAATAAGGGGATTTGTCGGACTGATCCAGTGGCAATCTGCGAAAAGGCCCTGCGACAAATGCATACCGTCAAGGCAATAACGCCGACAGCTTGCTGATCGCGGCGCTCGCCATCACCGTGGAATCAGCTGTTGTCGTGCCGTGCAGGCAAGACAACAACGCTGATGGCATCACCATTGCCGGGTGGGTGTCTCCGCCGATCGGATGGTTGTGTTCGGTCGGCGGAGACACCCGGAGATCGGCTGCCGCCGAGGAACTCGCATATCCGCCCCTCCCAAGCGCGGCGCATGCCGAGGCTTGCTCCCTCACCCGGCCCGTCCGTCCATCAACGAGCGGAGATGACGGACGCTTTGCTTAACGGGGGCGCCCGACGCGCGCCGGGCAGGTGACGGCTCAGACTTCGTGGAGGGCGTGGCGGAGGACATCGCTGAAGGGCTTGGTCAGATAGTCCCAGAGCGTGCGTTCCTCGCTGACGATGAGGACGTCGGCCGGCATGCCGGGAAGAAGCTCGACGCCGGGCAGGATGCGATGGAGATAGTCGCGATCCACCTTCACGCGGGCCAGATAATAGCCCTTGTTGTCGCCGCCAGGCTGCGGCTGCTGGTCGACGATACGGTCGGCGGAGACGGTTTCAACCGTGCCCTCGATCTGCGGCATGTAGCGCTGTGAGAAGGCGGAGAGATGGACCTTCGCCTTCTGATTGGCACGCACGATATCGATGTCGGTCGGCGCCACGCGGGCATCGATGACGAGATCCTCGTTGCTGGGAACAATGTCGAGGATGGGCTCGCCTGGACGCACGACACCGCCCGTCGTCTTGAAGCGCTGATTGACGACCCGCCCATCGACCGGAGCGACGACGCTGGTCCTGGCGAGAACGTCACGGCCGGCCAGCAGCTTCTCCTGGACCTGGGCAAGGTTGTTATGCGTCTCGTCCATCTGCTTGGCGACCTCGTCGGCGTGATCGGCATCGGCCGACACGATCTGCAGCTTGGTCTCGCCGATTTCCTGTTCAGCGCGCGCCACGTCGGCCACGGAGGCCGCCCGGTTACCGTCCAGACGGGCTTCCTCGCGCTCCAGGCTCAGGAGCCGGGTCTTGCGCTCGAGACCCTTGTTCAGGAGGTCCTGGACCGTCGCCATCTCGCTGCGGATCAGGTTGAGCTGCGTCTGCGTGCTGGCGATTTGCGCCTTCAAGCCGTCGATCTGCTCGCCAAGCTGGTTGATTCGCTGCTGCAAGATTTCCTTCTTGGCGGCAAGCGTGCCGCGCCGCGTCTGGAAGAGGGTGACTTGCGCCTTCATGATCTCCTTGGTTCCTGGATCGGAGCTCTGCTGCAGGCGGGCAGGAAAGATCACGCTATCAGCGCCGGTCTGTTCGGCCTGGAGGCGCACTTGGGTGGCCAGAAGCGCTTCCTCCTGGCTGCGTAGCATGTTGACGTTGGCCAGCGACTGGGTCTCGGCCAGGATCATCAAAGGCTGTCCGGCCCTGACCTGGTCGCCGTCGTGAACGAGGATCTCGTTGATGATGCCGCCCTCGAGATGCTGGACGGTCCGGCGGCTGCCCTCCGGGCTGATAATGCCGGGTGCCGTGGCACCGCCCGCCAGGGGGGCCAGGACGCCGAAACCGATGAAACAGGCGAAAAAGAGAATGATGGCGCCCCACCCCAGGAGAGCGGCGCTGACGAAATTATGGGGCCTGTCCATGTGCGGTCGGCGGCTGAGCGGCAGGCGCGCGGCCGGGCTCGGCAGGGCGGCGTTGCCGGCGGTGATGTTCGACGTTGCCATCCGACTCTACCTTACCCCTTGTTCTGCTGACGCGTGGCCGCCGGTGTATCTCCAGCCGGCGCATCCTGGCCGCCCTCGGCGACCTCGAGCGGACGGGATGGCGGTTGCTGCCCCGGCCGCGTCTCGGTCTGCGTGCCGCGCAATTTTTTCAGGACCTCGTCGCGCGGCCCGAACAACTCCATCCGGCCATTTTGCAAAACGAGGATCTTGTCGGCCTGGAGGACGGTGGAGACACGGTGGCCGACGATGACGATGGATACCTTGCGTCGCTTCAGCTTGACGATCGCCTCGGCCAGCGCCACCTCCCCCGCCTGGTCCAGGTTGGCATTAGGCTCGTCGAGCACCACGAGGCGCGCATCGCCATAGACGGCGCGGGCCAGGCCCACGCGCTGGCGCTGGCCGCCCGACAGGCTCGATCCCGTGTCGCCAATCGGCGTGTCGTAGCCGAGCGGCAATTGCTGGATCATCTCATGCGCATTGGCGAGGGTGGCGGCGGCGACCACAGCGGCGTCGTCGCCTTCGGTCATGCGCGCAATGTTCTCGCGCACCGTACCGGGGAAGAGCTCGACGTCCTGCGGCAGGTAGCCGATATAGGCGCCGAGCTCGACCCGATCCCAATGCTTGAGCTCCGAACCGTCCAGACGGACCTTGCCGGCCGAAGGCTCGGTCGCGCCGACCAGGAGACGGCAAAGGCTGCTCTTGCCGGCAGCCGACGGGCCGATGACGGCCAGCATCTCGCCGGGCTCGACGGCAAAGGTCAGGCCCTGGACAGCCGGTCGGTCGCTGCGCGGCGGCACGAAGGTAAGATTGTCGACCGAAAGCCTGCCGACCGGTGCCGGCAGGCTCGTCTTGGCCTGCTCGGGCGGAAAGGCGCGCAGGCGGTCACGCAAGCGGACATAAGCGAGCTTGGCCGAGGTGAAGCTGCGCCAGGCGCCCATGGCCTGCTCGACGGGGGCCAAGGCGCGACCCAGCAGGATCGAGCTTGCAACCATGCCGCCCGAACTCAGCTGACCTTCGAGGACCAGCATGGCGCCGACGCCCAGGATCAACATCTGCACGAAGAAGCGGAAGAACTTGGTAAAGCCCATGATGGCGGCACTGCGTTCCGCCGCCGATTGATTGGCATCGAGGCCGCTCTCGCTGGCCGCGCGCCAGCGCTCCTGCAGAGCCGGCAGCATGCCCATGGCCTGGACAACTTCGGCGTTGCGGATGGCGAGGTCGGCCTGCAGCGTGGAGCGCAGCGAGGCCTTGCTGGAGGCGGCCAGCGGCTTGCGCATCACCCACTCGTTGAAAAGGCTGATGGCCAAAAGGACGATCGCTGCGCAGAGCGCCACCGCCCCAAGCCAGGGATGGAGCAGCCAGATCAGGATGAGAAAGACGGGAACCCAGGGGGCGTCAAAGAAGACGACCAACCCCTGGCTGCCGAGGAAGCTTTGCACCTGGGTGAGATCGCGGATCGGCTGCGCGCCACTGGCATCGCCCTGCAGCCGCGAACGCATGGCCGATTCGAAAAGAATCGGCGAGACGGCGGCGTTAAACCAGCGGCCGACCCTGGCCAGGACGACGTTGCGGCAATAATCGACGAGGCCCAGGATCAAAAGAGCGACGCCACCCATCAGCGTCAAAAGGAAGAGCGTATCTAGATGGCCCGTCGGAATGACGCGGTCATAGACCTGCAGCATATAGAGAGGCGAGGCCAGCATGAGGATGTTGATCGCCAGGCTGAACGCCAGCACCGTGCCAAACGCCTTGCCGCACCTCTTGATGGCCAGCTCCAGCGCCGTCGGCTGCACATGCTGCATGATCCCGGCCGTGTGTCTCATCATCATCACCTCGTCAGGGTCGATGCGGCGATCAGATGCCGGCGACGCCCATCCTTATTCATCGCAGGGCCGCCACGCCGCCGGCCCCGAACACCAAAAGAATATCGTCCTACAATAGACAGCGCGGCCTCAACACCGCGTTAACTTTCAGAAATTCCGACAGCCATGCTCAGCATGGAAAACAAGTGCCTCGCGTGAAAAGAACAAAATCTTTAATTGAGAAAAACTCACGAACTTCCTTGCTCGGCCCCGCTGAGACTCACGCAAAATTGATTGTCGCAGCTTGGCTATAGACGAACTCACGCGCGGAGTCAGCCATTTTGCGCGATTTCAGTCGGCTTTCTTCCCTGCATCGGTCACATGCAGCTCGAAAACACCGACAGATTTGATTGCCCGGTCCTCGAGCTCGGCGGCAGCCTCGATCTCCAGGGTTGAAATGCGACGGAACTGGCCGCTGGGCAGATACGGCCTTTGCGGATCGCCTACGAGAACGCGAATCGCGCGATTATGGCATTCCTGGAGCCAGGGCAGCAGACGCCGCGCCATCGTCGCCTCATAGAAAAGATCACCCACGAGGACGAGATCCACGGAGGGCGGCGGCAGGGCCAGCAGGTCGCCTGCCCGGGCCTCGAGGCAGACGTCGTTCAAGGCCGCATTCAATTCCATGGCGGCGATGGCGAAGGGATCGATGTCAGCGCCGATTGCGGCCCTGGCCCCGGCAAGGAGTGCCGCGATCGCGACCAGGCCCGAGCCCGCCCCCAGGTCCAATACCCGCCGGCCGGCGACCTCGGCTTTGTTGTCGAGCAGCCAGCGGCCGAGGCCCTGGCCGCCGATCCAGGGAAAGGCCCAAAAGGGCAGGTCGACCGCCTGGTCGGCGCGCTCGGCACTCGTCATCCGCCAAAGCCGGTCGGCATCGCCTGCCATGTAGAGCAATAGCTCCGGCAGGCTGCCGGGCCGGCCGATGGAGCAATGCTCCCTGACGAAGCGGCGATGATCGAGCGCCATGGACCGCGTCAGGGCTCGAGGCCGCCCATGGCGCATACCAGTTTCCATTCCGCGTCGGTAACGGGCTGGACCGAAAGACGCATCGAGGTCACGAGCGACATCTGACTGAGGCGGGGCTCGGCCTTCACCTCGGCCAGGCTGACGGGCCTGGGAAGGGGGCGGAGCGCGCGAAGGTCGACGCATTCCCAGCGCGGATCCTCGCTGGTCGAATCCGGATGCGCCAGCGCCTTGACCTCGACAAGGCCGACGATCTCCTTGCCGATATTGGAATGATAAAAGAAGCCCTGATCGCCAATCCGCATGGCGCGCATATTATTGCGCGCCTGATAGTTGCGCACCCCGTCCCATTCCTGGCCCGCTCGGCCCTTGGCCTGCAGATCGGCAAAGGAAAAGGAATCGGGCTCGGATTTGAACAGCCAGTATGCCACCTTCGGCCCCTTCATCAACGCGTGCCCGTCCCTCCTAACGGGTTTTGCCACCGGTCGAAATCGCCGGGGTGCGGCAAATGGCCAGCACTTGACCTCGAGCCCGCTCATGCAACGATCACGGCCTTCGGCACTTTCCAGTCAGAGTCGCTTGCGGCTCGCAGCGGACGGGAGGAGCATCGTAGGTGAGCCAGCCAGACATCCAGGAGGCGCAAATCCCCGAGGTCAGCGTGGCCGTCGACGAGATACCGCGGGATGGTTTCTGCGTGGCGGGCAGCGGCAAGGCCAAGGCCCTGTTCGTGCGCACCCCAAAAGGTGTGGCAGCGTTCCAGGCCACCTGCCCGCATTACGGCCTGCCCCTGGACGCGGCCAGTCTCTGCGACGGGCGGCTCTATTGCCCGTTCCACAAAGCCAGCTTCGCGATGACGGACGGCCGGCTGATCGACCCGCCGGCACTCCATGGCCTCGATCGCTATCCCGTCCGACAGGAGCATGGCCGGGCGATCGCCCGGCTGGAGAAGATGAAGCGTGGCACCGACGCGGTCGGTACGCTCGATCCCTCGGCCGCCAATACTCGCTTTCTCATCGTCGGCAGCGGTGCCGCTGCCACCGCCGCTGCCACAACCATGCGCCGGCGCGGCTTTGTTGGCGAGATCTTGATGATCGGGCAGGAAGCGGACCCCCCCTATGATCGTCCCAGCCTGAGCAAGGATTTTATCGCGGGGCCGCTGCCGGACTCGGCCGTCTGGCTGGAAGGCCAGGGCTTTTATGAGCGCTATGGCCTCAGCTACGTCGAGGGCCAAGCCGAGCGGATCGATATCGGCTCCCGGCGGGTCACACTCGCGGACGGCCGTCATTTCGAGGCCGACGCGCTCTTGGTGGCAACAGGCAGCCGGCCGCGCATGCCAGCCATCCCGGGCGTGGATCTAGCTGGTGTCCTCACCCTTCGCAGCCTGGCCGATGCCCGGCAATTGGCGAGGCTGGCGGCTGGACAGGCAAGGCTTGTCATCGTCGGCGGCGGCTTCATCGCGGTCGAGGCCTCCGTCTTTCTCGGGCGCCGTGGCATCGCGGTGACGATCCTTTCGGCCGAGGCCGCACCCTTGGCCGACCGGCTGGGGCCGGACGTGGCGGGTGCCGTGCTGCGGCTGGTGGAAAGCCGCGGCGTGCGCGTCGAGCGGGGGGCGAGAGTCGTGGCGCTCGAGGGACAGACGGCCGTACGCGGCGTACGGCTGGATGACGGGCGGCTGCTGGAGGCCAGTCACGTCCTCATGGCCGCGGGCGCCGTGCCCGCCACCGACATGCTGGTGGGGGCAAGGCTGGAGGCCGATCGCGGCGTGCGCACGGACGCTTATCTGGCGATCGGCGACAGCGTCTATGCGGCGGGCGACATCGCGGCCTATCCTGATCCTCTGGACCACGCGCCGGCCAGGGTCGAGCACTGGCGCGCAGCCTGCCAGCAGGGCATGCAGGCGGGCCTCAACATGATGGGCCACCTGGCCCCCTTCCAAAAGCCGCCTTTCTTCTGGAGCAATATCGCGGGCCAGGGTCTGGACGCCGTCGGCAGGCCGGCCGGCTATGAGCGCCTGATCCTGAAGGGCGACCCGGACCGGCAGGATTTCATCGCCTACTACATCAAGGGGGGACGGGCGATTGCCGCCTCGGGCATGAACCGCAAGGCCGAGCTCATCGCCTTCATGCATCTCATGGAAACGGGCCGGCTGCCCGATCCGACGTTCCTTGGGGCCGAGCGGTCCTTGCAGACGCTCGTTCAGCCCTGGGACGGGCGCGCCGCCTCATAGGCAAGTCGAACATTCTCGGCGCCATATTCCCGCTCCAGGCGACGGACGGTGAAATGCGCGCGGGCGACGCGGCGGAAATGCTCGAGAAAGACGAGATTGATCCCTGCCCCGGCGGCGGCACCGACGACGGGTGCCGCCTGGGTGGCGAGCTTGAGAAGAACGGGCTGGGTAAAGCGCGCCGTGATCGCGCCCACGAAGCTCGGCAGCATGGCTGTGCTCATGTTGGGGATGAGGCGGGCAAGGGCGATGCGGGTGGCGAAATAGCCGGTCTCGCCGCCATCGGCGGGCTCGTCATGGCTGCCGAAGGCGAAGACCTTCAGGCATTCGATGCCCGTCACGGGGTCGGTCGGGTCCTCGCCATTGGCGACGGCCTCGGCCGCGATCTGGCGCAGCAGCAACGAGGTCGAGACCGGCAGCTCGACCAGCGTACCGCCGAGGCCGAAAGCGCCGCCCGCCGCCCCGCTGGCCGCCGCCAGGCCGCGATGCAGCCAGTCGGCGCGCACCATGGGCAGGCTGCGGGTCGGCTCGTGACTAAGGACGGTCTTGAGCGCGCGCGAGAGGACGCGGCGGAGCGACTCGTCGATCAGCGACTGCAACTTGGTCGGCAGGCGGCGCTTGATCGCGTCGATCGGCTGACCGACCGCGGCCGAAAGCCTGGTCGTCAGCGAATCCTGCTCCAGCACATGACGCGCATGGGTCAGTTCCTCCAGGGCCGCCAGCGGCAGTCCGAAGGGAAGCTCCGCCGGGAGATTGTCGTTAAGGGCGTCCGCCGATGCGGCGATCACCATGTCCGTGCCGCTCATACTGGCCTCCTGTCTAGGGTAGAGATCGTGATCCCGACCGCCTGACGCAACCCATTTCACTCGCGGGGGACAACGCCCGAAGAGGGCGCAAGATCCGGCCCCGCCGCCATGTGCTTGGCCAAGGGGCCAAGGACTGCCATCTTCAGGCAAGTCGTCGTTTTGGAAGGTCAAGGACATGCAGACGATCACGCTCGATGACGGCCAGCGGCTCGCCTACAAGTTCGAGGGGGCGGAAGATGGCCCCGTCATCCTCCTTTCAGCGGCGCTCGGCACCACTCACGCCCTTTTCGACGATCAGATGCCGGCCCTTCTCGAGACGCACGGAGTGCTGCGCTATGACATGCGGGGCCATGGCGCTTCCGAGATCGCCCCGGGTCCCTATTCGATCGAGCGGCTGGGCAAGGACGTGCTCTGCCTTCTGGATGCCCTGGAGCTGAAGTCGGTGGCGTTTTGCGGCATCTCGATCGGCGGCATGATCGGTATGTGGCTGGCTCTGCATGCGCCAGAGCGCCTGAATGCGCTGATCCTGGCCAATACCGCCGCCCGGACGGCCAACCCTGCCGTCTATGACGAGCGGATTGCGAAGGTGCGCGACCTCGGCATCGACGCCATAGCCGACGCGGTCATGGCCAACTGGTTCACGCCAGGCTTCAAGGAGCGGGAGCCCGATGCGGTGGCCCGCATCGATGCCATGCTGCGCGCCTGCGATCCCGAGGGCTATGTCGCCACCTGTGCTGCGGTGCGCGACATGGATCTGCTGGCGGCATTACCCAATATCGCCACCACGACCGCGGTCATCGTCGGAACCCACGACAAGGGCACGCCACCGGAGGCCGGCCGTGCCATCGCCGAGGCCATCCAGGGCGCCTACCTGATCGAACTCGAAGCTGCCCATCTGGCCAATATCGAGCAGCGCGAGGGCTTCGATGTGGCCCTGGCCGCGTTCATCCAGGCCCAGCCGGCAACGGGCTGAGCACAAGGAATCAACGCCGAGCCCAGCTACGAGTGAGTCGGCCGGCAACGTCCATCCAGCGAGTCCGTATTACCGGGACCAAGCAGCGGGACCGCGGCGCGGCGGCTATTCAAGCGACGGGCAGAGGCGGCCGCTCCACCGGGGGCTGGCTAGGAAATTTCGTAGATCGACGTTTTGCCCTCGATGCCTTTGAGCGCCGCACTGAGATGGTGAAGACTGCGGCCGCGATCATCTGCCTCGTCGCCTGATCCTCGGCGATCGTTGCCGTCACGAGGCTTCCGTGCCGGCCGATCCCTGAACGCGCGCGGCGGTGTTTACCGTCTGGCCGAAGTAATCCGTTCGTTCAAGGGAACGGCGAGGCAGGCGCCTTGGCGAAGGCCAGCGGATTGATCGTGACCGTGTCAGCGTCGGCCGCCTCGCTAATCAGCTGATCCAAGGCTGCCAGGACGACGGCGTCCACATGGCGGCTGAGGACTGCGAGCGACGATGTGGACATCGAGCATGGCTGTCCTTTGATCCTTGCTCATCCTCGCCAGGGGCGTGGACTCTTCCCACGGCGCCCCCATAATCCGGCGATGCTGGCATCGCATGCGAATTGTCCACCCAACCGGCCCGATCCGGCCGAGCGGTGAAAGCTTGGACGCCGGCGCGTCAGTTGGCCGGATCGCGAGATCGACGCGATCGCCGCATCGTTCAAGCCCAGGGCTGCAAGCATGCGGACCCAGGCCTGTGAGGAAGGGATTGCGATGTTCTCGCTCGTTGAGCTGGAAGCGGCGGCAGCGGAGGTCCACGAGGTCTTCGCGGCAACGGCCGCCTATAGCTGGCCGCTGCTCTGCGCCCGGACGGCGGCCGAGGTCTGGGTCAAGCACGAGAACCAGACACCGACCGGCGCCTTCAAGGTCAGGGGCGGCATCGTTCATGTGCGTCGTCTCGCCGAGCAGGGTTTGGCGCCAAACGGGCTGATCTCGGCGACACGCGGCAATCATGGCCAGTCGCTGGCCTTTGCCGGGGCAAGGCACGGCATCGACGTCACGATCGTCGTCCCCGAGGGGAATAGCCGCGAGAAGAACGCCGCCATGCGCGCTTTCGGTGCGCGGCTGATCGAGCATGGCCAGGATTTCGATGCGGCGCGCGCCGAGGCAAGGCGCCTGGCCGAGGTCGAGGGCCGCTTCTTTGCCCCTTCCTTCCACCCGGACCTGGTCCTGGGTGTGGCTACCTGGGCGCTGGAGCTCTTTCGCGGCGCCCCGCCGCTCGACGCCCTCTACGTGCCGATCGGCCAGGGCTCCAGCATTTGCGGTGCCATCCAGGCCCGCGATCTTCTGGGGCTCAAAACCGAGATAATCGGCGTGCAGGCCAAGGGTGCGCCCACCTATGCGCTATCGTTGGAAGCCGGCCGCCCGGTCACAATCGAGCGCGCCGACACCCAGGCCGACGGGCTGGCGACCAGGGTTCCCGACGCGGACGCGCTGGCCATGATCGCTAAGGGTGCCGCACGGATCGTCACTGTCTCCGACGACGAGATCGCGGCTGCCATTCGCGCCTACTGGACGGATACGCATAATCTGGCCGAGGGTGCCGGGGCAGCCCCCCTGGCGGCCCTCCTGCAGGAGCGGGAGGCCATGCGGGGCCGTCGCGTCGGGCTGCCGCTCAGCGGCGGCAATATCGACCTCGCCCTCTTCCAGGACTGGGTGCTGAAAAACTGACCTAGCGCCCGCGCAAGAGGCGCGGCGTCGCCTCGGCCTCGCCGGGACCGCGACGATTGACGAGGTAGATGCCGCCGCAGATCAGGGCCAGCGCCAGGAGGAGGAGCGGAGTCAGGGGCTCGCCCAGGACGAGCGCGCTGGCGGCCATGCCGAGCACGGGGGTGAGGAAAGTGAAGGAGGAAAGCCTGGAGGCCGGGTAATGCCTGACCAGCCAGAACCAGACGATGTAGGTGACGAAGGAGACGCCGACCGACTGGTAGAGGATCGAGAGGGCGGCTTTGAGGTCCATGTCGAGCGGCAAGGGCTGGCCGGCGGCGAGGGCCGAGAGCGGCGAGAGGATGGCGGAGACGGCCATCTGGTAGAAGACGAGCCTCGCGGGCGTTGCGAAACGCAGGGCCGTCAGGCGCGACATCAGCGTGGTCACGGCCCAGAGCGCCGCCCCCATGAGGACCATGAGATCGCCCAGGATCTCGTGCCATTGCGGCAGGCGCAGGCCATCGCCGACGGCGACTAGGACCCCTGCGAAGGCCAAAAGGAGGCCGCCTGCCTGGCGGCGCGAGAGCCGCTCGGCCGGGATGGTGAAATGGGCGCCGAGCGAGACGAAGAACGGGGCCGTGTAGAAGAACATGACCGAACGCGACGCGGTCGTCCGCGCCGTGCCCTGGTAGACCAGTAAAAACTCGATCGTGAAGACGAGGCCAAGGACGAGGCCCCCCTTCAGGCTCTTGTCCGGCACGAGCACGTTTTCGCCCCGCAGGCGCGCCCAGGCGATGATCAGGAAGGCTGGAATAAGCGAGCGGAGCGAGATCTGCCAGAGCGGCGGCACGGTCGGCAGCGCCAGCTTGATGACGACCTGCTGCGCGCCCCAGGCCATGCAAAGGAGGAGCAGCCACGACATGGCGCGGGCATCGAGCGCGCCCCGCACCTGGACTGCCTGGACCTCGCTCACGGGCGGGCCCTCCAAGCTGCGATCGGATGGCCTGCCAGCACCACGTCACCTTCATGGCTGATCCCCGGTGCCGTGATTCGGCCGGACGCGAACTGGATCATAACGCATGGCGGGGCCGCCCGAAATGGCGCTCTTGGCGTCCATAAGACGAAGCCGGCGGTGGCAACGACGGCTCTGGCGGCCCATAAGAAGCCCTGGACATGCAAGGATTGATAGGGCGAGGGCCGGATGGGCGAGTTCAAGGGCATGATGGTGCAGGTCACGTCGATCCGGCAGAACTGCACGATCTGGTGGGACGAGACGAACAAGCTCGCAACCGTGGTCGACCCGGGCGGCGACGTCGACAAGCTGATGGAGGCGACGGGCGGCCAGGGCCTGGATGTCGAGCAAATCCTCCTCACGCACGGCCATGTCGACCACGCGGCCGGTGCCACGGTGCTGCGCGAGCGGCTGGTGGCAAGGAGCGGGCACCCCGTTCCGATCCTGGGCCCGGACGAGCGGGACCGCTTTCTTTTGGACGACCTCGCCCAGTCAGGGGCGAAGTTCGGCATCACCGAGGCGGCACCGGTGACGCCGGATCGCTGGCTGAAGGAAGGCGACACGGTAACGATCGGCGGCCGGCCGTTCGCCGTGCTCCACTGCCCGGGCCACACGCCGGGCAGCCTCGTCTATCTCGCCACCGAGCTGAAGCTGGCGCTGGTCGGCGACGTCCTCTTCAAGGGCTCGGTCGGACGGACGGACTTCGCCTATGGCGACCACGAGGCGCTGATCCAGGCGATCCGCACCAAGCTCCTTCCCCTCCCCGACGACATTGGCTTCATCCCCGGCCACGGCCATGGATCGACGATCGGCGCCGAGCGCAAGAGCAACCCCTTCCTCCAGGACTGAGCCCCCGGCCGGTCCCGGGCCAGGCTCAGCCCGGCGCCAGGCTGTGCATGATGGCGCGAAGTGACGAGTCGCCGCTGAGTGTCCGGTAATGGGCGAAGAGATCGCCATAGACAGACGAGGCCGCCTCGTTTGGTTCGTAGGTCGCAAAGCGGGTGGCGCCGAAGCGGTCGGCGGCGGCGGCGAAATCCTCGACGACGCCGCCCGCCACGGCACCGTGGATCGCGGCCGCGAGCGCCGTCGCCTCGACCAGATCAGGCACGTGAACGGGCGCTGCCAGCACGTCCGCCATGAGCTGCATGAGGAAGGGATTACGGCCGGCCAGCCCGCTCGTGAGCACGATGCGGCCGACGGGCACGCCGCCATCCTGGAGCGCGTCACGAATGGTGCGCGCGCCGAAGGCCAGTGCCTCCATGAGGGCACGGTAGATCTCCGCCGGCCCGGTCTGGAGCGTGAGGCCAAGGAGAAGACCGGAGAGGCGGGAATCGGCGTGCGGCACGCGACATCCGGCCCACCAGTCCAGCGCCACGAGACCGCTGCCGCCGGGCGGCAGGGCCGCCGCCGCCTCGCCATGGGCGATGAAGGCGTCGGCGGTGGAGCCGCCTTTGGGGAAATGGCGGACGAACCAGGCAAGCGTGTCGCCGAAGGCCGCCATGCCGGACTCGTAGGCAAAGAAGCCCGGCAGCATGCCGTCCTTGGCCATGCCCTCGATGCCGTGCGGCAGCGGGCGGGGCTCGCGGTCCAGGAGAAGAAAGGCGGCCGAGGTGCCGAGTGCCCCCACGAGCGTGCCTGGCCTAGTCGCCCCCACGGCCGGCATGACCACATGCGAATCGATGACGGCGGCGGCCACCAGGCAGGGGCCCCTCAGACCCGTGCGTTGGCGCCAGGCGGCGGTCAGGCCGCCCACCGCCTGACCGATCGGCAAGGGGGGTGCCAGCCGGTCCGCCAGCCCCGGCACGACATGCACTGGATACCCCTCCCCTTCGTGATACTGCGCCTTGAAGGTGGCAAAGGAGAGGCTGCGCCCCTCCTGCCCGGTGAGTTGCCAGACCAGCCAGTCGCCAGCCTCGATGAAACGCTCGGTCATGTCCCAGAGATCGGGATCCTCGGCCGCAAGCTGAGCGGCCTTGGGCAGGAGCCATTCCGCCGAGACACGGCCGCCGCAATCCCGGAGGAAATCACCGCCCCTGGCATTGATCGCATCGGCATGAAATTGAGCGGCGCGATGCTTCCAGAGCTTCACATAGGCATGCGGCCGCTCGGGATGGAGGTCTGAAAGCGGCGTGCCGTCCAGCCTCGCCGGCAAGGGCGAGGAGGCGGTGAAGTCGATGCCAATGCCGATGATCTGCCGGCCCGAGCCCAGGGCTTCCAGCAGGATCTGGGCCGCCTCGACATAGTCGCTCGCGCATTGAAGGGCCCAGGCCGGGCCAAGACGCGAGCCATCGGGCAGGCGCTCGCTCATGATGCCGTGGCGATAGGCATGCATGGCGCGGTGCGCGATCTGGCCGGTTTTCAGGTCGAGGAGCACGCCTCGAGCCGATTCCGAGCCGAAATCGAGCCCGATCGCATAGGCTTTCTCCGTCATTCGCGGCCGGCCTCCCGCCTTCCACCCTTTGGGACGCGATCATAGCCGGGCCGGCGACAGTTGACAGGATGGCGGGGGCCGCATTCTCTCGGCCTGATAATCAACGCCGCCAACTCAGGATGCGGCGATCAAGGGAGGTCGACAATGAAACGTTCTATCTTGAACGCGGCGATGGCCTGCGCACTCGTGGGAGGCGGCGTGCCACTCGCGGCTGAGGCCAAGGATCTAACCTCGATCGGCGTCTCGGTCGGGAGCCTGGGCAATCCCTACTTCGTCCAGATCGTCAAGGGCACCGAGGCCGCGGCCAGGAAGATCGCCGGCGGCAAGGCCACCGTCACCGCCGTCTCGGCCGATTACGACCTCAACAAGCAGTTCACCCAGATCGACAATTTCATCGCGTCAGGCGTCGATTTGATCGTCCTCAATGCCGTCGATCCCGACGCGATCGAGCCCGCCGTGAAGCGCGCCCAGGCGGCAGGCATCGTCGTCATGGCCGTCGATGCCGCCGCCAAGGGTGCCGATGGCACCGTCATGACCGACAATGTCATGGCCGGCGCCCAGTCCTGTCAGTACATCGTCGACAAGCTGAAGGGCAAAGGCAACGTCATCATTCAAAACAGCAACCCCGTCTCGGCCGTGGTCGATCGCGTCAAAGGCTGCCATGAGGTCCTGGACAAGGAAAAAGGCATCAAGATCCTCTCCGACAACCAAAATGGCCAGGGCTCGCGCGAGGGCGGTCTCCAGGTCATGACCGGCTTGCTCACCGCTTTCGATGACGTCCAGGCGGTCTTCACCATCAACGATCCCCAGGCGATCGGCTCCGACCTCGCCGCCCGCCAGCTCGGCCGTCACGACTTCTTCATCACCTCGGTCGATGGCGCGCCCGACATCGTCGTCGCCCTCAAGGAGAAAGGAAACCTGATCGAGGCCTCCGCCAGCCAGGATCCCTATACCATGGCAGGACAGGCAGTTGAGATCGGCAAGCAGATCATGGACGGCAAGAAGCCCGAGACCCAGGTCGTCCTGCTGCCGCCCAAACTCGTCACCCGCGACAATGTCAGTTCCTATGTCGGCTGGACACGGCAATAGCCCCAGGCGAGCACGGAGGAAGAAGCCTTCGGCGACCAGGAGGCACCGCCTCCTGGACCTTGGGGGCGATGGGTGGGGCGGATAGCGGGCAGCGCATGAGATCTGTTGTATAAGGACTATATTCCTTGTACAGTGGGCCCCATAGACTGGACCGATCGCCTCGCCCCCAAGCCGCCACGGCGCCGCTACCCCTTCTGGGCTAGGCGCGACCGCAGGCGCACGGCCCAGGCCATGGCGGCTGGACGTACCGCCCAGGAGATGGCGCTCGTCAATCGCGTCCCCGTCATGGAAGTCGA
>NZ_FYEH01000025.1 GCF_900187945.1 Arboricoccus pini | reverse complement strand
CGCTCCTTGCCGAGAATGAGGGCAAGATTGGCGATGCCGCCCTCATTCGCCGCCGAGAAATCCTCCTGCGCCCCCTGGTGCGCGAAAACGCCGGGCGAGATCGTCACCAACGCGCGTCAGGCCGGCGCCGATACGGTGGTCACGACGCCTGATCCGGGGAGCCGGCACCTCGAACCAGGCAATGCTCAGTCAATTCCTCATGAATAATCTAAGCGCCGACATTTTCGGTATCGTCAGCGCCTGAGCGCTCGCCCGGCCCCGGTGCCGCGTGGACCGTCCTAGAAACTGGGCGGCGTGCAGGCGCTGACCACCTCGCAGGGCTCGGGGCCGACGGCGCGGAAGCGATGCGGGCGGCGACTAGCGAAATAGTAGGCGTCCCCGGGTCCCAGGATCTTGCGCTCCTGGTCGACCCAGACCTCGAGCCGGCCTTTGATGATAATGCCGCCTTCCTCACCCTCGTGGACGAGCGGCACGCGGCCGGTGTCGGCGCCTGGCTCGTAGCGCTCCTTGAGGAGCTGCAGGGCGCGGCCGAACAGGTTCTCGCCGACCTGGCGGTACGAGATCGGTCCCTTGCCGATCTCGACCAGCTCGTCCTTGGCGTAGAAGGCGCGCTCCGCCTGGTCGGGCTCGAGGGCGAAGAAGGCGGCAAGGCCGATCGGCACGCCGTCCAGGATACGTTTTAGGGCACCTACCGAGGGGTTCATCTGGTTGCTCTCGATGAGCGAGATCGTCGAGTTGGTGACGCCGGCGCGCTTGGCCAGCTCGCGCTGCGAGAGCTTGTGCAGCCGGCGCACGTGGCGCAGCCGCAAGCCGACATCCACGCTCATGGCCGAATCCCCTGTTGGTCCTGTTGCGGATCGCGCAAATCTTTAGCGCGGGGGCGAGGTTTTACAAGCGCTTGGCCCCAACAAGAAAAGGACTTGTTCCGCTCCGTCCTTCATGGTCCACCCAGGGGAGATGGAGGACCCGCTGATGAACGCCTTGAGCAATAAGCCCGACCTTGAAGCCTTCTGGATGCCGTTCACGGCGAACCGTCAGTTCAAGGCGGCGCCGCGCCTGCTGAGCTCGGCCGAGGGTATGTACTACCAGAGCGATGATGGTGCATCCGTTATCGACGGCACGGCCGGACTCTGGTGTGTCAATGCCGGGCATGGCCGCGAGAGCATCGCGCAGGCGGTGGCGCGCCAGGCCTCGACGCTCGATTTCGCGCCCACCTTCCAGATGGGCCACCCGATCGCGTTCGACTTCGCCACCAGGCTGGCCGAGATCGCGCCCGAGGGTGTTGATCGGGTCTTCTTCGTCAATTCGGGGTCGGAGGCGGCCGATACGGCGCTCAAGATGGCGCTGGCCTATCAGCGAGTCATCGGCCAGGGTACCCGGACCCGGCTGATCGGCCGCGAGCGGGGCTATCATGGCGTGGGCTTCGGCGGCATGTCGGTCGGCGGCATCGTCGGCAATCGCCGGGCGTTCGGCACGCAGCTCCCTTATGTCGACCATATCCGCCACACACATGATCTGGAGCGCAACGCCTTCACCAAGGGCCTGCCGGCGCACGGGGCCGAGCTCGCCGACGATCTGGAGCGGCTGGTGGGGCTGCATGGCGCCGACACGATCGCCGCCGTCATCGTCGAGCCGATGGCGGGCTCGACCGGCGTCCTGTTGCCGCCCAAGGGTTATCTGGAGCGGCTGCGCGCGATTTGCGACAAACACGGCATCCTCTTGATCTTCGACGAGGTGATCACGGGCTTCGGCCGCCTGGGCACCCCCTTCGCCAGCCAGTATTTCGGCGTGACTCCCGACCTTTTCACGACCGCCAAGGGCATCACCAACGGCACCGTGCCGATGGGTGCCGTCTTCGCCAGCCGCAAGGTGCACGACACCGTGGTCGAGGGCGGTCCCGAGGGGGCCATCGAATTCGCGCATGGCTATACCTATTCGGGCCATCCGCTGGCCTGTGCTGCCGGTCTGGCCACGCTCGACATCTATGCCCAGGAGGGTCTCTTGACCCGTGCGGCCGAGATTACCGACTACTGGCAGGACAGCGTCCACCAGTTGCGCGACTGCCCCTTCGTCATCGATGTCCGCTCGATCGGCCTGGTGGCCGGCATTGAGCTGAGCTCGCGCCCGGGTGCCCCCGGTGCCCGCGCCTACGAGATCTTCGTCGATGCCTTCGAGAGCGGTCTTCTGGTGCGCACGACGGGCGACATCATCGCCCTCTCGCCGCCGCTCATCGCCGAGAAGAGCCATGTCGACGAGATCCTCACCAAGCTGCGCGACTGCCTGAAGCGGGCGAAATAATCGCCGGCGGATCGGGCGGAGCTGAGCTGGCCGCCCGGACCCTCTCTTCAATCAAAGAGCCCAAGGCTCGAGACCGGCGGGGCAGGGTGGCCGGCACCGGCAGCACCCCGTCTCGTCCACATCCCCGGAGTTATCAAAATGTCCATATCGATCGCGCATTTCATCGGCGGCCAAGAAGTTCCGGGGACAGGGACGCGGCGCCAGGCTGTCTATAATCCGGCCACGGGCGAGGTTTCCGGCGACCTGCATCTGGCCAGTCCCGCCGATGTGGACGCGGCGGTGCGGGCGGCCGCGGCGGCCTTTCCCAAATGGGCGGCAACGACACCGCTTCGCCGGGCGCGCGTCCTCAACAAATTCCTTCGCCTGCTTGAGGACAACACCGAGAAGCTGGCGCTCGTCATCTCGGCCGAGCATGGCAAGGTGGTCTCGGATGCTGTGGGCGAGGTGCAGCGCGGTATCGAGGTGGTGGAGTTTGCCACGGCCGCGCCGACGCTCTTGAAGGGCGAATTCACCGAGAATGTCGGCACGGGCGTCGACAGCTATTCGACCCGCCAGCCCCTTGGCGTCGTAGCCGGCATCACGCCCTTCAACTTTCCGGCCATGGTGCCCATGTGGATGTTTCCCGTGGCCCTGGCCTGCGGCAATTGCTTCATCCTCAAGCCGTCCGAGCGCGACCCCTCGGCCAGCCTCCTGATCGCAAGGCTGCTCAAGGAAGCGGGCCTGCCCGATGGTGTCTTCCAGGTGGTCCAGGGCGACAAGGAGGCCGTCGACGCGCTTCTCGCGCACCCCGGCATCGCGGCCGTCAGCTTCGTCGGCTCGACGCCGATCGCCCGCCATATCCACCAGACGGCCACGGCCAACGGCAAGCGCTGCCAGGCGCTTGGCGGGGCCAAGAACCACATGATCATTATGCCCGACGCCGACATGGACCAGGCCGTCGACGCGCTCATGGGCGCGGCCTTCGGCTCGGCCGGCGAGCGCTGCATGGCAGTCTCGGTGGCGGTGCCCGTCGGCGAGAAGACGGCGGATGTGCTGATCGAGAAGCTGGTGCCGCGCATCGAGGCCCTGAAGATCGGCGTCGGCACCGATCCCGAGAACGAGATGGGCCCGGTCGTTACCGCCCAGGCACGCGATCGCATCGTCGGCTATATCGACAAGGGCGTGGCCGAGGGTGCGAAGCTCGTCGTCGACGGTCGCGGCCTGAAGCTGCAGGGCTACGAGAACGGCTATTTCGTCGGCGGCACGCTTTTTGACCATGTCACGCCCGAGATGACGATCTACAAGGAGGAGATCTTCGGCCCGGTGCTGGGCGTGCTCCGCGCTGCCTCCTACCAGCAGGCGGCCGACCTCATCAACGCGCACGAATTCGCCAACGGTACGGCCATCTTCACCCGCGACGGCGACGCCGCCCGCAGCTTCGCCCAGTCGATCCAGGTCGGCATGGTTGGCATCAACGTGCCGATTCCGGTACCCATGGCCTTCCACTCCTTCGGCGGCTGGAAGGCGTCCCTGTTCGGCGACCACCATATGCACGGCCCCGAGGGCGTCCGCTTCTATACCAAGCTGAAGACGGTGACCGCCCGGTGGCCGACCGGCATCCGCCAGGGCGCCGAATTCGTCATGCCGACGATGAAGTGAGGCCAGCCCGTGCCAGCACCGGGCGTGACGTGAACCCAGCATTTCCCGCCGCACCGCCCCGGTCGAAGGGGTGGCGTTCGGGAGTAAAAATCCTGCCTCGCCAGGATTAATGACAATAGTGTGACAGTTCCGGCAAGTGGAAGCTATTGTCTTTGGATGAATAGGACGGGTCTTTTGCGCCCGTGCTGTTTCTTTTTCTGTCTCGAGGGCTGTATGTTCGTGCGGCATCGCCCGTAATCCCTCGAGGTTTTTTCCATGCAAGCCCGACACGCGCCCAAGATTGCCGCCACGGTGATCCATCCCGCAGCTGCCCTGCGCGAGGCCGAGATCGGCCGCTGCTGCGAAGTCCTCGAGAACAGTCAGCTCGAATATTGCAGTCTCGGCGACTATAGCTATGTCGGTCAGAACTGCATGATCGCCGATGCTGGCATCGGCCGTTTTACCGCGATCGCCGCTTCAGTGCGCATCGGTGCGCCCAACCACCCGATGGACCGGCCCTCGCTGCATCGTTTTACCTATTGCCCGGAATATTACGATTCCACGGCGACACGCGACAGCGGTTTCTTCGCCGATCGCCGGCAGGACCGGGTAACCATCGGCAACGATGTCTGGATCGGCCACGGCGTCATCGTCCTGCCGGGCGTCACGGTCGGCGACGGTGCCGTCCTGGCCGCCGGTGCCGTCGTGACCCGCGACGTCGCCCCCTACAGCATCGTGGGCGGTGTCCCCGCCCGCCTCATCCGCGCGCGTTTCCCGCGCCCCATTGCCGACCGCCTGGCCCGGATCGCCTGGTGGAACTGGCCCCCCGAGACCATCTTCGCCCGCCTCACCGACTTCCAGAGCCCCGACATCGAGGCCTTCTGCGCGAAATGGGATAAGGACTGATACTATCGCCGTGGGAGCGAAATTCTCGGTAACCATTACATGCATGGACCGGAACCTATGCAAGGTTATAGGTAGTTCTAGCCAGTGAAGGCTAGGATGTCCTCCGGAATCAGACAGGGCGCCAGTTTGCCACGCCGACCATAGAGAGAACGGGAAGGCTCGTACCTCCTCTTTTCTCAATATCGATGCGACGACTTTCAGGGAGGTGAATGGAATTGAATAACGCAAATAAATCTCTGTCGCAGCCGAATCCGGACAAGATAGTTTGGAATAAATCAGTCGAAGACTGCGATGTTCTTGATAAACCCAAATTGCAAACCTTTCGTGATAAAAGATGCCTATGGATTGGCTGGTTGAGCGGTGAGGATCCCAGTTCCATAGAGCGTCAGTTGCGTGAAATGTGCTTAAATTATGTTATATTTCGAATGTTGAATGAGGCGTTACGGCTTATAATCAGAGATAATACACGTTCTCCGCTACGCGATCCAAGTTTGTTTGCTTTCATAACAAACGGCTTTCTGGCAAGTCAGATATTATGCATTCGTCGCCTTAACGAAAAAAATAACAAAAATCCTAATAAAGAAGTAGTTTCTATAAAGCGTCTCGTAGAAGACATTTTTCGAATATGCATATATTTACCAGAAAAAGTTTTGTGGGATATAATGGGGCGACTTTTGACCCAGAGCCGGAACGTCGCTTGTCGCAAGCAAAGACTGCCAATCAGCTTGCCAACTCTGGAGCGCCAGTCCAAGGTTTCCTAAAGAACGTGCGCTACTCGTGCAGTTGGGAGTTCTCAGAAGCAGCGCACAACACCTTTAACCAACTTTCCGGCGTGAAAGGGGGCATAGGCAATCGAGGTGATCTTATTTCTCAAAAAGTCTTTAATAATCTTTGTCTATCTCTGCAAGACCAATCGTTAAGAAACATAGAAACATTAGCAAACAAGCGAATCGCACATTCCGCAAGCATGATCTCGCGGGGCGCATCGAACTCATTGGGAATAAGTTTTGCTGATATTGAGCGTGCTCATTGTATACTGATTTCGTCATCAAGTTATATATTGTCCCACCTATTGTATGAGCGGGATCTGGATATCATGCCGGATTCCACATTTGATTGGCGCAGAAATTTTGACGATTGCGGCCTAAATAGTGACCAGCTTGGTAGAATTGCTCTTTTTGGAAAACGGTTGGCGGCAAGATATAAGAAATGGGCGACTAAGCCAGAAATGCTTCTTTTCCCAAAATCGCAACGAATTAATAACGATTTACCATAATAAAAAACCTAAAGTATGTCTAGGCAATCATTCTTGGCAATCACCCCTCGTGTCTGATTGTCTGTGAGCGGCAATTTCAGTCAAACCCTTTCTGCGCGGGGTTTTAGAGACTATGCTCAATCGAGCGCAGAGCAGATGAGATCTCTGTAAGCAGATAGATTCGGACCCTCGTTCAAATCGTGAGCTTGTCCTGGGAACAAACTCCTAATATCATGGATCCCATGGACTGGACCGATCGCCTCGCCCCCAAGCCGCCACGGCGCCGCTACCCCTTCTGGGCCAGGCGTGATCGCAGGCGCACGGCCCAGGCCATGGCGGCCGGACGCAGTGCCGAGGAGATGGCGCTCGTCAACCGCGTTCCCGTCATGGAAGTCGAGAAGCTGCT
>NZ_FYEH01000009.1 GCF_900187945.1 Arboricoccus pini | reverse complement strand
AGGCCCGAGCGTCGCGAGGCCGCACCGCCGGCCGAGCCGCGCCAGCCGCCGGGCGACTGGAGCCATTGCGCGGCGATACCCGAGCACCAGGAGGAAGCGGAAGCGCTGGCCCTGGCCGATCTGCGCCGGGTGGCGCGGGACAATCGGGCTGAGCTGAACCGGCTGGCGGACAAGCTGGCGTCCGAGGCCGAGCGGATGGGTACGGGCCTTGGTCAGAACGCGCTGCCCTCGCTTCGCCTGGAGGCGGTGGCGCGGGGTGTGGCGCGGTACTGGCACGAGCGGCCGGCCGAGAGCATGCAGGCGGCGATACGCTTGCAGGGTGCGAGGAAGATCGGCCGCTATGGGACCGGCCCGCCCTCGTGATGGTGGCCGCCTGAAACCCGGACCTCACCCGCACCGACAATCCCGCCCCACCCCGGGGCCAGGGGCGGTGCCCCCTGGCCGCCGGAGGCCGCTTCCCGCCCTCCTCCTACCCCTTCAGCCCAGCCGCCGCGCGGCGGCGGAGGAGCTCGGCTGTGGCCATGAGGGCGAAGACGACGGCGATGACGACGACGGAAGCGGCGATGATGGTGGGGCTGATTTCCTCGCGCATGCCGGTGAACATCTGGCGGGGGATGGTCCGCTGGTCGGGGCCCGCGATGAAGATGGCGATGACGACTTCATCGAAGGAGGTGATGAAGGCGAGGATGGCCGATGCCATGAGCGAGGGCAGGATCAAGGGCATCATGACGATCCGGAAGGCGGTCATCTTCGAGGCGCCGAGGCTGGCAGCGGCGCGCATGAGGCGGAAGTCGAAGCGGCTGAAGGCGGCCAACATGGTGATGACGACGAAGGGGGCGGCGATGACGGTGTGGGCGATGATGAGGCCCGTATAGGAATTGGCGAGGCCGAAGCGGGCGAAGAACAAATAGAAGCCCAGGGCCGTGACGACGACGGGGACCACCATGGGCGAGAGGAAGAGGAGAAGGAGGAGATTGCGGCCTTTGGTTTCCGGGCGGCTGATGGCCAGGGCTGCCATGGTGCCGAGCGGGGTGGCGATGATGGTGACGGCGGTGCCGACGATAAAGCTGTTGGCGATGGCGCCGCGCCATTGGTCGGAGGCGAACAGGCTTTCGTACCAGCGGAGCGAGAAACCCGGCATGGGGTAGGTGAACCATTTCTCGCTGCTGAAGGAGAGGGGAATGACGGCGACGAGTGGGGCCAGCAGCATGAACACGGTCAGCGCGATGAGGGCCGATCCCAGCAGCTTGACGGGCGGGCTGACATTGCTTTGCGCGCTGTTTCTGGGGCTTTTCAGGCTGATCATGGGCGTGGCCTCTATTTGAGCAGCCGGTCGAGGCGCAGGAAGCGGCGCATGGCGACGAGGCAGAGGATGGTGAGGAGTAGCAGCAGCACGCTTAACGATGCGGCCAGATTCCAGTTCAGCTCCTCGTTGGTGAAGCGGGCGACATAGTAGCTGATCATCTGGTCGGCGGGGCCGCCGACGAGGGCCGGGGTGATGTAGTAGCCGAGGCTGAGGATGAAGGTGATCATGCCGCCGGCGACGATGCCTGGGGCTGCCTGGGGCAGATAGACCTTGAGGTGGGCGTAGGTTGGCTTGGCACCGAGAGAGCGGGCGGCGCGCATGTGCGAGGGCGAGATGCCGCGCATGACGCCCAGCATGGGCAAAAGGGTGAAGGGCAGCTGGATCTGGGCCATGGCGACCAGGGTGGCGCCGCGTGTGTAGAGCAGCTGGGCATCGGGTCCGATGAGACCCAGCGCGCGCAGGAGTTCGGCGGCGAGGCCGTTGCCCTGAAGGAGAACGACCCAGGACATGGAACGGACGAGGAGGGAGACCCAGAAGGGGATGAGGACAGCGGCCAGGAGCCATTTGCCCAGTCGGTTGTCGTTTTGCACGATCGCGTAGGCGGTGGGGTAGGCCAGGACGATCGTGATCAGGGTAACGACGATGGAGATGACGACGGTGCGCAGGAAGATCGTCGGGAAGCCGTAATTGTTGTCATCGCCACTCTCGGCACTCCCATAGGGCGTGTGCAGGCCCATGCCGATGGTAAGATAGAGGGGTGTGACGCCGTTGCCGCCCGATTTGAGCACCTGCCAGAAGCCTGGATCGGCCCAGAGGGGATCGATGCTCGCGAAAGTCTGGCTGGTGACAGGGCCCTTGGCGCGGGCCACGGCGCGGGTCGTCTTCATGATGAGCTGCCGGCCGCCGGTGGCTTCCATGCCGACGCGCTGGGCAAGGGCGATGACGTTACGGGCGCGGTCAAGCTCGCGGAGGTCGGTGGCCAGGCCATCGAAGGTGGACTCGCCCGGCAGGCTGCCGCCCTGCCAGTCCTGGAGGGTCATGAGCGTGCGCGGAAGAGAGTCCTTGATGGCGGGATCGTAGGCGGCCGACTGGAAGAGATAGAGGATGGGGGCCACGAAGAAGACGAGGAGGAAGGCCAGAAGCGGGAGGCCGAGGCTGAAGGCGCCGAGCCGGATGCGGCGTCTTTTGTGACCGATCGGGGCTGGTCGCGCGATGGCGGCTGTGTTCATGGCCCAGTCATCCAGGAGAGCGGCCGGCCCGACGCCGTGGCGCCGGACCGGCGAGGTCAGAGGGCCGGGCGGGTGCCGGCCGGGCTGCGGTCAGTTGGCGAGCCAGCTATTGAAGCGTGCTTCGAGCTCCGTGCCGTAATCGCCCCAGAATTCCGGGTCCTGAACGATGGCGCCCTTCATGTTCTGAGGTGCCGTCGGCAGGTCCGGGAGGATGTCGGGCGAGACCATCTTGAGGGCGGCGTTCGTGGTCGGCGCATAGGCGATGTAGTCGGTGATCCGTGCCAAGTTCTTGGGTTGGTAATAATATTTGAGGAAGTCGTAGACGGCGTCGATCTTCTTGCTGCCGGTCGGAATGACCCACATGTCGAAGCCCTGAACCTGGTTTGGCCAGACCATGGTAAAATGCTGGCCGTTCTTGTTGGCATCGGCGATGCGGCCATTCCAGGCCGTGGTCATGACGACTTCGCCGGCTGCCAGCATCTGGGGCGGCTGGGCCCCGGCAGTCCACCAGACGACGTCCTTCTTGATCGTGTCCAGTTTCTTGAAGGCGCGGTCCTGGCCTTCCTTGGTCTTGAGAACGTCGTAGACCTTGTCATAGGGGACGCCGTCGGCGACGAGGGCCAGCTCCAGATTATCGGCCGGGACCTTCTGCAGGCCGCGCTTGCCGGGGAATTTCTTGGTATCGAAGATGTCGGCGACGCTCTTGGGCGCCTCGCCTTTCAGCTTGGTCGGATCATATCCGAGGATGGTGGCGTAGACGTCGGTGCCGAAGGCGCATTCGAGCTCGGCGCCCTTGGCGAAATCGGCGGTGTCGCCGATGCGCGAATAATCGAGGCGTTCGAAGAGGCCGTCATTGCAGCCGAGCTCGGCTGTTTTGGGGTCGGTGCTGACGAGGTCCCAGCTCGTGGAGCCGCTTTGCACCATGCCGCGGACCTTGGCGAGCTCGCCGCTCCACTGGTCCTCGTTGAGCTTGACGCCGGTGGCCTTCGTATAGGGCTCGAAAAAGGCCTTGCGCTGGGCGTCCTGGTAGGCGCCGCCCCAGGAGGTAACGGTGAATTCCTCCGCACTGGCGGCGTGCGCCAGCAGTGGAAGGGCCAGGGCCAGGGCGGTCGCGGCGTGGCGAAGACGAAGTCTGAGCATAATTGTTCTCGCGGAGGCGGTGAGGGACGAGAGGGATCAGGCGGCGCGGTCGAGAAGGATGGCGTCGCCCTCGTGCCAGCCGAGGGTGACGGTGGCCCCCTCCAGGGGGTCGGCGGCGCGGCGGCCATTGGCGAGACGCACCTCGACCTCGTGCCCATCCTCGAGACGGGCGACGACGCGGGTCTGGTCGCCCACATAGATGATTTCGCTGACCTTGGCCGCGAGCGTGCCGGCCACGGGGCCCGAGGGATCGATGACGAACCGCTCGGGGCGGATAGCGACGGTGACCGGGGCGCCGGCATGCGCATGCGAGCTGCGGGATGTCTCGATGAGGGCGCCATTGCCGAGGCGCACGGCGGCACGCTCGCCTCGGACCTCGTGCACGGTGGCCGGCATGAGGTTGTTATCGCCGATGAAGGTGGCCACGAAAGCGTTGGCCGGATGGTCGTAGATGTCGCGCGGGTGGCCTAGTTGCTGGATCCGGCCGGCGCCGAAGACGGCGATGCGGTCCGACATGGTGAGCGCTTCGGACTGGTCGTGGGTGACGTAGAGGATCGTCAGGCCCAGGCGTTTTTGGATGTGCTTGATCTCGAGCTGGAGTTGTTCCCGCAACTGTTTGTCGAGCGCTCCCAGGGGCTCGTCCATGAGGACAAGTTGGGGCTCGAAGACGAGTGCGCGGGTGAGGGCGACGCGCTGTTGCTGGCCGCCCGAGAGTTCGGTCGGCCGACGATCGGCGAAGTCCTCGAGGCGGACGATCTTGAGGGCATCTCGCACGCGGCGATCGATCTCGGCCTTGGCGAGGCCGCGGACGCGGAGCGGGAAGCCTACATTTTGGGCAACCGTCATATGCGGGAAGAGGGCGTAGTTCTGGAAGACGACGCCGATGTCGCGCGCCTCGGGGGGGAGGCCGTCGATAGGTTTGCCATTCAGGTAGATATGCCCCTGGTCGGGCTGCTCGAAGCCCGCCAGCATCATGAGCGAGGTGGTCTTGCCGGAGCCGGAGGGGCCAAGGAGGGTGAGGAACTCGCCCTTCCTGATCTCGAGGTCGAGATCGTCGACCACTTTGGTCTTGCCGTCATAGCTCCTGGTGACGCCGTAGAACGAGACCAGGACGCTTGAGGGGTCGGTTTCAATGATGC
The DNA here is from genome assembly GCF_900187945.1 of Arboricoccus pini. Classification (GTDB taxonomy): domain Bacteria; phylum Pseudomonadota; class Alphaproteobacteria; order Geminicoccales; family Geminicoccaceae; genus Arboricoccus; species Arboricoccus pini. Next base: position 155,457 of record NZ_FYEH01000009.1, on the reverse strand, counting down.
GCCGCGATTCGCGCAATCCTTGCGCCGGCCCCGAGGAGGAGGTCGGCGTCATGAGCATGGACATGTCTTCCCCGAATGAAAAAATACGCCGGTGGATCACTCCATCGGCGGCCAAGCAAACCTCATGCCGTATCAGGGAAGCGGCGGCAGGCCCTTGGCGACGCCCGTCATGATGACGGTGTCATCGTAGGCCTTGCGGGCGAAGACCTCGTTGACCATCGGCTCGAAGAAGGCCAGGTCCTCGTGCGCATATTGGTCGTCGAACGAGGCCTGGTCCCAGCGCTCGCAGAAATCGACGCAGGACTGGTAGTACATATTGTCGCGATACTTTTCGCGCTCGAGCTGATTCCAGCCGTAGAAATGCGCGTAGTAATACATCTGGAAGGCGCCGTGGTGCTCGACCGTCCAGGTGACCTCCTCGCGCACGAAGGGACGGATCAGTTCGGCGGCAAACCGGTCGTGGTTCTGCGGGGCCAGGCCGTCGCCGATATCGTGCAGGAGGGCTGCCACCACCCAGTCGATATCCGCCCCCTCGCGATGGGCGCGAGTGGCGGATTGCAGGCCGTGACCCAGGCGCGAAATGCGATAGCCCGGGATCGTCTCCTCGTCCTGCATGCGCAGTTCGCGCATCACACGCTTAGGTGTCATCGCCAGATGCGGCTTTTCCAGCTCGCGAAGGAAGAGATATTCCTTGGCCGTGCCGTCCTTCATCTGGCGAAAATCAACCCGCTCCATGGTCGCCGCCATGGCCGGGTCAGTGGGCATAAGAGGGATCCTCTTCGTCGAGGATGCGCTTCATTTCCTCAAAATGCACGATTGCCTGCGCGACCGCGCCCTTGCCTTCCCAACCGCGCGCGGTCAACTCGGCCACCTCGTCGGAGAGGATGTGCAAAGGCTGGCCCGAGCTGTAGGCCAGCATCAGGTTCTGACAGGACTTTTCCATGTAGTAGAGAAGGTCGAAGGCCTCGGCCACGGTGCTGGCGGTGATGAGGACGCCGTGATTGGCCATCATCATGGTCTGCCGGTTGCCCAGCATCGAGGCGATGCGGTTGCCTTCCTCGCTACTGTCGGCGATGCCGCCATAGTGCATGTCGTAGGCGACGCGGTTGAAGAAGCGGCAGGTGTTCTGGTCGACCGGCTTGATCGTCGGGTCGGCCAATGAGGCCAGGGCGGTGGCGTAGGGGCTGTGCACGTGCAGGATGCAGCGGGCACCCGGCACCTGCCGATGGACCGCTCCGTGGATATTCCAGGCGGTGATGTCGGGCGCGTCGGGCCGCTTCATCGCCTCGCTGTCGCGCGCGTCGAGGAGGAGCAGGTCGGAGGCCTTGATGCGGGAGAAATGCCTCCAGCGCGGGTTGATCAGGAAGGTCTGGCCGTCATCGGACACGGCAAGGCTCAGATGGTTGGCCACGGCCTCGTGCCAGCCGGCCCGGGCGATCAGCCGGAAGGCGGCCGCGAGGTCGATCCGCATCTGCCGGACCGCTGCATCTTCGTCGGTATAGGAAGGGTGCTTGAGAATGTTCGACATGGGTCGGTCCCTGGATTGGCGGATGGCGGGTCTTTAGCCCTGGAGATGCTCACGGAAGGTGGTGCCGCGATAGGCGTCCCTGAAGATGCCGCGCTTCTGCAACTCGGGCACGACATGCTTGACGAATTGTTGATAACCTGAGGGCGAAAGCGAGGGAATGACAATAAATCCGTCGCAGCAGCCATCCTCGAAGAGCGATTGCATGTGGTCGGCGATCTGCCTGGCCGTGCCGGCGATCTGCGGCGTCATCTGGCTCTCGCCATAGGCACGTCCCGCATCCCGCAATGTCAGGTTCCGCGTCTTCGAGCCTTGCAGGATGACGTCAAAGACGCCGCGGGCACCCTGCGTGATCTCCATGTCCTGGATCGGCTGGTCGAGTGGAAAGTTTGACAGGTCGATGCCGATTCCATTCGAGATCTCGGCCACTCCGAGCTCGGGACTGACGAGTGAGTTGATATAGGCCTGCTTTTCCTTGGCGATGCTCTCGGTTTCGCCGACAATGACATCGATGGCCGGAAGCACGGCGCAATGATGGGCCGGCCGCCCATGCGCCACGACCCTGGACTTGATGTCCTGGTAGAAGGCCTGCATATGCGAGCGGTCATGCTGAAGCGTGAAGATCACCTCGGCGTGGCGGCCGGCGAACTCGCGCCCTCGCTCCGAGGAGCCCGCCTGCATGAAGACCGGCCGGGTCTGCGGCGAGCGCGGTGCCGCGAGCGGCCCTCGCGTCTTCACGAAACGGCCCTCGAAATCGACCCGGCGGATCTTCGCGGGGTCCGCCCAGATGCCCTCCTCGCGGTCATAGATGATCGCGTCAGGCTCCCAGCTTTCCCAGAGCTTGTTGCAGGCCTCGACGACCTCTTCCGCCAGATCGTAGCGAAGCGATTTGTCCGGAAAGGTGTCGAGGCCGAAATTCCTGGCCTCACCGTCATTGGTCGAGGTGACGATATTCCAGCCGGCGCGACCGTTGCTGATATGGTCGAGCGTCGAGAACGCGCGGGCGATGTGATAGGGTGGGTAGAGCGTCGTTGACATCGTGGCGGCCAGGCCCAGCCGGCTCGTTACACGCGCCATCGCCGCTAGGGTCTGCATCGGCTCCATGAACCAGAACTGTCCGGGCTGGCGCGTATTGGCCTCGTGGGTGCCGCCATACGAATCGAACATGGTCTGGACGTCGACCATGAAGACACCGTCGAACAGGCCCTCTTCCAGGATCCGGGCGATCGTCTCGTAGCGCTCGGGTCGCATGCAGTCGACTGCATCGCTCTCCGGATGGCGCCAACTCCCGTTATGGTGCCAGCAAGGGCCGGCGCTGATATAGCCAACCAGATGCATCGCGCCTGCGTTCAAAATACGTCTCCAGCCCTGGTGACACTATGTTTCGCAAACACTGTGCCAGGCCGTTCCTGCCAGTAAAACTGGACTAAATTCGTGCTAGGTGCCGATTCTCCGGGCAGACTGCTGCGATCACAGTCGCTGCTAACCTCGCTCTGCCGCGAAAACGTCACCCGTGTCGCAAAGGAAATCCGCCAGGGCACGCACGGCCGGCCGCATCGTCTGGCGCTTCAGTCGCAGGCTCGTGATCACAACCGGCGCATGCGGGCCGATGAGCGGTCGGACTGCTACCGGCATCCCGTCGTAAGAGCGTTCGGTCCGTGGAACGGTATTGTGGAGGGTATAGCCCCAGCCTCGACCGACGAGGCCGCGCACGAGCTCCGGCGAGCCGGCGCGAAAGACAATTTGAGGCTCCAGTCCCGCGGCGCGGAACAGGTTAAGAAAATAATCCCGAGAATGTGGGAGGTCAAGGAGGATGAAAGGAAGCGGTGCCAGCTCCTCGAGCGTGATCGCCGGCTGGGCGGTCAAGGGATGATCGGCAGCCAGGAACACCCATGGCGGCAGTTCAGCCAGCGGCGTCGATTCGACCTCGTCGGGAACCGCATAATCGTAGGAGAGCGCGATTTCGGTCCGTCCGGTGATCAAGGCTTCCATGATCTGTGCCTGATCACCCTCGAAGAGGCGGATCGAGATTGCGGGTTGCTTTGCCGCGAACGCCGCAAGCAGGCCCGGCATGAAGCGCGCAGCCAGCGTGGGAAAGCAGCCGACGCTGATCTCGCCGCGAATGGCGTGGCCGAGTGTCTGGGCTGTCTGGGCGAAATCCTCGGCATGGGCCAGAAGGAGGCGCGCCTCCGCGACGACACGATGTCCGGCATGCGTGAGGGTCACGCCGCGGGCATGATGGCGCACGAAGAGCTGAACGCCTAGTTCCGTCTCGACCTGGGCAATGGCCGCCGAGATCGAGGGCTGGGAGATGTTGAGCTGACGTGCCGCCTCGGTGATGTTGCCCGCCTCGGCCGTGGCCACCATGTAGCGGATCGCCCGAAGCGAGATGTTGATCAAGACCGCCTCAAGCCGAGACGAGCGCGCGACCGCCCGTTGGCGAGTCGTCAAGCACCTGGCCCACCGCCTCCGGCATAGCGTTGATGACGCGAAGATAGGCCAAGAGGGCTGAATCCGGCTTGTAGCGGCCGACCTCCAGATCCTGTAGTCGGCGAAGGTTGATCTTGAAGCGTCTGGCGAAGGCGCGTTGCGAAAGCCCTGTGGCTTCCCGCGTCTGGCGGGCAAGGCGGGCGGCCCGCCCGCGTTCCAGCATGGCATCGGACGCCTCGAGATGCGTCTCGTCCAGGGCGGCCTGACGTTCGATCTCGGCCTCGTTCATGCCGGCTTGACGCGCTGCCAGCTCGGCTGGCAACGCCGTCTCAATCTTTCTCGTCATAGGCCTGCCTTTCCTTGCGCGAGGCGCGTCGGGCGGAGATGAGCCAATATACCTGTCCGCGCCGTGTATAGCAGATCGAATAGACGACACCGCCGATCCTGCCCCAGCACAACCTTCGTTCTTCGCCATAGTCTCGACGATCGTCGACGACATCGATGCGGTCGGGATCCAGCAGCACCTGCGCGGCAAAGCCGAAGGTGAGCCCGCGATGCATGATCGTCCAACGCTCCTTGACGTCGTCCCAATCGACGGCCGGCGGCTTCGTTCCTCGGAACATTATATACGGGCTACCCGTATGAATGCAACCCTGACGTCAGCCGCGTGCCGCATGACGCCTCAGGCCGAAGAGCCCGCCCGGGCGTAACAGTAAGACGAGGCAGAGTCCGAGGCCGATGGCGGCGATCTGGAGGGCGCTGGCCCGAGCTTGAAGCTCCGCCGGCACGAAGGCCGTGATTGCACCGCCGGTGGCCGCCCAGAGCGCCCAAACGAAGAGAGCCCCCAAGATCGCGCCGCGATTGCTGCCGGACCCGCCGATGATCAGCATCGTCCAGACCTGGAAGGTCAGGTTCGGCAGATAATTGTTCGGCGCGATGAAGCCGGTGAAATGCGCCTGGATCGCCCCGCCCAGCCCCATGAGACCGCCGCCGAGCGCGAAGGCTTGCAGCCGGTAGCGGGCGGCATTCTTGCCTAGAGCCAGTGCCGCCGTCTCGTCCTCGCGTATGGCGCGCAGCACGCGGCCCCAGGGGCTGCGGCTCAGGTTTTGCAGGGCGAGGTAGAGGACGAGCACCAAGGTGGCGACTATGGCCAGATTGCCCAAGCCGAAGAGCAGCGGCCGGTCGGCCAGGGACTCGAACGGCCGGGGGATGAAGCCGATGCCGAAGGGGCCGCCGGTCAAGGGCTGAAGGTTGAGGAGGACGAGCTGGATGGCGACCGCGAAGCCGAACGTGGTGATCGCCAGATAATCCTGGCGCAGCCTCAAGGTGAGGGCGCCGACAAGCAGGGACATCAGGGCCGTCGCCGCCGCCCCCGCCAGCCAGCCGAGCGGCCAGAACAGGCCGAAGCCACCCAGATGCGCACTGCTCCAAGGCGTCGTCAGGATGGCCGAGACATAGGCGCCGACCCCGACGAAGCCGGCGACGCCGACATTGAAGAGGCCGGTTTTGCCCCATTGCAGGTTGAGGCCCAGGCAAAGGATCGCATAGGCGAGCGCGGTGGTGAGAAAAAAGCTGCCATAGCTCAAGATTGCCTCGCTCATGCGGCCTCGCCGAAAAAGCCGCGCGGACGGAGGAGAAGGAGCAGGACGAGGATGAGGAAGGCCACGGCCGCTCGCCATTCCGCCCCAACGAACTGCACGCAGGCGGCCTCCGCCAGACCGATGACGATGCCGCCTAGGATAGCACCGGGAATGGAGCCGATGCCGCCCAGGATAGCAGCCGAGAAGAGAGGGAGAAGGAAATCGAAACCCATGTTCGGTCGGATCTGCACGAGGATGCCCGCCATCGTCCCGGCGGCAGCGGCAAGGGCGCCTCCCATGACCCAGGTGAGGCCGACGACCCGTCTTACGTCCAGCCCGACGACGGCCGCGAGCGTGGGGTTTTCGGCCACGGCGCGCATGGCCCGGCCTGCCTGCGTCCTGGTGACCAGGAGGTGGATGGCAAGCAGGAGGCAAAGGGTCAGCCCGATCAAGGCCAACTGGTCAGGCGTGACGCGGATGCCCATGCCCAGCCGCACGGCGATCTGCAGGTCGCTGCTGAAATAAAGCGGGCTTGAGGAGAAGGCGAACTCGATCAGGCTGCGTAGGGCCATCGAGGCGCCGAAGCTGGCAATGACGAGCGTGATGGCCTCGCCACGGCCAGCCAGGTGCCGGAACAGCAAGCGATCGAGAAGCAACGCCAGGCCCGCCGTCAGGATCATGGCGGCGAGGCCGCCAAGCAGGACGGCGGCCGTGATCGAGAATGGCCCCATCGCGGGCCAGGCAGTCCCCGCGAGCGCGCTCAGGAGGAAGCTGGCGCTCCAGGCCACATAGGCGCCAAAGCTCATCATCTCGCCATGCGCGAAGTTCGCAAAGCGCAGCATCGCGTAGGTAAGCGTGACGCCGATGGCGCCGAGGCCGATCAGGAGGCCTGCCAGGAGGCCGTCAGCCAGGAATTGCAGGCTCAACTCCCGGTCTCCCTGACAGCGTCACCGCCAAGGAAGAGCGCGCCCAGCCCCGGATCGCCGAGCAGATCCGCTGATCTACCCTCGTGCCGTTCGCGGCCGCCCACCAGCACGATGCCACGATCCGCCAGGGCAAGGGCGGCCTTGACGTTCTGCTCGACCAACAAGATGGTGATTCCCTGCGCGCGGATGCGACCCAACTGGGCGAATACTTCCAAGACGAGCCGGGGCGACAGTCCGGCCGAGGGTTCGTCCAGCATCAAGATGCGGGGCTTGACGACCAGAGCGCGGGCCACGGCCAGCATCTGACGCTGGCCGCCCGAGAGCCGACCGGCCAGGAGTGCCGGCCGGGCCGCCAGATCGGGAAACAGGCTGAGCACGTCGTCGATCGCGGCCGCCCGTCCGGCAGCCGGCAGGATACCGGCCGCCAGCTTCAGATTGTCCAGGATCGAGAGCCTCGTGAATACGTTCTCGGTCTGCGGCACGAAGCCCAGCCCCAGCGCTGTCCGCTTGTGCGCCGGCAAAGGACGAAGGTCAGTGCCGTTCAGCCATATCTGACCGGATGGCGTCGCCACCAGCCCGGCGATCGCCTTGATCAAGGTGGACTTGCCGGCACCGTTCGGTCCCAGGATCGCCACGATCTCGCCGGCCCTGAGGGTGAGCGAGGCGCCGTTGACGATCGGCAGGCCGGGCTCATAGCCGGCCACCAGACGATCGACACGAAGGACCGGCTTGCCATTCACGCGACGGCACCGCCCAGATAGGCCTCCGCGACACGCGGATCGCTCGTAACGTTCTCCGGTGTCCCCGCCGCCAGCGGACGGCCATTGGCCATGACCAGCACGTGGCGGCAGAGCCGGGCCACCATGTCTATGTTGTGCTCGATGAGCAAAAGCGTCGTGCCCGCCCGGTTCATCGCCAGCAGCCGCTCGATGATGATCTCGAGAAGTGCCGGATTGACCCCCGCCGCCGGCTCGTCCAGGAGAATGAGGCTGGGCTTTGCCATCAGCGCGCGGGCCAGCTCCAAAAGCTTGCGCTGGCCGCCCGAGAGCGAGCCCGCCGGGGCATGGCTGAGCGACGCCAGGGTGACGAAGGTCAAGAGCTCGTGCGCGCGCTCGCGGCAGGCCGCCTCCTGCCGGCGCACGCGGCCGGGTGCCACCCAGTTGGGCAGGATGCGCTCGCCCGCCTGGTCCTTTGCCCCCAGCATGACATTCTCGAGCACGCTCATGGCGGGAAAGGGCCTGGGGATCTGAAAGGTACGGCCTAGCCCGATACCCGTCCGGCGCCAGGCGGGCAGGCGCTCGATCCGCTGGCCGGCAAGGCGGATCTGCCCCGCATCCGGTAGCTGGCTGCCGGCCAGGCAGTCAAAGAGCGTCGTCTTGCCGGCGCCATTCGGGCCGATCACGCCCATGATCTGCCCGGCTTCGAGTGTGAAGGAGATCCCGTCCACCGCGGCGACCCCGCCAAAGCGCTTGACGAGCCCCTCGACCGTGAGAAGCGGCATCGGCGGCAGGCTTGAGGGATCGGACATCGGATTATGGATCTTAAGGGAGCGCAAAGTTACTGGCGCTATGGTCAAATATGGGGCGGCACCCTAAGAGGGTCCCGCAGCCGCCGCAATCTCCGCGCTGCCTTATCCCAGAGCCAGGGGCGAAACAAAGAGGGACGCCTGCCTTGAGCGCAGCATCCGGGGATGATCGATTCGAGCTGTTCGACCTCCGGGTCGAAGCCGTGATCACAGGCGACGGCCCTGTCTATTGTGGTGCCAGGCCAGGCGATCATTTCGAGTTGCGCGGCGAGATGCTGCATCTGCCGCCGGGTCAGGGCTTTTCCATCTATTCACTGGCAGCAGTTCTCCCTCTCCTGGCCGCCAAGCAGCGGCCGACGCATCCGAACGACTGGATGACGACCGACACGCTGATCGCCTGCCCCGACCCCAACTGCACCTCGAAGCTGCGGATCCTCCGGCTGGGCAAGAGGCCTTTCAGCCATGCCCTGACGACGGCCGTGCCGCTACCGGCCCGGGAGAGGCGGAATTGAGCGTCGAGCGCCTGACCCTGGCGCCGGGCTACACGATCTCGCGCGTCATCCGTGGCGGCTGGCAACTGGCGGGCGGCCATGGCGCGATCGATGCCGACGCCGTGCTCGGCGATCTGATGGCGGCCTTCGATGCCGGCATCACGACCTTCGACTGCGCCGACATCTATACCGGCGTCGAGGAGCTCTATGGCCGGTTTCGCCAGCGTCTGGCCAAGGAACGCGGCACGGCGGCGCTGGCGCGGTTGAAGATCCACACCAAGATGGTGCCCGACCTGGCCCTGCTCGAGCGGATCACCGAGGACGATGTTCGCCTGCTGATCGGCCAGTCTTTGAAGCGCCTCGGGATGCAGCGCCTCGATCTCGTCCAGTTCCACTGGTGGGACTATGGCGTGGCGCGCGACATGGAGGTCATGGGCTGGCTGGAGCAGCTCCGCCGCGAGGGTCTCATCGACCGGCTGGGAGCGACCAATTTCGGCACCGCCCACACCTATCGCATGCTGAAGGCCGGCATCCCCCTCTTCTCGATGCAGACGCAATATTCCGTCCTCGACGCCCGTCCCGAGAACGGCCTCGTCGCCCTGGCGGCAAAAGAAGGCGTGCATCTCTTTTGCTATGGCACCGTGGCTGGCGGCTTCCTGGCTGAAAGCTGGCTGGGCCGGGCCGAGCCCAAGGAACCGCTCGAGAACCGCTCGCTGACCAAGTACAAGCTGATCATCGACGATTTCGGTGGATGGGAGCTGTTCCAGCTCCTCCTTTCGACCCTCCAGCGCATCGGCCAGCGTCACGGCGTCGACATCGCCACCGTGGCCAGCCGCTATATCCTGGACCGGCCGGGCGTGGCGGGCGTCATCGTTGGCGCGCGCAACCGGGCGCATCTCCAGGCGAACGTCGCCCTGGGCGAGTTGAAGCTGAGTGCAGCCGATCAGGCCGAGATCGCCGCCGTCCTGGCTAGGCGCAAGGGACCGGTTGGCGACACCTACGCGCTCGAGCGCGACCGAGAGGGGCCGCACGGGCGCATCATGAAATATAATCTCAACACGAGCGCCGCGCAAAAGCGGCCATGAGGGAAACGACGATGCGGCTTCGCGCGATCCTCCTGGGCTCCGTCCTGGCCCTGCCGGTAGCGGCCGGCGCAAGGGCGGCCGATTGCGACCTGACGGTAGGCGTCGTCATGGAGCTCACGGGGCCTGCTGGCGAGTATGGCCAGGCCGGTGCAAAGTCGGTCGAGATGGCGTTTCGCGACCTGAATGAGGCCGGCGGCGTCAAAGGCTGCATACTCAAGGCCAGTACGCGCGATTCGCAAAGCAGCGGCAGCGTGGCGGTCGATGCTGCCAACCAACTGGTCCAGGTCGGCAAGGTGCCGGTCCTGATCGGCGGCATCATCTCCTCGGTGACGATCCCGATCCTCACCGCGGTGACGGCGCCCTCCAAGGTGGTGCAGGTCTCCCCCGCCTCCTCCTCGCCGACGCTGACGACGCTTGGCCGCGAGGGCAAGACGAACGGCATCTTCTTTCGCACCATCACTTCGGATGCGCTCCAAGGCACGGCCGCTGCCAGCTATGCCCTGGATCGGGGCTTCAAGAAGATCGCCATCATTCATGTGAACGACGATTTTGGCGCCAACATGGTAGCCGAGTTCAAGAAGGCCTATATCGCACTGGGCGGCACGATCGCGGCCGAGGTCGCCTATAACGCGAATCAGGCCAGCTACCAGTCGGAGGCCACCAAGGCCATGGAGGGTGATCCCGATGGGCTCTATCTGGTCTCGACCCCCGTCGACGGGGCGGTGATCGCCAGGGCCTGGATCTCGGGCGGCGGCCCAGCCCGCTTTCTTTTGAATGACGGGATGAACAGCCCCGACTTCATCAAGAGCGTGGGGGCGAAATACCTGAACGAAGCCTACGGCACCTCCTCGGGCACGACGCAGAGCCCCTCCAGCCAGTATTTCAACGCCGAATACCCGAAATTCTCAGGCGGTATCGCCGCCAGCAATCCGGCCGCCGACCGCGCCTATGACGCGGGCGCAATCGTCGGCCTCGCCATGGCGGCCGCCAAGGACGAGACTCCGATCGCGATCCGCGATGCGATCTTCAAGGTTACCGGCAGCGAAGGCACGCCCATCCATGCCGGACCGGAAAGCTTCAAGGAGGCGCTAGCCCTCCTCAAGGACGGGCAACCCATTCATTATGAGGGGGTCATCGGCCCCGTCAGCTTCGATCAGTATGGCGACATTACCGGCCCGTTCCGTCTCTGGAAGATCGAAGGCGGCGAGGTCCAGACGGTCGGCCAGATGACAACCCAGCAGGTGGCCGCCCTCAAGGCCAAGATTGGCGGCTGAGATGAGCGCGCAACCCGAACGCCTGCGCCTGAGCGACGATCTCTCGATCAGCCGCGTCATCACCGGCCTCTGGCAGGTGGCGGACATGGAGAAGACGGGCACCCTGCTCGATCCGAAGGCCGGGGCTTTGGCCCTGGCCGCCTATCGCGATGCCGGCTTCGACACGTTCGACATGGCAGATCACTATGGCAGTGCCGAGATCATCGCCGGCCATCTCCTCGCCGATGAGCGCGCCGCCGGCAGGCAGCGCTCGCTGGCATTCACCAAATGGTGCCCGGCGCCGGGAGTGATGTCACCGGAGATCGTCCGTGCCGGAGTCCAGCAGCGCCGGGAGAGGCTGGGCGTGGAGAGGATCGATCTCCTCCAGTTCCACTGGTGGAGCTTCGAGCATCCGGCTTATCTGGACGCGCTCTTCGAGCTTGCCCGTCTCAAAGAGGAGGGCCTGATCGGCGCCATCGGGCTGACTAATTTCGACACCGATCATCTGCGCGTCGTCGTTGGCCAAGGCATTCCGATCCTGACCAACCAGGTCTCGTTCTCGGTCCTCGACCGGCGCGCCGCTGGCGCTATGAGCGATTTCTGCAAAGACCACGGCATCAGGCTCCTGGCCTACGGCACGCTGGCCGGCGGCCTACTCGCCGAGCGCTGGCTGAACCAGCCCGAGCCCTTGGAGCTCCAGGATTGGAGCAAGATGAAGTATAAGCGCTTCATCGACGCGATCGGCGGCTGGGGCGCGTATCAGACGATGCTCTTTACCTTGGCCGAGATCGGCCAGCGCCATGGCGCCTCGATCGCCAACGTCGCCACGCGCTGGGTGCTGGACCAGCCCGCCACCGCGGCCGTGATCGTCGGCGCCAGACTCGGCGAGCGCGATCACAAGGCGGACAATCAGCGGCTCTTCGAGCTCAGGCTCGACGCCGAGGATCTGGCAAGGCTGGGGGCCGCCTTCGCGGTCACGCGTCCGATCCCCGGCGATTGCGGCCAGGAGTATCGCAAGCCCCCCTTTCTCACCGCCTCGGGCGATCTCAGCCATCATCTGGAAAGCCTGCCCAAGGCCTATGAGGCCGTGCCCATGTCCGGCCGGCCGGACAGACTGCGGGTCGATAGCGGCAGCGTCTGGGAGGGCATTTGCGGCTATAGTCGGGCCATCAGGGTCAAGGATCGCATTCTCGTCAGCGGCACCACGGCCACCGATGCGCATGGCAACGTGGTCTGCCCGGACGATCCCGCCGGGCAGACGGTCTTCATCATGGACAAGATCGCCGCCAGCCTCGCCGCCCTGGGCGGCAGCCTCGGCGACGTCGTCCGCACGCGCGTCTATCTGCAGGACGTCGACGAATGGGAGCCGGTCTCGCGCGTGCATGGCCGTTATCTGGGCGATGTCCGTCCAGCCAACACCCTGCTCGAGGTCGCGCGGTTGGTCGGCCCCTATCGGGTCGAGATCGACGCCGAGGCGATCTGCTGACGACCGACGCGGTCCGTGGGTATGTACAGGTGTGATCGGGTGTGTTTACCCATTGGCAGCACGCAGCATTTCAGGTCATCGTTGCCGGATTCGGGGCAAAGCGTCATCAAGCTGCCGTTTTGAGGGTCTATCCGCGCGGCGAACCGAGTTCCTGCCTGACGGATTTAAAATGAGCGATCAGATTTCCCGCATGGTCCGCGCGCTTACGATCAACGAAAACTGCCTGGCTACCATCCGCCGGGCGATCGAAGGTCGCGCTGAGGCTTTCGCCATCGAGGTGGCGGGTTCGCCCAAGTCGCGGGGCGGTCCTGGGTGGAATGCCGTAGACGAGGCGATCTTCACGCGCTCCGCCGCCAAGCTGGAGGCCGAGCGTGCAGGTGAGATCGACAGGCTTCGTCGCAAGATCGCGCGCCAGCGTCTGGCGCTGGCCGATTTTCCATCTGGCCGTTCCAAGACTAACTCCGACTAGACCCGCCGGCGGCACGGTCAGCTCCGTACACCCGCGGTCTTCGGGGGCAGCCAATCGGCGGGCAAGCGTTGGGACCGGCTTTTCTCGGCAATGGCGCCTGGAAATTGCTGTCGTCGAAAGGCGCAGGGATCGGGCTCGCCGTGCAGGGTAGGGGCGTCGACCCTGGCCGGCCGCAGGTTCCCCTCAGGCTTGGCGGTAGGCAACCGCCTGGACCCGAGGCCCCCGGCTCACGGGAGGGCCAAGGGCGGCACGGTAGTCGGGCGCTCGTCGGGACCTTGCGCCACCATGACGAATTGTCCCTGGCAGCAGAGGCGGCGTTCGCCGCTGAACAAATTCTCGGCCTCCAGCCTCACCTGGACGGTCATCGAGCTCCGGCCGACCCTGAGGAGCTCGGCGGTGAGTTCCATGATCTCGCCCTGCCTGACGCCGCTCTTGAAGTCGACATGGTCGGAGGCCGCCATGACGACGTTGTGGCGGCAGTGGCGTGTGGCGGCGACAAAGGCGGCCTTGCCCATGGCCGCCAGCGCCTGGCCGCCATAGAGCGTGCCGTAATGGCTGGTCTGGTCGGGCATGACGAGCTCGACCATGCGTAGTTTGGCGGATAAGGCTGCCGCCGGCACGAGAGGCGGGAGTTGATAACCCGCAGCACCTGGCCGCTCGCCCACGGCCACCATCGTGAAGGTGCCGCGGCAACAGCGCCGCCGGGCGTCGGACAGGGCTGCCTCGGCCGTCATCTCGAGCTCGACGGAAAGCGAGCGTCTGCCCACCCGCGTGACGCGGCCGGCGAATTCGACGATGTCGCCTAGCCTGGCCGGCGCCACGAAATCGAGCCGGTCGCAGGAGGCAGTCACGAAGTCGACGCGGGCGTGACGGACGGCGGCGATGAACGCCAGCTTATCCATGGCGGCCAACGCGCTGCCGCCGAAAAGCGTGCCGTGATGGTTGGTATCGCCCGGGAAGACGATGTCGATCAGCCGGATGGCGGCATCGCTCATGGTAGCTCCCTTCCTGTCAGGCCCGGTTCGGTACGCTCGCCAATCGCAGCGCCTTGGCGGCCGCCACCATGTTGAGAAGGGCTGGCCGAACCTCCGCCCAGCCGCGCGTCTTCAGCCCGCAATCGGGATTCACCCAGAGCTGCTCAGGGGCGAGGTTAGAAAGGGCCTTGTCGAGGAGCGTTCGTATCTCGTCGGCATCCGGCACGCGCGGGGAATGGATGTCGTAGACGCCGGGGCCAATTTCGTTCGGATAGCGATAGCCGACAAAGGCGTCTAGGAGTTCCATGCGCGAGCGGGAGGTCTCGATCGAGATCACGTCGGCATCCATGGCGGCGATGGAATCGATGATATCGTTGAACTCCGCGTAGCACATATGCGTGTGGATCTGCGTCTTGTCGGCGACGCCGCCCGCCGCGATCTTGAAGCATTGGACTGCCCAGGCGAGATAGTCGGCCCAGTCCTTCCGGCGCAAGGGCAGACCTTCGCGAAAGGCAGGCTCGTCGATCTGGATGCAGCCAATGCCGGCGGCCTCAAGGTCCAAGACTTCGTCGCGAAGAGCCAAGGCGATCTGGCGGCAGACCGCCTGGCGTGGTAGGTCGTCACGCACGAAGGACCATTGCAGCATGGTGACCGGACCGGTCAGCATGCCCTTCACAGGCTTCGTCGTCAGCGACTGCGCGAAGCTCGACCAGCGCACCGTCATCGGCTCGGGGCGGCCAACGTCGCCGAAGATCACCGGCGGCCGGACATAGCGCGACCCGTAGCTCTGCACCCATCCATGAGCTGTGAAGGCATAGCCCTGCAGTCGCTCGCCGAAATACTGCACCATGTCGTTGCGTTCGAACTCGCCATGGACCAGCACGTCGATGCCGATTTCCTCCTGCCAGCGGACCGCCTCGACCGTCATGGCCTCAAGGAAGTCCGCATAGTCGGCATCAGTCATGGCGCCCTTGGCGTGCCGTGCTCGCGCCTGGCGCAATTCGGCCGTTTGTGGAAAAGAGCCGATCGTCGTCGTCGGGAAGGGCGGCAGCCGCAACGCTGCCCGCTGCAGCTGGCGCCTCGCGGCATAGGGGCTCCGGCGCTCGGCCATGGTGGCATCAAGTCCGCTTACACGGCTGGCCACCGAGGGATCGTTGACCTTGGCCGAGCTTTGCCTTCCCGCCAGGGCTTTGTCGGTCTCTGCCAGCTCCGCCCGTACGGCCTCCCGGCCAAGTGCGAGGCCGCGTCCGAGGATGGCGAGCTCGCCCATTTTCTGCACCGCGAAGGCGAGCCAGCCCTTGAGATCAGGATCGAGATCGGTCTCGAGGTCGAGGTCGGTCGGCACGTGCAGCAACGAGCACGAGCTGGCGATGACGAGCCGCTCGGGTCCGAGCCGATCGCGAACGGGCTCGAGCCGGTCCAGAAGGCCCGAGAGATCGGCGCGCCAGACATTGCGCCCGTCGATCACGCCCAACGAGAGCTTGTGGTCCGGCCGGGCGTGGCGGAGCACCTGGTCGAGCTGATGGGGGGCTCGCGAAAGATCGAGATGCAGGCCGCTGACGGGCAGGGCCAGGGCCGTCTCGAGATTGTCACCGAGCTCGCCAAAATACGTCGTCAGCATGAGTTCGAGGCCCGGCAGTTCGCGGGCCAGCCGGCCATAGGCGCTGACATAGGCCTGCTGCGTGGCCTCATCCGCGTCCATGACAAGCCAAGGTTCGTCGATCTGCACCTCGTCGGCCCCGGCCTCGGCCAGTTGACGGAGCAGATGCACATAGACCGGAAGGAGGCCATCCAGGAGGCGGAGCGGGTCGCTCTCGCCCTTGCCGAGCTTTAGATAGGTGACGGGGCCAAGGAGGACCGGCCGCGTTCGATAGCCAAGCGCCCTGGCCTCGAGGAATTCGGCCAGGACCTTGTTGGGGCCGGGCTTAAAGCTTTGGCCCGGCGCGAACTCCGGCACGAGATAATGATAGTTCGTATCGAACCACTTGGTCATCTCGAGGGCTGGCAGCCCCGGCCGGCCCTGGCGTCCCCGGGCGAGGGCGAAGTAAGTCTCGAGCGGCGGGAGCTCGGCTGCCGCATGCGCCGTCGGCAGGACCCCCACCATCATGCTAAGATCGAGGACGTGGTCGTAGAGCGAGAAATCGCCCACCGGAATTCTGGTTATTCCCTGGGCATGCTGGCGCGCCCAGTGCGCGGCCCTGAGTGCCGCTGCCGCGTCCAGCAGCTCAGCGTCGGACGATGCGCCGGTCCAGTGACGCTCGAGCGCCTGCTTCAACTCACGGCGCGGACCCATCCGTGGCACGCCCAGCGTGGCTGTCGGCAAGGAGGTTGAATCGTTCATGGAAACCCCAATCGCGTGCTTGGGGCAAAGGCCAAGCGGCCGCGAGCAGGAGCTGTAAAGTCCCCTCTGCCAGCAGCCCACCGGGACACCCCGCCCAGGGAACGTATGTCGACGTGGCAGGTCTCCTGACTTGCGGGTCGACGCGATCATCCAGCCTTCCCGGGAAACGCCCAGTGGCACTTCTTGGATGACCGCTCGCCGCTCACAGTTGCGGGGGCAGTTCCGGCCTGACCCGAAGGCGCACCGGATTCCCTCTTAGCTCGACCGATACGGACACCAGCCGAGAACCACGACGCCGGCAGGTTAGGCTGAGGTGGGTGCAGTCGTCAAGAAATATAAGGATATCTTTATATCTGATTTCAGGTCGTTATTCCGCCGCCAGCTCGGCCGGCTTGGCCGCGAAGCGATTGGCCGGCCGAGGCAGGCCTAGATTCTCCCGCAGCGTCATGCCCTCATAAGCAGTGCGAAAGAGGCCGCGGCGCTGCAGTTCGGGAACGACACCGGCCGTGAACTCTTCAAGACAGGAGGGCAGCAGTGGAAAGATCATCATGAATCCGTCGGCACCCTCACCCTCGAACCATTCCTGCATGAGGTCGGCCACCTGGGCCGACGTGCCCTTGAAGGTCTTCCGCCCGCGCTCATAGCTCAGATAAAGCTGGCGCAGTGTGGGATTGTCCCTCTCGATCGTGGCGATGATCTGCTCGAAATAGGCACGGTGATACTTTGCCGTCGTCGGCAGGCGCTCCTTGGGGATGGGCTCGTCCAGCGGCAGGTCGCTGAGGTCGGTTTCAAGATCATTGGAGAGGAAGAAGCGGCCGACATCGGGATGGACGAGGTTTTGCAACTCCAGATACTTGGCCTCGGCTTCCTCAGCACTCTCACCTAGCATCACGCCGCAGCCGGTCAGGATACGCATGGCATCCGGCGACCGGCCGAACTTCGCCATGCGTTTCTTCAAGTCGCCATAAAAGGCCTTGGCGTCGTCGAGCGTGGTCGCGGTGCCGAAGACGAGCTCGGCGGTCTCGGCCGCCAGCTCTCGGCCTACTTCCGATGCTCCCGCCTGGATGATGACCGGCTGGCCCTGCGGCGTACGGGCGATGTTGAGGGCGCCGTCCAGCTTGAAATGCGTGCCCTGGTGGTGGATGGGATGGAGCTTGCTCGGATCGAAATAGCGCCCGCTGGCCCGGTCGCGGATGAAGGCATCGTCCTCCCAGCTGTCCCAGAGCTTCTGGACGAGGTGGACGAAATCGCGCGCTCGCGCATAGCGCTCGGCATGCGGCGGCAGATCGGGCTCGCCGAAATTGGGGGCCACGTATTTGTTGGCCGACGTCACGACGTTCCAGCCGGCGCGGCCATGGCTGATATGGTCGAGCGAGGCGAACTGACGAGCGACATTGTAGGGCTCGTTATAGGTCGTCGTCGAAGTGGCCCCGAGCCCGATCCTGGACGTGCTGCCAGCGACCGCCGCCAGGAGCGTCGTTGGCTCGAAAACGTTCATGAAGAGCGGATACCGGCTCCATGCATGTAGATCGTCGATCCGGGCGGCCGGCGTGTCGGCGATGAAGAAGAGATCAAAAAGCGCCTTTTCCGCCGTCTGCGCCATCGTCCGATAATAGTCGATGTCGTTGGCGGCACCGAGCTTAGCCTTGGGGTGGAGCCAGGAGGCCGGATGAACACCTCCCGTTTCTTGCATCATGAGGGCAAGCTTGATCTGGCGCGGCGCGATCATAAGTAGACTTTCCGGCTGGGCTCTTGAATGAAAGGAAAAGGTGGCGAGGCACAGGGCTAGTCGGCATAATCCGGCTCGTCACGATCGAGAAGCCGCTTCATCTGCGCGAAATGCGCCTCGGCCCAGCCCGGCATGTGGTCCCAGCTCCGCGCCGTCTTCTCGGCGACTTCGTCGCCCAACACGTTCAAGGGCTTGCCACTGGCATAGGCCAGCATCAAGGTGCGACAGGCTCGTTCCAGATGATAGAGGCTGTCGAAGGCCTCGGCCACGGTCTCCCCGGTCGCCAGCACGCCGTGATTGCCCATCATCATCGTGCGCTTGTCGCCCATGGCCTGCACCAGGCGCAGGCCCTCGGCCATCTCGTCCGCCATGCCGCCATAGTCGAGATCGATCGCCAGGCGGCGAAAGAAGCGCGCCGTCGTCTGGTCGATCGGCTTGATGTCGGGATCGGCCAGGCAGGAGAGGGCCGTGGCATAGGGCGGGTGCAGATGCAGGATGCAGCGCGCCTGCGGCAGCTTCGCATGCATCGTCCCGTGGATAGTCCAGGCCGTGGCATCGATGTTGGCGGGCAGGCCGCCCTCGTCCAACATGCCGGCATCGAGGAGCACGAGATCGCTCGCGCGCAAGGTGGCGAAATGCACCCATTGCGGGTTGAGGAGGAAGCGGTGCCCATCGGCCGAGAGCGCCACGCTGAAATGATTGGCCACGGCTTCGTGCCAGCCCTCGCGGACGACCAGGCGGAAGGCCGCGGCGAGGTCGATGCGAAGCTGGCGCTCGTTCATGTCCATGCGGGGGGCGAAGGCGGGCTCTGCCATGGCATTCCTTCTCTGGGCGGTTGGATCCCACTCCATCTATGAGCGATCATTTCACATGGACCGACTGAGAAAAGGATAAAAAAACTATCTTGGAGCAAAGATAATTATCTGGCGCGGATTTAGGCATAATGAGTAATGCATAATCCGAACCGGCGCGGACAACAGCCTCTCGAAGTATTGCCCGGCAGCAGACAGAATGTTTCGATCGGTTCGCGCTATTCCAATGCCCAGAAATTACTATTTTACCCGGCGGTCCCCGCGACGCACCATGCGTTCGACAGGAAGAGATTGGAGCGGCGATGCTGCGGACCGGCCAGACATATCGCGAAGGTTTGCGCGACGGGCGCGAAATCTGGATCGATGGCGAACGCGTCAAGGACGTGACGACGCATCCAGCCTTTAAGCCGATCGTCGATATCCGGGCGCGCATGTACGACATGGCGCACGAGGAACGCTATGCCTCGGCTTTGACCTATCAGGACGGGCAGGAGCGCAATTCAATCTTTTACCGTCCGCCCCGCCAGCAGCAGGACTGGCAAGACAAGGTCCGAGCTGTCGATCTGGTGATGAACGACATTGGCGGGGTCGTCACCCGCGTGGGCGACGAAACCGTGGGCGAGATGTGGTCGCTCATGGATGGCCGCGACGTTTTGAGCGAGATCGATTCCCGTTTCGATGCCAATATCGATCGTCACATTAAAGCCGTCTTCGACAACGACATTTTCCACGTCTCGGCCAACACCGACCCCAAAGGGGACCGATCCCGTCCGCCGCAAGACCAGGATCCCGACATGATGGTTCGGGTTGTGCGGGAGACCGATGCCGGCATCGTCATCCGCGGCGCCAAATACGAGACGGCCGCTGCCTATGCCGACCAGGCCTTTCTCAAGCCCACCTTTGGTGCCTGGGTGAATGACAAGCTCTCCGACTATGCGCTTGGCTGTATCGTCAAGATGGGTGCTCCCGGCGTGAAGCATATCTGCCGATCGGGCTTTGCCGGGCGCGGCAGCGCGGAGGATTACCCGCTCGCCAACAAGTTCGACGAGGTCGAAGCCCTCGTGATCTTCGATGACGTCCTTATCCCGTGGGAGGACGTCTTCTTCTACCGCCATACCAAGGCGGCCCAGTTCATCCGTTCGACCCTGCACCGCTACAGCGCCTTCCCCTATGTGCACCGGCTTCTCTACGTGGCCGACATGCTGATCGGTGCCGCCATGTGGAATGCAAGGCAGACCGGCCTCGACAAGCTGGACGCCGTCAAGGCGAAGCTCGCCGACCTCGTCTGCTACCGCGAGGGCATCAACGCCCATCTGACGGCCTCGATCGCCGCGGCGCAAGAGAGCCCCGGCGGCCTGCTCATGCCGCATCAGTCGATGCTCTATGCCGGCCGCGTCTTCGCTTGCTCCAACCTGCCGCAGATGATGCATATCGCGCGCGAGCTCTGCGGCGGTCAGATCTGCGTCACGCCCAACGCCGCTTCCTTTGCCGCCGAGGAATCCGGCGCCTGGTTGAAGAAATTCTATACGCTCAACGACCAGTGGTCGGCCGAGGATCGACGCAAGCTGCTGGCTTTCGCCCGCGATCTCCTGAATTCCGATTATGCGGGACATCGCCTGACGTTTGTACAATTCGCGCAGGCGCCGCATTTCAACCACCTGAACGCCGTCTATCACAGCTTCGACTTCAAGGGCCCGCTGGATTTCGTGCGCAAATCGGCCGGCCTTTCGGAGAACATTCTTGGCTGAGGCCGCCCTTGATCCGGCCGTCGTCAAGAATGCCATGCGCCTCATGGCCTCGGGCGTCACGGTCATTACGACGGAGGGTGCGGCCGGCCGGGCGGGCCTCACCGTGTCCAGCTTTTCCTCGCTCTCGCTGGAGCCACCTTCGGTGCTCTTTTGCGTTCACGAGGCCAGCAGCACCTTGCCCTCGATTTTGGCCAATGGGGTCTTCGGTGCCAGCGTTCTGGCCCACGGACAGCATCAGGTCGCCGAGGCCTTCGCGGGCTTCCTGCCAGCCTTCAAGGAGGACCGGTTCGGCGCCGGTTCATGGTACAGCCTGGCTAGCAGCGTCCCCTTGCTGGAGGGCGCCCTTTGCGGATTCGACTGCGCGCTGGTCGAGAGCTACGCCTTTGGCACGCACCGGATCGTCGCCGGCCGTATCATTGCCGTTGCGACCCAGACCAGCGCCAGCCCTCTCCTCTACAGCGACCGCGCCTATCATCGCCTCCAGCGCGCCGCCTGATCTTTTAACCTCATCGTCATTTTTCGGGAGTAAGTTCCTTGATCCACAAGCGCATCCGGCCATTCAACACCAAGGATACCTACCCCGAGCAGCGGCTCGACAACGATCTGGCGCAGGCCGTCATTGCCGGCAATACCGTCTATCTGCGCGGCCAGGTGGCGCAGGATCTGGACACGCGCGAGAATGTCGCCGTGGGCGACCCAGGTGGCCAGGCGCGGAAAGCCATGGAGAACGTCAAGCTGCTGCTGGAGGAAAGCGGCTCCGAACTGGCGCATGTCTGCAAGGTCGTCGTCTACCTTACGGACATCCGCTACCGCGAGGCCGTCTACCGCGAGCTCGGCCAATGGTTTAAGGGTGTCCATCCGGTGTTCACTGGCCTCGTTGTCCAGGCCCTGGCACGACCCGAATGGGTCGTCGAGGTCGACGTCACCGCCGTCATACCGTCGTGAACTGACCGTCTTGAACCGGCTGTCCTGAATTGGGCTTCGCATGACCTTCTCGCTCGCCGCCCGCTGTGCCCGTACCGGCATGTTCGGCATGGTCGTCTCGTCGTCGTCGCCTGCCGTAGCCGCCCGTTGCGCCCATGCGCGGGCCAAGGTGGGCGCGGCCGCTTCGCAGAACGTCACCGATCCGGCGCTAGGCCAGCAAATGCTCGATCTCATGGCCCATGGCGCCTCGGCCGAAGAAGCCGTCAAGATCGCGGCTCGCAGCACCCCTTTCGGCGCCTATCGCCAGCTGACGGCCGTCGACAGCCAAGGCGGTGTCGGCGTGCATATCGGTGCCAAGACTCTGGGCACGCATGGGGCCGCCAGGAGCCAGAACGTCGTGGCGGCCGGCAATCTTTTGGCCAACCCGGAGGTGCCTGCCCGCATGGTGAGTGCCTTTGCCCAGACCGAGGGCCATCTGGGCTTCCGCCTGCTTGCCGCACTGGTTGCGGGCCAGGCAGCGGGTGGCGAGGCCGGCCCGGTGCATTCGGCTGGTCTTCTGGTTGTCGACAGGACGTCCTGGCCGCTCGTCGACCTTCGGGTCGATTGGCACGAGGAAGATCCTATCAAGGCGCTCGCGCTCGCCTGGGAAATCTATGCACCGCAGATGCAGGCCTATATCGACCGCGCCCTCGATCCGAGTGAAGCGCCAAGCTACGGCGTGCCGGGCGACCCTTGAGAAGCACACATGCGGCGATGCGCGCCGGCAAGCGCCGGTGCAAAGTTCTTGAACGAGCGTTGAACCAGCGTTTAGATAAGCGCACGATCTCGGGGCGAGGTGAAATTCCTCACCGGCGGTAAGCATTCGCGCGCAAGCGCGACGGCAGAGCCCGCGAGCGATCATCGCCATCGGCGGTGTCAGCAGATTCGGTGCAATTCCGAAGCCGACGGTCATAGTCCGGACGGAAGAGATTGAGCCTAACCGATGGCGGCCGCCGCAAGGTCCGTCATCGCGTGACGTTCATCATGCCCTGATTTTATTTCTGGCTAACAGGAACAGCCGAGATGAATCAGTCCGAACTTGTCACCACCAGTCATGCGTTGATCAACCGCCTCAACGGCCGTATCGCCTTCATCCAGGCGGGCTGGCACAGCGACATCGTCGCTCAATGCCGGGAATCGTTCCTGGAACGCATGCGGGAACTGGGCGTACCTGCCAGTGCCATCGACATCGTCTCCGTGCCGGGTGCCTTCGAGATCCCGCTGCGCGCCAAGCTATTGTCAAAAGCCGGGCAGCACGCTGCGGTGGTAGGCGCCGCTCTGGTCGTTGATGGTGGTATCTACCGCCATGATTTCGTCGCCCAGGCTGTGATCTCGGGCCTGATGAACGTCCAGCTCGAAACCCAGGTGCCGATCTTCTCGGCCGTGCTGACGCCGCATCAATTCCACGAACACGACGCCCATCGGGCTTTTTTCGTGGAGCACTTCAAGGTGAAGGGCCGCGAGGTGGCAGATGCCTGTCTGCAGACCTTGAGCAGCATGCACCAGCCTATGCCGGCCGCCGCCTGAGCGGACCCGAACCGGGCTGCCTTCCGGGTCCTAGCCCAGGGCGAAGGCCGCGGCGCGCGCCAGGAGGGCGTCGTCTGGCCGAACGCCGGTATAGAGGACGAACTGCTCGAGCCCCTGGAGAACGATGACCTCGGCGCCGGTGATCACCGTCTTGCCGAGCTCGCGTGCCAGTCGGATCAAGGGGGTCTCGGGCGGCAGCGCTACGACGTCGATGACGATGCTGGCCGCCGCCACCGTCCGGGCGGAGAAGGCCAGGCTATCGGCCTCGGGGCCACCGGCCATGCCGATCGGTGTGACGTTGACCAGCATGGCAGGCTCGAAATCGAGTTTCGGGCGCCAGTCATAGCCGCAAGAAGTGGCCAGGGCCTGACCCGCCTCTGCGTTGCGGGCGACGATCGTCCCGTTCGCGAGGCCTTTGTCGCGCATGGCAGACGCCACGGCCTTGGCCATGCCACCACTGCCCAGAAGCACAAAGCGCGTTCCCTCGTCGATCGCGTGGCGCTCGATCAGCCGTTCGATGGCGATATAGTCGGTATTATAGGCGTGCAGGTGGCCGTCATCATTGACGATCGTATTGACCGAGCCGATGGCGGCGGCCGAGGGATCCAGTTCGTCGACCAGAGGGATGCAGGCCTCTTTGAAGGGCATCGAGACCGCACAGCCGCGAATGTTCAAGGCGCGAATCCCTCCGATGGCGGCAGGGAGATCCGTGGTCGTGAAGGCCTTATAGACGAAATCGAGGTTCAATTCGTCGTAGAGATAATTTTGGAATCGCGTGCCGAAATTCCCCGGCCGTCCTGAGAGCGACATGCAGAGCTTGGTGTCGCGATTGATCGAAAGCTTGCTCATCCGAGCCTCCCGGCAACGCACCTCGCTGACCAAGGTGGCGCAGCCGGGAGGAAGAGGGAAGTGGCCGGCCTGGGCCTACTTGCGCAGCTTGGTCCAAATGCGGTCGTAGAAGCGGATCGCATCTTCCGAGCAAGGCTCGGAGAAGACGATCTTCTCGCCTTCGGGCACCTTGAATTCCGGCGCATCGGCGAGCTCGGGCTTCAAGTATTTCTCAACGCCCTTGACCGCGCTCTGGTAGACGACCTCGTTGCTGGTCATCGCGATATTCTCGGGCTTCATCAGGAAGGCCATGAACTTCTTGGCGTTCTCGACATTGGTCGCACTTGTGGGCACGGCCACATTGTCCATCCAGCCGACGACGCCTTCCTTGGGAAAGGCATAGGCGACTGTCGGGCGACCGAAGCGCGCGCGAGCACTCCCGCCGGACCAGGACTGGTGCATGACGGTCTCGCCGGCAATCATGCGATCGTGGATGCCATCGGAGTTATAGAGCTTCACGAAGGGCTTTTGCGCTTCCAGGATCGCCTGGGCCTGCTTCAGATCGGCCGGATTCGTGTTGCATTGCGGCTTGCCCATGTAGACGAGCACGAGAGCCATGACCTCGCTTGGCGAGCCGAACATGCCGATCTTGCCCTTGAGTTCCGGGGCCGGCTCGAAGAGTTCCTTCAAGCTGTTCATCGGCCCTTTGTAGATGGCCGTGTCCGCGACGTAGGAGGTCGTGCCCCACTGATAGGGGATCGTGTATTTGCTGCCGGGATCCCAACTGCGATTCTTACCCACGTCGGTAAGATTGTCGTAGGTGTCCATCTTGTAGGGATCGACTTCCTGAATCAGCTTCGACTTGATGAGGATCGGCACGAAGTCGTTCGAGGCGACGACGATGTCATAGCCGCCGCCTCCGGCCTTCAGCTTGGCCAGCAGCGTCTCGTTCGAATCGTAGGTGTCGACCGTGACCTTGATCCCGGTTTCCGCCTCGAACTTCTTGATCATCTCGCTCGAGGTGTAATCGGTCCAGTTATAGATATGCAGCTCGCCGCCGCTTTGCGCCATTGCCGGCGTGCCCGCCGCGCCGGCCCCACCCACGAGCATCAATGCGGCAATCAGCGATTTCATCTTCCGCGCCATAGACGGTTCCTTGGTTTTCTAGGGAAGCCAAAAAAAGAAGCGGTCGTCATCGTCGGCACGACCTGGCGTTCAGCTTCGCTTGCGCGTCAAAAGCAGGGCCGCCACGACGAAGATGAGTGAGAGGAGAAGGAGGAGTGTCGAGATCGCGTTGATCTCCGGGGTCACGCCCACCCGAAGCATGCTGTAGATGTAGACGGGCAGGGTGGTCGTCCCGGCGCCTGCCAGCATCAGGCTGATGATGAAGTCATCGAGCGACGTGACGAAGGCCAGCATGGCACCCGACATGATGCCCGGTGCCAGAAGCGGCAGGGTGACCTTCATGAAGAGGCGGCGCTCGTCGGCATAGAGATCGCGCGCTGCCTCCTCCACACCCGCCGGCATTTCCTTCAGCCGCGCCTGAATCGGCAGCATGGCGAAGGGGATACAAAAGACGGTATGGGCGATGATGAGATTGAAGAGACCCAGATTGAGTCCGATGCCGGAGAAAAAGACCAGGGTCGTTACCGCCGTGACGATCTCGGGCACCACGAGCGGCAGGCCCACCAGACCGATGGCCGTGCCACGCCCACGAAAGTTCGGCCCGCGTTCGAGGCCGAGCGCACCCAGGGTAGCGATGATCGTTGCTAGGATCGTCGAGGCGACGGCGACGACGATGCTGTTGAACGTCGCATCGCGAATCGCCTGATCTTGTATGGCGACGCCAAACCATTTGAGGCTGAAGCTCGTCCAGATCGTCACGACATTGTTGGCGTTGAAAGCGTAAATGACGAGCACGACGAGCGGCGCATAGAGGAAAATGATGGCGAAGGCGGCGAACGGCGCGATGCCGGGCGTTTTGCGCCAGTCGAATGGGCGGGCCCTCATAGCGGCAGCCCCACGCGGCGCACGCGTTTTTGCTGCCAGATCATCGCGCCCAGAATGACCACGGTGATGAGCGTTGCCAGGGCGGCGCCGAAGGGCCAATTGCGCGAGGTCGAGAACTGCATCTGGATAAGGTTGCCGATATAGAGCTGCTTGCCGCCACCCAAAAGGTCCGGGGCCAGGTAGGACCCTAGCGCCGGGGCGAAGACCAAGAGCGTGCCAGCGATAACGCCGGGCTTGGCCAAGGGCCAGACGACCCGTCGGGCCACAGCCCAGCGCGTGGCATAAAGATCGAAGGCAGCCTCGATCAGCTTGGGATCCTGGCGCTCAAGCGTGGCGTAGATCGGCAGCACCATGAAGGGCAGGAAGGTATAGACGAGGCCCAGGAAGACGGCGCCGTTATTATAGAGCAGCGGCAGGGGGCTGGAGATCAGGCCCAACTTCATGAGGAGGATGTTGATCAGCCCCTGGTCGCGCAGGATGAGGACCCAGCAATAAGTCCGGATCAGCATGTTGATCCAAAAAGGCAGGCTGACGATGAAGAGGAGGCCTGGCCGGCGCCGTTCCGGCTGGCAGGTGATGTACCAGGCAAGCGGCAATGCCATGACCAGGCAGAGCAGCGTGACGATGGCGGCCACACCGACCGATCGCAGAATGATGATCAGATAGTCGGAGGTGAAGAGCAGCGTATCGTCGAAGTCGCGTTCGTAGAGTAGCGAAATATAGGCATCGAACGTAAAGGGCATTTCGACGCCGCCCGTGGAATCGGCCGTCATGAAGGAATAGACGAGGCCGACGATCATCGGCACGGCCATGAAGATGCCGATCATGAGGATTGATGGCAGGAGCAGGAGGAGTGCTCGTCTGGGCGTCATGCCGCCACTCCGGTCTCCGGGGCAGCGCCCAGCATGCGCTCCGCCCGGTCCGGCCAGTCGATCGCCACTTGGTCGCCGGGCGCGAAGCGATCCTCGCGGTCACGCATGCGCGCCTTGACCACGACGCTATCAGGCAATTCGGTCTCGTAGATCGTATCAGCGCCTACATAGGTGACGAGGGTGACGATGCCCATTGCCTTGCCGTTCACACCCGGTCCCGGCCGCTTCAGGCTGACGCGTTCGGGCCGCACCATGACGAGATCGTCTCTGGCACGCCCCAGACTGCGGCCGGCCAGGAGATTGGCTTCACCGATGAAGTCGGCGACGAAGCGGTTGGCGGGTGTCTCGTAGATCTCCTCGGGTGTGCCTACCTGCTGGAGCAGGCCCTCGCTCATGACGGCGATGCGGTCCGACATCGTGAGCGCTTCCTCCTGGTCATGGGTCACCAGGACAAAGGTGACGTTAGTCTCGCGCTGCAGCCGCTTGAGCTCGAACTGCATCTCCTTCCTGAGCTTGAAATCGAGTGCCGAGAGCGGCTCGTCCAGCAGGAGAAGGCGCGGCCTGGGCGCCAGGGCGCGGGCCAGGGCCACGCGTTGCTGCTGGCCACCGGAGAGCTGGGCCGGCCGCCGGTCGGCCAAGTGGCCGAGCTTGACGAGGGCCAACATCTCCTCGACTCGTTCGGCGATCACCGCAGGCTTGGCGCGCAGCATGGAGAGCCCAAAGGCCACATTGTCGCGCACGTTCATGTGCGGAAAGAGGGCGTAGCTCTGGAAGACCGTGTTGATCGGCCGCTGATTCGGCCCCAGGGCGATGAGGTCTTCGCCATCGAGGCGCAGGGCGCCTGCCGAGGGGTGCTCGAAGCCGGCGATGATGCGAAGCAGTGTCGTCTTGCCGCAGCCCGACGGACCCAGCAGCGTGAAGAACTCCGAGCGGCCGATACGCAGCGACACATTGTTGAGCGCCGTAAAGCTTTCGAAGCGCTTAACCAGCTCATGCACCTCCACCAGAGGCGTATTGACGCCGCTTGCCCTATTTTTGGGCAGATTCGGGGGCGTCGTCAGGGCCGAGGCGCTCATGATCAGACGATCCGTGGCGGGTGTCGTCGCAGGGAATGGGTCAACAGGCATTCTCCAGGAGTGGTGGGCCAAGGAAAGCTTGGGAGACCAAAGCGAAAATGAGGCCAGTTCTCGCGATTGCGCGCGGAGGGCGTAGGCAGGCATATCCGCTTGCAGAGACAGGACGCCGATATCCGCGTCCAGGCCGTGGCCAAAGCGAAGGGGATGATAGATGGATATGTTGTTGGATCTCGAGACCGCGCGCCGCGCCCTGGACGCGGCCGAGGCCGAGCTTAAGGACTTGGCGGATCGCAATCGCCGGGACGGGGACCATCGTTTGGCCGCCCTGTTTGACGAGGTAGGCCAGGAGCTCGAGCGCGCCCAGGCCAAGCTCGCGGCCGCCGAGCATCAAAGCTGGTAGTGGGGCGCCGGATCTCATCAGGGGTGCTCCTCGCCGCCGTCCCGGGCCAGATAATAGGCCAGGACAAGAGGAAGAGCGGTGATCAAGATGACCAGGACAGCCACGACATTGGTCACGGGTCGCTGACGTGGCCGAATCAGTTCGCCAAGCATCCAGATGGGCAGGGTCTGCTGCTGGCCCGCGGTGAAGGTGGTGACGATGACCTCATCGAAGGACAAGGCGAAGGCCAGCATGCCGCCGGCCAGGAGGGCCTTGGCTATATTGGGCAGGATGATCCATCGGAACGTCTGAAAGGCCGAGGCTCCCAAATCCATCGACGCTTCGATCAAGGAAGGCGAGAGGCGTCGAAGCCTCGCCACGGCATTGTTGTAGACGATGACGATGCAAAAGGTGGCGTGGCCGAGCACGATCGTCAGAAAGGAGAAGGGGATCTCGAGGAGATCGAAGCTGGAGCGCATCGCCAGGCCCGTGACGATGCCGGGCAGCGCTATCGGCAGGATCAGCAAAAGGGCGATCTGGTCCTTGCCGAAGAATCGCGTGCGAGCAAGGCCGCCTGCCGCCAGCGTGCCCAGGAACAGCGCCAGAAGGGTGGCCACGGCTGCCACCTGCAGTGAGAGCGAGAGCGCTGACCAGATATCGGTTCGGCTCCAGGCCACCGCGAACCAGCGAAGGGTCAGCCCGGGCGGCGGAAACTGGTAGCTCCGCTCCTCCGTCGTGAAGGCGTAGAGGACAACGAGCGCCAAGGGCAGGTACAGGAACAAAAGGGTGATGAACGCACCTACGCGGAGCAGGCCGCGGCCCTGGCGTTCAGAGCGCATCGAACGCTCCCGTCCGCTTGGCCACGGCCAGAAAGACGATCATGATGAGGATCGGGACGATCGCGAACGCGGCTGCCAAAGGTAGATTCCCGGCTGTTCCCTGCAGCGTGTAGACGGCCTGACCCAGTACCAGGGCCGACGTCCCGACAATCTGTGGCACGATATAGTCGCCCAGCGTCAGCGAGAAGGTGAAGATCGCTCCTGCTACCACGCCCGGTAAGCTGAGCGGCAGGACAATATCGACAAAGCGTCGCCAAGGCGTAGCACCCAGATCGCTTGCCGCCTGGAGCAGGCTTTGCGGCAGCCGCTCCAGGACGGTCTGCAAGGGCAGGATCATGAAGGGGAGCCAGAGATAGGTGAAGACGAGCACCATGCCGGTATAGCTCGTTGAGAGCGAGGGGCCGCCCAGGACCGGCAGGGCCAGCCAGGCTGAGAGCAACGGCGTTGCGTGCAGTGCTTCCGCCATCCAGCCAATGGCCCCTTCGCGGGATAAAAGGAGTTTCCATGCGTAGACCTTGACCAAATAGCTGGACCAGAGCGGCATCATCACGGCCAGATAAAGGCAGGGCCGCTTCCAGCCTCTCGCATGCCGGGCGGCGTAATAGGCAAGCGGGAAGGCCAGGGTTACCGAAAGGCAGGTCACGACCAAAGCGATCAGGACGGTTCGCCAGAGGATATCGAGATTGGCCGGCTGAAACAGCTGGGCCAGGGTCGCGAGCGTTGGGTCGTAGACGACCACGCCCGAAAAATCGTCCAGTGCGAAGAAGGCTTGAGCCAGCAGCAGCAGTAACGAGCCCAAATAGATGATGCCCAGCCAGAGCAAAGGCGGCAGCAGAAGCAGAAGGATCAGCAGGCGGGGTCGCAGCACCAGGAGATCGCTGAGCCTCGTCGATCGCGCGACATGCGGGATGCCGGTGCTCATGGCCTTCAGTCCGCCTCGAGCAGATTGAAGGCGGCAGACGGCACGTTCAGCCAGACCACCATGCCCTGGCTGAAAGAAGCCGAGATCGACGCGGCGACCTGGACGCTCAGGCGCATGCCCGTCCGCAATTCGACCTGCAGGCGGCGAAAGGCGCCCTGATAGGAGATGTCGACGATCCGAGCCTCCAGGGCATCGTCGCGCGGCCTGGTATCCGGTGCCAGAAGCCCGATCTTCTCGGGCCGGAGGCTGACGAGGGCCTCGGGGCCACCCAATGCTGCCGAGACCGCGGGCTCCAGCACGTTGGCCGCGCCGACGAAGCCGGCGACAAAGCGCGTGCGTGGCCGGTCATGGACATCTTCGGGCGTGCCAAGCTGGGCGACCTTGCCGCGGTCGAAGACGGCCACCCTGTCCGCCATCGAGAGTGCCTCGCCCTGATCATGGGTGACGAAGACAAAGGTAAGACCGAGCCGTCGCTGCAGACTCTTGAGCTCGACCTGCATCTCCTCGCGCAGCTTGAGGTCGAGGGCACCCAAAGGCTCGTCGAGGAGAAGAACTTTGGGATGGAGGACAAGAGCGCGCGCCAGGGCCACGCGCTGCCGCTGGCCTCCTGAGAGTTGGGACGGGCGGCGATCGGCCAGGCCATCGAGGCGTACCAGGCGCAAGGCATCCAGCGCCTCCCGGTCGCGCTCAGCCCGGCCCTGACCGCGCACCTTGAGCCCATAGGCGACGTTCTGACCAACGCTCATATGGGGGAAGAGGGCATAATCCTGGAAGACCGTGTTGACGGGACGGCGATAAGGGGGAAGCCCCTCCGCCCGCTGACCGTCAATGACGATATGGCCGCTATCTGGCTGCTCGAAACCGCCGATCAATCGCAGGCAGGTCGTCTTGCCCGAGCCCGAGGGACCAAGCATGGCAAAGAACTCACCCTCGGTGATGGTGAGATCGACCGCGTCGACTGCGCGCGTGGCGCCGAAATGGCGTGAGACCTGCTCCAGCCTCACGATACCTGAAATAGTCATGAATAATGCCGGTCAGCGGCCGCCCAGGATGGCGATATAGTCACTGGCCCAGCGCGAATAGGGAACGCAGCCTTCAGCCTGGCTGGCGCATTTGGCAACAGGCGTGCGCCAGAAGGCAATCTTGGCGAAATTGTCGTAGCCGTTGGTAGCACAACCCGTGTCGGTTAAGAGGGCGTTGCCCTTGCAGGCACTCGGCACGACCGGCACCGAGCCGAACCATGCGGCAACGTCGCCCTGGACCTTGGGTTGCAGCGAGTGGTTCAGCCAAAGATAGGCGCAATTGGGGTGCTTGGCGTCGACATGCATCATCGTCGTGTCGGCCCAGCCGGTCGAGCCTTCCTTGGGCACGACGCTGGCGATGGGCTTATTCTGGCTCTTTAGAAGATTGACCTGGAAGGGCCAGGAACTGGAGGCAACGACACCCTCGTTGGTAAAATCGTCGACCTGCAGATTGGCGTCGTGCCAATAGCGCTGGACCAGTTCATGCTGCTTGCGCAGGAGGTCCAGCGCCGCCTGATATTGCTGCTCCGTCAGCTCATAGGGATCCTTGATCTTGAGCTCGGGCTGCTTGCTTTTCAAATAGAGAGCGGCATCGGCAATGTAGATGGCACCGTCATAGGCCTGGACCCTGCCCTTGTTCGACTTGCCGTCGGGCAGCGTCTGCTCTTCGAAGACGACATCCCAACTGGATGGCGCCTTCTTGAATACATCCGTATTATACATGAGGACATTGGGCCCCCATTGATAAGGAACGCCGTAATGCTTGCCGCCCACGGTAAACCAGGGCGCATCCTTCAGCCTGGGATCGACGAACTGCCAGTTCAGGATCTTGCCCACGTCGATCGGCTGCACGCGCTTGCCGGCGATCAGCCTGAGGCTGGCATCGCCCGAGGCCGTGACGAGGTCGAAGCCGCCTTGGTTCATCAAGGAGACCATCTCGTCGGAGGTGCTGGCCGTCTTGACCGAGACCTTGCAGCCGGTCTGCTGCTCGAAATCCGATACCCAGTCATAGGCTTTGTCGCTTTCGCCCCGCTCGATATAGCCGGGCCAGGCGACGATATCGAGCTGACCCTCGGCGGCGCCCGCCGCGCGGGCTGCATCCGCGTAAGGCATCATGAGGCTGCAAAGAGCGCCGAAAGCGGCGAGCCGACGAAGTGTCATCTTAATTTCCATCCAGCAAGCTAGGCCTTCTCATCGAAAGCCTTTCTAGCGAAGCTTGGCAAGCCCGCTTGGTGGACGTGACGCTGATCGGCGTTGCGATCGGGGATTCAAGTCCCTTTCCTCTTCCGAAGCACTCCTCAATTTTTCGGGTCTATTGGGTGGACGGCTAATCAACGAGCGCAGTTTCGCATCCACGCAAGTACGTGACGAAGGATGGCACATGCGCAGTGCATCTAAGCCGCATGGCTAAGCACAAGCCAGCACGCAAAAGCACTCCAGCGCATGGCGGCTTGTCGGAAGACCAAAGCTGGCAACGACGGCATTTGTTTTTTCTCAGACAGGGGCCGGCCGGCGCTACCAAAACAAAAGAGGCGGGCTTTACCCCGCCTCTCAGCCATCTTGAGCATGCGCGTCAGCGCATGCCGGACGATGTGGATCAGAGCTTGATGGTGACCGCCTTGGTCTCCAAATAGCTCTGGAAGACGAACTCGCCCATCTCGCGACCCCATCCCGATTGCTTGTAGCCACCGAAAGGAAGCGCTGCATCGAAGATATTGTGGCAGTTCACCCAGACCGTGCCGGCCTTGATGCGCGCCGCCATCTTGTGCGCAAGGCTGACATTCCTGGTCCAGACACTGGCCGCCAGACCATATTCGGACTGGTTGGCGATCTTGGCGATCCGGTCGAGATCGTCGTCATTGAAGCGCTCGGCGCAAAGGACCGGGCCAAAGATCTCCTCTTGGACGACCTTCATGCTGGCATTGGTGTCGGCCAGCACCGTGGGTTGAACGAAATAACCGCGGTCACCGTACCGCTCGCCACCGGTGGCGACACGCGCACCTTCCTCGCGTCCGGCCGCGATGTAACCGGTCACCCGATGAAACTGCTCTTCCGAGACGAGCGGCCCCATCTGCGTGGCGGGGTCGAGGCCATGGCCAATCTTGATCTTTTCAGCCTCGCCAGCGATGCCTTCGACCACGCGATCGAACATCTTCTCATGCACATATAGGCGCGAGCCAGCACAGCAAGTCTGACCCTGATTGAAGAAGATGCCGGAGGCCACGCCCGGTACGGTGACATCGAGGTCGGCATCATCAAAGACGATAACCGGCGATTTGCCGCCAAGCTCGAGCGTGACCTTCTTCAGGTTGCCGGTGGCGGCCTTGACGATGAGCCGGCCTACCTCGGTTGAGCCCGTAAAGGCGATCTTGTCGACGTCGGGATGGGCTGCCAGGGCGGCGCCGGCCGTCTCGCCGAAGCCGGAAATGATATTGACGACACCTTTGGGGAATCCGGCTTCCTGGATCAGCTGGCCCAGACGAATGGCCGAAAGCGGCGTCTGCTCGGCCGTCTTGAGGATGATCGTACACCCCGCGGTGAGAGCCGGTGCCAGTTTCCAGGCGGCCATCAGGAGGGGGAAATTCCAGGGAATGATCTGGCCGACGACCCCAACGGGCTCGCGCGTCGTGTAGCTGTGATAGTCGCCCGGAGCCGAAAGATTGATATGGGTTCCATTCAGCTTCGTGGCCCAGCCGGCCATGTAGCGGAACATGGCGATCGAGCCTGGAATGTCGGCCACCGAGGCGACGCTGACAGGCTTGCCGTTGTCGAGCGATTCGATCTCGGAGAGCTCGTCAGCATGCTGCTCCATGAGATCGGCCAGCTTGAGTAGCAACTGGGTGCGGTCGGCCGGCTTCATCTTGGCCCAGGGACCACTCTCAAAGGCACGTCTTGCCGCGACGGCCGCGCGATCGACATCAGCCGCCGCACCTTCCGCCACCTTGGCGATGACCTGTCCGGTCGCCGGATCGAAGACGTCGAAGGTCTTGCCAGACTGGGCATTCGACCATTCGCCATCGATCAAGAGGCCCAGCGGGCCGTTCAGGAACTCGGTCACGGGCTTGCTCACCCGATCGAGAACTAGGGCTGGATCCATCTTTTTGGCCTCTTTCTAATTCGTTCAGCGTCGACCGTCATATTCTTCCCAATAGGATGTCAGGTCAATGCGGCGGGCTTATCAGCCGACACGGAACCGACTGGGCAGCCGCACGCTGTTTTGAGCTAGGACAGGAGAGGAACCATGGCGCAGCGGGCATTCTGGAAGGGCTACCTGAAATTGTCGCTTGTGACCTGCCCGGTCGCGATGATGCCGGTCACGACTGAGAGCCAGAAAGTGCGCTTCCACACGCTCAACCGGGCAACCGGTAATCGAGTCGAAAGCCGCTACCAGGACGTCGAGAGCGGCAAGCCCGTGCGCGAAGGGGATGAGGTCAAAGGCTACGAGGTCGCCGACGGCCAATATATCGTGCTGGAGGACGACGAGATCGAGGCGGTGGCTCTGGAGAGTACGCGCACGATCGACATCGAGAGCTTCGTGCCTGCCTCTTCTATCGAGCGGACCTGGTATGATCGCGCTCATTACCTGTTCCCGGACGATTCCGTGGCCGCGGAGGCTTTTGCGGTGATTCGGGCGGCGATGACAGCTACCCGGACGGTCGGCATCGCGCGGCTCGTGCTTTATAGACGCGAGCATGCGGTTCTCCTGGCACCGCGCGATCCAGGTATTGTCCTTTGGACGCTGCATTATGGCGACGAGCGGCGCGACCCGGCGGCCGTTTTTGACGGCATCGCCAAGACGAAGACGGATCCCAAGGCGCTCAAGCTGGTCGAGCGGCTTATTCAAAAGCAAAGTCAACCCTGGCAGCCGGATATGCTCAAGGACCCCGTCCAGGAGGAACTGCTCAAGCTCATCGCCGCCAAGCGGAAGCGGAAATCGCGCAAACCCGTCTCGTCCTCACGCGAAACGCCGGCCGAAGAAGGCAATGGCGGCAACGTCGTCTCGATCATGGAGGCTTTACATCGCAGCATCGAAGGCGCCGACAAGAAGGGCTAGCCGTTGGTCGGGCTGGCCCAGGTTGTCAGCCAGCCTTGCGCCGCGCGGCCCTGGCGGTCTTCTTGCCATTGGGGCTGGTCTTGGTCCCGGCGCTCTCACGCAAGGCCGCCATGAGGTCGACGACCTTGGACGGAGCCTCGGGAGCACCCTTTGGCAGGGGCCTGCCAGCCTGCTTGGCCTTCACGAGCTCGGCCAGGGCCGCTTCGTAGCGGTCTTCAAATTCGGCAGGGTCGAAACGGCCGAGCTTCGTCTCGATGATATGTTTGGCCAGATCGAGCATCTCGCCTTTCACGGTGACTTTCTTGATCCCCTTGAAGGCCATGCTGGCCGGTCGCACCTCGTAGTCAAAATTGAGGGTCGTCGCGACCAGGCCACCGGCTTCCGGACGGATCAAGAGCGTACGCAGGCGCCGGAACAACACCGCCTGCGCTAGGGCGACGACCTTCTTTGCCGCCATGCCCTGGCGGATAACGGCATAGGCTTCAGCCGCATCAGCGGTCGCCGGCGCCAAATAATAGGGTCTATCCTGATAAACATCGTCGACCGCGTCCTCAGCGACGAAGGTCTTGATTCGCATCGTCTTGTCGCTCTCAGGCACCGCGGCCGCGACTTCCTCGGGCTCCAACATAACGTAGCGTTCATCCGCCGTCTCGTAGCCTTTAACCTGATGATCGCTCGGAACGACCTGTCCTGTTTCCCCATCGACGAAGACCCGGTGCACGCGATGGCCGGTCTTGCGGTTCAGAATATGGAAGGCCAGGCGGTCGGCATTTGAGATGGCGGTGTAGAGTGCCACCTCGCAGGACAACTCGTTCAACTGCAATTGGCCCTTCCAGTTGGCCCTCGGCATCATGGCCGCTGCCCCGCGCGAATCCCGCCGCTCAATCTTTTCTAACCGCGTACTCGGACCGCGCCGCACGCATCGCGGAAGCCCTATTCGCGAGCGCTTTCTCGTTCGTCGAACGTACCATCGACTTAGATGCCCCTTTAAGGCGACTGGTCTTCGTCGCGCCGCCCGCCGCTTCGTGCTGAGCCCTGGATCTGGCTGGCATCACTTCCGCTTCCGTCTTGTTGCCGCTTCTGAACCGTTGACGCCCCCTAAGGGTTGCCATCTAGCAAAAAGCCACCTTCCAACGCGCGTCCTTCGGCGGGCCGAATATCGGCGCCTTAATTCGACACCACGCTAGCGTAGACGCTTCAGCAGCGCTTCGAGCTGGCTGCGCTCGGCCGCGTTGAGCGGCGCCAGCGTTTCCTCGGTGATGGCGCGCGCCCGAGGCAGGAGGCGGCCGACGAGCTCGGTGCCGACCTGGGTCAACTCGACGACGAGACGCCGACCATCCTGGAGGTCCGGCCGGGTGGCGACGAGATCGCGCCGCATCAGTCGATCAACCACACCCTTGACCGTCGCCGCGTCCATGGCGGTCAATCGGCCAAGGAGATTCTGCGAGGTGGCGCCCACCTCGAAGAGCTTTGAGAGCACGGCCCACTGCGTCGCGGTCAACTCCTCACCAATCAGGGCCGCGAAGATGGTCGAGTGACGCTGGCTGACCTGGCGAAGAAGAAAGCCCACCTGTTCGTCAAGCACATAGGCACCTGCCTTGCTCGGTTCCCTTCGGGTCGTTGTCACGCCATCTCCCATGATCCGCATCAAAAGGTCTGATTCAGCCGAGGAAAGCGCGGGAGCAAGCGTAAAGGAAGAGGGCGCCTCTTTTTTCCTATTGGCACATCTTGGCGAGCAGGGCCGTAAGCTGCGCCTGCTCGCCAGCATCGAGATGGCCGAGCATGCCATCCTCCGCGCTCTCGATCGCATGGGCGAGCTCGCCCGCAAGGCAGAAGCCCTCCTCGCTCAAGGACAGCATGATCCGCCGGCGATCCAGCGGATCGGCTATGGCCTCTATCAGGTCGCGCCGGCGCAGCCGGTCGACGACGCCCTTGATCGTCGCGGCGTCCATGAGGACATGCCGGCCAAGCTGATTCTGCGAGCAGCTGCCGAGTTCGTAAAGCTTGACCAGAACGGTGAATTGCGGCGCGGTAAGTCCCGGTGGCAACAGGCTCTGCACCAGCTGGGCATGATGCTGCCCTGCCTGACGCAGCGCGTAGCCCAGACTGGCCTCCAATCTGAAGCCCGGGCGAAGATCTTGAGTGAGAGCGATGCTGGGCATGACGCGTCCGAGGAGTTCGTGAGGTCCGGATTCTTACTATAGGCACCGCCATCTCGTCAGGAACCGCCATCGGCGCGTGTCAGCCTTTCGTGGCGGAGTATCTCGCGTACCTCGCCGGCACGCCTGGCAAGATCGGTCCATGCCGGCTGATCAGGTGCGAACCGACTGCGCAGATACGACAGGAGCTGGGCCACCTGCTCGTCGTCGAATGCCGCGGCAAAGCTCGGCATGTAGCCCAGCTCGGCATAGGCCGGGGTGTCGATCCCGCCCAGGATCACGCGCAGAAGATTGTCTGGCCGTGCGGCTTGGAGATTGCTGTTGAGGGCCAAGGATGGCCGCGACCCCCACAGAGTGGGTCCATCAGCGGCATGGCAGACGGCGCAAGCCCCTTCATAGATCCTTGCCCCCTGGCTGAGGCTGGGCGGCATCGATGTGGAAGCGCGAGCCTCGAGCGAGGCTGCTTGTTCGGCTGCCTCCGCCTCGCTCGTCCTGGTTGCTCGAAGGTCGGCCAGATAATGCGCCATGGCTCGCAGATCGTCGTCGGATACGTCGCGCAACGAGGCGATGACGGGCGCCATGGGACCGGCAGCCGGTCCGTGCAACGGCGAAAAACCGGTGCGCAGATAGGTGAAGAGCTCGGCCTCCGTCCAGGGGACCGGGGCTAACGATAGCGCTGTCAGGGCTGGCGCATCCCAACCCTCGACGGTCCCTCCCGACAGGTGATCCGGCCCCTTGACCTCGGCGCCCAACCTGTTGCGAGGACTATGGCAGGCACTGCAATGTCCGAGCCCTTCCACCAGATACGCTCCCCGATTCCAAAGAGCGGATTTCTCCGGATTGGACTTGAAGGTGGCGGCATCGTGGAACAGCGCGTTCCAGCCCGCCAGGAGCGGGCGCAGGCTGAAGGGGAAGGCCAGGCGGGTCTCGGGCGGCGACGCCGCTACGGGTTCCTGCGCCATCAGAAAGGCATAGAGGGCCGAAAGATCGGCATCGCTCGTTTTGGCGTAGGCGCCATAGGGAAATGCCGGGTAGAGATGCCTGCCATCGCGATGGATGCCCTCGCGCATCGCCCGGACGAAGGCTGGATAGGACCAGTTGCCGATGCCGTGGTCGGGATCGGGCGTGATGTTGGTCGTCACGATGGTGCCAAAGGGTGTTTCCAGCCTCCTGCCGCCCGCCAGTGGCAGACCGCCATCGGCGGTATGACAGACAGCACAGTCGCCGATCGCCGCCAGCTGGCGACCTCGCTCGATCGTTGCGTCACTATAGACACCGGGTAGTGGTCGCGCGACGGGCTCGATGGCGCTGCGCCATGGCGTGAAGTTGCTCAGAAGTCCGATGCCGGCTGCGGCGGCCGCGACGGCGTAGCCCAAAAGGCGCCCGCGCGAGCGCCGTCCCCTGGCCGGCTCCGCCGAGGGGGCCGGTAACGGCTCCGGTATGCCGAGGCCCTTGCGGATGCGCTCGGGCGTAAAGGGAACCTCGCGAAATCGCACGCCAGTCGCATCATAAATGGCGTTGGCAATCGCGGCAGCACTTGGCACGGCGGCCGATTCGCCCACGCCAAGCGGTGGCTCGCTCTGGCGATCGACCATCAGAACGTTGACGAGCGGCAATTCGGGGAAGGTGATGATCGGGTAGTCGCCCCAATCCTTAGTGGCCACAGCCTTCTCGGTGAAGCTCACCTCCTCTTTCATCACGCGGCCGATCGACTGCACGACATTGCCGTGGATCTGCTGCTTGACCCCGGCCGGATTGATCATCTGGCCGGAATCCTGGCCGACCGTCACCTTGGTGACGGCCACCTCGCCAGTCTTCCTGTTGACCTCGACATCGGCCACCCAGGCCGACCAGGCTGCCCCATAGCCTGGAAATTTGCTGTGGACATAGAGCGCATAGGCAAAGCCGCGACCGCGCAGGATGTCGCCCTCGCTGCCGGCACTTCCCCAACTCGTCCTGGGCGTCCAGCCGGCTCGCTCGGCCGTAGCCTTCACCAGATCAATGGCGCGCGGGTCGTGGAGATAGCGGAGCCGGTATTCGATGGGGTCGACCCCAGCCTCGAACGCCATCTCGTCGATGAAGGACTCGTGCGCAAAGCTGTTGGGCAGCGATGAGACGCCGCGCAGCCAGGCGGCCCTGACAATGGGCGGCATATCGTGGCAGACGATATGCCGGTTGGCATAGTCGTAAGGCGGGATCGCCGTCCGGTCGCCCATCTGCAATACGGTCGGCGTCGAGGATACAGCGCCTGTCAGGATGGCGGCCAGGAGCGGCGCGCCGTTCGAGGGATAATAGACCGAGAAATCATAGGCAGTGACGCCTCCCTCGGCGTCCTGCCCGCCCTCGACCTCCATGAGCTGGGCAGCACCCTTGGGCTCCCAGGCATGTTCCTGCTCGCGGGTAAGCTGGACCCGCACCGGTCGGCCGACGGCGCGGGAAAGAAGGGCTGCGTCGGCGCCCACATCATCAGCGCAATTGCGCCCGAAGCAGCCGGCGGCCTCGAGGCGGAGAATCTCGACCTGTCCCTCATGCAGGCCCATGAGCGTTGCCAGATCGCGTCGCAGCACCTGCGGGTTCTGCGTGCCCGACCAGACGCGCAGCCCGCCCGGCTGCCAGTCGGCGAGCGAACATGAGGGGCCGATCGAGCCATGCAGATGATAGGGCCAAAGATAGGTTCGACGGTGGCGTCTTGCCGCTTCAGCGAGCGCCTTGGGCGTATCGCCTTTGTCCTCGAGCAGGCGGGGGGTACTTGGATTGGCGCGGAGTGTCCCCGCCAGATCGTCCATGTCGGGCAGCGAGGGGACGGGCTTCCATGTCACCTGCAGTGCCGCGGCTGCCTCGGCCGCCTGCTCCTCCCGCTCGGCGACGATGCCGATGAAATCACCAATTCGGACCAGCTTGACGATACCCGGCACGTGGGCGATCGATCCCTCGTCGATGGCGATGAGGCTTCTGCCGACGAAATCGCCAGCGTCGATCCCGGCATAAGGCGGACGGACGACGCGGCCGTGCAACATGCCTGGCAGACGCATGTCGTGGACATAGGTAAAGCTACCGGTGGCCTTGGCCGGGATGTCGACGCGCGGCTGCGAACGGCCGATGACGCGATGTTGCTCAACCGGCTTTAACGCTACGTCGTCCGTGAGCCGGAGCAGATGGTGCCGATTGCCCAGAAGTTCGCCGTAGCCCACGAAGCGGTTGCTGCCATCGTCGCAAGAGACCGTGCCGTCGTTGACGTGCAGGTTCTCCGGGGCAACCTTCAATTCGACGGCCGCGAGTTCGAGCAGATAGCGGCGCGCCTGGGCCGCCGCCCGCCGGAGCGGCAAGGCGGTGATCTGAATGGTCTCGCTGGCGATCGTCGCCCCTTGATCGGGGCCAAGCCCGCCATGGCCCAGGATCATCGAGACCCGCTCGAAAGCAACGTCCAATTCCTCGGCGACGATCTGGGCCAGGGCGGTCCTGATGCCCGTGCCGAGATCGACATGGCCGTTGAAGGCCTGGACGCTGCCATCGCCATGAACCGTGAGAAAGAGGCTCGTTGCCTGATCGGCAAGGTTGGGCGGATCGCTGCAATCGGCACCGACCACGGCCAGAAGGCTGCTCTCGGCGAGCAGTGAAGCCCTTGTCAGCCTTGCTTCATCCATGCTGGCGCAGACGCGTCGCGGCCAAAAGGGCGCTCTCGAGGATCTCGAGATGCGTGCCACAGCGGCAAAGATTGTAGCGAAGCTCGCGCTTGATTTCCTCGACCCCCGCATCGGGACGGCGCAGCAAAAGTGCCTTGACCATCATGATCATGCCGTTCAGGCAATAGCCGCACTGGGCGCCCTGGGCCTCGATGAAGGCGCGCTGGACGATATCGGGAGCCCCCTCGCTACCAAGTCCTTCGAGCGTCGTGACGTGCCGTCCCTCAACCCCTGCCAGCGGGATGGTGCAGGCACGGGCGGCGACCCCGTCGATCAGGACCGTACAGGCACCGCATTCGCCAAGACCGCAGCCGAATTTCGGCCCGTTCAGCTCAAGATCATTGCGCAACACGTTGAGGAGGGGTGTCTTGGGTGGCAGAGCCAACTCATGACCCTTGCCATTGACCGTCACGCCAATCGCTTTCGTCACCATATTCCGCCATCGTCTGTCAGAATTGTTATCATACAAACGAAATCGATGGGCAATGGCGGATGTATGCAAAGCAGTGCGAACACGGCGGCGGATTACCTCAATCGCCGGGTATCAGATGCACGACCAGCGTGCGCCGCGACGCACAGGCCGTGATCGTAAAGCTGCAATCCCCGCCCTCGGCGGCGATGACGTTTCCCTCCAGGCTGGCAGAGACCAGCGTCGCGCATGCGTCGATGCCGAAGCCGACCCGGCCGGCACCATGCGGCAATTCCACATTGAGGAAGGCGGGCTCGAATCGCAAATGCGCATGGCGTCCCAGAAGGGTAGTCCAAAAGCGGAGCCGCCCGCCCTGCCAGAGACGGAGGGTCCGGCCATCGTCCTCAATGAGGATCAGACCGAGCGGACTCTGTAATGGGCCGAGACGGAGCTTTTGGCCGCTGCGTGTGATCTCGAAGCCGCCCCAGGGATTGACGTCCATGATCGCCGCCACGCCCAAGGCCGGGAGGAGGGCTCCCCAGGCATAGAAGCCTTCGGTATCGGGCTGGTCCAAAGCTTCGCCGGTCTCGGCGTTGAAGTTCTCGGGACAAAGCCGCCTTTCGTCCCAGGATTGCCGAAACAGCCGCATGCTGGCCTTCGAGAGGTCACGGGCACGGCCATCCTGACCATAACGGCGCAGGCCATGCCAGATCAGCCAGTTCATGGGTGCCCAGATACGGCCTCGCCAATAGCTGTTGTCCCTGGCGGCCGGATCCGACCGGGCCGTGCCTGGAATGGCATAGGGCCCGGCAAACAGTTCGGGGTCATCCAGGGCTCGAAGGAGACGCTCCACCTTGTCCGGCGCAACCGCGCCACAGGCCAAAGGATAGAAGCTGATGGGCGAGAGGCTGCGCACGAAGCTGCCATCGTCACGCTGCCGGTTGGCAAAGAGGCCGCGCGCCTCATCCCATAGCTGGGTCTCGATCGCATGGCGCGTGCGTGCATTCAGCGCGTCGAACCGCTCAGCCTCGTCATCCTTCCCCAAGGCACGGGCGATTTTCGCCAGCATTTCGGCATCCAGTGCGAGAATGCTGTTGATGCCGACATCGAGGGTAGAGAGCGTGCCGGTCCGCGGATCGAAGCGCGCCTCGTCGTGGACCGGCGAATTGTCCATGCTGGATTCATTTCGGGCGCCGAAATGGGTACCCTTATAGAGCCCTTCTCCCACGTCCGACGTTCCATAGGAGACGAGGCCTCGCCCGTCTGGATCACGGTTCGCCCACCACCAAAGATGGTTCGCAGCCAGCGTCGCGTAGGCCTGCTCCAGAATGGCGCGATTGCCGGTGCGCAGATGGAGCAGCCAGATCAGGAAGCTTGCGAGCGGCAACTGGGTGCGATCCACCCAGGCATCGTTGGCGGTCAAAAGACAGGCGAAATTACCCTCCGGCGTGCGGCTGGCCAAGGCCGCTGCCAAATTCTCCCGCGCCATTTCCTGGTCGAAGAAGCCGGTCAGGAGGGCATTATAGAGCTGATCGGTCAGCCAGACGCCAAAGCCGCCGAACTTGCCCAGATCCCAGTTGCGGCTGATCGCCGTGTAGGGCCGGTGATTGATCGGATCATAGACGCTGTTCCAGGCCATCACGTCCCGGATGGCATCCAAAGCCCCAGGCTCCATCCCCTCCTGGATAGGAAGATCGGGAACCGGTGGCGAGACCAGCGCCGCCTTAGCCCGCTCGATCGCGAGGCCGGCGGCATCGGCGACGGCCAGGGCAAAATGCCCCTCGCGCATCATCTCGAGATTGAAGCGGCAGGCGAGAAGCCGTGCCGTGGTACTCCGGCTGCCCAGATGGAAATACCCTTTCGCCACGAAGTCGGCGCAAAGCCCTTCGATATCCTCGTGCCCGGTCACCTGGACGGGCTTCTCCGAGGTGACAAGCGCTACCCAGCGATGCCCTATCTTGAGCAGAACGGCACCCGATTCAGGTTCGAGGCTCGCCGGCGTCCCGTCTTCGGCGAAGAAGGCAAGGTTGAGCCAGAATCGCAGGCCCCATTCGCCCAGCGCCAGGGCCCGCCAACCGCCCGTCACGATAAAGGGGTCGCTCTTGGTGTAGGACCATGCGAGCCTCGTGCCGGCATGGGTGAGTTCGAGCTCCACAAGGGAACCGTCCAAGCCGTGACGACCGAAAGTAAGGCCGGCACCCGGCGGAAACACCGTGGCCTTGCCGGTGCTTGCGGCATAGGCGACGGGTGCCAGCCGGACGCCCAGTGGCAGGAAGACCATCTCCGCCGGTCGCGATGACCAGGTGTTCCAGGCTCGCTCGATGGGAATCGTCGTGTGCTTGATCATGAGGCGAGGTCAGCGGCGATGCGTGCCGTGGTCGTGAGTTGAACCAGCTCAGGCAGGCGACTGAAGATCTTGAGCGCTGCCGCGTGGCCCGCCTCGTCGCCACTGGCGACGGCATCCGTCGGGATGACAACGCGATAGCCTTTGTCGATGGCGCTCATGACCGTCGAGAGCACGCATATGTCGGTCTCGACGCCCGAGATGATCAGTGTCGTCGCCCGCAGCCGCTTGAGCCTCGGCACCAGATCCGTTCCCTCAAAGCCGCCGAAGGACATCTTGTCGATCATGATATCCGTCAAGAATTCGAGTCCCGGCAGGAGGTCGAGGAGTGCTGGATCGAGATTCTGACCGAGAAATTGCGGCCAGCTTGCATAGTAGTGCCGCCAGCCGCCGCGCGTTGTCTCCGCTGTCGGTGGCACGGCAAAGCGGAGCGCGATGGAGCGGCCAGGCAGCAGCCGGCCGAGCGTGACGATGGGAGGCAGCAGTTGCTCGATCGTCGCGACACGCCAGCCGAGAGGGGCCGCGAAGAGCCGCTGCATGTCGACGCAAAGATGCACCGAATCCGGTGGGACCCAGGGGGGCGTCATTCGGCGAGCAGAATCGTGTGGGCGGGCGACCATGTTAGCCACACCGCGCTGCCTACCGGGTGGAGGTTTGCCTCGTGATTCTGCGTAAAGACGCGAAAGGGCAGGCCCTCCGGGCCGTCCAGCAGATAGGTGGTCGTGGCGCCGGCATAGACGATCTGACGGATGACGGCCGGGATCCTGTTCTCGCCTGGCCCGTCGATCGACATCTTCTCCGGACGCACCGCCACAGTGGCTCGGCCTCGTGTCTCGAACGGCATGGCCACCTTGATCGGGCGGCCATCGATCTCGATGCCACCCGGCATGGTCGGACCGGAAAGGAAATTCGCATCGCCCAGGAATGAGGCGGCAAAGCGGGTACGCGGATGCTCGTAGATCTGGGCCGGCGCACCTTCCTGAACGATGCGCCCACCATCCAATATGGCGATGTGATCGGAGAGGGTCAAAGCCTCTTCCTGATCGTGCGTGACGAAGATCGTCGTGAGCCCGCTTTCCTGCTGAATGCGGCGCAACTCCACCTGCATGTCCTGGCGCAAGCGTCGGTCCAGGGCCGAGAGCGGCTCGTCCAGGAGGAGGACGGAAGGGCTAAAGACGATGGCGCGGGCCAGGGCAACGCGCTGCTGTTGGCCGCCCGAGAGTTGCTTCGGTCGACGTTCCCCCAGATGGCTGAGCTGCACCAGATCGAGCGCCTGGCGGGCTCGTCGCGTGGCCTCGGCCCCCCGCACGCCACGGCGGTGGAGGCCAAAGGCGATGTTTTCCATGACCGTCATATGCGGGAAGAGGGCGTAGGACTGGAAGACCATGCCGATGTTGCGCGCATGGACCGGAACTCGCGTGACGTCATCCGCGCCGATACGCACCACACCCTGATCGGGGGTGACGAAGCCGGCGACAATCCGTAGGAG
The DNA here is from genome assembly GCF_900187945.1 of Arboricoccus pini. Lineage (GTDB taxonomy): Bacteria > Pseudomonadota > Alphaproteobacteria > Geminicoccales > Geminicoccaceae > Arboricoccus > Arboricoccus pini. The sequence goes on along the minus strand of NZ_FYEH01000009.1, from coordinate 110,507 downwards.
CGTGGTCTTTCCCGAGCCCGACGGGCCGAGCAGGCTGGTGAAGGCGCCTTCCTGGAAATGGATGGCGATATCATCCAGCACCTTCTGCGCGCCGTAATTTTTTACAACGGCGGCGACGTCAACGGCGCTCAAGCGTACCTCCGGCCTTCGAGAGGCAAACAAAGGCCAGGATGGCCAGCATGGAGAAACCCAGGAGCAGCGCCGAAATGGCGTTAATCTCAGGCGTGAAGCCCTTGCGGATGGCGGTGTAGATTTGGACCGGCAGAGTGGAGTAGCCGGGTGTCGCCAGGAAATATGAGATCACGAACTGGTCCAGGGAGACGGCGAAGGCGAAGAGGGCGGCGGCAGCGATGCTGGGCGCCAATAACGGCAGCGTCACGGCGAAGAAGGCGTGCAATGGAGTTGAACCCAGGCTCTGCGCGGCCTCCTCGAGATCGACGCGGACGTTCTTCAGGCCCGTGCCGACGACGAGGACCACATAGGGGATGGCAAGTGCGACATGGCCGATCAGCATGGCATGGAAACCGCGCCCGATCCCTGTCCAGAAGAAGAACAGCAGCATGGCCGTGCCGCTGATGATCCAGGGAATGGCGATGGGCGGCAGAAGAAGGATGCGTAGGATCGCGCGGCCCATGAAGCGCTTGCGCTCGAGCGCAAGCGAAGCGGCCGTGCCTAGGATGGTGGCGATCACGGCTGTCAGGACGGCGATCACCAGGCTGTTGCGGGTCGAATCGATAAGGACGGCGTCGCCCGCGAGCGCGCCGAACCAGCGGGTCGAGAATTCGAACGGCATCGCATAGAGCGGCGAGGCGTTGAAAGCCATCGCCACCATGACGATGATCGGCGCGTAGAGGAAAAGGAGGACGCCAAGGAGGAAGGCGCGCGCCACGTGCGTCATCCGTCCTCCCTGGCAATACCACCTTGCCGGAGCACGCTCGAGAAGAGGGCGAAGACGACGAGCACCAGCGCCAGCATCGAGAAAGAGAACGCCGCCCCGCGCGGCCAGTTGAAGGCCGAGGTGAACTGGTCTTCGATGACCGTGCCCATCGTCACGCCGACGCGACCACCCAGGATGCGGGGCTCCATGAAGCAGCCAATGACCGGAACGAAGGTCAAGACGGCCCCCGAGATGAGCCCCGGCAAGGCAAGAGGAAGGATGATCTTGCCGAAAATGACGTAGTTCCGCGCGCCGAGACTGCGCGCCGCATCGATGAGATCGTCGTCGATCGCGAGCAGCGAGATGAAGCAGGTCAAGATCATGTAAGGCAGATAGCCGTGCACGAGGCCGATGATGATGGCGGGCTCGCTGTAGAGCAGACCGATGCTGGGTGCGCCTGGCCAGAAGGCCCGGATCACCATGTCGATGAAGCCGCCCTCGCGCAGCACCATGGTCCAGGAAAAAATGCGGATCAGCCCGTTGGTCCAGAAAGGCAGGATGATCAGCATGAACAGGATCGTGCGCGCGCGGCCGCTCGCTGCCTGTTTAAGAGCCATCGCCGCGGCCAGACCCAGGATCATGCAAAGTCCGGTCGTGACAAGCGCTAGTCGGAGCGAGGTCCAGGCGACGTCGATCAGGTAGGGCTGGCGGACGAAGGCAAGATATTGATCGAAGGTGAAGGCCGGCTTGGCGTTGCCGAAAGGCGCTTTTGTCAGGAAGCTGAAAACGAGCATGCCCAAAAGCGGCAGGAAGATCGCCAGCGTCAACCAGAGATACGTAGGCAACAGGAGCGCCAGCGTGCCGACCCACACCGGCATCGCCCGCTTGAGCGAGCGCCCGGATCTGGCCTGCCGCAAACCGCCACCTGCGAGCTCACCTTGCATAAAAAGCCTTCGTCTCTTCCCAAAGGTCGGCGAAGGCCTGGCGGCGCTCGTCGGGCAACGGGCCCATGAACTGCATGGACTTGAAGAGGGCCGGATCGTGAGTCGTCCGATTCAGGTCATCCGCCGGCAGCTTTTCCATGGCCGATCCGTTGGCCGAGGCCGGCGCTCCCACCTTGGTCGCCCATTCGACGTAGAAAGCGGGATCGATCATGTAGTTGACGAAAGCGAGAGCAGCCTCCGCCTTGGTGCTCGAGGAAGGCACGCCCAGCGTGTCGAACCAGCCGATCGCCCCTTCCTTGGGCGCGGTGAAGCCCAAGGGCAGCTTATAGGTACGGCGCGAGCGGACAGAGGCACCCGACCAGTACACCGCCAGATCGAAGGCCTTGGCCTCGAAGCCCTTGTTCCACTGATCCTCGCTGGACCAGAGCAGCTTGAGGTTCTTTTTCATGGCCTTGAGCTGCTCGCTCACCGCCGTCAGGTCCTTGGGATCGTTCATATCCTGGGCGGTCAAGAGAGCGCCGATCGCCACCGAATTCGTGGCGTCGTCCAAAAGAGCTAGACGCCCCTCATAGGCCGGGTCCTGGAAGATCTTGTAGCTGTCGGGCGTTTGAATGCCGGGCTGGCGATAGGCAATCGCATTGTAGCCCCAGACCCAGGCACAGCCATAGGCCTTGCCGTCGATATGGATATTGGGGTTGTCCCGGAGCGCCGGGGTCAGCCCGACTGCGTTCGGGATCCTGCTGAGATCGAGCGGCATCAGCAGGTCTTCGGCCTGCAGCTGCTGTGTCCGGGCACTATTGACGACAGCCACGTCATAGGCCCCCGGGTTGGTGCGCAGCTTCGTGATCATTTCCGGCTCGGAGCTGTAATAATCGTGCTGGACGGCGATGCCGGTTGCCTTGGTGAAGGCCTGCAGGGCCCATTTTTCATCCGTGCCGTAGCCCTGCCAGTTGAGGACCGTGATGGTCTCGGCCGCCCAGGCCCGCCGCAGCGGCAGGCCAATCATGCCAAGTGCGGTACTTGCACTGAGAAGGCCAGCGACATGGCGACGGGACAGACGGACAGTCATGAATGATCCCCGCTATTTAGTTTGCATACAAACGAAGATGCGATGCCCTCCGCGGCCTTGTCAATGCGAAAGAAGGAAAGGAAGCGGCACCAACCATCCGATGGCAGGGACGACAGAACTCTGCGATTGACAAGCGGCATCCTTCGCGGATTTTGTATGTATACTTATGATTTTATCGATCGACGTCGCCTGGCGTCCTAGACCGGAGCCCAACGCCGATGAGCACGCGTATGATGCATCTCTTGGCCTATCTGAAAACGGGGCCGACGGCGGACCAGCCGGGTGGATGGCGGCACCCCTCGTCACGGCTGGACGACATCCTGGAGCCGGAGCGCTACGAGCATATTGCACGCGTCCTGGAAGATGCCTGTTTCGATGGCTGTTTCTTCGCCGATCTTTTCGGGCTTTACGATGTGCATGGCGGTAGCGTCGATGCCTATGTCCGCCGGGGCGGACAAATCAGCTTCCTCGATCCCATGATGGTCCTTCCCCTGATGGGCCGGGTCACCAGGCGTCTGGGGCTGGGCGCCACGCTCTCGACGACCTTCCACAACCCCTACAACCTAGCCCGCATGCTGGCCTCACTTGATCATCTGACCAAGGGTCGGGTCGCCTGGAACGTCGTGACATCGGCAACCGACCTGGAGGCCAGGAATTTCGGCATCGACGAATTGCCGGCACGGGATATCCGCTATGATCGTGCCGATGAGGTGCTCGAGGCCTGTATGAAACTTTGGTATGGCTGGGAGCCCGACGCCTTCATCCTGGACAAGGAGCGGGGATATTTCGCCGATCCCGCGAAAGTGCATTACGCAAACTATGAGGGCCGGTTCCTCAAGACCCGCGGGCCTTTGTCGATCCCGCGCAGCCCGCAGGGCCATCCGGTGATCATGCAGGCCGGTTCCTCAGAAAGGGGCCGCGTCTTCGCCGCCCGCTGGGCCGAAATGATCTTTACGGTTCAGCGTGGGATCTCGGACATGCAGACATTCTACGCCGACATGAAGACGCGAGTGATCGAAGCTGGCCGGCCGCCGGAGCATTGCGCCATCCTGCCGATGCTGAGCGTGTCCCTGGGCGAGACCGAATCGATCGCCAGGGAGCGGGCGGAATATCTGAGCAGCCTCGTCGATCCCGAGCTCACGCTGGCCTTTGCCAGTTCCAATCTCGGCGCCGACCTTACCAAGCTGAAGGACGAGGCGTCGCTGGCCGAGCTGCAGCGCAACCAAGGCATGAAGGGCTCGTTCGATCTGGTCCAGCAGACCATGAAGGCTGAGAACCTCAAGCTGCAGGAAGCGGCATCCAAGACCTGGCGCGACAGGATGTGGATCGGCACGCCCGAAATGATCGCCGATCGCATGGAAGAAGCCTTCAAGGCCGAGGCCTGCGACGGCTTCGTCGTCATTCCGACCTATCACCCGGGCATGCACGAAGAATTCTGCCGGATGGTGGTACCGATCCTGCAAAAGCGTGGCCTGATGCGCACCAGCTACGCGGGCTCGACCCTGCGGGAAAATCTGCGCGCCTGATCACGAGGCGGAAACGAACGGAGCGACCTAACAGGCCGGCGGAAGCGCCGGCCTACGCGCCGTGCGCCCGACGAGCGGGGCCCCGATTGGCTGGCAGCGTTACACGACCTCCGTCGGCGCGTCCTGCAACGGCGCATCATAGGCGTCATAGCCAAAGCACCATGCCGGATCCTCGTCATAACGCAGCCATGTATTGTCGTGCGAGACCTTCTGCACCTTCGATGCCCGCTCGAACCGGTTGGCCTTGTAGAGGTCGAAGGCCGTATCATAGGCACCGACACCACAGGCTTCGATGCAACGAGCCAGGATGGCCGCATCCTCGATCGCCATGGCGGCACCCTGCGCCATGTGCGGCTTCATCGGGTGACAGGCATCGCCCAAGAGCACGAGCCGGCCACGACTCCAGAGCGGCAGGGGATTGCGCTCGAGAAGCGGCCATTTCGACACCTCGACCGTGGCATCGATCAGGCCCTGAACCAGCGGATGATAGCCGGCGAAGGCCTCGCGCATCTCCTCCTTGCTGGAGGGCACGCTCGAGATGCCGTGCTCCCAGGGTTCGGGCACGCCCGTCACATAGTAGATCTCGTCCTGCGCCCTGGTGACGTAATAGACCATCATGTGTCGATCCTCGGACCACCACTTGACGCAAGGCTCGTACTGCTCGCGAAACTTGAGCCCGGCGCTGGGAAAGACAGCCCGATGACCGACCCAGCCGGAGTAAGTCGGCGCCTCGACTCCGAGAAGCACCTCGCGGATCTTCGAATCGACGCCGTCGGCGCCGATGACGATGCTGGCGGTTGCGTGCGAGCCATCGGCAAAGCTCAAGTGGACGTCGCTGCCACTGTCCTTAACGTCCCGGAGCTCCTTGCCGAAATGCAGCGTACCCGGCGCGATCGCACGCTCCAATAACGCATGAAAGTCGCCGCGATGCACGGTGAGATAGGCGGCACCGTAGTTCCGCCGCGCGAAAGCACCGAGCGGAATGCGGGACATGTAGTCACCGGTCGCCCAGTCGCGGCTGAACCAGAAATCCGGATGGCTGCCGATCGCCTCGAGCGGCTCCTCGATGCCGATCCGGCGCAGGATCTTCATCACGTTAGGACCGACATGAATACCGGCTCCCAGTCGAGAGAACCCTGGCGCCTGCTCGTAGACGTCGACGTCGAATCCGGCCTGTTGAAGGAGAATGGCCATGACCGCACCGCCCAGGCCAGCGCCGACGACGGCGATCTTTTCGTCACGAGCGGGCGTCTTGATGGTTACAGGCATGTTGTCTCGTCCCGTAGATTGACCGCCAAGAGCCTTATCGTTGCCAATATTGTTTGTAAACAAACAAATTACGTGAGGAACGGATCAATGGCCGCGAAGAACCCGTCGAACGAATCCCAAGGGATCATGTGGCCGGCACCCTCGACCGTCGCTATCCGCACGTCCGGCAGCAAGTTCTTGATCTCGGCGGCGTCCTCGGGAAGAATCACCGTCGCGCCGCCGGCGATGACGAGAAGAACGGGCATCGCCAGATGCGGCAGGTCGACATGGATGTCGTCGGTCTGGAAACCCTCAAAGGCGGTAACCACGGCGGTCTCGTCGCAGGTATGCAGCCACTCAGCGCGAAGCTGCAGCTCCTCTTTCGTCCATTTGGGCAGGAAGGGCCGCATGTCTTCGGCATCACAGCCCCGCATGGCCAGACGGATCGAATCGACATACCAGTCGAGCTTGGCCGGGTAGGCGCGCCGGCCGGGGCCGCTCACCGGTGGGTCGACAAGTACGAGTTTGGCAAAGGCGCCCGGATGACGCCTGGCCGCACGGATCGCAAAGCGGGCGCCCATGGAATGCCCCATGACGACCGGCTGCTCCAATCCCAGAGCCGAAGTGAAGGCTGCGATGTCGTCGGCACAGGCGTCGATGCCATAATCGAGATCACCGGCTTGTGAGAGTCCACGGCCACGCACATCCAGGACGTAGGTGTCGAAGCGCTGCCCCAACCGGTCGCCGACAAAACCCCACGTGATGGCCGGGCTGGTAATGCCTGGAACCAGAATTAAAGGCTGACCCTTGCCGCCATAGCGGAGATAATGTTGGCGGATGCCGTTGGCATGGACATTGCCACCTTCGACGAACGTGCTGGCCATCGTCGCTCCTGGAATTGCGGGTGATGAACACATGAAAGGCGCTGGACACGTTTGTATACGAATAATACTTTGGCGCCAATCTGGCAGAAGGAGCAACCGGCATGGCGATCAGCGACTATGAGATGATCCAGGCTTGGCGTCAGGTGCTGAGCCTCTCCAATCTCAAGTCTGGCGAGACGGTCACCATCCTGACCAACGTTTTGACCAACCCGCAGACTTTGCAGACGGCCACGATCGCAGCCCGCGACATGGGTGCCATTGTCAACCGGCTGGACCTTCCGCCCATGAATGGCGAGAAGTCGCTCTCGCGGGATGCGCTGGCCTATGTCGGCACGACGCCGCTCACCGGCAACAAGGCGGCGATGGCGCTCTTGAAGGAGAGCGATCTCGTCCTCGACCTGATGTTGCTGCTCTTCTCGCCGGAGCAGGGTGAAATCCTGGAATCGGGCACGCGCATGCTCCTGGCCGTCGAGCCGCCAGAGGTCCTGGCCCGCATGGTGCCGACCGAGGCCGACCGCTCACGCGTTCTTGCAGCCTCGGCAAAGCTGCAGAAAGCCAAGGAAATGCACGTCGTCTCCAAAGGCGGCACGAATGTGCGCTTCAAGCTCGGTCAGTATCCGATGCTGGAAGAGTATGGCTTCGTCGACAAGCCCGGGCGCTGGGATCACTGGCCCTCGGGCTTCCTTGCGACCTGGCCGGTCGAAGGCCAGTCGAACGGTACCATCGTCATCGACAAGGGCGACATTCTTTTGCCGCAGAAGAATTATGTGAACGAGCCCATCATTCTCCATGTTGAGGATGGGTTCGTTAAGAAGATGGAGGGCGGCATCGACACCGAGCTCCTTCGCGATTTCATCGAGACCTACGAGGATCCCGAGGCTTATGCGATCTCGCATATCGGCTGGGGCCTGCAGGACCGGGCACGCTGGTCGGTCCTGGGACTCTATGATCGCGAGGCCACGATCGGGATGGATGCCCGCGCCTTTGCCGGTAACTTCCTCTTCTCGCTCGGCCCCAACACGGAAGCGGGCGGCAATCGCAATACGGCCTGCCACATCGACATTCCACTCAGGAACTGCACGGTCATGCTGGATGGCCAGGAAGTCGTGCACCAGGGCAAGGTCGTGAACGAGGTCGTGGCGTGAGCGACGAGACAGCCGTCTACCAGCGCCAGGGCTTCGGCGAGCGCCTCGGTGTCGAAGGCCGTGTAGGCCTTTTGATCGTCGACTTCGTCAATGGCTTTGCCGATCCCGGCACGCTGGGCGGCGGAAATATCCGCGCCGCCATTGAATCGACCATGCCGGTCCTGGCAAAGGCGCGTGAGCGGGGCTGGCCGGTAGCACACACCCGGATCGTCTTTGCCGACGATGACAGCGACGCCAACGTTTTCTGCCTCAAGGTGCCCTCGATGTTGAAGCTCAAAGAGGATTCGCCAGAAAGCGCCATCGTTCCCGAACTGACGCCGAGAGCTGGCGAGTTCGTCGTTCGCAAGACCAATCCTTCCGCCTTTTTCGGCACGCCGCTCGCCGCCTGGTACGCGCAAAGGGCCGTGCAGACTTTGTTGATCGCAGGCTGCGTGACCAGCGGCTGCGTGCGAGCCAGCGTCGTGGATGCGATGTCGTCGGGTTTCCGACCGATCGTGCTGGAGGATTGCGTCGGCGACCGCGCTCTGGAGCCGCACCGCGCCAACCTCTTTGACATGCAACAGAAATATGCCGAGGTCATGCCCTGGGCGACCTTCATCCAGGCTCAGCCCGTCTAAACGCGCTTGACGCACGAAACCGCGGCGCGACTGAGATGATCTAGGCCTTCGTGGATATCCGGCAGCGGACTCTCCATAAAACGCCAAGCGTTGGCGATTGCCGTCAAACCGAGCTCTGCTTCCCGATGAGAGTTGCCAAGGCAGCCTCCCGCGTGAGGTTAGACACCGGGACAGGCGTTAGTTGCGAGCCTGTCGGTCGGTGGCTAACCGAGCCGACGGTAGGCAAGGCCACGCGCCAGCCAGCAGCCGAGCTTGAGGCCGGCCACGTCGCCACTGGCATCGCGATGGAAGGCAAGCGTCCAGTCGCCGGGGGGCGTGTGGTCGAGTGCGCGCGGACAGGGCAGGAGCCAGACGTCGGGTCCGATCGGCGAAAGACGCTCCATCCGGCCTTGGCCGAGCGGACCGGTGAAGGCGCCGTGCAGGAGCCCTCCAGCATTCACGACGACCAGGTCGGCGTCGATCTCTTCGCATCGATAACGGCCCGTAACGTCGAGACTGGCTTCACCATCGATCCGCTGAAGGCGTGAGCGTTGATTCTCGTCCCGCCGGACCATCCACAGCCCGTCAGACAGCGCGCGTAATTGGATGGCAGCATCGTCGGAGGCGGCACCGTCCGGATCCAAGGCCAGGATCTCGGCCGAGTGGCCGTAGCGGAGCCGGACCTGACCCTCGTCGGCAGCTTCGATCCGGACCGAGAGGCCGGTCTCGGGCTCAACATACGCGCCGAGCCAGTTGGGCGCTGTCTGCAGCGCGGGTGTCCTGGATGTCTCACCTAGGATACCACCCAGAAGATCGATTGCGGCGCTGTGTGCATCCGAGAGATGATTGAACATGACGACGATCGAGAGGCGCTCGCCGGGCACATAGAGCCGCTGGCTGCGCCAGCCGCGGAGCGCGCCGCCATGGCCGATGGCAACCCGGCCAAATTCGATGCTGCGCCTGAGCCCGAAGCCGTAGGCAGCCGGACTGCCATCCTTGAACATGACGGGGACCGACAACCGCGTCGGCAGAGCGTCCGGATCATCGCGCGTAGCATCGATATGACGCTCCCAGGCGATCATGTCGTCGAGCGAGGCGCCAAGGCCCGCATCGCCGGTCCAGATGATGTTGTTGACGGCCGCCCTGAAGCCACGCTCGGGCGTGCCTTCATAGCCCTCCGTGCCGTCCGGCATGGCGCGGGTGTCGGCGGCGAGAAAAGCTGTCTCCATACCGGCCGGCGCGAAAATGCGCGTACGTAGCAATTCGGCAAAGCCGCGTCCGGTCTCAGCCTCCAAGATGTCGGAGAGCAGCCGGAAATTCTGGTTGACGTAGGAATAGCGGGTGCCGGGCTTGAAATGCAGACTTCTAGCCTGGCGGACGAGAGCCGAGGCCTCGGGATCACCGAAGGCCGATTCGACGGCCGCTCCTTGCAGCATGGCCAATGCCCAATAATCGCGCAGGCCGGACTGGTTGTGGCAGAGATGAAGGATACCGGGTGCCGGTTCAGCGAGGTTCGGCAGACGAGACGACACCGCGCCATCGCGGCTCGTCGGGTCCTTGAACGCATCGAGGACAAGGCCACAGGTGAACTGCTTGGTGATCGAGCAGAAACGAAAGAGAGTGCCGGGCGTAAAGGGGATGCGACGCTCGGCATTGGCAAAACCCCAAGCGTGCCTCAGCACGACCCGACCTTCGCGAAGAACGGCAACGGCGCCCCCGGGCCCCGGATAGTCCCGCATCAGCTCGAAGAGGAGACGATCGAGACGGGCCGGTATCAGATCCGGCATCAGCCGGCCTTTCGAAAGAGAAGCCAGAAGAAGATCGACATGACGGGCAGCGTGACCAGAAGGATAATTGTCGCCAGCGCGAAGATGATGGGCACCTGCGATTGCTGGGATGCCGCCATTGCCCAGTTATAGATCGGCATCGTGGTTTCCTGGCCGCGCACGAAGATCGAACGCAGCAACTCGTTGAAAGAAAGCAGAAAACCGAAAATCCCTGCCCCCATGATGCCGGGACGCAGAATCGGAAACTCGATCTGCCAGAAGCGCTGCCAGTTATTGGCGCCGAGATCGGACGCCGCCTCCAAGAGACGCAGATCGAAGCGACTGGCGACAACCAGCACCAGAAGAAGGGCGAAGGGGAGTGCCCAGACCATGTGGGCAACGAAGATGGACCAGAGGCCGAGCTTCAGATCCAGCATCGTGCGCAGAAAGATAAAGAGCGCGGCCCCCATGGTCAGACCGGGCACGAAGAGGGGAATGAGGCTGACGATAAGAACCCCGCCTGGTCTTTTCATGCGGGTGATGGCGCGTCCGACCAAAGTTGCCACCAGCATGCAGGTAAACGCCACAACCACCCCCATGATCACGCTCTTTTGCAGGGGCAGGAGCCAACGGCCGTCACTGAGGAGCGTGCCGTAATGCTGGAGCGTCAGCGGATAGGGGATGCCGGAAAGGGGGCTCTGGCTGATCGACATGAGAGCCAAAAGGGCTATCGGTACATAGATCATGGCGATGGCAAAGAAGCCCAGGCACATGCCGACCCGCCCCCAGCCACTCCAACCGGAGAGCCGTCGCCAGTAACGACCTCGCTGATCGAGCTGATGCGTGTCGACGCGGGCTAGGCGCTGGAGGCGCGGATTGCCGATCATACCAACTCCTCACTTCAGGCGTTCGGGAATCGCTGCCACTCGTAGCGGCGGGTAGCCGGACCCGGTTCGATTACGGACATTGTCTTCCCCTTGGCTAAGGTGGCTCAGCGATGCGTGGCCGTGAACATGTTGGCAAAATCGAAGCGCTTGCGCGTCATGAGAATGAGGACGAGCAGACAGAAGGCCAGGATCGCTACAACGACCGTCGAAAGGGCGGCAGCTGTAGGATATTTCAATTCGCGCAAAGCCGAATCGACGGAATCCCCCAAGAGATTGACAAAGCCGCCGCCTAGCATCTGCGGTTCGACGAAAGCCGCCATGAGCGGCACGAGCGTGAAGATAATGCCAGCCATTACCCCGGGAATCGCCAGCGGCATGATCACATGGACAAGCGTCTGTCCGGGACTGGCGCCGAGATCCGCGCTGGCCTGGAGATATTCGTCGTCGATCAGGCTCATGATCATGAAGATCGGGAAGACCATCGTTGGGAAATAGCTGCCGATCATGCCGAAATGGACGGCGAACTCGGAATAGAGCAGCCATTCAATAGGCGCATTGATGACGCCCAGATGCATGAGCCCGCTATTGATCAAGCCGCCCGATCCCAGGATCGCCCGCCAGACGATGGTGCGCGAGGAGGGATCGAGAAAGAAGGGGATCGTGAGCAGGGTGATGATGAATGCCTTGAGCGGGACCGAACGGCAGCCCTTGGCCAGCCAGAGCCCGAAGGGAAAGGCCAAGAACAGCTCGATCGCCGTCATGGTGAGCGCGATGCGCAGCGTTCTTACCGCCACCAGCCAGCGGCCCGAGGTGAAGAGCGAGATCCAGGCGTCCAGCGAGGGCTGGTAGACAACCTTGTAGTATTTCACCTGGAAAAAACTGAAGGCCACCACCACGAGAAGCGGGAGGACGACCATCAGCGACCAGACGACGAGGAAGCCCGGGATGACAATTGGCAGCCGGCCCAGCCGTCCCAGTTGGAGGGAGCGGTAGCGCCTCGGTGCCGCTGCCGTGCTGATCGCCATCCTAGGATCTCCTTGGCTGCTTCAGGCGTTGAGGAAACGCTGCCACTCTTCTTCCATCTCGGATGCGTGCACCGGCGTGGTCTTGCAGAAGAAGGGCTTCTTGTACTTACGATCGACTTTCGTCTGCGTGTATTGAAGAAGCTCCACGTCTTCCTTCGGCCAGTTATGATCCTGCGCGTATTTCACGCCCAGATCCATGTTCGGGCCGGCATAGCCGCGTTCCTTGGCCTGATAGGCGCGATACTCGCCGCCCAGCATGTAGTTCAGAAACTTGTAGACGGTGTCGATATTGGCGCGCTTAGCCGCCTGGACAGGGATCGTCGCCTCGATCAACCATTTGTAATAGCCCTCGACGGTGAAGGCGTAGATCGTCGCATTCGGGCCCAGCTTGAGGTTAGCCTCCTTGGTGGCCGGCTCCCAGCAATTGATGAGATCGATTTCCTTGTTGCCGAGCAGCTGGACCTGCTCCTCGAACGCTGTGAAGATCGTACGGAACTGGCCGGCTTTCTTTCGCTCGACCAGATAATCGACCACCTTGGCGGCGACGGGGCCCGGCATGTCGGCCACGTCCTCGATCTTCTGCTTGCCGGTTTCGTTCAGATAGTTGGCCGTCTCGGAGAGAGACTGCAGCCAGCTGCGGTCGATGGCGACACGGCCCTTGGTTCTGTCATCCTCGAAGAATACGGACCAGGAGACGTCGTCCTGCCCATTCGGATTGGCGCCTATCTTTTCCGGAAAATAGCCAAAGCAGTCGCCGTTGCCGATGACGGGGATGCCATATTGCTTGCCGTCGAAGCGGACGAGGTCTGAGCGCTTCCAGGCATCGGGCGTTCGATCCCAAAGGGTGAGCTCGGGATTCTTCTCGTCGATCTCAGCATAGGCTCCCTGGGGTCCGAGCACGTTCTGCGTGCCGCCGTCGAAGAAGAAGACATCGACATTGTCGCCAATGTCATTGGCCATGACGTCACGCATGAAGACGCCAATATCCGAATTGGTCGGCGTGTAGTCGACGGTGACACCGATCGACTTCGTCATCAGGTCCCAATTCTTGAGCTGCGCCGTTGTCGTGCCATAGGCCTTGACCCGCTCCTCCGCGGCCATTGCCGCAGCTCCTGGCACCGTGGCCAGAAGCGCCGTCGCGCCCAAGCCGGCCGCGCCGCGCAACAGGTCGCGCCTTGCCAGCCTCAGCTGATCATCGTCGTCTTTGCCCTGCATCCCGCTGCTCCTGATATTGAAAGAATTCTCTGCAAGCGCGTGTCCGATGACGCGGTCCTAGGGTCGCATCACCATGCAATCTGACTGCTTCCACCAGATGCCGCCCGGCTCCCCTTGCGCCGCGCTCTGTTCCCAAAGGCGGATCTTGATTTCGCCAACCGGCGTCGTTGCCGTCTGGTCCAGATACTTACCTTTGTAGATCGAGCCTTGCAGGCTGCAGGGCAGCCAGTTGGCCTCCGCCTGCGCAGGCGGCGGGCCGAGATGCAGACGCTCGGCGCGGACGCCCGCCACCACGTCCTCGCCCGGGTTGATTACCCCGCCCGGCCAGCGACCGACGATGACCTGCCCCGCCACCTCGACCCTGGCACGGTCGCCCTGCAGCGCTACCAACTTGCCCTCCATCAGATTCTCGACGCCCATGAAGGCGGCGGTGAAACGACTTGCCGGTTGGTCGAAGAGCTCCTGCGGCGTGCCCTCCTGGGCGATCTTGCCGCGGCGCATGAGGATGATGCGATCGCTCATCGTCAACGCCTCTTCCTGGCTATGGGTGATATAGACGAAGGTCATGGAGAGCCGCTTGTGGATCTCCATGAGCTCGACCTGCATGTCCTGCCGCAGCTTTTCGTCGAGGGCGCCCAAGGGCTCATCGAGCAGCAGCATGGCCGGGCGCGTGACGATCGCCCGCGCCAGGGCCACGCGCTGACGCTGGCCGCCGGAGAGCTGGTGGATTCGGCGCTCGAACGTGTCCTCGAGCCGGACCATGCCGAGTGCCGCACGGGCGCGCTCCTCGCGCTCGCCGGCCGGCACCCCGCGAACACGCAGACCATATTCGACATTTTTGCCGACGGTGAGATGCGGGAAGAGCGCATAGCTCTGAAAGACCGTCGTGCAGTTGCGCTCATAGGCCGGCAGGTCGACGACGTCTTCGCCATTGAGCCTGAGGGCCTGCACCTCGCTCGGCCGCTCGAGGCCTGAGATCATGCGAAGGAGGGTCGTCTTGCCAGAGCCGCTTTCGCCCAGGATGGTCAGGAACTCACCCTGGCGAGCTGCCACCGAGACGTCATCGAGGGCGACGGTATCACCATAGCGATGCGTCGCATGGACGATCTCGAGAATAGGCGGCGCGTTCAGCTTGGTCTTCTCACCCAGTTTTAGATCCGGCGTCGCCCGAGAGCTGCGCTCAGAGGTTGTCGTGATCAGCGATCTTCTCCTCTCCGCTCGGCGATGCCCAACCGACCCATCTCGAATAATACGAACCCGGCTGAGCCGATCTGCCAGACGCTCGGCAAGCAACCAGCATGCCATGCGCCGATTGTGATCACATTGTCATCTCACTGACACGCTCTGCCTGCGAGATGGTCAGGTCGACGCGCATGAGTGCGCTGGCAGCCGAGATCGCCCCGCCGATGGCGGTACGCAGGACGGCGGCTGATTCGGGCAGGGTGGTGGATCTGGCGTTGATCACGGCATCTGTGATCACGTCGTACGCACTTTCCGGGCTCGCCAGCAGACGGCGAGCGACGGCCGCGCCGTCAAGGCCCCGATTGGCGGCCACGGCCTGTATCGGCGCCGAGACGCCCGCCTCCAGCATGCGAAGTGCCAGAGCGGCAGGCAGGCCGCCCTCCGGGTTCGCTTTGAGTTCCGCCAGGACGGCAAGTGCCGCACCGATCGTGGTAACGCCGTCCTGCTCCGCGGCCCGTGCGGCAGCTAAAGCTCGCTTGGCGCGCTGGCAGCGTTCCTCGGCCTCAACCGCGATGCGGCCCGCGATCCGCAGGGTCGCGATGCCGCCACTCAGGCGGGCCAGCCGCTTTCGATGCTGCTCACGATCGAAGTCCAGATGCTGTTCAGCCTTGATTTGCCGCCCGATTGCCGCCCGCCGTTCGGCTAGAGATTGGGGCGCGCCGCGGCCGCCGACGATGCTGGTGCCTTGTCGCGTGACGCGCGCCCGATCCGCGCGTCCCAGCATAGCGGGGCGGAGTTCGCCCAGCGTGGTGCCGCGTTCCGGAGCGATGACGGTGCCGCCCGTGGCGATCGCCAGGTCCTCGAGCATGACGTCGCGCCACACACCATGGCCCGGTGCTTTGACGGCAGCAACCTTGAGGCCAACCTGGCGCTGGTTGAGAAGAAGTGTGGTCAAAGCCTGTCCCGTTACGTTCTCGGCGATGATCAGCAGCGAGCGGTTGGCTTCTGCCACCATCTCGAGGACACGGATAAGCGGGGCAAGGTCGGTGATCGGATGACGGTGCAGGACGATCAGGGGATCATCCAGGAGAATTGCACCCTCGGGTTCGTCCTGCGCGAAGCCCGAGGAAAGCCAGCCCTGGTCGAAACAGAGACCCGCCTCGTGATCCAGCGAATCCTCGCGCGCCGGCGAAGTATCGACCTGGACATGGCCGCCCGGTCCGACGGCCGTCAGCGCGCGCGCCACCAAATGCCCGATATCGGCGTCGTCCCCGGCCGCCATGACGGCAACACGGGTCAACTCGTCGCGGTCGGCCAATGGGCGCGTGCGACGTGCAATGCCCGCCATCAAGATGGGAGCCAGCCTGTCGAGTTCGGCCTGGAGCGCCGATCCGACATGACCAGCCGTGATCGCTGGCAAGGCGACGTCCAGCATGGCGGCGGTGGCGACGATGGCGCTCGAACTGCCATCGCCCACTGCATCGACCGTTCGCCATGCAAGTTCACGCAGTGTCTGAACGGCCATCTGCGGCGGACCGGGCTCGATCTCCAGCTCTTGCATCAGGCGATAGCCGTCGCGAATCAGACGCGGAGCATGATGCGGCCGCTCGACGAGTACCGCACGGCCGAAGGGCCCCATGGTCCCGGCTACCAGAGTCGCCGCGCGCCGATAGCCGCGCGCGAGGGCACGATGGGCGTCAGAGCCGAAATGCAGGGTCGAGGACGACAAGGAATGGCTCCTGACTGGCGGCGACGCAGATATTCCCGATACCGGGCCTCGACCCGTAGCAAACCGCTTGCCAGAACGAGCGGCACGCCCCTTGCTTAACAACTTGCTCAATTGTGATCACACATGTTGAGCAAGAGGAAGGCGGACGCGCCGATGAGACTGGCCTGCGATACGGGGGGCACCTTTACCGATCTCGTCGTCGAGGACGGCGCTGTAACGAGGCTCTTCAAGGCATCGACGACGCCCGACGACCCGGTGCGCGGGGTGCTGGATGCGATCGGGCTGGCGGCTGATCATTATGGCATGCCGCGCGGGCGTTTTCTCGCCGGCGTCGACATGTTCGTGCATGGCACGACGCGGGCTATCAACGCCATTCTGACCGGCAATACCGCCAAGACCGCCTTCCTGACGACGGCTGGGCATCCTGATATTCTCGTCCTGCGCGAAGGCGGGCGCATCGAGCCCTTCAATTTCAAGGTCAACTATCCCGAGGCCTATGTACCAAGGCATCTCACCTTCGAAGTGCCCGAGCGCGTCATGGCGGACGGCTCGATCAAGCAAGCGCTCGACGAAGCTGCCGTTGCAACCATCGCCGGCCGGCTGGCCGAACTTGGCGTCGAGGCGGTGGGCGTATGCCTGCTCTGGTCGGTCGCCAATCCGGTGCACGAAGAGCGTGTGGGCGCCATCCTGGCCGAGCACCTGCCGAATGTATCGGTAACCCTGTCGCATCGCCTCAACCCGACGCTGCGCGAATACCGTCGCGCCTCCGCCACGGTCATCGATGCCTCACTCAAGCCGCTGATGTTCGACTATCTGAGCAAGCTCACCAACCGGCTGCGCGAGGCGGGCTTCAGCGGCCGCACGCTGATGGTGACGTCACAAGGCGGCGTGATGGATGCCGAGGCAGTGGCACGGGCCCCCATCCATTCGATCAATTCCGGACCGGCCATGGCGCCGGTGGCAGGACGATTCTATGCCGAGCGGGATTTCGGCGCCGCACCGGTGATCATCGCCGATACAGGCGGCACCAGCTACGATGTCAGCCTGGTGCGCGACGGCCGCATTCCCTGGACGCGCGAGACTTGGCTTGGCCAGCGTTTTCGCGGCCACATGACGGGCTTTCCCTCGGTCGACGTGAAGAGTATCGGTGCCGGCGGCGGCTCGATCGCCTCGGTCGATGCCGGCGGGTTGTTGCAGGTGGGGCCGCGCAGTGCCGGCTCGACGCCAGGACCGGTCGCCTACGGCAAGGGAGGCACCGAGCCCACGGTCACCGACTGCGCCCTTATCCTTGGCTATATTGATCCTGCATTCTTCCTGGGTGGCGCCATGCCGCTTGATCTCGACGCCGCCCGGGCCGCGCTCAAGACCCAGGTCGCCGACAGGTTGAGCATTTCGCTCGAGGAGGCGGCGGCGGCCGTCCTCGCCCTGGCGACCGAGAAGATGGTGGGTGCCATCGACGATATCACGGTAAACCAGGGCATCGACCCCGGGGCGGCCGTCATGATCGGCGGCGGCGGGGCCGCCGGGCTGAACGCCGTGGCCGTGGGCAAGCGGCTAGGCTGTGCCGCCGTGCTCATTCCGGAAACCGGGGCGACCTTGAGTGCCGCAGGCGCTTTGATGTCCGAATTGACGACCGAGCACGCAAGATTGCTCTTCACCACCAGCGCCAAGTTCGATTTTAAAGGCGTCAACGCGCTGATGGCAACGATGGAGGAGCAGTGTCAGGCCTTCGCCGATGGCCCGGGGGCCGGGGCCATCGAGGTGGCGATCGACTTCGCCGTGGAGGCACGCTACCCGCACCAGATCTGGGAGATCGAAGTCCCGGTCCGGGGCCGGCGGCTGGCCGACCAGGCTGCCCTCGACGACCTGGTCGCTGACTTCCACGCCATGCATAAGAAGATATTCGAGATTAACGATCCCCACTCTGGTGCCGAGTTCGTCACATGGCGGGCAAAAGTGCGATGCCGGCTCAAGGAGCCGGGCGCGGGCCGGCTGACCGCGTGCGACAGCGATGCCTCCATCGGCAAGAGGACGGTCTATTTTAGTAGCACGGGCTGGAGCGACGTTCCGGTCGCCCGCTTCGAGGCGATGCCGCCAGGCCTGAAGGTGACGGGCCCGGCCATCGTCGAGTCCTCGTTCACGACTGTGGTCATCGATCCCGGCACTGTCGCCGAACGGACCTCCGGCGGCGGTCTCTATGTCGCCCTTTAGACAACTCGCCTTGGCAAAGTGGAATCTTGTATGACCAATGAGACCCTTTCGGGCGGCGTGCGGACGGCGATCCTGGCGAGCCGTATGGAAGGCATCGCCCGCAAGATGCAAAACACGCTCTTTCGCACGGCGCGCTCCGGCGTGCTGAATACTGCGCACGATTTTTCCTGCGTCATCGTGACGGCCGACTGCCAGCTGCTGGCCAGCGCGGAGAGCCTGCCTATCCACACGCTGGTCGGCCCCGATCTCATGTGCGAGGCAGTGCGCGGTTATCATCCACAGATGAAGGCCGGCGACTGCTACCTGCATAACAGCCCTTATGAGGGCGACTCGCATCCGGCCGACCATTGCCTGATCGTGCCGGTCGTCGACGCGGGCGGTACGGTGCGCTTCTTCGTGCTGGCCAAGGCGCATCAAGCCGATTGCGGCAACTCGCGGCCAACCACCTATATGGGCCATGCCGCAGACGTCTATGAGGAAGGCGCGCTCATCTTCTCCGCGGTGAAGATCCAGTCAGACTATCAGGACAACCAGGACATCATCCGCATGTGCAAGGCGCGTATCCGCGTGCCCGAACAGTGGTGGGGTGATTATCTGGCGACGCTGGGTGCGGTGCGGATCGGCGAACGTGAGCTCGTGCAGTTGGGCGAGGAGGTGGGCTGGGACGTTCTCGATAACTATGCCGACGCCTGGTTCGACTATTCCGAGAAGAAAATGGAGGATGCCATTCGCCGCCTGCCGAGCGGCATGGTCACCGTCCACTCGGCGCATGACCCTTTCCCTGGCGTGCCGGACGGCATTCCCGTCAATATCCACGTGGCGATCGATGCTGCGGCCGGTAGGATCAGCGTCGACCTCACCGATAACATCGATTGCCAGCCATGCGGTCTCAATCTTTCCGAAGGTTGCGCGCGCACTGCTGCCATGGTCGGCATCTATAATGGCATTCTCGACCATACCGTGCCAGCCAATGCCGGCAGCTTTCGCCGCATCGACGTCAAGCTGCGGGAGAATTGCGTTGTGGGCATCCCGCGCCATCCGCATTCCTGCTCGGTCGCCACCACCAATCTGGCCGACCGGGTCAGCAACCCGGTTCAGCGCGCGATCGCCGAGATCGCGCCGGGCTTCGGCATGGCGGAGACCGGCCCCATCATGCCGCCTGCCATGGGCGTCATCTCAGGCCGGGATCCACGAAACGAGGGGGCGCCCTTCGTCAACCAGATCTTCCTAGGCACGACGGGAGGCGCCGGCACAGCCGTGACAGACGGTTATCTCTCGATCATTCACGTTGGTAATGCCGGGCTCTGTCGCCAAGACAGCATCGAGGTGGACGAGCTGCAATATCCCCTCTTCGTCAAAGAGCGCCGCCTCGTCGCCGACACGGAGGGGGCTGGCCGGTACCGGGGCGCCCCTTCCGCCTATGCCGAATTCGGGCCGGTCGAGGGCTGCAAACTCGAAGTCCTCTATACCGCCGATGGCACGATTAACCCGGCGGCCGGCGCCCGAGGAGGACTTCCAGGTGCCACGTCCAAGGCACAAAAGCGCTTGCTCGATGGCAGTGTCGTCGACCTCCCCGCCTGTTATGGCGTGGCACTTGAGCCGGGCGAATTCGTCATCTCGCGATCGGCCGGCGGTGGTGGCTATGGCGATCCACGCACGCGGGCGCCGGACATGGTCTTGAACGATATCCGCGAGGGGTGGATCAGCGAAGCGCGTGCGCAATCGGTCTATGGCGTGGCGCTGCGTCAAGACGGGAAGTCGCTTGAGATCGACGTTGAGTCCACGGCTGCATTGAGAACAAAGGCCTAAACGACATTAAGAGGCCATGCCTATTTTTCAGGCGTCGCCTCTAATTGCCCATGCTTTATGCAAGATTTCGTAAATATCTTGCCGAACTTCAACGACCTATTGACTTCCCGTCATGCCGGCGGGAAGAAGGCGCAGGTCGCCTGAGTATATCATGGTGAAAAAAAAGCCGGGTCGAAACCCGGCCAAGTAGATCAGGGAGGCTAACGTCTGGGTGATCCGAGGGATAAACCCTCCGATCTGCATCGGACATTGCGTCCGACGGACGGCTAGCTAAGCAAGCTCAGCTGGCCAACAGCAGGACCCCAGAGGCTGTCCCGCTGCAACGCAGTAGGTACAGCCTCTGGGGTCCAGTTTCCAGAGTAAGTTGGTAGATTTAGGTTGCATCTGGCGCATGCGGCCGCAGCAGTTTTGCTGCTGTGGCAGGACGCCGCAGCGCAATCATGCGGTTATGGGCCGCGCCAGCTTGCTCTGCAGCATGACCACGACCAGCAAGAACGCACCTCTGATGACCGACTGCCAGTAGGCGGACAGACTAATCCAGCCCATGCCGTTCTCAAAATTGAGGATGGTGAAGATAAGGCCGAGCAACATGACGCCGGCCAGTGTGGCAAGGACCGAGCCCCTTCCGCCTGAGAGAAGCGTACCCCCGACGACGACCGAGGCAATCGCGAACAATTCCCAGCCCACGCCCTCGATCGGCTGACCGGCGCCGAACTGCGAAGCCAGAATGACGCCTGCCAGGCCAGCCAGGCCACCCGACATCAAATAGACGAGAAAAACGGTCCGGTCGGTCGGCAGGCCCATCAACCGCGAGGCCTCTTCGCCACCCCCTACAGCCAGGACATGCCGTCCGAAGGGTCGCCAGTTCAACAGGACGGTCGCCACCACATAGGCGACGAGCGCCAGCCAGGCAGGCGTGGGAAAATTGAAAAATAAGCTTAGCGCAGTTCCCAGCCAATTGGCATTGTCGCCGCCGACCCAATCAGGCTGGAAGGACTCCAGCAAGCTGCCCTGGCCAAGACTCGTAAAGCTCGAATCATAAGACACGGCAACGGACTGGTTGTCAGCTAGGAGCAATCCCACGCCGCTCGCGGCTAGCATCACGGCCAAAGTCGCAATGAAGGGCAGTATGCGAAGCTTGACGATAATGAAACCAGAAAGAGCGCCAGCACAGAGCCCCGCCGCCACGCCTCCCAGTAGCCCGGGCAGAAGACCATAGGGGCTGAGATAGGCGGAAACGACACTCGTCATGGCGGCGACCGAGCCCACTGAAAGATCGATGCCGCCGGTCATGATGACGAAGCACATGCCAAGTGAAACCAGCGCGAACATGGAATTGTAGCGCAGCACGGTCAGGATATTGTAGCTGCTGAGGAAGCCGTCATAACGCCAGCCACCGACGATGATCAGGAAGAGGAGGGCAAGCGTGACGCCAATCCCTGCCCCGGAAACATGTGCGCGTTTCATGCCCGCTCCTGTCGCTGCAGCCACACGGCAATGACGATCAAGGCCGCCTTGGCGATGAGGGCGGCAGAATCGGGCACGCCGTTGGCAAGAAGCGTGTAGCGGACCAGTTGGATGATCAACGCACCCACCAACGTGCCGGTCGTCGTTGCCCGGCCGCCCGATAAGAGGGTTCCCCCCACGGCAACCGCCGCGATCGCATCCAGCTCCGTGCCCATGCCGATCAGGTTGGCATCGGCTGCCGAATTCATGGCTATGACGATGAGGCCGGCCACGCCGCTGCAAAGGCCGGAGGCGACATAGACCAGACATTTCACCCGGCCGACGGGCACGCCACTCAGACGAGCGGCGGCCTCATTGCCGCCCACCGCCAGAACCTGGCGACCAAAGACAGTGCGCCGTAGCACCCAGGCTGCCAGGATGACGACCGCCAGCATGATCCAGATTTGTAAGGGTACACCTAGCACATGGCCAAGGGCGATCGCCTGGAATGCCGGCATCTTGAAGACTTGGAGGTCGCCGTTCGTCCAGACCTGGGCGATGCCGCGACCGGCGATGAAGAGGACGAGCGTCGCGATGATGGGCTGGATGCGGAAGCCCGCCACCAGCCAGCCATTGAAGAGGCCGAAAAGCCCAGCCACGGCGATCGGCACGGCGATGCTCAAGGCGATATTGAGATAGGGCGGGGCGCTAGGAAAATAATAGCCGGTGAAGAAGCCCGGAGCGATCGCGCCGGCGATCGCCATCAGCGACCCCACTGATAAATCGATGCCGCCGGTAGCGATCACCAGGGTCATGCCCACACCAACGATGACGATGGTACAGATCTGGGCGAGGTTGACCGAGAAGGTCTGCATCGTCGCGAAATGCGGTGTAAATGCAAGATTGAAAAGGACGAGGAGGGCCAGCGCCAGATAAGCGCCATAGCGGCTGAGCCAGGCGGCCGCCGACGGGCGTGGTTGCCGGCCCTCCGTCTCCTCGGAGGACGCCGGCTTGATTAGCATCTCCTTGAGATCGACGCTCAATGCTCGCCTCCATGAGGAGCGGCGTCCCCACTGCCATGCGCCATGGCAGCCATGAGTGTGGCTTCGCTTGCGTCGGCCCGGCTCATCTGGCCGACGGTACGCCCGTCGCGCAGGATGAAGATCCGGTCGGCGCCTTCGAGGATCTCCTCGATCTCTGAGGAAATCATCAAGACGCCTAGTCCATCATTCGCCAGCCGGCGCACAAGCTTTTGGATCTCGGACGTGGCCCCCACATCGATGCCCCGCGTCGGCTCGTCCAGAATAAGAAGCTTCGGATTCATGCAAAGCCAGCGGGCCAACAGAACCTTTTGCTGATTGCCACCCGAGAGTTCTCGGATGGGTTGTTCGGCGCTGGCGCATTTGATGCCAATATCCTTGATGAAACGGAGAACGATGCGACGCTGCTCGCGCTCATTGACAATACCCGAGCGGGCCAGGGCCGGCAGGAGGGCCAGCGTCATGTTCTCCCGAACGGACATGCGCGGAATGATGCCCTCATGCTTGCGATCCTCCGAACAAAAACCCAGCCCTGCGGCAATGGCCTGACGGGGGTCGGCAAAATGTTGCGGCTTGCCCTCAAAGCTGATCCGTCCCGCCTGGTGCGGTTCGGCGCCGAAGATAGCCCGCGCGGTCTCGGTGCGCCCGGAGCCCAGCAGGCCGGCTAGACCAACGATCTCGCCTGCGCGCACGCTCACAGATGCTTCCTTGACCTTAGGCGACACTGCAATCGAGTCGACCGACAGCAATTCCGCGCCAGGGGGGCGGGCCGCCTCGGAAAAGGCCGTCGCCCCCTGCCGACGAACTTCCGCCAAATCGCGTCCCAGCATGGTTGCAACGAGGCGCAATTTGTCCATTTCGGCCATAGAGGCGACCGCGACAGTCTTGCCGTCACGCATGACCGTGACCCGGTCGCAGACGGCGTAGAGTTCATCGAGCTTGTGGCTGACGAAAACGACCGCCACGCCCTGGGCCTTGAGCCGACGGATCGTCTGGAACAGGACTTGCACCTCCTGCTCGTCGAGCGAGGACGTCGATTCGTCCATGATGACAAGCTTGGCCTCGAAGGAAATGGCCCGGGCAATCGCTACCATCTGCTGGATGGCTGTGCTGAACTGGCCGAGAGGTGCACCAACATCGATATCGACGCCGAATGCCTCGAGAAGCCGCCTGGCACCCTCGTGCATGCGTCGCCAAGCGAGGAAACCGCCCCGGTGCTTGAGCTCTCGGCCCAGATAGATGTTCTCGGTAATGGTGCGAAAAGGGATCAGGTTGATCTCCTGAAAGATCGTGCTGATCCCATTGCGCTGCGCCTCCTGCGGCGAGGCAGCCTGCCAGGGTCGGCCGTCGAAGGTGATCTCGCCTGCATCCTTCTGGCAAAAGCCGTTCAGGACCTTGATCATCGTCGACTTACCGGCCCCGTTCTCGCCGATCAGCGCCATGACCTCGCCCTCTTCGACCTCGAGAAACGAAGCCCGGAGAGCGGGCACGACGCCAAATCGCTTGTCGATGGCCTGCATGCTGAGAAGCGGATGTGACGCCATGAACCGGTAACCTTGAGAGAGTGCGCGAACTGGCTGCTTCGACCTTAGAAGGCTTCCGGCAGGTAGCTCGCGATATTGTCCTTGGTGAACAGGCGGTCCGTATTGACGACCCATTCGGGGATCTTCTCGCCATTGGCGTAGGCGACGACCGCATCGAAGGCCTTCGGTCCAAAATGTGGATTGCACTCGACCAGCACCGCGATCTTGCCGTCGGCCACGGCTTGCGCCCCGTCCTTGGTACCGTCGATCGAGACGATCATGATGTCCTTCCCGGGCGTCTTGCCCGCGGCCTCCATGGCCGCGATGGCTCCCATGGTCATCTCGTCATTGTGACCGTAGAGCGCGGTGGCGTCAGGGTGGGCCTGATAGAGAGTCTCGAACACTTGGCGTCCCTTGTCGCGGGCAAAATCGCCCGACTGCGAGGCGACGATCTGCATCTCGGGAAATTTGGCGATGCCCTCCTTGAACCCCTTCATGCGATCGTTGGCTGGCGAGGCACCCACCGAGCCTTGCAATTCGATGATCTTGGCCTTGCCGTTAACGGCCTTTGCGAATGCCTCGGCCGCCATATGGCCTTCCTGGACAAAGTCAGAACCGATGAACGCTATGTAGTCGCGTCCCGGCTTGGCGGCCTCGCGATCGACACTACGATCGATGCAGAAGAGCGGGATGCCTGCCTTCTTGGCTTCCATGACCGCGGGCACCAGCGGCTTTTCCTCGCGCGGTGCTAAAAGGATGACGTCGACTCGTTGGGCAATCATCGAGCGCACGTCGGCAACTTGCTTGGCAGCGGAGCCGGCTGCATCGGTATAGACGAGTTGCCATCCGCGTTTGGCGGCTTCGTCCCTCATGCTTTGCGTCTGGGCGAGCCGCCAGGGATTATTGCTCTCTGTCTGAGCAAAGCCGATCTTATACTTGTCTTTTTTCTTGAGCACAGGCAGGCCCTGAGCCAGGGCTCGGCCCGCGAACCCTGGCACGACAAGCGCGCCGGCGGTGGTTGCGACGAATGAACGTCGTGTGATGATCACGTGACTACCTCCTGATCGAACTATTTTTCGAACTGCGTCCAGCGCGGTTCTCTTGGGCAAATTTATACACATCCCGTTAGGCTGCAACATGGCCTGGAGATTCATCGAGGGCCGCGCGTCCTCGACAGGCCTTCCGTCCCCGATATTAATAACCGGCAACGCCAACGCGCTGACCATGGTGACCGGTGCGCCGGCTTTACGATGAATGGCGATCCTTTGCCTCAGGCAACTAAGAAAGGTCGCACACCAAACGATACTTAGCCGCTGCGATGCTGAAGGGGAGCACCTGAGGAAGAGCAGTCCGACTGTCGACGTTAATTAGCTTATAATAATGATTATGACATGTTAATAAGATGTCTGGTAGGTCGAAAAAGGCCGGGCTGGGCCGGCCGTCCTTGTGGTGCCGCGGATCAGACCTGTTATCCGTGGCGAAAGAGTTGTGGCGACCTCAAGGTCGGTGAGGCGCGCTGGATGACGGGTTTGAAGAAGACGAACCATCACCTCCGCCGGACGACGTCGGCGCCATTCGCGTCATGGCCAGGGATTCTTCGCCAGGGCGCGCTCCCAGATCCTCCGCCGGCACATCGTCTCGGTGCGGCGAATTCCCTCGATCCGCCCGTGCTGGCGCCGAGGACCCCGGCGCGGGCGGGACACTCGAAACCTCACCCGCTTCGATCGCCCGAGGCACGGTCTGGGTGTAGAGAAGTATGGTGAATAGGGCGCTCTCGGCGTCTGACTGCAGCGTGGCGGCGTGCTGCCCGATAAGATCGGACAGATCCGCAATCGCGATCGGCTCTGCCGCTGCGCCAATAGCGTCGGAAAACGCTGCCAGAGCAGCTTCGACCCGCTCGTGTCCTTCGCTGCCTTCAGTCAAGGTTTCGCTTGGCTTTTTTTTCTTCGAACCGTATTGCATTTCGTAAATAAAGCAAAGTCCCAGGCAAAGGAGGCTTGAAACCACCGTATTTACAGCAATGCGCGCCGCTTCATTCGGAATCGCGTCCGCCCCGGACTGACCCAGCCGGGCACTTCCATTGAGTGCCAGATACGTATTAAACACTAGGACGAATGCAAAGAATTTGTTGCTATCGTTTGCGACTTCAAGCGCAGATTTCAACCATTTCTTCGGGCTACCGAGAACTTCCTTATTCGATTTCCACTTGCTCTGATATCTGAGTGTGCCGATGGTCCCGAATTGATTGCCCACCGCCAGTTTTATAAGAGGCGGCGTAAAGTAGTTGTAACCAATCAGCGCTCCGCCCCACAACAAGCCAGAAATGGCCGCATATCGGGCTTGTTGCTTGCGATCCTGATCGGCAAATTTAGCAGGTCCGGCGTAATCATTTGAATATGACCAAGCCGTAGCGGGGATGAAACTCAAGGTGAACGTGACAGCACCGGCCGCGTAGGCTCCAATCTTTCGCCAACCGTCGGGCTCGACGCCGGCAAGCTGCGGCACCTCCATCGTCTGGAACGTTTTCGCGATTTCAGTAACCGTTGCATAGAAAGCGGCGCCTATCGTGGTCGTCGCCAATCTGGCAGCGACATCGTAGCTTTTTGCCATCCCGATGGCGCCAAGCATGCTCACAGCATAGACAAGGTCGCCGATGGTCGCGTCCCAGTTCTTGTCCTTGGCGTTCGCGAACGCCGAGGCCAGCATGATGATCGAACTTGCGGCCTGACCCGTGTAGTAGACGCTTTCGGCAATCCCGGTTTTTTCGTCAGGCTGGCCGAGCTTCATCGACTGGGCGGCCAGGGATTGGAAAATGGGACGGAAACCGAATCCCAGAACACTGATCAGGCCCGTCGTCTTGGCAACCTGCCAGAAATTCAGCGCCCAGCGTTTGGCGGCATTTTTGTCGGAAGGCCTTGCGCCAATCTCGTTGATGATTTGCCGGACGGCCGCCTGGATCTCATCAAAGTCCGGAGCGGGGCGTGGTGGATCGCCCGCTGCAATTCGAGTGTCCATGTACGCGACGAAGTCGACATCCTTGAATATGGCATCCACCTTGCGGGCAAGCGCGAGATCTTTGCCGAGCAACTCGGCGACCGCCGCAGTCATCTCCGCTCCGGACGGCAGCGTTGCGATCGCAGCGGCCAAAGGCGCGGGATCCTCCTCTCGGCCTTTACCGCGAGCGCCTCCCGCTGCGGCCACCTCCGTTCCGGACGGCAACGGTGTGATCGAATCGGCCAATGGCGCGGGATCCTCCTCCCGACCTTTACCGCGATCGTCTTCCGCCACAGTCACTTCCGCTTCGGGCGGCAACGTTGTGATCGGAACGTCCCCACCCGCAGCAGCGTCCTCCCCATCTTCGCCGAGATTGTCTCCCGCCGTAGTTGCGCCAGCGCCGAATTGAGCTCCCGTCAATTGACCGATCCATTCGTGGGCTATACTCGACCCTCCGGCGTCAACGTTCCGGCCTCCGTCCCCATGTGCATCAGCCATCGACCTGTCCTCCGTTATCGCGCCCTAGGGGCCAACTCGGCCCGCATGCCTTCGACGGGGCTGCCGACGCCAATGTCGAGCAACCGCCAAAGCTTCGGTCGGCGATACGCTTGAAGAGGACTTAATGGGAATGCCGCATTTGATATGGCCCGATGTGTGGCTCGAATACCCATCCTGACTGCCCTAAAAAGAGCAGCCGATCGGCTTCGTCGGCCTCGCCACGGTCCTGACCCGATCTCGCCGCATGAGTAGCGATCGAGATCTTGTCAAAATGTCGCCGTCAGGCAGATCTTCACAGATTTGCCTGGAGAACATGCGCCGGCCCGGAAGGCCGCATTGTGAGAAGCCCTGCACCATGATGATCTGACGCTAACGGAGGCGCGGTTCAGCGCCCGAGGCCTAATGCTTCGGACGGGCGACGGCCCCGTCATCTTTGGCCGCCTTCGAGCGGATTGGACCGTCTGCAATGTCGGCATCGAGGCAGCTCGGAACTCCCTCGACCGTTGGCAACGAGCAGACAGCGGCCCCAAAACGGGCCGTCATTTCTTCGCCGATATAGGCTCGAGGTTCGGGCGCCGGATCCGAGCCACGCTTCGTGCCGAGGCAGATCGGTGCCGGGCGTGTGGTACACCGCATCTGGCTTTGAAAACAAAAAGGGGCGGTCAGACCGCCCCTTTAAGACTGCAACAATAATGACAAGCTGGCATTAGGAAGAATACCAAAATAACTTAGACCTTCTGGTCATACGATTTCATTGCCTAATAAATCGCGCGGCCGATGAAAATAACGAGCCCAGGAAGTACAGCCACTCGAAAACAGATATTTGGGAATGGCTTCCGGCTTGGCTCAGCCGGCACGGCGCTTGATCATGCCGCTCCGTTCGAGCACACGCGACGCAAGGTTATGCCAAGTGGACAACGAGGTCAGCTCATTGCGCCGCACATAGCGCCACGCTCGCACGGCAACGTTCAAGCGGTTCGAGCGCCAACGACGAGCCCGCATCTGCCTCGTCGTCTCGCGATGGGCGAGCCAGGGCGAGACGGCGCCGGTTGCAAGCGGTCGCGGCGGGAGCTCGAAGACGATGACGTAACCGGCTCGATAGCCTTTCGAGACGTTGGGGCCTGCGCCGTGCAAGGTCAAACCGGTGTGAATCGTCAGATCGCCCGACTTGAGCGGCACATATTCAGCGCTGTCTTCATCGAACTGGCCGCAGCACTCGAGCACGTGGATTTTTGGATTGTTCTGGAACGGCCGGTGCTCAAGTAGCCCTACCTTGTGCGAGCCCGGAATAAACCGCATGCAGCCATTTTCCATTGTGGTCGGCTGCAGCGCCATCCAAAAGCTGAGTTCCCGATATTCGATCGACGGATCGCGGAAGGCCACATCCTGGTGCCAGGGCGTCATCGGGCCATCCAGAGGCGCCTTGCGCAGCGCATGGTCGAAGGAGAATCGCGCCTCTGGACCGAGCAACTCCTTGGCCATCGCTTCGATGCGCTTGAAATACGCGGTCTTGCGCAGCTCCGGGGCCGATTCATTCGGATTGATGATCTGCGGGAACTTCATCGGCTTATCGCCCTCGTCATCGTCACTGACGAGGTCGTAAAAGTTACCTTCGTTAAAGCCGGCACGCTTGCGCCACAGTTTCTCCAGTATGCCGTTGATCGTCTTCACGTCGGCGGCCGTGCATGCGCCTTGAACATGAGCATAGCCGCGCTCCTCAAGCTCCTTTTTCGCGGCGGCCGTCTCGACGGCGAAATCCGCATGCTTCGGGGCGCTCACATTTGTCGATCTCGTTAGAGACTCAGCTTGCAGCATGGTATTCGCTCTTTGCCATCTGAAGATATTTGAACTAATCTAAATTGATGCCGCACTCTATTCGAAGGCATCATAACTAGAAGGAGTCGCGCTGATCGGCAGCAAGGTGTGGTGAGCACCATCTCCGAGCCAAGCGATGCAGTTCCCAAAATCGCCACTACTAAAAAGCGGAGACGAACTGCCGTTTCCCCTTAACCACCACCTGCCCCAAATTGGCTCCCGGCCCGGTTGATTGCAAAGACGAATGCTCGATTCGTCTCGAATTGTTGGCATATGCGTATGCTGGTGCGTACGTTGCCGCAGCTTCGTTCGCCCCTAAAGTTCGAACGATGAGCATAGTCCTACCAAATCGGGCGAAATTTGACGAATTGATCGCCGACATTAGAGTTGGCTAAAGTTCACGCGCGACGAATGGGCGATCTGGCGCACCGAAGGGCGCCATGGTCGGATAGACGGCGCACTCGCTCATGGATTGATTTTTCATTAAGACCGCTTGTTTTTACAGGCACGATATTGCAATATGGCTGATTGCGATGAAGGAAGTTTGCAGTCAACTGGAGTTTATTGCGGGTTGACTAGATCAGTAAGGCGCTTCTCTTGAAGCGCGAGTTAGATGCGATCGGCTCAACTAATAAGATCAACGTCCTGGCGGACACCAACCATCTTGACGACACGCGTCCTGCGGTCACCATTACCCTAACTTCATTGCGCGGTGCGCTGCATCCGAGCGCAGTCATCAGTCGGCACAAGGCGCATGTCCGCGCCCGGTTAGCTCGTCGCCGGTGGACATCCTGAGGTAACCCATATCGGCTCTGCCATCTTGGCCCGGCGATAAGGCAGTCTCACTTCAATGTTTGGAAAAGCGGCCGGCCCGCCGCCCTACCAACATTGTTGGCTAGCCGCCGGTCGACTTGAGGCAAGCCGGCGATGCGTCAGAGAAGTTGGACGGGTTCAGCCTTTTACGTCGATGGCAGTGATTGACCAGCACCATCCAAATTGGCTGCCTTGTGCGCCGTTAGCGCCTCATCCGGTAGGGAGGTGGACACGGCGGCTAAACAGGAGAAGGCCGGCAATCACGATCCATATCAAGCCCGCACCACCGCCAACCAGCATGAGATGCTCGGCGGCCCGCGACGGCAGCAGGCCGCTGTGATCGGCCATGGTTACGAAGATGGCGCAAAACCCCGCCAGCGCGGCCGGCATAATCAACGCTGCCGTCAAAGGACGCCAGCCCAGTTTTGCGCGTCGCGCGAG
Organism: Arboricoccus pini; assembly: GCF_900187945.1. Lineage (GTDB taxonomy): Bacteria > Pseudomonadota > Alphaproteobacteria > Geminicoccales > Geminicoccaceae > Arboricoccus > Arboricoccus pini. The sequence continues at coordinate 79,824 of NZ_FYEH01000009.1, read as the reverse complement.
AACGACCACCGCCATGATCCCGACCAGGGCACGCGATAGGGCGACCGCGATTGCCGCATACTCGGCCCCGAACCGAGCCAAGGCGATAAGAAGCAGCAGCATCGTCGCAAGCGAGATGATCCTTATCATCGGGAAGACGCGTCGGTCGCCATGGCCAATCATCATCGGCTCGAGAAACAGATCAAAGACCTGAAAGAGTGCCGCCGCCGCCAGAATCGAGATGACCGGCCCGACATTGCTCCAACCCGGATTGATGAAGGTGGTGACGAGTCTCGGACCCAGGAGCATGACGGCAATGAAAACGGGCCATGAGACCATGGCCAGAAAGCCCACATGCTTGATCCATGCTTCCGCCATCGCCGTCTTGTCTTCCTCGCGGGCGGCGCGACCTATACGCGACCAGCTCAAGGTCTTGACAGGTCGGAAGATGACGTCAGCCATCGCCGACACAAACCGCGAGCCGGCGCGATAAGCGCCCACAGCGGCCGGCGAGAGCATCAGTGCGAGGAGCATGTCGGCGCCATAGCCGGAAAAAAGCTGGGTCGCCGTACTGCCATAGAGAGGAAACGCGGTACGGACCGCCTCGCGGGCCACCGTACGATTGAAGGTGAACCTTGGACGCGTAAGGGCGCAGATGCACAAAGATGCCGTGGAAAGAACACCGGCTGCGACGCGCCAAGCAATCAGCGCCTCGATTCCCCAGCCAAGTTCGAGGAAGGCGATCAGAACGAAGAGCGCACAGAACTCAGGGACGAAATTGCCAAAGCTCAATCGGCGAATGGATTTACGCCGCAAAAGCAGCGCCTCGCTCCAGGCAGCTGGCGCCGCCAGCAGTGGCAAAACGGAAAAGGTGATCAAGACCTTGGCGATGATCGAACGCTGAGGGCCAATCGCAAGTCCGGCGACAATAAGCGCAAGGGCGACCAGTACCGCTACCGCCAACATGAGGAAGAAGACCGTATCACGCGTCTCCTCCTCGTTCTTCTTGGTGAGCAGGTACTCGTAAAAGCCGGTATAGACGAAGGTGACCCCTATGACATAGCTCGTAGAGCCGATCGAGAACGCGCCGAACTGCTCGAGCGTGAGGAAGCGGCCCGCCACCAGAACCGCTAGCAAGCTTATGACCTGGCTGCAGGTTCGCGCCGTCACATTCACCACGATATCGGATCGCAACATCCGAAAAATACCGAACAGTTTCGGCATGAACACCTCTGCTTTGTCGCGCGTGATCGGCCCACGTCACCGCCGACCTCAGAGCAAGCAATCGCAACGAGCCCTTACGCGCCGTCTTATTGGCCGCACGATACTATAACGCCAGCGTCGGCGTCCAATCTGATCTATAAAATCCAGGGCAACATACTATAAGGCATATAGGGTGACCGGGAGGCTAGCCAAGAGCCCAGGAATATCTAAGATCAGCTCGCGCACCAGATGGCGAGCCAAGATCTACATACGCAGAAGAACCTGTAGACCTAATCTCCCTATTGGAAGGTATTACTTGGCGCGCTTTTCGGGTTTTGTCGTTTTTCAGGGACCGCGACATGAGAATTGCTTTGATCTCTACTGTTCCTATATTTCCCTGCACAGGGGGGAACAGGGCCAGACTGTTCAATCTTTCTCAGTCCATGCGCAGTCTCGGGCATGAAGTGGAATTTGTATTTCTTCCGTCTCGTCGGGCTGGCGAGGCGGATTGGCAGGCACACGACGACTATTTCGGCAGTCAGGGCGTTCATCGCCTGGAGCGCGAAGGTCTCGTCGACAGCCTTTATATGGCCAAGCGCGTCGCGGGCAGAATGACCCGAAAGGTTTATCGGGCCCTCGGCTCGGAACGTTCACATTACTATAATCTTGATGAAATATTCTACACGGGCTTTCTTCCGCAGCTCCAGGCTTTACATGCCGAGCGTGACTTTGATGCTGCCATAGTCATCTATGTTTTTAACTCAAAGGCTCTTGACGCATTCCCCGACAGCGTCCTCAAGGTCGTAGACACCCATGACGCTTTCACCGATCGCCACAAGCTCTTCGAAGCGGCGGGCCGCGCCCATGCCGGTTATTCCCTTCGCAGCACTGACGAAGCACGCGGCCTTGGACGGGCTCATGTCGTCATGGCGATCCAGGAACGGGAAGCCATGGATTTTCGCGAGCTGACCAATGGTACGCCGACACGCGTTGTGACGCTCAGCCACACGCTGGACCGAAGCCGCAAGGTCGACCCGCCTTCCCGCCGGTCGGCTTGCTTTATTGGCTCGGCATTCGAGGCCAATGTCGTGTCACTGCGCTATTTCATCGACACTGTGATGCCTCTGGTTCTGGCCGTGCGGCCCGATTTCAAACTCTACTTGGCGGGATCGGTGTGTGATGCCGTCGAGGATCGGCCGACGATCGTCAAGATGGGACGGGTGCCGCATGTCGCCGATGCGATGGAGAAAGGGGGAATTCTTATCAACCCGATCGTCCTCGGCACAGGTATCAATATCAAGCTTCTGGACGCTCTCGCCTGCGGGGTCCCAGTCGTCAGCACTGAATTCGGGGCGCGCGGCCTCGAGGAGAGTGGGAATGGCGCGGTTCTGACCGTGCCAGACGGGGACGCAGCGGGATTCAGTCGCGTCCTCCTGGCATTGATGACGGACGATGACCTATGGCGTGCTTCGAGCGCGCGCGCCTCTCAGGCGGCCCAGGACTGGGACGAAACGCAGATGCGTGCGTTAGGTAGCGTGCTGTCGACAAAGCCCGTCGGGCTGCACAAGCAGAAGGCCTTGCTCTTCGGCAACAGCCCGATGCGCTGGTGGCCGCTCATCGGGCGCCCGCGCGTACGCTAAGTTGATTCTAGCCGGCCTCGCCGCGGTAGCGGACGCGATCGCGGGCGTTCACCGCGACGAGATAGCCATTAGGCGCCGCCTTGACGTTTTTGGCGCGCGGCTCGAGCCGTAGTCGGCGAGCCCTTCCGGGCCAGACATGACACCATTCGAGATCGGCTACATAGTTCTCATCTTCGATGTGAATATTCTGTGCGAAAAGGCACGTCGTAACGTCCAGATACCAGACCCCGTTTTCCAGGCTCGGTTTTGCATCCAGCCCGACATCCTCCCGGCGTAATGCTCGCCCCTGGGGAAAATGACAAGCATCGGCGAGGACGGTGTTCCCATCGTGGGTGGTAAGCACAGCGATGTTCACGACGTGGCTGGCCGCGCCGAAGTGATAAGCATATGTGAAGTCGAAGAACTTGCCGGTCAGTTCCCACGCCCCGATACTGAAGGATTCGCGCGGACCGACGACTAGTTGCCGGCGCCCCTCAGCCAGCACGGCGCCATTCTCTCCCATCGCCTGCAATTGCAGTTCCGTCTCGCAGGCGGTTGCGGTTTCATTGACCACGTGCAGTGCCAGGCCGTTCAAGCCTTCGTCGGTCATGCCGACATGCAAAGGCGTCAGCACCCGCTTTAGCCCGTGCCAGATTGATTTGGGCATGCCGTCCGCGTCCAGGACGCCCCAGCCGGCGCCGGGCCGGAGGTCTTGCAGCATCCAGACGAGAGCGCCGCTGCAAGAACTGGCGGGACGACGCCACTCATTGAAGACTTCGACGACGAGCTCTGCTGTCGTTGCCCGCGATAATGTCAGATAGCGCTGCAGGTCTTCCGTGCGCAGACGGCGCGCGTCTACGGAAAAAAGGCTCTCCAGATAATGATCGCGGACGTCCTCGAAATCCCAGTTGGCGCCGAGATCACGTGGCACCGTCATCTTCCATTGCGGGTGATGTCCCGGCGCAATGCCGTGGTCGAGAAACCTCTCGGTCATCGCTGTGTCGGGCATGTTCGCGAATGCCAGGCATTCCGATGCAAACCGGACGCCAGAGCGCCGCGCGTCCTCGAGCGGCCGAAGATAGGCGCCGACGCCGTAATAATGGGCGACCCCCTGGTCTACCTGGAACGGCAGCGTGCCGCCCGACGGCGAGTTCGGGACATAGGCTACATCAGGACGTCGGTCAGTGACGATCTCCCGAAGCAGCGTATCGAAGAGGCTGAAATCCAGTGACTGCGCCGGGAGGCCCAGCATGGCTGACTGCTGGAATACTTCACTGCCACCGCAAAGAATGGCCAGCGAGACATTTGCCCCCGTCCGGCGCAGGAACCAGCGAGCCTCCGCCTCGACCTTATGTCGGAAGTCCAGATCGGTCGGATAATCAAAATTAGCGAACATGAAGTCCTGCCAGACCAGGAGGCCCAGTTCGTCACAGCAGGCGTAGAAGGCATCTGCCTCATAGACGGCCACACCGCTGAGGCGGATCATGTTCATGCCGGCATCGCGCGCGCGCCGAAGCCAGGGTTCGAAGGCCGCGCGATCGGCCGGCATGGCGACGAGGTCGGCAGAAGACCAGACGGCACCGCGACAAAATATAGGCTGATCGTTGATGGTCAGCTCAAAGCGCTCGCCATCGGTGCCTCGATCGAGATCCAGACGCCGAAAGCCGATCTGACCGAGTTCCAGACAGAAATCCGGACCGATGAGCTTTGCCGCGTAGAGACGCGGGGTACCGTGGGTGTGCGGCCACCAAAGCTCAACCTCGTCGATCTCGAGCCTGGTTACCAGCATGCCTGGAGCTCCGGGACGCAACGGCGCCCGACGCCCCTCGACCTCCAGGCCCCAGTCGCCCCCAGTCTCACTGACGACGGAAAGCTCGACGATACCTGTCTTGCCAACCAGTGAACTTCGCAGATCGAATGGAAAGCCCGCAGGCGGGCAGGCTAATGCCGGCCGCAGGATCTCGACCGGCCGCCATGGACCGACGAGATCGACCGACGGGCACCAGCCAGGCATGTGGCCAAGAAGCGTCGTACGCACGCCGCGCAACCGACGGTCGTCGATCATGGAAGGACGCCATTTGGCCCTGCCGCGCTGCCGCCCGAGTGTCCCCTCCAGAGCCCGAAAACAGAGCCAGAGTCTGGTTTGCGGGCGAAGCTCGACCTCGACTTCGTGCGCCTTGAACATGGAGTCGGTATGCAGGACGCGTTCATCGTCCAGCCAAACCTCGGTCTCGGTCGCCAGTCCCTCGAAACGCAGAAGGGCCGATCCTTCACCCTCGAGATCGCAGCGATACCAAACATCCTGCGTATGCAGCGGACTTGGACGATCCAGGGTCAGGAGGCCGGCGTCGCGTAGGGCGGAGGCTGCCGTGCCCGGCGCTCCTGCTGCTTGCCAGGCAGTGCCTTCGGGTAACTCGCTCGGGCGGGCAGCGGCTCCTGGGGCGACCAGGGCAAGCAACCATTGAGCGAGTGGCATCCTTCCGCCGGCGGGGGCCGGCAGACGACGCCAGACTTCCTCAGCCATAGCAATCCATCAGGCCGCCGATCAGCCGATCGTGCGTCGTTTCGAGCTCCGCCAGCAAAGGCCGCGCATCCATGGGCCGCCGCCGGTGCACGGCACGCGCCAGCTGGAACTGCATGACCTTCATGATCTCGGCAATGCGCAACGCATCCGCCCGTGGCTGCTCCAGGCGCGATTCCCCCTGCCCCGCCAGCCACTCGAGATAGCTGCCTAAAAGCTCCGCATTGGCACCGGCCTGGCGAAGATTATTGAACGCATAGGCATGAAAACGAGGCATTGGCCGCTCGAGCAGCTCCGGTTCATTGGCCAGGAACCGCTCGCGAAAGGCAACGAAGGGGTTCGCTCTCGAACGATTGTGAAGATAACGGCGAAGCAAGGACAGCGAGGCCACGCGCAATGCCGCGCCCCGCAATGGATGCACCTCCCGCTTCACCATCTCCACATAAGGGAAGAGAAGTTCAGGCTGGTCCCGTTGGTCGGGAGCCAACCGGAAGATCCGGGTGAAATCCTCGCCTTCCAGATGAAAATAACCAGCATTGTGGAAATAGCCGAGACGTCGCTCGCCCGGATCGATCTCGGCGATGCCGACCGTCGTCTTGACATGCTCCTGGTGATAGGACGCGCCTTGCGTGTCGGGCAGATAAAACGCGTCGAGCTCGACGATGACCAGACGATCCCGCTCCACCTGCTCGATCACATGACCGACAATGTCGTCGAAAATCGCCAGCTCTTGGACTTTCACGCCAAACAGGGTTCGAAGGTCTTCGAGCGGCGGCTTGAAGAAGGTGAACTGATCGCCCTCGAATTCCTGGTCAATGGCGAATGGCAGCATTGCTACGGGCTGAGCGTCCATGGCATGGACGACCTCAATCCAGAGATCAGTGTAGCAGTTCGTCTCTAGCCAGATCCGCTCGGAGCCATGAAGCGCGTGCGGCATAAAGCCCGGCTTCGGCAGGAACGAGGGAGTGTGCATCGCCTCAGCCCCAGAGCAGTTTGCGCACGCTTTCCGGCCAGGCCTTCAGATCGAAGCCATGATGCCGAAAGAGGGCCAGAGCCACGCGCTCCATGCCGAAACCGACACAGGCCGTGTGCGCCACTGTGCCCGCCGCAGTCTGCATGTGCCAGATCTCGCCAAAATGATCCTGGTGATAATTGAAACTCATGCAGGCGGTCGGCCGCTCCTTGCTCGTGATCGGGATGAGGAGCTCAAACTTGAGATTCTGATCCCGCTGATTGGCGGCCAGCATCCGGCCCGCTCGGCCAAAGAAGGGATCGTTGGCGACATCGACCTCGAAGGGTACGCCGAGTTCGGTTGCGAGCATGCGCCCCCGTTCCAGCCATGTCTCGCGAAACGCAACGACTTCCTCGGGCGAGCCGATCCGCACATGCTCGCGCATACGGAAGAGCTGCATCCGGGCCGGATCCTTCGACGGCTCGTGTCGGAAGCAATAGGAATAAACGTCGACGAGCTTACCGCCGCTCGGCAGAGCGCCGCGCGCCGCCAGGACCGGGTAGATCGGATAGCAGGCAGCCGGCGTGATGACAATATCGGTGGGCTTCTGTTCACCCGTCCAGTCCTCGCCCTCGGCCAGCTGACGTAGCAACTCGTGATGCTCGCACTCGCCGCCCATGAAACTGTGCACGGTGCCCGCAAGTTGCGGAAAGCTCTTGAGGTACTCGCTCTGCTCGAAATGCAGACGGTTCAGACCCGGGGGAAAACGCATAACCTCCGCGCCATCGTCCCGCCCGAGACGGGTGATGACATTGTTGAAAGCCTCGATCACGTCCTCAAAGTCACCGCTACGCCCATAAAGACCGTCGACCCCAACCGGTATCAGCAGTCCCGCACGAACCAACTCAGACAGATAATGTTCAGGGCCGGCCATTGTTTCTGTTGCTTGCATGTTCACGCGTTCAGTTCCGGTATGTCCTTAAGGACGAGAAGGTAATTAGAGGTATTGCCCATGATCCGATCATTATTAACCATGATGGCCGCCGAATAGGCGTCACGCAGATGCCGCGAAAGACTATAAGGCCCTGTGTTCCGATATCCATTGATACCACAGATTAACATCGCCTCGTTGATCAGCTCGACCGCACGCGTTGACGTGCTGGTCTTCAAGGCATTCATGGCAACCGCAAACGACATCGCGGTTAACTTGTCCGGGGAATCGCTCGCCCGCTCGAATCGAGCAAGAGCGGCTTCGAGATGACCTTGCATTGCTTCCAGGCCCGCCACGAGCGCGGCCAGCCGAATAGCAGCGGGTGGCGCACTGCCTCGCTTTCGCGCTTCGGCCCGAACATAGGCCCGAGCACGCGCCACGGCGTCCGTGACGATGCCCACCCATGTGCCGGCCCATGTCAGATGGGTGATAGGCAACATGGTTCGCGCCGAGATATCAGCGTAGGGCAACGGCAAAAGTCGGTCGAGCGGAGCTTCCGCCCGCAGCACATAGCCATTGCTACAAGTGCCGCGCATACCCAGCGTATCCCAGCCGCTCGTCTGCTCCAGCGTATAGTCTTCGGCCAGCAGCACGGCTAAGGCCTGATCGCTCGCCGCAGCATCCGGCGAGCGGCGAGCCGTCGCCAGAATACCGTCGGCATGGCTGCCATAGGAGATGACGGAAGCCTGTTTTTCAATGGTGAAGCGATGATCCTTCGCCTGAACGGCGCAGATGCTCTCGCGCACATTGCCGCCAACGCCGGTCTCGGTCGTAGCCGAGGCCAGGAGGAGCTGATCTCGCGCCACCCGCGAAGCCACTGACCGAAGACCTTCGCTCGACAGCCCATGTCGCATCAGGCACGCAGCCTGGATCTGATGCATCGCGAAGATCATGCCGGTGGCGGAACAATATTGGCCGAGCGCGTGCGCCACGGCCACGGCATCGCCAATCGTCGCGCTCTCGCCACCGAGTTCGCGCGGCATGAGCATCCCCAGCAGCCGCTCGTCGCGCAGCGCATCGAACGATTCGCGCGGGAACCGGGCGTCTCGATCGACAGAATCCACGTGTCTGCTAGCGACTTCCCGGCCGACTCGATGCGCGCGCTCGACGAAATTGCTCATGGGACAGGGGCATCAATCTTGAGCTGGGATAGTGCACTGGAGATTGCCTGAATCGATTCGAATGTTCGACGCTTAAGGAGTGCATCGGGAAATTCGACGTCAAACGCCTCTTCCAATGCCAGCATCAGGTTGACCGAGTCGTGCGAGGAAAGACCCGCGTCATAGAGATCGGCATCATCGCGCAAGGTTTCGAGATCGCGCTTGAGCCACTGCCCCTGGGCAAGAATCTCACGGACTTGATTTGACAAACTGCTCATCTAATGGGCCCGTTCATGTTCAAAGAATTAGCCGGAAACGACCGGCGCATTTGACTTATAAGCCAATAACGAGTCGACGGAAATTCAACCCGCCAGTGGAAAGTGATCGCGACAAACAAAGGCTTGCATATTCAGATACGCACACAATTTTCATCTCCATGGTAGCGAAGACCGTCATTGCCGGCTGCATAAGCAGCGATAAATTTCCACCACCGGTGATGGCTATCCCATGAAGCAACTCTGCCGACTTAGCGTAGAGCGAATCGGAGTCGGCTGAGCAGATGCCTCGAATGAGGTCACAGGCTTCGTAAGCCCGGCGCAGACCCGCCTGCCGATCGACCACGACAAAACTCCGCCATGACAGCCGACCTCCAACAACGGCCGATCGTGCATTTCCGAGACGAAGAGAGGGATAAGACTGGTCCCGGTCAGATGGCAGTGCTCATCAGGCAGCTACGACCGTTCATCTCTCCACCGTCGAGTATCCGCACCTCGCCTTATATCTATGATTGAGTTGATCCCGCAACATAGAGCCTTTTTGGCTAAATCGTCATCAGGAATCGAGACCAAAAGACATATGAGGATACGATTGCTGGCGCGTCGCGCCACGCTCATGCCTGCCTTAGTCGATCGATGATGGCCATGGCCGCCGCGGGGTTGCGCTCCTTGAAGCCGCTGATGACATTGAGGAAGACATCGCGACCAGCGACCGGTCTCTTCGCGCTGAGAAGCGCCAAATCGTCGGGATAGCCGCCCTGGCGCCATACGTTTGCGCGTCCAGCCCACTGCTCAATCGAGTTTCTCGCATACCCGAGCAATTCCTCGGCGCTCGTGCCCATGATTCGTGCATAGACGAAGTCGGCCGTCTGATCGGCGATCAGCGGGAAATGCGAATCACCCGCTAGCACGATCGCCACCTTATGCTGGCGGGCAAGTTCGACAAAGGACCGCTCCTTGAAGCTCTCATGCCGTACCTCGACGGCGTGGCGCAGGCTCCGGCCCTCGTGCGTTGCCGGCAGGAGTCGAAGGAAGGCCGCAAAATCATCTGGGTCGAATGTCTTTGTCGGCATGAACTGCCAGTTGATCGGTCCGAGCTTGTCCTTGAGCTCCAGAATACCGCTGCCGATGAAGCGCTCGATGGAAGGAGCCGCCTCGGCCAGCACGCGCCGATTTGTAGCGAACCGCGGCCCCTTCAACGAGAAAACGAAGTTAGAAGGTGTCTCGTCGTGCCAACGCGCAAAGGCCTCGGCCTTTTGCGAGCCGTAATAAGTACCGTTGATCTCGATCGTGCTGAGCTTCCGACTGGCGAATTCGAGCTCCCGCTTCTGCGGCAGGCCGTCCGGGTAGAAGACGCCACGCCAGGGTTCGAAGATCCAGCCGCCGATGCCAACCCTGACGCTTCCTGCCGATGGCTTGCGCATTTCGTCTCCCTTGGTGCCCCGCGAGCCCAGGGATCGAATTCAAAGGATGCTCTCGATCTCCATGACGCTCGAGAGTACGATATCGGCGCCGGCCTCCAGAACGGCAAGCGGCGTACCACCGGTTCTCACGCCCACCACCATGCCGCAGCCGGCGCGCCGCCCCATCTGAAGATCGGCATGCGTATCGCCCACCATGAGGGTCCGGGCGGGCGGAACCCCGACAACGCGGCAGAACGCCTCGACCATTCCGGGTTCCGGCTTGATACCGTGACCGCTGTCACAGCCGATAATAAGTTCGAGATGAGGTGCCAGATCGTGGCATGCCGCCAGATGGCGGGCCTTGGCCTCATCGTCCATCGTGGCAATGCCCAGCTTGAGGCCACGCTCGCGCAACCGGGAGAAAAGCGCCGCGACGTCGCCCACCGGAACCGGTGGATAGATCACCTCGTCGGCCAGATGTGCCAGGGTGCGGGCCGAGACATCGGGCACCGCCGCCAATTCCGGCATTGCCGCCCAACGCGCCGCGATCGCCTCGTTCGTATCCCAGAGCAGCGGGCTCTGGTCCGTGAAGGTATCGGTGGTGGGTTCGTAACCCTGTCGACGAAGAAGAAGGTCAGCCAGCGCCGATCCGCCGCCAGCAAGCCGCCCCAGTTCCAGGGCCACCGCCTTGTAGGCCGGCATCCAACTCTGACGGAAGTCGATCAGCGTGCCGTCCTTGTCAAACAGGATAGCCTCGATGACGGGACGGACGGAAGGCATGGGCGGGCTCACTCAAAGCAGCGACGAGATCCGCATAGAGTGATTCCGGCAATTACGGAATCACGCTCGGCAATATCTCAATCGTGGAGATGCTGACGCAAGGTCGAGCCCGCATAGGACTTCCGGAAGATGCCACGCTTCTGCAGGACCGGCACGACACTGCGCGAGAAGGTCTCGAACGTGCCCGGCAGTTCCGTAGGCGTGAGAACGAAACCGTCGACGGCGCCACTCTCGAAAAGGTCCTGCATCTGATCGGCCACGCTTTCGGGCGTGCCGACGAGTTGCGGACATAGCTCGCTCGTGGCGAATTGCTTGGCAGCGTCGGCCAGCGTCAGGCCCTTGGCCTTAGAGCCCTGAAGGATGACGTCGAAGGATCCTCTCGAACCTTCCTCGATCCGGATATCCTCGATCGGCCTGTCCTGTGGAAACTTGGTGAAATCGATGCCGGTATGCGAAGAGACCAGCGCAATCGCCAACGTCGGGTCGATGCGCTCGTTGATGAAGGCCTGCTTTTCCCTGGCAATACTCTCCGTCTCGCCGACGATCGGATCGGCCGAGGTCAGGATGGCACAATCACGCGGACTGCGACCATACTTCTCCATGCGGCCTTTGAAGTCGTTGTAGAAAGCGATCATGTCCTCCTTGGCGTGCTGGAGCGTGAAGATAAGTTCGCCCCAGCGTGCACCGAATTCGCGACCACGCTCCGACGAGCCGGCCTGCATGATCACCGGATACCCCTGCTCGCTGCGCGGTGTCGTCAAGGGTCCGCGCGTCTTGATCCACTTGCCTTCGTAATTGGCCCGATGAACCTTGCTAGTATCGACGAACTCACCTGAATCCTTGTCGATGATGAACGCATCGTCCTCCCAGCTATGCCAGAGCTTCATGCAGGCCTCGACGACCTCGTCGGCCCGGTCATAACGCTCGTCCCGTGGGGGAAGTTCGATGTCGAAATTGCGGGATTCCATGGCACCGGCCGAGGTGACCACGTTCCAGGCCATGCGCCCCTTGGAGAGGATATCGAGCGTGCCCAGGAGCCGGGCCAGCATGTAGGGGCGAACGAAAGTGGTCGAGAGCGTGAGTCCAAGCCCGATGCGGCTCGTGACCCGCGCCATCTGGGAGATCAAGGGGATCGGATCGAGCAGCCCGATCTGGCCGCCCTTGCCAAGAATGGCGTCGTAGCTGTCGTTCACATAGTCGTAGATGCCCTGCACGTCGGCGAAGAACAACGCATCGAAGAAGCCCTCCTCGAGCGTACGCGCCAAATGCTCGTAGAACTCGGGCTCGAGGAACTTGTTGGTGCTGAACGGATGCCGCCACATGCCATGATGGTGGGATGTCGGACCGCTAAACAGATAAGCGACGAGATGCATGTGCCGGCTCATGGCGTCGACAATTCCTTATCCGATGAATGGATGGCCACAAGAAAGACGAATGGGGGCTTCAGCCCAGATAAGCATGCCGGACGCGTTCATCATCGACCAGGGCATCCCCCTGCCCTTCGAGAACAATGTGACCGCTCTCCAGGACGTAGCCGTAATCGGCTACGGAGAGCGCCATTAACGCGTTCTGCTCGACCAAAAGTATGGTCACGCCTTGTGCATGGATGGTCTGGATCGTGTCGAAGACCTGCTCAACCATGATGGGCGAGAGGCCCATGGTTGGCTCGTCCATGAGGAGCGCCTTGGGCCTTGCCATGAGTGCCCGGGCCGTTGCCACCATCTGCTGCTCGCCGCCCGAGAGGGTGCCCGCAAGTTGGCGAAAGCGCTCCTTCAGACGCGGAAAAACCGTCATCATGCGCTCCTTGTCGGCCATGATCTCGGCCTTGTCGTTGCGCGTGAAGGCGCCAAGCTCGAGATTCTCGCTCACCGTCAGCCGACCAAAGATGCGCCGCCCCTCCGGCACCTGGACCAGGCCGGTGCCCGCGATCTTATGCGCCTCCATCGCGTCGATCCGCTGGCCATCGAAGTTGACGCTGCCCCTCGAGGGTCGAAGCAGGCCGCTGATGGTGCGAAGAAGTGTCGTCTTGCCAGCGCCGTTGGCACCCACGAGGGTCACGAGCTGGCCCTTCTCGACGCTCAAGGAGACACCTTTGAGCGCCGCGATCTGCCCATAGCCCACGTGCAGATCATCGACTTCGAGATAAGGCATGGCGGCTCTCAGGCGTTCAGGGTGGCACGGGCCGCATCACGCGCCTTCTTCGGCACGAGCTTGCCGCTGCCGAGATAGGCCTCGATGACCGCAGGATTGCCCTGCACCTCCTTGGGCAGTCCCTCGGCGATCTTCTGGCCGTGATCGAGCACTGTCACCTTGTCGGAGAGCGCCATGACGATGCGCATCTGATGTTCGATCAGAAGGATGGTCACGCCGACTTCGTCCCGCACCTTCCGGATGAAGTCCATCATGTCGGAGATCTCGTGCGGGTTCATGCCGGCGGTCGGCTCGTCCAGCAATAGGAGCTTGGGCTGCGCGGCAAGTGCCCGGGCGATCTCGAGGCGACGCTGATCGCCGTAGGGCAGATTGCGGGCGATGATATCGCCACGGCCCTTGAGGTCGACGAATTCCAGCAGACGCAGCGCCTCGTCATGCGCCCGCTTTTCGTCTGCCCGCGTCGCTGGCGTGTTGAAGATCGAGCCCCACCAGGTCGAGCGCAGATGAAGATGCATGCCTACCAGGATGTTCTCGATCGCGGTGACATTGGCAAAGAGGCGAATGTTCTGATAGGTCCGGCTCATGCCGATCTCGGCCACCTGATGCGGCTTGACCCCGTCGATCCTGGCACCTCTGAACCAGATTTCGCCCGACGTTGGCTTGATGTTCTGGCTGATGACATTGAAGGCGGTGGTCTTGCCCGCCCCGTTGGGGCCGATCAGGCTGTGGATGCTGTTTTCGATGATCTCGAGATCGAGATCACTCAACGCCTTCAACCCGCCGAAATTGCAGCAGACCTTGTTGGTGAGAAGAATGGTATCGTGCGCCATCGAGCTTCTCCTTAGGCCGCGCGCGCGGTGGGTACCGCCGGCTCGGACGTCTCGCCCATGGCGGCATGAAGTTCACGCTTGCGGACCTTCGATGGCATGAGCCCTTCCGGCCTGAATTGCATCATGAAGATCAATGCCACGCCGTAGAAGAGGTAGCGATACTCGCCGAACTCGCGCAGCAACTCGGGAAGACCAATCAGGACCAAAGAACCGATCGCCACGCCCGGCAGGCTGCCCATGCCGCCCACGATGATGAGCGCCAGAACGTTGATCGAGACGACTAGCTGGAAGCTGCTTGGATAGACGGAGGCCAGCATGACCGCGAAAATCGAGCCGGCGAGGCCGGCGAAAGCGGCACCCAGACCATAGGCCAGCAGCTTGCATTCGATCCGATCAATGCCGAGAGCGGCTGCCACGTCCTCGTCATCGCGCAGCGCCATCCAGGCACGGCCAAGGCGCGAGCCTTCCAGACGCCAAGCGATCAGGCCGGCGACGAGGGACGCTACCAGAGTCAGATAATAAAGCTGGATCGGTGTGGTCAGGCCATAGCCGAAGATCGCCGGCTTTGGCACCTGCGTGATGCCGAGAGGACCGCCCAGCAGGGGCTTTGCTGCATCGGAGACGACGAGCACACGGACGATCTCGCCGAGGCCCATGGTAGCCACTGCAAGATAATCGCCGCGCACGCCGAGCACGGGAATACCAAAGAGCACGCCAACGACGACCGACGCCAAGACCGCGATCGGCATTGCCACCCAGAAATTGAGATGCAGGATCGCCATCGGGTGATTGGCGGTCAGGAGAGCCGTGACATAGGCGCCGACAGCGAAGAAGCCGACGAAGCCCAGGTCAAGCAGGCCCGCCAGCCCCACCTCCAGATTGAGCCCCATGCCCATGAGAATATAGAGGCCGACCAGGAGGAGCACCTGACCGATATAATTGCCACCCATTAGCGGCAGCAGAACGAGCACGAGGAAGATCATTCCCATCTTGGTGAGCGACTGACCGCTGTCGGCATTGGCCTTCGCGGCAGCAGCACGCGCCCGGCGCCGGCTGATTTGCACGCCAATCAAGGCTAGGATGAAGGCAACGACGAAGACGATGGCCGCTCCCTGCGCCGTCAGCCCCTCCCATTCGTAGATCAGGTCCTGCACCGGGGTTAGCGGTCCGTCCTGCAGCATGATCTGAATAAGTTCCTGGAAGAGGCCGGCGGTGACGGTCACCAGGGCGGCGATGACGAGCGGCCGGCGTACGGTCAGGGGCGTAAAGCGCAGGATCGCTCCGATAGCACCGCAGACAGCGCCGATCCCCAGCATGACCAGCAGACCCGAAAGCGGTGCTAGACCCAGTGCCAGGCTGTCGGCGAGCTTGCCGTTGAGCTGGGTGAAGACGCTCTGTAGGCTGAAGGGACCAATGACGAGTCCAAGGACGGACACCGTCAGACCGGCAATAGCGCCGCTCAGGATACCCGAGGCCAGGGCCGTCATCAGGCCGGCACCACGTCTGGCACTGATCATGCCGGCCACGAGATACACGAGGCCGAGAACGCCATAGCCCAGCGTCAGCAGGCCGACGATGATCCAGCGCTCATTGAACATCGCGAGGATGCCCACAGCGGCCAGGTAGACGCCAACGCCGCCCAGCAACAGACCCATCCGCAGCGTGCGGGCGACGTCGACGCTGGCGACCGATACGGATGGGGCCTTGAGAATGGCAATGCTCATGCGCGCTTCTTTCCAAGGCGCTCACCCAGGATCCCGTTCGGACGGAAAATGAGCACCATGATGAGCAGGGTGAACGCGATCACGTCGCGCAACTGGTAGGGGCCGGGAATGCCCAGGCCGTCCAGAAACAGGGCGGGGCCGACCGATTCGACGAGTCCCAGGAAGAAACCGCCGAGCACGGCGCCGGGGATGCTGCCAATGCCGCCCAGGACAGCAGCACCGAACGCTTTGATGCCGGGCGTGAAGCCCATGTAGAAATAGACCTGCTTGTAGACAAAGCAGTAAAAGACGCCGGCGATGCCGGCCATGGCACCGCCCAACATGAAGGTGAAGACCACGACCTTGTCGACGTCGATACCCATGAGGGCGGCGGCATCGCCATCCTCGGCCACGGCGCGCATCGCCTTGCCCATCTTGGTGTATTGCACGATCAGGTAGAGGCCGATCATGAAGAGGACGGCAAGACCGATCACCAATAATTCGACCGCCTGTACTTCGATGCCCAGAAACGAGATCGTGGCACGCTGCCAGGAAGGATCGGGATAGGCGCGGATGGAAGAGCCGAACATGCCCCGGAAGGTCTGCTGCAGGAAGAAGGAGACGCCGATGGCGCAGATCAGCGGCGCCAGCCCCACGACCCGCCTGAACGGACGATAGGCAAAGCGCTCGGCCAGCAGGGCTACCGCGGTCGAGACGATCATCGACGTTATGAGAATGCAAAGGAGGGCCGGCACCGGATGGCTCTCGAGGAAGCCGGAGCGGTAGAACGCGTTGGCGACAAAGAAGGCGGAAAAGGCGCCGCTCATCATGAAATCGCCGTGGGCGAAGTTGATGAGACGCAAAACGCCATAGACCATCGTGTAGCCCAGGGCGATCTGGGCGTAGATGCTGCCCAGCGTCAGGCCGAAGACGACGAAGTCGACCCATTGAGTCCAGCCGTAGCGGCCATTGATCAACGTACCGATCGTGCCGGCAATCACGACCCCGAGCACGCCGATCCTGAGCGCCCAAAGCAGAACATCGACGATGCTGATCCGCGACAAGCGCGCGATCTTGAGCCGGTCTTCAGGTATCTGGACTGCCATCCGCTACGCGCTCCGCATGTCTGAAAAACCGGGCGCGACCGTGGTCGGTAGCGCCCGAGGAGGAAATCGCTTAGGGCCAGATCTTTTTAGGATTGGTACCGATCGAGAACGTCGCGGGATCGGCCGAGACATATTGGTAGATCGCCGACTTGAGCTGGGCGCACTGACCATACTGATTGCACTTCACGGTGCCGCCCATGCCCTCGAAGCTGATGGTGAAGAGGGCGTCATGGAGCGCCTTCTTGCCGATATAGAGCGCACCGTCGTCACCCTGCTTGGCCACTTGCTCGATGGCCTTGACCGCGAGCACGGCCGCATCATAGGCGTTGGCGTGATAGCCGCTGATCGGTGCCTCGCCGAACATCTTCTTGTACTTCTCAAGGAACCCCGGATAGCCCTTGCCCATGGCATCGGGCGAGACATCCGGATAGGCGAGCTTGAAGCCGACGATCGCCTGACCGGTGGCCTCGATCAAGGCGCCGGCCGCCTGAGCGCCTTCGCCGATGACCTCGACATTCTCAAGGCCGGGAGTTTCTTTGACCTGGCGCAAGAGTTGTGCCGTCGCGGCCACGAAAAGCGGCGCGTAGATTTTGTCGGGCTTGAGGGTCGCGATGTGTGTCAGCAGCGGCTTCAGATCGACGTCGGTAGGCTGAATGGCCTCAGCGGAAAGAACCTTACCTCCTTCCTTGATGAAGCTCTCACCGGTAACGCGGGCAAGTTCAGAGCTGTAGGGACTGCCATCGTTGATCGTCACGATCGTCTTGGCGCCGGCCTCCTTATAGAGCCATTTGCCGTCATTGGCGCCGGATTGGGCGTCGCTGTAGATGGTTCGCAGGAAGCCCGCCAGTTCGGGCTTGCGATCGGCGGCCGTAAGCGAGGGTGCCGTCGAGGCGGTGCCGATACTGCTGATTCCGGCATTCCAGAGAATAGGCGCGCCGGCCGTGGCGGCACTGGAGCAGGCCGGGCCCAGAACGATCACCGTGTTCGGGTTTGCGGCCAGCTTGGTGGCGGCCGTCTGTCCGCCCTCGGGCGTGCATTGGTCGTCCTCGACGTTCAGCTTGACCGGGTGGCCCAGAACCTTGTCGCCCAAGTCCGCGATGGCGATCTTGGCGCCACGCACCGAATCCTCGCCCAGAGCCGTGTCAGGCCCGGAAATCACCCAATAGGCGCCGATCTGCACTGGCGCGCCTTTGGGAATTCGGATGACTCCCATCGGATCTTCCACCGGCGAGGCGGCATGCGCGAAGGGTTGTGCCAGCGTCATGCAGAAGACGCCCGCTACAATGCCAGCGGCGGTAGAGTAACCCCAGCTTCTCAGTTTTTTCGGTCGCATCCCTAAGTCCTTGGTAAATCGATATCGGGAGAATACCAGTCGAATACGACGAATATACAGATTCTGGTCAGGGTTACCTAAAGTCCCACCTAGTCCAGCCCTGCCTTTTCGTTTCTCTATACTTTATATTCCTGCTCTGTTACATGGAAAAACACAGCAGTCGAGATGACTTCCGAGAGTTCTCTCGGTCTTCACGATCAGAGCAAAAAGCTTGCCACTTAATCCAGCGCCTCGCCGGGCACCCGGGGCGGTAGCACTATTCATCAACTAAAGGAGTAGGATCTCATGAAAGGCTTGTTTCTGGATGCGAGCGATGGTCTCGCCGACATCTACCGTTCGGTCGGCCGGGACGGCGATCCAGAAGTCGTCCTACGCGAGATCAGCGATGTGCCCGCCGGGGAAATCACGAAGATCTGCCGGGGCTATGACTACATCATCGACGATCACACCTTCCTACCAACCTCGGCATTGGTTGCCGCCGAGACGATCAAGAACGTCGTCTTCCTAGGGACGGGTGCCCGCAGCTACATGCATGTCGATGAGTTGGAAGCAGCCGGCATCAAGGTCCACACCATCAAGGGCTATGGCGACACGGCCGTGGCCGAACATGCTTTCGCGCTGATGTGGGCAGGCGCGCGCGGCATCGCCGCCATGGACCGCGGCATGCGCAAAGGCGGCTGGCTCAGCGTCGAGGGACCTCAGCTCACGGGCAAGACCGTGGGTCTCCTAGGCGTCGGTGGCGTCGGCACTGAGATGGCGCGCCTCTGCGCTGGCGTCGGCATGAAGGTCATTGCCTGGAACCGGACCAAGCGTGATGTGCCGAACGTGACCTTCGTCGAACTTGAAACCCTCGTAGCCGAGAGCGACGTCCTATCCGTCCATCTACTGCTGACGGACGAAACCCGACACTTCGTCGACGCCGCCATGCTGGCCAAGCTCAAGCCAGGCTGCCTGCTGGTGAACACGGCGCGCGGTGCGGTGATCGACGAAGCGGCGATGGTCGAGGCGCTCAAAAGCGGACATCTTTTCCACGCCGCCCTCGATGTCTATGAGACCGAGCCATTGCCAGCGGGCCATCCCCTGGCCAGCCTCGAGAACGCCACGCTGTCGCCGCATGCGGCCTTCCGCACGCCCGAAGCGACGCAGGCCTTGGTGCGCGGCGCTATCGACATCGCGAAATCGCTAGGCTGAACTCCCTGGGCGCCGCATCAGCGCGAAAACGGCAGGATGCGGCGCATTTAGGCAACTCTTGTCGTCTACGAGACCAGGATCAGACCAGATGGTTCGAGGCGCAGCGCTGATGGAAACTAGGCTGGTTGAAGTAATTCGCGAAGACAGCGATCGGCGGCGCCCTCTTGCAAACGCTGGCGATAGAGCCTGAATGCGGCCTCTAGGACCGGCGTCACGTACAGCCCCTTGAATGGATCGATACGTAGGGCCTGGCAGGGATCGCTCGCGGCAATGAGGTCCCGGTCTCCCGCCGTTAAATGCGGCTCGTCGGCCCGGAAAGGTCGACCTTTTTCGTCCTGGCCGCCCAGATAAGTGACGTAGGCCGCGAGGAGGAACGCCAGCCGGCGGCAATCACCGTCCTGCTTGAGAATGGCCGCCAGCGTATCACCCAGAAAGACCGGGATCTTGGCGGCACCATCGGAGGTTATGCGTTCCAGCTGATCGGCGATCGCCGGATTGGCGAACCGGTCGAGCACGCTGTCGCGGTAGGCTTCGAGCGACATGCCGGGCGGCGCCTCGAGCAGCGGAATGACGTCGTGGTCGAGGAAGCAGCGCAGATAGTTAAGAATGCGGGGATCGGCCATGGCCTCATGCACGAGCCGATGGCCAAGGAGAAGTCCCGGGTAGGACAGCATGCTGTGGGTGGCGTTCAGCATCCGAAGCTTGACCTGCTCGTAAGCCGCAACGTCGCTCGTAAAGATCACGCCTGCTTTTTCGAGCGCGGGCCGACCGGTCGGGAACCGGTCCTCGATGACCCATTGGATGAAGTCCTCGGCAAAGATCGGCACAGCGTCGTCGATACCCGTCTGCGCATTCAGCCGCTCGCGGTCCGCGGCTGTCACGGCGGGTGTGATCCGGTCGACCATGCTGTTGGGAAAGCTTGCTTCCGCGCCGATCCATGCCGCCAGTGTCGGGTCAATAGCGCCAGCGAAGGCCAGGATGCCTTTGCGGAGGACATCGCCATTATGGCGAAGATTGTCGCAAGAAAGGACGGTGAAGGCCGGGGTGCCCGCCCGCCTACGGCGCCGGAGAGCCTCGGTGATCAGGCCAAAGACCGTCCGCGGCGTCTCGGGATGGGCGAGATCATGGACGATGGCGGGCGCATCAAGGCGAAAATCGCCCGTCCGCTCATCGATATTGTAGCCACCCTCCGTGATCGTCAGCGAAACGATCCGGATTTCCGCCTCGGTCAGCCTGTCCAGCACGGCGCCTGGATCGTCCGGTGCCACGAGATAGCCAACAATGGAGCCGATGACCGCCGTCGAAGGCGCGCCTCGGGGCGGAAAAAGGGTAAGCGTATAGAGGCCGTCCTGGCGACGCAGCCCGTCGGCCTTGACGCGCTCGGCCGGCGTTTCCTGGACGCCGATGCCGAGGATACCCCAGCCCTCCTGGCCCGGCAGGGCCAGGCAGCGGTCGATGAAGACCGCCTGATGCGCGCGGTGGAAATTACCCACGCTTAAATGCGCGATACCGGCCCTGATATTGTCTCGATCATAGGTCGGCACTGCCGTAAGGTCGCCTAAACCGGAGAGCGTCGTTTGGTTGAGCGGGCGCAAATCGTGTCATCCTGGAGCCAGCGAAACTGCGACCTTATGCGCCGGCTTTGACTCAAAGACCAGATTCCGGCCGTCATTTGGCAGACAGCCGGATCAAGCGGTTCAGTTCATCCAGTTACCACCGTCGACATTATAGGTCTGGGCGGTGACATAATCGCTGTCAGAGGAGGCCAGGAAGAGCGCCATGCCGGTCATGTCCTCTGGCACCCCCATCCTGCCGATCGGCACGGCCTTGCCGACCATGGCCTTCTTCTCGCCGATCGCACGTCCCTCAAACTTGGCGAAATGCGCGTCCACCTCGTCCCATTGGGGCGTGTCCACGACGCCTGGCGCGATGGCGTTTACGTTGATCCCGTGCGGCGCCAGATAAAGCGCGATGCTCTGGGTCAGACTGATCACGGCCGCCTTCGAGGCACAGTAGACGGCCACCAACGCCTCGCCGCGCCGGCCCGCCTGCGAAGCAAGGTTGATGATCTTGCCACCACCCTTGCGGGCCATCATGTGCTTGGCCACCGCCTGGGCCGTGAAGAGCACGCCCTCGACATTGACGGCAAAGACGCGAGCATATTGCTCGTGCGTGATCTCCTCGAGCGGTGCCGCGGTAAAGATGCCGGCATTGTTGACCAGGATGTCGATCCGGCCGAACTTCTCGATCGTCGCCGCGACGAGACCGTCGATCGAGGCCTGCTTGGTGACATCGGCACCGACGCCGATGGCCGAACCGCCGATCGCGGCCGCCACCTCCCTGGCCAGATCCTCGCGGATGTCGGCCACCACCACCTTCGCACCCTCCTTGGCATAGCGCTCGCAGATCGCACGGCCAATGCCAACCGCCCCGCCCGTAACGATGGCGACCTTACCTTCCAGTCTCATATCCTTGTCCTGTCCTTAGGGCGCGACGGCGCGCCGACGAAACTCGATCTGTGGCAGCTCAACCCCGTGTCGCCGCCGCGTAGTCCTCAAGCACCGCGTCGACCGCGGCCCGCACGAGGCTCGCGGCCGTGGGCGCCACCTCACCCGTGACGACCGGCCGATAAAGTCGGCCCAGATACTGGCTGATCAGCACCTCCGGCAGCCGTTGCTCACCCAGTTGCGCCAACAGTCTTCCCACGGCCTTTCCGGCTGCCTCGCTCGTCCAGTAATACCGGATACGATCGCTGTAGCTGTAATGTCTAAGCCAACGCTGTGTCGCGGCGTCGCCTTGATAATAATCCCGCCAATAGCCTGGATCAGCGGTCATGATGTGCTCCATCGCGGCGGCTAGCGTGTGTTCACGCCAACTCGAATCGAGCGCCAGGGCGATGGCATCGAGCCCGTAGAGCGCTTCGCGCAACGCGAAGGTAAGCCCTGGCCCGACCTTCAGAATAGGAAATCCGTCCTCAACCAGCTCTCGCAGCCGATCAGCTGTCTGATAATCCGTCGAATGGGCCTCGAAGACGAGACCTGGCGCCTCGTCCAGATAGGCAGAAAGTGCCCGTGCCTTGTCGGGCGCGTACTGCACGACGCTATCATGGCCGAACTCGACGCCTGGCTGAACGACAAGCCCGATCACGCGCTCAAGGGCCGCCTCGACGCCAGCATCCTTGAACGCCTGTCGATGCAACTCGACGGTGCGGGCCGCATTGGCCGGATCTGTGACGACCATGTGGTCGAGCGATTCGAGCGCGCCGCCGGGAGTCGGCACCTCAGTACCGATGATGTAATAGGGTAAGGCTTGGCCGCTCTTTTTAGCATGCGCCTCGGCCACGACCGCCAAGCTGGCTGCCCGCCTGGCGATCTCCTCGTCCGCCAGGGCTACCGGGTCATCGGCACAGCCCATGCTGGCATCGAGATGGATCTTGCCATACCCGGCATCGACATAGGCAGCGACCATCGTCCGGGCGCGCTCCAGCGCCGCCCGCGCCGGCAGCTTCCGCCAGGGATTGGGCCCCAGATGATCGCCACCCAGGAGGTAGTCATCCGGCGTCGCGCCGACCTTCGCTGCGATGCCGGCGACGAAATCGCGGAAATCTGCCGGCGTCATGCCGGTATAGCCGCCTTCCTGGTTGACCTGGTTACAGGTGGCCTCGATGAGGGCCGGCCGCTTTTCGCGTACGGCCCGGGCCAGGGCCGTGGTGATTACGGTCGGGTGGGCGGAGCACACCGAGGTGATGCCACGTCGAAGTCCCGCTTGCCGATCTGCGGCCAGGCTTGCCAGAGGATTGCTCATGCGGATGCTCCTGCCTGACGGCGTTCAGAAATAAAGGCGTCGAGTTCGGCAAAGGTCGAGGCGCCTTCCATCGGGCCACGCACGGTCACCGTGCGAGCACCGCTGGCATTGGCGTAGAGAAGCGATTCCTCGATGCTCCTGCCGAGACGGCGGCAGGTAACAAAGGTGGCACCAAAGCAGTCCCCTGCCCCAGTTGGATCGATCTCCTTCGTCAGCAAAGGGGGTGCCCGAAGAGTGGTCGTGCCGTCATGGTAGCTTGAGCCTTCGGCACCACGCTTGACGACGATACTCTGGACGCCCTGCTTGAGGATCTCATCGATCGCCGAGGCCTCATCCTTTGCTTCGGTCAGCAGCATCAATTCGGGCCCGCTAGGCAGGAAGATGTCGCAATAACCTAGCATGAACTCCAAGGCCGCCCGCATCTCCGGGATGTTCAGCATCTCCTTCCTGACATTGGGATCGAAGGAGATTGTGCCGCCCTTGGCTTTCACGATCTCGATGGCCTTTTTCATGGCGTCGATCATGCGAAAGGAGAACAGCGAGGACCCCATCACGTGAAAATGGCCACAATCCTCGAGAAGGCGTTCCGCCGCCGCATCGACGGCGATCTTGCTGCAGGCGCTGTGCTTGATGTTGAAGACGAAATCGCGCTCGCCATTGTCGCGATAGCGCACGAAGGCGCTGCCCGTCGGGTACTCCTCGCTGATGGCGATGGCCCCGACATCGACCCCGTCCTGCTTGAGTCGCTCAATGTTGAGCCAGCCGAAATCATCGTCGCCAACAGCGCTGATCATGCCACAAGGGTGCCCTAGCTTGGCGACCTGATCGATGAAGATGGCCGGCGCGCCGCTTGCGAACGGACCAACCAGCGGGCCAGCGGAGCGAAAGCTCTGGCCGACGTCCTGGGCCATGATCTCAACCAAGATCTCCCCAAGCGTGACGATCTTCCCTGCATTCATCTTCCCGGTTCCAAACCTTCGCGTTGAGGGTGCCGCCGCACCAGAACAGAACCGCCACTCCACTCTTCGGCCCTAAAGCCGTGCGACGCGGCGACATCGAGCAGAGCCGGCTGCGCCGAGGGCGGCAGGAGGAGGTCGTCAAATGAATCAAGATCCAGCACCTGATCGCGGCCAGCATCGACCGGCGCCGTGGCGGCGAGAAGGCCGATCCGACGTCCTGCCCGGCTACAAGCGACGAGCGCGAGATCGCGCGTCTCGGGCGACTTGAACAACACCCCTGCAGGACTCAGACCCGCAACTTCCAATACAGCCATATCAAGAATCTGGCCGGTCAGATGCGCCTCGGCCTGGGGGCCGCCAAGCGTGACGCCGTCATCGAGGATGGCTCCACCCACGACGTGAATCGCCCCCTCCAGGCATTGGCGCGCCAGCATTACGGCGTCGATACGTGCCAGGAGCACGGCAAGTCCAGTTTGCTGGCGGAGAAAGGGCAAAAGCTGCAGCGGCAGATCGCCGGGCCCGAGGAAGACTTGCTGTGCTGACAGGATCAGGCTGGCGCAGTCCGCGAGGAGGGGTTCGCTCTCCTGGCGGCTGAGGCCCGTCTGCCGGGCCGGAAAGTCGCTCGGCGCCTGGGCCTTGCCGAAACCACGCCTTACCAGGCCCTGGTCGTCCAAATAGGCCAGATCGCTGCGGATCGTTACGGCAGACACGCCGAACATCAGGCTCAGATCCTCAACCCGCATGGCGTCGTGCCGACGAATGAGATCAACGATCTTCAATCGCCGCTGCAGCGTCGCGCTCCGGGTGCCGTTCAGCAAAACGAAAGATCCGAAAGTTCATCTGACCGAAACGCAAGATAACTCCGCCAGCCAGCCATGAAAAGCGGGCCAAGTGCATATTTATGCAGCAGAATGCGCCCGGTCAGCCGACAAAGAGCCGTGCCGCTATCCCTGGTAGCCTTCTACAGTCCTGGAAGATCGAACCGTCGCCTCGTCAGGGTTCTGGCCGGCATCGCGCTTGGCTCGCCGCTGGCGCAGCAGGTCCCAGCATTGATCCAGCATGACCTGGATGTCCTTGAGGCGCGCATTGTCGGCATCTGTAGCTTCACGGGCTGCCTGTTTGGCGAAGAGCTCGTGCTCCTCCCGAGTCAGGTTCTCGATGTTCCTGAATACTCTCTCGTCCGGCATGTCGCTCTCCGTGTTCCTTAAAGACGGACAACCCGGCGCGGCAGGCAGCGTTCCGCCGCCTCGCCTCGACACGCTGGGGCTTTCCCTGAAACGTTTCTTATAGGCGCGGCTGAAGTGGCTGGCGCTTTGAAAGCCACAAGCGATGGCCACGGCCAGGATAGGCATCGACGTCTGCCGCAACAGGCGCCGCGCGCGATCGAGCTTCAGGCCCTGTCGATGCGTGCTGAAAGTTGCGCCCAGCTGAGCGCGAAAGAGTCGTCCCAGCTGGCGCACCGAAATTCCAGCCGCGGCCGCCACATCGGGCATCGAAAGAATGGACTCCGCGTCCTGTTCCATAACCTCCAGGGCGGCTGCGAGATGGGCATTGCGAGCGCCCCAGCGCTCCTCCGGCCGCATGCCCTGGCGGTCCGAGCCGCCGCGCACCTCGCTTTGCAGGAACCAGGCATGGACCGCCGCTGCCAGATCCTCGCCATGGTCGCGGGCGATCACCGCGTGCATCATGTCTAGGGCGGCGGTGCCGCCGGCGCAGGTGAGGCGATCACGATCGATCTCGAAAAGCGTCCGGGCAATGTCGAGATGCGGGAATTCCTCGCGGAAGGCCCCCAGATGCTCCCAGTGAATGGTGCAGCGACGACCGTTGAGGAGACCCGCCCGCGCCAGCAGGTAGGAGCCGCCCGAGACGCCTGCCATCAAGGCGCCGGCCCGGCCCTGACGCCGCAGCCAGACGAGGCTTTGCCGATCCTTGAATCTCGCGGGGTTGCCGCCGGCGCAGACGACCACCATGTGGGCGGCTCCGGTATCGCCCACGGTGGCGTCGGCCTGGAACGGGAATCCGACCGATGGCTCGGCCATGTCGCCCCGCGGGACGACCGCGAACCAGCGATAGAGCTCCTTGCCGCTTAAATGATTGGCGGCCCGCAAGGGCTCGATCGCCGAGGCGAACGACATGAGCGCGAAGCCGGGCACGAGCAGAAACGCGACCTTGCGGGGCGGTCGCTCGGCCAACGGGGCCAGCCTCAGCAATCCAGCGTGGTTTCCCGCTCCCATTCGGTCAGATGGCGACTATAGGCGTTCCACTCCTCGTGCTTGAGCTTCGCATAGCCGTTGACGAAGGCGTCGCCCAGCATGGCGCGCATCGCCTCGGAAGCCTCCAACGCGCGAAGAGCGTCCAGCAGATTCAAGGGCAGCTTCTTCGCGTCCTTGAGGAGATGCCCCTCGGTATACATGTTGATCGTCGAGATCGGCCCGGGGTCGCGGGCAGATGCCATGCCCTCGAGACCGGCCGCGGCGATCGCCGCCTGCAGGAGATAAGGGTTGGCAGCCCCGTCCGGCAGGCGAAATTCGAATCGACCCGGGCCCGGAATACGAATCATGTGCGTACGATTATTACCGGCATAGGTCACGGAACTGGGTGACCATGTCGCTCCGGAGGTCGTGCGCGGCGCGTTGATGCGCTTATAGGAATTGACGGCCGGGTTGGTAAGCGCGCAGACGGCGTCGGCGTGGGCCATCAGGCCGCCGATGAAATGATAGCCCTTCTGCGCCAGACCCAGTTCAGCGATTGGCTCCTCAAGTTCGTTGATCTGGCCGCGCCATACCGAGACATGGGCATGGCAGCCATTGCCCGTGAGGTCGGCAAATGGCTTGGGCATGAACGTGGCCCGCAGCCCGTGCTTCTCGGCGATCGACTTCACCATATACTTGAAGAAGACATGGCGATCGGCCGTGACGAGGGCATCGTCGAAGGCCCAGTTCATCTCGAACTGGCCGTTCGCATCCTCATGGTCGTTTTGATAAGGCTTCCAACCCAACGCCAGCATGGCATCGCAGATTTCCGTGATCACGTCGTAGCGGCGCATCAACGAAAGTTGGTCGTAGCAAGGCTTGACGTGCCGGTCGTTCGGATCGCTGACCGCGCGGCCGCTGGGATCGATCAGGAAGAACTCGCACTCGACACCGCTCTTGATGGCAAGGCCATCCGCTGCCGCCCTCGCCAGAACCCGCTTCAGGACGGTGCGCGGCGCGTGCGCCACGGGCTCGTCGTTCATCCAGCAATCGGCCGCGAGCCAGCCCACCTCCGGCTTCCAGGGCAACTGGATCAGGCTTGCGGGATCGGGCCTGGCGAACATGTCGGGATCGGCCGGCGTCATGTCGAGCCAAGTGGCAAAACCCGCAAAGCCAGCCCCCTCGTCAACCATGGCTTCGATCGCTGCGGCAGGGACAAGCTTGGAGCGTAGTTGCCCGAACAGATCGACGAATGAAATCAGGAAATATTTGATGCCGCGCTCGGCAGCCTCTCTTGCAAGATTGACCATGGTGGCTGGCTTTCGGTGCTGGAGGGGACGGTATTGCTTGATTATGGTCTGGCCCGTCGCCGACTCTCTTTTTGATTCTTGAGTCTTTCAGCCCAGAGGCGTGCCCGGTATCCAGTTGGTGCCGGCCAGCGGCACGCCGGCCATTGCCGCCGCCTCGACCGTGAGTGCCACCAGATCCTCCGGCTCAAGATTGTGTACATGACTCTTGCCGCAGGCACGCGCGATCGTCTGTGCCTCCAGCGTCAAGACGGAGAGATAATTCCGCAGCCGCCGGCCGGCCGTCTCCGGATCGAGACGAGCCGTCAGTTCCGGCCGCTGGGTCGTGATACCGGCCGGATCATTCCCCTCATGCCAATCGTCATAGGCACCGGGCTCGGTGCCGAGCTCGGCATACTCGGCCGCATGACGCGGATCGTTGTCCCCCAGAGCGATCAACGCCGCGGTGCCGATGGCGACGGCATCAGCGCCGAGTGCCAGGGCCTTGGCGACGTCGGCTCCGGTACGGATGCCGCCCGAGACGATCAGTTGGACCTTGCGATGCATGTCCAGGTCCTGCAACGCTTGTACGGCTGGCCGGATCGCCGCCAGGATCGGCAGGCCGACATTCTCGATAAACACCTCCTGGGTTGCCGCCGTACCGCCCTGCATGCCGTCCAGGACGACGACGTCGGCCCCGGACTTCACCGCCAGCGCGGTGTCGTAATAAGGTCGCGAGGCTCCGACTTTCACGTAAATCGGCTTTTCCCAGTCGGTGATCTCGCGCAATTCGCCAATCTTGATCTCGAGATCGTCCGGGCCCGTCCAGTCCGGGTGGCGACAGGCGGAACGCTGATCGATGCCTTCGGGCAAGACGCGCATGCGGGCCACGCGCGGCGTAATCTTCTGGCCCAGCAGCATGCCGCCGCCGCCGGGTTTGGCGCCTTGGCCGATGACGACCTCGATCGCGTCAGCCTTCCTCAGATCATCGGGATTCATCCCATAGCGCGACGGCAGATATTGATAGACCAGGGTCTTGGAGGATTGGCGTTCTTCCGATGTCATTCCGCCGTCGCCCGTCGTCGTCGAGGTCCCCATGGCGGTAGCGGCCAAGCCCAGCGCTTCCTTGGCATTGGCTGAAAGCGCGCCAAAGCTCATGCCGGCCAGGGTGATCGGGATCTTGAGCTCGATTGGCTTCTTTGCGAACCGCGCGCCCAGGACAACGTTGGTCCCGCATTTCTCGCGATAACCCTCAAGGGGATAGCGCGAGATCGAGGCCCCGAGAAAGAGCAGATCGTCGAAATGCGGCAACTTCCGCTTGGCGCCGGCACCGCGGATATCATAGATGCCGGTGGCGGCCGCGCGCTGGATCTGCGAGATCGTGTAGGGATCGAAGGTGGCCGAGAATCGGGGCAATGTCCTGGACATGACGGCTCAGTATTCCTCGGCGTGATCGACGTTGAAATGATAGAGGCGTCGGGCGGACCCGTAGAAGCGAAACGCCTCGGGCCGGACATCGTCGGCAATTCCAGCCAGCTCCAAAACCTGGCTCAGAATGGCCTTTTCCTCCTCGCCCATAGGCTTCTCGACGCAGTCGGCACCCAGGCTCTTGACCGCGCCACGCACGAAGATGCGTGTCTCGTAGAGCGAATCGCCCAAAGCCTCGCCGGCATCGCCCAGGACGACGAGATTGCCCGCCTGCGCCATGAAGGCGCTCATCGGGCCGATATTACCCTTCACGACGATATCGGCACCCTTCATCGAGATCCCGCAGCGGGCCGAGGCATTGCCATCGACGATGAGCAGCCCTCCCTGCGCCGTGGCACCGGCCGCCTGGCTAACATCACCTTTGACGTGCACGCGACCCGACATCATGTTCTCGGCACAGCCGACGCCGGCATTGCCATCGATGATAACGGTGGCGTCCTTGTTCATGCCGGCGCAATAATAGCCGACATGTCCCTTGATTCGGACCGTGACCGGCGCATCGATACCGACGGCCAGGCTGTGCTGGCCGTTGGGATGCAGCACCTGCCAATCCGTCTCGTTCGTCTGGCGGCTCAACCGGTGCAGCGCCTCGTTCAGATCGCGCACCGTCTGCTGCCGCAGATCAACTTCCGGCATCAATGACGCTCCCAGGCATAGACATGGGCGGGCTCGGGCTCGAAGACTCGCGCCGACTCGATGTCGGGCAGAGGCACCAGCGCGCGATATTCGGAGCCGAACGCCACATAATCGTCCGTCTCGGCCATCACCGCGGGCTTGCAGGAAATGGGATCGCGCAACACGGCAAAGCCGCCTGCCGTGCCGCAGACGAAGGTGTAGAAGCCATCCAGCTCACCCAGCCCCGCCTCGAGCGCCTGACCAAGGCTTAGACCTCCAGCCATGCGCGAGGTCAGGTAGGCGGCGGCGACTTCCGAGTCATTTTCGGTTTCAAAACGCATGCCGCCCCGGCGCAGCCGACGGCGCAGGTCATTATGGTTCGAGAGCGAGCCATTATGGACCAGGCACTGGTCCTTGCCGGTCGAAAAGGGATGGGCGCCGGCAGTCGTTACGGCCGATTCGGTCGCCATACGTGTATGGCCGATCGCATGCGTGCCGCTCATCGCCTGCAGACCAAAGCGCCGCGCTACGTCGGCGGGGGCTCCTACCTCCTTGTAAAGCTCCATGCGATTGCCAACGCCCACCAAGACCAGATCGGGCCGCCCCTCCGCCCAGAAGCGCGCTTTGACCTCCTCCTCGGCCGGAATGGAAAGGACGAGGTGGGTCTCGCGCATCTGGCCGCATACACCGCAGCCCAGGACTCCAGCCGCATCGGCAAGGACGCTGTCGGCATCGACGTCGACCAGACGAAGCGTCAGCTTGACACGACCATCCTCGCCCTCGCCAAAGACGGCAAAGCCCGCGCTGTCGGGCCCACGCTCCGACATCGTCTCGAGCATCGCAGCGACCAGAGCGCCAAGTTCGCTCTCGAGCCTTTTGCCCTTCAAGAACAGACCGACAATTCCGCACATGGCTGCGCACTCCCTGGAGCGACGGGAGGCACCCTAGGCAGACAAGGCATCTCCGTCAATTAGGAAGAATATATGTTTCTTCCAGGGAAACATTGATCTACTCTTCGCCGTTGTGCCTTCGCGTGAAGGAGATGAGCTTGGAACGATCCGCGCCGCCGTCGGCGCCAGACTTGACGACGGGCTCAGGCGCGCCCGCCATCGTCGAGCGCCCATTGGAACAGGCGCTTGGCCATGAAATCCGCCAGTTGCGGCGGCGCCACGACATGACGGTCAACGAGCTTGCCACGGCGGCCGGCATCTCGAGCGGCATGCTCTCCAAAATCGAGAACGGGCAGATCTCGCCCTCGCTAGCGACGCTGCAGATGCTGGCGGTCGCGCTCTCTGTGCCGATCACGGCTCTGTTCAGCAGCTTCGAGGAGCGGCGCGACTGCAGCTTCGTCAAGGCGGGCCAGGGTGTGCCGATCGAGCGGCGCGGCACCAAGATCGGCCATCTCTACGAACTCCTGGGCCACGTCTCGAGCAGTGACGTCATCGTCGAGCCCTATCTGATCACCCTCAAGGAAGAGGCAGAGGCCTATGTCTCGTTCCAGCATGCGGGCATGGAATTGATCTATATGCTCTCCGGCGAACTCATCTACCGCCATGGCGGCAAGAGCTATCACATGCGCCAGGGCGATACGCTGCTCTTCGATGCTGGGGCACTTCATGGCCCGGAGACGCTGATCGAGCGGCCATGCAACTATCTTTCGATCATCATGTATCAGCGCTAGCCGGACGATACTTTAAAGAGCAAGCATTATCATGATTTTTTCCTGACGCACGATCGCTTCGAGCCTAATAAAGCTTCCAGAAGCACAAGACTGCTCTACGGGCATTGGACGAAAGTCGGTTTGATCTGCCTCTTTGGTTGATTTCAGCAGATTAGATCCCGTTTTGCTATAAAATCTTCTTGCATCGGGCTTTCACCCCACCCTAACCTCTAATTCCAGCTGCACGCACAAAACGGGCCACGCAAGGCCCTGGCAAGCCCCTCGACGATCCACCGCCAAGACTGGGACCGCGCCTCGATGATCATTACTTTCGGCCTCGTCGCGATCTTCTGCATCGCGGTCATCGTCGTCCTGCAACGCGCGCATATCGCCGACAAATCGTTCACCGATTATGCCGTGGCCGGCCGTTCCTTCGGTCCCGCCTACCAGGCCATGTCCTTCCTCAACACCTGGTGGCCGGGCGGCATCTTCCTGGCGCTGACGGGACTTGCCGTCAGCGGCGGCGTCATCGCCTTCTACATGCTGATCTACAGCCTGCTCACGGTCGTGCTCATGTACGTGATGGCCGAGCGTGTCTGGCTTTGGGGCAAGCTTTTCGACCTCAAGACACAGCCGGATCTCCTGGCTCTTCGCTATAACTCACGCGGCCTTGCCTTCATCGGCGCCATCGTCGGCATCCTCTCGGGCATGCCCTGGCTCATTTTGGGCTTTAAGGGCCTGGGGGAACTCTTCGCCTCGCTATCGATGGGAACGATGAGTGCTACGGCCGCGATCATCACCGGCGTCCTCGTCATGGCGATCCGTCAGTTCTGGACGATCCGCATGGGCATGCGCGGCGTCGTCATCTCCGACATGTTCCAGGGCATCATCGCCTATATCGGCGGCTCGTTCATCATCGTGGGTTTGGTTTTCTGGCTCGTCATGAGCCAGGGCGCCAGCACGGCTGCGATCGATGTCGCGCATCTCAAGGCACCTGGCCTGGGCTCGGAGCTGGGCCCCCTCTATCTCTTCGCCATCATCTTTTCCGGCGCCTTGGGCGGCTGGTGCTGGCCCTCGATCTTCATCCGCCTCTACACGGCCAACAGTGTACGCAGCGTGCAGCGCGCTGCCGCCCTGGGAGCCCCCCTTTCCCTAGTCTATGCCGGCGCTCTCGTCATTCTCGGTCTTCTCGCCAGTACGGTGCCCGCCCTGGCCGGTGCTGGCGATGCTCTCTGGTTCAAGATCTGCGAGATGGCCGGTGGCGCCGTTCTCCTCGGCTTGGGCGGCGTCGTCGTGCTGGCGGCCACGATGGGCAATGTCGATGGGGCGATCCAGGCCTCAGGGGCACAGATCGCCAATGATCTGATCGGCAGCTACAGGCCGCTCGATCATAAGCAGTCGGTGATCGCCGCCAAAATCGGTATGCTGATCGTGACCCTGATCTCGGCCTGGCTGGCGACCCTCGAGATCCCGCATCTCTTCCTTCTGGCCGTCCTTGCCTACCAGGGCATCATCCAGCTGGCCGTGCCGCAATATCTGGGCATCTTCTGGAAGCGCGGCAACAAGACGGGTGCGATCCTGGGCATCGTGGTGGGCTTCGTCCTGGCTATTCTGCTCCAGTATTACTATCCGACCAGCATCAGCTGGGCCGCCGGTCTGACCTCGGGTGTCGTGGCCCTAGCCGTCAATGCGGCCATCTACATCGCCTGCGCCTATTTCCTGCCGCAAACCAGCGAGGAGGAACAAAGGGTGGAGGGGCTCTTCGCCCTGACCACCAGCGAGACACCCACACCCGCCGCCGTCGAAGAACTCGGTCTCAAGCCGCGCCGCGCCTGAAGAAGGAGAACGACATCATGGCATCGCTTCGTTTCGCCACCCGCCCCCGTTCGCCGTTCATCTCGATCTGGTTCGCGCTGGACGCGCTTCTTGGGCTGTTGCCGCCCGTCTACTGGCTCCTTGGCGGCCCGACGCCGCTCTTCTTCGGCCTCCCCTGCTCGATCGTCTATTTCGGCGGCCTCGCCATCTTCATCCTGCTCAGCATCATCGTGGCCTATGTCGATGACGAGCGCCGCGGCGCCTTCGGTCCCGCGAGCTGAACGACAACGAAGCGGGTGGGGGCTGCCTTGCATTACGATACGATCATCGTCGGCGCCGGCAGTGCCGGCTGCGTTCTTGCTAATCGGCTCTCGGCCGATCCCGCCCGTCGCGTGCTGCTGCTCGAGGCCGGACGCGCGGCACCGCTCGATTCCGACATCCCGGCCAACTGGCCCATGATGTTCAATACCGGGGCCGACTGGGGCTACCACACCGAGGCGCAGCCGGGCTGCCGCCATCGGCGCATCTTCTGGCCGCGCGGCAAGATGGTGGGTGGCTCCGGCGCCTTGAACGCGATGATCTATATTCGCGGCCTGCCCTCGGACTATGACGGCTGGGCCGCCCAAGGCTGTCCCGGCTGGAGCTGGGCCGAGGTCCTGCCCGTATTTCTGCGCTCTGAGCATAATGACCGCCTGGCCGGATCGCCGCTGCACGGAACGGGCGGTCCGTTGTTCATATCGGACGTGCCGTTCGTCGATCCTTACGAACGGCTCTGGCATCAAGCGGCGATCGCCGCCGGTCTTCCGGACAATGCGGACTTCAACGGTCCCTCGCAGGAAGGCGTCGGCTGGTTTCAGCTGACGGTCAAGGACGGCGAACGGTTCGGCACTGGCAAGGCCTTTCTTCGACCGGTCCTGGATCGCCCCAACCTGACGCTGCGGACAGGCGTCCGCATCACCCGGATCTCCGTCGAGAACGGGCGCGTTCGGGGCGTCGTGCTCCTGGACAAGGGACAACCCGAAACGATCGAGGCGGACGAGATCGTCCTTTCGGCGGGCAGCATCGGCTCGGCCCAGTTGCTGCTCCTCTCCGGCATAGGACCCGCAGAGGAACTCGAAGCCGTCGGGGTAAAGCCGGTCCACGACTTGCCGGGCGTCGGCAAGACCCTGCAGGACCATATCAACATTCCGATCACCTATGCCCTCAAGGAAAAAGCGGGAATCGGCGCCATGACCGGCGATGAGCTGAGCTTGGCGTTCACGGAATGGCAGAACAAACGCGCCGGCCCCCTTACTTCACCCTGGGTCGCCGCCGGCGGTTTCGCGCGCAGCGGTCCAGATGCGACCGAACCGGATCTTCAGCTCTATGGCGTGGTCTCGGGCCATCGGGACCACGCCCGCTATCTGGCCGCCGGGCCGGGCTTTACCATGCATGCGACGCTGCAACGTCCAAAGAGCCAGGGCTCGCTGCGCCTGAGATCGGCCGATCCCCTCGACACTCCGCTTCTCGATCCAGGCTATTTCGTTTCAGACCCGAGTGGCTATGACATCCAGACCATGATCGCAGGCGTGCGCCTCAATCGGCGGATCGCCGCGCAATCGCCCTTGGCCGAGGTCATCGCGCACGAGATCACGCCCTGCGCCGAGGCGAAGAGCGACGCTGAGATTGACCTCTACATCCGCAGCCATTGCACGACCCTCTATCACCCGACGAGCACCTGCCGCATGGGTGTCGATTCGCTGGCGGTGGTCGATCCGCAATTGAAGGTCCACGGGCTGGAAGGGCTCCGCGTCGCCGATGCGAGCATCTTCCCCCGAATGGTATCCGGCAACACGAACGCGCCGACAATCATGGTGGCCGAGCGCGCCGCGGAATTCATCGCCGGCTGAGCGTTTTCGCGGGGCTTGGCGATGAAGGCCGGTTTCGTCTGGCACGCGCTACATGAGGCACGTGACGAGGCTGGCCAGTGACTCCGCTCCGGCCGGCGGGCTGATCGAGCCCGATCGTCATATCGAAAGCCCCGACGCCAAGCGACGAATGCGCAATCTGACCGAGGTTGGCGGGGTTGCTGGATCGCTTGCAGGGCGTAAGGCCGCGCCCAGCGGCGCTCGAGGAGATCGTTGATGGCTCTGTTTCCGCGAACAGGGGCGGCCTCCTCTTTCGACACCGTCTCGAGAGCAGGATCGACCGAACGCGTTAATCCAATATAAACTCTTCGAGAATAAGGTGATCGCTGCTCTACTTGGCTGGCAGGATCACCATATGAAGAAGCCCATTGGCCTTACGGCCCTGGCAATCAGCATCGCAGGCTGCACGACATCGGAGATCACCTCCGTGACTTCGGACGGACTGACCATGCAGTCGAGCGTATTTACCGATGAAGGCGCCAAACTTCAAGCCGCCCAGGGAGCATGCGCTCTCTACGGCCGCCGCCCCGTTCATGTGATCAGCTTTCGCCCTTATGGCGGGGGTGCGGGCGATACGTTCGCCTGCATAACACCTGAGAAGGCTGAAAAAGTCGGGCTCTAGAGATCAGGGAAGGATATCCGCGAGCCTGGCTTGACCGCCAAAGGCGGCACATCCGAGCCGAATCATATTCGGCCAGGCGGAGCTGGTGTCATCTGGGCCAGAGCTGGCGCAACAGGCCGAGCCGCTCAGGCAGCCCCCATGCCGGCCGTGCTATGCCGCCTCCTTCCGGCCCGCCGAAAGTTGGCTTGCCACCAGGCGGGCATAGAGGCCGCCTTGGGACAAAAGGTCCGCGTGTCGGCCCTGCTCGACGACGCGGCCCTGGTCCATGACGACAATGAGGTCGGCGTCGCGTACGGTCGCCAAGCGGTGCGCGATGACAATGGTGGTACGATCAGCCTTCAACGCGTCGAGCGCTTGGCGAATGGCCTTCTCATTCTCAGTATCAAGATGCGAGGTGGCCTCGTCCAGGATCAAGATCGGCGCGTCCTTGAGGAACGCGCGGGCGATCGCTACGCGCTGGCGCTGGCCACCGGAAAGCGCGGCCCCGCGTTCTCCGACCACCGTCTCCAGACCTTCCGGCAACATCGCCACAAGCTCATCGAGAGCGGCCAAGCGCACGGCTGTCGCCAGATCGGCTGCACTGGCTTCCGGCCGGGCCATCATCACGTTGGCCCTTAAAGTATCGTTGAAGAGATAAGTGTCCTGGGCGACGAAAGCGATACGGCGGCGAAGGGCATTCAGGCCGTAGGCGCGCAGGTCGTGCCCCCCTATCGACAGCTGGCCTTCTGCTGGGTCGAAAAAGCGCAGGAGCAACTGGGCCAGGGTCGACTTGCCGGCACCCGACATGCCGACCAGAGCGGTCGTCCGCCCGGCAGGAAGGGAAAGATCGATGCCGTCGAGGGCGGGATGATGCTGGCCCGGATAGGAAAAGCTGACTCCTTTGAGCAAGATCGCATGGTCCAGCGGCGACGGGACGCCCGGGCCGTCCTGGATAATGACGGGCTCGGATTCCAGCCCGAAGAGCCGCCGGGTGGCACCCAGGGTGTCGGCCAACTGGCGTCCAACCTGGGCGATCTCGGCGATCGGCAGGAAGGCCGCCATGGCCAGAAGGGTTAGAAGTGGCAGCCAGCCGGCCTGGAGGCTGCCCGTCGCGGCAAGCTGCGCGCCTACCAGCACGATCGCCAGCCCACCCAGACCAGTTAGTGCCTCGAGAAAGACTTGCTGGCGCGAGAGTTCGGCAAAGAAAGGTAGCCGCAAGGCGATATGGTGCCGCGTAAGTTCATCGAGCTCGGATGCCCGGGCTGTCTCCCGCTGAAACGCTATCAGCTCGCTCATGCCCTGGATCGAATCGACAGCGAACGAGGCGAGTTCGCCGCCAGCTTCGCGCGCCAGACTGCCCAGCCTGTCGATGCGGCGACGGCCCCAAAGCGGCGACAGGCCGGCCACCAGCAGAAAGGGCAGAAGAACAAGGGCCAACCAAGGGCTGGCCCAGCCTAGCACGGCAAGAACCAAGGTTGGCATGAGAAGAGCGACGAAGGCCGGGGCCACCGTATGGGCGAAGAAATACTCGACCAGTTCAACATCGTTCGTAACCAGCGACATGAGATCGCCGGTCCGCCGGCGCATGAGATAGCCAGGCGCGAGCGCATCGAGCTTTCGGAACACGGCAAGTCGCATCTCGGCCAGCAGGCGAAACGCCATGTCGTGTGCGATCCAGGATTCCAGCCAGTGCAGCACGCCCGACAGCGGAGCCACGACCGCCAGGGCCCAGAGCAGGCCCGCATAAGGCTGGCCATTCTTGAGTGCCAGAATGGTGAAGGCCGAGAGCACGCCGACGCCGATGAAGGCTAGAACGCGGGTGACGCCCAGGACAAAGGTCGCGAGAACCCGCCCTTTCCAGGGAAGGACGAGACGCATCAGGGCGATGACGAGCTGCGGCCAGCCCAGGGCCTGGGCCTTGATGATCCCTTCGGTGAGCGCTGGGGTGGACGCCGTTCGACCGGCCTCGGGCCGCATCATGTCCGGTGGCGTCAGGGGCGCCAATGGCTGGGTCTGGATCGCCTCTTGAGCTTGTTGGGCCATCAGCCCGGCATAGATGCCGCCACGCCGCATCAACGTCGCGTGATCGCCTTCCTCGCGGACACGACCATCCTTAAGGACGAGAATGCGATCGCACCCGATGACACTGGAGAGCCGGTGCGCCAGGACGAGCACGGTGCGGCCGCGCATCAGCCGGTCCAATGCTTCCTGAATCACCGCCTCGTTCTGCCCGTCGACCGCCGAGAGGGCCTCGTCCAACACGAGGATAGGCGCATCTCGCAGGATGGCACGGGCGATGGCCAACCGCTGGCGCTGGCCGCCGGAGAGCTTTACGCCCCGCTCGCCGATCTGCGTCGCGTAGCCTTGAGGCAGCGAGGTGATAAAGTCATGGATGTTGGCGGCCCGCGTGGCGGCCTCGATCTCGGC
This sequence comes from Arboricoccus pini, assembly GCF_900187945.1. Taxonomy (GTDB): domain Bacteria; phylum Pseudomonadota; class Alphaproteobacteria; order Geminicoccales; family Geminicoccaceae; genus Arboricoccus; species Arboricoccus pini. The sequence goes on along the minus strand of NZ_FYEH01000009.1, from coordinate 41,933 downwards.
ATCGCTCGCAAGCGGTCGGCCAAGGAGGAGATTGTCACGTAACGTACCATGGAAGAGGAATGTGTCCTGGTTGACGACCGCCACCATACGACGGAATTCCGCACGCGGCAGGGTTCGGAGGTCCTTGCCACCGACGAGCACGGCCCCGCCATCCGGGTCGTAGAGGCGCAAGAGCAACCGGACGATGGAAGACTTGCCACCGCCGGACGGCCCGACAAGCCCGACCCGCTCGCCCGGTGCCACCTTGAAGTCGAGTTTCTCGTGGATGACGCGTCGTGTGCCCGGATAGCAAAAGCGGACATCTTGGAAGTGCACTGAGGGCTCGAGACTCGTAGGGAGGCCTCCATCCTCGGGACTCTCGACGATCGGTGCTCGCAGATCGAGGAGAGCGAAGATGCCCTGGGCGGCCGAAAGACCGATCATGCCCTGGTGGAGTACGGTGCGAAGTTCGCGCATCGGACGGAAGACCTCAACGCCCAGCATGAGTATGATGAGGAGCGCGGCAAGGCTCATGCTCCCCTCTCCTACCCTCCAGGCACCTAGCGCCAGGGCCGCTGCGGCGCCGCAGGCGATCGCACTGTCGGTGATACCCCGGGCTGCGACGTTGGTAGCGACGACACGCATCGTCGTCTTGTAGAGCTCCCTGGAATGGCGCTCCAGCTGTTCGGCCCTGGCTGTGCTCTGGCCGAATGCCTTGAGGGTAACCAACCCCTGGATGGCATCGAGGAACTCGGAGGCAAACCGCCCATGGCTATCCATCAAAGCCAGCGCGTTTCGCGTATCCGCCTTGTGCCAGAGAGCAGGTGCGAGGAGAGCCAGAAGGGAGAAGCCCAGCATGACGAAGGCAACCGGCAAATCGACAAAGGCCATGCCGATGAAGATGATAGCCGGTGTCAGCAGGGAGATCAGGAACTGCGGCAGGAACTGGCCAAAATAGGTTTCGAGGCGGTCCACGCCGTCGATAAGCGAGAGCGTCAGCGTCCCGGACCTGACCCGGCCGCTTCCCCCTGGGCCAAGCTCCATGACCTTGTCGAAAATCTGCCGGCGCAGCTTCGCCTGCACGATCGCGGCCGTCCGGTGGGCGGTCATCGTTCTCCAGTGCTCGAATAACGCGCGCGCGAAAATTAAGCTGACGATGGCAGCAGCGGTCGACAAAAGGTCGAGGAAGGGCTTGCCGGCAAAGGCCTGGCCGATCATCCAGCCCAGGAGGGCCAGCCTTAAAATGCCCAGCGCCACGCCGGTAAGGCCAAGCAAGGTGCCAAGTGCTATCCGACCACGCACGCCACGCGTAAGTTGCCATAATCTAGGTTCAATATGCATGGCCCCGGCCGCTTTCGTCATTGGATTGCTCGCGGCTAAAGCGTATGCTGTACGAAAATGAACGCCACTCCAAATATCTTCAGATAGGCCGTTCATGAATGTTCAGACGCGGGACGATGGATGGCCACTAACATCGATTGGGACGATCTGCGCACGTTCTTGACCCTGGCGCGCGAGGGCAGCTTGACCGGTGCGGCACGTAAACTGGATGTCAGCCATCCGACGATCGCGCGGCGGATCAAGGTGCTGGAAGCCTCCGTGCGCGCGCGGCTGTTCGATCGATTGCCCGATCGTTTCGTACCGACAGTCGCTGGCGTCGAGTTGTTGGCGGACGCCGAGGCCATGGAGCGCGCCGCGGAATCGATCCACCGCCGGAGCGCCGGCCTTGCCGATACCGCCCGTGGCACGGTGCGCATCTCGGCCAGTGAGGCGATGACCACGTTCCTCGCCCGTCATCTCCCCCGGTTGCGTCGCGACTTGGCGCATATCGAGTTCGAACTGGTCGCCAGTCACCTTCTGGCCAATCTATCCCGTCGCGAGGCGGATCTTCTGATCCGCGAACAGGTGCCAGATACAGGCAGCCTCATGACACGTCGCGTGGGGAAGGTTGCCTACGGCATCTACGCCGCCGCCAGCCTGCAGGTCGACGATCGATCGCTCGACAATCTCCGTACGCTGCCCTGGTGCGGCTTCGACGATGACCACTCTTATATGCCGGGCCACGGCTGGATCATCTCACTGCTCGGCGGCGAGCGTCCGTCAGTTCGGGTGAATAACTGGCTGATTCTGCAGGAATCGGTGCGGGCTGGCGCAGGGCTTAGCCTGCTGCCCTGCTGTCTGGGCGACGACGACCCGCATCTGCAACGCCTGGGCGCGCCGCTGCCCGAGATCATAGTCGACCAATGGCTTCTCGTGCATCGCGACCTGCGCGACCTGCCCCGCATCCGTGCCGTCATCGATGCACTCGTCCGGCTCTTCCAGGAGATGCGGCCGATCCTCGAGGCGACGGGATCGGCCGAACCGTCGACGGCCAGCTGCGCGCTGGAAGCGCGCGCATGATGGACGAGGAGGCGACGTCAGCGCAATTGCGCCAGGCTGCCCTGGACCTGGAGGAAAAATATAGGGCAACGGTCGAGCTTTCACCGGCGATGCATTGGGTTGCCGATGCAAAGGGACGACTCATCGACGTTCCCGAGCGCCTGACGACCCTCACAGGGCTGGACCGCGACCAACTCTTAGGCGACGGATGGCAGCAACTGATACACCCCGACGACTTGGCCGGGGTCATAGAAGCCCGTGAGGCGGCCCTACGCGCCGACCAGGGGGATGGCATCGAATTTCGCGCCCGCCTTAAGGCCGGCGCGTACCGCTGGATGCGTACACGCGCGCAGCCACGCTACGATGCCGAGGGACGGGTGGTTCGCTGGTATGGCGCCGCGGAGGATATTACCGATCGCCGCGAGGCGGACACGGCCCTGAGGGAGATGACCGCCACATTCGAGGAGCGAATAGCCGCGCGGACAGCGGAACTCGAGGCCGTGATGCGCGAGCGCAAGGCGGTACAGGCCGGGCGCGCCGAACTCGAACAGCGCTTTGCCATCTTCATCGAGGAGGTGAGCGACTACGCCATCATGATGCTCGAGCCCGACGGGCTGATCGCCAATTGGAACACCGGCGCGGAGCGCATCAAGGGCTATACAGCGCGCGAGGTGATCGGCAAACATTTTCGCACCTTTTACCCGCCCGAGGCCCAGGCGGCGGGGTTGCCCGAATGGGCACTCAAGACCGCGATCGAACGCGGCCGATTTGTCCATGAGGGTTGGCGGGTGCGCAAGGATGGCAGCTGCTTTTGGGCCTCGGTCGTCCTGCAGCCGATCCATGACGAGAATAATCAGCTGCTGGGCTTTACCAAGATCACGCGCGACATCACGGAGCGGCGCGAGGCGCAGCGGGCATTGGATGAGGCCCGCGAGCAATTGTTCCAGGCCCAGAAGCTTGAAGCCGTGGGGCAGCTCACCGGCGGGATCGCGCACGACTTCAACAATCTCCTGCAGGCGATCGGGGGTGCCCTCTATCTTATCCGTCGCCGGCATCTCCAGGGCCGTACCGAGGAAGTGGTTCAGCTGGTCGATCACGCGCTGTCGGCGACGGACCGTGCCGCCAGCCTGACCCATCGTTTGCTGGCCTTTGCCCGCCGTCAGCCGCTGGACCCTCGAGCCGTCGATGCCAACGCCTTGATTCGCAACGCGCTGCAGCTGATCCAGGGAACGATCGATGCAGAGATCGAGCTCAAACTCGATCTTGATCCGGCCCTATGGACGACGTTCTGCGATCCGCATCAGCTGGAGGCCGCCCTGATCAATCTGGCCGTCAATGCCAGGGATGCAATGCGGGGGGGCGGCAGCCTCACGATCTCCACGCGCAACAGTGCGGCGAAGGCTGACAGTGATGACGAGCAGATCGCCATTGCCGTGACCGATACCGGGATCGGCATGGAGCAGGAGACGGTCGAGCGCGCCTTCGAGCCCTTCTTCACGACCAAGCCCATTGGGCATGGCACGGGCCTCGGTCTTTCGATGATCCACGGCTTTGCGCACCAGTCGCTCGGCCGCGTGACGCTTGAGAGCACGCCCGGGAAAGGGACGACGGCGACGATTTGGTTACCTCGCCACCTGGGGCCGGCCGAGCCACTTGAGCCCGTGGATCGTGACGAGGATGTCGATCGGGCCGCCGAGCGAAAGGTCGTCCTTGTCGTCGAGGACGAGCCGCTGGTACGCGAACTCGTCACCACGATGCTGGACGAAATGGGTCATAATGTGGTGGCGGCGGATGACGGTCTCCAGGGCCTGAAGGTACTGCGTTCCTCCAGACGCATCGATCTTCTCTTGAGCGACATCGGCCTACCGGGCCTGACCGGCCGCAAGATGGTCGAAGCGATGCGACCGCTCAGGCCCGACCTGCCCGTCATCCTCATGACGGGCTTCGCCCACGAGGTCGAGCAGGCGGATAAGCCGCTCGGTGCGCATGTCTCGTTGCTGCCCAAGCCCTTCACCATGAGTGCCTTGACGGACCGCGTGCGAAGCGTCTTGGAGGACCAGGAAGGCTGAAGACCGCTCGACGACACGGCAGGTGGGAGGGCGACAATGGATGGGACGATCGATCGCGATGGCTATATCGCGTTCCCGCGCGAGGCATGGTCAAAGCTGCGCGCCAACACCCCCCTCCCCTTGCAGGACGCCGAACTTGAGAAGCTGCGCGGTCTGAACGAACCGATCTCGATGGCCGACGTTGAGGACGTTTATCTGCCGCTGGCGCGCCTCCTCAACCTGCATATCCAGGCAGCACGCGGCCTGCACGCGACGGTACTCGCGAATTTCCTCGGCACGCCGGTCCCGCCCGCCCCCTACGTCATCGGCATTGCCGGCAGCGTCGGGGTAGGCAAGAGCACTTTTGCCCGCCTCCTGCGCGCTGTACTCGCACGCTGGCCGACCCATCCCAGAGTCGATCTGATTACGACAGACGGGTTTCTTCTGCCGACGGCCGTTCTCCAGGCGCGCGGGCTGATGGAACGCAAGGGCTTCCCGGAGAGCTATGATCAAAGGCGCATGCTGGCCTTCCTGGCGGCGCTGAAGGCCGGTGAGCCCAATCTCAGGGTCCCGATCTATTCGCACAAGATCTACGATATCGTTCCCGATCGGGTCGATATCGTGGATCGGCCTGACATTCTCGTCTTCGAGGGCCTGAACGTCCTGCAAACGATACCCTCAGCTTCGGTCGTCGCATCCGATTTTTTCGATTTCTCGATCTATCTGGACGCCCGGACCGAGGATATCGAGCATTGGTTCATTGAGCGATTTCTCCTCCTGCAACGCAGCGCCTTCCAGGACCCCTCCTCCTATTTCCATGCCCTGCGCGATCTGCCCGAGCCGGACGCCAGGGCGCGTGCACGTGGCATCTGGCAACGGATCAATCTGCCTAATCTGGTGCAAAACATTCTGCCCACGCGCGAGCGAGCACGTCTGATCCTGCAAAAAGGTGCCACGCACACGATCGACACCGTACGGCTCCGCAATGTTTAAGCAATTTCTCTGAACCTGGCGATTCAGACAGACGCCTGCCATTTGACCGGCGTGCCATGTGCGGCTGCTTCCGCCAGCAGCTCATCGCCGCCATCGGGCCAGAGCTTGAGACGCAGGCTCGGGCGGCCGTGCAAGGCCGCATCGGCCTCGTAACGAATCCAGGCAAAATGGCTGTCAGGGCCGGCTGCGGCCGCTGCGCGGGCGATGGCGGCCTCCAGCAGGGTTACGGTCTGTGGAGGGAAATATTGCCAGGTGATGCTGTGCATGAGGACCCGCGTGACACCAGACTTGGGTGCCGCGCTGAATTGACTCATAGCCCAATGGCCTGCATCGGCCTTCGTAATCGAAGGGGGATCGGCCTGCGCGATACCAAGGGCCAAGCTAAGCCGTTCCAGGCGCTGGCACTGATCGGCCCAGACATAGGCCTGCAAGCGCTCGCGGTCCATCGCGGACCGAACGTCCAAGGGATCCTTGTCGACGCCCTGGCGGCTGACGATGCGAACATCGGCCGCCGGAGGCGGCGGGCCCTCCCAATCTGGCTTGAGACACAAAGGGGAGGTCGGATCGCCAAGCTGGCTGCCGCCCAGTTGGTGGGCGTAGCGATCGAGGAGCAGATTGAGACCGGCGCTGCTGCCAAGTTCGTAGAGGTCGATAACCTGCCCCGTGCGAGCGGCAACCACTTGTAAGGCCGCCATTAGTACCGACGACCGGGCGACCTCATTGGTCTGGGGTGGGCGCTCCAGCCAGTCGGCGATGAAGCTGTCATTGGCCTCCAAGGCCGCGTGCAAAGCCTCCGTCATCCGCTCAGCAGAGGGCAAAGGCTCGGGCGGGTAGATAGCATTCAGGGAGGGATCGACGCGGCGCCTGGCCAGTGCGTGCAGCGCGCCCGCGATGCGCAGCGGCAGCGAGTGGCCGCCGGCATCGACCCGTCCAGGCCACGCGATCAGGCGCTTGCCGGACCGGGTTTGTTCATCGATGAGCGCCGGCAGCACATCGCAGATCCTCGCGGTAAAAGGCGAGCCCAGGCGTCGACACCAATCGGCCTGAACCTCGAATGCCCGGCGCAGCTCTGATGCAGATGGCAGCATGATGCACTCCTCGATAGGTGGCCGTGGGTGCCCTTATTCCGATGGTTGCCGTCACGGTTATGCCCTGCGCTGTCGGTGAACAATGCATTGATCACCCATCGATATGGAAGCGCCCAAGGGATCGGGCGCGTTATAGCCATCAACGCGGATGGAATGCCAGCCTGCCTAGCCGGGCTGGAAGCCAACTCGGGGAACGAACAGCCATCGATCCGCTTACGCCGAGGTCACGTGCAAACCGGGACGGCGACGAGTATTTGTCTTGCCGGACGCAAGAATCCGGACAGGCGCTCCCACAATCGAGAGGGCGGCTTTGACCTAGGCTTATTCCGGCCCGATGAGGAGGCGAACATCGCGAGGCCGGCATCGCTTGGCCGGGCTCACTCGCCTTTGGCGCTCTTGCTGCGGCCGTTGCTGCGCTCCCAGGCTTCGAAGAGGTCGGGCAATCGCTGGGCAATCGCGCGCACCGCATCGTCGTCGAGGCCGGCAGCCCAGCGCAAGACCCACTGATTGCCGCTCCGCGTCAATGTCGCCAAGCGACGCCCCGCACGATCGCGGATCAAGGAGCGGCCGCTTTCGCGGGCCGTCGCCGGCCGACCGGCCACGGCTTGGAGGGCAAAACTGATCTGTTGCGCCGTGCCGCGTGCGCGCGCCGTCTCCAGCGCATCGAGCAGAGCGGATGGCGGCTCGCCACCCGCCAGGGCCGCGTGCAACCGGCGGCTTTGATCAATCGTCAGCTCGCGAGGATCGGCCAGCACGTCAACCAACGCGTCTGGGAGGCGACCAAGCTTCAGATATTCGACGATCGACGCCTGGGAGAGGTCGAACAACTCGGCCAGACGCCGGGTGCTGAGCGAGCGTTCAGAAGAAAGTCTGGCAAGCCAGCGTCCGCGCTCAAAGAGACTGATATCCGCGCGCTCGGCATTCTCGCGATATTGCAGCCCCAGCATCTCGTCGTCGGCCAGCGGCATGATCCGCGCCAGGACCGGTCGACCAAGCTCGCGGCACGCCGCCAGGCGACGACGGCCGGCGGCGATTTCGTAACTGTCAGCCCGGCCATCCTTGGCTGGCCGAACGACGATGGGCGTCTGCTGACCGTTACGGGCGATGCTCTCGCGCAAGGTGCGGAAGGCGGGGTCGGCAAAGGCGCGCGGGTGGCGGTCGGTCGGCAGGACCTCGCGGATGGTGGCGGTATCGAGCTCCGCCAGCCGCATGCCGCCTTCGGTCTGGCCAAGTTCGCGCTCCAAGCGGGCGATCTTCTCGACCAGACCTTCGCGATGCACTTCGAGCGCGCGTCTGACGATACCGCCACCCGGTGGCTGGGTTCCCATGCTGGTTTGGGCGGATCGTTCCGGAACCTTGCCTTGCGCCTCGCCCTCAGCCTGACGTGCCGTCTTGCTGTCGCCGTCTCCCGGGAGCGTACGCGTCGCGATGTCCAAGATCGCCTCGCTCAATGCGGCACGCTTGCTCTTGCTGCTCATGCGAGCCCCTCCTTGCGGCGATGACGCTGTCTTCCCCAGACGGCGAGAACCTCGGCCTCGAGGGCCGCGTTGACCTCGTTCATGGCATCGAGGCCGCGATCATAAGTGCGTCTGCTGCCCTGCGGCTCGTATTCGTAGAGCGATTCCTTGACGATCCCGGCAGCGTCGATCACCGCCGTCTCGACCATCGGGCTGTCCAAAACAGCTTCCTGGAAGAACGCCTTCTTCCAGCGGACGATCTCGGCCTGATTGCGATCGGTCTGGCGGTATTTCGTCGTCAGTACACGCACAAAATCATAGTGCATGACATCGTCGCCGAGATTGCCGCGAAGGTCGTCCGCAACCTCGCTCATGAAGCGGAAGAACTCGCCGGAACTGGCAAAATCGATCATCGAGGGCGGGATCGGAATCACCAATGCGGTGGCAGCGATCAATGCATTGATCGTCAGCATGCCGACGTCGGGTCGGCAGTCACAGACTACGACGTCATAAGCATCACCGACGGCCCCGATCAGATCTTGAAGCTGGGCGTAGAAAGGGAAGGCGCGGTCTTGGAGGAGGCGCCCCATCAGCTCGTACTCGGCGTGCTGCAGGCCGATGCTGGAGGGAATGAGGTCGAGATTGGGCCAGTAAGTCGGCTGAACCGGGGGTGCCTTACGGTCCTTGACGTCCCGGCGGACCCAGCCGGCGAAGGTCGTTGCCTCGTCCACCTCGGTGGCCGGCGCCAAGCCAAAGAGAGCCGTGGCACTGGCCTGTGGGTCGAGGTCGACGAGGAGGACACGATAGCCGTTGAGCGCCAGGTATTGAGCAAAATGGACCGCACTTGTGGTCTTGCCGCTGCCGCCCTTGAAGTTCACGAAGGTGACGACCTGCAAAGCCTCGCTGTCGGGCTTGCGGCCGGGGCTGTAGCGCGCACTGCCGGTCGATTGAGCAAGCCAGGCGCGCGCCGCGTGGATCTCCTCGATCGAGAAGGTCCGGCGGCCGTTCTTAGCGGTCAGGCCTTCGGGAAACCCGGCGCTGCGCACGAGATTGCGCAGGTGGCTCTGGGAAACGCCAAGAATATCCGCCACCTCGCGCGCCGAGAAATGCCGCAGATGCTTGCGCTGGTCGGGATGGTTTTCGAGTTCGATCGCCTTGCGCTGGACCTCGCGACAGATCGAGGCGTAGCGTGCGAACATCTCGACGGGATCGCTCAATTCTTTCTCCTCCGTGGCAAGTCGAGCTATAAGCGCTTTGCACGTTTTTGGCGACCCAAAAGCGTTTGTGGCCAGATTTGATTAAGAGCCGCGCTCGTTTCGGGAGAAGTTCCGGCAAAGCGCCTTTTACGTCCTCGCGCCTACTTCCCGATAAAGTGTCTGCCGCGCTGGGTGGCCATGTGCACGGATAGTTGATGCCATTGAGCTATGAATGAGCCGATTAGCCTTTTTCAGCCATCTGGCACGGGAAGGGCTCGGTAACTAGGCGCGCAAACTTCTTCCATGACGGTAACTAGGCGCATGACGTCGGAGGCGGTCGATCTTTTCCACAAGCCCTCGGTAACTAGACGCGCTTATCAATTGATCGGAATCTTGATTCTCATGAGTCTTGATAAGGCGCGTCTAGTTACCGAGGGCTTGCGCGCCTGCTCACCGATGAGAACGCGTCTTCCTACCGATAATGGGGATCGCCAGGCCGTCGCAGCCGCGCCTAGTTACCGTGGAAAACGCGCCTGCATACCGTCTTTGCGTCAGGCAGACTCTGGCCTATCGTGGCTTAACGTCGTGGAGGAGAGAACATGGCTCAAGCCGAACGGGCCCACCAGCTCGTGCGCGTCTATGGGCGCGACGAAGGTCTGAAGCGTGCGGCCGACGAGATCGTCGATCCCAAACTGGTCGACATCGTCCGACGATTCTACGAGGCGGACAGCAGCGATGCCGGGATCTCCTACGCCGGATTCTGCATCCTCAATCTGCCAAGGCGTCGTCGCGATGGCGATCTCTCTTCATGGGAGCGAACGCTCCATCGGCCGGATTTCTCCTGCAGCCTTTCCGTCGAGCCCGGGAAGCTCATGGTCGAGGGACAAAACAGGACGTTTGGCGTGCCTTTCGGCTCGGCCGCGCGCATCCTGCTGATCTACATGCAGCGCGAAGCCCTCTTGAATCGCTCGCGGCAGATCGAGCTCGGCAGCTCGATGTATGGCTGGCTCAAGCATGTGGGCTTTCATGTGGGCGGTTCCGATTATCGCCGAGTCCGCGACCAGCTTCTGCGCATCGCCGCCTGTTCGCTGCGCTTCACCTGGGGGGAAAAGAACGCCAAGGGCGATACGCTCACCGCTTTCAAGAAAGACACGATCGTCGAGAGCGGCGTGCTTGTCATGACAGAGCGCGGCGACCAGCGGCAATACCCGATCTGGCAGGACCATATCGTGCTCTCCAATTCCTTTTACGAGGAAATCGTCCGTCGTCCCGTGCCTGTCGACCTGGCGGCGATCGCGGCCCTCAACCAGTCGCCCTTCGCCCTCGATGTCTATTGCTGGCTAGCCTATCGTCTGCACGTACTGGAGCGTGAGACGCTTTGCGCCTGGGGCTCTTTGAAGGAGCAGTTCGGGCCGGATTACAGTCGTGCCCGGCAGTTCCGGGAGGCCTTCCGCGAAGCCATTGAGGCAGCACTCTGCGCCTATCCCGGCGCCCGGGTGACGATCGATGATCGCGGCGTGACGCTGCATCCGTCGCCGGCACCGGTGCGCGACATGTCGCTCGGGCGACGGACCAGCCTCAAGGCCATCGAGGGCGCAATCCCTTTTTAAACAGCGGCGGGTACCGTCTCCGGCACGCTCCCGGAAGCTAGAGCTTCGGGGCCAGGGAAACGCCGCCGATGAAGCTCAAGCCTCGTGTGCGCGCTCGACGGCAGGATTATGGACCGGCTTGCCGGCCCAGTAGCCGGCCAGAAGCGAGCCTGAGAAATTGTGCCAGACGGAAAACAGAGCGCCGGGCAGGGCAGCCAGGGGGCCGAAATAGACCTTGCCCAGCGTGGCGGCCAGGGCCGAATTCTGCATCCCGACCTCGAAGGCAAGCGTGCGGCAGATGCTCTCGTCAAAGCCCAGAAGCCTGCCGCCCCAATAGCCGCCGAGGAGCCCGAGGCCGTTATGGAGGACGACCGCGGCCATGACGATTGGACCCATGGCGGCGATGCTGGCGCGGCTGGCCGCCACCACCGCGCCGATGATGAGCAAGATGGCCAACATCGAGACGAGGGGAAGTGCGGTTTCCGCCCGGCGAACGACCGAATGCGCCAGGTGATTAACGGCGATGCCCAGCGCTACCGGGATCGCCACGATCTCGACGATGCTGACGAGCATGCCCCAGCTATCGACGTGGATCGAGGTATCGACGAGCCAGCCCGTCAAGAGCGGCGTGGCGACGACCCCGACCAGGGTTGAGATTGCGCTGATGCTGATGGAGAGCGCCACATCGCCTTTGGAGAGATAGATCATCACGGTCGAGGCCGTGCCGCTGGCAACGGATCCGACGAGGATCGTGCCGGCCGCCAATTCGGGCGGCATCTGCAGGAGGCGCGTGATCAGGAATGCCGCCAACGGCATGACGACATAATGAACGACAATTCCGGCGATGACCGGCGCTGGCCGGGTCACGATGCGGCGGAAATCGGCGAGCGTCAGGGTCACTCCCATGCCGAACATGATGAGCATCAAGAGCCAGGCCACATAGGGCCCGAGCGGCGTGAAGCTCGCGGGTAGAAAATAGGCGGCAAGGGCGACGAGCACCGCCCAGAGCGGAAAGAGTTGGGTGATGCGCGACATGATCCAAACATCCGGCCAAGACAGGTGCCTCGAAAGCAGGCACGCGGGCGGTGCGGATATCACCAAAAACCGTCCATCGCCACCAGCGTTGTTGGGCCTAGCGTGTGAGAGCGTCGATGATCTTGGGGTCGAGGCCGCTTTCCTCGACATATTTGAGGAGATTGTCGCGTTTGGTGAAGACGTCCTCGTAGCCGAGTGCGACCCCCATGGGATCGACATAGGTATAGCCGCCGGTCACATGAAAAAGGGTGATCATCTCGGTGACACCCTCTGGGACCACCAGTGTGTGGGTCTCGCCAGGCGGCTCGAAGGCATAGTCGCCGACTCGCGCCACCCAGTCATGCTCCAGATAATGCCAAGAACCCCTGAGCGTGAAGGCATGGACAGGGCCGGAATGACGATGGCGCGAGAGGATGCCGGCGCGTCTGACGCGCAGGAGATTGACGTAATAGCCCTGGCTCACGCCAAGCACGAGCGGCTTGAACCAGACGTTTGGCGCCTGCGGCACCCAGAGCGGATCGTCGTCACGAAGCGCGAGAGCGGAGGGGACGAAGATGTCGGGCATCATGCCCCTGGGCTGTGGCAGCTGATAGGCGATGCGGCTGGGGTCTTGCTGGCCGGCCATGGCATGCTCTCCCTGAGATCAGGATTAGAAAACAAAGAAATTCAACTAGCGGGCCCGGCTCGCAACTGGCCTGGGAGACATTCCTTGCATCACGCGCCGGCACCTTGAGCGATCGGCTGAACGATTTCCTGGTCTTCCAGCACATCGTCGTGGCCGGTGGCTTTTTTAATGCTGCGGCGCGCACGCTGGGCATAACGGGGGAGGGGAGGGCCCGCTGCGGCTGCACGCGCTACCCACCTTCGTCTTGTGCCAATTGCCATCCCTGCTGGTCGCATGCCGCCGCCATCCGGGTTTGAGACTCAATCTCATTCCCGGCAGCGAACCGATCGACCTTGTCGAACAGAGCGTCGACATCTCGATCTGGAGCTGCCATCTGGCGGCCGCGCATTTAGCGACGCTGCCATGGCGGCAGGCTGCCTGATCAGGCGAGCGCGCTGCGGATGCGCTCCAGATCGGCTCGATGCGTCGCGCGGGCCGCCAGCGCCGTTTCCATGTCGACGCGCTCGAAGCGGACCGGCACGTGCGGCTGGAGCTGGGCGATCAGGTCCATATCGGCCGAGATGACGGTGGCCGGCATGAAATAGCCACCGCCCGAGACGGCATCGCGATGGAGCACGATTGGCTCCGTGCCGCCTGGGATCTGGATGGAGCCGTAGCTGTAGCAGCCATCGACGATGTTGGAGGGATCGGAGCCGGCGCCGAAGGGCGGCTCGCGCGGCACGAAGTCCAGGGGGCGCCCGCCCCTGAAGCGATAGCCGATCCGATCCGCCTCGGGAGCCACCTTCCAGGTATCCTCGAAGAACTGGGCCTGCGCCTGTTCGGTGATGCGCTCCCAGAACTGTCCAGGCAGGGCACGCAGGCGGATCTCCTTGGGCAGGACGGGCCGGAGCGAGTCGGGCAGGCTGCGCCCGGCGCGGCCGCCGTTACCGGCCGGGCCCAGCTGTAATTCGTCACCGGCCTGGAGCTTGCGGCCCTGGAAGCCGCCGAGCGTGCCCAGCGCATAGGTGGAGCGCGAGCCTAGCACCAGCGGCACGTCGATCCCGCCTTCGATCGCCAGATAGGCGCGCGCACCCGCCTTGAGGAAGTCGAAGCTCAGCGTCTGGCCGGCCTTGACCGGCAGGGCTGTCCATGTCGGCTGCGGCTGACCATCCAGCTTGGGCGGGATCTCGCCCCCGGTGATCGCGATCAGCGCGTCCCTGGCGAAGATCAGCTCCGGGCCCATGAAGACGATCTCGAGCCCGGCTGCTCCCTCGTCGTTGCCGACCAGAAGGTTGGCCGTGCGCAACGCGATCTGATCCATGGCGCCGGAGAGCGGGATGCCCAGATGGAAATAGCCGGGGCGCCCCAGGTCCTGCACGGTCGTGGCCAGCCCCGGCTTCGTCACCTTGAAACTCATGGCAGCGCTCCCTCGAGCTTTCGGATCGTCCCCAGGCGATCGGCCTTGTATTCGTCGAGCGAGAAACGGACCTTGCCGATCCTGGCCTCGAAGCGGCAGGCCTCGACCTCGGCTGCCATGGCATCATAGGTGGCGCGATCGATCGGGCGGTAGCGGACGAAGTCGCCCGGCTTGAAGAGGACCATGTTCTCCTTGAGATGCGGCTGGGTTTGGCTTGGATCGTAGATCGGCAATGGCGTGACGCCGAACATCTGGTAGCCGCCGGCCCCGCGCACCGAGTAGATCGAGCCGAAGGCGCCGCCATGGGCAACGCAGAGCTTGGGGGTGTCCGTGCGGGGGCGGAGATATTTCGGCGACTGGATCTGCTTCTCCCGCTCGACCAGTTGGTAGAGCCAGGGCAGGCCGGCCACGAAACCCACCATCGAGATGATCCAGGGCGTGCCGTGATGGGCGGCGATCAGCTCGGCATTCGTCGCATAGCCGTTGATCTTGCGCGTATAGTCGAGATCGGTGCCAGACGGGTCCTGGTGTCGCTCGCGAAAGCGCATCAGCGTCTCGTAAGTCCAAGGATCCTCGTAGAAGACCGGTACCTCGACGATGCGCGTCTCGATGAGCTGGGGGCCGTGCTCCGCCTCTTCCTCCAGTTCCTTGACGAGGGCCAGCATGTCGTCGGGCTTGATCACGTCCGGATCGAAGCGCACCTGGAAGGAGGCGTTGGCGGCGCAGACCTCGGTGACGCCTTTGATCTTCGCCTCACGCACGAGATTGGTGATCGAGAGACCTTTGAAAAAGGCATCGAGCGACATTTCGGGCGCCAGTTCGCCATAGACATGTTCGTCGCCGCCAAAGGCATAGCGCGTCATTGGATTGCCTCCTCGGTCGCGGCCGCGAGCCTGCTCGGCTCCGCTGCCAGCCAGCGTTCAAGATAGCCCGTATCGAAGCGGCCGCCCCGGACGTCCGGGGCGGCCAGGAGGGCCGCGTGCAGGCCCCTGGTCGTCGGCACGCCCTCGATAACGAGGCCGGCCAGCGCCGCTTCCAGGCGGCGAAGGGCCGCCGCGCGGTCGTCGCCATGGACGATCAGCTTGCCCAGAAGCGAATCGTAGAATGGTGGGATCGTGTAGCCCTCGAAGAGATGACTGTCGAAGCGGATGCCCTGGCCCTCGGGTACGATCAGCCGGGTGATCGTACCGGGCGAAGGAAGGAAGCCCCGGGCGGGGTCCTCGGCATTGAGGCGCACCTCGATCGCATGCCCCTTGAGCTTCACATCGCTCTGCTGGAGCTCCAGCCTGCCACCTCCGGCGATCTCGATCATCGCCTGGACGAGGTCGACGCCGGTGATCATCTCGGAGACCGGATGCTCGACCTGGATGCGGGTATTCATCTCGATGAAATAAAAGGCCTGGCGCGTGGCGTCATAAAGATATTCGAGCGTGCCGGCGCCGCGATAAGCGACGCGCTCGGCCAAGGCTACCGCCGAGGCGCAAAGCGCCGCTCGGGTCGGGGCGTCGAGACAGCTGGCCGGCGCTTCCTCCCATACCTTCTGGCGACGACGCTGTAGCGAGCATTCGCGCTCGAAGAGATGAATCGCCCGCTCGCCGTCGCCCAGGATCTGCACTTCCACATGCCGGGCATTGGTGATGAAGGCCTCGAGATAGAGGCCGCCATCGCCAAAGGCGGCCTTGGCCTCGGCATGGGCCAGGGGAAACTGGGTCGCCAGCTCGGTCTCATCCTTGACGATGCGGATGCCGCGTCCACCGCCGCCGGCCGCGGCCTTGATCATGACCGGATAGCCGATCGTCTCGGCTGCGGCCCGGGCCGCTTCCAGATCCTCCAGGCGCCCAGGGCTGCCGGGCACTGTCGGCACGCCCGCCGCCTTGGCCGCCGCCCGGGCACTGGCCTTGTCGCCCATCAAGCGAATGGTGGCAGGGCTGGGGCCGACGAAGATCATCCCCGCTTCCTCGACCGCCTCGGCAAAAGCGGCGTTCTCGGCCAGGAAGCCGTAGCCCGGATGCACGGCGTCAGCACCGGCATCCTTGGCGGCCTCGATCAAGGCAGGGATGGCGAGATAGGACTTGGCGGCCTGGGGCGGTCCGATCAGCCGCGCATGGTCGGCGTGGCGCACGGGCAGCGAGTCCGCGTCGGCCTTGCTGAAGGCCTGGACGGTCTCTATGCCCATGGCTCGGGCGGCTCTGCCGATCCGATAGGCGATCTCGCCGCGATTGGCGATGAAGAGACGGCCAATCGGCATCAGGCGTCGATCTCGTAGAGCGGCTGGCCCGCCATGACCGCCTCTTCGTCCTCCACCAGGAAGGCCTTGAGCGTGCCGGCGATCTCGGCCTTCACCTCGTTGAACGTCTTCATGACCTCGATGAGGCCGATCGTGTCGCCGACTGCGACCGGATCGCCCTCATTCTTGAAAGCCGGCTGGTCCGGCGAAGGCCGGCGATAGAAGGTGCCGGGGAGAGGACAGGGGACTTGCGTGGTCGCCATGAAGAGAGCCCTTTCGCGTTGTTTTCAGATCGTTGCCAGGACATCGGTGATGGGTGCCACCTCGATGCCGCCTTCCGCCAACGCTGCCCGGATGCCCTTGGCCATTTCGAGCGAGCCCGGCGTGTCGGAATGAAAGCAGATCGATTCGAACGCGACTTCGATGTCCTCGCCCTCGACCGTCGTCACCAGCCCCTCGCGACAGGCGCGCAGCACCTTCTGTCCCACGGTAGCTGGATCCATGCGGTCCACCTTGCGGGCAAAGACGATGTTGCCATCAGGCCCGTAGTCGCGATCGGCATAGAACTCCCGGATGACCGGCAGGCCCCTGGCCTGCGCTGCCTTCACCGTTTCCCAGACCTGCATGCCCATGACGAAGAGCGTGGGCTCGATCGCTTCTATCGTCGCTGCGAAAGCTTCGGCCAGGACCGGATCGGCGCCCGCATCGAGGGCGAGGGCGCCATGCAGTTTTACGTGCTGGAGCGGAACACCGTGCCGGCGGCCGAATTCGCGTACCGCACCCATCTGGTAGACAATGTCATTGACCAGTTCTTCGGCAGGTGCCTTGAGCGTGCGCCGGCCGAAGCCCTGCAGGTCGGCATAGCCCGGGTGGGCGCCAAGCCCGACGCCGTTAGCCTTGGCCAGCCTGACTGAGCGGTCGAGATGATTGGGATCGCCGCCGTGGAAGCCGGCCGCCACGTTGGCGCTCGTGATGAGCGGCATCAGCAGCTCATCGTCGGTGAGGCCAAGGCGCCAGGCTCCGAAGGCCTCACCCATGTCGCAGTTGATGTCGATTTTTGGTCGGTAAGTCATGCACCGCTCCATGCATGCCGCGTGCCGGGGCATCGATACCTGCGCCGGGCGCCGGCGCAAAGGCGTTCTGCCGAAAAATCAAGCGCCGGTCAGCGGACTGGTCATTCTGTGATCACACAGGCTTGCGCTCCGCCCGGCCGCCGGTCAAGCTGGCGGATTGATGGCACGAAGATTGCCAATCGAGCATGCTCGGGCGCGGGGAGGAACGTTAGTGGATCAGGCGAGCCTTCGGGTGGCCGTCGATATTGGCGGCACATTCACCGATATCTGCGTCCTCGACGAGACGACACGGGAACTGCGCGTCTTCAAGACGCCCTCGACGCCCGATCCGATCGAAGGCGTGATGAAAGGGCTCCATGAGGGTGGCATCGATCTGTCGCGCGTCGTCCTCTTCTCGCATGGGACAACGGTTGCGACCAATGCGTTGATCACGCGGCGTCTGCCCAAGGCCGCCATGGTCTGCACGGCCGGGTTTCGCGACGTCATCGAGATCCGCCGCGCCAACAAGGAAGATCTCTGGGACGCCTACAAGGACGTGGCGCCGCCTTATATACGCCGTCGCGACCGGTTGACGGTGCCGGAGCGGGTGGATGCGGCCGGCAATGTCGTCTGGGCGCTGGACGAGGAAGCGGCCCGCGATGTGGCGCGTATCTTGAAGGCGCGACAGGTGACGGCTGTCGCGGTCTGCTTCGTGAACGCCTTCGTCAATCCCGTCAACGAATTGCGTATGCGGGCCATCCTGGAGGCGACGTTGCCGGGTGTCGCCATTTCGACCTCGTCCGAGGTGCTGCCCGAGATCTTCGAGCATGAGCGGTTCTCAACCACGGTCGTGAACGCGATCCTGCGGCCTGTGGCCGGCGATTATATCGGTCGGCTCTCGCAAAGGCTGCGCGAGGGCGGGCTTAAGAGCGAGCTGCTGCTCCTCCATAGCGGCGGCGGTGTGATGACCGCCAATACGGCGCAGGACTTCGCCGGGCGCCTGGCGGGCTCGGGTATAGCCGCCGGTGCTATCGCCAGTCGCCACATCGCCATGCTCTGCGGCTATCAAAATTCGATCGGCGTCGACATGGGTGGTACCAGCGCCGACGTCTCGCTCGTCTTCGAGGGCCAGAGCCGGGTGACGAAAGATTGGCATATCCAGTTCGGCTATCCGATCCGCTTTCCCTCCATCGAGGTTTTGACGATCGGCGCCGGTGGCGGCTCGCTCGCCTGGATCGACGATGCGGGTGCGCTCCATAACGGCCCGCAATCGGCTGGCGCCAATCCCGGTCCCGCCTGCTATGGCAACGGCAACGAGGTCGCTACCAACACGGACGCGAACCTGGCGCTGGGGCGCCTGGGCGAGGGCCTGGCCGGCGGTGAGATTCGCCTGGATAGGGAATTGGCCCTGCGCGCGGTCGAGCGGACCGTGGCTGGCCCCCTTGGCCTGGAACAGGGCGAGGCCGCCAAGGCCATTCTCTCGGTTGCCAATGCCAACATGGCCGATGCCGTCCGTCTGATCTCGATCAGTCGCGGCTATGATCCGCGCGACTTCGCGCTCGTGGCCTTTGGCGGCGCGGGCGCCCTGCACGGCGCCGCCTTGGCCAAGGAGCTGGCGGTCCCGGTTGTCATCGTGCCGCCCGCGCCCGGGGTTACCTCGGCCTTGGGCTGCCTGCTCGTCGATATCCGTCACGATCTGGCGGAGAGCTGCCTTGTGCCGGCCGCCGATGCGGCCACCGCCGATATCGAGGCTCGGTTTGCGGCTCTCGAGGGTCAGGCGCGCGAGCGGCTGGCGGCGGACGGCGTGCCGCCCGAGGGCATGACGCTCAGCCGCTCGATCGACATGATGTATCAGGGCCAGTGGCGCTCCTTGAGCGTCCCGGTGCCGGCCCCGCTGACCTCGATCGTCGAGGCGGTGGCGTCCTTTCACGACCTGCATGAGCGCGAATATAATTTCCGCCGCGACACGGCACCGGTCGGTCTCTATCGCTTGAATCTGGTCGCGGTCGGCACGACGCCCAAGGCGGAACTGGCCGAGCGGCTGCCGGGTGTCATGCCTGAGCCGAAATCCCGTCGTCTGGTCGATTTCGACGAGACGGCCACGCCCGTCGACACGCCTGTCTATTGGCGGGAGGATCTCCCGGCCGGGGTCAGCTTCTCCGGACCGGCCATCGTCGATCAGCTCGATTCGACGACGGTCATACCCCCCGGCGTGCAAGCCGGCGTCGATCGCTGGCAGAATCTCATTCTCAAGATCGCGGAGGTCTGAACGGTGAGCCAGTCCCTGCACCCTGTTACCTTCGAGGTCTTGAAGAACGCCTTCATCACCGCCGTCGACCAGATGGGCGAGCAGGTGCTGCGCACCTGCTACTCCTTCGTCATCTACAACCGCGATTTCTCGAGCGCGTTGCACGATGCCAGCGGCGATTCGATCGCTCAGGGCAATCACGATATCGCCGTGCATGTCGGCACCCTGCATCTCACCTGCAAGGACGCGATCCGCGTCTTCAACGGCGAGATGCGCGAGGGCGATGTCTATCTGGTCAACGATCCTTATGCGGGCGGCACGCATTTTCCCGACGTGCGCGTCATCCGGCCGATCTTCGTGGACGGCGAGGTGATCGCCTTTGCCCAGTCGAACGGCCATTGGTCGGATGTGGGCGGCAGCGTGCCGGGCTCGTTCGACGTCGGGGCCAAGGACATGTTCAAGGAAGGCCTCCGCATCACGCCCGTGCGGATCTACGACGGGGGCCGCTTCTGCCACGACGTCGCCAACATGATCGCCGCCAACACGCGCGATCCGGCCTCGATCATCGGCGACATGATGAGCCAGTCGGAGGCCACGCGCGTGGCCGAGCGCGAATTGCTCCGCCTGGTCGGCAAATACGGCAAGGCCACGGTCGTTCAGGGCTTCGCCGAGGTGCAGGACTATGTCGAGCGGGCGACGCGGCAGCGCATCGCGGCCCTTCCCGACGGGACCTGGGAGACGGTCGACCATATCGACCGTGACCCGGCTGGTGCCGAGGGGCTGATCCCGATCAGGATCAAGCTTTCGATCAAGGGTGACGAGGTCGTCTACGACTTCACCGGCAGCCATCCTTGCATCGGCACGCTCTACAATTCGGCCTTCGGCACGACATTCTCGGCCGTCGTGGCTGGGATGAAGACCTTTTTTCCCGACCTGCCGCTCAATTCGGGCTTCTACCGGCCGATCAAGGTGATCGCGCCGGACGATTCGGTCGTCAGCGCGCGCTGGCCGGTGGCGGTCACGGGCTTCTTGATGCCTTTTGAGAAGATCATGAACTCGATCTACGAGATCTGGTCAAAGATCATGCCCGAGCGGGCCATGTCCTGCGCCTTCAATCTCGAATATCTTTTGACCGGCGGCCGCGACCGCCGGGCCGATGCGGCCTCGATCTTCATGTTCTACGACTGGCTGCCGGGCGGCTGGGGCGCCAGGAACGGCAAGGACGGCGCCAATGTGACAACGGCCTGCTTTGGCACCGGCTTGATGGCGCAGCCCGTCGAGGGCCAGGAGCGCACCAGTCCGATCTTGTGCAACGAGATGGAGATCTTGACCGATTCGCCGGGGCCAGGGCGCTGGCGGGGCGGTGCCGGGGTGCGTAAGACCAGCACCCTGGGCGAGGCCGATCAGGCCGTCATCTCCTATATCTGCGATCGCGAGCGGGCGATCGTCTGGGGGACGAATGGCGGCCTGCCGGCCATGCCGCACGGCCTCAAACTCGTGCGCCGGGCATCCGGCAAGGAGGAGTGGCTGGGCACGATCTTCTCCGACGTGCCGATCGAGAAGGGCGACGTCTTCTCGCGGCCGACCTCGGGAGGCGGCGGCTTCGGCGACCCCTTGCTGCGCGATCCGGCCCTGGTCGTCGAGGACGTCGCGGACGATTATGTTTCGATCGAGCGGGCGGCCAAGGATTATGGCGTCGTCATCGAGGTGGTCGATCGGGACCTGGCCGAGTTCAAGGTGGACGAGGCGGCCACAAAGCTGCTGCGTGCCGAGATCCGAGCAGCACGGGCCAGCTGGCTCGAGGCCGATCCCGAGACGATCGCCGAACGATATCGGGCGGGCGAGCTCGATGCCCTCGATCTCGTCCGCCGCTATGGCGTGATCGTCGACTGGGGCACGGGCGAGCTCATGCCGAACTCGACGAGCGAGTTCCGACGCATGATGCAGTTGCGCTCGGCGGCGCACTGGTAGGATCTCAAGGCTCAATCGAGCCCTCTTGTTGTGCATGAAAGGAATGCGGATGGACTTGGTGCAGGACGCCGACTGGTCGAAAGGCGCTGCCTATATCGATGGTCAGGTGATGCCGGTCGCGGAGGCCAAGATCCCCATCACCGACTGGGGCTACCGACGCTCGGATGTGACCTATGACGTGGTCGGGGTCTATTACGGCAGCTTTTTTCGTCTGGACGAGCATATCGCCCGTTTTCGTCGCTCGATGCAGGAGCTCCGCATGGAGCCCAAGGAGAGCGACGCCGAATTAAGGCAGATCCTCATCGACCTCGTGCGTAGGACCGGCCTGCGCGAGGCCTATGTGGCGATGGACTGCCTGCGCGGCCGCCCGCCGCGGGGCGTGCCGTTCCATCCGGCCTTCGCCAAGCCCTATATCGCCGCCTTTGCCATCCCCTGGGTCTGGCTCTTCACCGAGGAGCAGCAGGCGCGCGGCGTGCACGCGATCATCGCCAAGACGCCGCGCATAGCCCCGGAATCCGTCGATCCGACAGTCAAGAACTTCCATTGGGGCGATCTTACCAAGGCGCTGTTCGAGGCCGAGGAAGCCGGTGCCGAGACCGCTTTTCTTCTCGACCAGGCAGGCTTTTTGACCGAGGGGCCTGGTTATAACTGCTTTGCCGTTATCGATGGCACCGTGGTGAGTCCGCCGCGCGGTGCACTGCTCGGTCAGACGCGCGATTCGGTCTACGAGCTCTGTCAGGAGCTGGGTATCCCGCACGACATCCGGCCTATCTCCAAGGCCGAGCTCGAGGATGCGGACGAGATCTTCATGTCGACCACGGCTGGCGGCATCATGCCGGTCAGCCGGCTCGGCACCCGTATCCTCGGCAATGACCGGCCGGGCCCGATTTCGGCCACCTTGCGCGAGACCTTCTGGAAGAAGCGCGAGCAAGGCTGGCACGCGACGCCGGTCAATTACGACAAGGCACCGGCTTGAGGCCCTAGAGGCGCCGGCTTCCCAGGGGCTAGCTCCCGAGGGAGGCTGGCGCACCGAGCCCGGTGTCGCCGGTGGCCGCACGCTGCCGGCGGAGGCGTAGCTCACGGCTGCGCGTCAGGCCGGCTGGGAGAAAGATCAAGATCAGCGCCATCGCGATGCCGAGCGCGATCTCCTGCGTGCCCTGCGGCAGGGCAAAGGTGGTGGCGCCCACCGTCACTCCGCCTTCCATCGCCCGGAAGAGCTGAACGAATACTGTAACGGCGATCGTGCCGACGACGGCTCCCGTTACGCTGCCCATGCCGCCCACGATCAGCATCGCCAGCGTCATGAAGGTCATCGGCAAATAGAACATGTCGACGGTCAGGACGCCCAGGAACTGTGCCCAGAGGGTGCCGCCGACGCCGACCACGAAGGCCGAGAGCACGAAGGCCACGAGGCGCACCTTGAGGATGCTGACCCCCGAGGCCCGGGCGGCGACACCATCGTCGCGCGAGGCCCGCAACATCAGCCCCATGCGCGTGTCCTTGAACCAGAAGGCGATCGCGATGGCGCAGAGCGCGAAGGCCAGTGCCATATAGGGATCGACCTCGACGGGAATGCCGATGATCGAGCTCGTGGCGGCCGTTACCGTATCCCAGTTGGAATAGACGTTATTGACGATCGCCAGAAAGGCGAAGGTGGCGATCGAGGCAGCGATGCCCGAGAGGCGCAAGATGGCCGCTCCCAGGATGAGGCCGACAAAGGCCGCGAGGATGCCGCCGCCCGCCACCGCCACGAGGAAGGGATACTGGTTCTCCTGCAGCATCGTAGGCAGGCCCGTCAGCATCAATTGCTTCCACATCGGGTTGCAGGTGGCCCAGGCGGCGACATAGGCGCCGATGCACATGAAACCGATATGACCGAACGAGACGATGCCGGAATTGCCGACGAAGATGGAAAGCCCGACCACCACGGTCAGCCGGATCAGCGTCTCGGTGATGGTGAGCGAGAGATCGTCGCCACCCAACTGGACGGCGATTACGGTCAAGATCGCCACGCCCAGCATGACGAGGACGGGGGGAAGAAGACCGCGGAGCAGACGGCCGGACGGGGTCTCGATCATACGCGCTCCACGAGTGCTTTGGTGGGGATGAGGCCGCTCGGCCGGAAGAGCAGCATCAAGATGACGATCGCGAACACGAAGCTGTCCCGGAAGGGTCGGAATTCCTCGGGCAGATAGGCCTGGAGAAAGACCGAGGCGAAGGCCACGGCAAAGCCGCCGGCGGCGGCACCGAGCAGGCTGCCCATGCCGCCTACGACCGTGGCGATGAAGGCAAAGAGCATGAGGGGTGTCCCCATCGTCTGGCTGAGCGAGCCCGTCTGCGTGAGCAGGAGGAGGGCGGCGACGGCGGCAAGGACGCCCGAGAGCGCAAAGGCCAGCCCTATCACCATGTTGCCACGCACGCCCAGATAGCGCGCCATTTTGAAGTCTTCGGCGGCGGCCCGCATCTGGATGCCGAGCGAGGTTCGCTTCAAGAGAAGCGTAAGCCCCGCCATCAAGACAAGCGTGGCGGCGATCGTGACGATCTGGAGCAACGGAATGTGGAGTTCGCCAAAGGTGATCTGGTAGCTCAGGTCCGACCAGAGATTGGCGCTCTTGGGCCTGGCGCCATAGACCATCAAGATGCCGTTCTGGATGACGTAGCTGACGGCGAAGGAGGCGATCATCAAGGTCGAGGGTTCGGCGCGCCGGATATGGCTGAACACCAGGGCATCCGAAAGCAATGCGGCGATGACGACGATCAGGCAGACCGCAACGATCATCAAGGCAGCGGGCCAGTTGCCGATGAACATATTGGCGACCGCGTCCGCCGAGGGAACGATCAACGCGTAGGCACCAAGCGTGATCAGGTCGCCATAAGAGAAATTGATCAGCCTGAGGATGCCAAAGAGCAGGCCGATGCCGAGTGCGGCCAGGGCATAGAGGCTGCCCAGGGCCAGGGCGTCGATGAGGGTCTGGATGAGATTGATCAAGGGGCGGCCTCCAGAGCGGCGTCGGCCTTGTCGTCGAAGCCGAAATAGGCCCGGGCGATGGCCTCGCCGTCGCGCAACTCCTCGGTGCGCCCATGCAAGAGGATGCGACCGTTGCGGATGACATAGATTCGATCAGAGAAACGCAGCATGCGCTCTGAGCTCTGCTCGTTGATCAAAAGCGTGAGCTGGCGCTCGCGCCTGAGCGACAGCAGCGTCTCATAGACCGTATCGACGATCTTGGGTGCCAGGCCCAGCGACGGCTCGTCGACGAGCAGGAGGCGGGGGCGGGTCATCAGCGCCCGGGCGATGACCAGCATCTGCTGCTCGCCGCCCGAAAGCCGTCCCGCCGGCTGGCGCCAGCGTTCCTTGAGGCGGGGGAAATAGCCAAGCAGCATCTCGGCGTCGGCGGCGGCATGCCGGCGATCCGCCATCGCGTAGGTGCCGATGAAGAGATTTTCCTCGACAGTCAGTGTGCCGAAGACATGGCGTCCCTCGGGAACGAGCGAGATGCCCTGGCGGGCGATGTTCTCGGGCCGCATGCCCAGGATCGGCTTGCCCTCGTAGGTGATGCTGCCGGCTCGAGGCGAGACGCCGCCGGCGATCGCCGCCATGAGGGTCGACTTGCCGGCACCGTTAGGCCCCACGACGCAGACGGCCTCCTGAGCTTCCACATGCAAGGCGACGCCAGCGAGCGCCGTCGTGGCGCCATAGCTGACCGCCAAGCCCTTGATCTCGAGCATCAATGTCCTTCCTCCATGATCTCGAGTTGCTTCTCGCCCTCGCCGCCCAGATAGGAGGCGATGACCGCCTTGTTCTTCTGGATCTGCGCGGGCGTGCCTTCAGCGATGGTACGGCCGCTGTCCAGCACATGGATCATCTCGCAGGTATCCATGACCATGCGCATATTGTGCTCGATCAGGAGGACACCGCATTCGAACGTCTTGGGAATGGCCTTGACCAGGCTGGAGAGCTCGTCGCTCTCTGCATCCGACATGCCGGCGGCCGGCTCGTCCAGGAGGAGGAAGGCCGGGCCCAATAGCAGCGCCCGGGCGATGCCGACCCGGCGCTCGTCGGTATAGGCCAGGGCACCTGCCAGGGTCTCGGCCTTGTCGTCGAGCTTGAGCCACGCCAGGAGTTCCAGGGCCAGTGACCTTGCCCGCCTGCGGCTGAGGCCGAGCCCGGCACCGGTCACCTCGATATTCTCAACGACGCTCAGGGCCTTGAAGAGCCGTCCCGCCTGGAAGGTGCGCGCGACGCCGGCGCGGCGGAAATGCTCGGCCGTCCAGCCTAGCGTGGGAGCGTCCGCCAGGAGGACGCGGCCGTGGGTTGGCGCCTGAAAGCCGGTCAGGCAATTGACGAGCGTGGTCTTGCCGGCGCCATTCGGGCCGATCAGACCCAGGATGTGGCCGCGCTCCAGGGCCAGCGTCACCTCGCTGATGGCTGCAAGGCCGCCGAAGCGGACGGAGATGTTCTCCGCTCGCAGGCTGGCGGCCAGAGGCTGGTCGACGCCAGGCGCGGTCCGACTCGGTCTGGTGATCATTTCGACGCCACCCGCATAAGCTGTGATCACAAATTGCGCGCTCAGCGGGAGAGTGGTTGCAAGCGTCTCCCGCCGCGCTGTCGAACCTGTCTGTCGTGGGTACTGCAAGAACCATGCAATTACCCGGGGACGGAGAAGGCGGGGCCGTCAGGGGGCGCGGTTCCGCGCTTGCCTCCGCATTGGCGGGAGAAGTGGAACAGGACTTGCAGTTTGGCCGCGATCGGCCTCCAGTCAAAGAGGGACAAGCTTATGATGCATCGCAAGTGGGCGGGCATCGCGGCTATTGCCGCGATGCTAGCGCTGAACCCCGTCCAGGGTCGTGCTGCCGACGATATCGTGATGGGCTTTGCTGTGGCCACCTCGGGTGACATGGCGGCCTATGACGGCGATTCCACCAAGATGGCGCAACTCTGGATCGACCAGACGAACGCCAAAGGCGGCCTGTTGGGCAAGCAGCTCAAGGCCGTGATGGCGGATACGAAATCCGATCGCGTCGAGGGTGCGAAGGCGGGGCAGCGAGTGGTCCATGACGGCGCTGCCCTCGTCTTTGCGACCTGCGACTATGATTTCGGCGCCCCTGCCGCTCTTCAGGCGCAGCAGGCGAAGATCATGTCGGTCTTTCTCTGCGCCGGCGATCCCAAGGCGGGTGTCATGGGCGTCGGCCCTTTCTCCTTCACCTCGTCCAACGCCGCCCAGGTCGAAGGGGCGACCATGGCGCAGTGGGGCATGAAGAAGAAGCAGTTCAAAACCGCCTACGTGATCCTGGACGAGAGCCTGGAATATAATAAGTCGGCCTGTGCCGGCTTCGACTGGGCGTATCCGAAAGTAGGCGGCACGATCGTCGGCCGCGACACATTCAAGGGTGCGGACACGTCCCTTGCCTCGCAGATCACGCGCTTTCGCGGCGTGAACGCGCAGACCAAGGTCGATGTCATCATGCTCTGCTCGTCGATGCCGGGGGCCGGCTCGGCGCTGAGGCAGATCCGGGGGGCGGGCATCGACATTCCGGTGTTCGGCTCTCAGTCGATGGATGGCCTCTACTGGCAGACGGCCGTGCCGAACCTGAAGGATTTCTACGTGCCAATCCAGGCCTCATCCTATGGCGACGATCCGAGGCCCGAAGTGAATGCGCTGACCAAGGCCTATGCCGAGAAATACGGCTCCGCGCCGGCCTCGCAATATGCCTATCCGATCTATGCCTGGCTCGACCTCTGGGGCAAGGCCGTGACCAAGGCTGGGACGACCGATGCTGCCGCCGTGACAAAGGTCATGGAGAGCTACAAGGACGAGCCGACGCTGCTCGGGCCACGTACCTTCACGAACAAGCTGCATATCCAAGATCAACCGCTTGAGCTGATCGCCATGGTTGGCAGCGGCAAGGGGCAGGTGATCGATCAGTGGCGGATCGACGAGCCGGTGCCGCCGGCTGTGCTCTATCGCCTCAAGACCAACTGATCGCGACGGGCCGCGCCGCCGATGCGGCCCTTTCTTCTTCTCCACGGGAGGCAGGATAGATGCGTTACGCGCTGGGAATCGACGTGGGCGGGACGTTTACCGACTTCGTCGCCTATGACCGGGAGACGCAGGAGGTCGTGGTCTGGAAGGAGCTCTCGGTGCCGACCGATCCGGTGGTTGGCATCGTTTCGGGCCTGAAGCGCTACGAGGACGGCGACGCGGTCGGTCATATCAGGCTGGGCACGACTGTCGCCACCAACGCCATGCTGGAGCGCAAGGGGGCCACGGTCGCCTATGTGACCACCATGGGCTTTAAGGACGTCATCTTCATCCAGCGCGGTAATCGCAAGTTCCACTACGACATGAGCTGGGTAAAGCCGAAGCCGCTCGCCAAGCGGCGGCATTGCTTCGAGCTCGACGAGCGGATCGACAAATATGGCCAGGTGCTCAAGCCCCTGGACGATGCCGAGGTCAGGGCCCTGGGCCGGGCGATCAAGGCCGATCCTGAGATCCAGGCGGTGGCCGTCTGCACGCTTTTTTCCTACCTGAACCCGGCGCACGAGATCCGTATCAAGGAGATCTTGAGCGAGATCCTGCCCGAGATGCCGATCTCGATCTCCTACGAGGTCCTGCCCAAATGGAAGGAATATGAGCGCGCCTCGACCGTACTGGCCGATGCCTATCTAAAGCCCGTCGTCAGCCGGCAGATGGGCTCGATGCGTCGGCGGCTGGACGAGGCCGGATTCAAGGCGCCGGCCGTCGTCATCAAATCCAATGGCGGCGAGATGACGCTCGGGGCGGCGGCTGAAGCGCCGGTCAACCTCGTCGTCTCGGGGCCGACGGGCGGAGTCATCGCCAGCCGGCACGTCGCCCGGCTGACCGGGATCGACCATCTGGTGACGCTCGACATGGGCGGCACCTCGACCGACGTCTCGGTGATCATTGATGGGCAGGAGCGCTTCACCACTGCTTTCGAGATCGAGTGGGGTGTGCCGATCCAGATCCCCATCATCGACATCCGTACCATCGGTGCGGGCGGCGGCTCGATCGCCTGGATCGATAAAGGGGGCATGCTGCGGGTCGGGCCGCAGAGTGCCGGGGCCAATCCGGGGCCTGCTTGCTACGGCAAGGGCGAATGGCCGACTGTCACGGATGCCAATCTGATCCTGGGGCGGATCGCGGCCGATAATTTCCTGGGCGGGCGCATGTTGCTCGATGTCGCCCGGGCGCGCCAGGCGATTGCGACCGTCGCCGAGCCCCTGGGCCAGAGCATCGAGCAGGCGGCTCTGGCCATCGTGCGGATCGCCAATACCAACATGGTGGGGGCCCTGCGCTCCGTCCTGATCGAGGGCGGCCTTGATCCGCGCGACTTCACGCTTTGCACTTTTGGCGGTGCCGGGCCGTTGCATGTGGGCGAGCTCATGGAGGAGATGGGCATTCCGCGCGGCATCGTGCCCAATCATCCAGGCCAGTTCTCGGCCTTCGGCTTCATCATGACCAATGCCCGGGTGGACCGGCATCGCACCGCGCAGCTCACCAGCAACCTCTATGATCCAGCACGGGCAGTGGAGATCATGAGCTCGCTCGTGGCCGAGGCCGTGGGCCAGCTGGACGGGCAGGGATTTGCCGACGATATCGTCGTCGCGCGTAATCTCGAGATGCGTTATCTGGGCCAGAATTACGAGCTCGAGCTCGCGGTCCAGGAGAGCGATCTTGGTCACCCGGAACGGCTCTGGCAGGCCTTCCACGACACGCACAAAGCCCGTTTCGGCTTCAACAATCCGGGCGAGATCATCGAGATCGTCAATTTCGGCGTGACGGCGGTCTCGGCGGGCACGCTGCCCGAGATGCCGCGCCTGAAGGCGGCCGAGGGCCTGCCCGTACCGCGCGCGCATCGGCAGGTGGGCTATGTGCAAGGTACCTTCGAGGTGCCGGTCTATGACCGCGCCGCGCTTGGCGCCGGCCAGAAGCTGAAGGGACCGGTCGTCGTCGAGGAGCCGGCCTCGGTCACGGTGATCTGTCCGGGCCAGACGCTGACCGTCGACGATTACGGCCATCTGCTCATCGAAACGCCCAAGGCCTGAGGAGGAGACGATGAAGCTTTCCGAGAACGGCTACTACGTCGAGAAATACCTCAAATGCGCCAATTGCGGCATGCTGGTCTATGGCGACGGCGTGCGCACGGGCAAGGGATCGGCGCATCTCTTCTGCTCGGACTGGTGCGTCACCTGGAACGGCAAGAAGACCGCGGGCGAGCCAGCTCCCAGGCTGGCGATCGAGCACGTTAGGCTTCCCTTCGAGGCGGCCTATCCGCAACGCGGCGAGCGTCTGGCGCCCTTGGACATGGTGACCATGAACATCCTGGATTCGACCATGGTGTCGATCTGCCGGGAGATGGGCATCCTGCTCATGAAGACCTCCTACTCGACGATCTTCAACGAGGGGCTGGACTTCACCTGCGCGCTGGCGGACGCCAAGGGCGACATGATCGCCTGTGCGGAGTTCTGCCCGACGATGATCGGCGGCATGCCGCTCTTGATCAAGACCTGTGCGCAGGAAATCCCCTTCGAGACGCTGGAGGAGGGCGACATCCTGCTCCACAACGATCCCTACCGGGGCGGGCTGCACTGCCCGGAACACACCTTCTTCAAGCCTTTCTTCGTCGATGGCGAGCTCTTGGGCTTTGCCGTCTGCATCGGACATATAGCCGAGATTGGCGGCATGGTCCCGGGCGCCTTCTGCGGCGAGGCCACCGAGATCTTCCACGAGGGCATGCGTGTGCCGCCGGTCAAGATCATGAAGGCCGGCAAGGACGTCGACGAGGTCTGGAAGCTGATCCTCGCCAATACGCGCACGGCCAGGCAGAGCTATGGCGACCTTCGCGCCATGATGGGCTCGGTTCAGCTGGGCGCCGACCGCATCGTCCAGATCGTCAAAAAATACGGCAAGGACGTCTTCAAGCAGACATGTGAAGACCTCATGGACTATGCCGAGCGGCGCATGCGGGCCGAGCTCGAGGCTTTCCCCGATGGCGTTTACGGCTTTGAGGATGTCCTCGAGAATGACGGTATCGAGAACAAGCCCTATACCGTTGCCGTCGACATCCATGTGCAGGGCAACGAGGTCGTCGCCGATTATCGGCGGAGCTCGATCCAGGCCAAGGGGCCCATCAACGCCACTTTGGGCGTCACCACGGGGGCTACCTATAACGGCATCCTTCACGTCACCGATCCCTCGATTCCCAAGAACTCGGGCGCGTTCCGGCCGATCCGCGTCGTGGCGCCGCCCTTCAAGGTGGTGAATGTCGACTATCCAGGGCCGCTCGTGGCGGGCAACACGGAAACGCATCCAAGGCTCGCCAACATCGTCATAGGCGCCATGTCTGCCTGCGTGCCGGAGCGGGCGATGGCGGCCGAGAGCTGCACCAGTACGAATTTCGTCTTTGGCGGCAACCACCCGGATCATGACGAGTATTTTGCCTGCTACGACATCATGTCGGGCGGTTGGGGTGGGCGTTTTGGCCATGACGGCAACGACTGCGTCAACGCCATCAACGGCAATTGCCGTTTCAATCCGACGGAAGTCTTCGAGACCCGCTTTCCACTGCGTGTCGAACGCTGCGAGCTGATCCAGGATTCGGGCGGGGCCGGCAAATGGCGGGGCGGCCTGGGCTTCCAGCGATCGCTCCTGATGACGGCCGTGCCGATCACGGGCAGCCAGTGTTCGGATCGCCACGAGGTCAAGCCGTTTCCCCTCATGGGCGGGCAGCCGGGGGGCAATGGCGGCACTTTGATCCAGAAGGCCGGGGCCGATGAGTGGCTGACGGTCCGGGAACTCTACGGCAAGGTCTCGTCGTCGAAATACGCCAACGTGACCTTCGAGCCCGGCGATCGTGTTCTTTTGGTCACGCCGGGGGGAGGAGGTTATGGGAACCCCGCCGAACGCGACCCCGCAGCCATCCTGGAGGATGTTGCGGAAGGTTATGTGAGTGCGAAAGCCGCGGCGAACGACTATGGAAGCGTTGTCGACCTCGCAGGTGAATAGTCGGCACCCGTGCCTGCCGGATCCCCCGCCCGGCAGGCACGGTACTTCTTGCGAGCACCGCATCGCCAGCGGAGCGGTATCGATGCTTTTACTTGTGAGTATGCCGGCAATGCATGGTCCGTGACTTTATGGGCCACGATAACTTCATGAATCAAGATTCATTATCGAAGCATGAGGCGACCGATGGCGCTGGTTGGTGAGGCGCAGTGCCATTCGACGCGACGTAGGGGCACGGTCCAGCTGGCGGCGCGGGTCCTACCAGTCGAGGCGCCCGTAGAGATAGCGCTGGAACGAGCGGAGGTCGGCGCAGCGGAGATGGCGGGCAGCCGCCGCATCACCCGCCTCGAGCGCCAGGACGAGTTCGTCCTGGATATGCAGAGTGAATTGCAGGAACGGTGCCTCGAAAGCGCGGGGCACGCTGAGCGCCATGGCGAGCCAGGGCGCGTAGCGTAGCCGCAGCCTCGCGATATTCTCGATCAGCAGGGGCGAGCCGGAGCCAACGGCCAGGCCTTGGTTCCAGGCCATGATGGCCCGCATCGTCGGCTCGAGATCGACGCCGTAGCGGATTTCGCGCATGACCTTGCTGTGGACGAAGAGTGATCGCGCCTCGTCAGCCTGATGACGTTCGGCGAAGCGGGCGGCGGCCTCCCCCTCGAGGAGAAGCCGCATCGCCCAGATGTCATCGGTCGTGGCTCTGTCGACCGGCGGCACGCGAAGCGATCGATTGGGTGTCACCTCGAGGGCGTGGACGGCGACCAAGCGACCCACCGCCTCGCGCACTGGCTGCATGCTGGTGCCGAGCGTGGCGGCCAGGCCACGCAGACTGACCCGGTCGCCAGGCAGTAATTCACCACCGAGAATCCGACTCTCCAGGTCGAGATAGACCTGTTGCGCCAGTGTTGTCGTGTCGATTCCGGCTGTCTCAGCCTCGCCTGGAAGTGTCGCCAGGTCGTCCTGATCGCTAGCGATGCTCATTCTCATGGGCATCATCTAAGGGCGACGCTCAACCTCGGGCAATCACTTTTCCGGATCTTGCTAAAAAAAATCCATCTTCCAGGTCGGGCTGGCAATCAGGCTTCGGCGGCGAGCTTCCGCAATTCCGGCATGGCCTGTTCGAGCGACTTGGCCAGGGCGTCCATGGCCTGATCGAGGTCGCCTTCGGTGATCGAGAGCGGCGGCGAGAAGGCCAGTGTCTCGGTGAAGGGCAGGCCGCGGATCATGATGCCGTTATCGGGCGCGTAGCCGGCGACGACGCGATGCGGATTCTGACCGGCCTTGAAGAAGGTCTTCTTGGCTTTGTCGGCGACGAATTCGAGCGCCACCATCAGGCCCTGGCCTCGAATGTCGCCGATATAGGGATGATCGCCGAAGCGCGCCTTGAGTTGCTCGCGCAGATAGGAGCCTACCTTGGCGGCGTTCGCCGGCAGGTTTTCCTCTTCCATGATCTTGAGATTGGCGAGACCGACGGCGCCGCCGACCGGGTGACCGGAATAGGTAAACCCATGCATGACCGGGCCATATTCCGGCGAGGCCGCCTCGAGCACGTCCCAGATCTTTTGCGAGATCACCGAGGCCGAGACCGGGAAATAGGCGCTGGTGATGCCCTTGGCCAAGGTGACGATGTCGGGCTTGAGGCCATAGAGGCCGGTTGCGAACCAGTCGCCGGTGCGCCCGAAGCCCGTGATCACCTCATCGGCGATGAAGAGGATGTCGTTCTTCTCAAGGATCGGCTGCAGCTTCTCGAAATAGCCCTTGGGCGGCAGGAGGGCGCCCCCGGTGCCCATGATCGGTTCGGCGATGAAGGCGGCGATCGTTTCGGCACCCTCGCGCGCGATCATGGCCTCGATCTCGCCGATCAGGCGATCGGTGAATTGCTCCTCCGTCTCGCCAGG
The DNA here is from genome assembly GCF_900187945.1 of Arboricoccus pini. Taxonomy (GTDB): domain Bacteria; phylum Pseudomonadota; class Alphaproteobacteria; order Geminicoccales; family Geminicoccaceae; genus Arboricoccus; species Arboricoccus pini. The sequence goes on along the minus strand of NZ_FYEH01000009.1, from coordinate 8,730 downwards.
CAGGCCGAAGCGGAAGAAATGCGGGCAGCTCGTGTGCAAGACACCGCTTCCGTCCAGGTCCCAGGCCTTGTGGTAGATGTCGATGCCGGTGAGCGCTGCCGCCATGGTGGTCAGGCCGTGATAGGCACCCGTGCGCGAGATGATCTTCTTCTTCTCGGGCTTGCCGCGAAGATTATTGTAGTAGCGCACCAGCTTGGCGTTGGTGTCGTTGGCGTCCGAGCCCGACGTGCCGAAGAAGACGCGGGCCATCTGCGGCGCGCCCGAGCGCTCGCGAAAGAGGGTCAGTACCTTGTCGGCCAGGCGGATCATCGGCTCGTTCGAGGCGCCGCCGAAGATATGGTAGTAATTGAGGTTCTCGAAGGCCTGCTGGGCGGCCTGGGCGATCTCGGGGCGGCCATAGCCGATATTGACGCACCAGAGTCCAGCGCCGCAATCGATGAGTTCGCGTCCCTTATGGTCGCGCAGCCGCACGCCCTTGCTCTGCTCGATGATCATCGGACCCTGCTTCATGTGGGTCTCGATCGAGGTCAAGGGATGGAACACGCTCATGCGGTCCATGTCCTCGAGCGTATAATTGCTGCGATCCTCAAGCATCAACGAACTCCAGATTTCTGCGGCAACCATCCGCGCCGGCCGCTGCGGCGCCCCAGACGACATTATATCAATCTGTGATCACAACACTAGCGGCATGAATTCCCGGGTTTTCACGCCGATGCCATATGCCGGCGCAATGTCCGCGTCGCGTCGAGGTCGATGGCCAGGGTATCGTCATCGGCACTGCCCGTGAGCACGACACCATAGATCTCGCGTGCCCTGGCTGGCGTCTCGTAGCGCTCGCGCACGTCTTCGAGAACACGCTCGGGCTCGCGTTCCAGCGGTGGGCCGTAGCCGCCGCCGCCGCAATCCTGGCCGCGAACCGTCTGGCCTTTCCTGATCAGGATGTTGGCGGCGTTGGTCAGCTTCGTCGCTTTGCCGTCGGGCTCGATGAGCCAACGGCCGGCAAGGCCGCCATCCTGGCCACCCCGCGCGCCACGCGGTGCGAATTCCTGGCCGTCGCCCGGATAGATCATGGTCATCGTTTCCGACTTGATGCCGTACTCGATCATGCTGCCGGGCGCGCCGCGTCGGCGGCCGGCACCGCCCGTACCCGCGACGATGGCGGCACGCTTGACCTCGATCGGGTGCTTCAATTCGTCGATTTCGATGGAATCGCGATACATGAGGCCAGCGACGACCGGGATGCCATAGGTGATCCAGCCATCGGCGCTGGCCGAAGCGGGGCCGCCGCTGGCGCAAAGATGGATCTGGTTGACGAAGCGGGCGTTGTCGTAGCGTGGATCGGTGCCGGAGAGGACGCACATGCCGACGCCGAGGCCGACGCCGCCCTCGGCCAAGCCCAGGCCGTCGCCGAGATCGCTGAAGGCCAGGCCCGTCAGGTTGATCATGCGATCGGAGACGTTCGTCGTCGCGACCGAGCAGGAATGCGGGTAGCGCGGCTTGCCTGCGACGGCCCCCTCGCGCAACTTGATGTCGACGCGGCGAAAGGAGCCGCTATTGCGCGGGACATCGCTCTTCAGGCTGTTGAAGAGGCCGGCCATGACCGAGGAGACGGCGGTAGCCTCACTCTGGTTATAGCCGCAATCGACATTGTCGATGTTGCGCGTGAGATCGATCGTGATGCGCGCGTCGTCGGGGTCGATGGCGACGTCGACCCTGAGCGGGATGCCCTCGGGCAGAAAAGGGGTCGAATCGTGCCGCCCATCGCGGCTGAGAGAGGCGGCCGGCAACGATTTGAGGGCGTTGATCATGCGCTGCTCGGTATAGTCCAGCCAGGCCTTGATGAAGGTCTTGATGGCGGACTTGCCGTATTTGGCACAGACCTCCTTCAGGCGCAGTTCGGCGATGCGGGCAGCGCCGATGCCGGCCAGGAAGTCGCCATACCATTGGCTGGGCACGCGGATGCGGCTGCGCATCATGGCGACGACGTCGTCCACCATCTTATAGTCGCGCTGGATGCGGACCGCCGGGAAGATGAGGGAGCCTTCCTCGAACAGGTCCCGCGCCGTCGACATGTAGGTGGTGGGCAGGCTGTTGCCGCAGTCGGCCTGGTGCGCCTTGGCGACGGCGGTGAAGAGATGTTCGCCCTCGAAGAAGACGGGGACGAGGAAGGTGTGGTCGGCTGCGTGAGTGTTGCCGGTATAGGGATCGTTGTGGAGGTAGCAGTCGCCCTCGGCCAAGTCCGCGTGCCGTTCGGTCATCGTGCGCGCCTGCATGTCGGCGCCGAAAATATGGATCGGCAGGCCCTCCGCGCAGGCCAGGAGTTCGTTATCGCCCGTACAGATGGCACAGGAGAAGTCGCGGGCCGAGTTGATTACGGCGGAGCGGGCGGTGCGCAGCAGCGTGTGCGTCATCTCGCGTACCACCGCGTCGATGCGGTTGGCGATGATCGCCATCAAGACCGGGTCCATGGGCGGCACGGGCGCGTTCTCGGAACATGAAGGGTTCGTCGCTTGCATTGGGCGGGGCTCGCTTCAGATGCAGGTCAAAAGATAATGTCCGCGCGGTGTTACTTCCGCCGACATGCCCGGGAAGACGACGACGGTCGTCGTCGGCTCCTCGATGATGCAGGGTCCATCGACGCGGGTGCCGGCCGCCAGTTCCTGGCCCTTCCAGATGCGGGTTGTGACCGGTTCGTCGTCGCCGAAATAGCAAGGGCGGTAGCGGGCCGTTTCGGCGACACCGGGAGGTGGCTCGGGCTTGATGCGATCGAGCGCGATACCGCTCATCACCGTGAGTCTCGCTTTCCAGCCGATGAACTCGATGGTGCTGCCTTCGTCCCGAAGCGTGAAGAGGCGCTCATGTGTGGCGTGGAAGGCCTCGGTCAGGGCATCCACCTCTGCGTTGGTCTCGAAGACGGCCGAGGGCAGGGGGGCCTCGATCTCCCAGACCTGGCTCGCATACCGGGCGTCGGTGACGAACTCGATCTTGTAGGGCAGCGCCTTTTGCGTGGCGTTGAGGCCGGCGCGGAATGCTTCGAGCTCCTCCCGGAGCGACGCCAGGAGGGTATTGACGGTCACCTTGTCGAAGCTCTGGCTGGTGGTGAAGAGGCTTCTTGAGGCCTCCTTCACGATGTCGGCGAACTGCATGCCGGCGGCCGAAAGCGCCGAGGCCTGCTTGGGCAGGAGGACCTTCTCGCAGCCGAGCTCCTTGGCGATCAGCATGATGTTGATGCCAGCAGCCCCGCCCCCGGCCACGAGGACGCTCTCGCGCGGATTGACGCCCTCGGCAATGGTGATGTCGTGGATGGCCTTGATCATCAATTCGGAGGCCAGATTGATGATGCCGAAGGCGGTCGCTGCGGTGGAGCGGCCGATGCGCGCGGCCACGGTCGAGACGGCCGCATGGGCCGCTTCCTGGTCGAGCGCCATGCGGCCGCCCAGGAAGTAGTCGGGATTGAAATAGCCCAGGACGCAGGCGGCATCCGACACGGTGGGTTGGGTGCCGCCCTGGCCGTAGCAGGCCGGGCCCGGCACGGAGCCGGCCGATTGCGGGCCGACGCGAAAGAGGCCGCCATCGTCGATCCAGGCGATCGAGCCGCCGCCCGCACCGACCGAGCGGATGTCGACCGAGGAGATTCCCAGGAGATGGCCGGTCCATTCGCCGCCAAGCCAGGTGTCGCGGGAATAGACGAGCTCGCCTTCGCGCACGAGGCCGACATCGAAAGTGGTCCCGCCCGTATCGCAGACGATGGCGTCCGCGCCCAGCGTTTCGAGGCCGCTGAAGGCGCGGGCGGCGACGGGCGCCATGGCCGGGCCGGACTTCGCCGTGTGGATCGGCTGTTCGATCAGCTCGGCCACCTGCATGACGCCGCCGATCGAGGTCGAGACCAGGAACTCGTTTTGATAGCCGGCCGCGCGCAGATCCTCCTCCAGCCCCTGCAGATGGCGCTGCATGAGCGGCTTTAGCGAGGCGTCGATGGCCGAGGCCGAGGCGCGGCGATATTCGCGCAGGATCGGCACCAAAGCGTGCGAGAGTGTGTAGGGCACGCCCGGCAGCATCTCCTCGATGAGTTCGCCCATGCGCCGCTCGTGCGCGGGATTGGCGATCGACCAGATGAAGGAGACAGCCACGGCCTCGAAGCCCAGCGTCTTCAGCTTGGCAAGGATGGTTCTAGCCTGGGCCTCGTCGAAGGGGATCGAGGCCGTCCCCTCCGAGCTCATCCGTTCGCGGATCTCGAAAGTGTGGCGTCTCGGGATGTAGGGGGCCGGGTAGTCGGTCGCAAAATCATGCGGGAAATGCTTCCCGCCTTCCTTCAGGACCAGGATGTCGGGGAAGCCTTCGGTGGTCAAAAACGCGGTCTTGGCTCCGCGCCGCGTCACAATGGCGTTGGTCGCCCGCGTCGTGCCGTAGACGAAGAGCTCCGTCTGCGCCAGCAGGGCCGGAAGGTCCATCGCCAGGGCCTCTGCGGCGTCGTTAAGGGCGTCGCTCAGGCCCTTGAAGGCCCGCTCCGGTGTCGTCAGCGCCTTGCCGACGGTGAGGCGGCCAAACTCGTCTGCCACCACCACGTCGGTGAAGGTGCCGCCTGTGTCCACCGAGATGCGAAAGCTCATCGACCGCTTGTCCCCTGTCTTCACGTCGGGAAAGGCGGCCGCAAGTTCCATTCCAGACCAGCTGCCGCCGCGACCCGTAGGAGACGCGCAACCGTCCGTTGGTTAATCTGTGATCACAGCGCCCGCCGATTGGTCAATATTGCACGCGGCGGGTGAGGGCGCCGTCGACCACGAGATTGACGCCCGTCGTGAAGCTCGAGGCCGGGCTGGCCAGAAAGACAACGGCATTGGCGATTTCCTGGTCGGTCGCCATGCGGCCGAACGGGTTGAGCCCCATGGCCGTCTTGAAGAGATCGGGCATCTCGCGCTCGATCCTCTGCCAGATGCCGCCTTCGAAATAGGTGTTGCCCGGCGAGACCGTGTTGACGCGGATATGCTTCTCCGCCAGGGCGCTCGCCATGCGCGAGGCGTAATGGATGAGGGCCGCCTTGAACGTGCCATAGGCGGCACTGGTGAAGTCGAACTCCAGGCCCGACACGCTGGAGACGATGATCACTGCTGGATGGGCCGAGCGTTCTAGATGGGGCAGGGCCGCTTCCAGGGCCCGCACCGTGTGCATGAGGTCGATCTCGAACTCGGCCTGCCAGGCCTCCTCGCCCTGGCCCATATCGAGGGCGCTGACGTTCAAGACGAGGATGTCGATGCCGCCTAGCGCCTCGGCACTGGCGGCGATCCAGGCGGTGAGCGCCTCCTTCTTGCTGACATCCACCGACTGGCCTATGGCCGGCACGCCCTTGGCCTTGGCGGCGGCAACCACCGAGTCGATCTCCGCCTGGTTGCGGGCGCAGATCGCGATGCCGCAGCCTTCCTGCGCCAGCGTCAGCGCCGAGGCGCGGCCGATCCCCTTGCTGCCGCCTGTCACCAGCGCGCGCAATCCAGCCAAACCGAGGTCCATCTTCCGTCCTCCGCGATGTGATCGCCTGGATCCGCCGCAACGACCGTGCCGCTCTCGTCAGTCCTGCTGGCCGGCCCGCCTCGCCGCGACCTTGGCCAGGGCCGCCCAGTCCAGTTCGCCGTCGCCATTGGCCAGGGCATCAAGGAAATTGTCGCGGATCACCGAGGCGAACGGCATGGGCACGTTGGCGGCAAAGCCGGCCTCCTGCGCTAGGCGCACGTCCTTCAGGCCCAAGGGCAGCTTGAAGCCGACCGGGCTGTAGCGCTTCTCGGCGATCATGGCACCATAGCCCTTATAGGCCGGGGCGGCAAAGAGGGTCGAGCTGATCATCTCAAGGAAGCTCGCGGGCGCGACCTCGTGGCCCTGCACGAGGGCCGCTGCCTCGCCCATGGCCTCGATCGCCGAGGCCAGCATGAAATTGGCGGCGAGTTTCACGGCATTGGCCTGCTCCGGCCGCTCGCCGAATCGCCAGGTCCTTTGCCCCATGGCGGCAAAGAGCGGTTCCGCCCTGTCCAGAAGCGCCGCCGGGCCCGCGGCCAGGATGTTGAGTTTGCCCGCCACCGCCACATCGACGCGCCCGAGCACCGGTGCCGCCACGTAGCCCTGGCCGCGCGCCTCGTGCAGCGCGGTCAGCTCCTTGGCCAGCGCCATCGACACCGTCGCCATGTTGACATGGAGGGCGCCCGCCGCCAGCCGGTCCAGGGCACCCCCCTCGACGAGAACGGCCTTGGTCGCGGCATCGTCCGCCAGCATGCTGATCAGGATCTCCCCCCCGGCGGCCGCGGCGGGGCTTTCCGCCTTGCGCCCGCCCATCGCCGCCAGCCGGTCGGCCGGTGCCGGCGAGCGGTTCCAGACCGTCACCTCGTGGCCGGCCTTGATCAAATTCGCCGCCATGGCCGCACCCATGCCGCCCAGGCCAAGAAAACCGACGCGCATCCTCGTCCCTCCCGTTGGAGTGTTGTTGCATCTGAGCTAGGGCCGTGCGGCCTGTCCACCCAGCGGTACGGCGCAGGATAGGTCTGCGCGCGGCCGGCACGTGGTGTGCATGACCAACGGCTGGTTTTGCAGGGGAAGCATTCGACGTGACGAGTTACAAGGCAGCCGCGATCCAGTTCGAGCCCACCATGTTTGAAAAGGGCCGCAATATCGAGGTCCTCCTGCGGGAGGTCGACACGGCCGCCCGGGCCGGGGCCAGACTCATCGTGACCCCGGAGATGGGCACGACCGGCTATTGCTGGCTCAATCGCGCCGAGGTCGCACCCTTCGTCGAAACGGTGCCGGGGCCGACCACGGAGCGCTTTGCCGCCCTGGCCCGCGTGCATGATTGTCTGATCGTCATTGGCATGCCGGAAGTCGATCCGGCCTCGGATCTCTACTACAACAGCGCCGTCCTCATCGGCCCCGATGGCGTCATCGGTACGCACAGGAAGTCGCACCCCTACATTTCCGAGCCCAAATGGGCGGCCTCGGGCGCGACGCACCAGGTGTTCGAGACGAAGTTCGGCAAGATCGCGCTCCTCGTCTGCATGGACATCCACTTCATCGAGACGGCGCGCCTCGTGGCCCTCAAGGGCGCCGACGTGATCTGCCACGTCAGCAACTGGCTGGCCGAGCGCACGCCCGCCCCTTACTGGATCACCCGCGCCGTCGAGAATGGCTGTTACCTCATCGAGAGCAATCGCTACGGACTTGAGCGCACCGTCCAGTTCAGCGGCGGCAGCTGCATCATCGAGCCCGACGGCACGCTTGCCGCCGTCGTCGACGATGGACCGGGTATCGCCTATGCCACGATCGATCTCGCGCGCACGCAGGCAAGGCGCCACGTGCTGGGTCATCCCGTCTTCGAGCAGCGCCGTCCCGAGCTCTACATGGAGCTGGCCACCACTACCTTCGCCTGGAATCCGCTGGACTTTTTCGGCCTCTACGGCCTGGAGCCGCTGCCGCCCGGTCGACGCACGAAGATCGCCGCCGCACAGTTCACCCCCGGCACCGATCTCGCCCGTAACCTCGAGCGCATCGAGACCCTGGCGACCCAGGCACGAGAGGGCGGCGCCGAGCTCGTCGTCTTCCCGCATCTAGCACTCACCGGTCGGCCGGGCGGCCGAGAAAGCGCCTTGCCGCGCGACGCCGCCGCCATCCAGAAGCTCATGGCCCTGGCGACGCGCCTTCGCCTCGACCTCGTCGTCAGCCTGGCCGAGGCTGCCGGTGCGAAAATCTACATAACCACCCTCATCATCGGTGCCGCCGGCATTCGCGCCAGCTATCGCCAGACCCACCTGACCGAGGCCGAGCGCGCCTGGGCGACGCCGGGCCAGGACTGGACCGTCATCGACCTGCCGCTCGGCCGTGTCGGCATCCTTTCAGGCCACGATGCCAGCTTCCCCGAGGCCGGCCGCGTCCTGGCACTGCGCGGCTGCGACCTCATCGTCCTTCCAGCCGCCATCGAGAGCGGCTTCGTCGCCGGCCACCCGGGTTCCCAGGTGCGCCAGAACTATCCGATCCCCACCGGGGCGGACCTCCACCACTGGCACCTCTTTCGCGCCCGTGCGGGCGAAAATAATTGCTTCCTGGCCTTCGCCAATATCGGCGCCTCACCGTCCGGCCAGGCCGGGAAAAGTGGCGTCTTTGGTCCGGACACCTTCGAATTTCCCCGCCGCGAAGCCATCGTCCCGGACGGCGAGGGCCTGGCCATCGCCGAAATCGACACCACCAATGTCGCGCCGCCCTATCCAACCAACATCATCCGGCGCAAGGACCTCGTCACCATGCGCCTCCCCCATCACTACGCGCCCCTCGTGGGCCGGCCCTGGAACAGCCAGTAGGGTCCGGACCCCGCGCCGCACGCGGGAAACTTGGCCACTGGCGCAATGGACAGCATCGATGGCTTGTTTGGAAGATGGAGGAAGCCTTCGGCGACCCTCGGCGATCTGATGATCGACGTCTCGCTGCGCGAGCACGGATCGACAGCTTTGCTGTCGATGGGCCGAAAGGCCCCTGGACCCATGGGGTTGGGGTGGGTCGAACAGCGGGTGGCGCATGAGACCGGTTGTGTGGGGATTATATTCCTTGTACAGTGGGCCCCATGGACTGGACCGATCGCCTCGCCCCCAAGCCGCCACGGCGCCGCTACCCCTTCTGGGCCAGGCGCGACCGCAGGCGCACGGCCCAGGCCATGGCGGCCGGACGTACCGCCCAGGAGATGGCGCTCGTCAACCGCGTGCCGGT
>NZ_FYEH01000023.1 GCF_900187945.1 Arboricoccus pini | reverse complement strand
CGTCTTCCACCTCATGGGCTCGCTTGCCGAATTCGAGCGCGCCCTGATCGCGGAGCGCACGCGCGCGGGCCTTGCGGCTGCACGCATGCGCGGCGTCCGCATCGGCCGGCGGAAAGCCATGAACGCCGAACAGGTCCGGCATGCGCGCGCGCTGCTGGAGGCCGGCGAGCGACCGGCCGATATCGCGCGCACGCTTCAGGTGGGCCGCTCGACGCTGTATCGCGCCCTCGACGTTCAACACCCCCAGAAAGGCCGTGCGGCATGAGCGTGGCCTTTGCAGACGAGAAGCCTCGCAAGTCTCGGGCGCCGAAGGCACCCGACCTTGCCGTCGTGCGGTCCGAGCTGGCGCGCACGCGCTTTGTCGCGCGTGCCTGGGCCGAGACCATTCCGGAATCCCGCCGCACGAGCCAGGCCGCTCTTTTGGCGCGCGCCGCGCTTGAGGCGTTTGCCGAGAAGGCAGCGCCAGCGCTGAAACTCACGGCGCCGCTCGTTGCCGTGCGCGGCAAGCTGGACGTAACCGCCCAGCAGCTGGCGAAGACCATGGGCGATTACGCCGCGCAGTTGCCGGTGCTGGAGGGCTGCCATGCCCTCACGAGCCTTTATACGACGCTGCTGCCGGGCAAGGAGCGCAGCGAGCTTGGCGCGTTCTACACGCCCCCTGCCCTGACCAAACGCCTCCTCGACCTCGCCGAGGAGGGCGGCGTCGACTGGAAGACGGCCCGCGTTCTCGACCCGGCCAGCGGCGGCGGCGCATTTTTGCTGGAGGCGGCCGCGCGCATGCGCGCGAGCCTCGCAGATGCAGAACCCGCCTTCATCCTCGCGCAGCTCGGCACCCGCCTCGCCGGCATGGAGCTGGACGGCAACGCGGCCGCCCTCTCCCAGGCCGCGCTCGAGATCGCCCTTGCGGATCTCATCACCTCGAGCGGGCGCGACGCGCCGCTCTTTATCAAGGTCGGCGACACGCTGCAGGCCGAGCCTTCCGAGACCTATGACCTCGTTGTCGGCAATCCGCCCTACGGCCGCGTGCAGCTGACGGAAGCGCAGCGGCTTCGCTATGGGCGCAGCCTCTACGGCCACGCCAACCTCTATGGCGTCTTCACCGATATCGCCGTGCGCTGGGCGCGGCCCGGCGGCGTCATCGCCTATCTGACCCCGACAAGCGCCCTCGGAGGCCTCTATTACACGGCCTTGCGCCGGCTGCTGGCCGAAGAGGCCCCACCCGTCGCGATCGACTTCGTGCATGCCCGCCGCGGCGTATTCGAGGACGTGCTGCAGGAAACCCTGCTCGCCCTCTATCAGAAGGGCGGCACGCAGACCGAATTCCAGGTGCATTACCTCACCGTCGAAAGCGAGCTGCAGGCCAAGCTCACGAAAAACGGCAAGGTCTCTCTGCCGGAAGGCTCCGGCGACCCCTGGCTTGCGCCGCGCGAGCCGGCGCATGTGCCGCTCATCAAGGCGGCGACCGCCCTCACCTCCCGCCTTGCGGATTGGGGCTACCAGGTTTCGACAGGCCCCCTCGTCTGGAACCGCTTCAAGCCGCAGATGCGCGCCAAGGCGGGCAAAGGCATTCACCCGCTGATATGGGCGGAGGCGGTGACGGCCGACGGCCGTTTCGTCTTCCGCGCCGACAAGCGGAACCACGCGCCCTATTTCAAGACCGAGAAGGGCGACGACTGGCTCGTCGTCGACCGCAGCTGCGTGCTCGTGCAGCGCACGACCGCCAAGGAGCAGCAGCGCCGGCTTATCGCGGCCGAGCTGCCGCAAGCCTTCATCAAGAAGCATGACGGCGTCATTGTCGAAAACCACCTCAACATGGTCCGCGCCCTGAAGCCGAAGGTCTCGCCGGCGGCGGTCGCGGCCGTGCTCAACAGCGATATCATCGACCAGGTGTTCCGCTGCATCAGCGGCAGCGTTGCCGTCTCCGCCTTCGAGCTGGAAATGATTCCCCTCCCCCCTGTCGAGGCGATGGCAGGCGTCGAAAAACTCGTGAGCGCCGGCGCAACGCGGGCCGCGATCGAGGGCGCGTTGCGGTCCGCCTACGGCATGGACGCGGCATGAGCCTCGCCCCGCTTCTCACTTGGCAGGATATCCGCGGCCGTCTCCCCGTCATCTTCCCGGAAGGCTCCGCCAACCGCGAACATTCCATCTGGGATATTTCGGCGAAGACGATTTTCGTCATGCTCTACGCCGGCGCGGTCGAGGGTGCCGACCTTTGGATTAGGCCCGACCAGGTCACGCGCATGACCGACGAGCAGGCCGAGAAGCAGAGCGAAGATGCGCGGCTGGAATGGGCGAAAGCTTCAATCCGGCCCAGCAAGGCCGATGTGCCGGGCCGCTGGTACGCGGTGAACACGCGGGAATCCATTCGCGACGACACCATCCGCTATGCCCTCATCCAAAACGGTGCTGTCATTGAGCGGCCGGGCCTCTCCACGACCTCGCCTGCCGGCCGCTACGCGCTGCAGGCGGATTTCGCGGCGCTGCTGGCCCCAGACCTTGACGAGGCGACCTTCATCGCGAAGGCCGCAGCCTGGCGCGAGAAATACCTGAACGCCGGCGCGCTCGCCCGCATCGCCATCGTCCGCAAGGGCGCGGCGGGCGGCGGTGAATATGAGCTTGTCACCTTCCCCAACGGGGAGACGCGGCGGATGACGACGGGCGCCAGCGCCGATATCTCGAAAGCCGTCATCGAGGTTTTCGCGCCGAAGTTCCTGCAGAAACCGGGCGTCATCGCGCTTAGCGAAAGCGGCAACAAGGTGGTGGCCCGCGACGACGAGCTGGCGAAGGCGATTGGCCTCACCATCCCGGCCGACAAGAGCCTGCCCGATATCGTGCTCGTCGACCTCGGTCCCGAACACCCGCTCCTCGTCTTCGTCGAGGTGGTGCACACCGACGGGCCGGTCAACGAGGCCCGCAAGATCGCCCTCCTCCAGATATCGGAGGGTGCGGGTTTCCCGTCGCAGCATGTCGCTTTCGTCACGGCCTACCTCGACCGCGCGGGCCAGCCCTTCCGGAAGACGGTTAGCAGCCTCGCCTGGGGAAGCTATGCGTGGTTTGCCTCGGAGCCCGACAATCTCATCGTTTTCAGTGGCAAGCCTCTCCAGATTGAGGGCGGCTAAGGGGTGACGCGCGAAGGCACGAAACAGGCAACCCTGATCGGCCTCCTCCGCCGGCCAAAGGGCGCTAGCATCCGCGAAATGGTCGAGGGAACAGGCTGGCAGAAGAACACTGTGCATTCGACGCTGGCGACTTTGAGAAAGCGGGGCTTCGATATCGCTGTCGCCGATGCCGCGCCGGAGAAGCGCTACCAGATTACTGTTGGACCCGAGAGCGAAACGGCCAAACAGTAACGTGTGCAGTTGTGCACAACTGCACAGCAGCCTCACCTACCCTGCTAATCTCTCAAATAGCGTGACCCACTTACCCTGCATTTCGGCATCGAAGGCCTCGATACCGCGGGTAAGAGCCAAGCTCTTAAACCGCTTCGCGATTTCGACCTTCCAGCCCTTCTCCAAGGCAATGCCGTGCTTTTCAGCCCAAGCCTCAATCTGTGGGACGATAGGTTTCCTCGCCTGTAGTGACGGCGCGAATTCGTCCTCCGGGTCTGACATCCTTTGCCACCGATCGACAATGTCCGCCAGGAATGCAGCCGGAATTAGGTCTTCGATTTCCGATTCCGGGAAGCCAACGAAGGTCTGGACCTCAAGTACTCTATCCTGCCCGTCCTGATAGAGAGAGCTTTTCAGCTCGTTCGCCATTTTGCGACCGACACTATCACTGTCGAGCAGGACAAGCGGTAGGGCATCGTCGCGGCCCGTCAGAATGCTCGCGACCATCCTGGCGGTCTTAGCGCCGCCCGACGGCGGGAATACCAGCTCGCGCTTCGGCGTGATTTTGCCGGACCTGATCAACAGCGTCTTGATGGCCGTGAGGTAGTGTTGGTCGGAAGCTCCTTCCACCAGCGTCGGCTGACAGCCAAGTAACAGGCTTTCGGCCACTGTGAGGTTCAGCGCGGAATGCACCGCGTATGAGGCTCCCGCCTGACCCGGTCCCTCCGCGCCCTCGCGCAGGTTTTCTGTGGCTTTCGTGGTCCCGTCGGGAGCGACATAGACCTTCCTCGCACGGTCCAGATGGTCTGCGTCGACAAGGAACGGCGAGTGCGTTGTGTACAGAATCTGGTTCGTCTCTGTCAGACCCTCAAAGAATTCCGAAAGGTCGCGCTGCGCTAGCGGGTGAAGGGACAAGCCTGGCTCATCCAGCAGCAAAATCGAGTTCTGGTGCGCAGCTTCACTTTCGACGAGGAACACGAGGTAGAAGCTCAAAAACCATTGCAGGCCCGTGCTGCGGCTCTCTAGCTCGATCTCCTCTGGCCTTCGGTCATCGGCGACCCAAATACGGAAGTGGTTTCCATCGGCCTCGAACCTGAACCTGTAATCGCCCTGCTTCCACCACTCGCGAAACCGCTTGGTGAGCAAGGCGCTGGCCGATTGCAGAAGGATGGAGCGCTCGCGCTTTTTCTCACCGATCTCCGCAGCCTCGGCAGGTGTCGGCTCACGGCCGGGGTTGGCAGGGTCCTTGAAATCTCGCCCAAGTTCCAGGATTTCGGCCGGGGAGAGGCCAACAAACTTGAACAGGACGCGTAGAGTGCGCGCTTTGGCCGCTTCTTTGCTGCCAAGGTCTTCACGCTTCAGGTTTTGCACGACGTGCGGCAAATAAATCTCGGAGTCGAGATTGCCGTAATTCGAGTAGTAGACAAAGGTAGGAAGCGCCTCCAGCACCTCCTCCAAGCCGTTGCCTTTCGACCCCGGCGCAGGGGAGGAAATGAACGTATGGCGAGACTGAAGGACCTCAATAACCTGCGCAAAGCGCGGAGAGATCACGCTGGTTTTAGCGGGGTCGTCAGGCTGCGCCGCCACGAGACGGTCGATGAGCGCCTTTAGGGCGGGCGCCTTCAGAGCGGTAGTACCGAGAGAGCCAATCTCTGCCCGCAGCGCAGCGATCATTTTCGCGCGGCTGCTCTCTTCCTTCGCGAGAGCTGTCGTGCCTTCGATGAAATCCAGCGACTCCTGCAGCGCCGTTTTGACCTCACTGGCTTCAAGGGCATCCGAGGTCTTACAATTGGGGAAGCGAACGTAATAATCGCCTGAATAGTTACGCCAGACATGCACAAGGTCCAGCTCGCTCTTGTCCCTTCCGGTAACGCTGACCAGCTCGTCGGCGAAATCCCCAGTCCTGAAAACCGCCTGGATAAAGCAGTACTTTCCAGGGCTCGCCCGAATGGTGCCAAAAAGCTTTTTGGGGTAATCGGAGGTCGGCTGTATCTCGCCCTCACGAGCGGGATGAAGCTTCCACAGCGGCGTAATAAGGTTGGTCTTGCCGGACTCATTGACGCCGACGAAGGCACCGATGCGATCAACGGTAATCCATCCGCTGTCCTCGACAGAACGGAAATTCTCAACCTTAAACTTTACAAGCTCCATCGTGCTGGCCCCCAAATGTTATTGTTCTTGCATAGCTATCCGCGTCATGGCTTGCCCCGCTTCTCGAACCAGCTCTGACAGAATTTGACGAAATGGCGCTCCGGCGCCTTCGGCACGATCTCGTTTTCACCGAGCCAGTTGCGCCATTCGCGCTCCAGGTAGTGCACGTCCCAGCCCGGCGCGACGTTGCGCGCGTCGCCGTAAATGTCGCTGTCGAGGCGGCCGGTCCAAGGCTCGGCCGGGGCTGTCCCGCCGGCGATCGAGGCCTTCATCGTGCCCCGATTAATGAAGGTGACCATGTCGGCCTTGGTATCGAACTCGACGCGGTAATCCGGCAGGTGGTCGCTGGCGGCCAGGTTGCGGACGGCTCTGCGGAATTCCTTGTCCGAGGACTTTGAGCCCGACTTTTTCAGCAGGACCTCGACCGAGACCTTCCAGCTCGGCTGCTGGCCGCAATGCTTTCGCGCCAGCTCGTAAATCCGCCGCTCGATGGGCTTCCGCAGCCGGAAATAATCGCGGTGCAGCGTCAGCACCTCGTTATGACGGATAGCGTTGAAGACCCAATCCGAGAGCGTGATTTCGCAGGTCAGCAGCCGGCCATCGAGGCCGTGCTTGCGGCGCACCGAGGAGGAATCGATTAGGCCGAAGGTATCGGTCTGCTCCTCGTCGCCGGTGCGGATATTGGTGACGATCGTCGTGCCGCGGATGCGCTCAATCGCTTCCTGCAGCGCCTCATAGTCCTTGCCGGCGACGCCGCGGTTGGTGAAGCGCAACAGCTCGTGGCTGTTGATCAAGACCCGCTTCGAGACCTGCTCCCCCCGCTTCAGCTTCGCCATGATCTGCGAAATGCAGTAGATCAGGATATCCTTGTCGTAGATGGTGGCGAGGCCCTTGACGCTTGGCGTCACCTCCAGCCATTGCCCGTTGTGCTCGTAGCGCCGGATGGTCGTCTCGGGCTTCTTTGACAGCGAATAGAACGGATGCTCCATCTGCGGCATCACGTCCTTCAGCACCGCATCGGCCACGTCACAGATGAACAGGTCATGCTGGGGATGACGTTCAGGTATGAGCGCAAGCGGATTCGGGGGTTCAGACACCATGGCTCATATTCGGGGTATCACCCACCGTTTGTCAAGGTTCGGGGTTTTACACACCAACGCATGCAGGAAAGCCGCTATTTGCAAGGCTTTCGGGGTTTCACCCACCGGAAGCGAGATTCGGGGTTTTACACACCATAATTCGGGGTAACACACACCGCTATTCGGGGTATCACCCACCCGTTATGTTAAGCCGACCCCAATTCACGGCCTAGCTTCAATGACTTAGCGAGTTGCCGGAATCGCTTAACCCTGAATCTAACACCAATTTAACACCCTCTCGCGCGGGAGCGGCCTGTGGATAACTTTCCCACGCCCTCTAAAGCGGTAGCGTCGCAAGAGCGCTTGCCCTTCGGGCTGCGCGCAAACGGACGGGGCTTCCGCCCCGACTCACCTGTGCGAGGCGCTACGCGCCCGCGCGAGGCTGCTAGGTCGGCGCCTCATCACCCAGGTCCGGCCAGCGGCGCCAAAAAGAAGTGGCTTGGCAGGGAAGAAAGAAGGGGTTGGGGCGAACGTTATTGTGCACAATTGCACGCCTGCACAAGTTCAGACGAATTTGCCGAGAACCTTGAGCCGGACGCCGAGGACGGCGTCTCGTGCCGCTTCATCGGTCCAGGGCAGGCGGACCGCCCTCCCCTTCCCTACCGTTTCGATGCTCCGGCGGATAATCGCGCCGGTTTTCAGCACAAGTGCGCAATTGCAGCCATAGGCCTTGACGCGCACCCCCTCTCTATATGATGATCGGAACTGCAATTGTGCACAAGTGCAGAGTTGCAGTTGACCAGGGGTGCACATGAAAGTCTTAGCAATCGCCATGCAGAAAGGCGGCGTCGGGAAATCCACCCTGACGCGCTCGCTCGCCGTGGCTGCGAGCAACGCCGGCCTGAATGTCCTGGCGCTCGACATGGACGCCCAGCAATCAACGACGCAATGGCGCGACCGTCGCACCGAGCAGCTGCCGGCCGTGAAGTTCTCGACCGAGAACGACCTGCCGAAGCTGCTGGAGCATGCCGAAAAGGCGGGCTGCGACCTCGTCATCATCGACACACCGCCGGCGAGAAGCACGGAAGCGCCTGCGGCCGTCGAGGCCGCTGACCTCGTGCTGGTGCCATGCACGCCGGATATCGAGGCTTATGAGCAGCTCCCGCGCACGGCGCGCCTTGCCCGGACAACCGGAAAGGCGGCCGCCGTCGTCCTCATGATGGCGCAGCCCAACAGCCAGAGCGAGGAGAAGATCGCCCGCGAGGTCTTCAAGACCATCGGGATTCCCATGGCCGAGGCCATCCTCCACCGCTTCAAGGTGCACCGCGACGCGAGCCGGGAAGGGGTGACGGCCGCAGAAATGGAGCCCGGCAGTAAGGCGGCGCAGGAAATCGGTGCCCTTTGGGATTGGGTACGTGCAGAGTTGCAACTGGGCACAAGTGCAGTTGTGCACAAAAAGGCAAGGAAATAATTCATGGCAAAGCCGAAAGTGACCGCCGCGAACTTCCTCAAGAATCTCGATTTGCCCGAGCCAGAACCTGCCGCGCCGGCCAAACAAGCGCCGGCGCGAGTTAGCGCCGCCAAAAAGGACGAGCCCGAAAAACCCGCCGCGGCGGGGAGGGTAGGGCTCAAGCACATCGGCGGCTACTTCGACCGCGATACGGTCGAAATGGTCGCGGTGCTACGCGCGCGGCTCGGCCTCGATAACTCTCAGCTCATCAAGCGCGCGGTCGAGGAGCTTTACAGCCGCGAGACCGCCGCCCGTAAATTCGGCGACCGCTAGCCGTTGCAACCGTGCAGTTGTGCACAGCTGCACAACGGACCTTCCGCTTTGAAAGGTCGACTGATGGAACCAGACCCCGAGGACAAACTGCAATTGCAGTTTCTCAGTACGGCCGAAATGACGGCCTGGGCGGATTTTCAAGACCAGGTGGAGGCCGCGATCGACGCCGGCGATGCGACAGTTCCGGTGCCGACCGACTTCCTCGCGCTTATCCTGCCCGAGGTTAAATCGAGCCCGCTGCAATTTGAGGCGCTGCGCGCCGTTTGGAACCGGGTCTGCGACGAGCAGGGCATGGCCCATCTGAAGCGGGAGACGCCCGCAACCCCGGCCGACGAGGACAGCAGCGACGACGGCCCGTTCTGATGCTCCGGCCCATCCTCCTCGCCCTGTGTCTTGGCCTCATGCCGATGATGGCGCGAGCGGAGCCGCCGGCAGGGCAGGGGGCTGACCTATCGGAGGAAGCCTACCGTCATGACGTGGCGGAGGGTGCGCGGCTCGCCGTCAAGGACGCCGAGCTGACCCTGAAATACCAGGCCGGGAAGATCAGCGCGCGCCGCTACGACGAAGCCGAGGCGCGGGTGCGAAAGCAATCGACCGCGCTATCCGAGAAGTGGGCGCATGGCGTCAACAACCGCGCCTCCGTCCAGTTCGCGAGCGACGTGTGGGACAAGTCCTATAACGACATGGTGGCGCTGCGCGGCCGATATGCGTCCGCGGCGCCCAAGGCGACGCCGGCACCGCCAGCGCCGAAACCCGCCTTCGACCCCTACGTGGCAGCGCAGGCGCCGACGGAGCCCGCCTTGAAGGTGCGGCAGGGGCTCCTGACCTGGCTGCTGCCTTTCGTTATCGCCGTCATGGTCATCGTGCCGCTGCTGGGCTGGATTTTCCGGCGTTTCTTCCCGAGCGTGCCGCAAGAGGAGGAGAAGGGGCCGGAGGTCTCCGACAACTACGGCAGCGCGACCTATGCGGGATTCCTGAGCGATATCCCCAACCGCGCCTATGTGCAGCGGGGCGTGTTCTTCGGCAAAAGCAGCCTGCCGGTCGCCGACCCCGAGATGCGCGAGGCCGTCGCGAGTTACATGACCCGCGCCGCCGAAAAGCTGCGCCGGCACAGTCTCAAAGCCGCGGCCTTCCAGGTGTTCATGCACACCAACCGCTTCAACAACGACCCCGCCTACAGCAACCAGCGCACCATCGAGATCGAGGCGACCGCCGACAGCTTTGCCCTCGTCTCCGCCGCAACGCGCGCGGCCGAGGGTATCTGGCGGGACGGCTTTCGCTACGCCAAGGCCGGCATCGTGCTCGTCGACCTCTACCGGCCGGCCGAGCTGCCGGCGTCGGATATGTTTGCGACGAGAGACCCCGCAAAGTCGAAGGCGCTCATGACGGCGCTCGATGCCATCAACGGGCGCTTCGCCGGGCTGGTCGATGCGGCGGGCGAACCTCTCGCCCTGCTACACGACCCGGCTTGAGGACCTGCTGGAGGCGCGAACAACGTGACTCGCCGGCAACAGTCAGTCCCAAAAAGGACCGGTTTTGGGACGTTTGTTCGCCTACAGCGAATTCAACGGCTTGCGAGTCCCGAAACTCTGTCCCAGAATGGCGGCATGAAAGTGGGCTATGCGCGCGTATCGACGGACGACCAGAACCTGGACCTGCAGCGTCGCGCGCTGACGGCGGCCGGCTGCGAGAAAATCTTCGAGGACCAGATTTCAGGCGCGTCGACGAAGCGCCCCGGCCTCGATGACGCGCTCGCGCAATGCGGCAACGATGACGTGCTTGTGGTCTGGAAGCTCGACCGCCTCGGCCGCTCCCTCTCCCATCTGATCGCCGTCGTCCAGGAGCTGGGCGACAAGGGCTGCGGGTTTCAATCGCTGTCCGAGAACATCGACACGACGACGGCCGGCGGCCGCCTCGTCTTCCACCTCATGGGCTCGCTTGCCGAATTCGAGCGCGCCCTGATCGCGGAGCGCACGCGCGCGGGCCTTGCGGCTGCACGCATGCGCGGCG
>NZ_FYEH01000024.1 GCF_900187945.1 Arboricoccus pini | reverse complement strand
GCTTTCGCCTTCTTCGGTCACACGGTACTCCACCCGTGGTGGTACTTCCGCATAGACCTCTCGACTGACCAGACTGGCTTCTTCGAGTTCACGTAGCTGCTTTGTCAGAAGACGCTGCGTGATGCCAGGGAGACGCCTGTGCAACGCGTTGAAGCGAAGGCAACCAGCATCGAGCAGATGGAAGAGCACAACCCCCTTCCATCGGCCGTTAATTAGGTCGAGCGTCACTTCTACCGGACAGCCCGGAACATCAACGTAGTGCTTGATCTTCATCGCGGCAGTTCCCTTTCGGGAACTTAATACGCCAAATGACCGTATTTACGGAAGTGGGCGCCGTGACGATCTCAGACAGACATTGTCTGTCATGGGAAACGTCATGAAAGCCATCGGCTATCGTCCGGCCTCGCCCTTATCCGACCCACACTGCTTCTTTGATTTCGAGCGGGACCCTCCTGTTCCTGCTGCGCACGACCTCCTCGTTGCCGTGCACGCTGTGTCGGTTAATCCGGTCGATACCAAAGTTCGCCAGGGCAGCGTGCCGGTGGGCAAAGCCGTCGACATCCTGGGATGGGATGTCGCCGGCACCGTTCAGGACGTGGGCTCCGAGGTAACACTATTTCGGCCTGGCGATGACGTCTATTACGCCGGCAGTTTCAGTCGCTCCGGCGGGAATGCTGAGTTACATATAGTTGACGAGCGTATCGTCGGCTCCAAACCATCGAGTTTGACCTTCACACAGGCGGCGGCGCTTCCCCTCACTGCTTTGACCGCATGGGAACTGCTGTTCGATCGATTGGGCGTCGTCCCCGGCAAGCTAAGCAACTCAGGTGCTTTGCTAATTATCGGTGGCGCGGGAGGTGTCGGTTCTATGCTGATTCAGCTTGCCCGCCGTCTGACTGGACTTGAGGTGATTGCGACTGCTTCGCGTAACGAAAGTCATGATTGGTGTCTGAAGCTTGGTGCCCATCATGTCATTGATCATTCGAAGTCGATGACAGAAGAACTTGCTGCGATGAACGCGCCGCCGATCACACACATAGCGGCGCTTAATCAAACTGCCCAGCATTGGGACGCAATTTGCGCGATCATTGCACCACAAGGCAAGCTCGGGATTATTACTGACCACGACACACTCGACGCCTCTCCATTGAAAGCAAAAAGTGCATCTTTGCATTGGGAGATGGTGTTTACGCGCCCGGTGTTTGCAACGCCGGATATGATCGCCCAGCATAAAATCCTCAATGAGGTGGCGTCATTGGTCGATGTAGGGCTGCTGCGTACGACCGTCAGCAGGGAGTTAGGATCACTCGACGCCGCTAGTCTGAGAGAAGCCCACCTTCTTGTCGAAAGCGGCCGAGCGCTTGGTAAAATCGTGTTGCCGGGAATATCGGCCAATGCGATCAATCGGTAACGAGATGGATCTCCGCCACCTGCGTCATTTCATGGTTGCCGCGCGCGCGTCAGCCTCGAACGGCTGGGCGTGGACATGGCACGGTACAGTGAGCGCGATTATGTGCTGACGCAGAATATCGGTGCGGCACTTGCCTTCTTGGGGCTGGATGGACTGATCGCCCCTTCAGCCCGCTGGCAATGCGATAATCTCATGATCTATCAGACCGACCATCTGCTGAACGACTCAGCGCGGCCGGTTCGATGTGGTGCGGGGCAAGGCGTTGGATCGGATTTCCCGCGATCAGGCGGACGTCGTCACCCTGTTCAAGCATCTGCGCTTCGCTGGCGTGCAGATCGTCACCCTGGCAGAAGGCGAGATCAGCGAGCTTCATGTCGGCCTGAAGGGACAGGCTTGCAGGACCGGCTCATTTCCTCTGAAGCGATTGCGGAAGCCGTGCGGGCCTATGCGGAAGAGATGAACCGCTTGAACCACGACCGGCGGGCGCAGGCCGAAAGCGACCATCGCGCGCTTCGGAAGAGCGAGCGGGCCATTGCCGGCATCATGGCCGCGATCTCGAGGACGGAATGTATCAGCCGAGCATGATAGGCGCGGATGGACGAGCTTGAGCGGCAGAAGGCGGAGATCACCGAACGTCTGGCGCAGAATCCGACCGACATCCCCGACGTACATCCCAACGTCGCCAACATCTACCGGCAGAACGTGGTGCGGTTCACCGAGGCGCTGGAGGACCCGGACGGCGGCCGGGAAGCAGCCCAGGTGCTTCGTTCGCTCATCGGGGAAATCGTTCTCCGCCCGACACCAAGCGCGGCGAAGTCCAGGCCGAGCTACGCGGCGAACTCATGGGCATCCTCGATTTCGTGAAACCTGAAGAAATCAAACAGTATAACCGTCTTATGCCAGCAGTGCCCGCGCGTCCCCGCAACCAAATCGTCCCCTCAAAAACCTCCGCCAGACTATGCGCCCCGGGCGCAGGGCCGCCCTGAAAATACGCGCCCCGGAAAAATACTCCACCGGCACCACTTAGCTCCCCCCGCGCCCAAAAACGCACCGGCCCCGGCAAATCCACCAATCAATTGCCACCCAAAGGCCAGAAAACGCCCAAATAACCGACTAAGTCATAGGGGCTTGGTCGGGTCGATGGGACTTGCGCATGCGCGAGGTGCTCTTCCAGGTGCCGTCTTCGCGAGGGCATTCCGTCCTCTAAGGCCAAAGTAGGAACCGGAACCGGTCACCAGCTAGCGTGCTTGTGACGTCGCCGGTGGCACTCTAACCGCCATGCCAAATCAATTTATCTCGAATTTTCCTTAAACGGCGTTTATACATATTTCGATATGGCCGTTGCGGCGTGAATAGGCCGCCGACGTCGCAAACTGACATTGGGCAGCGATGTCCGAGCGACGATCGCGGCGGCTTGGGCCTCGGAGTATGGTCAAATGGCGGTGGATTCCTTAAAAGACGTCGCGCCGACCATGGACGAGGTCAATATTGCCGCATGGGGTGCTGACGATATTGTCCGGCACTATGCCATGGCGAGCGGCTGGCTGGATGAAGGCGAGCGAGAGGCTCTTGCCTACGCTTTGCGCAGGCAGCCCGATGGCGCCGTGCTCGACATTGGTATCGGCGGCGGGCGGACCACAGAATTGCTGGAGCCCATGGCCAGCGAGTATGTCGGCATCGACATCAGCCCCAAAATGATCGCAGCCGCGAGGCTGCGCTTTCCCGAAGCATCGCTTCATTGTCTGGATGCGCGGGATATGAACGGGCTGGAAAGCCGCGCCTTTGACCTTGCCTTCTTCAGTTGCGCCGGCCTGGATGCAATGGATCTGGCTGGTCGACGGGCTATCCTGGGCGAGGTCAGGCGGGTATTGCGGCCGCAGGGCCTGTTCGTCTTTTCGAGCTTCAATAACGAGGGCCCCTGGGCGCAAAGCCGGATCGGCCTCTTCATGCCGCGACGCTGGTGCGACCTGCGCACGCTTGCCGGTAATGTGCGCAGGTCGTTGCGCGACCTCTTCAATGCGAACGGGCGAATCGGTCTTTTAGCCACGCATGAGCAAAGAGGGGTCGAGCGTTCGCTCAGGTTGTTGCCGGCCTTTGGGTTTCGCGTCTTTGCTATGTTCAGCACATGCCGGGCGATCGCCGCCGAGCTCAATCGGCAGGGTTTCATCATCGATCGCATCCTGACTGACCGCGGTGAGATCGTCGGCGACGCGACGCGGCCCCCGCGCGAGGCGAGCTGGTTTTATTACCTCGCGCGTAAGATATAGCTTAGCGCGGGGCAAGGGGCCGAGGTCGTCCCGTGTGGCATGTGCGCATACTCCAATGCGGGCGTGCGTAATTAACCTGACTTGTGTGGCCGTATTGGATATGGTCCCGGCGCGCTGATTGATTTTTGCAGCGGTGGGGTATGCCTGTTTGAAGCGCGCACATCGCTCAACGATATGGAGTCCTAGGAAGGAAGGACTCAACCTGCCGTACTCAAGGACGCAGCAAATTGGTTGAAAAACGTTTGGATTTGACTTCGAAGGTCGCGTGGCGCAAAAACGCGGCTCGTGATCGGAACGCTTCGGAAATACCGCACGAAGTCAATTCCAGGCATTTTATGCAAATTATATCGTTTTCGATGTATTGATTTGGACTCGGTCTAGGATTGAACTTCATGGCGACTGATTCACTGGACATGGACCGAGCGGCGGCGGTGAACAGGCAGGGTGCAACCGGCTACGTCAATAACCGCCCGTCGCACGCGAGCGCCGACCATAGCAAGATCATCCGCCATTGGCGGGATCGGAGCTGGATCGCTCGTCTGTCCAAGTCGACAATGGATCGTGGCGTAGCGCTCGTCAGCCTCATTTTCCTGGCGCCCCTGCTCCTGACGATCGCAGTGCTGGTCAAGCTATCCTCTCCCGGTCCTGCCTTGTTCAAGCAGAGCCGCCACGGTCTCGACGAGAAGCCCTTCCAGGTGCTGAAGTTTCGCACCATGTATGTGGAGACCTGCGCCGGCGGCGCCGCCGACAAAGTCGTCCAGGCGCAGCGCGTCGATCCCAGAATAACACCGCTTGGCCGCTTCTTGCGTCGCTCAAGCCTCGATGAACTGCCCCAGCTCATCAACGTGCTGCGCGGTGAGATGAGTCTCGTCGGGCCCAGGCCGCATGCCATTTCGCACGACGTCCACTATTCCAGTCTCATCCCCCATTACCGCTTGCGCCACAATATGATGCCCGGCATCACCGGCCTGGCGCAGGTCAAGGGTTTTCGGGGCGGTACCGAGACGCTCGAATCGATGGAAAGGCGGATCGACCTCGATCTGGAATATATCCAGAATTGGTCGCTTGCCCTCGACGTGAAGATCATGGTGATGACGCTTTTCACGACCATCAATGATAGTAACGCCTATTGATCGATCAGCCTGATTGAACGACGGGGCGGCGTTGCCTTGACAGCGCCGCCCCTAAGCCGCGTCACTTTCCAGGCTGTCGCCCCTATTGAAGGACATGTGCAATGAGCGAGGGCCAGACGGACCGGCGGCCGCGCGTTGCGATCGTACACGATCAATTCTACACCTATGGGGGAGCCGAAAAGGTGGTGGAGCGCATGCTCGCCGCCTATCCGGAGGCCGACCTGTTCGCCCTCTTCGACATCCTGCCGGACGACAAACGCGGGTTTCTGGGCGGCCGCAAGGTAACCACGTCCTTTCTGCAGCGTCTGCCCATGCTGCGGCGGCTGCACCGCTATTATTTTCCTCTGATGCCGATCGCCGTCGAGCAGCTCGATCTTTCTGCCTACGACCTGATCCTCTCCAGCTCCTACCTGGTCGCCAAGGGCGTCATCGTGGCACCCGACCAGACCCATGTCTGCTACCTGCATTCGCCCATGCGCTATGCCTGGGACATGCAAAAGGAATATCTTCAGGACATGAAGCTCGCCAAGGGGCCGCTTAGCCTCGTCGTGCGCTGCATCCTGCATTATCTGCGCATCTGGGACGTACGCAGCGCCAACGGCGTCGACGTCTATCTGGCAAACTCCCGCTTCATCGCCCGCCGTGCGATGAAGGCATACCGGCGCCAGGCCCAGATCGTCTATCCGCCTGTCGAGGTCGAGCAGTTCGCCTGCGGGCCGGCCCAGTCGGAGCGCAAGGACCATTTCGTCACCGTCGGCCGGCTCGTCCCCTATAAAAGGTTCGATCTCATTATCGAGGCCTTCAACCGGATGCCAGAGCGCGAACTTCTGGTCATTGGCGATGGCGTCGATCGCAAGCGGCTCGAGAAGCTGGCTGGGCCGAACGTCAAGATCATGGGGCGCCTGTCTGACGAGGACCTGAACCGGCACGTCGCCGAGGCCGCTGCCTTCGTCTATGCCGCACAGGAGGATTTCGGCATCTCGCCGGTAGAGGCCATGGCCTGCGGCACACCGGTGATCGGCCTTGGCAAGGGCGGCCTCACCGAGACGGTCATCCCGCCCGGCCGACCCGGCGAGGCGCCGACCGGCCTCCTGTTCGATGCCCCGACCGCCGATGCGATCGTGGCAGCTGTCCAGCATTTTGTCACGATCCGCGAGCAGTTCGATTCCCAGGCCTGCCGGACGCACGCGCTCAAGTTCGGCCCTGCCCGTTTCGATCGCGAACTCCGCGCCGCGGTAACATCGGCGTGTGCTGCGGACTATGGTACGATCTCGGCGCTTGTGCCTGATACAAACCTACCCCGCGTCGCTTAGTACTACTCCAGCGATTACGCATCATTTTCTTGGACGGCACTGTCCAGGGCGGGGTTCATGCACGTTTTGTTCGTCACCCATACGGCGGTTCCATCCGGCGCCGAGTTGCTGTTGGCCCGCTTGGCCAAAGGGCTGGGGCCCCAGGCAACGGTTTTAGCGCTGTCCCATGGACCCCTGGTCACGGATCTTCGGGACTCGGGCTGCAATGTCGAAGTTCTGCCGATGGATGCCTCGGCGAACGAGGTCCGTCGTCATTCGGGCGTGGGTACCATCCTACGCGTCGCGCCGAAGCTGGCGACTCTCCTGCCGCGGCTGGCTGCGATCCGCCAGCGCTATGACGTGACGGTCGGCTTCTCGCAGAAAGCCTTCGTGTTGACGGCCCTGACGCAGCCTCTCGTTCGCAAGCCTCTCATCTGGGGACTGAACGACATCGTCAATGGCGAGCATTTCTCGCCCCTCATGCGCCATATGGGCGTCGGTCTCGCCAACCGGGCGGCATCCAGCGTCGTCGTTAATTCGCGCGCCTCCGCCGAGGCGTTCATCCAGGCGGGTGGCCGGGCACATCTTCCCAAGGTCGTCTATCCAGGTGTCGATCTGAATGCCTTTGCCGATGCGGTACCTTCCGCTAGGCCTAGTGATCGATTCGTCGTCGGCTGCTTTGGCCGGATCGCCGCCTGGAAGGGCCAGGAAGTTCTGCTCCGTTCGCTCACCAACCTGCCGCATGTCGAGGCATGGATCGTCGGCGCCGCCCAGTTCGGCGAAACCGGTTATGGCGAGCAGCTGCAATCTCTGGCCCGCCAGTTGAACATCGCCGATCGGGTCCGCTTCCTCGGCCACCGCCACGACGTGCCCGCACTCATGGCCGCCTGCGATGCCATCGCCCATACCTCCGTCGCCGCCGAGCCGTTCGGTCAGGTCATCGTCGAGGGCATGGCAGCTGGTAAGCCCGTCATCGCTACCGCCGCTGGCGGTGCTCTCGAGATCGTCGATCACGAGACCGACGGCCTTCTCGTGCCGCCAGGCGACGCCGTGGCGTTGGGTGCCGCCATCGCGCGGCTTACCGCCGATGCAGACCTACGCGCACGGTTCTCAGTAACAGGCCCCAATAAGGCCCGGCTCTTCTCGACGGACTCCATGTGCCAGGCTTGGCAGGACTATTTTCAAGTCCTTGCCTTGCCGCCCGTGCCCATGCTGGCGCCCGTCCGTCAGTAACCCTCGCTGCGCGGCGAACGCAGCACCAGAATCGGTCCAGGCTGTCGTCCCACCTGCAACCCGGCCCTTATTTCGGGCACGGGCTGCGAGATGGGAAAGCCTCGAACCGTGTACGCCCAAGGGCGGACTTTGCCCCGCCTGATCATGATTGCCGCGCATCGTCGCGGTCCGCGTATTGGGGCAGATGCACAGGCCCTGAGAGCCCGATCCCTGTCCTTGTCTTGGGGCGACCGAATCCCGAGCGTCCGAGCCCGGCTCCCGTCGAATGATCCCCGGTGTGGCAGACACCCGGTCGCGCAGCACCCCTTGTTTGATCACCCGAGCGTGAGGAGGAAGCCTTCGGCGACCCTCGGCGATCTGATGATCGACGTCTCGCTGCGCGAGCACGGATCGACAGCTTTGCTGTCGATGGGCCGAAAGGCCCCTGGACCCATGGGGTTGGGGTGGGTCGAACAGCGGGTGGCGCATGAGACCGGTTGTATAAAGACTATATTCCTTGTACGGTAGGCCCCATGGACTGGACCGATCACCTCGCCCCCAAGCCGCCACGGCGCCGCTACCCCTTCTGGGC
>NZ_FYEH01000027.1 GCF_900187945.1 Arboricoccus pini | reverse complement strand
GGTCCAGGGGGCGGTGCCCCCTGGCCGCCGGAGGCCGCTTCCTGCTTTCTCGCAGCGAGGCAGCGATCATCAGATCGCCGAGGGTCGGCGGAGGCCTCTTCGACGGTGCTGGTGTAGGAAATTATAAAATTTACCGAGAAGTAACCTGACAAATAGTCAGGGCGATCTAGAACGGCCGCATTCGTTGAGGTGGAGAATCGTGGCAAATAACCGCTGGAGGCAGGCTCTGCGCGCGTGGCGTCAGGGTGTGGAGGCTTTACCGGTCAGGGCATTCTGGGGCTTGAGCGGTTGGCTGGGACCCGAGCGGGGCGGCCAGTTCGGCGGGTGGCTTTTTGCCCGGTTCGGGCCATGGTCGGATCGGCAGTCGATCATCCTGGCCAATCTCAAGGCTGCCTTTCCCACCTTGGATCGACGGGCGACCGCCAAATTAGCGGGCGAGATCTGGCGCAATGCCGGGATTGTCATGGCAGAGTATCCGCATCTTTCCGCCATTGCCGATCCCAAGGGTGGCCGCATCGAGGTGGTGCTGCATTCGGCTTTTCGTCCGGATCGGCCAAGTGTCTTTGCCGGTCCGCATCTGGCCAGCTGGGAGGTGCCAGCGCTTGGGCCCATCCGCAATGGCATCAAGATGACGGCAGTCTATGCGCCGATGGCCAATCCGCGCATCGATTACTGGCTGCACCGGTGGCGGCAGGCCATCGGGGCGACGCTGGTGCCGCGCGATGGCAGCCTGCGCGTGTTGCTGCGCGAGTTGCGACAAGGCGGATCGATCGGTCTCGTGATGGACGGACGGACGGGTGGCGGCGTGCCGGTGGATTTCTTTGGCATGCAGCGCTCGGTGTCGCCGGGGCCGGCTTATCTGGCGCTCAAGAGCGGCGCGCAACTGACCACCATGACTGTCGAGCGGCTGGGCCCGGCGCGCTACCGGCTGACGATCGATGCGCCGATCGAGGCCGACATGTCGCTGGCGAACGACCAGGAGCGGATCGTGGCGATGATGTGCGAGGTGAACCGACGCTTCGAGGCCTATGTGCGGGCTCAGCCCGGCCGTTGGTTCTGCATGAAGCGGGCTTGGCCGAAATGGTCGATGGCGGCGGCCGCCCATGCGCCGGAGGTTGCCGATCGGCTCAGCGGGGCGCCACCATCGATCCCTGCCTGAGTCTCAACTCAGGTGATCATGATGGCGCGGATGTCGTTGACGTTGGTGAGGGTCGGACCGGTTCGTATGAGATCGCCGATGGCGTCGAAGAAGCTGTAGCTGTCGTGGCCTTTGAGGAATTGGCGGGCATCGTGGCCGACCTCACGGCCACGGGCCAACGTATCGGGGGTGACGAAGGCGCCGGCGGCGTCGTCCGAGCCGTCGATGCCGTCGCTGTCGCCGGCCATCGCCCAGATGCCGGGTGTCGCCTGCAAGGCTACGGCCAGGCCCAGGAGGAACTCGGTGTTGCGGCCGCCTTTGCCATGGCCATCGGCACCGATGGTAACAGTGGTCTCGCCGCCCGAGAGGAGGACGGTCGGGGCCGGCAGCGGCTGGCCGTGCGTGCGCACGGAGCGGGCGATACCGGACATGACGGTGCCGAGTTCGCGCGCCTCGCCTTCAAGGGCGTCGCCGAGGATGAGCGGCGTCAGGCCTGCCTGCCGGGCGGTTTCGGCGGCTGCCTCGAGGGAGAGCGAGGGTGCGGCGATGATGCGGACCTCGCTTTGGACCTCGCGGCTCGTAGGGGGCGGGGGCCAGATCGCGAGCGCCTGGCGTGCGGCGGGCGGCAGATCGAGGCGGAGGCGGGCGACGAGGGCGTCGACGTCGGCGGGCGGGCCTTGGTCGGGCACGGTCGGGCCCGAGGCCACCACGGCCGGATCGTCGCCCGGCACGTCACTGATGAGGAGGGTGAGGACGCGGGCGGGGCGGGCGGCGAGGGCCAAGCGGCCGCCTTTGATGGCCGAGAGGCGGCGGCGGACGGCGTTCATCTCGCTGATCGTCGCACCGGAAAGGAGAAGTGCCTTGTTGACCGCCCTCTTGTCGGCAAGGGTCATGCCGGGCGGTGGTAGCGTGAGGAGGGCGGAGCCGCCGCCCGACATCAAGGCGATGACGAGATCGTCGGGTCCTAGGTTCTGGACGGCTGCCATAATGGCGTGGGCGGCGCGCTCGCTGGCTTCGTCGGGGACGGGATGCGCCGCTTCGAGAATCCGGATGCGGCCCGCGGGCACGGCATGGCCATAGCGGGTGACGACCACACCCGTGAGGTCGACATCGGGCCAGGCGGCGTCGACGGCCGCCGCCATGGCGGCGGAGGCCTTGCCCGCACCGACGACGATGCAGCGCCCCTTGGGCGGGGCCGGCAGGTGGCGCAGCACGGCCGGCCCGGGTGCCGCCTGGGCCACCGCCGCATCGAACATGGCGCGCAGGGTCGAGCGTGCCTTCTCGTCGGACCATGCTGCGGACATCGAGCTTCCCTTCAATCGTTGGCGCCGTGGATCGCATCGATCACCGCGGCGGTGACATCGGCGGTCCTGGCCGTACCGCCAAGATCCGGCGTATGCCAGCGTCTGTCGGCCATGACACGCTCGATCGCCGTCATCAAGCGGTGGGCGGCCGCCTTTTCACCCAGATGCTCGAGGAGGAGGACGCCCGACCAGAAGGTGCCGATCGGATTGGCGATCCCCTTGCCGGCGATATCGAAGGCCGAGCCGTGGATGGGCTCGAACATCGAGGGGAAGGCGCGCTCCGGATTGAGGTTGGCGGTGGGTGCGATCCCGAGCGAGCCCGTGAGTGCGGCTGCGAGGTCGGAGAGAATGTCGGCGTGGAGATTGGTGGCGACGATCGTATCCAGCGTCGAGGGGTGCATCACCATGCGGGCCGTCATGGCGTCCACCAGCATCTTGTCCCAGACGACCTCGGGGAATTCGCGCGCGACCTCGGCGGCGATCTCGTCCCACATCACCATGGCGTGGCGCTGGGCATTGGATTTCGTCACGACGGTGAGCTGCCGGCGTGGGCGCGAGCGCGCCAGATCGAAGGCGAAGCGCATGATCCTGAGCACGCCCTGGCGGGTGAACATGGCAACGTCCGTCGCGGCTTCCAGCGGCGAGCCTCGATGCACGCGGCCGCCGACGCCCGCATATTCGCCCTCGGAATTCTCGCGCACGATGACCCAGTCCAATCCCAGGGCGTCGCGCAGCGGCGAGGTCACACCGGGCAGGACGCGCGTCGGGCGGACATTGGCGTACTGGTCGAAGGGCTGGCAGATGGCGAGCCGCAGCCCCCAGAGCGTCACATGATCGGGGATGTCCGGATGGCCGGCCGAGCCGAACAGGATGGCGTCATGATGGCGAATGAGGTCACGGCCGTTCTCTGGCATCATCAGGCCATGTTTCTTGTAATAGAGGCCGCCCCAGTCGAAAATATCCACCTCGAAGCGAAAGCCAGCGACACGCGCAGCAATTGCATGCAGAACTTCCAGGCTGGCCGCGACAACCTCGCCACCGATACCATCGCCAGGAATGGCCGCCAGCCGATAGGTCTTCATCTTGTGCCTCCTTTGCAATCGCTCGTCGCCGCCGAGGAAAAAACAGGAACAAGGTTGTCCACATAGACGAGCGCCCGCTCGGAAATCCAGAGGAGGGCGATCACGCGAGCGGGCCTAGGCGACCGAGCTCGGTGTGGGGCGTGGCCCCGGAGATTCGCGGGCAGGGAGGACTATCCCGGGCCTCCCCGCGCGAGGCTGAAATTCCCCGCTGCTTTGCCAACGTCCTGTTGTCTGGTTGATTGTCGCGGGCGGCGGGAGACTGGTTGGGGGAGAGGTGATGGATTTGTCGCTTGGTCTGGTGG
>NZ_FYEH01000028.1 GCF_900187945.1 Arboricoccus pini | reverse complement strand
GCGCGTTGTAAGTTCTCAATCGACTGGTTTGGCTAGGTTGAGGAAGAGTTCGACGAGTTCGGCTTCGTCGACGTTCAAGGCGGCCTGGGCGAAGGTGAACCATTGGCGGCGTCGCTGCCGGGCTTCTGGCCAGGTATCGAGGAGGTCGTCGACGCGCATGGGGAAGACCTTGACGAGACAGGGCTTGAGCTGGCCCTTGGGCAGGCGCTTGAGATAGCCATAGGAGCCGATGGGCTTGTCCTGGACGACGCCGACGATGCCGGCCTCCTCATAGGCCTCCTTGGCCGCCAGCTCGGGGCCGCTCAGATTCTTCTCGCGCCAGCCCTTGGGCAGCACCCAGCGGCCGGTCTCCCGGCTGGTGACGAGGAGGACCAGTGTCTCGCCGTCCACGTTCTTGACCGGCAGGGCGGCGAATTGCTGGCCGGGACGCTGCCTTTGCTTGGCCTTACGGGGCATTCACCCGCCTTGGCCGGGCGTTTGTCATCGCCAGCCGTCTACTCCAGGGCATCTTCTGCCGCTTCCAGGCTGTCAACGCGCAGCACGCCCTCCAGTTCGCCCAGGCGGGCCACCAGCTGCACGATCGCGCTGCTGGTGCTGGCCTCGAGGGTGAGGGTCAAGATGGCCTCTCCCGTTCGCCCGGCCTCGCTGCCTTCCTTGTCAGTCAGGTCCTCCAATTCCTCGTTTGTCGCCTCGACGTCGCCCCGCTCCACCTCGACCTGCCGGATGGCTACATGCCGGCCGTTGCACATGGCAAGGATGGCCGTGAGCCGGCCGGCTTTGTCTCGAAAGCCGATGCGCAGGCGAACGCTGCTGGGCTGCTCGATGGGCAAGAGCCTGCTGACGATCCTGGGGTAGACGAACATGATCAGGAAATAGCCGACGGTCGTTGCCACGGCCAGGACAGGGAGGCCGGCGCCGCAGGCCATGCCCAGGGCCGAGGTCAGCCAGACCGAGGCCGCCGTCGTCAGCCCGCGGACGACATTGCGGCGCATGAAGATGACGCCCCCGCCAATAAAGCCGATGCCCGAGACGATCTGCGCCGCGACCCTCGAGGGATCGAGCACCACATGGTCGCCAAGAACGCCCATGAAGCCGTATTTGGAGACCAGCATGAAGAGCGCCGAGGAAACGCCGACCAGGCTGTAGGTCCGCAACCCCGCGCTCTTATGATGCATCTCCCGCTCGAGCCCGACGACCGCCGCCAGGACGAAGGACAGCAGCAGTTCGCCAAGCTGCAGCCAGCCCTGACCCACCAGACCAAGCGACAAATCCATCACCTCTCCCCCAACCAGTCTCCCGCCGCCCGCGACAATCAACCAGACAACAGGACGTTGGCAAAGCAGC